>NZ_VWVU01000003.1 GCF_008638365.1 Nocardiopsis quinghaiensis | reverse complement strand
ACATCGCCTGGTTCAACAACGAACGGGTGCATACCTACCTCGAGGGCCTGAGCCCGGTCGAGTACCGAGCCCAGGCCCTGACGGCCTAACCTTCAATTAGCCGGTCCAACATCTGGGGCCCAGTTCAGGTGACCCGGGGCCCTTGCCGTCGTGTCCGCGGTACCCGGGACTACTCGGAGCCGGGCTCCTCGGGGTGGCGGCGCAGGTGCAGGATGGCCGCGACGAGGCCGCCCCACAGCAGGACGATGGAGACGACCATCATGACGATCGCGCTGACGGACATCAGCGGTCCCCCTCCTTGTCGGTGTTCTGGGCGCTTGCGGTCCTGCTCTGCTCGGCGTCCTGGGCGGCCAGAACGTCAGCCCGCTTCCACGGGATGAACGAGAGGACGACGCCGAAGACGATCGCGCCGATGGCCACGCCCCATCCGGCGGTGAGCAGGAACCCGGACGGGTAGCCCCCGTAGTTCTCCATCAGCTCCGTGCGCAGGCTGTCCCACATCATGAAGCCGAGCAGGACGGGAGTGATGACGCCCAGGGCGACCTTCCACCACAGGCCGAGTCGGAGAGTGGAGACCGCGTTGGCGTGGTTCTGGAACATGGGCAGCCTGCGCAGGGCCCACGCGAACACGACCAGCATCACCAGGGCGGCCAGGGCGATGCCGTACTGGTTGATGAAGTGGTCGAACACGTCCAGGTAGTGCAGTCCCTCGGGTGTGGGGAAGAGCAGGATCGAGACCAGCGCGGTGAGGCCGCCGACCAGCAGCACGGACGGGACGCGGCCCAGGCCGGTGCGGTCCCGCACGGCCGAGATGTTGACCTCCACGATGCTGATCAGCGAGCTGACGCCCGCGATGGTCAGGGACCCGAAGAAGAGCACGCCGAACAGGGCGCCGCCGAAGGGCAGGGTGGAGATGATCTGCGGGAAGGCGACGAACGCCAGGCCGATGCCGGAGGTGGCGACCTCGTCGACACCGGTGCCGGCGGTGGTGGCCATGAAGCCCAGGGCGGCGAACACGCCGATACCGGCGAGCAGCTCGAAGGAGCTGTTGGCGAAGCCCGCCGTGATGGCGGTTCCGGTCAGGTCGGTCCTGCGCCGCAGGTAGGAGGCGTAGGTGACCATGATGGCGAAGCCGATGGACAGGGAGAAGAAGATCTGTCCGTAGGCGGCCACCCACACGCTCCCGTTGAGCATGGCGCCCCAGTCGGGGGTGAACAGCGCGTCCAGACCCGTGGCGGCTCCGTCGAGGGTGAGCGCTTGGACGACCAGGACCAGGAACAGCACCACCAGCAGCGGGATGAAGATCCTGTTGGCCTTCTCGATGCCGTTGCGGATGCCGAGTGCCAGGATCAGCAGCACCACGGCCCACACGCCGATGAGCGGCAGGGCGACTCCGGGAACGTAGCCCGAGATCGCGCCCGGTGCCTCGCTCATCTGGAGGTAGTCGCCGAAGAAGAAGGCGTTGGGGTCGTCGCCCCAGGACTCGCGCACGGAGAAGACCAGGTAGGCGCAGCTCCAGGCGATGATGGCCCCGTAGTAGACCGCGATCACGAAGCAGATGGCCACCTGCCACCAGCCGATGGCCTCGGCGGGTCTGGCGATGCGCCGGTAGGACAGCGGCGCGGAGGAGCGGTAGCGGTGCCCGATGCTGTATTCGAGGATCAGCAGCGGTACACCTGCGGTGATCAGGGCGACGAGGTAGGGCACCAGGAAGGCGCCGCCACCGTTCTCGTAGGCGATGTAGGGGAATCGCCAGATGTTGCCCAGGCCGACGGCGGATCCGATCGCCGCCATCAGGAAGCCCGCGCGCGTCCCCCACTGCTCGCGAGTCTGTTGGACCATGTTCAGGTCTCCTAAATCATCCCGTAGTTCGCGATCCGCACGGTAGCAGGAGTTGGCCTGGTCAGCATCGTGGGGCGTTCCTGCTGGGCATGGTGTCGCTCGACCATGGGTCTTTCGGTGGCTTTTGTCTTGGCTCGCACAGTGCCCCAAAGTTCCCAAGGAACACTTACCGGACATCTTCAGGCGTGCTTGCGCGTGCGCGTGGCGCCGGTGCCGAGGGCGGGGGAGTGGGCCGCGCGGAGGAGGCCCCGTGCGGCGCCGCCGCGTACCTAGGAGTGGTGGCGCGGGCGTGCCCGCTCGCCGAAAAGCGGGTGACGGCCGGGCGGTGCCGTGTCACGGTGGAACTCCCCGGCGGAGGAGTCCTGCGGTGAGCGACTGCGTGTTCTGTCTGATCAGGGACGGCCGGGCCCAGGGCAGCGTCGTCTACGCCGACGACCTGGTGCTGGCCTTTATGGACCTGTATCCGGTCACACCGGGGCACGTGCTGGTGGTGCCGTGCGAGCACCTGGTGGGGCTGGGCGAGGTCGGCGACGCGCTGGGCGGGCGGTTGTGGGGGGTGGCCCGGCGGGTGGGTGGAGCCCTGCGCGCCGCCGCGCGGGGCACCGACTCGGGGGGTGTGCGCTGCGAGGGGGTCAACCTGTTCCTGGCCGACGGTGAGGCGGCGGGCCAGGAGGTCTTCCATGTGCACCTGCACGTCTTCCCGCGCTTCGCGGGCGACTCCTTCTCCGTCCGGGCGGTGTGGGAGGAAGCCGGCCGCGGCGAGCTGGACGGCCACGCGGCCAGGCTGCGCGCCCTGCTGACCTGACCTGGCATAGCCGTGCTGACCAGCGGGTACGCGGATCCGCGCACGCATGTCCCCGGGTTCTGGGCCCACGCGCCGACACCGCGTGTGGTTGCCGCGCATCCGGTACGGACCGCTCGCGTCGTGGCTGGTCCAGGGGTCCCTCTGGTGCGAAAGGTGGGTTTGGCGTACGCTGGAAAGCGCTTTCACACGGAAGGATGGTAACAACCTATGGGTGATCACATGCTGGGTGTCGCGATGAACGGCGTCACCGGACGCATGGGATACCGGCAGCACCTGACCCGGTCGATCCTGGCCATCCGCGAGGCGGGCGGCGTACGCCTGCCCGACGGATCCCGGATCATTCCCGAACCTGTCCTGATCGGGCGCTCCGAGCGCAAGCTGCGCGAGATCGCCGAACTCCACGGAATCGAGCGGTGGTCCACCGACCTGGACTCCGTGCTCTCCGACGACGACGTCAAGATCTACTTCGACTCCCAGATCACGCACGCCCGCGAGGCCGCCGTACGCGCCGCCATCACCGCCGGCAAGCACGTCTACGTCGAAAAGCCCACCGCGAGTACGCTCAGCGCCTCCCTGGAACTGGCCAAGCTGGCCCGCGACGCGGGCGTGCGCAACGGTGTGGTCCAGGACAAGCTGTTCCTGCCCGGCCTGATCAAACTGCGCAGGCTGGTCGAGAGCGGCTTCTTCGGGCAGATCCTGTCGGTGCGCGGTGAGTTCGGCTACTGGGTCTTCGAGGGTGACTGGCAGCCCGCGCAGCGCCCGAGCTGGAACTACCGTGCCGAGGAGGGCGGCGGCATGGTGCTGGACATGTTCCCGCACTGGCACTACATCCTGGAGCACCTGTTCGGTCCGGTGCGGGCGGTCACCGCCAAGGTGGCCACCCACATCCCGCGCCGCTGGGACGAGAACGGCGAGCCCTACGAGGCCACCGCCGACGACTCCGCCTACGGCATCTTCGAGTTGGACGGCGGTGTCATCGCCCAGATCAACTCCTCCTGGAACGTGCGCGTGGCGCGCGACGAGCTCGTGGAGTTCCAGGTCGACGGCACCCACGGCAGCGCCGTGGCGGGGCTGCGCTCCTGCCGTGCCCAACACCGCTCGGCCACGCCCAAGGCGGTGTGGAACCCCGACCTGGAGGACCCGGGCCGCTACCGCGACCAGTGGGAGCCGGTGCCCGACAACGCCGAGTTCCCCAACGGCTTCCGCGCCCAGTGGGAGAACTTCCTGCGCCACGTGGTCCTGGACACGCCCTTCCCGCACGACCTGCTCTCCGGGGCCCGCGGCATGCAGATGGCCGAGGCCGGACTGCAGTCGGCGCGTACCGGGCGCACGATCGAACTGGACGAGGTCACCCTCGCATGAACACACTCCTGCTACCCACCACCGACGGTGCCCTCTCCCCCCACACCCTGGTCGGCACCCCCGTCGACACCTCCCCGCTGCCCCCCGCGCGCTCGCGCACCGCCTACGCGGCGGCCCACGTGGTCGCCGACCCCCTCTCCCCCAACGCCCCCGGGGCACCCGCACGCCTGGACTGGGACGCCACCCTGGCCTTTCGCCATCACCTGTGGGACCAGGGGCTCGGCGTGGCCGACGCCATGGACACCGCCCAGCGCGGCATGGGCCTGGACTGGGCGGCCACCGCCGAGCTGATCCGCAGGTCGGGGGCGGAGGCCGCCGCGCGTGGCGCCGCCCTGGCCTGCGGCGTGGGCACCGATCAGCTCGATCCTTCGCACGCCGATGTGGAAAGCGTTATCACTGCGTACGGGGAGCAGCTCGACGTCGTCCAGGGCGCCGGTGCCACACCCATCCTGATGGCCTCCCGCGCCCTGGCCGCCGTCGCCTCCGGCCCCGAGGACTACGCCAAGGTCTATGGACACCTGCTGCGCCAGGCCGACCAGCCGGTCATCCTGCACTGGCTGGGCACCGCCTTCGACCCGGCCCTGGCCGGGTACTGGGGCCACGCCGACCCGGCCGAGGCGATCGAGCCGGTGGCCGCCCTCATCGCCGAGCACGCGGCGAAGGTGGAGGGCATCAAGGTCTCCCTGCTCGACGCCTCCCTGGAGGTGCGGCTGCGCCGCCTGCTTCCCGAGGGGGTGCGCCTGTACACCGGTGACGACTTCGACTACCCGGACCTGGTCCTGGGCGACGAGCACGGCCACTCCCACGCCCTGTTGGGCATCTTCGCCGCCATCGCGCCGGCCGCCGCCCGCGCGCTGGCGGCCCTGGACGAGGGCGACACCAAGGGTTACCGGGCCCTGATGGACTCCACGGTCCCCCTGGCCCGGCACCTGTTCGCCACGCCCACCTTCTACTACAAGACCGGTATCACCTTCCTGGCCTGGCTCAACGGCCACCAGAAGGGCTTTCACATGGTGGGTGGGCTGCACAGCGCCCGCGACCTGCCCCACCTGGCACAGGCGGTGCGCCTGGCCGACGCCGCCGGGGCCCTGACCGACCCCGACCTGGCGGCGGCACGTATGCGGGCGCTCCTCGAAGTCTCGGGGGTGCGGCAGTGAGCACGGTTTCCGACGACGCCACGACGGCCGCTCCCACGGTGGTGGACGTGCCCTCCGGTCTGCCCGCGGCGATACCCACCCCCCGACCGGGTGACCCCCGGCTCTCACGGCTCTCGCTCAACCAGGCCACCGTCAAGTACTGGAGTCTGTCCCAGGCCGTGGACGGTTGCCTGCGCGCGGGAGTGCCCGCCATCGGTGTGTGGCGCGAGCCGGTCGCCGAGATGGGCCTGGCCCAGGCCGCCCGCCTGTTGCGCCGGTCCGGGTTGCGGGTGTCCTCCCACTGCCGTGCCGGATTCCTCACCGACCCCGACAGGGCCGCGGCCCTGGAGGACAACCGACGCGCCATCGACGAGGCCGCCGAACTGGGCGCACCCTGCCTGGTCATGGTGCTGGGCGGCATGCCCGACGGCGACCGCGACCTGGTCGGAATCCGGGAACGAGCGGCGGACGCCCTCGCCGAGTTGGTGCCCTACGCCGCCGAGCGCGGGGTGCGGCTCGCCCTGGAGGCCCTGCATCCGATGTTCTGCGCCGACCGGGCCGTGCTCTCCACGCTGGGTCAGGCCCTGGACCTGGCCGAGCGCTTCGACGCCGCCGCCGTCGGCGTGGTGGTGGACGCCTACCACGTGTGGTGGGACCCGCAGGTGTGGGAGCAGATCGCCCGTGCCGGGGCGGGCGGGCGCATCGCCTCCTTCCAGGCCTGCGACTGGGAGTTGCCGATCCCCTCCGACGCCCTGCTGGGTCGGGGCATGGTCGGCGACGGCCACGCCGACGTGGGCGCCCTGCGCCGCGCGGTGGACGCCGCGGGCTATGACGGCGACATCGAGGTGGAGATCTTCAACAAGCGGGTCTGGGAGGCCGACGGCGACGACGTCGTCGCCACCGTGGCCCGCCGCCACGTCCAGCATGTCCTGTGAGGTGGTCCGGGGACGCTCCGGCGTCCCCGGACCACCCCGGTAAGGAGTACGAGGAGCAGTATGAACTTCGACGGAATCCTGTTCTTTCCCCTGACCCCCTTCGACACCGGGGGAGGGGTGAACGAGACCGTGCTGGCCGAGCACGTGGCCTCGGGTGTGGAGCACGGTGCGGGCGGGGTGTTCGCGGCCTGCGGCACCGGTGAGGTGCACGCCCTGTCGGCCGCCGAGCACGCCGCCGTGGTGCGGCGGTCGGTGGAGGTCACCGCGGGCCGTGTGCCGGTGGTCGCCGGCGCGGGCGGCAGCGTGGGCACCGCCATCGAGCAGGCCCGTGCTGCCAGGGAGTTGGGCGCGGACGCGGTCCTGCTGCTGCCGCCCTACCTGGTGGGCGCCCCCCAGCGGGGGCTGGTGGAGTACGTGCGCACGGTGACCTCGGCCGTGGACATCCCGGTGGTGGTCTACCAGCGCGGTTCGATGGTCTTCACTCCCCAGAGCGCGGCTGAACTGGCCCGGATCCCCACGGTGGTCGGTATCAAGGACGGGGTCGGGGATCTGGGGCGGATGCACCAGATCGTGCTGGCGGTGCGTGAGGTGCGCGGTGAGGAGTTCACCTTCTTCAACGGGCTGCCCACGGCCGAGCTGACCGTGTCCGCCTACCGGGCGGTGGGGGTGCCGCTGTACTCCTCGGCGGCGTTCGCGTTCGTGCCCGAGGTCGCCAACGCCTTCTACACCGCCTTCCACGCCGGTGACCCGCTGGCCGACGCCCTGATGCGCGAGTTCTTCGAGCCGCTGGTGCGCCTGCGCGACCGGGTGCCGGGGTATGCGGTGTCGTTGGTCAAGGCGGGCGCCCGGCTGCGCGGGGTGGACATGGGCGGGGTACGGGCCCCGTTCGTGGAACCCACCGCCGAGGAGGAGGCCGCCCTGACCGAGCTGATCGGGACCGGCCTGTCCCTGGCCAAGGGGGCGTGAGCGTGCGTGTCACCGAGGTGGGCGCCCGTGCCTTCCGGCTGCCGCTGCACCGTTCCTGGGACGGGGGCGTGGACCGCAACGACGTCGTCGTGGTGCGGGTGTCCACCGACGCCGGCCTGGTGGGCACGGGTTTCGCGTGGACCCCGCTGATCGGGGCCCGGGCGGTGGCCGCTCTGGTCAACGACGACGTCCGGCCCGCGCTGGTGGGGCAGCGGGCCCATCCGGCCCGGTGGGAGGAGCTGCGCTGGCACCTGCGTGAGGCGGGTACCAGCGGGCTCACCCTGATGGCGCTGGCCGGGGTGGACATCG
Source organism: Nocardiopsis quinghaiensis (assembly GCF_008638365.1). Classification (GTDB taxonomy): domain Bacteria; phylum Actinomycetota; class Actinomycetes; order Streptosporangiales; family Streptosporangiaceae; genus Nocardiopsis; species Nocardiopsis quinghaiensis. The sequence continues at coordinate 415,927 of NZ_VWVU01000003.1, read as the reverse complement.
CCCTGTGGGACCTGAGTGCCCGTGCGGCGGGGATGAGCCTGGTGGACCTGGTGGGACGGCGCCGGGAGTCGGTGCCCGCCTACGGCAGCGGGGTGAACCTGGACTACCCCCTGGAGGACCTGCTGGAGCAGGTGCGCGGATGGGTGCAGGCCGGGCACTCGGCGGTCAAGATGAAGGTGGGCTCGTCCGACCTGGCCCGCGACGTGGAGCGGGTGGGGGCGGTGCGCGAGCTGGTGGGTTCCGAGCGCCTGCTGATGGTGGACGCCAACCAGCGCTGGGACGTGCCGCGTGCGGTTCGTGCGCTGGAGGCGCTGGAGGATCTGGACCCGCACTTCGTGGAGGAGCCGCTTCCCGCGGAGGACCTGGAGGCGCACGCCCGGCTGCGTGAGCGCACCCGGATCCCGTTCGCGGTCGGGGAGAACCTGCGCACGGTCGCGGAGTTCGAACGGGCCGTGGAGTTGGGGGTGTGCGACGTCGCCCAGCCCAACGTGGTGCGGGTCGGCGGCATCACCCCGTTCCTGCGGATCGCGGAGTCGATGGCGCGCCGGGGCGTGCCGGTGGCTCCGCACCTGTTGCCCGAGCTGTCGGGGCAGTTGGCGCTGTGCCTGCCCCGGGTGGCCATGGTCGAGGACATCGACCGGGCCTCCTTCGCCGCGCTGGGCGCGTTGGCCCGCCCCAGCGGGGTGGAGTTCGACCGGGGCCGGGTGAGCGCCGAGACCGGGCACGGCCACGGCCTGGTGTTCACCGACACGCTCACACCGGTCGCGGACGCCTCCCCCTAGCACCGGGTGCGCGACCGGCGGGCCGGGGTACCCCGTGGCGGGGTGTCCCGGCCTTGTCGTGAGTACGGGTACTCACAAGGGGTGGGTGCGGGTACCGATGCGCGGGGACGGGTGCGTTCCTAGGTTCGGGGGCATGACTTCCTTCCTCGGCCACACCGCGATGGTCCTGCACTTCTGCTTCCTCGGCTTCGTCGTCTTCGGCGGTTTCCTGGCCTGGCGCCGGCCCCGACTGTTCTGGGTGCACCTGGGCGTGGCCGCCTACGCCCTGGGCATCGTCATCGTCGACTGGCCGTGCTTGCTGACCGGGATCGAGAACTGGTCGCGGCTGGAGACCGGGCGCGCGGTGATGGAGGACGGCTTCATCGACTTCTACCTGACCGGCATCCTGTATCCGCGTGAGCACCTGCTGACCTCGCGCCTGGTCATGGCGGGGACCGTGGCGGCCTCCTGGGCGGGCGTGGGGTGGGCGCGCCTGCGGTGGCGCTTTTCGGAGCGGACCCGGGTGTGAGCCGCCGGGTCGCTTCGGGGACGGCGTCGGGGGCGAGCCGCTGCCGGAGTTCGCCATGGACCGTGAGGAGTCGGCCCGGCGGACCACGGGGTCAGCGGGTGGGCGGTGCGGTGCTCTCGCGTTCGACGACCTCGCCCCGCACGGTGATCACACGGGGCTGGTCACTGGGCTCGCCTTCCAGGGCGAGCAGGGCGGCCCGTTCGCCCATCTCCTCCAGGGGAAGGCGCACCGTGGTCAGCGCGGGGGTCAGGTCGCGCAGGGTGGGGATGTCGTCGAACCCGGCCACCGACAGGTCGGCGGGCACCCGCAGTCCCAGGTCGCGCAGGGCCGCCATCGCCCCGGTGGCCATGACGTCGTTGACCGCGAACAGGCAGGTGGCGTCGGTGCCCACCGCCATCAGGCGTCGGGTGGACTCATAGCCGCCGTCGCGGGTGAAGGCGCCGTGCACCACGTTGTGGTGGGCCAGTTCCAGGCCTGCTCCCGAGAGCGCGGAGTGGAAGCCGTCCAGGCGTTCGCGGGCGGTCTGCAGGTCGGTGGGACCGGCCAGGATGGCGAACTCGCGGTGTCCCTGGGCGATGAGGCGGCGGGCCAGGTCGGCCGCGCCGGTGTGGTTGTCGGGGGTGACCGTGTCGGCGGGAAGGCCCTCCTGGGACACGCACGCCACCTGTCCGCCCTGGCGGCGGAACATGAGGATCTCCTCGGACAGGCGCCGGTTGCTCTCCTCGTCGGTGGAGCGCGATCCGACCAGCACCACCGCGCGGGCCCGGTGCGCGCGCAGCGTGGCCAGGATGCGGCCCTCCGTCTGCGCGGAGCGGCTGGTGGTGCCCAGCACCAGGACCAGGCCCTGCTCCTCGGTGTGGCGGGTGACCCCGGCCGCGATCGAGGAGAAGTAGGGGTCGGAGATGTCGTGGACGAGCAGTCCGACCAGGGAACTGCTGTTGCGGGCCAGGGTCTGGGCCGAGGCGTTGGCCAGGTAACCGAGTTCCTGGGCGCTGGCGGTCACCTTGTCCCGCAGGCGCTGGCTCACCTGTCGGGTGCTGCCGTTGATCACCCTCGAGGCTGTCGCCAAGGACACCCCGGCGTGCTCGGCGACCTGTTCCAGGGTCACGTAACCGGACTCCACGCCGCTCCCTCTCCTGCCTCGGCCCACGGGAAAACTCTTTCCTAGCCTAGCGGAGCCCTCAGCCCGCTCACGTATGTTCTGATGTCTCCCTCACCTCGTCAGTCCCTGTGGCCTCCGGAGGGGGCGGCGGATCCGCCGGTCTCGGTGCGCAGCTGTTCGCGCCAGGTCCGTGTGGGGGTCCAGCCCAGGGCGGTGCGGGCCGCTTCGGAGGAGAACACGGCGCGGCCGTCGGCCAGGGCGGCGGCCGCCGCCGCGGTGGCGGGGTGGTGCTGGGGCAGCAGGGCGTCGACCGGTCCGGTGGCCAGGGGGTCGGGGGCCATGGCGTTGAACACCTGCCCTCCACGGATCTTGCCGGGGTTCTCCACCACCAGGGCGAACAGCTCGGCGGCGTCGCGGGCGTCGACGTAGTTGAACAGGGAGGTGGCGGCCAGCGCGGGGTCGGCCAGCCGCTCGGCCATGGTGTGTCCCAGCTGGGTGGGGGCGCCCTCCCACTCCTCGGGGGCGACCACGTATCCCGGGCGCACGCCCGACAGGACGCAGGTACGGGCGGTGCGTGCCAGGGCGCGCACGGTGTCCTCGATGATCGTCTTGCTCAGCCCGTAGGCGTGCCAGGGCGCTACCGGGTGCTCCTCGTCCAGCGGCAGGTAGCGGGGTGTCCAGGAGGGGGTGTTGTACCCGTAGACGGTGGGGCTGGAGGCGGCCACCGCCGAGTGCGCGCCGTGGGCGACGGCGGCGGAGAGCACCGCCCAGGCCAGTCCGGTGTTGACCTGGAGGGTCTCCACGTCGGGGCGTGCGAAGGGCACGGCGATCCCGGCCAGGTGGACGACCGCCTCGGGGCGGGCGCGGGTGAAGGCCTCCTCCAGCGCGGCGGGGTCCAGCAGGTCGGCGGTGATGCCCTCGACGCCTTGGGGTTGGCCTGCCGGAGCGGTGTCCACGGAGGTCACCTGGTGTCCGCGGGATGCCAGGACGGACACGACGCTGCGGCCGAGACGCCCGGAGCCGCCGGTGACGAGAACGCGCATGGGTGTTGTCTTCCTTCCGTGCCCCGGTCGGTCCGGGGCGGTTGTGCACAGGTCAGGCTGGGCTCTGGTGCCGCCTGGTGGGGCGGGCCTGACGTTGGTGTCAGGGGCCCAGGGGTCTTCGGTCTCGTGCTGCCCTTGTCGGGGGTCGCCCGCGCTCCCCGCCTCAGGTGTTCAGGTCAGCTCCCGCGCGGAGGCGGCCAGGTCCCGCAGGGCCCCGTCGTCGGGATGCCCGTCGCACACCGCCACGCGCAGGCGCCGCTGCAGGCGCTCGCCCTCGGGCAGGGGCAGGCGTGCGTCCCAGGCCAGTGCGGGCCCCACCCCGGGGTACTCCTCCGCGCGCAGGAACCAGGGGTCGGTGTGCCCACCGGGCTGGAGGAAGAGCAGGGTCCATCGTCCACCGTCCTCGCCCGTTCCGGCCATGGCCAGCCACTCGGCGCGCGAGCCCTGCAGGGCCTCCTCGCCCCGCAGCCCGCCGTCGCCGGTGACGGCGGGAGGGGTGGCGGCGAGGGGTGCGCGCCAGAACAGGCCCCCGTATCCGGCGCCGGGGCGTCCGTTGGTGGCGGGACTGCCGATACTCAGCTCGCGTCCTGAGGTGTTGCGCAGATCCGTGCGCACATCCAGCACCCAGGTGTGTTCGTCCAGGCCCGAGGCGCGCACGGTGCGTTCCTCACGCAGGAGTTCGGCCCCCTCCGGGTCGGTCCACGACAGGAGTTCGACGCGGCGGTCCTCGCCCAGCTCCAGCCAGGACAAGTGCCGTTGGCGGCCGTGGTTGTCCAGGAGCACCGACCCCCGGTCGCGGGTGAAGGTGCGCCCGCCCCAGAAGCTGATCCCCGACACGTCGGGCACGGCCACGCTCATACCGAAGTGGTGCAGGTGGTCGGCGGGCCGTTGTTCGGTGACCACCGTTCCCGCACGGGTGCGTACCGGGTGCAGGTAGGGGCGCGGGGACAGGGCCGGTTCGATGTCGGTTCCGTCGTGCAGGACGGCCAGGGTGCGACCGTCCAGGGTCAGCGTGTTCACGGTGTGGCCTTCGGGTCGGCCGACCCCGCCGGGGAGGCGGGAGACCAGGCGGGGTCGAGTTCGGAGAACAGCGCCAGGTGCTCGGCGCTGCGGTGGATGAGGGTGTCGATGCCGGGGATGATCCGGCGCACGCCCTCGTCGGTGTGGTGGACCTGTTGCCTGTGGTCCGGGACCGCCACGGGGTCGGGTGCGGTGCGCACCGCTTCGAGCACGTGCATGAACGCTCGGGTGGCCGGGGGCGGGACCAGGAGCGGCTCCTCCCCGCGCAGGTGGGCGAGGAGGTTGGTCAGCAGGGGGGTGCGTGGATGGGTGGTGGTGACCGGGGTGCGACCGGGCCGGTGCAGGGTGAGGCGGTCCAGGGTGTACTCGAAGTCGATGCGCCCGCGCTCGCCGTGCACCACCAGGCGCGGTGGCAGGTGTTCGGGCGCGCACAGGGTCACCGCCAGGGTGATGGGCAGGCCGTCGGCGGTGTGTACGCGCACGCAGGAGGTGTCGTCGGCCTCGATGGGGTGGGCGTGGAACATCTCCAGTTCCACCCGGGCCGGTGCGTCGGCCTCGGCCTGGGCCACGGCCAGGGCGGTGGCCAGTGCGTGGGCGAAGGGGTTGGTCAGCGCGCCGTCCACCACGTCGCGCCCCTGCAGGCGGCGCCGGCCGGCCCAGGGGGCGCGGTCGTAGTAGGCCGAGGTGCGCACCCAGGTGCCCGAGCCGCCGATACCGCGCACCCGGCCCACCGCTCCCTCGCGCACGAGGGCGCGCACGGCTTCCACGGCGGTCGACCCCAGGCTCTGAAAGCCCACCTGGCAGGCCAGCCCGGAGGCGTCCACGGCCGCGTTGAGCTGCTCGAACTCCTCCAGGGTCGCGGTGGTGGGCTTCTCCAGAAGAACGTGGGAACCGTGCTCCAGCGCGGTGCGGGCCAGGGACAGGTGGGTGTGGATGGGCGTGGACAGGATGGTGATCCGCGCGCCGGTGCGCTCGATCGCCTCGCCCAGGTCGGCGTGGCAGGGCAGCGGGCCGTGTCCCTCCAGGTCGTCGCCGTCGGGGACGGGACGCTGGTCGCACAGGCCCACGAGCCGGACCTGGCCGCTCTCACCCATCTCGCGCAGGGCGCGAAGGTGGGAGCGGCCGTGCCCGTGGACCCCGGCCAGCAGTACGGGCACGGGCGCGCCCATCAGCTGTTCCCGAGCAGGTCGGCGACGCGGATCGGGGTGCCCGAGGTGATGGAGGCGTTGGCGGCCAGTCCGGTGAGCAGGGCGTTGCCACCGTCGGCGTGGTCGGGGCGGATGCCGTCGTCGCCGCCGCCGAAGAGGGAGTCGAGCATGAGCTGGTCGCCGCCGCCGTGGGTGCCCTCGCCCACCGCGACCTGGATCTCCTCGGGCGGCTGCCAGTGGCGGCGCAGCCACAGCCGGGCACTGGTGTGTTCCTTGGGGGCGGGCATACCGCGCACGGGCGTGGCCTCGTCCTGGTGGGGCGAGGTGTACTCGAACTCGGTCATGTCCAGTTCCAGGCGGCCCTCGCTGCCGGTGACGGCGATCCGGTAGCCCTCCCAGGGGGCGTAGGCGACCAGGTGGTAGGTGAGCCGGGCGCCGGTGTCGTAACCGACCAGCACGGACATGTCGTCCTCGATGGTGATGCCGGGGCTGAAGACGTTGAGGTCGCGGCGGTAGCCGTCCTCGTGTTCGGCCTCCAGGTACAGGGCCCTCAGGTCGGGGCTGTCCTCCATGTGCAGGGCGAAGGGGTCGTGCTCGGCGGCGTCCTCGCCGTGGCCGCGCTCGTAGTCGGCGGCCAGACCGTGGCGGCGACCGTTCTCCTCTCCGTAGAAGAACAGGCGGCCCGAGGCGAACACGTCGGTGGGCCGGGCGCCGATCCACCAGTTGACCAGGTCGAAGTGGTGGCTGGCCTTGTGCACGAGCAGGCCGCCGGACTGGGCCTTGTCGCGGTGCCAGCGGCGGAAGTAGTCGGCGCCGTGGCGCAGGTCCAGCAGCCACTCGAAGTGCACCGAGCCGACCTCGCCGATGGTCCCGGAGGCGATGAGGTCGCGCATCTGGCGGTGGACGGGGTTGTAGCGGTAGTTGAAGCCGACGGTCACCCGGCCCCCGGTGCGGGCCTGGGCCTCGTTGATGCGCCGCAGCCCGTCCAGGTCCGCGGTCATGGGTTTCTCGGTGATGGCGTCGAGGCCGGCGTCCAGGGCGGCCACGACGTAGTCGGCGTGGGTGCGGTCGACGGTGCACACGATGACCTCGTCGACCCTCTCCTGCTTGAGCATGCGGGTGAAGTCGTCGGGGGAGTGGGTCGGCACGGGATCGAGGCCGGCGTCGGTGACGATCCGGTTGTGCACGGCCATGCGGGTGCTGTTGGTGTCGCAGAGGGCGACCAGTCGCCCCCGGTCCCGATGGGATCCGACCAGGGCCCGGGTGTACATCCGAGCGCGGGAGCCGGTGCCGACGATCGCGTACCTGCGTAGGGTGGTGTGGTTCACACAGGGCATGGTAAACGCTTTCCCCGCTGGGCGACAAGGGCGCGGCCCAAGAAGAAGCCACTCCGCAACTCTCAACGCAGGGTGTTCGAACTTGCTCGGAAAGTGATATTCCTTGCGGAAAACCGCGCCAGGAGCGGGCTCGTGGGGCGTCGGGGAGACCTCGGGAGGGTAACGATCTGGGGCCTGGATCACACTTTTCGGGAAACGTGCCGTTGACACCCATGTAACCCGGTGCTAGAAACTGAACATCTTAGTACGTGGATAGCGCTTACCAAAACGGGTTTTGGCAGTTCATCCCGTGTTCTCGAACACAGAGCGTACGCGCCCTTCCGAACGAGATTGGCAGTTTCCATGAATCCAGGACCGCACGCGTCCGCCAGCGTCCCGGCGGTGGCCCCACAGGAGGGTGGATCCCCGTGAGCGCCCTCCTGCAAAGGCGGCCCCCCAAGGACCCGCAGAACACGGCCGCCCCCAAGCCGGGAACGCGGGCCGGCAAGAGGCCGGCTCAGGGCAGGAAGCGGCGAGAGAACCTCGCCGCCTACGGTTTCCTGACCCCCTGGTTCCTCGGCCTGGTGTTCATCACCGCGGGACCCCTGCTGGCCTCCCTGTACTTCTCCTTCACCGACTACAGCCTCATCGGCGACCACAACTGGGTCGGCCTGGAGAACTACGAGCGGATGCTCAGCGACGAACGGCTGTTCAGCGCGCTGAAGGTCACGTTCGTGTACGTGTTCGTGTCGGTGCCGCTCCAGTTGGCCCTGGCCCTGGCCCTGGCGATGGTCCTGGACCGGGGTGTGCGGGGACTGCCCCTGTACCGGTCGGTGTACTATCTGCCCTCCCTGCTGGGCGGCAGTGTGGCCATCGCCATCCTGTGGCGCCAGGTCTTCGGTGCCAACGGCCTGATCAACCAGTTCCTGGCCTTCTTCGGCATCCAGGGCGAGGGCTGGGTCTCCCACCCCGACTACGCACTGGGCACCCTGATCGTGCTCAACGTGTGGACCTTCGGCGCACCCATGGTGATCTTCCTGGCGGGCCTGCGGCAGATCCCCGCCATGTACTACGAGGCCGCCGCGGTGGACGGAGCGAGTCCGCTGCGCCGCTTCTGGAACATCACCGTGCCGATGCTCACACCGATCATCTTCTTCAACCTGGTGCTGCAGTTCATCAACGCCTTCCAGACCTTCACCCAGGCGTTCATCGTCAGTGGCGGCACCGGCGGGCCCTCCGACTCCACGCTCTTCTACACGCTCTACCTCTACCAACGCGGCTTCGGCGCCTTCGACATGGGATACGCCTCGGCGATGGCGTGGCTGCTGCTGATGATCATCGGCGGGTTCACCGCGGTGAACTTCTTCGCCTCCAAGTACTGGGTCTTCTATGGCGACTAAGACAGGGGCCCCCGTGACCTCCCAGAGGAGCACACGGGCCCAACGCGTACGACGGCTTATCACCCACATCGGGCTGATCGGGTTCGGGCTGGCCATGCTCTACCCGCTGCTGTGGATGCTCTCCAGCTCCTTCAAGCCCACCGCGGAGATCTTCCGCGCGCCGGGCCTGATACCGGACACCTTCACCGGCGGCAACTATCCCGAGGGATGGACGGCCCTCCAGTTCCCCTTCCACCACTACATGCTCAACTCGGCGATCGTGGTGGGCGGGGCGATCATCGGCAACCTCGTGGGCTGCTCCATGGCGGCCTACGCCTTCGCCCGGCTGGAGTTCCGCGGCAAGCGGCTGTTCTTCGCCATCATGCTCGCCACGATCATGCTGCCGATCCACGTCGTGATCGTGCCGCAGTACATCCTGTTCTCCGAACTGGGCTGGATCAACACCTTCCTGCCGCTGATCGTGCCCAAGCTCCTGGCCACCGACGGGTTCTTCATCTTCCTCATGGTGCAGTTCATCCGTGGACTGCCCAAGGACCTGGACGAGGCGGCGCGCATCGACGGCTGCGGCCACGTCCGCATCTTCTGCCAGCTGATCCTGCCGCTGTCCATGCCCGCCCTGGCCACCACGGCGATCTTCACCTTCATCTGGACGTGGAACGACTTCTTCAGCCAGCTGATCTTCCTCACCGACCCGGAGATGTATACCGTTCCCGTAGCCCTGCGCACCTTCGTCGACTCGACCTCGCAGACCTCCTGGGGTCCGCTGTTCGCCATGTCGATCGTCGCTCTCGGGCCGGTTTTCGGATTCTTCCTCGCGGGACAGCGATACCTCGTCAAGGGCATCGCCACCACCGGAATCAAGTAGTCGAAGGGAAACAGACACATGCGTGCACACCCTGGCAACGGGCGCCCCCAGGCCCGTCGCCGTAATCCCCTCCTGTCCGTGGCCGCGGGGGTGGGCGCCATCGTCATGGTGGCCACCGCCTGTGGTGGTTCCGGCTCCGACGACGACGGCGTCGTCGAGCTGCGCTTCGCCTGGTGGGGAGCGGACGATCGCCACTCCACCACCCAGGAGGTCATCGACCTGTTCGAGGCCGAGAACCCCGACATCGAGATCGTGCCGGACTACACCGACTGGGCCGGGTACTGGGACCGTCTGGCCACCAGCACCGCCGCCGACGACGCGCCCGACATCATGACCCAGGAGGAGCGCTACCTGCGCGAGTACGGCGACCGCGGCGCCCTCCTGGACCTCAACGAGGTCGGCGAGCAGCTGGACCTGTCCCAGATCGACCCGCTGGTGGCCGAGAGCGGCGACCTGGACGGGCAGACCTACGGTGTGGCCACCGGCGTGAACGCCTACGCGATCCTGGCCGACCCGCAGGCCTTCGAGGAGGCGGGCGTGGAGATGCCCGACGACTCCACCTGGTCCTGGGACGACTACGTCGATATCTCAGCCGAGATCAGCGAGGCCACCGACGGCGAGCTCGTCGGCGTCCAGAGCATGTCCTACAACGAGTCGGGCTTCCAGATCTTCGCCCGTCAGCACGGGGAGAACCTCTACAACGAGGACGGCTCGCTCGGCTTCTCCAAGGAGACGCTGGAGGAGTGGTTCTCGGTCACCCAGGAGCTCCTGGACAACGGGGGCCAGCCCAGCGCCGCCGAGAGCGTGGAGATCGAGGCGGGCGGCCCCGACCAGTCGGTGCTGTCCACCAGCCAGGGCGCGATGGCCCACTTCTGGACCAACCAGCTGGGCGGGATCTCGGAGTCCGCCGGGAGCGACATCGAACTGCTGCGCTACCCCGGTGAGACCACCAACGAGCGGACCGGCATGTACTTCAAGCCGGCCATGTTCTACTCCGTCTCCGCGGGCACCGAGCACCCGGAGGAGGCGGCCCGCTTCGTGGACTTCCTGCTCAACAGCAACGAGGCGGCCGAGCTGATCCTGGCCGACCGCGGCCTGCCCGCCAACGTGGACGTGCGCGAACACATCCTGGGCTCCCTGCCCGAGGCCGACGCCCGCAGCGCGGAGTTCCTGTCCGAGATCGAGGACACGATCGTGGACGGCAACCCGCCGCCGCCGATCGGCGCCGGCGAGGTCGTGAACATCACCAAGCGCGTCAGTGAGGAGATGGCCTTCGGCGATCTCACCCCGGCCGAGGCCGCCGAGCAGTTCATGTCCGAGGTCGAGACGGCCACCAACGGCTCCTGAGCCACCCCCTGAGCCAGATCCGGAGAAAAACCGGGCCCTGCGGGAGACTACTCCCCTCTCGCAGGGCCCGGTTCCCGTGTGTACGGGCTCGGTGCCCCACAGGCCGGCCCCCAACCCCGCGTGCCCTCGGCTCGGCCCCGGCCTGTGCCCGGGGACCTGTTCAGGGTGCGATGGGGGCCTGGGGCCGGCGGGGCGCGGCCCCCGATTCCGGTACGGGGGCGGAGGGCACGGCGGTCTGGGCGACGAAGGCGCCCGTGACGATCACGACCGAGCCCAGGATCTGTACGGGGGTGAGCGCCTCGCCCAGCAGCACCCACGCCAGCACGATCGCGGTCACCACCTCCAGATAGGCGACCCCTCCGGCCACCTGCGGGGACAGTCGCCGGATCGCCGAGATCCCGAGGAAGTAGGCGAGGGCGGTACACACCAGGCCCAGCCACAGGGCGGCCGCCCAACCGGGGAGGCCGAACCCGCCCAGCACGACCGGGTCGGCCAGCACCCCCCCAGGGCAGTGTCCAGGGCTGGGCGAGGGCGCCCAGCAGTACCGCGGCCACCAGGGAGCCGAAGGCGACCACGGCCAGGGGGTCGGTGTCCTCGCCCATGCTGTCCGACAACAGGAAGAAGGCGGCCTGCGCGGCGGCGGCGCCCAGCGCCAGCGCCACCCCGACGGCGTCCAGGTGCATGCCCGACCACACCTCCAACAGCAGGCCCACCCCGGCCACCGCCAGGACCACGCCGACCACGGCGGCGGGGGAGACGCGGGTGCGGCGCACCACGCGCAGCCACAGCAGGACCAGGACCGGGCCGAGGAACTCGATGAGCAGGGCGATGCCCACGGGGATACGGGTGATGGCGGCGAAGTACAGGGCCTGCACGCCGGCCATGGGGAAGACGCCGTAGGCCAGGACCAGCATCGGGCGGCGCCGGGCGGTCCGCCAGTGGGCCAGTGCCACGGGCAACAGCAGCAGCGCCGCCCCGGCCACGCGCAGCCAGGTGACGTGGAGGGGGTCCAGCCCCGCGTCCAGCAGGGGGCGGGCGAACACACCCGAGCCGCCGAAGGCGAGCGCCGAGGCGAGTGCGAAGGCCAGCCCCGAGGGGCGGTGGCGCGCGGGTGGCACGGACACGGCGGCGCTCCCGGGGATTGGTGGGGACATGGGACCGCTGACGAGCATACGGTCGGCGGAGGAGTGTCGCGCGGCGCGTCCTCACGGCCACAGCTCGGTCTGTCCGGGCACCTGCCCGTGCTCGGTGCGGGCCCGGCCCAGGCACCGCCGGCAGGTCACCGCCCCGGTCGCGGGGAACAGCCGCAGCGGGTCCGCCGCGGCGTGGCAGGACACCGCGGGAACCTCGATCCCGGCCCACATGTGCGTGGTCAGCCCGTGCACCACCGTGCCCCGCCCGATCCGGACTCCGTCGGCGTTGGCCAACTCCTGGCGGCGGCGCAACGTGGCGGCCAGGTGCTCGACCTCGGTGTCGGTGAGCTGCTGTTCGGTGTGCTCAGGCATGTGTCCCAGGATGGCCCAGGGACAGGCCCCCGCGGGCCATCGCGGACGGTACGGGCGTGAGGTGGACACCGCATCGTCCGGTTCCCGAGGGGGAGGGCACGGGCGCCTCGGCCGCTCTCCCGGCCGCGCTGGGATTCCCCGGCGACAGGCGCCGCACGTTCCAACGGAGCGGCTGAGGTTTGGCGGCCTTCACCCATGGACACCATAGGTAACCAGGAGTCACTAGTAGATACCTAGAGTGATGGGATTCGCATGAAGAGCACCAGTCGGACGCTGACCGTCGTCGCCCTGGCCCTGGTCGGCTCCCTCGTCGCCGCCAGCCCCGCAGCCGCCGCCCTCGGGCTCGGTGGCGGCGGTGGTATCGGTGGTGGTGTACTCGACAGCATCCTCCGTGCGCTCCCCATCGGGTGAGAAGGCGCACTGAGACGTCGATGCGCACGCCGTGCCGGCTCCGAGTACGGCGACGGGCATGAAGGCCCGCACCTCCAGCCGGGAGGTGCGGGCCCTCGTTCGTTGTCGGGCGTCCCCGGACCTCAGCGGGCGGGGCGCGGGGATGTCGGGTTCCTCGTTCTCCGCTCCCTCACTCCGGTGGGCGGAGCCGCCCGGCGGCACCGGCGTCGCTGCCGCGGAACGTCGCAGGCGCGTGTGAGTTCGGGCTCTGCCCGGTTGAGGAGGCCCCATGTCGTTCCAGGCCTATCTGGACTCCGTCGAGGACAAGACCGGCCTGCTCCCTCGCACGCTCGTCGAGCGTGCCAAGGAGAGGGACTACGACGGTTCCGCAGGCGTCTCGGGCGGATCCCCGTGATCGGTTACGGAGATTCCGTGGACCGTGCCCCCGAGGCGGTCAGCCGCGCTGTGTGCAGTCCGTACCGCGCGAACACCAGTTCACCGCTGCTTCCCGGACTGCCCGCCGAGCGTGCGGGAGCGGGGTTCGCACGCTCCACTGTCTGTCTGGGAACGGTCTACTACCAGAGCTCGTTCACGATGGTCTCGGCGTCCTCGACCTGGTGCTGGTAGCGGTCGGGGTAGGCCGAGCGCTGCACATCCTGGGCGACCTCACCGAGCGGCTCGTCGTCCCAGCTGCCGTCGGGGTGTACGCGGTCCAGCTCGTCGTAGAAGGCGTTGGTGGCCCAGGTGGGGTCGAGCCGCTGCTCCTGGGAGCCATAGTGGTCGCGCTGCTGGAACAGGCCGACGCTGTCGCGGTCGCCCCAGTCGAGGTTGTCCAGGTGGGTCTCGACGATGGAGGTGGCGACCGCCATGGTGGCGGCTTCCTCACCCAGGTCGCGCTCCTGCGCCGCCTCGACCATCGCGCGGGCGTTGTCGACGTGCTCCTCGGTCATGTTGCCGGCCATGTCGTCGTTCAGCTTGTCGTTGAGAGTGGCGGCGAGCTCCTTGTCGGAGGTCGTGTCCGCGGCGGCCACGCCCGGACCGGCCAGGAGGAGTCCGCCGGTGATGAGCAGGCTGGAGGTCGCGGTAAACGTCAGCTTGGGTATCGATCGCATAAAGTTCACGCATGCAATGTATGCGCTGGTCAAAGCTTTGGACAGTGTTTGAAACCACTTCGCAGGGGTGGGAAAGACAACACCAAGTCCGAGCAACCTCTGGGCCATCACCGGCGGGACCAGCGCGAGCGTGACCGGGATGGTGCCCCCTGGTGGCGGTTCTGGCGGCGCCGACCGCTGGAAGACGGGCCTTCCTGCGGCCAGAACAAACCTTGGGACACGAAGCCCGCCGCCTGGCAGACTCACCTGCCATGGGCAAGATCTACGACACCATCGACGCGCGGTTGACGCGCTTCCTCCTCGACCAGCCGGTGTTCTTCGTCGGCAGCGCGCCCCTGGCGGGCGACGGTCACGTCAACGTCTCCCCCAAGGGCATGAGCGGCACTTTCGCCGTCCTCGGTGAACACCAGGTCGCCTACCTCGACTACACCGGATCGGGCGCGGAGACCATCGCGCACCTGCGTGAGAACGGGCGCGTCACGATGATGTTCTGCGCGTTCGGCGGACCGCCGAAGATCGTCCGCCTGCACGGCCGCGGACGCGTCGTCCTCCCCACCGACCCCGACTTCGACGGACTACGGTCCCACTTCCCCAAAGAGCGCGTTCAGGGCCAGCGCGCCGTCATCGTGGTCGACGTGCACCGCGTCTCCGACTCCTGCGGGTTCTCGGTTCCGCTCATGGACCTGCGCGGCGACCGCGACCTCCTGGACCGCTACCACGAACGCCACGACACCGACTACTTCGACGAGTACCACCTCACCCGCAACGCCACCAGCATCGACGGACTGCCCGCCCTGCCCGGGATGTGAGGAACGACGGGACAGGACCCGGCGGTCGGCTTCCCAGGCCTTCGGGGCCGAGAGGCCGCCGGCTCGGTCAGACCCGAGGCGGCCGGCCGCTCCCCCGACCGTCAGACGGGGCGGGTCGGCCTTTCCTCATCCCGGTCCTGGTCGTGGTCGACGTGTCCGTGCAGGTCGCGGTGGGCCAGGTCCACGGTGTGCCCGCGGCCGCGCAGGCGTTCGGCCACGTCACGGGCCACGGTGGGAGCGCGGTGCTCACCGCCGGAGCATCCCACGGCCAGGACCACGTCCTCGGTGCCCGGCCCGGCGACGAGGGCCTCGGTGGCCGCGACCAGAGCCTCGGTCAGGGCGCTGACACCGGGGGTGGCCAGGACGTGCTCGCGCACGCGGGCGTCGGGAAAAACCAGGTCCGGCAGGTGTGGGGCGGGATTGAGGAAGTGGTCGCGAAGGTCGGCGACCAGGTGGGCGTCGTCGGGGGCGTCACCGTGGAGGTAACCGAAGCTGATGACGTGGAGGGCCTGCACAGTGGGTCCTTGGGGTTGTCGGTGTCTGGAACCGGGGTCTGGCACCCCGAGGGGCCGGGTGGGTTTCACCCGCATCGCGGGGGGTGCGGGACGGGCGGAGCCGTCACCGGGTGGGCTCGGACGGTTTCGGGCCCACGCTCGAAGGGTGGCACGGGCGGGCCCCGTAACACCCCGCTCCGCTCTACGCCGGTCGCCAGTCGCCGGGTGCGGAGCGGCCGGTGGGTCAGGACTGCCCGGCGTGGGTGGAGAGGTCGAGCTGGACCCAGGCGATGTCGTGCCAGGCGTCGAACTTTCGGCCCGCCTTCCGCATGACGCCGACGTCCTCGAAGCCCAGGGACCGGTGTAGGCCCAGGCTGGCGTCGTTGGGCAGGCTCATGCAGGCGATGGCGGTGTGCATGCCGCGTTCGGCCAGGCGGGGCAGCAGTGCCCGGTAGAGGGTGCGGCCCGCGCCGGTGCGGCGGCGGCCGGCCCGGAGGTAGACGCTGACCTCGCATGTCCACCGGTAGGCGTCCCGGGGGCGGAAGGGGCCGCCGTAGGCGTAACCCGCGACTCCCTCCAGGTCCTGGAGGACGATCCAGGCGTGTCGTTCCTGGGCCGCGTCGATCCGGTCGGCCATCTGCCCTGCGGTGGGCGGCTCGTACTCGAAGGTGATCGCGGTGTCGGTGACGTAGGGCGCGTAGACCGCCGCGCACGCCTCGGCGTCCGCCCGGGTCGCGTCGCGGACGGTGAGGGTCGGCATCGAACTCATGTCAACCATAGTAGGCGTCGATGTCTTCTATAATGAACACATGAGCGACGACCTGGGCACGGCCCTCGCCCTGGCCCTGCAGGAGCTGCGCCAGGCCCGCGGGCTGAGCGGAGGCGCCCTGGCCGAGCGTTCCGGTGTCTCCCGGGGCATGATCAGCCGGATCGAGAACGGCGACGTCCAGCCCACCGCCGCGTTGCTGGGCCGCCTGTCCGCCGCGCTGGGCATCACCCTGTCGGAGCTGATCGCCTTCGCCGAACAGGGCGACCGGCGCCTGGCCCGTGCGCATGAGCAGCCCGTGTGGACCGATCCGGAGACGGGGTACCGGCGGCGCGCGGTCTCGCCCGCGGCCGGTGGACCGCTCGAGCTGGTGGAGGTCGAACTGCCCCCGGGCGCACGGGTGGCCTTCCCCGTGGAGGCCTACACCTTCACCCACCACCAGATCTGGGTGCTGGAGGGCACGCTCGCCTTCTCCGAGGGAGGTGTCGAGCACGTGCTGGGCACGGGCGACTGCCTGCACCTGGGCCCGCCCGAGCCGTGCGAGTACCGCAACCCGGCCGGAGAGCCCTGCCGCTACCTGGTGGCCGTCGCCCGCCGCCAGGCCTGAACCGGCCCCGGCGTGGTCGGACCGGAGGCGGTTCAGCCGTTCGGTCCGGTCAGGGCGGCCAGGAACACCGGTCGCTGGTCGGCCAGCCAGGCCTGACGGCGGTCCCATCGTTCCCACCCACCCAGACGTTCCAGGTCGCGGACGAAGAGCCCGTCACCGCTCTCGACCCGCCCGGCCACGAAGGCGCGTGCGACGGCGGTGTACTGCTCGACCACCCCGGGCAGGGAGTGGCGCTCGTCGAAGGAGAGCCCGTAGGCGTCGGCGAGAACGCGCAACCGCCGGGGGACGTCGAGCCCTTCGCGCGGTGTCCCGGCCGCCGACACGGGATCGAGTGCGGGCACCAGGTAGTAGGCCAGGGCCGCCACGTCCCAGACCGGGCGGCCCGGTGCGGCCAGGTCGAAGTCGATCAGGGCCGCCGCCCGGCCTCGGCGGAAGACGACGTTCTCCAGGCACGGGTCGTTGTGGCACAGGACCGGTCCGCCCTCGGGGTCGGCCAGGTCGCGCGACCAGGGGGCCGTGGTGTCCACGGGTACGCGCGCGGCGCCCTCGTGGTAGCGGTGCAGCAGCTCGGCGGTCGAGCGCAGGGCCTGTTCGCTCATCGCCCACGCGGGAAAGGGTGGCAGCGCCACGTCGCCCTCGACGAAGCCGAGCTCCTCGCGGCCGTCGTCGCGCAGCCGGAGCGGGACGGGTGCGCCGTCGAACCCTGCCCGGGCCAGGGACCGCAGGTGGGCATGGATGGCGGGGGAGGCGGGGGTGGCCGTGCGCACGACGCGGTCGCCGTGGCGGAAGACGGTGTTCATCATGCCGCCGGTGAGCGGTCGGCCCTTCTCCTCGGCCGGGTCGCCGGGGTCACTGGAGTGGGTCATCGTTCTCCGTCGCTCTCGGAAAGAGGCGGGACAGGGGAAGAGCGGGATAAGGGTATGAGATGACAAGGGTGGTTTTGCGCGTTTTCCCTGGTGAAAGCGGCAAAAACAACGGGGCGTTTTTCCGCCCAACCGCACCCGCACCTGTGTTCGTCCCGCTACCGTGAGACCGGAAAAGGAAAACCCGGTCGGTGCTGACAACACCGAGCCGGGTTGTGGCCGCCTGCCTGCGCGAGCAGGAGAGCGGCCCACCGCTTCCCTGAAGACACCAGGAAAGCAGCTCACCATCTCCCTGCAAACCCAGGAAGACAGCGCATGCCGCAGTCTAGCGTTTCCGGCCCTGCCGTAGCAGCGATATCGAACATGTCGCGCGTCGAAGTCGCGCACGAGGCACCGCTGTCGCCCGCCCCGACCCACCTCTCGCCCCGCAAGCGTCCCCGAAAGAGCATGAGCGGTGTCAGGTTCAGGCCCGGCCTGTGGGTCGTCGACGCCCTCAAGGCCGGGCACATGCCCAGCGCCAGCGCGCACACCGTCGCCACGGTCATCGCCGACGCCGCCGACGCCGACGGCCGCTGGTGTTTTCTGTACCTGGAAACGATCGTCGACCGCTGCGGCGGGACCGTCAGCCTGCCCACGGTCAAGCGGGTGATCGACGAACTCGTACGAAAAGGACTGGTCCGCAAACTGTCGCCGTCGCAGAAGCGGGAGTTCTTCCACGAAAGCGTCGCGTCGAAGAGCATGTGGAAGGAACGCCTGCCGTCGGTGCTGGAGTTGATGATCCCCGCCAGCGCTTTTCCGTCGGCGGAACTGAGGAAGATCAACCGGATACGTGCGTCGCTGGGGGAGGAGCCGCTGACCGAGCGTTCCCGCCCGCGCCCGGAGGTGGAGGAGGGGGCTCACCGTGAGTCCGGTGCCAGCTCACGACGAGCTACAGACGTTTCCCCTAAGAACCCTTCCCCGAACAAACCCGGTCCGTCCGTCCGTGGGAGCTCAGGCACAGCTCGCGCGCCCGCGCGCGAGGCACCGGACGGACACGACGTCGGCGGTGGTGGCGGTGAAGTGCGGCGGGAGCCGAGCGGCAGGGCCTTGGAGCTCTTGTCCCGCGTTCCCGACGCGGTCCTGCGCAACCCCGGCCCGGACCGGGCTGCGCTGGCCCACGCCGTGGACCGGCTCATCGCGCAGGGGCTGACCCAGGAGGAGCTCGTCGCGCTCCTGGGCGGCCTTCACGCCTCGCGCCGCCCCTTCGCCGCGCTCATGCGTCGTCTCAAAAGCCCGGAGGACGCACGCGCCTTCCTCGACGGCCACCTGGGCGCGGGCGTCCATCGCCCTGCGGAACGCGCCTCGCCCCCGGGCCTGGGCGGGATCCCCCTGCCCCGTTGCGGCGAGAACGGCTTCGACGTGGAGGGCGGGGACATGTTCGCCCGGCCCATGGAGTTCGTGGTCGACGCGCAGGGTACGGCGCCGCGCACCTGCCCCGACCACCCGGGCGTACGCAACGTCCCAGGCGGGACCTGCCGTGTGTGCGGCAGAACGTGTCGGTCCGTGCCCGGCGAGATCCTGCATCCGCCTGCCCCCGCTGTCGCCGCACCGGCACCACCGGCCGAGGTGTCCGCCCCCGAACACGCCTGCGGCGTCCCCGCTGAGGAGACGGAGACCGATCCTGCGGTGTTGGAGCTGATACGGGCCTCCCTCACACCGCCATGCCATGAGGATCCCCGCCCTGTTCGTCCCGCTCGTACCGCCAAGCGCCTGCCCACCGCCGGGGCGCGTGCGGCGGTGGACACCGTGCGCGAGCAACTGGCCCGTCTCCGACCTCGGGAGCCGGGGTGAGGCCTGGTCACGGCCTCACCGCGCCGGTGCGAGCAGGACCGGAACCGGATACGTCGGAGGTTTTCCCCACGCGTGAGTGGGGATGCGCTGGTATGGGCGCGCCATATGGCGGAAACACCCGCGCAACACAGCCTCGAAGCGGGCGACCGCATCCGGACTTCGCTGACATCTCCCGCGAGCTGGAGGGATTCCCGTCCCGGTAGAGCGTGAGCCGGTCTGGCGCATGCTGGGCCACAAGATTTATGTTCATATCGAGGTAATACACTCCTAACACAGCCACGGCCCGCAGGCGTGAGGACCTCAGAGCCTCGGGTCATCCGACGCATGGCGCCAGCGTGCGCGTTTTTCGAGGTTCCCGACACAACGGCGTGTGGGGTGCCCGTTCCACATGAGCCGAAAGGAACGCCACCCATGCCCTTCTCCTCCGAGGCACGCCGAGACCACCACCCCGGGGTCCGGTCGGCCTATGAGCACATGGCTCGCCGCAACCCCGACGAGCCGGAGTTCCAGCAGGCGGTCCTGGAGGTCCTGGACGACCTCTCACCTGCCCTGACCAGGCATCCCGAGTACGCCGAACAGCGCATCCTGGAGCGCCTGTGCGAGCCCGAGCGCCAGCTCATGTTCCGGGTGCCCTGGCGCGACGACCAGGGACAGGTGCACATCAACCGGGGCTTTCGGGTGGAGTTCAACAGCGCGCTGGGCCCCTACAAGGGCGGCCTGCGTTTCCACCCCAGCGTCGACCTGGGCGTGATCAAGTTCCTGGGCTTCGAGCAGATCTTCAAGAACGCGCTGACCGGTATGAACATCGGCGGCGGCAAGGGCGGCAGCGACTTCGACCCCAAGGGGCGCTCGGACGCGGAGATCGAGCGGTTCTGCCAGTCGTTCATGACCGAGCTGCACCGCCACCTGGGCGAGCACACCGACGTCCCGGCCGGAGACATCGGCGTGGGCGCCCGCGAGATCGGCTACCTGTTCGGCCAGTACCGGCGCCTGGCCAACCGGTGGGAGGCCGGAGTGATCACCGGCAAGGGCCTGGAGTGGGGCGGCTCGCGGGTGCGTACCGAGGCCACGGGGTACGGCAGCGTGCTGTTCACCCAGCGCATGCTGGAGCGTGTGGGCAAGGCGCTGGACGGACAGCGCGTGGTGGTCTCCGGATCGGGCAACGTGGCGATCTACTCGGTGGAGAAGGCCCAGCAGCTGGGCGCCACCGTGGTGGCCTGCTCCGACTCCGCCGGTTACGTGGTCGACGACAAGGGCCTGGACCTGGATCTGCTCAAGCAGATCAAGGAGGTCGAGCGTGAGCGGATCAGCGTCTACGCCGAGCGGCGCGTCGGCGCCCGCTACGTGGAGGGCGGCAGTGTGTGGGACGTGCCCTGTGACGTGGCGCTTCCCTCGGCCACCCAGAACGAGTTGGACGCCGAGGCGGCACGGGTTCTGGTGCGCAACGGGGTGATCGCGGTGGCGGAGGGCGCGAACATGCCCACCACTCCGGAGGCGGTCCAGGTATTGCGTGAGGCGAAGGTGCTGTTCGGGCCGGGCAAGGCGGCCAACGCCGGGGGTGTGGCCACCAGCGTGCTGGAGATGCGCCAGAACGCACGGCGGACCTCGTGGTCGTTCCAGCACGCCGAGTCCGAGTTGGCCGAGACGATGGCCGACATCCACGACCGCTGCGAGGAGGCGGCCGAGCGCTACGGGACCCCGGGCGACTACGTGCTGGGCGCGAACGTGGCCGGGTTCGAGCGGGTGGCGGGCGCGATGCTCGCCCAGGGGCTGATCTAGCAGGGCCTGCCACGGCCGGGGCGCTGACGAGGGCGCCCCGGGCTCAGCCGTGCTCCAGCCGGTATCCGCCGGCCGGCGCGCGCCGAGTGTGGCGGCCGACCGGCGGTGCTGTCCGCGGTCGGCCGCCGTGTGGGTTCTAGGTCCTCACCACAGGTGGTGGACCTGGGGGCGGATGAGCTCGTCGTAGATCTCACGGACCCGGGCGTGTGTGGCGGCGTCCAGCGGGGGCAGCTCGGCGGCGGCCGCGTTGCCGTGTGCCTGGTCGGCGTTGCGGGCACCGGGGATGACGACGCTGACACCCTCCTGGTCCAGGATCCAGCGCAGTGCGAACTGGGCCATGGTGGCGCCCTCGGGCACCAGCGGGCGCACGCGCTCGACCGCCTTCAGACCGGTGGCGTAGTCCACGCCGGAGAAGGTCTCGCCCTTGTCGAAGGCCTGGCCCTCCCGGTTGAAGTTGCGGTGGTCGTCCTCACCGAAGGAGGTGTCGGCGGTGAACTTGCCCGACAGCAGGCCGCTGGCCAGGGGGACGCGCGCGATGATGCCGACACCGGCCTCGCGGGCGGCGGGCAGGACCCGCTCCAGGGGCTTGTGCCGGAAGGCGTTGAGGATGATCTGGACGGTGGCGACGTTGGGGCGGGCGATCGCGGCCAGGGCCTCCTCGCAGGTCTCCACCGAGACGCCGTAGGCGCGCATGCGGCCCTCCTCGACCATGGCGTCCAGGTCGTCGAAGACGGCGCCGGTGTCGATGACCCGCGCGGGCGGGCAGTGCAGCTGGACGAGGTCGATGGTGTCCACGCCCAGGTTCTCGCGGGAGCGGTCGTTCCAGGCGCGGAAGTTGTCGGGGCTGTAGTTCTCGGGAACCTGGTTGGCGCGGCGGCCCATCTTGGTGGCCACGGTGATGCCCGGGCGTTCCTTGAGCAGCTGGCCGACGAACTGCTCGCTGCGGCCGTCGCCGTAGACGTCGGCGGTGTCGAAGAAGGTGACACCGGCGTCGGCGGCCGCGTGCAGGGCGGCCAGGGCGTCGGTCTCGCTGACCTCCTCCCCCCAGGAGGCTCCGATCTGCCAGGCGCCGAAACCGACGACGCCGACGTTCTTGCTGGTGCGGCCAAGTACGCGTGTTTCCATAGGGTCGATCCTAAGCCCTTGGGAGCGCTCCCAAATGCACATGGTCCGATGATCCCAACTCGGCATCCGGGCCGCTCGGAGTGCGAACGCGGGCCGGATCGCTCCGGGTGGGCGGAGGGGCCCGTGTGCGGCGCCGGAGGCCGCACCGTGCCGTGGAGCGCCGTGTCGGCGACGTTCACCCGACCGCTACCACTGGTCACAGTGAGTTCACAGCACGTTACCCGCGGGCGGTTACCTTCACTGCGTCAGCTTCCCCCTGGCAGAAAGGCACCGCCTTGTCCCGCTTCGCTGCCCGCCGCACCCTCGCCCTGTTCGGCACCACCCTGCTGGCCCTGACCACCGCCGCGACCGCCGCACCGACCGCGGCTGCGGCCACCACACCCGAGCGCGTGGTCCTGTCACCCACCGCCGCCCCCTCCACCTCCCAGACCCTGACCTGGCGCTCGGACACCTCGAACACTCCCACCCTGCAGATCGCACCGGCCGCCGACCCCGGCCAGGTCACCGCGGTGGAGGGCACCAACACCTCCTCGGTCCGCGGCACCTTCCACGCCGCCACCGCCACCGGCCTGAGCCCCGACACCGCCTATCGCTACCGCATCGGCGACGGCTCCTCCTTCAGCCCCTGGCGCACCTTCACCACCGCAGCGCAGGGGGCCGAGCCCTTCACCTTCCTCTACTTCGGAGACGTCCAGAACGGCATCTCCACCGGCGCCGCCCCCGTGGTACGGGCCGCGCTGGAGGCCGAACCCGACGCGGAGCTAGCAGTGCACTCCGGAGACCTCATCAACTCCGCCAACAGCGAGTCGGAGTGGAGCGAGTGGTTCGACGCCTTCGGCCCGGAGACCACCGGCACCATCAACCACATCACCACCCCCGGCAACCACGAGTACTCCCTGTTCTCCCTGAGCCGTTACTGGGCCCCGCAGTTCCCCGGCGCCGGCAACGGGCCCACGAGCGGCACCCACCTGCCCCAGACCGTCTACCACACCGACTACCAGGGCGTGCGGTTCATCGCCTTGAACTCCAACTACCGCAACGCCGCCCCGCTGAGCAGCACCTCCTGGCTGGCCACCCAGCAGCGCTGGCTGGAGCAGGCCCTGGCCGACAACCCCCACGAGTGGGCGGTCGTCACCTTCCACCACCCGGTCTTCTCCAACAGCCCCAGCCGTGACAACGGCCCCTTGCGCCGCTCCTGGCTGCAGACCCTGGAGGAGTACGACGTCGACCTCGTCCTGCAGGGCCACGACCACTCCTACGCGCGCGGCAACCTGACCGCCAACCGCACCGGCGACCCGGCCGTGCAGACCGGTCCGGTCTACACCGTCGCGGTGACCGGCACCAAGATGTACGACGTCTCCGACGACAACTGGACCGGCAACGGCGCCGAGGCGCGCGTGCAGATGGCCGACACCCAGACCTTCCAGACCATTGAGGTCGACGGCGACGACCTGTACTACACCGCCCGCACCGCGGACGGGACCGTCGTGGACTCCTTCACCATCGACAAGAGCGACGGCAAGCGCGTCACCGACACGTTCTGACCTCATCACGGTGGTGCCCCCAGTAGGTCGGGGGCACCGCCCGTGCTTCAGGGCTCCGCTCCGGTCGACGGCCTGGGCCCGAACCGCTCACGGTAGGCCGAGGGGCTGGTCCCGGTCTGGGCGCGCAGGTCGGCGGTGCCGCCCAGACCGCTGGTACGGGCGATCACCTCCGGTCCCAAGCCACCCGCCTCGATCAGGCGGCATGCCGGAAGCACCCGCTCCGAGCGCAGCCAGGACAGCGGAGCCGTGCCCAGTCCCGGCCCGGAAGCGGCGGTGCAGGGTCGCGGTGCTGACCGGGGGGCCGGGGTGTCTCTCACCGCGCCAGGCTGGATCGCGCGGGCGGGGGGAGGCCCGGTTCCGGGGCTGTGGACGACCCGCCGCACGGGGACGGCCATGCCTTCGAGCCACCGCGTCGCGCTCTGTCGTGTCGCGGTTCCTGTACCGACCGGCACCGCATCGGAGTTCACCGCGGTGGCCCGGCCTCCTCCTGAGCTCAGGTGTCCCGGACGCCAACGGCTTCGCGCCCGGGACACCATCCGTCAGGTAATGGTTACAGACTGATCCACTTGTGGGAGGAGATGTTGTTGTCCAGCACCTCGCCCGAACCCCTCCCGGTGTTCGCGTCGAAGGTCCACTGGCGAAGGTTGTTGAGGACCACACCGTTGTGCACACCCCGGTAGGCGCCGGAGTGGTTGAGTCCCCAGTAGACCCGCACGTCGTCGTGGCCACCCGGGTAACCGTTGTTCCACAGCGAGGAGACCTCGTTGCGGCACTTCCCCCAGTGCGAGGAGTAACCCTCCCACGAGGCGCAGTGGCGGCTGAGGTTGAAGTCGTAGTAGACGTGCAGCTTGCCGTCGGCGGCCGCCGAGAGCGGGACCGTGGGCCCGGCTTCGGCGGCCTGTGCGGCGGGGGCGTTCATCACGGCCACGGCGGCGACCGCCATGGCGAGGGCCATCACGCGTTTGGTCTTCACAGGTTCTCCATCTCGTGTGTTTCCTACTTCCTTCGGGAGCGGTGTTCACCCCCGGAGTTCACTGCCGCCCGCTCGTCCGCTCCGCCTCCTCGATGACGGAGCGGGCGCGGGGCAGGGCGTCCAACTGCAGCCGGAGCCTCGCCTCCACCGCGGAGCGGTGCCGCCGCTGCAGTTCCTCGCCGTGGTGCGCGTCCAGGTCCGCCGCCGTCGCGGCCAGTCCGGAGTCGAGGGCGCAGCGCGCCTCCGCCAGCGCGAGCCCGACCTCCTCCTCCCTGGGCAGCGGATCCTCCGGCGGAGGTAGCGCACCGCGGATCTCGGTCGGTGTGGCGTAGTCGTGCCCGGCGGCGCCCATGCACTCCGCCCACGGCCGGACGGCCTCCTGGTAGCGCGGGTCGCTGACGACGCGCTGGTAACGGATCTCGGGCAGGGTGTCGACGGTGGTCTCGGCCTGGAACCACGCCGGAAGGTCGTCGTAGAGCTCACGGTCGGCCCGTGACTGGCATCCCTGGTCGCTGCGGCCGAATTCCATCCCGTCGGGTGCCGTCGCCGTCAGCCCGACGGGACTGGGTCCGTTGGCGGCCCGCAGCGCGGCCGCCCTGCGCTCCTTCGGCAAATGGTCGAAATAGCGCTGGTTGGGGTCGTTCTCGTGCGATTCGGTCGCCTCGCGCTGAAGCTCGGACCCGTACCCGTGTTCGGCGGCCCAGTCCGGATCGTCGATGACGTAGCGGAATTCCCGGTCCTCGGAAGGGGAGCCCCCGGATACTATCCAGTATTCGAAACCGTGATTCCGCATGCATTCTCGGAGAAGGAGTTGTTCGGCCCGTTCCAAGGTGCCCTCCTCCTTCGGGGTGAGTGCGCGCACGGGGGCGTTCTCCGGATCGCGCCCGTCGAGGCAGGAGGCCGTGAAAAGCGTGGTCAGGGACACCAGGGCCGCGCCTGTGGCCAGAGCGGCCACGCGGTTCCTGTGGTATTTGTGGTGCGTTCCCGCCGCCGTCGTCCCCATGTCCCCTCCTTTGTTGTTCGCCCTTCAACGATTTCCCCTGTCAGGCTCGTTGGTTATTCTTCACCCTCGGCGCCGAACTCCGGTGTACGTTTTCCTTCGGACGACAACGTGACCAGATGATCCAGAAGTGCTGGAGAAGTCCGAAATGTCAAATAATAGTTCGGGGCTGCGCATCTATTTCAGCCGTGATGATCTCCTGCGAATTCGACTGACCGATTCCGCCGATCTGATGTGGGAGACCGTCAACAGCCTTCACCTGCTCCAGCACAGGGGCGGAGCGCTGTTCTTCGACCCGTGGCGCGACGCGGCCCGCAGGGCGCTGCTGGACGGCGGCGCCGGGGAGCGCGCACTGCGCTTCCTGTTGGCCCTGGCCCCGTACGCGAGCTACTGCCCGGACTTCCTCACTCCGGCCGACGCCGGACCCAGCCCCGACCTCAGCGTCGAGACCGTGCTGAGCACACCGGTCCCCCGGATCCGAGAGGAACTGCGCGTCCTGTCCGACCACGGCCATGCGTCTCCGGCACTCGGTCTCCTGGCCAGGGGCGGCCCCGACGCCATGCGCCTGCTCGGCCACGCCCTGCGTATCTACCACCGAGCCGCCCTCACACCGTTCTGGTCCCGGATCCGCGCCCACGTGCACGCGGATCTGATCCAGCGCGTTCGGACCCTGCGGGGCGGCGGCGCCGAAGCGCTCCTGTCCTCCTTGGGCCCTGAGGTGCGATGGAGGCCGCCGGTCCTGGAGGCCGACTATCCCTTCGACCGCGAACTCCACCTGAACGGGCGCGGCCTGCTCCTCACCCCGTCCTTCTTCTGCTGGGCCAGGCCCGTGATGCTCGCCGACCCGGAGCTGCCACCGGTACTCGTCTATCCGGTCGAGCGCAGTCTCGACTGGGCGCAGCGGACGCCACGGCCGACGAGTCTGGAGCCGCTGATCGGCTCCACCCGGTCCCGGCTCCTCGCGCTGGTGGCCGAGGGCGGGGTGTGCACCACTACCGGCCTCGCCCGCACGGCCACGGTCTCGCCCGCCACGGTGAGCAAGCACCTGAACGTGCTCCGCGAGGCCGGTCTGGTGCGCAGCCGACAGGAGGGGAAGTACGTCCTGCACGGTGTCACCGACCTCGGGCTGGACCTACTGCGCAGGTCCTGAGCACCGGGCGTGACAGGGGCCGGTTCCGTCGCACGCGGCGGGTTCGGCGAGTCGGAAAACCCGGTGACGTCGGGGGAGCGGTCGGCCACAATGGCCCGATGGTCGACCGCCTCTTCTCACGACCGGACATGGCCGGGCTCTACGACTCCTTCTGCTTCTGGGGCTGTTCCCCCGACGACGACTTCTACCTCGACCTGGTGATGGACGCCCGTTCGGTACTGGACGTGGGCTGCGGCACCGGGCTGCTCCAGCGGGTGGCGCGCGAGCGCGGCCACACCGGGCGCCTGGTCGGGCTCGACCCGGCCGACGCGATGCTGGAGGTCGGGCGGCGCGACCGCGACGACATCGAGTGGACCCTCGGCGACCTGGCCCGCGGCCCCTACGACGGGAGGGCGGGCGGCCCCTATGAGGACGAGTTCGACCTCGTGGTCATGACCGGCCACGCCTTCCAGGTGCTCACCACCGACGACGAGCTCCGGGAGGCTCTGGCCGCGGTGCGCCGGGCACTGACCGAGGACGGCCGGTTCGTGTTCGAGACACGCAACCCCGCGGTACGGGGCTGGGAGGCCTGGCATCCCGAGCGGGTGCGCACCGTGACCACTCCGGACGGGCGCGAGGCCACGTCGGTGCACCGACTGGAGAGCGTGGAGGGCGAACTGGTCACCTTCACCTCCAGCCACACCGTCGAGGGGTGGACCGAACCGGGGCGCAGCCGCAGCACGCTGCGCTTCCCGGACGCCGACACCCTGAACGGTTTCCTGGCCGAGGCCGGGTTGGGCGTGAGCGCTCAGTACGGCTACTGGGACCGCGGCCCGCTCACCGAGAGCAGCGAGGAGATCATCACCTTCGCGCGTTCGAGCTGATCCGCGCCTCCACCCCGTCGAGCAGGGCGTTCAACCCGAACTGGAAGGTCTCCCACGCCTCCTGCTCCAGGTAGGGCTCGTTCTCGTTCTCGTTGTCGAAAGCACCCTGTTCGGCCATGAGGGTCAACACGGGGAAGCGCTCGGAGAAGTCGGGCGCCACCTCCTCCAACTGCGCCGAGCGCGCGTACCACCACTCGTCCTCGGGCACGCCGGTGACCGCGAACGCCCGACGCGCCTCGGCCGCGGTCCGCACGGGTCCGCTGACCAGGGTGAACAGGTTGCCGTAGGTGCTGCGGACCTGGGCGGCGCCCAGCCCGGCGCGATGCAGCACCGAAGCCAGCGACTCGAAGAGCCTGTACTCGTTGGGGCCCAGCACGGGCCGGGCCTGGGAGATCTCCAGGGTCCAGGGGTGGCGCAGGTAGAACTCCCACAGGCGGGTGGCCCAGGATGTCGTAGCCGTCCGCCAGCCTTGTTCCCCGTCGGCCTCCGCGGCGTCGGCCAGCTCGCCGAACACGTGGTCGTACATCAACTCGATGAGCTCGTTCTTGCTGGCCACGTAGGTGTACAGGGACATGGCGGTGCGCCCCAGGCGCTGCCCCACAACGCGCATCGACAGCGCGTCCATGCCCTCCTCCTCGGCGACGGCGACGGCGGTCTCCACCACCAGGTCCACGCTGAGCTCGGGTTTGGGGCCGGGTGCGGTACGCGCGGTCCCGCTGTCGGGGGCGCGCCACAGCAGGGCCATGGAGCGACGGGCGTCCCCCTGTCCGGCGTAGATCACCACTTGCGTCTCCTTATGCCATAAACTAGCGTTCTTGAAATATTAGTTTACCCTATAAGTAATCTCTGGGAGCAGCGTGCCCTCCGAACCCGTCACCGCGGACACCCACGACACCATCCAGGTCAGAGGGGCCAGGGAGAACAACCTCGCCGACGTCTGCGTGGACATCCCCAAACGGAGACTGAGCGTCTTCACGGGCCTGTCCGGCTCGGGGAAGTCCTCCCTGGTCTTCGGCACGATCGCCGCCGAGTCCCAGCGGCTCATCAACGAGACCTACACGACGTTCGTCCAGTCGTTCATGCCGAGCCTGGGCCGCCCCGACGTGGACAGCCTGCGCAACCTGAGCGCGGCCATCATCGTCGACCAGGAGCGGATGGGCGCCAACTCCCGCTCCACCATGGGCACCGCCACCGACGCCTCCGCCATGCTGCGCATCGTCTTCAGCAGGGTGGGCACCCCGCGCCTGGAGCCCTCCAGCGCCTTCAGCTTCAACCACTCCGAGGGCATGTGCGGTGGGTGCGAGGGCCTGGGCCGCACGAACCAGATCGACGTGGGAGAGCTCTACGACCGCGACCTGTCCCTGAACGAGGGCGCCATCACCGTCCCCGGCTACGGGGTGGGCTCCTGGTACTGGCAGGTGTTCGTCCACTCGGGCCTCCTGGACGCCGACAAGCGGCTGGCCGACTACACCCGTGAGGAGTGGCAGACCTTCCTGTACCAGCCCACCACCAAGGTCAAGGTGGGAACCAACTCCTTCTCCTACGAGGGCCTGGTCCCCAAGATCAGGCGCACCTACCTGGCCAAGGACCGCGAGAAGATGCAGCCGGCCGTGCGCGCCTTCGTGGACCG
Source organism: Nocardiopsis quinghaiensis (assembly GCF_008638365.1). Taxonomy (GTDB): domain Bacteria; phylum Actinomycetota; class Actinomycetes; order Streptosporangiales; family Streptosporangiaceae; genus Nocardiopsis; species Nocardiopsis quinghaiensis. Next base: position 386,956 of record NZ_VWVU01000003.1, on the reverse strand, counting down.
GGCCGTGGTCTTCGCGGTGTGCCCCGAGTGCGAGGGCACCCGCCTCAACGCCCAGGCGCGTTCGGTCAGGGTCTTGGGTCGCACCATTACCGAGTGCTCGGCCATGCAGGTCAACGAGCTCGCCGAGTTCGTGCGCTCCCTGGACGAGCCCTCGGTCAAGCCCCTGCTGGACAACCTCGGCCACACCCTGGACTCCCTGGTACAGGTGGGTCTGGGCTACCTGAGCCTGGACCGGGAGTCGGGCACCCTCTCGGGCGGGGAGGCCCAGCGGGTCAAGATGGTGCGCCACCTGGGCTCCAGCCTCAGCGACATCACCTACGTCTTCGACGAGCCCACCGTGGGCCTGCACCCGCATGACATCGAGCGGATGAACAACCTGCTGCTGAGCCTGCGCGACAAGGGCAACACGGTGCTGGTGGTCGAGCACAAGCCCGAGACCATCGCCATCGCCGACCACGTGGTGGACCTGGGCCCCGGCGCCGGCCCCTCGGGCGGACACGTCACCTACGCCGGAGACGTGGCCGGGCTGCGCGCCTCGGGCACGCTCACCGGGGACCACCTGGACCACCGGGCCACCCTGCGCGCGCGGGTGCGCCGGCCCACGGGAGCCATTCCCATCACCGGGGCCAGCACCCACAACCTGAAGGACGTGAGCGTCGACGTCCCGCTGGGCGTGCTCACCGTGGTCACCGGTGTGGCGGGCTCGGGCAAGAGTTCACTCATCCACGGCGCCCTTCCCGGCCGCGAGGGCGTGGTGGTGGTCGACCAGTCGCCGATCCGGGGATCGCGCCGCTCCAACCCGGCCACCTACACCGGTTTGCTGGACCCGGTCCGCACGGCCTTCGCCCGCGCCAACAAGGTCAGGGCGTCGCTGTTCAGCGCCAACTCCGAGGGGGCCTGCCCCGAGTGCAAGGGCGCCGGAGTCGTCTACACCGACCTGGCGATGATGGCCGGGGTCGCCACCACCTGTGAACAGTGCCAGGGCAAGCGGTTCCGGCCCGAGGTCCTCACCCACACCCTGCACGGCAGGAACATCAGCCAGGTACTGGCGATGTCGGTGGTGGAGGCGCGGGAGTTCTTCACCACCGGCAACGCCCGCACCATCCTGGACCGGCTCCACGACGTGGGCCTGGGCTACCTGGGTCTGGGGCAGCCGCTGACCACCCTGTCGGGCGGTGAGCGCCAGCGCCTCAAGCTGGCGGTCAGCATGGCCAAGGAGGGGGCGGTGTACGTGCTGGACGAGCCCACCAGCGGCCTGCACCTGGCCGACGTGGACCGGCTCCTGGCGCTGTTGGACCGTCTGGTGGAGGACGGCGACACGGTGGTGGTCATCGAGCACCACCAGGCGGTGATGGCCCACGCCGACCACATCATCGACCTGGGGCCGGGCGCCGGACACGACGGGGGCCGCGTCGTCTTCGAGGGCAGTCCCGCCGACCTGGTCGCCGACGGTGACACCCTCACCGCCCGCCACCTGCGCGCCTACCTGGAGCGCTGAGCCCCGGGTCCCACCGCCTCCGCCCGGACGCCCCCGTCCCGCGGGACGGGGGCGTCCGGGCGGAGGCGGCTCCGGCCCTGGAGGGGCCGCGGGATCGGCGGTGCGGCTCAGGCGGTGACGTCGGCCCTGACGCCGGAGGTCTCACACAGACCGCCCCAGCCGAGCAGGACACCGTCGGCGGCGGGGACGAAGGGGCCGCAGTAGTCCGAGAGGCCCTCGGTCTGCAACCGGTAGGTGGTGCCCGCCCCGGGGTCCCACATGCTGAACTCCCCGAGGCCGGTGGCGAGCAGCCCCAGTCCGTCCACGTAGTCCATCTCACCCGCGTCCAGGCCACGGGTCGTCAAGGAGAACGGAAGGCGAAAGCCGGTGTAGCGGGTCTCGTCGACCAGGTCCGCCTGTCCACGTCCGTCCACCTCGTACAGCCTCGCGTTCTCACCGACCCGTACCGCCAGGAAGGTCTCGCCGACGGGGGAGGCCGCCAGTCCGGCATGGAGGCCCGTCCGCTCCTTCGCCTCCTCCAGGCCGGTGAGCCTTCGTACCGACGCGTCCGCGTCGTCCACACCGAACGTGGCCACGGACATCCCCTGGACTCCCCCTCCGACGGCCACCACCTCGTCGCCGAGGACCTGCATGTCGTACAAGGCGAAGTCGTCGTCCACCCCGTCCAGGGCGACGGTGTCCCAGGTGTCCTCGACCAGCGAGCACACCAGGAAGCCCCTTCCACCCTGCTCACGGTGCCCACCGCCGAAGACCACGTGCTCGCCCACGGTCACCGCCCGTGCCAGGGACCTCGCCTCGGGTGCCGGTGCGATCGGCTCCCAGGAGCCCGCTTCGATGTCGTAGAGAGCTCCGTCTCCGGCCAGGTGTGCTTCGGGGCCGCCGGAGTGCGTCGGGGTGAACCCTCCCCAGACCAGCATCCGGTCCTTGACCATGACGGCGTTGTGGCGGGTCCTGGACTCCAGGTCCACCTCCGGCAGCCTCCGCCAGGAACCGGTGTCGGGGGAGTAGGCGGCGCCGCCGGCGAAGGAGTCGTGCTGGGTCGTGCCGTGCCCGCCCCAGACGAGGAGTTCCTCACCCGACCAGACGAGGCTGTGGTCCTGCCTAGGTGCGAGGGGGCCGGGGGGAAGTTCGCTCACGGCGACGTCCACGTCCCATGATGCGGGCTCCTCCAGACCGCAGGAGACGGCCGACAGGGAGAGGGCCAGCAGGGGGACAGCCGCTCTGGACGGGGGATTCATCAAACCACGCATTCCATGCTTTTTCTCCGCAGCGGGGGCGGTCCCCGCCCGGCGTGCGCAGTGTACGGGCAGGCCTCGTCCCGGCCGGTTCGGCGCCTGGGACGCTCCACGAGCGCGCGGACACGGAACCCGGGCCCCAGGGATTCCCGGGAAGGGCGTCAGGGGGTTTCGCCCGGCGAAAGTATCACTGGTGATAACAGGAAACACCAGGTCTGCTCGCGAGAACGTGGGGGCCGTGCTCTGCACGGGACAGCCGACCGGGCGGCCGTGGCCTGCGGACGGGAACCCTCCCGTCCGCAGGCCACGGGGTCAGGCCCCTTCCTGCTCCAGCAGGTCCTTGAGCCGTGCCAGGCGCTGCCTCCAGAACACCTTGGCGGCCCCGGCCGCCTCGTCGTCGGCCAGCTTGGAGTGCTCGGAGGCGACCACGGCCTTGTCCTCGCCCTTGGCCGTGAACCTGACGGTGAGCCGACTCGCGTGGTCGAAGTCGGCGGTCAACCTCTGGGGCTCGGTGGCGGTGCGCACCGACAGGTCGCTTCCAGGCAGCCACCGCTCACACCAGGCCTCCTTCGTGAAGGCCGCGAAGAGCCGCTCCACCGGCACGTCGACGGTCTTGCTGGCGCTGACGGCGAATCCGTCCTTCTTCTGTCCCGGCACCCGCAGCCCGCGCGCCTGCTCGTAGGCGACGGTGACGGTCTGCGCCCACCAGCCGGGCACGTCGTGCTCCCGGACCAGCCAGGCGGCGATCTCGGTGTGGGTGCGACCGGGGGCGCCCCAGGCGTCCAGCAGCGCGGACCATCCGGCGTAGTCGCGGCCGGTGCGTTCCCTGACGGACCCGTCGGGGACGCGGGTGTTCATCGCCGCCGTGGAGGCGGTGTGTTCGGCACCGGCTCGCACACCCTCTGAGGCGGTGTCCGCGTGCGTGACGGAAGCGGAGGCGGGAGCGCTCTCGGCGCGGGGGAGCAGGTGGACGCGGGCGGCGGAGTAGCTCTCGCCGGTCCTGTCCATCCGGGCTCGCACCCGCTGTTTGAAGGACTTGTTCCTGGTCATGACGGCTCCTCGGCGACGGCGTCGAAGCCCACGCTTTCTCCGCCTCGCCGGATGAGGCACGTCAAGACCGGCGTCCCGAGAACTCCAGGGTCCCCTTTGCCCCCTCACAGCCGGTGGCGTGGGCACCGGAACCGGGGGTTGGGGCCTACCCGGCCGTGGCGGGCTCGGGATCGCCGGTGGCGAACTGGGTCCGGTACAGCTCGGCGTAGCGGCCGCCCCGGGCGAGCAGTTCCGTGTGCGTGCCGCGCTCGACGATCCGCCCGGCCTCGACCACGAGGATGGCGTCGGCGGCACGGACCGTGGAGAGCCGGTGGGCGATGACCAGGGCGGTCCTCCCCTCCAGTGCCCCGGCGAGGGCCTCCTGCACCGCGGCCTCGGAGGTGGAGTCCAGGGCCGAGGTCGCCTCGTCCAGGATGACCACCTCGGGTGCGGCCAGCAGTAGTCGGGCGATGGTCAGGCGCTGGCGCTCACCGCCGGAGAACCGGTATCCGCGCTCACCGACCACCGTGTCCAGCCCGTCGGGCAGGGAGGCGACGAGTTCGTCCAGGCGGGCGCGGCGCAGCACGTCCCACAGTTCCTCCTCGGCGGCCCCGGGACGGGCCAGTGACAGGTTGGCCCGGATGGACTCGTGGAAGAGGTGCCCGTCCTGGGTGACCATGCCCAGGGTGGCGCGCACCGAGTCGAAGGTCAGGTCGCGCACGTCCGTCCCGGCCAGACGCACGGCGCCGGAGTCCACGTCGTGCAGGCGCGGGGCCAGTTGGGCGATGGTGGACTTGCCCGCGCCGGAGGAGCCGACCAGGGCGACCGTCTGCCCGGGTTCGATCCGGAAGGAGACCCCGTGCAGCACGTCGCGCTGCTCGGTGACGTCCAGGGTGGCGACCTCCTCCAGGGAGGCCAGCGACACCTTGTCGGCGGTGGGGTAGGCGAAGGTGACGTCGTCGAACTCCAGCGACACCGCTCCGGCGGGGACAGTTCCGGCTCCGGGCCGCTCGTCCACCAGCGGTTCGAGGTCCAGGACCTCGAAGACCCGGCTGAAGCTGACCAGGGCGCTCATGACCTCCACGCGTGCGCTGGCCAGGGCGGTGAGCGGGGCGTACAGGCGGGTGAGCAGCATGCCCATGGACACCACGGTGCCCGCGTCGAGCTGGCCGCGCAGGGCGTAGAAACCGCCCAGCCCGTAGACCAGGGCCAGGGCGAGCGCGGAGACCAGGGTCAGTGCGGTGAAGAAGACCTCCTGGACCATGGCGGTGCGCACACCGATGTCGCGGACCCGTCCGGCCCTGCGGGCGAACTCGGCGGACTCCTCGTCCGGGCGGCCGAAGAGCTTGACCAGGGTGGCGCCGGGCGCGGAGAAGCGCTCGGTCATCTGGGTGCCCATGGCGGCGTTGTGGAGGGTGCGCTCGCGCTCGATCCTGGCCAGACGGGCGCCCATACGGCGGGCGGGTACCACGAACAGCGGCAGGAGCACGAGTGCGAGCAGGGTGATCTGCCAGGACAGGGCGAGCATCACCCCCAGGGCCAGGACCAGGGTGACCAGGTTGCTCATCACTCCGGAGAGCACGTCGCTGAAGGCGCGCTGGGCGCCGATGACGTCGTTGTTGAGGCGGCTGACCAGGGCACCGGTGCGGGTGCGGGTGAAGAAGGCGACCGGCATGCGCTGGACGTGGTCGTAGACGGTGGTGCGCAGGTCCAGGATGAGGCTCTCGCCGACCCGCGCCGAGAGCCAGCGCACGATCAGCTTCAGGACGGCTTCAAGGATCGCGACGGTCGCGATGAGCCCGGCCAGAAGGAGCACCGGTCCCAGCGCGCCGCCGCCGATAATGGCGTTGACGACCCTTCCGGCCAGAAGCGGGGAGGCCACGGTCAGGACGGCGGTGAGCACGCTCAGGGCCAGGAACCAGCCCAGGTGTCGTGCGTGGGGGCGGGCGAAGGATGCGATCCTGCGCAGGACGGGCAGGGAGAAGGGGCGCTGGTCCTCGCGGGCGTGCATCGCGTGGTAGACCGAGCTCCACGCGGCCATTTCCATGCTCATGGTCGTTCACCGGGTCTGTCGGGGTTGTTGCCATGAACCGTAGAACCTCAACAAATATTGAGGTCAAGCTCCGGCGAGGGAGCCGGAGGGGGAACTACCGCTCGCGCGCGTGCCCCGCGGTCAGGGCACTGGTGGCGTTGGCCGCCACGACCGCCGCGATCGCCGACCAGTCCACCGGGTCCAGTGCCTGGTCCAGCACCACCAGCCCCGCCAAAGCCGCCATCACGGGGTGGACGCTCATGAACAGGCCGAAGAAGCGGGCCGGGACCCGCCGAAGGGCGAACAGGTCTCCCAGGAACGGCACGGTCGAGGACAGCACGCCCGCCACGGCGGCACAGGCCAGCGCGGCCGGTGTCGGCGGGTGGTGCCAGAGCACCCACGCCCCCACCGGCACGAACAGCAGGGCGGAGATTCCGGCGGAGGCGGCCGAGCCCTCGATACCCGACACCCTGCGCCCCACCGTCCGGTTGAGCAGGATGTAGCCGGCCCAGCACGCGGCGGCCAGCAGGGCCAGCACCAGGCCCGTGTAGTCGCTGCTGGGTTGGGGGCGCATCAGCACCGCCACCGCGCTCCCGGCCACCAGGGCGCACACCAGGTCCACCCACCGGCGCGAGGCGGCCAGCGCCACGGCCAGCGGGCCGAGGAACTCCAGGGTCACCGCCAGCCCCAGGCCGATCCGGTCGACGGCGAAGTACAGCGTCAGGTTCATGGTCGCGAAGACCAGGGCCATGGACAGTACCGGCCACCACTGGTGCCAGGTGAGGGCACGCAGACGGGGACGTCCCAGCGACATCAGGACCAGGCCCGCGACCCACTGGCGCACGGCCACCACGCCGGCCGGGCCGATCACGGGAAAGGCCAGCGCGGCAGTGGAGGCACCGAGCTGGTTGGACATCCCGCCGCACAGCATCACCGCCATACCCGCAAGGCGCTCCCGGGGTTCCGGAACCGCTCCGGTGGAGGAGACCGCCGCGAGATCCGTGCCTGTCGAGGTCTTCATGAGGCGAGCATGCGGTCTGTGTTCACATACGCAAAATGCATGTTCCGACGCGTCTATACGCTGTGCGTATGGATATGGAGCTGCGGCACCTGCGCTGCCTGGTCGCCATCGTCGACACCGGCGGCTTCACCGAGGCCGCCCTCGAACTCGGCACCTCCCAGGCAGCGGTCTCACGCAACCTCGCCGCGCTGGAGCGGTTCCTGGAGGTGCGTCTGCTGCACCGCACCAACCGCGACGTGGCCCCCACCACGGCGGGCGTACAGGTGCTGGCCCGGGCACGGGCCGTGCTGGCCGAGGCCGACAACCTGGTGCGCGAGGCCACCACCGGGCACAGCCGCCTGCGCCTGGGGCACGCGTGGTCGGCCGTGGGCCGCCACACCCGCGAGTTCCAGCGGTGCTGGGCCGCCCGCCACCCCGACGTCGACCTGCACCTGGTCCGGACCAACTCGCCCACCGGGGGCCTGGCCGAGGGACTGTGCGACCTGGCCGTGGTCCGCGCCGCCTTCGACGAACGCCGCTTCGACAGCGCCGTCGTCGGCCATGAGCGCCGCTACTGCGCCGTGGCCTCCGACGATCCCTGGGCGCGGCGCCGCTCCATCCGTCTGGCGGAGATCGCCGACCGACGTGTCCTCGTCGACCGCCGCACGGGCACCACCACCGTCGACTTGTGGCCCGAACAGGCGCGGCCGACCCTGGAACACGTCAGCGACATCGACGACTGGCTCGCCGAGATCGCCGCCGGACGCAGCGTCGGCATCACCGCCGAGAGCACCGTGACCCAGTACCGGCGCGACGGCATCGCCTTCCGCCTGGTGGGAGACGCCCCGCGTATCCCGGTCCGGGTGGTCTGGCGGCGCCACGACCCCCATCCGGCCACCTACGCGGCCGTGGCCCTGCTCTCGGACCTGTACGGGGAGCGGCCGGCGCGCTGGGGGCCGGGCGGGGAGCCGCGTCGGGGCCGCGTCACAGACCGTCCAGGAAGACGGCGGACCCGTCGAGGAGTCCGGTGACCTCCAGGCCGTGCACCAGGACCAGGAAGCCCACGATGCCGAGGATCCAGCCCACGGCCTCCCGGGAGCCGGACTCGACCTTGGTACGCCAGCGCTCCAGGTGCGGGCGCAGGCGCTCCCCGAAGACCCGGTGGCCCAGGTAGAGCAGCACCGGCGGGAGCACCATGACGACGTTGTAGGCGGCGAGCACGGGCATCCACGCGGCCGCGGACAGTCCGGCGGCGGTCATGACGCCGATCGCACCGAAGTAGGGCAGGGCGGTGCCGCCCTCCAGCAGGCCGGTGGCCAGCCCCAGGGCGACCATCGCGGTGGTGTTCGGGGAGGCGGGCCTGCGCTGCCCGCGCGGCCGGCCGGGTGCGAACAGCGCGTAGGCGAGCATGCCCCCGCCCAGGACCACCAGCGGCCAGCCCAGGACGGGGCTCCCGGCGAGACCGTCCAGCGCCTCGAACAGGAAGCCGAAGCCGAGCATGAGCGCGCAGCCCAGGGCGAGGTAGAAGGCCGCGACGGTGGTCAGGTAGGCGAACAGGGGACGGGCCACCCGGCGTGCCCCGCTGAGCAGCACATACAGCGAGACGCCGATGGTGGCGGGACTGAGCGTGTCCAGCAGGGCCAGCCCGGCGACCGGGACCAGAACGTCGAGGGGCGGCATGGGGCTCTCCCGTCTTTGCCACACAGCTGTGCTAAATAAGTTATCACAACTGTGCTAGAAAAAGGGGGTGCCCAAGATCGTCGACCACGAGCAACGCCGCAGGGAACTGGCCGAGGCCCTGTGGCGGGTCATCTCCGCATCGGGCCCGACCGCCGTGTCCATCCGCTCCGTCGCCGCCGAGGCGGGCTGGTCGCCCGGAGCGCTGCGCCACTACTTCCCCACACGCGAGGACCTGCTCGTCTTCGCCGTGAACCTGTCCGAGGAGCGTGTCACCGAGCGCGTCCTGGCCCTGCGGCACACCCAGTCACCGGACACGCCCCTGCTGGAGCGGGTGGCCGAGTACGCCGAGCAGCTCCTGCCCCTGGACCAGACCCGACGCACCGAGTACCGGGCCTGGGAGGCCGCCGGGATCCTGGGGGAGTACGACCGCGACCGGGAGCAGCGCTGGACCAGCCAGCGCAGGCTCTACCGCCAACTGGCCGCGGCCATCACCGGACTGCCCGTGCAGGACCCCTTCCAGCCCCATCCCGACCCGTGGACGGAGGAGTGGTCCGGCTACCTGCACACCTTGGTGGACGGATTCGCCCTACAGCTGATGGTCACCCCCGGAATGACCGATCCGGAGGACGTCCGGCACCGGCTGCGGGCCTTCCTCTCCCGCGTCGAGGAGGCCTGGCACCGCCACGCCGGCTCCTGACCGGCCACCCTGGTGAGAACCCTCTGTGCTCGCGCGGGTGTCCGCGTCGCCCCTTGTGTCGAGGGCCCGTGTTCTCCGCTGCTTCCGGTAGCCGATACTGGGTGGGACCAGGGACCGGAACCACCAGGGGAGATACGCGTGACCAGCAGTCAGACCAGTGAGACGGCATCCGGATCCCAGCTTGAACTGACCTACAGGAACGCCGTGGCCGCTGACGTTCCCGTCCTCGTCGAACTGGTCAACTCCTGCTACCGGGGTGACTCCTCCAAGCGGGGATGGACCACCGAGGCCGACCTGCTCGAAGGCCAGCGCGTGGACGCCGAGAGCATGGCCGAACTGCTGGAGCGCACCAACACCATCGTCCTGGTCGCCGAGGCCGAGGGGCGGATCGTGGCCTGCTGCGAGCTCCAGCGCGGCGTCAGCGGCGCCTACTTCGGCATGTTCTCGGTGCTGCCCACCATCCAGGGCGGAGGTCTGGGCAAGCGGGTCCTGGCCGAGGCCGAGAGCACCGCGGCCCGCGAGTGGGGCTGCCGCCTGATGCGGATGAAGGTGCTCAAGCAGCGCCCGGAGCTGATCGCCTGGTACGAGAGGCGCGGCTACACCAACACCGGCAAGACCGAGCCCTTCCCCTACGGGGACGAGAGCTTCGGCCTGCCCAGGCGCCCCGATCTGGCCTTCGTCGAGCTCACCCGGGAACTGCCCGCTCCCTGACCTCGCCGAAGGCCGCCCGAACCGAGTCAGCGGCCCGGCCGGGTCAGTCCTGTTCGAGGTTGGCCGACATCCGCTCCAACACGTCGACGGCGATGCGGTACTCCTCGTCGTCGATTCCGCGCGAGATACGGCTGCGGGCGTCCTGCACCTTGGCGAAGAGCGCCTCGTGCGCGCTCTCGCCCGCCGGGGTCAGTTCGAGGGCGACCAGTCCCTTGGCCCAGCCGCGCTGGCGCAGGTGCTCCACCACCGGGGTGACGGTGTACTCGTTCTCGTCCAGGAACGGGGCGAGCCTGCGGTCCAGGTCGGCGATCGTTCCGGGGTCGGCGTGCAGGGAGTTGAGCACCTGCCAGTGGCGGCGCCCCAGTTCCTCCGAGGCCAGGACCCGGTCGAAGTCGTTCTCGATGAGCCGGTCCAGGTGTTTGAGCCAGTAGCCGATCGGCAGGTCGGACATGGTGCCTCCTCCTCCAGTACGGCGTCAGCGGACTGCCACATCTTCTCGATAGATCGAAGATATATCGCTGTATCGCGGCTTACCAGTGCGTCGGGAAGATGTCGCCGCTGTCCGTCAGCGTTCCCCATGTCCTTCCCCACTCCTCCTCCCGGACCGCGGACCGTCCGCTGTGACGCCGTCCACCCTCGCGGTCCCGGGCCCGGGGTCCTCGCCCACGGGTGCGACGACCGGGGCGGCAGGGGCAGGGGTTCGTACCGGCTCGCTCCAGGCGCCGGCCCGAACCCGAACGTGACTACCGCGCCCTGTCACCGCGAGCGCGCACGCGACGAGTTCGCGCTGGGCGCCGTGCGCCGGATGCCGGCCGGAGCCGGCATCCGGGTGGCGAACCCACTGGTACTCCACGGTCCGGGGATCCCCGGGATGGTGCGGACGTCCCGGCCGGTCACCCCGCCGTGCGCGGATGAGTTCGCGGTGGCCATGCCGTGCGGTGGGACCGCGCGACTCTGCGAACCGACCTACGCATCCCATGCCTGCGAGGCACTGCTTCCTGCCCTGCCGCCATGAAGTGGCCGGAGGGCCACAAGGTGGGCGACCGACCGCGCACGGGTTACGGCTCAGGTACGGCGTGCGGCCCAGACGGTGCGCTCGGTACGTACCGCGAGGTCGTTCCGGGCCAGGAGGCCGTGGGGGCCGCCGGTGTCGAGCAGCCGGTCCAGCGCGGCGAGATCCTCGGCTGAGAGCGCGTCCGCGACAGAACCGCGGACGCGTTGCAGGACGGAGAGGGCGTAGCGGCCGATCGCCTCGTCGCGGGAGCCCTCGATGTTCACGGTGAGGGTGCGTTCCCCCTCGACGGTGAATCCGGCGCCGGTCAGCTTCGGCCCCCAGTCGGCGCCGCGGTGGGGCATGTGCTCGGCGTGGAGGCGGTCGCTCGCGGCATGGCAGCGCTCCTCCAGGCCGGGCCGGTCCTGCGGGGCGTCCTCCGGTAGGAAACGGGGGAATCCGGCCAGTTCGACGACGGCGAACAGGCCGCCGGGCACGAGCGTGTCGTGGACCTTGCGTATCGTGCGGTCGGGATCGGCCATGTGGTGCATCGAGGCCGAGGCCCACACAAGGTCCGGTGCGCCCAGGTCGGGCCAGTCCGCGTCGAGGTCGGCCTGGACGGTACGCACACGCCCCTCCACCTCCTGCGCGCGAGCCTTCTCCCGCAGGCCGCGAAGGTGTTCGGCCGAGGAGTCGACGGCGGTGACGTGTGCCTCGGGGAAGCGGGCGAGAAGGGCGAAGGTGCCGGCGCCCGTTCCGCATCCCAGGTCCACGATCTGGTGGGGGGCCGTCCTGATGGGCAGCCATCCGGTGACGGCGGCGATGTGCTCGGCGAGGACCTGCGCGTCCAGGTCGAGGATCTCCGCCTGACCGTCGGAATCGTGCTGGTGGTCGTGATGCGCGCTGCGGCGGGTCGCGTGCGGGTGTGCGTGGGTCATAGCCCCACGTTAGAACGATCCTGCGTTCAGGGCATGGTTTCTTGCCTCATCCGCAAGGCGAGGACCGTATGGGCTGCCGAACGCGCAAAACACGTCGAGTGGGTTCCGCGGGTCCCACGGCGGCCGGAGGCGGGGCTCGCGTGTCGTCACGGTCGGGAGCGGTTCGCGCCGCGGTCGTCGTCGCTCCGCTGGTGGCCGCGGCGTGCGTCACGATCGAAGATCCCCAGGATCTCGCAGGGGCCGCCCTCGGCCCCGATGGCGTGCGGCAGCATCGTCGGGAACTCCGCGGCCTGGTTGGTCTCGACGCGGAAACGGCGGTGACCCAGCATGAGGACCACGGTACCGGAGAGAACGACCAGCCATTCCCGGCCGGGGTGGGCGCGCATCCGCGAAGGACTGTCGGGGGGCGGTTCGGTCATGCGCTGCCGCACGACGGTCATACCGGGATCCGCCTTGACGGGCCAGCGCATCAGGCTGTGGGCGCTGTCGATCACCGGACTGGTGACGACGTCGTCGGATCCGGTCTCGACGAGCTGGTCCAGGGTGGTGTCCAGGGCGCGGGCGAGGGTGACGAGACTGTCCAGGGCGAGACGGCGCTGACCGTTCTCGATGCGGCTGAGCGTGGACTGGCTGAGCCGGGCCCGGGTGGCCAGCTCCTCCAGGGACCAGCCCTGCGCCACGCGCAGGGCACGGATGCGCTTGCGCACCAGGCTGTCCAACTCGCGATCTTCTTGCGTCATAGGCAAAAGTGTATGCCCTTAGTGCAAAGCGCGGTTAGCGTCGTGCACAGACGTCCCGGATGGGCCGGGGCCTCGCACGAAGGAGAGGGCACGCGGACATGCCTGAGACGACTACTGCATACGCGACCGACACACTGCCGGACGGGCCCGTCGACACCGTGGTGATCGGCGGCGGTGCCGCGGGACTGAACGGTGCACTGATGCTCGCCCGCTCGCGCCGCTCGGTCATCGTGATCGACGGCGGCACACCCCGCAACGCGCTCGCCCAGGCCGTGCACGGCCTCCTGGGCCTGGACGGCACCCCGCCTGCCGAACTGCTGGAGAGGGGCCGGGAGGAGGTGCGCCACTACGGCGGCCTGGTCATCGCCGGAGAGGTGGCCTCCGCCGCCCCGACCATCCCGTCCGCCGAGGGCGATCCGCGCTTCACCGTCACCCTGGCCGACGGTCGAACGCTGTCGGCCCGACGTCTGCTGGTGGCGACCGGTCTGCGCGACGTGCTGCCGGAGATTCCCGGGCTGGCGGAGCACTGGGGGCGCGGTGTGGTGCACTGCCCGTACTGCCACGGCTGGGAGGTACGCGACGAGCCCATCGGCGTCCTCGCGGTCGGCCCCGCCTCGGTCCACCACGCGCTGCTGTTCCGCCAGCTGACCGACGACCTCGTCTACTTCACCCGCGGCACCGAGCTGGACGAGGACACCCGGGCACGTCTGGGCGCACGCGACGTCCGCGTCGTCGACACCCCGGTGGAGGAGGTCGTCAAGGCCGACGACGGCGGCGTCGCAGGCGTGCGCCTGGCCGACGGGCGGCTCGTGTCCCGCCGCGTCCTCGCCGTCGCCACCACGATGCGGGCCCGCACCGAGGGCCTGGACGGCCTGGGGCTGGCGATGGAGGACCTGCCCCACGGCATGGGCCGCCGCCTCGTCTCCGGCATGGCCGGCACCACCGACGTGCCGGGCGTGTGGGTGGCCGGCAACGCCACCGACCTGACCGCCCAGGTGGGCGCTTCGGCCGCGGCCGGCGCCCTGGCCGGCTCCCACATCAACGCCCTGCTGGCCACCGCCGACGCCGAAGCGGCCCTCGCCGCGGCCGAGAACCGCGCCTCCCGCGCCTGAGGTCCGGATCCGCGTCGGCTGCGCGCGAACCTGTTCGCCGTCATGGGCGCCCTGTTCCCCCACCTCCTCGTCCGCGGTCCGAGGAGTTCGCCTCCCGCGCCCCGGGTGGCCGGGTCCAGCACGGACGGGCCGCCCAAGGACGCCGTGAACGGTCCCCTGGGGCTGAGTAGAGACCGCCAACGGTTACCAGAACCCGAGGGGTGGTGCACGGGGCCACTCTCGTGCCCCATCCCGTGTCGGCGCGAGGGGCGATCGTTGCGGCCCGCGAGACGGGGCCGAGAGGGCTCCCAGTCAGCCGGTGGCCTCGCAGTGGCTGCCGCCGCATCCCCGGAAGGGCGGCCCGGGAGGGGGAGGGGCGGCGGCTCAGACCCGGCACAGGACCGCGCCGCGCGGGATCACGAACACCCCGTCCGGGTCCTGGCTCCACGCCGTCCAGCCCGCCGAGATGCGCTCCAACTCCTGCCGGGTGGCGTGGCCCTCCTCGACGGCCTGGCGGCCCATGTCCGACTCCAGGACGCGCCTGGCCCACATGCCGCCCCACCAGGCGCGGCGGTCGGGCTCGGAGTGGCTCCACACCTCGGCCACATAGGTGACGTCGGTGAACCCGGCCTGGCGAAACCAGGCCGGCATGTGCCGTCCCGCGTCCGGTTCGCCGCCGTTGCGGCGCGCGATCCGCTGGTAGAGGTCCATCCACGCGTCCAGCTCGGGCAGGCGCGGATACCAGTACATACCCGAGTAGTCGCTGTCGCAGGCGGCCACGACCCCGCCGGGCCTGGCCACCCGACGCATCTCGGACAGGGCGCGGACCGGATCGGACACGTGCTGCAGGACCTGGTGGGCGTGGACGACGTCGAAGGTGTCCGCGGGCAGGTCCAGGTCGTGGACGTCGCCGACCAGGAACTCGACGTTGTCGGTTCCGGCCTCCCGGGCGGCGGCGCGGGCCAGCTCGACCGCCTCGGCCGAGGAGTCCACCGCCGTGACGGTCCCGGGGGCCACCCGCCGGGCGAGGTCGGCGGTGATGCTGCCCGGACCGCAGCCCACGTCCAGCAGGGAGCGGCCGGGGACCATCTCGTCGAGCGCGTAGGCGGCGGAGTTGTCCGCGTTGCGCCAGCGGTAGGAGCTGGTGACCGACGGATGTTGGCCGTGGGTGTAGCGCGTCATGGATCGCCCTCTCATAGGTCGCCGAGGCGTACCGACACCCTGGACCCTACACCCAATGTCTCTCTTTGTGAGATTCAATTCTCATATTTTGAGACGCATTGGCGTATCTCCTGGTCAGTCCCTGGCGTTCTTCGGAGGAAACCTCCACCCGGCGAAGACCACCGGCTGCTCCGCCACCGTGCCAACCCTGTTCACCGGTCCCGCCGGCCCGCTCGCGAGGAAACCTAGGCGGGTGCCGATGAGTTTCGGCGCCCGACCGTGTCCGCGTGGGCGGGAAGACGCGTAGGGCGCGCGGCCGAGCACGGAAGGGCCAGTGCGGCTGTGGCCCAGGGACCGCTTCGGCTCCTCCTGGCAGGTCCTTCCCGCCGCCCTCGGTCCGCTGTCGCACGCGGGTCAGACCCGGATCAGGGACAGGTAGGCGAAACCGATGGTCTCCCGGGTGCCGCGGACACGGAACTCGCGGTGCCGGTCGGCCCCGGCCCGGACCTCGTCGGCGTCCGGTGAGCCGGGGTTGGCCAGCAGCCAGTCCTCCCAGCCGTGGCGGAGGACCGACGGCAGCGCGGATCCGTCACCGCGGACCCTCAGGGCCGCAGCGCGCAGTCGCCGCAGTAACCCGTGTTCGGCACCCGGTAGTACAGACAGCACGTGGTGCGCCGGAACACCGCCGATCCCGCTGCGTCCGTTCCCGTGTAGCCCCCGGTCCCGGTCAGGGACGGGCGCCCCAGCAGGTCCCCGGCCACCTCCTCGGCCCGCTCCCGCCAGGCGGGCCGGCCCACGCCCAGGGAACGCACCGCCCCGGCCAGGGCGGCGGCCGTGTTGCCGCGCAACAGCCCCCGCGCCACCTTGCCCACCCCGGCCAGATCTCGCGCGACGCGCGCCATCACCCCGAGAACCACCGTGTGCTCGACCCAGTCGGCCACCTCCGCCGTCCCGCCGGCGACCTCCCCGGCCCGCTCCTGCGAGGTGCGCAGCACCACCGGCCCCTCACGGCTCGGATCCCAGTGGAACCGCGCCGCGTCCAGCAGCGCCCCGTGGCACAGCGCCGCCGCCAGCACCGGTGACAGCAGCCGCGTGGCCAACCCCTGGTGGAACACCGAGGCCGCCACCCGCCACTCCACCGAGGTCCCCGGCCGTCCCGACAGCTCCGCCAGCCGCCCGCGTACCCGCTCCACCTCCGCGGAGAGTGTCCCGACCCCCACCGCGTCCGCGTCCGTGCCGCCCAACGGCAGCCACCCGGGACCGGGAGGCCGCGTCTCCAGCGCGAAGAGCATGTTGATCCGGCCGACGTCGGCCAGCACCGGCCGCACCGCCACACCCGCAACGTCCACTCCCGACCCCTTCCGCCTTCGGGAGCCGTACCGGTAGTGCCAGTACTACTCCCACTTCACGTGCTGATGGCCTCGTGTCACCGGAGCCGTCAAACCTAGATTGGTTCCGTGACCGGTCAGAGCACACACGACAGCGTGAGCGGAGGCGGGGACGGGGCTTCCCCGCTCTCCCCCGCCGGCCTGCCCCGTGTCGCCGAAGCCTACGGGGCCACCTGGCGGGTGCGCCTGGTCGAGGTCCTGCATCTGATGACCTCCCTGGCCCTGGCCCTGTTCTACCTGGTGCCCGTGTTCATGCTCATCGTCTCGGCCACCTGGATCGGCTTCGCGCTCACCGCCCCCTGGCAGCCCGACGTGCCCCGGCGTGAGCCCGGCCAACTGGTCGTCGACGCCGTCGCCTTCCTGGTGGCCCTCCCGGTCGCCGCGATCCTGCTGGCCCGCCTGGCCTGCCGCGTCCAGCGCAACCGGTTGGACAACGTGTTCGGGATCGTGGAGACCAGCCCGCCCGACCCCCTGGCCGAGGACAACCCACTCCTGCGCGCCTCGCGGTTCCTGCTCGGACGCGACGCCTGGTCGGCGATCGTCTACAGCACCGTCGCCGGAGCCCACGGCCTCCTGGCCGCGGGCGTGGTGGTGGTGCTGGTGGTGTGCGGAGGCGCGGCCGCCGTCGGCGCTCTGGTCGGCATCGTGTTCGTGCTGGTCCAGGGCGCCCCCGGCGATCTGGTCGGCCCGCTGGTCCTGGTCGTGGTCGGCCCGCTGTGCGCCCTCGTGGGCCTGCGCCTGGCCCCCGTCATCGTCGCCACCGAGGTCCTGCTGCACCGCATGCTGCTGTTCGAGGCCCCCGAGGTGCGCATCCGCCGCCGCCTGGTCCACGTCCAGGACAGCCGTCTGCGCATGGTCGACGCCGCCGAGTCCGAGCGGCGCCGCATCGAACGCGACCTGCACGACGGCGCCCAACAGCGGCTCCTCGCCCTGTCCATGACCCTGACCCGGGCCCGTTCACGTGTGAGCACCGACCCCGAGACGGCTCTGGAGCTGATCACCGAGGCCCAGCACGAGTCCCGGGAGGTCATGGACGAGTTGCGCCAGGTCGCACGCGGACTCCACCCCCGTGTCCTGACCGACCACGGACTGGGCGCGGCCCTGCCCGTGGCCGCCGGACGCGCCCCGGTGCCCGTGCGGGTCGACGTCGAACTGCCGGAGCGCCCCTCACCGCGGGCCGAGGGGGTGGCCTACTACGTGGCCTGTGAGGCGCTCACCAACATCGCCAAGCACGCCGATGCCACACGGATCACCGTGGCCGCCGAGCGGATACCGCGCCCGACCCGGCGCGGTCGCGACCTGCTGCGGCTCACCGTCACCGACGACGGCGTCGGAGGGGCCGATCCCGAGGCGGGTACGGGCCTGTACGGCCTGTGGGACCGCGTGGACGCGGTCGACGGCACCCTGACCGTACACAGCCCCTCGGGTGAGGGCACCGTTCTGACCGCCGACATCCCCTGGGAGGCATGACCGTGCACACCAGCGCTCATCCCACACCGTCAGCCGAGAAGGGCCCCCGGGTGGTCATCGCCGAGGACTCGGTGCTGCTGCGCAGCGGGATGGCCCGATTACTGGAGGACTCGGGTGTGGAGATCGTCGAACAGGTCGGAGACGCCGAGGCCCTGCTGCGCGCGGTGGAGGAGCACCCCGACGTGGACCTGTGCCTGGTCGACATCCGCATGCCGCCCACCTACTCCGAGGAGGGCATCCAGGCGGGCATCGCCATCCGTCAGAGGCACCCGGAGGTGGCGGTGCTGCTGCTGTCCCAGCACGTGGTCAGCCGCTACGCCGCCGACCTGCTGGGAGGCGGGTCCAGCAAGGTCGGCTACCTGCTCAAGGACCGGGTCGCCGACATCGACGAGTTCCTGGGAGTACTGCGCCGGGTGGCCGGAGGCGGTGCGGCCATCGACCCCGAGGTAGTCTCACAGCTGCTCAGCAGGAACCGGGACAACGCGCTGGACCGTCTCACCCCCCGCGAGGCCGAGGTGCTGGAGGTGATGGCGCAGGGGCTCAACAACGCGGGTATCGCGGCCCGGCTGACCGTCACCGAACGCGCCGTGGAAAAGCACATCCGCTCGATCTTCACCAAGCTCGACCTGAGCCAGGACGACCACGACCACCGCAGGGTTCAGGCCGTCCTGCGCTACCTGCGCGGCGCGGACCGGACCTGACCGCCTACACCAAGGGGGCGCGAGCCCGCCGGAAAGGAAAGACCGTGACATTCAAGGCGCGGGGCCTGTACGCCTCGTCGAGCAAGGAGCCGCGCAGGTTCCGCGTGGGGCCGTGGCTGGTCCTGGGCGCGGTGCTGGTGGTGGCCCTGGTGGTGGCGACCGCGTTCTCGGTCCTGGGCAGCGTGGGCGTGGACCGCGGGGACCGAAGCGACACGTTCGACGGCCCCCGGACCGTGCGGATCGACAACCGCACCGGGGGCGAGGTCACCCTCACCGGTGGCGGAGACGAGGTGCGGGTGGACCGCACCCTGCGGGGGACCCCCCTCACCAAGCCCGAGGAGACCGTCCGCGAGGACGGGGAGGCTCTGCGGGTGGAGGCCCTCTGCGTGGGCGTGCCTTTCCTCAGCGGCTGCGCGATCGACTACGAGGTGGCCGTCCCGGCGGGGACCGAGGTGATAGTGGAGACCATCAGCGGCGAGATCAGCGCTGAGGGCGTCGACGGCTTCCTGGGCCTGTCCAGCACCAGTGGTGAGGTGGAGGTGTCGGGTAACAGCGGCGACGTCACCGTCGAGACCACCAGCGGCGAGATCGACGTGTCCGGGGTGGAGGGATCACTGGCCGCCGAGACCACCAGCGGCAAGATCACCGCCGAGGGCACGGGCGAGCGGCTGGAGGCCAGGAGCACGTCCGGGAGGGTGGACGTGTCCGGGTTCGACGCGCGCACGGTCGTGGCCGAGAGCACCAGCGGCGGCCTGGACGTGGGCGGGGGCTTCACCGAGGCACAGGCCTCCACGGTCTCGGGGAGTATCGAGGTCACCACCGACGAGGCCTTCGACCTGCTGAGTCTGGAGAGCACCAGCGGCGGTATCGACGTGCGGGTGCCCGAGGGCACCTACGACGTCACCGGCGAGTCCATGTCCGGCTCGCGCGAGGTGGAGGTGGGCACCTCCCCGGAGGCGGACTCGCGCATCGAGGCCGATACTGTCAGCGGCTCCCTGACCGTCACCCCCGGTTAGGGGCTCCCGACGCGTTCGAAGCGCAGCGCCGCCCAGTCCGAGTCGATCGGCACCTGGGCGGTGCTGCGCCACCCGGAGTCCACGAGGAGGTCCCAGCCCTTGTCGGCGGCCAGGTCGGTGATGATGGTCCCGCCGCGCTGGGGATAGCACATCCACAGGCGGGTGCGCGGACCCACCAGGGCCAGCGTCCGGGGCGCCTCGCGGTCCACGGTCCCCCGGTCCAGGGCGAACATGTGGACGTCGTCGTACTCGGCGCCCTCGATGGGGCCCAGGTCGATGTGGATGTCGGGGGGCGGATCCAGCAGTCGCAGGTAGCGCTCCGGGGCGTTGAGAACGAGCAGCCGGTCACCGGGCTGCACCCCGAGCCTCTGGGAGAGGGTCTTCGTCATGTCCTCCTCCGTTCGTGGCCTACGGGCGGCCTCGCCCGCGTCCCTGGACACCGTACGGTCCCGGGGCGGGGAATCCGAGTACCTTCCCCGCCTCGATCCCGAGATGACCGTGTTTTTAGGATGCTCCCATGACAGATGACAACGGCGGACTGCGCTGGGGCGTGGTCGGGACCGGCGGTATCGCACACTCCTTCGTCGAAGGGCTCAGGGCCACACCCACGGCCCGCATCACCGCGGTCGGCTCACGTACCCCCGAACGGGCCGAGGAGTTCGCCGATGCCTGGGGCATCACCGAACGCCACGGCAACTACGAGGACCTGGCCAAGAGCCCCGAGGTGGACGCCGTGTACGTGGCCACCCCCCACCCCTGGCACCATCCCAACACCCTGACCTGCCTGAACGCGGGCAAACACGTGCTGGTCGAGAAGCCCATGGCCATGAACGCCCTCCAGGTGGCGGAGATGACGGCGGCGGCCCGCGACAACGACCGCTTCCTGATGGAGGCGATGTGGACCCGCTACCTGCCCGCCTCCCGCCTGGTGCGCGACCTGGTCGGGGACGGGGCTATCGGCGAGGTGACCTGGATCTCGGCGGAGTTCGGCAGCAACGTCCCCTACGACCCCGACCACCGGATCTTCAACGCCGACCTGGGCGGCGGCGCCCTGCTCGACCTGGGCGTGTACCCGCTGGCCCTCGCCTCCCAGTACCTGGGCGAGCTGACCGTCGTGGGCGCCACCCGGCAGTTGTCGCCCGACCGGATGGTGGACACCCACACCAGCGTGCTCGTGCGCGGTGAGAACGGCGGCACCGGCTCGCTGACGTGCTCCTCGCGCACCACACTGCCCAACCGGGCGGTGCTGGCCGGGTCCGGGGGGTGGCTGGAGATCCCGCACTTCTGGGCGGCCACCGAGGTGGTGCTGCACCGCGACGGGCGTGAGCCGGAGGAGTTCCACCGGCCCTTCCGCGCCAACGGCTACGAGTACGAGGCCGAGGAGGTGGCGCGCCGCGTGGCCGCGGGCGAGCGCGAGAGCCCCGACATGCCCTGGGCGGAGAGCCTGCACCTGGCCCAGCTCACCGACCGGATCCGCGACATGGGCGGCCTGGTCTACAGCCCGGCCACCGTCAAGGCCGTACCCCTGGCATGAGTCCGGCCGGGCCCGCCCCGCTGGGCGCGGTCCCCGAGACCGGGTCCACGGGGTCGGCGCCGCGCACGGGGCGGCCGCCGACCACCGGCATGGTCTGGGCCCGCGCCCGCAGCACGCGTGCCGCGGTGACCCGTGCCAGAACGGGCGCGCTCGTGCGGGCCACGACCAGGACGGCGTCCTTGGGGCCGACCTGGTGGGAGAAGTAGTCGTCGAGCGGAGTGTGGCCGCTGCGGGGCCGGGTGCCGTAGATCTCGCCGTCGAACATGCGGTAGGCGTCGCGGACGAGCAGGGTGTCGGTCTCCAGGCGGGGGCCGTCACCCAGCCATTCCGCGGCCTCGCCCGCGATGCGCCGGACCCGAGCGGGGAGGGGCCGGAACTCGTTGGGGAAGACACGGGCGGCGCCCAGGCCCTTGCGCCATCCGGCGTAGACGGCCGGGTGGCGGGTGCGCAGGACCACGTAGGTGCGCCGGAGCGGGTGAAGGAGGATCTCGCGGGCCAGGAAGTGGGTCATCAGGGCGGCGGAGAGGCCGAACCGGCGGTGGGCGGGGACCACGCCCGCGGCGTCCAGGTACAGGGCGCGCCGGGAGGCGAAACGGCGGCGGTGGTAGCCGCCCCAGCCGACGGGGGAGCCGTCGGGGCCCAGGATGAGCGCCAGGGTGGCGATCTGGTCGAAGAACCCGGCCTCGACGCGAGTGCGCCAGTAGCCGGAGTGGTCGGCGCCGAAGGCGCGTGCGGCCAGGTCGCGCAGGGTGTGGTGGAGGCGCTCCCGACAGGGTGGTGACAGGGCGGCGGGGGAGTCCCAGCGTGCGACGCGGTAGCCGGGGCACAGGTCCCGCACGGTGGGCGGCGTGCTCAGGCCGCGCAGTTCGGGGCTCTTGATCTGGACGGACACCTACACCACTGCCTTCGCTACTCCTCGGATGTGAATGGTTCCCCAAAGTAGCGGTTCTGGCGTGCGTCCGGGCGGACTTCGCCCAATCGGGGAGTGGCGGGGCCACCGCACCGAAGCGCAGCGGCGTATCCGGGGGTTTCAGCCGGAGGCCGCCGCACGGCCGAACCTGGTGGCCAGACGGGCCATGTGCCCACGCAACTCCTCCGGCTCCTCCACCTCCATGTCCATGTCCATGTCGAGCATGCCCAGGTAACAGGCCATGTGCAGCAGCGAGCCCCCGGAGCACACCAGCACGCACGAGCGCTCGTCCACCGGCTCGATCCGCCCGTAGCCGCCCGCCGTGCGCTCGGCCTCCTCCGCCGGGACGAACAACCTGATCCGCGCCCGCACGGGCCACATGCGCACGTTCATCCGCTCCTCCAGGTAGGCGACCACGCCCTGCCCGGGCGGGTCGCGCGGGGGCACGCGCGGGCCGGTCGGGGTGAGCGGGCGCATCCGGTCCACCCGGAAGGTGCGCCAGTCTTCGCGGGCGGTGTCCCAGGCCACCAGGTACCAGCGCCGCCCCCGCGCGACCAGCCGGTGGGGCTCCACGGTCCGGCGTGAGGCGCTGCCGTCGTGGCGCTCGTAGTCGAAGCGCAGCCGCTCGCTGTCCCGGCAGGTGGCGGCCACCAGTGCCAGCGTGGCGGCGTCGACCATGGGCCCTCCGGCGGGCATGGGAACGGTGAAGGTCCCCACGGCGTCCGCCCTGCGACGCAACCGCGAGGGCAGTACCTGCAGGAGTTTGGCCAGGGCACGCACCGAGGTCTCCTCGATCCCCGACACCCCGCCCTGGGCGGCGGTACGCAGCCCCACGGCGACCGCCACGGCCTCGTCGTCGTCCAGCAGCAGCGGCGGCAGGGAGGCGCCCGCACCGAGCTGGTAGCCGCCCCCGGTGCCCATGGTCGCCTGGATGGGATAGCCCAGCTCGCGCAGCCGGTCCACGTCCCGGCGCACGGTGCGCGGGCTCACCCGGAGCCGTTCGGCCAGTTCGCCACCCGGCCAGTCCTTGCGTGTCTGCAGGAGGGACAGCAAGCGCAACAGGCGTGCGGAGGTCGCTCTCATGAGCGCAGTCTGCCAGGAGTGAAGGACAGATCCGGTCCTGTACTCGCACGGATGCTCGTGCACACCGGAGCGGTCCGCCAGGAGCACGGCGGGGGAGGAGGTCAAGGCGAGCAGGGCCGACCCGGCGCCCGCCGACCCCGACCGCCTCCGGCGCGGGGTCAGTCGGCCGCGGACACGACGGCGACCGCCTCCACCTCGACCAGCTGGTCCTCGTAGCCGAGCACGGTCACCCCGAGCAGAGTGCCGGGCGCGTCGTGCACGCCCATGTGGGCGCGTACCACCTTCCAGGCCCGGACCAGGTCCTCCCGGCGGGTGGAGGCGACGTACACCGTGGTCCTGACGACGTCGGTCAGGTCGGCCCCGGCGTCGTTCAGGGCGGTACGCAGGTTGCGCATGACCTGCTCGGCCTGACCCGCGTAGTCGCCCACGGCGACGGTCCTGCCCTCGGTGTCGAGTGGACAGGCGCCCGCGGTCCACACCACCCGCGCGGGCGACTGGGCCGTGGCGGCGTAGGCGTAGTCCACGGCCCCGGTCAGGCTCTGGCTGCGGATCAGCGTGACAGCGCTCATCGTGCTCCCGGGTGTTCGTCGGTCGATACGTCCTGGATAACGCACGCGTCCATCCGGGAGGTTCCGGCCCCCTCCTTCATGGCAACTGGTTGTTATCGGTAAACCACCTCGGGTAGCTTTGCCGCGAGCTTGACCCCCGAACCCCCACGCAGAAAACGGCTTCGTCGGCGGACACCCCCAATCGTCCACCAGACGTTGGGCGTTTTGCCCCCTTGAGGAGTGAATTGGAACCAGGAATCCACGCCGGTAGCCCATCCGGAGTGACACTCCCCAACACCGAATACGCCCGGGGCGCGATCCCACGTCCTCCGGCGGTCCGAGCCGAAAGCCTGGTCAAGACCTATTCCGGGGCGGAGGCGGTCCGCGGGATCGACCTGCTGGTGCGCCCCGGGGAGATCTTCGGACTGCTGGGCCCCACCGGAGCGGGCAAGTCCACCACCATCGCGATGCTGTGCGCGCTGGTCCGCCCCACCTCCGGAAGCCTGTGGGTGGCCGGACGCGATGTGCGCACCGACCCCGTCGGGGTCCGTCGCTCCATCGGCGTGGTGTTCCAGAGCACCACCCTGGACGGCAGGCTCACGGTCGAGGAGAACCTGCGTGTGCACGCCGCCCTCCACGGCCTCGCGCGCCGCCGGACACACCGGCGCATCACCTCGATGCTGGCCCTGGCCGGCCTGACCGACCGGCGGCATGCGCTGGTGAGCACACTCCCCGGCGGGGCGAAGCGGCGCCTGGAGATCGTCCGGAGCCTGCTGCACCACCCCGAGGTCCTGCTCATGGACGAGCCCACGGTCGGCCTCGGCCCACATGAGCGCGCCGACGTGTGGCTGTACCTGCACCGCGTGCACCGCGAGTCCGGTGCCACGGTGCTGCTGAGCACCCAGTACCCGGCCGAGACGGACCACTGCGACCGGATGGCCGTCCTGGACCGGGGCCGGGTGGGGGACGTGGGCACCCCGGCCCAACTCCGCTCCCGTCTCGACGACGACCCCGTCCGCCTGGTGCTCCCACCCCCACGGAGCCTGAACGACGTGCTCCCGCACCATGCGGGGCACAACCCGCGCTTCCAGGCAAGGTCCCACACGTGAGCACGGCGATGGCGGCCCGGCTGGGCGCCGAGGCGCGCGCGACGGCCGCCGTGTGGCGGCGCGAGATCATCACCCTCCTACGCGAGCGGCTACGCCTGGTGCTCAGCCTGGTACAGCCCATGCTGCTCATGGCCGCCCTGGGCATCGGGTTGGGCACGGTCGTGTCCGACGGCGGCTCGGGCGTGGGCTACGTGACCTTCCTCTTCCCCGGCGTCATGGTGATGGCGGTCCAGTCCCCGGCCCTCGCCACCGGCGCATCGATCCTGGGGGACCGCGAACTCGGCTTCCTCCGCGAGATGCTCATGGCGCCCGTGCGCCGCGGGTCCCTGCTGTTGGGCAAGGTACTCGCGGGCACCACCACCGCCACCTGCCACGGCGCCGTCCTGCTGGTCTTCGCAGGAGCCGCGGGCCTGCCCTATGATCCGGCACTGCTCGGCTCACTCGTGGCGGTGCTGGTGCTGGCCTCGTTCGCGCTGACCTCCCTGGGGGCACTGCTGGCGGTCTGCCTACCCAGCCCGCAGACCTTCCAGGCCGTCACCGGCCTGCTCCTGGGGCCGCTGGTGCTGCTGTCCGGGGTCTTCTTCCCGCTCAGCGTCCTACCGTCCTGGCTGACGGTGCTCACCGCACTCAACCCGTTGACCCACGCGGTGGAAGCGGCACGCCACACCCTCACCGCCCACCTGCCCGCCGCAGCCTCCGACGCCCTGTTCGCCAACCTGCGGGTGTGGGGTCTGCGGCCGTCGGTCGCGGAGGAACTGGCGGCGCTGACCTGCTTCGGTGCGCTGTGCCTGTTTCTGGCCGTGCGGCGCTTCTCCAGGCCCGATCAGCAGGAACACCCGCCGACGCCCTCCCCGGAGCACCGTCCGCGGGACCGCGACGGCCACGGCACACCCACCCACACCCACCGCTACGGCCGGAGCTGGCTGTGCCGCCTCCACCGGACCACCTGCCGGTGCGGTAACCGACACCACCTCCCGCGCGCCGGGACCGGCATGATGAGCGGATACGCCGAGCATGCGAGCGGCGACGGCAGGCGGAGCCGCACCGGTCGCGTCGACGACGTTGAGGCCCAGCGATCCAGTGGAGGGGACCGATGAAGGACGACGGGGACCTGGGCCTCGCGCACCGGCTGGCCGACCTCGCCGGGGAGATCGTGACGCGACACGTCGCCGCGGGCGATGACGAAGCCGAGGCGAAGGGTGACGGCACGGCATGGCGCACCGTCCCACGCACTGAGTGTCACGGCCACGGCACGCCTGGACCGCGCCTCGGCCGGGATCTGGCCGCCTCCGCAGCGCATCACCGACCACGCCCGCCGGGCGGCCGCCGGACTCGCTGCCAGGGCGGGGCGCACGATCCCCGCGCTCGACTGGACCGGCCACGACCGCACGGCGCCCGCACCCCCCGAACCCTCGGCGGGCTCGGGAACCTGTCACGGCGGGCTGCTGGTGGCCACGGGCCGGCTGGACGCCGTACGGCCCGCCCTCTGACGGGGTCTCAGGCACCGGCGCCCTGGTCCGCAACCAGGACACTCAGACAGGTCACGCACGCCTCCAGCTTCTCGAACTCGGAGATGTCCACCGGCAGCACCCGCCAGCGGTCGGCGGTCAGCTGGTGGATGGTCTCGTGCGCCGCCGCGCTGACCAGGACGTCGTGCCCGCCCAGCGGCAGCACGTGCGCGCCCGGCTCCTCGACGGCGCGGCGCACCGGCGGCAGGACGTCGGTCTCCACCAGGTCGGGCAGACCCACGAGCGATCCGTCCGGCAGCGCGGTCACCGCCGACTTCAGGTGCAGCGCCGCGCCCATCCCCACACGCTCGACCTCCCTGCCCAACGGTTTGAGCAGCTGTTCGAGCTGGGCGGCGCCCTCGGCGTTGGTGCGCCCGCCCACCCCCACGTAGACGGTGGAGCCCACCTGGAGCACGTCACCACCGTCCAGGGTCGCGGGCGCCTCGATGCGCGCCACCCGCAGTCCGAGCGCGCGCACCACCGGCTCGACCCCCTCCACCTCACCGCGGCGGGCCTCGGCGCCGGGGCGGGTCAGGACCGCCAGGTCTCCGCACACCACCACGGTGTCCTCCACGAACACCGAGTCCGGGTGCGCGGGCGCCGCGTCGACCTCGCACACCCGCCACCCGGCCGAGGCGACGGCCTCCTGGTAGATCGTGTACTGGCGTGCGGCCAGGACCGGGTCCACCGTCGCGCGGGGGATGTGGGTGACGAGGCCCCGGGCCAGGTCAGGGCTGGGGCGGCGCATCAGGGCGACCCCGTAGTAGGTGTATCCGTCCACGTACACGTCCTCCAGGGTCTGGCTGCGGGGATTTCGGGAGAGCACAACCTATCGCGCACCCGTACCCGTTTCCCGGGTGCGGCACGCGGGCCGTCCGGCTTGTCCGTGAACGGCCCGAGGGGCAGAGTGAACCCCATGGACGTGATCGTTGTCGGTGGCGGGATCGTGGGGACGAGCGCGGCGTTCCACCTGGCCAAGAAGGGCGTGTCCACCGCGCTGGTGGACGCCGCGCACCCGGGACAGGCCACGGCCGCCGGACTGGGGGTCGTCTACCCGTGGCCGTTCCCCTGGGATACCGGGCCGGTGTGGGACTTCAAGGCCCGCGCGGCCGAGCACTATCCGCGACTGATGGCCGAACTGGCCCAGGACGGGCAGACCACCGGCTACGAGGTGGTCGGAGGCATGTCCGTGGACCTGGAGGGGGACGACGCCGGGTTCGAGCTGATGCGCACCCTGTCCGAGCGTCCGGAGTTCACCACGATGGGTCGGGTGGAGCGGCTGGGCCCAGGTGAGCCGCGCGAGCGGTTCCCCCTGGTACCCGCGTCCTACGGCGGGGTGTTCGTGCAGGGAATGGCCCGGCTGAACGCTCCGGTGGCACGGTCCGCCCTGTTCAACGCCGCGGAGGAGCGGGGCCTGCGCTACTTCAAGGGCGAGACCCGCCTGCTGTGGAACGGTCACCGCGTGACGGGCGTGCGGGTGGGCACCGAGGACCTGGAGGCGCCCATGGTCGTCGTGGCGGCGGGCGCGTGGTCGGCCGGACTGCTCGCGGTCACCGGTGTGGACCTGCCCGTGCGACCGGTCCGCGGGCAGACGACGCACTTCGCGCTGCCCGGGCGGGACACCAGGGCCTGGCCGGTGGTGCGCTTCGGCGAGCGCGGGTACTTCGCGTCGGCGTTCGGCCCGGACCGGGTGGTCACCAGTGGCACGCTGGAACCGGAGGCCGGGTTCGACCGGCGGGTGACGGCCTCAAGCCTGCTACACAACCTCTCCACCGCGCTGGAGGTGCTGCCCGGCCTGGACGAGGCCACGGTGGCGGAGACGCGCGTGGGCCTCCGGCCGGGCACACACGACGGCAGACAACTGCTGGGGCCCGTGGAACGGCTGCCCGGCGTTGTGGTGGCGACCGGGCTGGGCGGCGAAGGACTGACCTTCGGCCCCTTCCAGGGGCTGGTCGCGGCCCGGTTGGCGATGGGGGAGGACCCCGGAGTGGACCTGTCCCCCTTCCGCCCCGACCGGACGGTTGCCCCCGCCGACGAGGATGTCGCCGAAGTACGGGGGAACGTGGCCCTGGCCGAGGGCGAGGCACAACGCTGAGAGGGCGCACCGAGGACGGTGAGTAGCCGTACTCAGGCGCGGGACCGGGGCGACCGGCAGCATGGACGCCATGAACACCTACACTCCCCAGCCCCGCTCCACCCCGCAGTTCTTCCTCCAGTCCGTCCTGTCCTTCGGGGCCTCGGCGGCCGGGGTGGGCGCGGGGATCGTCTATCTCCCCGTCGACCTGTGGATCCGTGCCTTCCTGGGCATGGGCCTGCTCTACGTCATCACCTCCACCTTCACCCTGGCCAAGTGCGTGCGAGACCGCCAGGAGGACGTGCTGGCCGCCGAGGCGGCGCAGAACCACCAGCAGGTCCCCCTCTGGTACGGCAACGAGCAGCCCGTCCCGCGCCCCTGAGGCAGAGGGGTCCCGGACCGTGTCGGCGTCAGGCGTTGGGCGGAAGAGCGGTTCCGGCGCCGCGCCGACGGGTCCTGAGCAGGCCGTGACGCCGACTGGGCAGGGTGGGCTCTCCCGCGCCCTGCACGGTGAACCCGGCGTCGGCGATCATCTCCAGGTCGGCCCTGCCCTCCTGGCCCTCGCTGGTGAGGTAGTCCCCCAGGAAGAGCGAGTTGACGATGTGCAGCGCCAGCGGCTGCAGGGAGCGCAGGTGGATCTCCCGGCCTCCGGCCAGACGGACCTCCACGTCGGGGAAGACGAACCGGGTGGCGGCCAGGACACGTAGGCACCGCTGCGGGGTCAGTTCCCAGGTGCCCTCCAGCGGAGTTCCCTCGAAGGGCATGAGGAAGTTGACCGGCACCGAGTCCGGTTCCAGCTCGCGCAGCGCGAACAGGGCGTCCACCAGGTCGTCGTCGCTCTCTCCCATCCCCGTGATCAGTCCGGAGCAGGGGGAGAGCCCGGCGTGCTTGGCCCTGGCCACGGTGTCCACCCTGTCGGCGAACTCGTGGGTGGTGCAGATGTCGGCGTAGCGCTCCTTCGAGGTGTTGAGGTTGTGGTTGTAGGCGTCGGCCCCGGCCTCGTGCAGCCGGTCGGCCTGGCCCTCGGAGAGCAGGCCCAGGCAGGCGCACACCTCCACGCCCGGGTGCTCGGCCTTGATGCCCTCGACGGCGGGGACGAGGCGCTCCACGTCGCGGTCGGTGGGTCCGCGCCCGCTGGCCACCAGGCAGACCCGGGCGGCACCCGCCCTCACCCCGTGGGAGACGGCCTCGCGGGTCTGGTCGGGTTTGAGCCAGGTGTACTTGACGATCTCGGCCTCGGATCCCAGGCGCTGGGAGCAGTAGAAGCAGTCCTCCGGGCACAGGCCGCTCTTGATGTTCACGAGGTAGTTGAGCTTGACGCGGCGCTCGAAGTAGCGCAGCCGGACCTGGAAGGCGGCGGCGACCAGGTCCATCAGGGCGTCGTCGGAGCTGCGCAGAACCCCGAGGAGTTCGTCGCGGGTGGGCGTCTCACGGCGAAGGGCCTTCTCGGCCAGGGAAGGGAATGTGGTCACGGAGACGATCCTGGGTCCCGGGGCGGGGACGGCGCAGCCGCGGAAGAAGCCAAAAACGCAGGAGAAGTCTTGTGCGGGACGGCTGTTTGCGTTCCGGTGGCACCCCGGTACCAAGCGTGACGGTCAAGGCTCCGCGTGGAGGAGCGGAGTGGGCCGGCGGCGGATCTGCCGGAGACGCCGGCTCAGGCCGAGGCGGCGGCGTCCCAGCGGGCGAGGTCCTCCCTCAGCCGGTCGGCGGTGGTGAACAGGTGTGCGCGCATGCCCGTCTCCCGGGCGCCCCGCACGTTCTCCTGACGGTCGTCGACGAAGAGGACGCGTTCCGGTTCGGTCCGCAACGCATCCTGACACCACCGGTAGGCCTCCGGTTCGGGCTTGACGTGGCCGATCCGGCAGGAGAAGGCACGCACGTGGAAGCCGCGGAGCCAGGGATGGTGCTCCTCGTAGTGCAGAGCCAGCTCCTCGGGGATGTTGGACAGCAGCCCGATCCGTCGGCCCGAGGCCGCGAGTTCCTCGACCAGGGCGACCATGGTGTCGTCGACGGCGTTCCAGCTGGCGATGTCGGCCTCGACCAGCCCGGCGATCCGGTGGCCGTCGAAGCGCACGCCCAGGTCCTCGCCCACACGGTGCCAGTACTCGGAGGCGCTCACGTCCGCTCGGTCGTATGAGGGGCGCCTCGCCCAGTACGCCTCCCAGAAGGCCGGGGCGGGTGCGCCCGCGACGTGGACCAGACGGTCCTTGCCCTCCTCGGACTGGTGGCATGCCAGCACACCGAACAGGTCGAAGAGCACGGTCAAGAGGTCACCTCTTCATCGGGGGCCCAGGAGTGGCGTCGTCCAGATCGTACGCGCCCGGGCCCGTTCGGATGAGGACTCCGGCGGTGTCGTGACCACCACGTGTCGGCCGTGACCAATACAGGTTGTGTGCCAAACACTGGACATCTTTTGGCCTATGGGCGTTTTGTCCGTGACGCTTCGCTGCCGGCGTGGTCACCCTGGGGCGACAACTGTTGTGCCACGGGGGAAGGAAGCGAATGTGAGCGGAGCCAGAGAGACCGGGTACGGGAGAGTCCCCGAAGGCGAGGCCAACATCGTCCACGTGACGATGATCGCCGCCGCCGCGGCGATGGGCGGTTTCCTGTTCGGTTATGACAGTTCCGTCATCAACGGCGCGGTACCGGCCATCCAGGAGCGCTTCGGCGTGGGACCGGCCACGCTCGGCTTCACGGTCGCCTCAGCGCTCCTTGGCTGTGTGGTGGGTGCCGCGACAGCGGGGGCCCTGGCCGACCGGGTCGGCCGTATCCGCACCATGCAGGTCGCCGGTGTGCTGTTCGCGGTCAGCGCCATCGGCTCGGCGCTTCCGTTCGGGATCTGGGACCTGACCGCCTGGCGGGTCCTGGGCGGTGTCGCCATCGGCCTGGCCTCGGTCATCGCCCCGACCTACATCGCCGAGGTGTCACCGGCCGCCTACCGCGGTCGGCTGGCGTCACTGCAGCAGCTGGCGATCGTTCTGGGCATCGCCACCTCACAGCTGGTCAACTTCGCTATCGCCCAGATGGCCGACGGCAGCGCGAGCAACATGCTGGGACCGGTCCAGGGCTGGCAGTGGATGCTGGGCATCGAGGTCCTGCCCGCCATGATCTACGTGGGGCTGAGCCTGCTCATCCCCGAGTCTCCCCGCTACCTGGTCCGTGTAGGACAGGTGCCCCGGGCCCGTCGCATCCTCGCCGAGGTGGAGGGCGGAGGCCCCGACCGGGTGGATCAGCGCATCGGAGAGATCCGTGAGGCGCTGGGCTCGGAGGTCAAACCGAAGCTGAGCGACCTGACCGGCCGCTACGGTCTGCTGCCGATCGTGTGGATCGGTATGGCCATCTCGGCCTTCCAACAGCTGGTCGGTATCAACGTCATCTTCTACTACTCCGCTTCGCTGTGGCAGTCGGTGGGCGTGGCCGAGACCAACTCCCTGCTGTTGAGCCTGTTCACCTCCATCGTGAACATCGTGGGTACGTTCGTGGCGATCCTGCTGGTGGACCGGGTCGGCCGCAAACCGCTGCTGCTGGTGGGTTCGGCCGGAATGACGGTTTCGCTGGCACTGGCCGCCTACGCCTTCAGCCACGCGGTGGTGCGGGGCGAGGAGGTGTCGCTGCCGTTCGAGTGGGGTGCGGTGGCACTGACCGCGGCCAGCCTGTTCGTGCTCTTCTTCGCGCTGTCGTGGGGTGTGGTCGTGTGGGTGCTGCTGGGGGAGATGTTCCCGCTGCGCATCCGTGCCGCCGCGATGGCCGTGGCCACCGCGACCCAGTGGCTCACCAACTGGCTGATCACCGTGAGCTTCCCCAGCCTGCGCGACTGGAGCCTGAGCGGCACGTACACGATGTACGCGTTCTTCGCGCTGGTGTCGTTCTTCTTCGTGCTGAGATTCGTCAAGGAGACCAAGGGCAAGACCCTGGAGGAGATGCAGGGCTGAGGGCTCAGCGCTCCAGGTCGATCTTCCTCTGGAGGAACTCCTCCCGGTCGATCTCGCCCCGCGCGTATCTGAACCGCAACTCCTCCTCCGCCGCGTCCAGGGCCTGCTGTCCGGGCGCGGCGGGGGAGGGACTCCGCCCCGGACGAGCACGCCTCTCACCGGCCGTACCCGCCACGGACGCGACCGTGACGACGAAGAAGACACCCAACGCCACCATGATGAGGATCACGAGCGTGGCCATCATGTAGGTCATCTCCACTCCTCACGAGGAAACCGTTCTTACTTCCCTGTGTACCCCGCTCGGGGATCCTTCCCCAGAGGCACTTCGCTTCTGTGGACCACCGCCCTCGTCCGGACCGCCGTAACCTGGAGTGCCGCGATCCGGACGAAAGGGGCAGGATGCGTGTCCTCCTCGTGGACAACCACGACTCGTATACGTACAACCTCTTCCAGCTCCTGGCGCGCGTCCTGGGGCAGACCCCCGAGGTGCTCACCAACGACGACCCCCGCTGGGACGCCCGCGACCCGGCCGACGCGGACGCCGTGGTCCTCTCACCCGGACCGGGCCGTCCCCAGCACCCGCGCGACCTGGGCCGCGCCCCCCAACTCCTGAACCACACCCGCCTGCCGGTCCTGGGCGTGTGCCTGGGCCACCAGGCCATCGCCCACCTGGCCGGGGCGGACGTGGTCTCGGCCCCCCAGCCCCGCCACGGCCACCTGACCCGGATCCGACACACCGGGTCGGGCCTGTTCGCGGGCCTGCCACAGGACTTCACCGCCGTGCGCTACCACTCCCTGGCCGTCGCCGACCCCCTGCCCGAACCGCTGACCGCGACCGCATGGTCAGAGGACGGCGTGGTCATGGGACTGGAACACCGCGCCCTGCCCCGCTGGGGAGTGCAGTTCCACCCCGAGTCGGTGGCCAGCGAGTTCGGCGCGCAGACGGTCGCCAACTTCCTGGACCTGGCCCGCCCGCACATCACGGCGGGTCGCAACCCTCCCCCGGCTCAGGCCCGGCCCTTTCGGCAACGCCCCGCCCAAGCGCGCGAAGACCCCGCCCCCCGCACACGCGAACTCCCCCTGGCCGTGGACACCGAGGCCGCCTTCGCCCACCTGTACGGCGACGCCGAGTACGCGTTCTGGCTGGACAGCTCCCGCCCCGAGGGCCCCGCCCGCTTCTCCTTCCTGGGCACCGCCACCGGCGAGGTGCTCACCTACCGGGTCGGCGGCCCCGTCCGCGTGCACGCCGCGGACGGCACCGAGCACACCGAGCCCGGCAGTATCTTCGACGCCCTGGACCGCCGCGTCCCCCACCCCTCGCCCTCCGGACTGCCCTTCGACTTCACCGGAGGCTACGTCGGCTACCTCGGCTACGAACTCAAGGCCGACTGCGGCGCCGCCAACGCGCACACCTCGACCCATCCCGACGCCGTGTGGCTGCGCTGCGACCGGTTCGTGGCCGTGGACCACCACCGGAACCGCACCTACGCGGTGTGCGCCGACGGCCTCCCCGACGGCGACGCCTGGCTGGAGGAGACCCTGGCCGCCCTCACCGACCTGCCGCCCCTGGACCCGCCCGCCCCTCCCGCGCCGGCCACCGACCTGGCCCCCCTGCTGGAACGCCCGCGCGAGGACTACGTCGCCGACGTCAAGGAGTGCCTGGCCCAGCTCACGGCCGGGGAGAGCTACGAGATCTGCCTGACCAACCGGCTGCGCCTGCCCCACACCGGCGGCGACCTGGACGCCTACCGTCGTATGCGCGCCGCCAGCCCCGCGCCCTACGCCGCCCTGCTGCGCCTGGGAGCGACGAGCGTGCTCAGCGCCTCACCCGAGCGGTTCCTGCGCGTGGACGCCGAACGCAACGCCGAGAGCCGCCCCATCAAGGGCACCGCACCCCGCCACCCGGACCCGGCCATCGACGCGCGCACCGCCGAGGAGCTGCGCACCGGCGCCAAGACCCGCGCCGAGAACCTCATGATCGTCGACCTGCTGCGCAACGACCTGGGACGTGTGTGCGAGGTGGGCAGCGTCGGGGTGCCCGCGTTCATGTACACCGAGTCCTACGCCACCGTGCACCAGCTCGTCTCCACCGTGCGCGGCAGGCTGAGTCCGCAGGTGTCGGCCATGGACGCGGTGCGCGCCTGCTTCCCCGGCGGGTCGATGACCGGAGCCCCCAAGGAACGCACCATGGAGATCCTGGACCGGCTGGAGCCCTCCGCACGCGGAATCTACTCCGGCGCGCTGGGCTATGTGTCCTCCTCCGGCACCGCCGACCTGAACATCGTCATCCGCACCGCCGTGCTGGCCGAGGGCGAGCTGAGTATCGGTGCGGGCGGGGCCATCGTGCTGGACTCCGATCCGCGGGAGGAGTACGAGGAGATGCTCCTCAAGGCCGCCGTACCCGCCCACGGGCACTGACCGCCGAGGCGGAAAAACCGTTTGCCGCGGCCGGGTCCCGGCCAGCACGCTGAGCCCCATGGACATCCCCCGACACCAGATCCGCGCACGCCACACCGACGCCACGGTCACCGTCTACCAGGCCTACAGCCCGTCCATCGGCGTGCCCGCCGCCCGCGACGGCCGCTTCCCCTCCGCATGGAAGCGCGGGCGCATGACCTGGATCAAGCCCTCTTTTTTGTGGATGGCGTACCGCTGCGGGTGGGGGCTCAAGAAGGACCAGGAGACGATTCTTGCCGTCGAGATCACCCGCGCGGGGTTCGAGTGGGCGCTGCGCAACGCCTGCCTGTCGCACTTCACGGCGAACGTGCACGCCGACCGCCAGGCGTGGAAGCGCCAACTGCGCGAGAACCCCGCACGCGTGCAGTGGGACCCCGAACGCGACCTGCACCTGAGACCGCTGGAGCACCGCTCCCTGCAGCTGGGGCTGGCGGGTGAGGCCTCGCGCCGCTACGCCGACGAGTCGATCGTCTCCATCACCGACGTCACCCCCCTCACGCACCGGATCCACACCCTGGTCCAGGCCGGGGAGTCGGAGGCCGCCGCCCGGCTGCTGCCCGACGAGCGCCCCTACCCGGTCGCGCCACACGGGCTGGACCACCTGCGCCCCGCCCCGACCGCGCGCGAGGAGGACACCCACACGGCCTGAGCGGCACGGATCCGCACCCGCCCCGTCCTGTGCCGGGCCCTGGACGAGACCGTGCCCGGCCTGGCCGGGCACGGCGGGCCCCTGGTACTCGGCGTCGCCGTCGCACCGGATCCGGAGTGCCAGCCCTGGGACCGCGGTGTCCTCCGGCCCCGGTCACCGGGCAACGACACACCTGCGCCCCGAGGAGCTGCTGCGAGCGCGCGACGGCCACGCCAGAGGTGAGATCGGCGACGACGAACTGCGCGCGACCGAGGACGAGGCCGTTCGCGAGGTCGTGCGCACGCAGGAGGAGGTGGGACTGCGGTCGGCGACCGACGGCGAGTTCCGCCGGGCCTCCTGGCACATGGACTTCATCTACCAGCTGGGCGGTGTGTCCAAGGTCCGGGACGAGCTGACGGTCACCTTCCACAACGAGCGGGGCGACATCGAGTTCACCCCCCTCCGGACTGCGGATCGCCGACAGGATCCGGTTCGAGCGGCCCGTCTTCGCCGAGGCGTTCACCTTCCTGCGCCAGACGGTCACCCGAACCCCCCAAGCTGACCATCCCCTCGCCGAGCATGGTGCACTACCGAGGCGGATCGGCCTCCATCGACCCGCGGGTCTACCCCGACCAGGAGGAGTTCTGGGCGGACCTGTCGGCGGCCTACGCGGCGCAGGTACGCGCGCTGGGCGATCTGGGCTGCACCTGCCTGCAACTGGACGACACCAGCCTGGCCTACCTCAACGACCCCGGTCAGCGCGGGATGCTCGACGAGCGCGGCGACGACAGCGACCGGCTGCACATGCGCTACATCCGCCAGATGAACGCCGCCCTGGCCGACCGCCCCGAGGGCATGAACGTGACCACGCACCTGTGCCGGGGCAACTTCCGCTCCTCGTGGGTGGCCAGGGGAGGCTACGACTACGTGGCCGAGGAACTGTTCAACGAACTGGACGTGGACGGGTTCTTCCTGGAGTTCGACGACAAGCGTTCGGGCGGCTTCGAACCGCTGCGCTTCGTCCCCGAGGGCAAGTACGTGGTGCTGGGCCTGGTCACCACGAAGAGGGGCGAGCTGGAGAGCAAGGACGAGCTCAAGCGGCGCATCGAGCGGGCCAGCCGCCACATCCCGCTGGAGCAGCTGTGCCTGTCCCCGCAGTGCGGGTTCTCCTCCACCTCCGAGGGCAACGACCTGACCTACGACGAGCAGGTCGCCAAGCTGCGGCTGATCGTGGAGACCGCCCAGGAGGTCTGGGGGTAACCGGAGCGGCCCTCGCCCGGGGCGTTGTGCGCGTTCGCCGGGGCCGCGCGGGGACACGCTCGGGGGTGGTGTTCGCTCATACCCCGGACACTGGACCACCGGCCCCGCCGCCGATCCCACGTCTTGCACTCACTCAGGGGGCCGCCTCCGGCCGGTCCGGCGGCACCGGTTCGGCTGCTTCTTCGGTGGTGCGGCCCAGTTCGGCCCTGAGCGCACGGACCTGCTCGGTGAGCTCGATCAGCTGCTCCCGCGTGGCCGTGTCGGCCTCCTGCCCCTGCTTGTCGGAGCCGTCCTCAACGCGCTGGACGAGCCAGGTGGACAGCGTGCCGGTGATGACACCGAGCAGGCCGATACCCATGATGAAGAGGAAGGAGGCGATCAGACGACCGGTGCCGGTGACCGGGTAGAAGTCTCCGTAGCCCACGGTGGACACCGTCACCAGCGACCACCAGAACGCGTCGGTGAGCGTGGTGATGTTGGCGCCGGGGGCGTCCTGCTCCGCTCGCAGCACGCTCAACGAGGCCATGAGGAGCATGATGACGGTGATACCCGCGGTGTACAGGATCACGTTCCCGCGCAGGGACACCGCCATGTGGCGGTGCAGCAGCGACAGGACGGTCAGGAGTCGGACCAGTTGCAGGGGGCGCAGCATCGGCAGCACCACGATCATCAGGTCCAGCAGGTTCCCGCGGATGAACGTCCACCGGTTCGGCGCCAGGTACAGGCGCGTGGCGTAGTCGGCGGCGAAGACCACCCACACGGCCACGAGGACTATCTCGCAGAACTCCCGCCAGTTCTGCGACAGGCCGGGGTCGAGGATGGGCCAGGCGTAGGCGGCGACGAAGGCCAGGGCCGCGCCGACCAGGGGCAGTTCGGTTACGGACCGCCAGCGGGTCAGACGTTCCTGTGACCTGGGGGGACTGGGAGAGGATGTGCTGTGTTGTTCCACCCTCCGATTCGACCAAACGCTTCCGCCCAGACCAAATCGGGGGAGGGGCGAACCGCTCCGGTCCGTCCACGGGCACGGTGCACAAATGGTGGCCGATGAGCGGTCCGCGATACGGTTACGGTCATGGAAAACGCACCGACACGACCGTCCACGTCGGTTGAGGACTACGTGAAGGTCATCTACGACCTCCAGGAACGCGGCACCGGGCCGGTGACCATCTCCGGTATGGCCGAGCGCCTGTCGGTGTCCAACTCCTCGGTGTCGGGCATGCTCCGCAAACTCAGCGAACTGGGCCTGGTGGAGCACCGGCGCTACGGCGCGGTCACCCTCACCGAGCCCGGGACCAAGGCGGCGCTTTCGGTGCTGCGCCGCCACCGGTTGCTGGAGACCTACCTGGTCGCCGAGTTGGACTACTCCTGGGACGAGGTGCACGACGAGGCCGAGATCCTCGAACACGTGGTCTCGGACAAGTTCGTCGACCGCATCGCCACCCACCTGGGCGACCCGGTGGTCGACCCGCACGGCGACCCCATCCCCACCCGAGAGGGCCACATCATCCAGCACGAGAGCGTGCTGCTCTCGGAGGCGGACAAGGGTGTCCACGGGGTGATCGTGCGCGTCAACGACACCGACCCCGACCTGCTGCGCTACCTGGCCGAGATCGAGATCGGCATCGGGATGAGCGTGGAGGTGGTCGAACGCCGGCCCTTCGCCGGATCGATGCAGATCAACGTGCGCCCGGACGAGGACTCTCCCGAGCGCTCCCAGTCCCTGGGCCTGGTGGCCGCCGAGGCCCTGTGGATCAGCACTGACGGTAACGGATAGGGATTCTCCGAAACATCGTCACCGCACGAAGGAAGACATCATTTCTCCGGCGCCGCTGAGCCGACGCCCGGTCCGGAACCAGCCGCGGGTGCGCACCCCCGCCGACCGGCCCCGGACCGGACACACCACTACGGTGCCTCACCCCTGGGCGCGCACGCCCGCGACACCGTCGTCGATGACGAACCGGGCCCGGTCGCTGATGGGCGCGCCCGGCTCGCTCACGTAGTCCACGGTCCGGTAGTCGGCCCTCCACTCGGTAGGCGTGACGACGTTGCGCACGTAGCCCCGGTTGCGGTTGATGAACCTGATGTGCGGGTTCTCCCGCAGCTGCACCGCGTCACCCGGGTTCTGGTCCGCGCCGTCGCCGCCGCTGGTGAAGGACGTGCCCACCAGCTCGGTGGCCACCGTCGCCGACTCCGGGGCGTCGAAGTCGGCCTTGACGTCGCACACGTAGTTGGCGTGCACGTCACCGGTGATCACCACCCCGTTGCGCGTGCGCGCCAGCTGGTCGCGGACCTCGTCGCGCTCGACGCGGTAGCCGTCCCAGGCGTCGTTGCTGAAGTTGCTCGCCTCACCGTCGAGGAAGTCGCGCTGGGAGAAGAACACCTGCTGGGCCAGCACGTTCCAGCGGGCCCGCGAGGAGGACAGCCCCTCGAACAGCCACTGCTTCTGTGCGGCGCCCAACAGGGTGCGCGAGGGGTCGCCGTGACCGGAGTCGCCCACCTGCGGGTCGCGGTACTGGCGGGTGTCGAGCAGGTGCATGTCCACCAGGTCGCCGAAGGCCAGCCTGCGGTGGAGCCGCATGTCGGGGCCGTTCGGCCGCTGGGCGCGGCGCAGCGGCATGTGCTCGTAGTAGGCCTTCATCGCCTGGGCGCGCCGACGGAGGAACTCCTCGGCCGGGATGTCCTCCCCGTGGGACTGCTCGTCGGCCCAGTTGTTCTCCAGCTCGTGGTCGTCGAAGACCACCGCCCACGGAAACGCGGCGTGCGCGGCCTGGAGGTTGGTGTCGCTCTTGTACTGGGCGTGCCGGATCCGGTACTGGGTCAGGGTGCGGGCCTCCACCGGCGGCACATGGCCCCGGCCCAGGTCGCCCTGGGCGCCCGACTCGTAGATGTAGTCGCCCAGGAACGCGACCAGGTCCAGGTCCTCCTCGGCCAGGTGTGCCTGGGCGGTGTAGTGGCCGCTGATGTAGCTCTGGCAGCTGGCGAAGGCGAAGGCGAACCGGTCCAGCCGCATCCCGGGAGGCGGAGCGGTCTTGGTGCGGCCCACGGGGCTGATCTCGTTGCCGACGCGGAACCGGTAGAAGTACTCCGCTCCGGGACGCAGTCCCTCGGCCTCCACGTGCACCGAGTGAGCGGCGTCGGGACCCGTCTCCGCGGTCCCGGAGGCGGCGACGCGGCCGAAGCCCTCGTCCTCCGCCACCTGCCACTCGACCTCCACCCGCCGGTCGGGCATGCCGCCGAGGCCGTTCTCGGCGAGGGGGTCGGGGGCCAGACGGGTCCAGAGCACGACGCTGCTGTGGAAGGGGTCTCCCGAGGCGACGCCCAGGGTGAAGGGCTCGACGACGCGGCCCGGCCGGGCGGCGGTGTCCGCGCGGGCCTCGGTGCTCCACGCGGTGCCCAGCGCGACGGCGCCCAGGGTGGCCGCGCCGCCGACCAGGACCTGGCGCCGGCTGGTGCGCGCGGCCGGGGCGGCGGGGGTGGGGACAGGTGCGGGGACGGAGGCGGGGGTGTGGGGGGTTCCCGGCATGCACGGTCTCCTGACAGGTTGCGGGGGAACCCGACCCCTTGTCGGGTCGGGCGGGGGACCGTGCTCCATCCGGCCACAGAAGGCAGAACGTCCCAACCACCGCGTGGTGAACGTTGGCCCCCTATGGGTAACTAGCAGGTGACAGACTGTCGCGACACAGGTCAGGGGCCCAACACGCCGGGGAGATGAAAAACCTGTTGGCCGCGGTCCGCCGGAAGACCGTGTCCAGCGCCGTCCACACCCACCTTCCAGAGCGCACTGCCCGGCCTGACCGGGGGCCGGGGCGGGGAGCCGTCCGGTGACCGCTGCCCCGCCGTGTCGGACCCGTACCGACGGCGGTCCGTTGAACCGGCAGGAGTACCTCGTCCGCCTGGGACGGCCCGGTCCCGGTGGGCGCAGCTGACCGGGCTCACGCTCGCTCGGCGCCGCGCGAGCGGGGGGTTCGGCACCCTCGGACCATAACACTTCGGATATCCGAAGTATGATGTGCCGTAGCGAAGGGAGACCGGTCATGGCACCGGAGAAGACCGCCTACCCCAAGGCACGATTCCGCGCACCCTCACCCTCGGGCTACCTCTACGTCGCCCTGTCCGTGGCACCACCCCACGGCTCCCTCCCGCGCCACAGCGCCGAGCGCGACGACGCCGTCCAGGAGTGCCTGTCCCTGGCACGGGCCCTGACCGAGCGCCTTGACGTACTGCGCGCCCGGGTCTTCGAGGCGGTCCTGATGCCGCCGTTGAAGGAAGCCCCCGGATTCGACGTCACCATGCTCGTGGAGACCGTCTCGCCAGAGGTCCCGGACGGGGTACGCCGGGCCGCGGCCCCCGACGGGCTCGGCGCCGAACTGGTCATGCCCGCCCACAACCCCGCCCGCATCGGCGACACCGAGCACCCCGCGAGCGGAACCTACCTGTTCAACCACTTCCGCGCCGCCGACGGCGACACGGCCGTAGGCGTGTGGGAGGAACTGACCGGCTGGTACACGGCCAAGACCGGCGTCGACAACTCCACACCGCTACGCGCCCTGGAGGAGTCGCCCTTCCCCCTGGTCAACTACGCGCGCCTGCCGGCGGGCGCGGCCTCCTTCCTTCTCGGGCAGCTGCCCAGGCCCAGCTTCCACCGGTTCGTCCGCGCCAGGCTCAGGGCCAACGGCATGACCGCCCTTCCCGTGCTCTACCGTCCGGCCTGAGCCGGCCCCGGACGCCAAGGCATCGGTCAGGCCCTGGCGACCGGGGCCGCCTGCTGCCCGCTGACCGGCCACGGCCCCGATAACATCGGCCCCATGGACCAGGAAGCGGCGGACCGGGACGGGACAGAGGACGAGACACGCGTACCGGACCGCGCACTGGCCGAGGGAGCGCTGCGCTTCGTGCCCCTGATCGAGACCTACTACCGGCGCGCCCGCTCCGAGATGCCCGAGGCCCTGCGCCGCCTGTTCACCGAACACCACCTCACCGCCCGCCACGGCGCGGTACTGGCACAGCTCGCCCACGGACAGGAACTCGGCGTGAGCG
This sequence comes from Nocardiopsis quinghaiensis, assembly GCF_008638365.1. Taxonomy (GTDB): domain Bacteria; phylum Actinomycetota; class Actinomycetes; order Streptosporangiales; family Streptosporangiaceae; genus Nocardiopsis; species Nocardiopsis quinghaiensis. The sequence continues at coordinate 345,498 of NZ_VWVU01000003.1, read as the reverse complement.
AGTTGGCCTCCCGCCTGGAGGTGGGCCTGTCCACCGTCAGCGAACTGGTCGGCGACCTGTCCCGGGTGGGCCTGGTGGAGCGCCGCAGCGACCCCGCCAACCGGCGGCGCGTCCTGGTGTCCCTGGCCCAGGAGCACCGCGGCCTCATGCGCACGTTCACGGCACGCAGGGCCCGGCCGCTGCTGCGCGCCTTCGAACGGCTCTCCCCGAACCAGCGGGAGGGATTCGCCGCCGGACTGGAGGCATGGGCCCGCGAGCTACACGGCGGCTGACGCCCCCTCCGCCGGCACCGGCCCGTCTCCGGCGCGTCACCGTTCTCCGCCGAGCCGTCGATGGCATCGTGGGCACGGAGCACCTGGTGGGTCCCCCAAAAGCTCCGAGCCTGAGGGTGAACGCACCGTCAGCCGCTCCCGCGGACACCGCGCGACCCTCCAGACACAAGGACCTGCATGGGAACGGGAAGAAGGAGCAAGGAGTACGACACCCGGTGGGGCCGGTCACTGGCGGCCACAGCCGTGATCGGCATCGGCCTGATGGCCGCGGTCGACGAGATCGTCTTCCACCAGATCCTGGCCTGGCACCACTTCTACGACCGCTCCACCCCGACGGTGGCGCTGATGTCCGACGGGCTGCTGCACGCCGGCGAACTCGTCGCACTGGTCGCGGGTTTCTTCCTCCTCGCCGACCTGTGCCGCCGCCACGCCCTGCACCGGCGTGCCGCGTGGGCGGGACTGCTGCTGGGCCTGGGCGGTTTCCAGCTGTTCGACGGCATCATCGACCACAAGGTGCTGGGACTGCACCAGATCCGCTACGGCGTCGACCTGCTGCCCTACGACCTGGCGTGGAACGGCACGGCAGTGCTGGTGCTGATCGCCGGAGCGGTCACGGCCTGGCGGTCACGCCGCGCTCCCGGTACCGGCCACCCGACCACCCCGCGATGAGTCCGGCCCACCCCCCGCACGAGGGCGCCGCCCCGGCCGTCCCCACCTGGGACCCGGTACCGGTCCTGCTCCTGCTCGCCCTGGCCCTGGTCGCCTACACCGCCGCGGCACGACGGGCACGGCGCGCACCGCGCGGCTGGAACGGTCTGCGCACGGCCTCCTTCACCCTGGGGGTGGTGCTGTTGGCCGCCGCCCTCCTGCTGCCCCTGGCACACACCGCCCACGATCCGCGCGTCCACATGCTCCAGCACCTGCTCATCGGCATGTACGCGCCCCTGGCACTGGTCATGGCCGCGCCCCTCACCCTGACCCTGCGCACCCTGCCACCCACACGGCGCCGCCCGGTGGCCCGCGTGCTGCGCAGCCGACCGCTGCACGTCCTGGGCCATCCGGTCTCCGCCCTGCTGCTCGACACCGGCGGCCTCTACCTGGTCCACCTCACCCCCGTGCACGCGGCCACGCAGACCCACCCAGCGGTACACGCCCTGGTCCACCTGCACTACCTCGCCGCCGGTTACCTGTTCGCCTGGTCCATCGCCGGGCCCGACCCCGCACCGCGCCGTCCCGGCATGGCCACCCGCCTCACGGTCCTGCTCCTGGCCATCGCCGCGCACTCGTTCCTGGCCAAACTCCTCTACGCCCATCCCCACACCTGGCCGCCGGGAGCCGCACACACCGCGCTGGCGGAGGAGGCCGCCCAGTGGATGTACTACGGGGGTGACCTGGCCGAACTACTCCTGGTCGTGGCCCTGTTCACCGTCTGGTACCGCCGCCGGGCCCGTACCTCCCGCCCCCTGGTCGAACGCGGCGCACGAGCCTATCCTGGAGCCATGTTCCAGCGACATTAAGTCCTTCCTCGGTCCTCGGCCCGAGCGCGGGGCCCACCGGGCGATCCCCACCCCGGTGTCCTCCTCCGCTCGACCGAAAGACCTCCATGACCACCCTGCCGCCGCGTGCACCCCACACGCACGCGTCCCGCCTGACCTGGCCCCTGTACGCCTACGCGGCACTGGGGGAGTTCGTCCTCCTCTACCCGCTGTACGCGGTCCTGTTCGACCAGAGCGGCCTGTCCGTCACCCGGATCAGTTCACTGTTCGTGCTCTGGTCCCTGACCTCGGTCGCCGTGTCCGTGCCCGCCGGAGCCTGGGCGGACGTGGTGCCCCGCCGCCACCTGCTGGCCGCCGCACCGCTCCTGGCCGCCGCCGGGTTCTCGCTGTGGCTGCTCTGGCCCGGTTACTGGGCCTTCGCCTCGGGCTTCGTCCTGTGGGGTGCGGGCGGGGCCCTGGCCTCCGGGGCCCTGGAAGCCCTCGTCTACACCGAACTCGGCCACCGTGGCGCCACCGACCGCTACGCCCAGGTCATGGGTGTGGCCCGCGCCCTGGACGTGGCCGCCGTCGGAGCCGCCACCCTGCTGGCGATCCCCGTCATGGCCCACGGCGGCTACACCGCGATCGGTGCGGGCAGCATCGCCGCATGCGTGCTGTGCGCCCTGGCCGCGCTGGCTCTGCCCGAACACCGAGCCGGCACGGCGGCCACCGACCACGCCGACGGCTCCGAAACCGGTGAGGGGCAGCCTCCCGGTTACCGGACCGCCCTGCGCGAGGGGCTGTCCCAGGCCCGCTCCAGCCGCCGGGTGCGCGGCGCGGTCATGCTGGTGGTCGTGGTCTCCTCCTTCTGGACGATGCTGGAGGAGTACGTCCCCCTGCTGGCGGTCGAAGCCGGCGTCCCCACCGACACGGTGCCCGTCGTGGTGCTGGTGGTGTGGGTGTGCATCACCATCGGAGGCCTGCTCGCCGGCCCCGTCTCCCGCCTGCCCGTGGGGGCCTTCGCCCTCCTTCTGGGCCTGGCCGCACCCGCCATCGCCGTCGGCGCCCTGCTCGCGGGTCCACCGGGGTGGGTCCTGCTCGGAACGGGCTTCGGTGCGTGCCAGGCGGCGGGCGTGGTCGCCGACGCCCGGCTCCAGGACCGCATCACCGGTTCCAGCCGGGCCACGGTCACCTCAGTGGCCGGACTGGGCGCCGACGCCCTCACCACGGCCTCCTACCTGCTGTACGCGGGGGTGTTCACCCTGACCGGCCACAGCGCCGCCTTCGCGCTGTTCGCCGCTCCCTACCTGGTGGCGTCGCTGTTCCTGGTCCGGAGCCGCTCCGGGAGGGCCTCGGCGGGGGCCCGCTGAGGGATCCGCCGGGGAAGACCCGCGCGTCCGGAAGGTCAGGAGCGAACCCGACGGCGTTCGCGGGCGTCTTCCCGGTGAGCGGGCGCCGAGCGCTCCGGCACCACGGGGCGGGCCGCGCCCGACACGCCGTGCCCCCGAGGACGAGGGGCCACAGTGCGTTCGGGCCGCAGGTGAGAAGGAACCGCCTGCGGCCCGGCCACCGGCCCCACCGGTGTGCCCCCTCCCGGTGAAAGCACCCCTTGCGCACGTGAATAGCATCGGTTCTTGTGGCACACCAGACGACGAACACCGCGAACAGTGACGGCCCGGGCATCGCCTCCGTGCGCGGGATCAGCGTCACCTACACCGACCGCGGAGCCGGATACCCCGTCCTCTTCGTCCACGGCCACCCCTTCGACCGCACCATGTGGGAACCGCAGGTCAGGGCGTTGGCAGGACGCGGCTATCGGGTGATCGTCCCCGACCTGCGCGGATACGGGAGCAGCACCGTCGTGCCCGGAACCACCAATCTGGACACCTTCGCCCGCGACCTGTCCGCGCTCCTGGACCACCTGGACCTGGACGTGGTGAGCGTGGTGGGGCTGTCGATGGGCGGTCAGGTCGCACTGGAGCTGTACCGACTCTTCCCCGACCGGATCGACTCGCTGACCCTGGCCGCCACCAACCCCCGCCCCGAGACCGAACAGGGCAGGGCCGCCCGCCTGGCGCTGGCCGAGCGGCTGCGCGCCGAGGGCATGCGCGGCTACGCCGACGAGATGCTCGTGGGCATGATGACGGCCGACAACGCGCGGGAGCTGCCCGCCGTGGCCGACCACGTGCGCGCCATGATGTACGCGGCCCCTCCCGAGGGCGCGGCGGCCGCGCTGCTGGGCCGGGCCCGACGCCAGGACTACGTACCCCTGCTGCGCCGGGTGTCCGCTCCGACCCTGCTGGTGGGAGGCCAGTACGACGGGTTCACCCCGCCCGGCTTCACCGAGTCCATGCACGTGATGGTCCCCGACTCGGTCGTGGAGATCATCGAGGGGGCCGGGCACCTGCCCAACCTGGAGCGGCCCGAGCGGTTCAACGAGGTACTGCGCCGCTTCCTGGACCGCTGCCGCGCCCGCGTCTAGGCGTACCCGGCCACAACGTTGGTCGCATCGCTGGGGTAGGGCGAGGTTCACGGATCCGGCTCGACCCCACGGTCGCGTGAGGCTGGAGGGTGGGGTGCGGTGACTACCACAACGCGTCCGGGATGAGTCCCGTGCCCGGCCCCGACCGGGGCCGGGGCCTCGCGGGCACCGGGCGGGCGCTTTCAGGCCCGCTCGACGGGCAGCCACAGCTCACCCTCGGCGGAGGTGGGGTCCTGCCCGTAGTCCACCCTCAGGACCGAGGGGCCCTCCTTGGTCCGGTAGGAGGGGTGGGAGGGGAACCACTGCGCGAACGCGTCCGCCCACATCCGCTGCAGGGACTCCGGGAAACTCCCCGAGGAACCGGAGAAGGGGAAGACCACCCAGGTGCCCGCGGGCACCCGTAGGACCTCCATCCCCTCCGGGGCGGGCGAGGAGGTGGCCGCCGCCTGGTAGTAGTCCAGCTCGCTGCCCTCCTCCCAGGACGGGTCGACGTTCGCGGTCACCGACAGGACACCGTGCGGCTCCTGTTCGGACAGCTCCGCCAGCTTCCGGTGGACACTCTTTCCCAGACTCCGGACGAACTCGGTGATGGCCGGGTTCTCCCCCTCGTGCACCAGTGGCACCCTGGCCCTGGGTCCCACGAGCCGGAAGGCCTCCTTGTCCACGATCCGGTAACGCATGGTGGTGCTCCCTTCGACGGTCAGGCGAAACGTCATCCGCGGTTGGGAGTTGAGCACCGCACCGGTCCTGCGGGCCTCACCCGGCCCCACGCCGTGCATGGCGCGAAACGCCCGGGCGAAGGCCTCCGCCGACCCGTAGCCGTGGCGGACCGCGATGTCGAGCAGGCCGTCCCCGCCCCGGAGCACCTCGGTGCCCGCGAGCGTGAGCCTGCGCCGACGCACGTACTCCGACAGGGGCATCCCCGCCAGCGTCGAGAACAGGCGGCGGAAGTGGTGCTCGGAGGTGAGCGCGATACGCGCCATCTCCGCCACGTCCACTGGCGCCCGGGTGTCCTCCTCGACCTTCTCCAGCGCCCGGTTGAGCCGGTCCAGCATGTGGTGCCTCCCTCTCCTTCACCACCGACGTTAGGGACACGGCCCCCACCGCACCCGACAGTCGGGGATCCTCTCCGATCGGCCACCACTGTCTCCCGGCTCTCTGGGTAGGGGCAGGCCAAGGCCAGGAAATCCTTGGGCAAGGAGCGTGTCTGTATCGACGTGGCGCGCACCCCATGAGCAGCATGGAACCGAGGATGGCCCGCAGACCGACCCCGAGAAGGAGGTGAGCGGGGCGGGGACACACGCCCCGCGGATACATGGACCTGGGTTTTCTGCGACCTCTGTACGAGAGCGATGCTCCGGTGGCCTCGGTACACCTGGACACCAGCCGCGACAGGACCGACGCCGGCAAGGAGCTTGAGCTGCGCTGGCGGCACCTGCGCGAGGACCTGTCCTCCCAGGGCGCCGACAAGACCACCCTGGACGTACTCGAGGAAGCGGTGAGGGAAAGCTCCTCCCGGGCCTTCGGCGACCACGGCCAGTCCCTGTTCGCCTCCGAGGGACGGCTGCTGGGCGCCTACACCCTCTCGGAGCCGCCCCAGCAGAACCGCGCCCGGCTGATGCCGGTTCCCGATCCCCTTCCCCTGGTCACCGACCGGGGACGCTACCTTCCCTACGTCCTGGTGGCGCTGGACCGGGTCAACGCCAAGGTGTTCTCCTACACGGCCAAACCCTCCACCAAACCGGTCTCCGAGCAGGAGTTCTCCGGAGCCAATCTGCGCAACATCGACACCATGGGTCGCGGCGGGCCCGGCGTCCTCAGCGGCTACAACGGCCGGTTCGACGGCAAGCACTTCCCCCGTGAGACATGGCGGGAGAACGCCAGCCGGATCGCCCAGCACGTGCGCGACGCGGTCGCCGAGGTGAACGCCAAGGTCATCTTCGTCGGCGGAGACGAGGAGGCCATCGCCTTCCTGCGTGACAACCTGGGTGAGCGCAAGCTGACCATCCCGATCCGACTGGTATCCGGCGGACGGGGCGGCCCCGACGCGGAGGAGCGCCTGCACGAGGCCGCGGAGGAGGCGCTGCGCGACTTCGTCATCGACAGCCACGACGACGTCCTCGCCGACTACCAGCAGAAACTCGCCAACGACCAGGCGGTGCACGACGTCAAGGAAACCCTGCCGATGCTCTCGGAGGCGCGGGTGCAGACCCTGCTGCTGGGCGCGGAGCGCGACGGCGAGCCCGAACTGTGGGGTTCGCCCCACGAGCCGATACTGGTCGCCGACGACCCGGCGAACCTGGACGACGCGGACGCGGCGTTTCGCGCCCCGGCCAGCGCGCTGATGCTGCGCTCGGCGCTGGCGTCCGGCGCCGGGTTCAGCGAACTGCTCGACCACGGCCACACCAGTGAAGGGACCTGCGCCATCCTGCGCTTTCCCAACACCGAACAACACGGGGCCTGACCGACACGGCCGACCGCCCGCCTCCGCGGTGGAGGCGGGCGGTCGGCCGTGTGCGGCCCCGCTCAGGCTCCGGTGGTCATCCCCAGCAGAGCGAGCAGTTCGGCCTCACTGACGAAGTCGATGCGCTGGCCACGCGCACGGTAGTCCTCGGCCCGCAGGTGCTTGGCGGTCTTGCCGGCACCGCCGTGACCGCCCACCACGAGCACGTCGGTCTTCCTGGTGACGTTCTTGGCGGGGTGGCCGCCCGCCTCGGCCACACGCCGCCACACCTCGGGCTTGTCCATGGACGCGAGGTCGCCCGAGACGCACACGGTGCGCCCGTACAGCGGCCCCGAGGGATCGGCGTCGGGGGAGGGGGCGGGCAGAGGAGTCTGGGCGTCGCGCTGCCACCTGCCGAAACGGTCCTCTCCCGGCGCGGGCGCGGACACCGCCGCGGCCGGGGCCGCGAAGGGCTCGGGAACCCCGCCCCGGTGCCCGGCGGCGGCCTGCATCCGACGCAGGTCCAACCGGGCGGCGCGGGCCAGGTCGGCCAGCGAGGAACTCCCGTACCGGACCATGGCGGCGATCATGATGTGCGCGGCGGCCTCGGCGTCGGCGTCGGCCCGGTGGTGGTGCACCACCCGGTGGCCGATGTGGGCGCACACCGTCGGCAGCTTGTGGTCGGGCAGTCCGACCCAGGTGCGCCGGGACAGCGCCAGCGTGCACGCGTACTCCCACGCCGGGTGGGACAGCCCGGTGTGCGCACAGGCCTGGCGCAGCACACCCATGTCGAAGGCGGCGTTGTGCGCCACCAGCGGGTCTCCGTCGGTGAACTCCACGATGCGCGTGTGCACCTGGGGCCAGGAGGGGGCGTCGACGACGTCGGCCGCGGTGATGCCGTGCACGGCGGTGTTGTGGTGGGAGAAGAAGTCCGCCTGCCGGGGCGGCCGTATCAGGGTGGTGTACCGGTCCACGACCGCGCCGTCGCGTACCCGCACCAGCCCGACCGCGCACGCGCTACCGCGGTCGTGGTTGGCGGTCTCGAAGTCGATCGCGGTCCAGGTGTGGGACACCGAGCACCTCCTACAGCAGGGAACGGACCGAGGCTATCCGCGCGCGGGCGCCACCGTGCACGAATCGCTTCCCCCGGCCCGGAAAAGTGGCGAACGCAGCGTAACCAGCGCCCTCCCGCTCCACGCACGGCCCACTCCCCCGACCAGAACAGGGACACCGGCGCATCCCTTCCCCCAAGCGCGCCCTGCGGAGAACCCCACCCCGGTCAGGTCCGCCCCTACCGGGAGCTGGACCGGCCCCTGCACCACGTGGGCGCCGGCCTGGACGCCCGCGCCGCGCACCCGGGCCGCAGCGCCCGCGCCCACCGCGTCCCCGACCGCCGGGTGCTGGCGGTGCTGCGTCACCTGGACAGCTGGGCGGGCCGTGGGGGCGGGCGCGGGGGGTGCCTGCCCCCACTCAGGGGCCTGTGCCCCGGTGACCTGCACTGGTCGCCATTCAACACGGAAAGTGACGGGTTTTTGCCCGATGCATTCACGGGCGACCTGAGGCGGAACGAGAAAAGCCCCCGCGCGACGTTTGGTCGCGCGGGGGCTTTCGCGTCTCGCCGGGCCCTGCGGATCCCCCGATACCGGCGGTCCGGCGCGGGCCGTGCGCGCTCAACCCCCGTGGGCGCCCGGCCCCGCACCCGCGCCGTTCCATCCCGGAGCCACACGGCCGTGAAGGCCGCCCCCCGTGGCCCGCGAGGCGCGCAGGTGCACTCCCAGCCCTACCCGCCCTGCGGGGAGCAAACATCGGCCGGGCCCGTGGATGGCGGCGCCCTCACCGGGAACCGCCGAGGGCGATCCCCAGACCGTGTGGAAGGTCGGCGAGAGCGACCAGGTGGTGCAGGTGGTGCACTCCCGGCTCCGACCCCGCGGTCAGGCCGACCGTCCAGGCGGTGAGGGCCGCGGTGGCCCGTGACTGGCCGTGCCCCCGCGCCCAGCGGTCATGGGCCCGAACGGGCGAGCACGGTCCAGGCATCCGAACCTGTGGTGTGCGCGCCCACGACCAGACGTCCGGCGGCGGGAACCCGTGCGAGCAGGGACAGCACCCTGGTCAGGGCCCGCGAGTCCAGGCCCAGGTGGGTGCGCACCGGCCGTCCCAGGTCGCGGGTCAGCGTGTGCTGGTCGCAGAAGTTGACCCGCAGCAGACGCCGCCCACCGGCCCCGGGCAGGTCGAGGACCGGCCCAGGAGGGCGCGCAGCGCCTGGACCACCTCGGCCGGGGCCTCCTCGGCCATGAAGTGGCCACAGGCCACCGTGCTGTGGTGCAGGTCGGGCGCCCAGGCCCGCCACACCGCGGCGGCGTCGTAGCCCAGGGCCGCGCCCCAGTCCTGCTGCAGCACCGACACCGGCATACGCAGCCGGTTCCCGGCCGCCCGGTCGGTCTCGTCGTGCTCGACGTCGACGCCGGCCGAGGCCCGGTAGTCGGCCACGATGGAGGGCACGGCCTCACGGGAGGCCGTGAGGTAGGCGGCGCGCACCTCGGCGGGGATCGCCCCGGGGTCGCGCACCCAGACGTCCAGGAAGTGCCCGAAGAACACGTCCGGGCTGGCGCCGATCAGCTGCTCGGGCAGGCCGGGCGGCTGGGCCATCAGGTACAGGTGAAAGCCCACGGCCGCCGAGGCCCCGCTCAGCACCTCCCACATGTCCAGGGTCGGCAGCACGTCGAGGGAGGCCAGGTGGGTGACCGCCTCGGGGTGGTCCAACCCGGCGCGAACGGCGACCAGGGCACCCCGGTCATGGCCGGCCAGGGCGAAGCGCTCGTGTCCCAGGGACCGGGCCAAAGCGACGATGTCGGCGGCCATGGTGCGCTTGGAGTAGGCCTGCCCGTCGGCGTCGGCGGGTTTGTCACTGTCGCCGTAACCGCGCAGGTCCGGGCAGATGACGGTGTGGTCGGCGGCCAGGTCGGCCGCCACGTGCCGCCACATCAGGTGGGTCTGGGGAAAACCGTGCAGCAGCACGAGGGGACTGCCCGATCCGCCCACGGCGGCGTTGAGCGCCACCCCTTCGGCGACGGGGACGCGCTGGTAGTCGAATCCCTGGATTCTGGGTTCCACGGGGCTTCCTTCCGGTCGGTTGCGTGAGGCGCCCCCGAAGAACCCCGGGGACGCGGTCGCGCACGAGCCTGCCGGGAGCCGATGAGCAGCCGGTGAGCGACGGATGAGCACGGGCGCCAACGGTCCTGGCCGGGGCGGCTCGCCGGATAGATTGGCCGCCATGACGGGCGAGGCGACGGACGCGGCGGTGGCGGTGTCCTTTCGCGTTCTGGGCCCCGTGGAAGCCGTCAGCACACACAGTGCGCTCGACCTGAAAGGGCCGCGGCACCGCGCCGTGCTGGCGCGTCTCCTGATCGCCGAGGGGCGGGTCGTACCCGTGGACCGGCTCGTCGCGGACCTGTGGCCCGAGCCCCCCGACGGCGCGGTGGCGGCGGTGCGCACCTTCGTCTTCGCGCTGCGCCGCTCCCTGGAACCGGACCGGCCCGCGCGAGAGCCCGCCCGGCTCCTGGTGACCGCCCCTCCCGGTTACGCGCTGCGCACCACCCCGGAGACGGTCGACGCCCGACGCTTCGAGGCGGCCGTGGCGCGCGGGAGCGCACTGCTCGCCCAGGGCCGGGCCCACCAGGCGCTGGCCGGGCTGGAGGAGGCGCTCGCGCTGTGGCGCGGGCCCGCCTACGCCGAGCTCTCCGCCCACCCGTGGGCGCGCGCGGAAGCCGACCGGCTGGAGGGGTTGCGGCTGCTGGCCGTGGAGCGGCGGATCGATGCGCTGCTGGACCTGGGCCGGGAGGGGCAGGCGGTCCCCGACCTGCAGGCGCACACCCTGGCCCATCCGCTCCGGGAGGACGCCTGGCGGCAACTGGCGCTGGCCCTGTACCGCTCCGGCCGCCAGGGTGAGGCCCTGGCGGCGCTGCGCCGGGCACGCCAGACCCTGCTGGAGGAGCTGGGCGTGGACCCCGGCCCCGAACTGCGGCGGCTGGAGGCCGACGTCCTCGCCCAGGCACCGCGCCTGACCCCCCGCGCCCCGGCCTCCGTGCGCCCCGGCCCGCCCGGGCCCCCGTCGCACCCGTTCGTGGGCAGGACACGGGAACTGGAGCTGCTGGAGGAGACCGCCGCCTCCGCCGCGCCCCACGACACGGCCAGGGTGGCGCTGGTCTCCGGCGACGCCGGAGCGGGCAAGACGGCCCTGGCACACGCCCTCACCCGGCGCCTGGCCGCACGCGGGTGGACCACGGCCTGGGGCCGCAGCCCCGAACACGACGGCGCACCCGCCACCTGGCCCTGGACACAGATCACCGCCGCGCTCACGGGCACGGACACCGGTGACCCCGGCGGGGCGGCACCGAACGGCTCCCTCACCGAGGGGCACACCGGCGCGGAGGGCGCCAGGGCCCACAACCCGGCCACGGATCCCGCGGCGGCCCGGTTCCACACCCTGCGCGAGGCCACCCGGCTCCTGGCCGCCACGGCCCGCCGAGGCCCCGTCCTCCTGGTCTTCGACGACCTGCACCACGCCGGGCGGGAGACCCTGGAGCTGGTCACCGCCCTGGCCGCCGAACCCCTGCCCGGACCTGTACTGGTGGTCGCAGCCCACCGCGCCGGTGAGATCGGCCCGGAGCTGGCCGAGGCCCTGGCCCGCCTGGCCCCACACGAACCGGCCCGGGTCTACCTGGGCGGCCTGCCCGCGGCCGCCACGGACGAACTCGTGCGCCACCTGGTCGACCACGACGTCGACGCGCGGTCCCTGCGCACGATCCACCGGCGCAGCGGCGGCAATCCCTTCTTCGCCCGCGAGCTGGCCCGGCTCCTGGCCGCCGAGGGAGGCGCCGCCCTGGACGCGGTCCCCGCCGGGGTCCGCGACGTCATCCGCCACCGCCTGGCCGCGCTGCCGCGTCCGGCCCAGCGCCTGCTGCGGCAGGCGGCCGTGATCGGCCGCGACGTCGACCCCGACATCCTGGCGGCCCTGTCACCGGACGAGGAGGAGCTGCTCGACGCCCTGGAGGCGGCGCTGCGGGCGGGTCTGCTCACCGAACGGGCCGACCCGCCGGGTCCGGGCGAGACCCGCTCGCTGCGGTTCGCGCACGTGCTGGTGCGCGACACCCTGTACGAGGACATCTCCCGGCCTCGCCGGGCACGCTGGCACACGGCCGTGGCCGAGGCGATCGAGGCGCTCCACCCCGACCGCTCCGCCTGGTTGGCCCACCACTTCGGCCGGGCGGGCACCCGCGCCACGGCCGCCCGGGCCGCGCACCACGCACGTCTCGCGGCGCTCCGGGCACAGGAGCGCTTCGCCCCGCACGAGGCGGCCCGGCTGTGGCGGGAGGCCGTCACCGCACACGCCCGCTCAGGCGGGGCCGACCAGCGCACCCGCCTGGAGGCGGTGATGGGCATGGTGCGCGCACTGGCCGTGACCGGACGGTTGGAGGAGGCCCGCCGACACCGCGCCCAAGCGGTCGCCGCGGCCGAGGAACTGGGCGATGCGGACCTGACCGCGCAGGTCATCACCGCCTTCGACGTGCCCGCCGTCTGGACCCGCAACGACAACGAGAAGCTGGCCCGCCAGGTCGCCGAGGCGGCCGAGCGCACCCTGGCCGCCCTGCCCGGACAGCACCGGCGGCTGCGTGCCCGCCTGCTGAGCACCCTGGCCCTGGAACTGCGGGCCGCCTCCGGCGGGCGGGGCCGCCACGCCGCCCACCAGGCCGAGCGGATCGCCCGCGGACTCGACGATCCGGCGCTGCTCGCCCTGGCCCTCAACGCCCGCTTCATGCACTCCTTCGAGCGGGCGGGGCTAGCTCCCCGCCGCGTGGAGATCGGCGAGGAGCTGGTCGCGCTGGCCGCCCGGCACCACCTGGTGACCTTCGAGGTGCTCGGCCACCTCGTCCTCCTCCAGGCCCACAGCGCGCTCGCCGACTTCTCCACCGCCGACGTCCACGCGGCGGCCGCGGACCAGCTGGGCGCACGGTACGAGATCCCGCTCGTGGGGGTGTTCACCCGCTGGTACGGGGCGCTGCGGCTGACCGCGGCCGGACGAGTGGACGAGGCCGAGGCCGCCTACCGCGCCGCGAGCACACACCTGGCCGGCAGCGGGATGCCGGGGATGGAGGAGGGCATCCTGCCCCTGGCACTGCTGTGCCTGCGCGTGCGCGAGGGCGAACCCGCGTCGGTGGACCTCCAACAGCACTGGGGACCCTACGCGTCCTGGGCCCGCGCGCTGGCCCGCCCGGGCGCCTGCGAGGAGCCGGTGCCGGACGCACCACCGGGCCTGCTCCAGGAGGTCCTGACCTGTCTGGCCGCACGCGCCGCCACCACCGCCGCTCACCGCGGCGCGATGGAGCTCGCCCACCGCCGGCTGCTGCCCGCCCGCGGGGAGCTGGCCGGTGCGGGCAGCGGCCTGCTGACCCTGGGGCCCGTCGCCCAGCACCTGGGCGACCTCGCCCGCGCGCTCGGGCACCGCGACCAGGCCGCCCGCCACTACCGCCAGGCCCTGCGCGTGGCCGACAGGGCCGGGGCGGCGCACTGGAGCGCCGACGCCCGCAGGGCCCTGGACGGCCTGGGCTGAGGCGGTTCAGGCGGGGACGAACGACTCCAGGGCCGCGACACGCTCCTCCTCCTGGGAGGCCCACGAGGGCTCCGGGGACACCCAGGCGAGCGTGTAGTACGTTCCCGGGGCCACGGTGATGTTGCGGGCCAGGAGGTGGCGGACCTGGCCGTCGCTGTTCCAGGTGAACTCCCACTCCGAGGCGGAGTGGAAGTCGGTGGCCTCGGTGACGTCCTCGATCCTCAGGCGCTCGTAGCCCGGCATGCGCCCCGAGGTGCGCACGTTCTCCTCCTGGTCCAGGACGTGCTGGTACTCGTCGTCGGTGGGGTGCTGGGCCAGGTCGACCTGGAGGTAGGAGCCGTCGGTGGGGGAGTCGTAGAAGACGGCGCTCCCGTCCACCCGGCGGATCCAGCCCTCGGGAACCAGGATCGCGAAGCCCTGGGGCTCCTCCCTCCAGGTCATCCCCTGCGCGGAGGGGACGTCGCCGCCCTCCCCGCCCTCACCGGTGGTCTCCTCCGCCCCGCCCTCACTGGAGGCCTCCTCTCCCGCGTCCGCCTCGGAGGCCGCCGCGACGGTGTCGGGCTCCTCCTCCAACGCATCGAGCGCGACCAGCAACGTCGCCGCGGCCACCACCGAGGCCAGGCCCAGGGTGAGGACCACCACCGGCCAGGACAGCCGCACGGCCACAGGCGCCGCCTGTGGTGGCGGGGAGCCCGCGAAGGGCAGCGGGACGGTCCTCGTCCCGGCTCCCCGCCCGGCCACGGCGGACAGCAGGACGCGGCAACGCGCGGCGTCGAGCCTCTGCTCCGGGTCCTTCACCAGCAGGCCGCGCACGGTCTCGTTCAGCGGCCCGTGCTCCAGGAGGTCGGCGGGCTCCTCGGAGGTGATGGCGTGCAGGGTCGCGGAGACCGCCTCCCTGCGGAAGGGGGAGGTCCCGGTGGCGGCGTGGTACAGGGTCGCGCCCAACGACCACAGGTCACTCGCCGAGGTGGCCGGGGACGACGCCAGCCGTTCGGGGGCCAGATAGGCGGCGGAGCCGACCATCCCGCCGGTCTGGGTGAGGGCGGTGGCGTCGGCGATGGTGGCGATGCCGAAGTCGGTGAGCACCACCCGACCGGTCTCGGTGACCATGACGTTCTCGGGTTTGACGTCGCGGTGGGTGATGCCCTGCCCGTGCGCGGTGGTCAGCGCACCGAGCAGGTCCAGCCCCCACCTGGCGACCACGTGGGCGTCGAACGGCCCCTTCTCGCGGACCAGCTTGTGCAGGGAGCGCCCGGTGAGGAACTCCATGACGATCCACGGACGCCCGTCGTCCTCGACGATGTCGTGCACGGTGACGATGTTGGGGTGGCCGCCCATGGCGGTGGCCTGCGCCTCGCGCTGGGCCCTGGCGGCCATCCGGTCGCGTTCGTCCTCGTCCAGCCCCGGGCCCAGGAGGATCTCCTTGACCGCGACCGTGCGGTTGAGCCGCGCGTCGTGGGCCCGCCAGACCCTGCCCATCCCGCCCCGGCCGATCTCGGCCATCAGGTGGTAACGGTCACGTAGTACGCGGTGCGGCTCGGCCCGCATGGGACTCCCTGGGGGTGTGGGCCGCTGCGGCCCCTGAACGTGGAAAAGCCCGCAGGGACAGAGGGTTTCCCGCGTGCCGGGCGTCAGTCTAGTGACATCCCCGTCCACTCCGGGCCGGGGATGCGTCCCCCGGGAACCAGTCCTTTTCGGTCCCCGCCGGGAGGCCGACCCCTCCGACGCCTCCCGCCTCCGGTGTGTCAGAGGTACCCGCACGGGTAGTGGGTGTTCCATCCAGTGAGCGTGACCCGCCCGGAGATTCCACCGCGATGTGTAGTTCGGCTCTCTTGTGGTAAAAGTTAGGCATGCCGAACTTCAGAGATGAGGCTCCCATAAACCCCTGGTCGGCGAGACTCCCCGCCGCCCTCCTCACTCTTGCCCTAGCCCTGACCGCCTGCTCCACCTCCGCCGGTCAGACCCGCGACGACGGACGGCTCCTGGTCCTGACCACGTTCACCGTCATCGCCGACATGGCCCGCAACGTCGCCGACGGCCGCGTCGAGGTCGCCTCCCTCACCCGCCCCGGCGCCGAGATCCACGGCTACGAACCCACCCCCGACGACCTCGTCCGCGGACAGGGCGCCGACCTCATCCTGGAGAACGGACTCGGCCTGGAAGCCTGGTTCGCCCAGTTCACCGAACGCGTGCAGGCCCCCACCGCCGTACTCAGCGAGGGCATCGAGACCATCCCCATCTCCTCGGGCGGATACGAGGGCGAACCCAACCCGCACGCGTGGATGTCCCCCGACAACGCCCACACCTACGTCGACAACATCCGCGACGCACTCACCGGACTCGACCCCCAGGGCGAGGCCGTCTACGCCGAGGCCGCCCAGGACTACAAGGCCCGGATCAGCGAGGTCGGCGAGTACCTGGAGACCGAACTGGCCGGGGTCCCCGACAGCTCACGGGCCCTGGTCACCTGCGAGGGCGCCTTCTCCTACCTGGCACGCGACGCCGCCCTCACCGAGATGTACCTGTGGCCGGTCAACGCCGAGACCCAGAGCGCACCCCAACAGACCGTCGCCGTCACCGAGTTCGTCCGCGACAACCGGGTACCCGCCGTGTTCTGCGAGAGCACCGTCAACGACGGCGTCCAGCGCTCGGTGGCCCGCGAGGCCGGCGCCCGGATGGGCCGGACCCTCTACGTCGACTCCCTCTCCGAGGAGGACGGACCCGTCCCCACCTACCTGGACCTGCTCCGCCACGACGCCGAGGCCATCGTCTCCGGACTCAAGGGGGGAGCCACGTGAGCGCCGCCATCGAGGTCACCGACGCCACCGTCCGCTACGGGGACGTCCTGGCGCTGGACGCGGTCAGCCTCTCCGTCGCCCCCGGCCGGATCTGCGGCCTGCTCGGCACCAACGGTTCGGGCAAGTCCACCCTGTTCAAGACCGTGCTCGGCCTGGTCCCCACCGACCACGGCAGCGTGCGCATCCTCGGCCACACCGGCGCCACCGCCCGCCGCCGGGGAATGATCGGCTACGTCCCCCAGTCCGAACAGGTCGACTGGGCCTTCCCCGTACGCGTGTGCGACGTGGTGATGATGGGCCGCTACGGACACATGGGACGCCGCCGCAGGGCCCGACCCGCCGACCGGGAGGCCGTCGCCCACGCCCTGGCCCGCACCCACCTGAGCGACCTGGCCGACCGCCAGATCGGCGCGCTCTCCGGCGGCCAGCGCAAACGCGCCTTCATCGCCCGCGCCATCGCCCAGGGCGCCGACGTACTGCTGCTCGACGAACCCTTCGCCGGGGTCGACAAGCGCTCGGAGGCCCGCATCACCGAACTGCTCCTCCAACTGCGCCGGGAAGGCCACACCCTGCTGGTGTCCACCCACGACCTGGCCCAGGTACCCGTCCTGTGCGACGAGGCGGTGCTGCTGCAGCGCCGCGTCCTCGCCCACGGCGACCCCGAGGAGGTCCTGCGCCCGGAGACGCTCATGGAGGCCTTCGGCATCCACACCGACGGGAGGGGAGCGGCATGGACGCTCTGATGGCGGTCGCGGAGTGGTTCACCGTGCCCATGGGGTTCGACTTCGTGCGGCGGGCCCTGCTGATCAGCGTGGTCGCCGGGGTGGCGTGCGCCGTCCTCTCGTGCTGGATGACCCTGGTGGGCTGGTCGCTGATGGGAGACGCCGTCTCCCACGCCGTCCTGCCCGGAGTGGTGCTGTCCTACCTGCTCGGCCTGCCCTTCGCCGCGGGCGCGCTGGTCTTCGGCGCCGGATCGGTCGCCCTGATCGGAGCGGTCAACCGCACCTCCAGGGTCAAGGAGGACGCCGTCATCGGAGTGGTCTTCACCGCCATGTTCGCCCTGGGCCTGGTACTGATCTCACGGGTCCCCAGCCAGACCGACCTGGGACACATCCTGTTCGGCAACGTGCTGGGGGTCTCCGACACCGCCATCTGGCAGGTGCTGATCCTGGCCGGTGCGGTACTGGCGGTGGTCTGGTACAAACACCGCGACCTGACCCTGTACGCCTTCGACCCGGTCCACGCGCACGCGATGGGCATCAACCCGCGCCTGCTGGAGACCCTGCTGCTGGGCCTGTTGTCGGTCACCGTGGTGGTGGCGCTGCAGGCGGTGGGGATCATCCTGGTGGTGGCCATGGTCATCATCCCCGGCGCGACCGCCTACCTGCTCACCGACCGCTTCGAGCGGATGCTGGTGATCTCGGCGGCGGTGGCCGCGACCTCCGCCGTGGTGGGGGTCTTCGCCAGCTTCCACCTGAACGTGTCCACCGGCGGGCTGATCGTGCTCACCCAGGCCGCGGCGTTCACCCTGGCCTACCTGGCCTCACCCGGGCACGGCGTGCTCTGGCGGGGCCGTACCGCGCGCCGGATCCGTACGCGCGCCGCCGACGCGGGACCGTCCACGGTCTAGGCGCACGGGTGGGCCCTGACGCCCCCAGGCGCCCGCGCGGTCTAGCCTTCGACGTACCTCGACGGGAACGGCGGACCCGCGCGGACCCGTGGTCAGGAGACGCCGGACCGCCCGCGGGCACCGGCACACGCCCCTGCCACCACGAGATCGGCCCGCAGGCCCCACCGGTGTCCGGATCGCCGATCCCCTTGAGGGCCCCAACCCGCCCGACCACGAGGACGACCATGACGCTCCTGCTCGCCCACGTCAGCGACCTGCACCTGGACGGAACCGCGCACACCACCGAGCGCGCCACACGCACCGTGGACTACCTGCGCGGACTCGCCCAGGCACCGGACGCGCTGCTGGTCACCGGCGACATCGCCGACCACGCCGGCGCCGAGGAGTACCAGGAAGCCGCCCGACTGCTGGACCTGCCCTTCCCGGTACTGGTCTGCCCCGGCAACCACGACGACCGCGAGACGATACGGGAGGCGATGCTGGGGGAGCAGCCCTCCAAGGAACCGTTCAACCGGGTACACGAGGTGGCCGGCGCGGCCGTGCTGGCCTGCGACTCCACGATCCCCGGCCAGGACGGCGGCCACCTGGACGCGACCACCCTGATGTGGATCAACGAGACCCTGAGCTCCCTGCCCGGCGAGGGGCCCGCACTGCTGGCCCTGCACCACCCGCCCGTGCGGGTGCACCACCCGCTGCCCGACTCCATGCGCCTGGACAACGCCGACGACCTGGCGGGACTGCTCCAGGCCCACCCCAGGGTGGCGGGGATCCTGGTCGGGCACGCCCACACCGGCGGGGCGAGCACCTTCGCCGGACGGCCCCTGTTGCTGGCGCCCGGGGTGACGTGGACGCTGCGCATGCCCTGGGAGGGCGAGCCGGTCGCCAACCGCGACCAGCCGCCGGGGGTGGCCTTCCACGTCCTGGAGGAGGACCACCGCCTGACCACGCACTTTCGCGCGGTGGTCTGAGCGAGACCGCGCCCGGGGCGGGGCCACCACAGGAGCGGGCGGCGGCCCCGCCCGGAGCGCTCAGACCAGCATGGCCAACTGGCGGCACTGGGCCACCAGGGTGCCCGTGCCGTCCCAGATCTCCATGTCCTCCTCGTGCAGGCCGCCCGACACGTGCTTGGTGAACACCCGGCAGGCCAGCCATCCGGGGGCGGGCCGGGCGCGCACGTGCACGCTCAGCTCGACGGTGATGGTGGCGAACTCGCCGATCTCCAGCACCGCCGGGGGAGCGAAGTCCACCATCGAGGCCAGGGAGTGCGTGTCGGGCTCACGGCCGTCGGCGAAGCGCATCCAGAACTCGACGTGCGGGCGGCCGTCCTTCCTCCCCTCCAGCCAGCCCGGGCGCTCGGGGTAGCGGTACTCCACGCTGTGGGCGATACCCAGGCCCTCGGGTCGGTCGAACTCGGGCTGAACGAAGCAGTCCTGCGGTGAGGGCAGGTTCGGGGGCTCGTCCAGGGTCAGCACGCGCGCCGCGGGGTCGGGGGCCAGGGCGCCGTAGGTGGCGGTGGCGCGCATGACCTCCTTGCCGCCCTGTTCCAGAACGACCTGTCCGGTGGCGGTACGGCGCCCCTCACGGATCACCTCGGTGCGTACGGTGACCTCGCCGGGGGCGGCGGGGCGCAGGAAGAACACCGAGACGGCCAGGGGGTCGGGCTGACTCAGGCCCTGGCGCAGCGCGTTGAGGGCGGCGCCCAGGACGTATCCGCCGTTGGGGTGGGAGGTGAAGGTGGTCCAGGCGTCGGTGAGGGTGGCGGTGAACTCGCCGTCGGACCGCTTCTGTACACGGGTGTCCCGGTCGAACCGGAAGTCCCCGGTGGTGTGGTCAAGGCTCATACCCCAACATTACTGGTGAGTAAAAAAGGGTGGTCGAACCGGGTCGGCGCCACCGGGGAGGACCCCCTTGGCCCCGACGCGGCGTCGGGCCCCGGACCGCTCGTCCCGGCCGAGCGCACCCCTGCGGGCTACCGCGGCCACGGCGGCCGCGCCCGGGGCCCGAGCGCCTACCCGTGCGAGGTCCTCGCCGCCGACGCCGCCCGCCGACAGGCGCCCGGGGGAGCGGCGCGGTGGCGGTCAGCGGAGCGGAATGTCGTGTTCACGCCCGCGTTCCCCGTCCGGGCGGGGGCCGAAGTAGCGGCGCTCGGCCTCGGCGATGGTGACGTCGTTGATGCTGGCCTCACGGCGGCTCATCAGGCCGTGTGCGTCGAACTCCCACAGTTCGTTGCCGTAGCTGCGGTACCACTGGCCCTCGGTGTCGTGCCACTCGTACTGGAACCGGACCGCGATGCGGTCGTCGTGGAAGCTCCACAGGCTCTTGCGCAGCACGTAGTCGAGTTCGCGCTCCCACTTCGCGGTCAGGAACTCCACGATCTGGGCGCGGCCGGTGAGGAACACGTCGCGGTTGCGCCACACCGAGTCCTCGGAGTAGGCGAGGCTGACACGGTGCGGGTCACGGCTGTTCCAGGCGTCCTCGGCCGCCTGGACCTTGGCGACGGCGGTGTCGAGGGTGAAGGGGGGCAGCGGCGGGCGGGTCCGGGACATGAGGGCTGGGCCTTTCTGAGGGCGTTCACGGTCCGCTTCACGGCGGCGCGGGCGACGGGGGGCGACGTGCTCACGAGCGCCCTCCCGTCCATTTTCTAACGCTTTACTTACATTCCAAGCATGAGAACTCTTGCATGTCCGCCACCCCTTGTCAACGGATGGAGTAAGTTGCGAACGTGAGAAACGAGGTGGGGGCAAGGTATGCAGACAAGCGCGCCACTGCTGGGTGAGCCGCTGCCCGTGGAGCTGATGAACACCGTCTGGGCCGACCGGGACGGCCTCCACGACGCACTCGGCGCGACGGCCACCACCCAGGCATGGTTGCGTGCCATCGCCCCGCGCGCGGACCTGCTGACCGAGGAAGACCTCGACGCCCTGACCGCCGCGGACACCAGCCATCTGGCGGAACGGCTCTCCAGGCTCCGCGCCGCCCTGCGACGGCTCGCGGCCCAGGCCACCGGTGACCCCAGGACCGCGGCCTCCTCCCCCGTGCGCGAGCTGGACACCGCCGTCACCGAACTCAACAGGACCGCCGCCGCGGTACCACGGTGGCCGGAACTGGTCTGGGAGGCCGGCCGAGCACCATCCCGCCTCACCCGCGCCAGCGGACAGGCCACGGCAGCCGCGGTCTCGGCCCTCGCCCAAGAGGCGGTCGACCTGTTCGCGGGCCCCGACCGGCTGCGCCTGCGCGCCTGCCTGGCTCCCGGATGCGTCCTGTACTTCGCGAAGCACCACTCTCGGCGCGAGTGGTGCTCGACGAACTGCGGGAACCGGGCCCGCGCCGCCCGCCACTACCAACGGCACCGCGCGTCCAGGACCTGAGCCACCGGCGGACCGAACCCCGGCCGACACGGGCGCACGGAGAGGGCGGGGCCGTGCGAACCTGGTAGCCCCGCCCCTCCGCCCTGGGAGCCGCCCGTGCGCTGGACCGTCCACTCCGAGAAGAGCCTCTACTCCGACCCGTGGATCGACGTGCGGGCCGCCGACGTCGAACTCCCCGACGGGCACAGGTTCGACCACCGCCTCGTGCGCCGCCCGCCCGGCGCCGGGGCCGTGGTGCGCGACGGCCAGGGGCGTGTGCTGCTGCTGTGGCGGCACCGGTTCATCACCGACACCTGGGGCTATGAGATCCCCATGGGCGGCGTGCACCCGGGGGAGAGCCCCGAGCAGGCGGCCGCGCGCGAGGTACGCGAGGAGACCGGGTGGCGCCCGTGGCCCCTGCGACCGCTGGTCTACGCCCAGCCCTCCAGCGGACTGATGGACAGCGAACACCACGTGTTCGTCGCCGATGGCGCCGAGCGGGCGGGGGAGCCCGAGGACACCTGGGAGGCCGAGCGCGTGGAGTGGGTGGCGCTGGAGCGGGTCCCCGCCCTGGTGCGGGAGAGGCTGCTGGTGAGCGGCACCTCCATGAACGCGCTGCTGTACCTGTACGCCACCGAACCGCGGTAGGCGCGGCCACCGCCGACCGCCGAGCCCACCCGGAAAACCGGTCGTCCCGCCAAGAGCACCGCACTACCGTGTCCGGTGATGAACAGTCCTCGCAGGCACTGGCGCACCCGGGACCTGGCCCGGACCATGGACGCGATCGGCGCGGAGACCGACCGCGCCCAGTCGCGCACCGTGGCCTCCTACCAGGAGTTGGAGGACCTCACCGGGGGCGCCCAGAACGAAGCGCCCCCTCAGCGCATCAGCGCCAGCTTCCCGGTGAGCCTGTTGACGTCCTCGCGTGAGCCGAGGACGGCCACCCCCACGTACTCCACCTCCTGCGGGCCGGTGGCCGCCAGCGCGTCCAGGTACTCCACGTAGTCGCGCGAGCGGCGGGCCACCTCGTTGAATCCCACCACCGTCAGCTCCCGCTCGTCGGCCCCGGCCTTGAGCTGGCGCAGCTGCTCGCCGGAGGCCACCAGGGTCGGCACCGGGTGCGGGTTGAGCCCGGCGTGCACTCCACCGCCCGCGTCCTCGCCGTCGGCGGCCAGCGAGTTCTCCAACCGCCCTCCCAGCGCCAGGCCGAGCACCACCCCGGCGTTGGCGGCGAGCGCGGGCTCCAGGCCCTGGCGCAGGACGACGACGAGCTTGGTGGACATTCCCATGACTACCCCGTTCATATGGTGTGTGAACGGTTCAGAACCTAGCCAGAAAGACAGTGTGAAGGCAGCAGGGCCGAACACCATTCGCCAGAAGCTCTAGTGTGGATCCCATGGACGAACTTGATTCGGCGATCGTGCGCGAACTCCAACAGGATGCCCGGCAGACCAACCGCGCCCTGGCCCACAAACTCGGCGTGGCGCCCTCCACCTGCCTGGAGCGCGTACGCCTGCTACACCAGCGCGGCGTCATCCGCGGCTACCACGCCGACATCGACCCGGCCGCGCTCAACCGCCAGGTGGAGGCGTTCGTCTCGGTGCAGCTGCGCCCGCCCAGCCGCCAGGTCATCGAGGGCTTCAAAGTCGCGATGTTCGCCCTGCCCCAGGTGATGGCGGTCTACGTCGTGGCGGGGGAACAGGACTTCCTGGTGCACGTGTCCGTACCCTCCCTGGACGCGCTGCACAGCTTCCTCATCGACCGGCTCACCCAGCGCCGCGAGGTGGCCGGCTTCCGCAGCCAGATCATCTACGACAGCGCCCGCAAGAACGTCGCCACATCCCTGGAGTGAGGAGTGGAAACCATGAGACCCACCCTCCACGTCCGAAAAGTACTCACAGTGACGGAAAACCATCAAAGGTGACACATGAGCAAGAAGGACAAGAACCTGGGACTGGGTCTGGCGCTGGGGCTCTGCTTCGGCACCGTCTTCGGCTCCCTCACGGACAACCTGGCGACAGGCGTGGCCCTGGGCCTGTGCCTGGGCCTCGCCCTCGGCTCGGCCACCCGCGGGAAGGGCAGCGAGGAGGGGGAGTAGCCGACCGGGTGGCGATCACCACACCCCCTCACATTTGAACACCCCCTCCACCAGGCACGACAGGGGTTCTCACCGAGAACACACGTGTCGGGTGAGCCGACTGTTTCCCGTGTGTTACGACCGGACACCTCCAGGCAATGCGGCCTTCCTACCTTCGACTTCGTCAGCAGTTGTCGATCAGGAAGGCACGGTCGTGACCCCCGAGAGCGGACGACGCGCACAGCGCACCGGTAGGAGCTGGATCTCCCACTGGAACCCCGAGGACGAGGGGTTCTGGAACAACGGAGGACGCGCCGTCGCCCGCCGCAACCTGTGGGCCTCGATCTTCTCCGAACACATCGGCTTCTCGGTATGGAGCCTGTGGTCGGTCCTGGTGCTGTTCATGACCCCGGCGGTCGGCTTCGACTGGTCCGCCGAGCAGAAGTTCCTGCTGGTCTCCGTCGTCTCCCTGGTCGGCGCGGTCCTGCGGGTCCCCTACACCCTGGCCGTACCGATCTTCGGCGGCCGCAACTGGACGGTCATCTCCGCCAGCCTGCTGCTCATTCCCACACTCCTGGCCGCCTATCTCATCCAGAGCCCCGACACGCCCTACTGGCTGTTCGTGCTCCTGGGCGCCACCGCCGGGTTCGGCGGCGGCAACTTCTCCTCCTCCATGGCCAACATCAACTTCTACTTCCCCGAGAAGGAGAAGGGATGGGCCCTGGGCATGAACGCCGGCGGCGGCAACATCGGCGTGGCCACCGTCCAACTGGCGGGCCTCGGCATCATCGCCCTGTTCACCGTCCAGGCCGGATACCTCGTACCGCTGATCTACGTGCCCCTGCTGATCCTGGCCATCTGGGTGGCGGTGCGGCACATGAACAACCTCTCCAGCGCCCGCACCGACGTCTCCGCCCAACTCGCCGCCACCCGGGACCGCCACTTCTGGATCATGTCCTTCCTCTACGTCGGCACGTTCGGATCCTTCATCGGCTTCGGATTCGCCTTCGGACTGCTGCTGCAGAACCAGTTCGGCCTGGACCCCCTCCAGGCGGCCTCCCTCACCTTCCTGGGACCGGCCATCGGCTCCCTCGTGCGCCCCCTGGGCGGTAGACTCGCCGACCGCGTCGGCGGCGCACGGGTCACCCTGGTGAACTTCCTGGCGATGGTGGCCGGAACCGGTGTGGTCGTGGCGGCCATCAACCTGGACTCCCTGCCCCTGTTCGTCACCGCGTTCGGCATCGTGTTCGTCCTCACCGGCATCGGCAACGGCTCCACCTACAAGATGATCCCCTCCATCTACGCCGCCAAGGCCCAGAACGCCATCTCCCATGGCACCCCGCCCCAGGAAGCCCACTCCTACAACAAACGCATCGCCAGCTCCATGCTCGGCCTGATCGGCGCCATGGGAGCCCTGGGCGGCGTCGGCATCAACCTGGTCTTTCGCGAGTCCTTCCGCCTCACCGAATCCGCCGCCCCCGGCTTCCTCGCCTTCGGTGCCTTCTACCTGGTCTGCGCCGCCCTCACCTGGGCCGTCTACCTACGCCGCCCCTCCCGCACCACCGCACCCGCCGCCGACCGCGTGGAGACCAACACACGATGACCACCACCCACTGCCCCTACTGCGCCCTGCAGTGCGCCATGCACCTGGAACCGGGCCCCGACGGACGCCTGGCCGTCCGCCCGGCCCCCTTCCCCACCAACCGCGGCGGACTGTGCCGCAAGGGATGGACCTCCACCGAGGTCCTGACCGCCCCCGACCGCCTCACCCGGCCCCTGATACGCAAGGACCGCGACTCGGAGCTGGTGGAGACCGACTGGGACACCGCCCTGGACCACGTCGCCGAACGCCTGCTGGCCCTGCGCGCCCAATCCGGACCCGACACCGTCGCGGTCTTCGGCAGCGGCAGCCTGACCAACGAGAAGTCCTACACCCTGGGCAAGTTCGCCCGCCTGGCCCTGGCCACCTCCCAGATCGACTACAACGGCCGCTTCTGCATGTCCTCAGCGGCGGCCGCGGGCACACGCGCCTTCGGCCTGGACCGGGGCATGCCCTTCCCGCTCACCGACATCGGCGAGGCCGAGGTGGTCCTGCTGGCCGGAGCCAACCCGGCCGAGACCATGCCACCCATGATGGGCCACCTGTCCGCACCCACCCTGATCGTCATCGACCCGCGCCGCTCAGCCACAGCCCAGGTCGCCCTGGACGGCGGCGGCATCCACCTGGCGCCCCGCCCCGGTACCGACCTGGCCCTGGCCTTGGGCCTGCTGCACTCCGCGCGCGTCCAGGGCTGGTACGACGAGGACTTCGTCCAACACCGCACCACCGGCTTCGAAGCCGCCTGGGAACACGCCGCCGCCTGGTGGCCGGAGCGCACCGAACAGGTCACCGGCGTTCCCGCCTCCCACATCCGCGCCGCCGCCGACCTGCTGGGACGGGCCTCCAGCAACCGCTCGGCCTACATCCTGACCGGACGCGGCACCGAACAGCACGCCACGGGCACCGACACCGTCTCGGCCTGGATCAACCTGGCCCTGGCCCTGGGCCTGCCCGGCCGCCAAGGCTCCGGATACGGATGCGTCACCGGCCAGGGCAACGGCCAGGGCGGACGCGAACACGGCCAAAAAGCCGACCAGCTACCCGGCTACCGCAAGATCGACGACCCCGCCGCCCGCGCCCACGTGGCCCGGGTGTGGGGCGTGGAACCCCACACCCTGCCCGGCCCGGGCCGCTCGGCCTTCGAACTCCTGGACGCCCTGGGCACCGACGGCGGCCCGCGCGCCATGCTGCTGCTGGGCTCCAACCCCCTCGTCTCCGCCCCCGAGACCGACCGCGTCCGCGACCGCCTGGCCTCCCTGGACCTGCTGGTGGCCGCCGACTTCGTCCTCTCCGAGACCGCCGCCATGGCCGACGTCGTCCTGCCCGTGGCCCAGTGGGCCGAGGAATCGGGCACCATGACCAACCTGGAGGGACGCGTCCTGCGCCGCACCCGGGCCATCGCCCCGCCCGAGGGGGTACGCACCGACCTGGAAGTGCTCTCCGACCTGGCCGTGCGCCTGGGACAACCCCGCCAACGCTTCCCCACCGACCCCGACACCGTCCTGGCCGAACTGGGCCGCGCCTCAGCCGGAGGCGCCGCCGACTACTCCGGCGTCACCCCCCAGCGCCTGGCCTCGGGGGAGGCCCTGCACTGGCCCGTACGCGCACAGCAAGAACCCACACCCCGCCTGTTCCTGGACTCCTTCGCCCACCCCGACGGCCACGCCCGCTTCACAGCGGTCCCGCACCAGCCCCCCGCCGAGACCACCGACACCGACTACCCCCTCATCGCGACCACCGGACGCACGATGGGCCACTACCAGACCGGCGCCCAGACCCGCCGCGTCCCCGAACTGAACCAGGCCGAACCCGAGGCGTACGTGGAGGTACACCCCGACACCGCCGCCCGCGCCGGACTGGCCACAGGGCAGTGGGCCCGCATCACCTCCCGACGCGGCCACACCCGCGCCCGGGTACGCCTGACACCCACCGCCCGCCTGGACACGGTGTTCCTGCCCTTCCACTTCGCCGGAACCCAGGCCGCCAACAACCTCACCAACCCGGCCCTGGACCCCACCAGCCGCATGCCCGAGTTCAAGGTCAGCGCCGTACGCCTGGAACGCGAACCCGCCCAACCCTGACCCGCCCCGCAACACCCCACCGCACCCTCGCGAACACCCCGGCCGGCGCCGCCCGGAAACGCACACACCCACACCAGGAGGCAGCAGTTGAGCACCGTGCAGGGCGCGTCCCCGCGTCAGATCGTGGTCATCGGCAACGGAATGGTCGGCGCCCGCTTCGCCGAGGAGGCGGCCCGCCTGGACCCGGCGGGGGAGCGGGCCCACATCACCGTGGTCGGCACCGAACACCACCACGCCTACAACCGCGTCCTGCTCTCGGGCGTGATCGCCGGGGACTACACCCCCGACCAGATCCGCCTCCCCGTCCCCGACACCCCCGGCGTGACCGTGCGCACCGGCACCACCGCCACCGCCCTGGACACCGAGAGCCGCACCGTCACCCTGGACGACGGCACCCACCTGCCCTACGACGAACTGGTCATGGCCACGGGCGCACGCGCCGCCTTCCCCCCGATCACCGGCGTGACCGCCCCGGACGGAGCCCCGGAGGAGGGGGTGACCGCCCTACGCGACCTGGCCGACTGCCAGCGCCTACTCGCCCTGGCCCGCCCGGGCGCACCCGTCGTGGTCCTCGGCGGCGGCATCCTGGGACTGGAGGCCGCACGCGGCCTGGTGGGCCGGGGCATGCGGGTGTCGGTGGTGGAGTCCTCCCCCTGGATCATGCGCCGCCAGATCGACCAGCCGGCCGCCCGCATCCTCGCCGAACGCTACGCCGCCCTGGGCGTGGCCGTGCACTCCTGGCGGGTGGCCGCACGCTGGATCCCCGGCACCGGCCTGGAACTGGACGACGGCCGCGTACTGCCCGGCGACGCCCTGGTCGTCACCGCCGGAGTGCGCGGCAACACCGAACTGGCCAAGGACGCCGAGATCGAGGTCGAGCACGGCATCGTCGTGGACGACCGCCTGGCCACCTCCAACGCACGCGTGCACGCCATCGGCGACTGCGCCCAGCACCCCGGAGGCGGCGCGGGACTCATCCAGCCCGGCTGGGAACAGGCCGCGGTACTGGCCCAGCGCCTGATCGGAACCGCGCCCCACGCGCTCTACACCGGAGCCAGGCCGCTGACCCGCCTCAAGGCCCAGGGCATCGAGTTGACCGCGTTCGGGCAGGTCCATGAGGAAGCAGACGCCCAGGGCCTGGAAACGGTCACCATCAGCGACCCCTACGGCGGCCGCTACGCCAAGCTGACGGTGCGCCAGGAAAAGGTGGTGGGCGCGGTACTGCTGGGCTTCCCCGAGGCCGCCGCCACCCTGGCCCAGCTCTACGACACCGGAGCCCCCGTACCCGCCGACCGGCTCGCCCTGCTCCAGGGACTGCCCACCGCCGCCCCCGACCAGGACCAGGAGGAGGCCACGTCGCTGGTGTGCCGGTGCAACGCGGTCAGCCGCACCGACATCGAACAGGCCTGGCTGGACGGGGCGCGCACCCGCGAGGCCATCGCCCAGCAGACACGCGCCACCACCGGCTGCGGCGGGTGCGTGCGCGACGTGCAGGCCCTGCTCTCGGGGATGCAGGGACAGACCAGCGCCCCGGTCGGCTAGGAGGGGTCCGGCGGCTCCCGGCCCGCGCACCCGTCAACGCGCTCACGCGACGGGTCGGCGTGTCGCGCAGGAGGGCACCGGGCGGCGGGCCGGAGCCCCGGCGCCAACCCCGCGAGGGGTTTCCCACGCCCCCGCTCAGCGCACCGTCAGGGCCACCACCGCGCAGACCAACGCCACCAGGGAGAGCACCGTGCGCAGGTGGTTCCAGCGCACCCACACCGACTCGAAGGCCCCGCGCACCGCGGCCGGGTCCCCGATCCGCTCGGCCGGACCCGCACGCTCCAAAGCGTCGTTGCGCGGCACGTTGACGGCGAAGGTGACCACCAGCACCGCGCACAGGCAGGCCAGCGCCACGCCCGACCACACGGCCGCGGCCATGGCCCCCACACTGGCGTACAGCACCACACAGGCCAGCACCGCCACCGGAGCGCCGATGAAGACCACGGCGAAGCACGGGTTGAGGACGGCCACGTTGACACCCTGCATCGCCTCGATCATCACCCGGTCCCCGGCCCTGCCCAGACCGGGCATCACCGAGACCGAGAACGCGAAGAACAACCCGGCGAACAGCCCGACCGCCACCGCGGCGAACACCGGAACGACCACGTGCACCATCTCCGCCACGCTCTACCCCGAGTCCGTCGTCATCCGCGCCTGGCCGGATTCTACGCCCCGACCGGCCGGCCACACCCTCCTTCTCCACGGACCCGCACACACCACGCCCACCTGAGGCCAGCGGGCCTCAACCGTGCCATTCGCAGAAGAGCACGGTGGCGTCGTCGCCGAACCGGCCGTGGTGGTACTCCAGGACCCCGTGCACCAGGCGGCGCAGCGTCTCGGGGACGGGCATGTTGTCGGCCTGGTGCCGGATGACGAAGTCCACGAACCGGTCCACACCGAACTCCCGCCCCTGGGAGTCACGGGCCTCGATGATGCCGTCGGTGTAGAGCAGCAGCCGGTCGCCGGGCTCCAACTGCTCACGGCACACCGTCACCGGCAGCCCCAGATCCATCCCCAGCGGATGGGAGGGGTCGCACTCCAGGCTGCGCACCTGGTTGTTGCGGATGAGCACCGGCGGCAGATGGCCGCAGTTGACCCAGTGCAGCTCACCGGTGGTCATGTTCAACTCGGCCAGGATCGCGGTCGCGAAACGGGTGCGTACGAACTCCTGGATCAGGGTCTCCTCCACCCCACGGCACATGTCGGCCAGGGCGGTGCCCTTACGGCGCTCGTTGCGGAAGGCCCCCACCGCCAGGTTCGCGATCAACCCCGCGGCGGTGTCGTGCCCCATCGCGTCGAACATCGCCAGATGCGCGACCTCCCCCGCCACCGCGTAGTCGAAGGAGTCCCCGGCGTTGTCGTAGGCCGGCTCCGTGGCGGCCGAGATCGTCACCCGCGAATCAGCGAAGGTCCCCGGCGGCATGAGCGTCCACTGCATCTCCGCCGAGACCGACATGGACCTGGTGCGCACCAACCGGGCGTAGGCGTCACTGTTGGAGCGCTTGGCGATGACCAGCAAAGCCACCATCGAGGCCAGATCCCGCATCGCCGAGCGGTCCGGATCGCCCGCATAGCCCACGTGCAGCACACCCAGACGCTGGGCACCCTCCAGGATCGGCACCCAGTACCGGTGCTCACCCTCCACACGCACGGTCACACCCGTCACGTAGGCCTGCCCGGCCACGGAGTCGTCCACACTCAGGGCCTCACCGCCCCCGTTGGCGTCGATCCCCGCACCGGTGAACTCCCGCAGCACCTGCTGCTGGTGGTCGGCCAGGTAGACACGGGCCTGGGACAGATCGGCGCCCTCGGCCTTCTTGGCGATCAGCGAGGGCAACTCCTCGAAAGTGGCCAGGTGACCGGCTCGCACCAGGGAGATCATCAACTCGTTGGACGCGTGTTGCACCGGCATGGCAGCACCCCGGATTCTGGCGCGGTAAGCGTTCTCTCCCACCCCTACCCGCCGCATCGCCTCTGGACCACAGACCTCATCGCCGCACGGCCCCACCCGAACCGAAACAGCCCCGAACCCGTCTCTGAACAGCCGATACCCGCTCCTTGACCCTCCACACGAAAAAACATTCCCCTCCCCGGCCCGGACGGCCACCCCCGCCCCGAGGCGCCCGACCGCCACACCCCGGGTGTGACCCAACACCCATCCACCCCGCCCGCGCCCCACACGACCACCCCACCCTGGGACTTCACCCCGCCCCACCCCCATCACGCGTTTCCCACCTGCGAGAGGAGCACAACGAAACAACCGCGTCACACACGGCTGACCCCGCAGAAACACCCTGCGGGTTGCCTGAAACCCGTCCGACCCCGCAGCAGGAGGAGCCGCACACCCATGGAAGAACTCGTCGTCATCGGCAACGGCATGGTCGGCCACCGACTCATCGAGGCCCTCCACGACCGCGACAGCGCCCACCACTGGCACATCACCGTCGTGGGCGAGGAACCCCGCACCGCCTACGACCGCGTCGCCCTCTCCTCCTACTTCGACGGCGCCAGCGCCCAGGACCTGTCCCTGGGCGACGTGAGCGGCCCCCACGTGGACGTGCACGTCAACGAACGCGCCACCGCCATCGACCGCGCCCACCGCACCGTCACCACCGCCACCGGCCGCGTCCTGCCCTACGACCGCCTGGTCCTGGCCACCGGATCCACCCCCTTCGTGCCGCCCATCCCCGGCCACGACCTGCCCGGCTGCCACGTCTACCGCACCATCGAGGACCTGGACGCCATCACCGCCTCCGCACAGGGCGCACGCACCGGCGTGGTCATCGGCGGCGGCCTACTGGGCCTGGAAGCCGCCAACGCCCTACGCCTGCTGGGCCTGCAGGCGCACGTGGTCGAACTCGCCCCCCACCTGATGCCCGCCCAGATCGACGAGGGCGCCGGATCCCTCCTCCGCAACCTCATCACCGACCTGGGCGTGCACGTGCACACCGGATCGGCCTCCACCGCCGTCCAGGCAGCGGACCACGGCCGCGTGTCCCACCTGACCCTGGGGCAGGACACCCACCTGGAGGCCGACCTGGTCGTGTTCTCCGTGGGCATCCGCCCACGCGACGACCTCGCCCGCACCGCCGGGCTGGAGGTCGGCGAACGCGGCGGCATCGTCATCGACGACACCTGCACCACCAGCGACGCCCACATCCACGCCATCGGCGAGGCCGCCAACCACCGCGGCACCGTCTACGGCCTCATCGCCCCCGGCAACGCCATGGCCGAAGTGGTCGCCGACCAACTCGTGGGCGGCGCCGCCACCTTCACCGGCGCCGACACCTCCACCAAGCTCAAACTCCTGGGCGTGGACGTGGCCAGCTTCGGCGACGCCCACGGCCGCACCCCCGGCGCCCTGGACGTGGTCGTCAACGACGCCGCCAGCGGACGCTACGCCAAACTCGTCCTCTCCGACGACGCCACCACCCTGCTCGGCGGCATCCTGGTCGGCGACGCCACCGCCTACGCCACCCTGCGCCCCCTGGTCGGATCCCCCCTGCCCGCCGACCCGCTGGCCCTGATCACCCCCGAGGGCGCAGCCGGCCTGGGCGCCGACGCCCTCCCCGACTCCGCGCAGATCTGCTCCTGCAACGCCGTCACCAAGGGCGAACTCACCGAAGCCATCGACTGCGGAAACCACGACGTTCCCGCCCTGAAGGCCTGCACCAAGGCGGGCACCAGCTGCGGCTCGTGCGTACCCATGCTCAAGAAGATCCTCGCCCAGGCCGGCATCGAACAGTCCAAGGCCCTGTGCGAGCACTTCCCCCAGTCCCGCGCCGAACTGGTCGAGATCATCCGCGCCACCGGCACCACCACCTTCTCCGCGCTCATCAGCGCCCACGGCACCGGATACGGCTGCGACATCTGCAAACCCGCCGTCGCCTCCATCCTGGCCTCCCTGGGAGGCGGACACATCCTGGAGGGCGAACAGGCCACCCTGCAGGACACCAACGACCGCTACCTGGCCAACATGCAACGCAACGGCACCTACTCGGTCGTGCCCCGCATCCCCGGCGGAGAGGTCACCCCCGACAAACTCATCGTCATCGGCGAGGTCGCACGCGACTTCAACCTCTACACCAAGATCACCGGCGGCCAGCGCATCGACCTCTTCGGCGCCCGCCTGGAACAACTGCCCGACATCTGGAAACGCCTGGTCGACGCCGGATTCGAATCCGGCCACGCCTACGGCAAGTCCCTGCGCACCGTCAAGTCGTGCGTGGGCACCACCTGGTGCCGCTACGGCGTCCAGGACTCGGTGGGACTGGCCATCCGCCTGGAGGAGCGCTACCGGGGCCTGCGCTCACCCCACAAACTCAAGTCCGCCGTCTCCGGATGCGCCCGCGAGTGCGCCGAGGCCCGCGGCAAGGACTTCGGCATCATCGCCACCGACCAGGGCTGGAACCTGTACGTGGGCGGCAACGGCGGCTTCACCCCGCGCCACGCCGAACTCCTGGCCGGCGACCTGGACGAGGAGACCCTCATCCGCTACATCGACCGCTTCCTGATGTTCTACGTGCGCACCGCCGACCGCCTCCAGCGCACCGCACCCTGGATCGAATCCCTGGACGGGGGCCTGGACCACCTGCGCGAGGTCATCGTCCACGACTCCCTGGGCATCGCCACCGAACTCGAAGCCGCCATGGAAGACCACGTGGCCGCCTACACCGACGAGTGGGCCGCCGTCCTGGCCGACCCCGACAAACTCGCCCGCTTCGTCTCCTTCGCCAACGCCCCCACCACCCCCGACCCCACCATCAGCTTCACCACCACCCGCGACCAGCCCGTACCCGAGGCACCCCTCAACCTGGGCATGCCCACCCCCCGACCCCAGGAGGCCACCCGATGAGCACCACCACCCAGACCCGGCCCACCACCTGGACCGACGCCTGCTCCATCGACCGCCTCCACCCCGAGGACGGGGTGGCCATCCTCCTGCCCGACGGAACCCAGGTGGCCCTGTTCCTCACCCGCGACGAACACCTGTACGCCGTGGACAACATCGACCCCTACACCGGCGCCGCCGTCATCTCCCGCGGCATCGTCGGCGACCGCTCGGGAGAGCCCACCATCGCCTCACCCATGCTCAAGAACGTCTTCTCCCTCCGCACCGGCCACAGCCTGGACGAGGACGGGGTACACCTGGACACCTGGCCCGTACGCCGCGACGGCGCCACCGTGCAGATCGCCACCCGCGCCGAGGAGAACACACCATGAACACCCTGCCCCACGCACCGCCCACACCCGCCACCACCGCACCACTGGCCGGATTCACCGTCGCCGTCACCGCGGCACGCCGCGCCGAGGAACTCAGCGCCCTACTGCGCCGCAAAGGCGCTCAGGTCATCGCCGCACCCGCCCTGCGCATCGTGCCCCTGAGCGACGACCAGCGCCTGGCCTCGGCCTCGGACCAACTCGCCCACCGCCCCGCCGACGTCGTCGTGGCCACCACCGGCATCGGCTTCCGCGGCTGGGTGGAGGCCTGCGAAACCTGGGGCACCGCCGAGGCACTCCTGAACAGCATGCGCTCCTCACGCCTGCTGGCACGCGGCCCCAAGGCCAAGGGCGCCATCCGCGCCGCCGGACTCACCGAGGAGTGGTCACCCCCGTCCGAATCCTCGGCCGAAGTCCTGGACTACCTCCTCAACCAAGGAGTGCAGGGCCTGCGCGTGGCCGTCCAGCTCCACGGCGAACCCCTGCCCGACTTCACCGCCGCCCTCCGCCTGGCCGGCGCCGAAGTGGTCGAGGTACCCGTCTACCGGTGGACCCAACCCGAGGACACCGCACCCCTGGACCGCCTCATCGAAGCCGTCACCACCGGGGGAGTGGACGCCCTCACCTTCACCAGCGCCCCCGCCGCCGCCGGACTGCTCACCCGCGCCCACACCACCGGACACCAGGACGCACTGGTCCAGGCCCTGCGCGGCGACGTCCTGGCCATGTGCGTGGGCCCGGTCACCGCCCGCCCCCTCATGGCCCACGACATCCCCACCGTGTGGCCAGAACGCGCCCGCATCGGCTCCCAGGTCCGCAAACTCACCGAAGAACTCCCCGCACGCTTCCCCACCCTGTCCGTGGCCGGACACCGCCTACGCCTGCGCGGCCACGCCGTCCTGGTCAACGGCACCGTCCACACCCTCTCGCCCACCCTGATGCGGCTGATGCGCGAACTGGCCCGCCGCCCCGGACAGGTCCTGGACCGCACCCGCCTGCTCACCTGCCTGGGCGAGGACGCCGACGCCCACGCCGTGGAAACCGCCGTGGCCCGCCTGCGCACCGCACTGGGCGACGCCCGCATCGTCCAGACCGTGGTCAAACGCGGCTACCGGCTGGCCCTGGACACCACCGACCGCACCCACCAGCCCTGACCCCGCCCGGAAGGAAGACCCCCGGACACAGGCGCACCAGAGCACGGAACGGAAAGGAAGAAGCGGCGCCCACCCCCACCAGGCCCGCCCCACCACGCGATGAACCGACACCCGACCCTGCTGCTGGCCGTCCACGGCACCCGCGACCCCCACGGCACCGCCGTGGCCCACTCCCTGGCCCTGCGCGTGGCCGAGGTGACGCACCGGCCCACCCGTCTGGCCTTCGCCGACGTCCTGACCCCCACCGTCGGCGACGTCGCCTCCACCACCCCCGGCCCCCTGGTGGTCGTGCCCGCCTTCCTGGCCTCGGGCTACCACGTGCGCACCGACATCCCCCACCAGCTCGCCCTGGCGGGCCGCGCCGACGCCGTCATCACCCCCGCCCTGGGCGAGCACCCCGCGCTACTGGACACCGCGGTGCGCCGCCTGGTCCGGGCCGGCTACCGCCCCGGCGACGCACTCGTGCTGGCCTGCGCCGGAACCTCCGACCCCCACGCGCGCGCCGAACTCGACCAGGCCCGGGCCCGCCTGTCCCAGCGCCTGGGCGCCCCGGTGGCCCCGGGCTTCATCGCCACCGGCCGCCCCACCGTCACCGAACAGGTACGGCGCCTGCGCGCCCAGGGGCACCCCCGTGTGGCCCTGGCCAGCTGGCTCCTGGCCCCCGGCCTGTTCCAGGACCGCCTGGCCGGCGCGGGCGCCGACGTGGTGGCGCGCCCGCTGTGCCCGGACGCGGCCATCGCCCACGCCGTGGCCGCCCGCTACCGCCAGGCCGCCATCGCCCAACCCGTCTGAGACCGCCCGACGCGCCGACCCCCTCGCCAAGGCACACGGGGCCGGCGGGAAGGACACGGCGCCCCGGCGGGGGAGCAGGGGGGCGGGGGGAGAAGGGGAGCGCGGTGTGGCACTCGCCCACGCCGGAGCACACCACCGCGGCATGGAGAACCGGCGCGCACACCAACAGGTGTGGCCACAACCGGCCGCAGCGCGCAACGGGCCACCGGAGAGGGAAAACCCCCACAGGGTCCCCACCCCACGCCCGAACCGCACCGCCCGCAAGGACGACCATGCCCACAGCGCCCGCACCCCTCCACTTCCACGACCCCGCAGGCGACCGGACCGTCGGAGCGCTCTTCGGAGCCCCCCTCGCCGCGGCCCTGGTCGGCGCACCCCCCGCACAGGCCGCACACTTCACCGACCCCGCCCACCACCCGGCACGCCTGATCCGCGCCGCCCTGAGCGACCTGAACGGCCCCCACCACCTGCCCCACCCACCCGCGGACCCCCTCCAACACGCCTGGGCCCAGGTCCTGCGCACCACCGCCCGCACCGGCACCGCACCCACCAGCGCCCCCGCACTGGAACACACCACCGCCCAGGACCCCCTGGGCGCCTCCTGGCGCGCCCTGACCCGCACCCGCCACCCCACCCACGACCCCGCCCACGGCTCCTTCGCCTGCACCCACCTCACCGAAGCCGTCCGGCACGCCCACACCAGCGCCGGAGACCAGGCCGCCCTGCACACCGGCACCCTGGCCGCCGCCCTGTGGGGCGCCTCCGCCCTCCCCCTGCACGCCCTACGCCGCCTGTCGGAGACCACCGATCCCCACACCCTGACCGTCACCGCCCTGACCAGCGCACGCGGACCCCACTCCCGCCTGTGGCCCGAACACCCCGTCCTGGCCAGCGAACCCCGCCGCCTGCCGCCCTTCGCCGTCCCCCACCCCCTGGACCCCCACGTCCTGCTCGGCAACCTCGACCACCTGCGCGCCCACCCCGAAACCGTCGACGCCGTGGTCTCCCTGTGCCGCACCCACCCCAGCGACGCACCCCACCTGCCCGACCCCGACTGGGTACGGGTCTGGCTCCACGACCGCGCGGGCGCCAACCCCAACGCGCACTTCACCCTGAACGAGGCCGCCGCCGCCCTGGCCGCCCTGCGCGCCGAGGGAAAACGCGTACTGCTGCACTGCTGGGCGGGCGCCTCACGCACACCGGCCGTGGCCACCCGCTACGCCGTGGCCACCCTGGGCGCACCACCGCTACCCACCCTGGCCACCATGATCCGCGCCGTCGGCGGACACCTGGACAACCCCAGCCTGTCCACCGCCGTCGCCCAGCTCAGCGGAGTGGACCTGCCCGACCCCGCCCGCACCCTCTTCCCCCACGGCATCCCACCCCGACGCCCCGACCTGCCCGAACCCCACATCACGGGATGACGCACACGAGTAGTCACCCGGGGTGGGAAGGCACCAACGATCCCCGGTGACAAGTTCCACAAACCATCCCTTTCCGGTACCGTTACCCTCGCGTGACCCCTAGGATCTGCGCCCAGACCCCCGCGCACCACCGGCGGTCCCAGCTCCACCCGCACCACGCCCTCCCGCATCCCGGGGCGTCGCACCCAGCGCGCCCTGCCACGGCAGCCGCACACCGCACCCCCAGGAGTGGACCCGCCACGTCCTGTTCCCGTTCGAAGGAATCTCGCCGTGGGCACACACCAGCCCCAGACCCCACCGGATGATGACGGCACCACCCGCCCCGACACACCCGTGGGCCCCCGCATGGCCGCCAAACGCTCCCGCCGCAAACGCACCCTGATCCTGGCCTCAGCCACCACAGCGGTACTTCTGGCCGCAGGCACCGCCACCGCCGCGGTCATCGCCACCGGAACCGGCCCCGACACCACCACCAACGCCACCGGCGTCCCCGAGGCCGACCCCGACCCGCTGGCCACCGACGACACCACCCCCCAACACGGCGAGGACCTGCGCCAACAAGCCGAGGACGCCATCACCTCCGCCATCCAGAACAGCAGCACCGAGGCCTCCACCGTCCTCGAAGAACCCGAGGAGACCGAAGAACCCCAGGACACCGGGGAACCCGCCACCGACGGCGACACCCCCGACTCCACCGGCCAGGGCGGCACCTGCGAGGCCTCCTACTACGGCGCCGACTTCGCCGGACGCCAAACCGCCAACGGCGACATCTTCGACCCCAACGCCATGACCGCCGCCCACCTGACCCTGCCCTTCGGCACCCAGGTCCAGGTCACCAACCCCGACAACGGCAAATCCGTGACCGTACGCATCAACGACCGCGGCCCCCACGTCGCCGGCCGCTGCCTGGACCTGTCCACCGCCGCCTTCGACCAGATCATCGGCACCGGAGCCGGAGTCGGCCAGGTCCAATGGCAGGTCGTCGGCTAAAACGCGCACGGCCCACCCCCACCGCCCGACCAGACCCCAGAGCCCCGCCCCGCACCCGGGGCGGGGCCCGCGCGCGTGTGAGCCCCCACACCCCGCCCCGACATGGCACAATCCCCAACACCCACCACCACCGACACCACAGGGAGCAGGGGCGTTGTTCCGCACCACCACCGGCTGGGTCGTCTCACCCACCGACCTCGTCGACACCCTGGAGTGCGACCACCGCAGCGCCCTCAAGAGCGCACTCGCCGCCCGCCTGCCCGGAGCCCCCGCACCGGAGAAGGTCGACCCCCTCATCGCCCACCACGGCCTGGCCCACGAACAGGACGAACTCGACCGCCTCACCGCCCTGTTCGGCGACATCACCCACATCCAGGACCCCCGCCCCGACGACACCTCCCTGGCCGCCGCCGCGGCCGCCACCACCCAGGCCATGGCCGCCGGGACCCCCGTCATCTACCAGGGCAGCTTCCACCACCCCCTCACCCCCCACGACGCCGACCACCCCATCGCCTTCCACGGACGCGCCGACTTCCTCATCCGCTCCGACCTGGACCCCGCCACCGGCGACCGGCGCACCCCCGCACCCGACACCCCCGCCTACGAACCCTGGGACACCAAACTCGCCCGCCGCCCCGGCCCCGGCGCCGTCATCCAACTGGCCGCCTACGCCCACGCCGTCGCCCAGGCCACCGGCCACACCCCCCAGCACATGCACCTACGCACCGGCGACGGCCACACCCACACCCTGGCCACCACCGATTTCCTCCCCATCCTGACCACCGTCACCACCCGCCTCATGGACCGCCTGGCCCAAGAACCCGCACTGCCCACCCCCACGTGGGGCGAGCCCCGCCCCGCCTGCGAGAGCTGCGGCTACACCACCTGGTGCTCCCAGGGACGCACCGCCGCCCGCCACCTGTCCCTGGTCGCCGGACTACGCACCGACCAGGCCGCCAAACTCACCGACGCCGGCCTGAACACCATCGACGCCCTGGCCAACGCAGCCCAGGACCAGCGCCCGCCCACCCTGCCCCGCCGCTCCTTCGACCAACTACGCGCCCAAGCCGCCCTGCAGGTACGGCAGGACACCACCCGCACCCCCACCAACCCCCAGGGCACCGTCACCGCCGAAGTCTTCGCCCCCGACGGCCTGGCCAGCCTGCCCGCCCCCAGCCCCGGCGACGTCTTCTTCGACATGGAGGGCTACCCCTACCACTCACGCGAGGGCGAACGCGGCCTGGAATACCTCTTCGGCGCCACCACCGAGGACACGGACGGCACCGAGACCTTCCACGCCTTCTGGGCCCACGACCGCGCCCAGGAGAAGAAGGCCCTGGAGGACTTCGTCGACTTCGCCCTCACCCGCATCGACGACGACCCCGGCGCCCACATCTACCACTACGCCTCCTACGAGGTGGACCGCCTCAAACACCTCAGCTCGGAGTTCGCCACCCGCGAGGAGGAGGTCAACCGCCTCCTCCGCGAGAACCGCCTGGTGGACCTGTACACCGTGGTCCGCAAAAGCCTGCGCGTGTCCCAACGCTCCTACTCCATCAAGTACCTCGAACCCCTCTACCTCAGCGGCGCACGCTCAGGAGGCGTCACCACCGCCACCTCCAGCATCGACGCCTACGCCGCCTACCTACGGGCCGCACAAACAGGCGCAACCGACCAGGCCCGACGCGTCCTGGCCGACATCGCCGCCTACAACCGCGACGACTGCCACTCCACCGCCCGCCTACGCGACTGGCTGGAGGACCACCGCACCCACCAGGGCATCACCGACCGCCCCCTGGTCCAACTCGAACTCACCGAAACCGAAGCCGAACGCGCCCGCAAACGCGCCGAGAAGGCCGCCCGCCACACCGCCCTGACCCAACCCCTGCTCGACCAGGTCCCCGACAAGGCCGAAGAACGCCAGGCCGACCACCACACCCGCGCCCGACTGGCCGCCCTGGTCGGCTACTACCAACGCGAGAACCTTCCCCCCTGGCGCGAACACTTCCGACGCACCAGCGCACCCCTGACCGACCTGGAAGCCGACACCGACTGCGCCGTCCCCTGGCAGGCCCGCGCGGGGGAGTGGACCGAACCCACCGGCCGCCAACGCAAGTCCCGCCGCGAACTCACCCTGCGCCTGGACACCGCCCACCCCCACCCCTTCACCACCGGACAACAAACCCACCTGCTCTACCCCGGCGCCCCCGGACAGGCCGCCACCACCACCCAGGCCACCATCACCCACGCCGACGCCCACACCCTGACCATCACCGAGACCTGCGACCCCGACGCCACCTACTCCCGGCCCCCCGTCGCCGTCCTGCCCGGCTCCCCGGTCAACCCCGCCCCCAAGGACGGCGCCCTGGAAACAGTGGCCCGCACCGCCCTGGACCACCTGCCCGACTGGCCCCACCACCCCGGCCTGGACGTGGTCCGCCGCACCCCGCCCCGCCTGACCCCGCCCGGCCCCCTACCCGACCCCACCGAGCACGAAGGCGACCCCATCAGGGCCGCCATCGCCGCCGTGGACCGCCTGGACCACTCCTACCTGGCCGTACAGGGACCACCCGGCGCCGGAAAGACCTACCTGGCCGCCCAACTCATCACCCACCTGGCCCAACAGGGCAAGAACGTGGGCGTGTGCTCCACCAGCCACAAAGCCGTGGAGAACGTCATGTCCGCCGCCCTGCGCGCCACCCAGGACGCAGGAGTGCGGGTGGCCGCCGCCAAACGCGCCAAGAGCCGCACCAAGGACACCGGCGAGACCGAACCCCCCTGGGAACAACCCTCCACCGCCCAGGCCCTGGCCACCTGGCGCACCCAACACACCGCCCGGGCAGAGCCGGTCCTGATCGGCGGCACCGCCTGGGCCATGTCCAACGCCGCCATGATCGCCGACCCCTTGGACGTCCTCATCATCGACGAGGCCGGACAGTTCGCCCTGGCCGACACCCTGGCCGTCTCCGCCGCCGCCCACAACCTCGTCCTGCTCGGTGACCCCCAACAACTGCCCCAGGTCGTCCAGGGCACCCACGGCGAGGGCGCCGACGCCTCCGCCCTCCAACACCTGATGGCCGGACGCCAGATCATCGACCCCACACGCGGCTACTTCCTGGACCAGACCCGGCGCATGCACCCCCGCCTGTGCTCCACCGTCTCCACCCTGGCCTACCAGGGCCGCCTGCACGCCCACCCCACCACCACCCACCGCACCCTCTCCACCCTGCAACCAGGCGTGTACACCCACCCCACCACCCACCACGGCCGCACCACCCACAGCCCCGAAGAAGTCCAGGCAGTGGTGGAGGTGGCCACACGCCTGGTCACCGAAAAACTCACCACCCACCCCGACCAGGGCCCACGCCCCCTGACCGGACACGACATCCTGGTGGTGGCCCCCTACAACCTGCAGGTACGCGCCCTACGCCAGGCCCTGGCCGCGGCCGCCCGCACCCTGCCCGCCCTGGAAGGGACACGCGTGGGCACCGTCGACCGCTTCCAGGGCCAGGAGGCCGCCGCCGTCATCTGCTCGATGACCACCTCCAACGCCGCAGACACCAGCCGCGGCACCGCCTTCGTCCTGGACCGCAACCGGCTCAACGTGGCCCTCTCCCGCGCCCAACTACTCGCCACGGTGGTCTTCTCACCCGGCCTGCTCACCACCACCCCGCGCAGCATCGACGAACTACGCCTGCTCGCCTCCTTCACCGGCCTGGTCCAGGACGCCCACCCCTGGACCACCACCCCCTGACCCCTGACCCCGGCCACCGGTTCCGGACACCCGCCGGGTGGAGTACGTTTTACACAGCAC
The DNA here is from genome assembly GCF_008638365.1 of Nocardiopsis quinghaiensis. GTDB lineage: Bacteria > Actinomycetota > Actinomycetes > Streptosporangiales > Streptosporangiaceae > Nocardiopsis > Nocardiopsis quinghaiensis. Next base: position 303,750 of record NZ_VWVU01000003.1, on the reverse strand, counting down.
CACACCCGACCCGGACGCCACCGCGCACCCGGGCGGGCGCCACGCGCGTGCGACGGCCCCACCGCCCGCACCCCGCGGCGCGGGCGCCCCTTCGCCCTGGCCCGCCACCCGTCCTCGAAAGGCACCCCGGCCCCCGTGTCCGAACGACCCTCCGCCCCCGGCGGCGGCCGCAACACCCGCCACCCCACCGGCATCCGCGTCGTCATCGCCCTACTGGCCCTGTTCGCCCTGGTCCTGGGCCCGGTGGGCTACCTACGGGGTCTGACCGCCGTCGCCCACTCCGGCTCGGCCGCCGAATGGTTCACCCTGGCCTTCGGCGCCGCCGTGGGCATCCCCTTCCTGGCGGCCGCCGTGGCCACCGTCGCCGGAGACCGCAAAGCAGCCCTGTGGTCACTGGCCCTGCTGGTGTGGCCGGTGGTCTTCGTCACCGTCCTGCACCTGACCACCTGAAACTCCCGCCCCCCACACCGATGCGGGAAGCGGCACGCAGGGCCCACAACCCCACACCAGCGACGGTAGGCTACCGGCGTGTCACCCAAGAAACGCAAGCGCCGCAAGGCCCCACAGGCCGACACCGCCCCCACGCCCCGGGCGGGCACCGAACAGGCGGGCACGGCCCAACACGCCCCAAGGGAGCGGATCAGCCGCACCCCGGTGGTGGTCACCGACCCACCCGACCGCAGGATCACCGCCCTGTGGGTGGCCCTGGCCCTGCTGTGGGCACTGGGCACCCCACTGGCCCTGGCCCACCTGCTGTTCGTGGCCATGGACCTGCAGGAAGCGGCCCTGCGCGCCCAGGACCCCGCCGCCCCGCCACCGCAGACCAACGTGGACGCGATCGGCGACGCCCTGGTCTGGTTCCTGGTCCTGGCCCTGGCGGTCCCGGCCGTCTCAGCCCTGACCGCGCTGGTACTGCGCCGCAAGATCGCCGCGATCGGCTTCACCGTCGCCCTGGCGGCCGCGGCGCTGCCCCTGCTGTGGATCATGCCGCCCCCCGAACTGTGGGACGCTCTTCGCACACACCTCCTGGGACCCTGACACCCGCACGACCCCACCTGCCATGCCCACGCCCCGTCCTGGGCCATCATGGATAACCGTGAACACACCCCGACCCACCCACCACACCCCACCCATCGACGAAGGCGCCCTCCCCGAACCCGTACGCGCCCGCCTGCAACACACCACCCACAGCGTCCTGGTCGACACCCGCGCCCTGGCCCAGGTACGTGAACGCTTCGACACCGAGCAGGCCCAGACCCTGGGCCGCTACCTGGCCAACGCCCAATCACCCAACACCCTGCGCGCCTACCGCACCGACTGGACCTCCTTCACCGCCTGGTGCCTGGCCGAACACCGCCAGTCCCTGCCCGCGGACCCGGTGGACGTGGCCGTGTACCTGGCCTCCTGCGCCCAGACCCGCACCCCCGACGACACCGCCTGGGCCCTGGCCCCCTCCAGCATCGAACGGCGCGCCGCCGCGATCGCCGCCGTCCACGGCGCCCACGGCCTGGAATCACCCACCCGCGCCGAAGTGGTACGCATGACCATGCGCGGCATCCGCCGCACCCGCAAGGCCCGCCCACGCCGCAAGGACCCGGTGGTACTGGCCACCCTGGAAGCCCTCCTGGCGGTACGCCCCGACCCCGGCCACCCCCAGGGCGTGGCCCGGCGACGCGACACCCTGCTGCTGCTGACCGGATTCGCCGGAGCCCTACGCCGCACCGAGCTGGCCTCGCTCACCTTCGACGACGTCACGGTACGCACCGACGCCTCCACCGGCGCCCCCGCACTGGTGGTACGCCTGGGCCCCACCAAGACCGACCAGGAGGACCGCTACGGCCAGGTGGTGGCCCTGCCCCGGGGACGCCACCGCCACACCTGCCCGGTGTGCGCCCTCGCCGACTGGTCCCACCTGCTCCAGACCCACCACCAGGGCGGCACCCGGGCGGTACGCGCCCTGCTGGCGCAACCAGACACCAACGCCCCGCTCACACACCTGTGCCGCGACTGGCACGGCACCGACCTGCGCGACGGATCCGGGCGCCCGCTCCTGCCCGCCGTGGACCAGCACGGCCACATCGCCCCACGGGCGATGTCGGGCCGGGCCGTGGGCGAGCTGGTCAAACGCTACGCCCGCCGCGCCGGACTCAACCCCGACGACTTCGGCGGACACTCCCTCAGGTCCGGCTTCGCCACCCAGGCGGCGCTGGGCGGGGCCAGCGACCGCGAGATCATGCGCCAGGGACGGTGGACCAACCCGCGCACGGTGCACGACTACATCCGCACCGCCAACCCGCTGGAGGACAACGCCGTCACCCACCTGGGCCTGTGACCGAACCCCCACAGCAACTCTGGTGTCTCAGCTTGTCAACAAACACACCAGCAGTACTCGAAAACACCCGTTAAAGTGCGATCCTGCCCTGATGAGACATTAGGTTGGTTGCGTAAGAAAGGGGACGGACCTATGGTCGACGAGTTTCGCGCGGCATTCCAAGAACTGATCGACGCCTCCGTGGCCACCGACCCCCAACACTTCCCCACAGCAGTCCACAAGGTCTACCTCCTGGCCTCCCAGATCCCCGTCGCCGAACGCGAACTCGCCCTGGAAGCCCTGACCCCCCTCCTGTCCGGAGACCACGCCGCCCCCGGCATCATCGCCGACCTGTCCGTGGTCGCCGGAGCCCTGGTCGAAATGGGCACCGACCCCGGCCCCACCGGCGTGGAAATCCTCCACCGCGCACACACCATGGGCAAGGGCGCCATCGTCTTCGCACGCGCCTGGGAACGCACCGGCGGCGGCACCCCACCCGACCCCGACACCATCACCGCCGACGCCGAAACCCGCGTCGCCACCGACCTGGGCCCCGACGCACCCAGCGCCACCATGTGCTGGTGGACCATCCGCCGCCACGGCCTGGCCGCCAAAACCATGCTCAGCGAACCCGGCGTGCGCGCCCACCTACGCCGCACCCCCTCCCTGCACGCCGAACTCGTCGCCATCGCCAACCAACTCAGCGACCTGCTCACCGAGTTCGACGAGGTCCGCGCCCTACTCCACATGACCGAAGCCACCAACGCCCTGGTCATGGACCGCCACTCCGGACGCGCCTTCCGCGTCCTCTTCGACGGCATCGGCGACAACTCCCAACTCCACACCCTGCTCGCCGACGCCCTCATCGGCCCCGAACGCCAGGGCCTGCACGGAGACCCCCCCGACCCGCGCTGGGTCACCGCCTTCCGCGACGGACCCCCCGACCCGCAAGCCCAGACCGTACGCGGCTGGTGGAACCTGGTCGCCCACGACGGCACCTGGGTGTGGAACGAGGGCCTACCCGCCCAGATCCCCACCATCGACGGCGAACACGTCCTGATCCTGGACGAACAGCCCTACCCCCGCTCCTGGAACGCCGCACGCCGCCACCCCCAGGTACGCGGCTGGCTGGAGGTGGAAGCGGAACTGGACACCGAGGAAGCGGCCCGGTGGTGGGAACGCGTCGCCCCGGCCGAACCCGCCATCCCCAGCGCCGAAACCCAACAGGACCACCCGCCCCTGCCCGAACCGGTGGTCCTACAGAACGAGGACACACCCCAGCCCCACCGGGTACGCAACTTCCTGCCCGAGGACACCCCCGCCCCCACGCCCCAGATCCCCACCACCCCGCCTCCACCGGCCCCACCCGCCGCAGAGCCCGCACCCGAACCCCTCCACCAGAACCCCCCAGAACCCGACCCGACCAGCGCCTCCGGCAACGGATTCCTGCCACCCCTGCCCCGGGGAGTGTCCAAAAGCGCCAACTGGGGACCCACCTGGCGCTGAGAGCCGGCCACCCCACCCCCAGGCCAGCGCCCCACAGCGCCCACACCGCACCGGCCCGGGCACCCCCCGCGCACCGAGAACACAGGGACCACCCGGGCCGGATCCGCCCTCAGACGCGGTGCCGTGCCGCCCGGGCCGCCGACGCCGACCGAGCACCCTCCTCGTCGTCGCCGTACAGGCCCTCGAAGTACTCCTCCTCCTCCGTGGAACCCTCGCCCTCCCGCCCCCGGCGCCAGCGCCCACCCACGAACAGGGGGGCCAACAGCACCACCACGAGCGGAACGAACACCCCCAACGGCAACAGCACCAGAGCGCCCTCCGTCCCGGGCACCTGCGGCAACCGCTCCAACAGGTGCATCCGCACCAGCGACACCGCGCTCAACGCCCCCACCGTCAACGCCATCGCGAAGGGCAGCATCGGTGTCAGCCGCGCAGGGACCGCGGCCAGCGCCACCAGCAGGCCCACACCCACCAGCCCCGCCACCGCCAGGGGACCCGCTCCCTGCAACACGCCCAAACCCGCGGTGTGCAGGCCACGAAGGTGGGAGAACGCCCACCCCGTCACCAGCACCAGCACGGGCCCCACAATCAAACCGGACAAAAAACCGACGAAATGTCGCACAGGGGTGCTCCTCTCAGGGGTTGCGCAGCACCTTAGCGGCAAAAACGATCTTCAGCACGACATCCCACCATTACCGACACCGTCGCCACCCTCCTCCACCACGGCGCAAACCCTCAGCACCCGCACGGCCCGGCACACGCAGCACCCGGTCACTGGGCGCCCCGGCACCCCACCGGCGCCGCAGCTCATAGGCCACCAACACCACCAGCACCGACCCCACCGACGCCGCCAACGCCTGACGCTGGTCGGGCAACACCGCCATCGCCGCGAAAACCGTCACCAGACCAAGCAACACCACCCACGTCAGGTACGGAAACCCCCACATACGCAAGGTCAACCGCTCAGGCTCACGCCTGCGCACCCGCGCCCCCACCACCAACTGCGAGGCGCAGATGGTCAAGAACAAGACCAGCAGGATCGCACCGATCGAAGCCACCAGGAACGCGAACACCCGGTCAGGCCACAGGTAGTCGGCCACCACCGCGGCATAGCCCACCACCGTGCCCAACAGGATCGCCCGCACCGGCACACCCCGACGGTTGGTCCCACGCAACGCACCAGGAGCATCACCCTGCCGCGTCAGGGTGAACAACATCCTGGAAGAGGTGTACATCGCCGCGTTGAGCACACTCAACACCGCGACGAGCACCACGATCTCCATGATCAGCGCCGCCCCGGGCACCCCCACACGCTCCATCACGGCCACGAACGGACTACGCCCCGGCTCCACGGTGTCCCACGGCAACACCATCACCACCACCAGGATCGAAGCCACATAGAACAACCCGATCCGCCAGAGCACATTGGTGATCGCCGAAGCCACACTCCGCTCAGGCTCCGCACTCTCACCAGCGGCAACAGTAATGATCTCCACCCCGCCAAAGGCGAAGAGCACCACCACCGTGGCCGCCAGCACCGAGACCCACCCGTTGGGCACGAACCCGCCGTGCTGCCACAGATTGGCCACACCAGAACCGCCCGAACCACTCCACAACCCCAACGCCCACAGGCCACCGACCAACAGGAACGCCACGATCGTGGCCACCTTGACCAGGGAGAAGAACGACTCGGTCTCCGCGAAGACACGCACCGAGACCAGGTTGGCCGCCGTCATCGACAACAACACCAACAACGCCAACGCCCACCCGGGAACACCCGGCACCCACTGACCCAGAATGGTCGCACCGGCCACCGACTCAGCGGCCACCAACACCGCGTACATCCACCAGTACACCCAACCGATGGTGAAACCGGCACGAGGACCAAAAGCCAGACGGGCGTAGTCGGAGAAGGACCCGCCCGCGGGAACCGCCACCACCATCTCACCCAGGGCACGCAGGGTGAAGAACACCAACGCACCGGCCAGGACATAGGAGAGCACCGCGGCCGGACCCGCCAACCGGATCACCGAACCCGAACCGATGAACAACCCGGCGCCCACCGAACCGCCGATCGCGATCAGCGCCATGTGACGCCGCCGCAGCGAATGGGCCAGCCCCGCACCGGAGGCACTCGTCTCGTTGGCCGCCCCCGAGGGCGGCATCGCACTGCCTGCCACCCGGCCAACCCTAGGCACACCTCACCCCCCGAACACCCGACCACCCCACCCGAACACACAAAAAGAGGAGGTGAGGGCCACCACACCCCCACCCCCTCCCGGGCGCCCACACCTCAACCCTCCTCGGCCTCCACCTCACGCAACTCCCGCAACCGAGCCAGCTCACGCACACCCACCACCTCAGCCGCATCAGCCACGATCCGCGAAAAATTCACCGGCTGATCCAAACTCACCATGTGCCCCGCACGCGGCACATTCACCAACCGACCATCCGCACACGTGTCAAAGAACCGCTTCTCATGAATCCGAAAGTGGTCCCGCGACCCGTTGATCAACCACACCGGCCCCGGATACGCCGACAACGCCGACAACACATCCATCTCCGAGACCGCGTCGATCACCGCCGTGGCCGCCTCCACCGCCAAACCGCCGTCCAACACCGCCTCCGCTGCACCATCACGCAACGTCAACCGGTGAAAACGCTCATTGACCGCCGCACCCCGGTCCGGCAACCGATCCATCAACACCGCCGGAATCCGGTACAACTGCGCCAACAACTGCGCGGGCTTGGCCGTACACCCAGCCGCCACCAGCCCCGCCACCCGATCCGGAGCCGCACCCGCCGTCGCGATCGACACGAACCCGCCCAGACTCAACCCCACCAACAGCGCACGACCACCCACACCATCGATCGCCTCCAACACCGCATCCACCGCACCCCCCAGCGAGAACTCCTCCCCACGCCGCGAACCGTGCCCAGGAAGATCAGGCGCCACCACCGTGCACCCCTGAGCCTCCAACAACTCCACCTGCGGACGCCACATACTCCCCGACAACCGCAACCCATGCACCAGAACAATCGGCACACCCATGAACGCCTCCTCCTACCGCGCCCCGTAGCGCACCGTCACCGGAGCATGATCAGACCAACGCAACCCGTGCTCCGCCGCACGCTCCACCCGCGCCGACACGGCACGCGCGGCCAACCCCGGCGTAGCCACCTGCAGATCGATCCGCCACCCCGTGTCATTGTCAAAGGCCCGACCCCGATAGGACCACCACGTGTAGGGCCCCTCCCGCTCCGGATGCAACGCCCGGACCACGTCCACGTACCCGGCCTCGTCGAAGACCCGCGACAACCACGCACGCTCCTGCGGCAGGAACCCCGCCTTCCTCCGGTTGTTGCGCCAGTTCCTCAGATCCACCTCGGCGTGCGCGATGTTCCAGTCCCCGCACACCACCAACTCACGCCCCTGGTCACACACCTCCCGGCGACGCCTGACCAGATAGGGCAGGAACGCCTCCATGAAACGCTCCTTCTCCAACTGACGCTCCGTACCCACCTCACCCGAGGGCAGATACAAACTCGCCACCGTCACCCCACCCAGATCCACCTCCACATACCGGCCCGAATCCTCGAACTCGGCATGACCGAACCCCACCCGCACACCATCAGGCTCCTCGCGCGAGTACACCGCCACCCCCGCACGACCCCGCACCGACGCCGGAGCCAACACCACATGCCACCCCTCAGGCTCCACCACCCCAGCGGGCAACTGGTCGGCCTCAGCCCGCGTCTCCTGCAAACACACCACGTCAGCCTCGGTCGAGGCCAACCACCCCACGAACCCCGGATCCTTCTTCGCCGCGGCCCGCAGACCGTTCACATTGACACTCGACACCGTCACAGCACTCGTCATCACAGGGCAAAGCCTAGCCACACCTCAACCACCTCCGCCCTCGGCCACCAGACGCCGCAACACCCCATAGGTCCGGTTGGACGAAGCCGCCTCCCGCTGCGCCCGAGCCGTCACCTCGATATAGGCCTGCGAGGAAGCCACCGACGCATGCCCCAGCAAATGCATGATCTCGGTGACCGAGGCCCCGTCCTCCGCCAACCGCGTCGCGAAGGTATGACGCAACGCATGCACCAACGTCCCCCGCGCCACCCGGTCATGCACCCCCGCATGCCGGTAACACTGCTTGACCAGGTACTGCAGCCCGCCCCGCCGCAACCCCTGGCCCCGGTTGTCCACCAACAACGGATCCGCCCCCCGCACCACCCCGAACCGCTCACGCCGCGAGACCAGATAGGCCTCCAACAACGCCTCCAACGGCACCTCGATCGGCAGGACCCGCTCACCCCCGCCCTTGCCCACCACACGGATACGCCGCTCACCCGAACGACCACCCACCGACTCCACCCGCAGCGCGAGCATCTCCGCCGAACGCATCCCCGTCAGCAACGCCAGGGCCAGCACCGCCAGATCCCGCTCCGGCCACGGATCACGCGCCTTACGCGCCCCCCGCGCCAACGCCTCCAACAACCGCTCAGGGGTGTCCTCACCCATCAACGGCTTGGGAGACGAAGGCCGCACCCGGGGCCGCGGCACCGCCGACATCGGATTGCCCGCCACCACCTGCTCCGACACCCAGAACGCGAAGAACCCGTTCCACGTCGACCAGGCCCGCAACACACTCGAAGCCGCCCGCTCGGTAGCGAACTCCGCGAACGCCGCCCGCAACACCGGCGCCCCCAGATCCGCCCACACCACCCGCTCGGGCCCCACGCCCCTCACCTGGGCCACACACTCCAACACCCCGTGCAGATCACGCCGGTAGGCGGCCACCGTGTGGGGGGAGGGCTTGGCCGCCCGACGCGCCACCAGATACTGCTCAACAGCCTCGACCACAGGACCCGTCTGACCACTCATACCCACAGCATCCCCGATCCCGCAGGCACTTCCACCGCCCGCCGTCGGGATTCGCACACCGTGGGCGGGGGAGCGGGGCACAGGAAGGACGAGCACCGGGGCGGGGGCACGCACGGGGGAGAGGGGCGCCCCCGACCCGCGCGCCCACGTCCCCACGGGGACGGAGCACCGCCGCACACGACGCATGCACAAAACGCGACATTCCCACAACCCTGGGTGACAACCGGTGGCGCGTGGCCCCGGCGGGGCGGGGGAGTGGGCGTGGAGCCCACGGGCGCCCCCGGGGCGCACACCGGGCACGGACAGCCCGGCGACGGGCGGCGGAGGGCGCACCAGGGCACCGGGCACCAGCAGCACCGAGGCGGCCGGGGAGTGGGCGCACGCGGAGCCGGGAGCATCCATCCGAACACACAAAACGTGCATAAGAACACAGAAACCTACAAAGTCATGCATAACACGGTTTATGCATGAAACATGGAGAGAACCGGCATCCCGCGAGCGCGAGGAGGCCGAGACCCCGCCCCCCGAAGCCTCACGCCGGCGAGCCACCCTCACGACCGGGCCCACCCACCACGAACACCGGGGGACCACCCCGAGACACCCGCACGCACACCCCGCACAGCGGCGCCCGCCAGCCGACCCGGCCGGATACACAGCCCTGAACAGCCACAACACCAGGACACAGCCCGACAGGCACACACCGCACACGAACCCGAGACGGCGAGACCGAGCAACCAGGCCAGCACACGAGCAGGCCAGCACACGAGAACCGACCCGGTGGACACCACCAGCCCGCACCGACTCAATCGCTCCGACGCCGAGCACCCGGCCCGGACACACCAGCCCCGTCAGCCCACACCAACACCCAACGCCCGACCCGAGCGGAAACCACGCACAACGCACGGCCGCAAGACCTCCACAACCCCTTCCCTAACCCCCACACCAAAACGCCGATAATGCACATTATGTCAAGTAGAGGTGTCGGATGCCCCCACGACACCCCTCCTCACAGACCCACACCCATGACCATCTGAACCAGAACCTACTCCGGCAACCGCAACCACCCCGTACGCACCCGCCACGAACCCCCCGACTCCAACCGCTCCACCACCGCACGCTCCAACCGCGTCCGCCTCGGCGCCGCCCCCACATCCACCACCGGCATCCCGAAAACGAACCGGAACACATCCGACTCCCCCGGCTGCCCCTCACCCACCAACGTGAACCGACGCTGGAACCGCACGATGTTGGACCCCTCCCCCAACACCTCACCCCACTGCGGATCCAACAACCACGACGTACACGTGGCCACCACCGGATCAAACCCCAAATGCTCCCGGGCGAACCCCCGAGCCCGACCCAACGCACCATCCACCGACACCGGATCCAACCCACCCGTGGGAATGTGCACCCGCAGAGCCATATCCCCCCGACCCATCCCCGGACCCAGCCCCGCCGCCTCCACCTCCGAAAACCACTCCACACCGCCCCCATCCACCAACACACCAGGCTCGAACTGCAACCCACCCAACCAGTACAGGCGCCCACGGAACTGCGCGGCCACCCACGCCGCCGTCTCCACACCCAACCGACCGAACATCCGACGCGACCGCGCCACCTGCACACCCACATCGGCCAACGTCGCCACCGTCACCGACCGATCCACACCCAACGCCCCATGCGCCTCGAACTGCGCCGGCACCCGCGCCGCGAACGCCCACAACGACGCCGCCCGCACCCGCGGATCCTCCACCTCCACCAACGCCGGCCAATCCCGCCACCGACCCACCGGCAGATCCGCGTCCGCGCACAACCGCCGGTACATGCACCCCACCAGATGCCACAACTCCGGCGGCCACTCCCCCCACGGCGCACCCGAACCCGGCCACAACGACTCCACCTCGGCCCGATCCACCGCATCCAACGCGAACAGATCCAACACCCGAGCCGCCTCAGCCCCCACCGGAACCTCCAGAGCCCTCACCGGCTCCGGCAACCGCTCCGCCTCCTCCAACCACACACGCACATCCGCACCCAAGCCGAACCGTTCCACCACCGCGACGCTGTCCATCCCCACATCATGGCCAACCACCACAGCACGCGCCAGTGAGGCCAGCCTCACAAGTGGGCATAGTGTTGACGTAACCCACCAACACCACCCCACCAACCGAAAACGAGGACCACCACCGATGCCCGTGCACGACCCGGCGCACCACGTCCGCGACTGGATCGCCACCTACGACACACCCACCACATCGGTGGCCCACCTCCTCTGCGACCGCCACACCCCCCACACCACCGCCACCACCGAAATCGGCCCCACCCTGGCCGCGACCACCCTCACCTTCGGCGAACTCACCGAACGCTCCCGCGCCCTCGCCGCCGGACTCGCCGACCTGGGCATCACCACCGGCGACCGCGTCGCCACCCTCATCCCCAAGGGCACCGACCTCACCGTCACCGCCCTGGCCACCTGGCGCCTGGGAGCCGTCCTGGTCCCCCTGCTCTCCTCCCTCGCCCCCTCCGCCATCACCGAGCGCCTCACCGACTCCCACGCCCGCCTGATCGTGTGCGACGCCGAGTACCGCAACAAACTCGACCCCGGCCCCGACACGGCCCCCTCCCCCACCCCGCACATCGCCACCACCGGCACCCACCCCCTGCGCGAGGGCGACCACACCCTGGTCGACCTCACCGAACGCGGCGCCACCGCGACACCCCTCCCCGACACCGCGGTCGGCGGCGACGGCCTACTCGCCATCGTCTACGTCTCCAGCGTCATCGGCCCGCCCCGCGGCGTACGCGTACCCGTACGCGCCCTGGCCGCCATGCACGCCTACCACCACTACGGCCTGGGCGTGCAGGACGACGACGTGTACTGGAACACCGCCGACCCCGGCTCCGCCTACGGCCTCTACCACGGCCTCATCTCGCCCCTGCTCGCCGGGCACAACTCCCTGGCCCTGCGCGCCGGGTTCTTCGACCCCGAACTCACCCTCGACGTACTGGGCGTCCACGGCGTCACCAGCCTGGCCACCGACCCCACCACCTACCGCACCCTGCGCGCCGCCACCAAGACGCTGCCCCCCGAGGTGATGGTCCAGAGCCTGGCCAGCGCCGGAGAACCCCTGACCCCCGACGTCATCGACTGGGTCACCGACATCTTCGGCGTGCCGGTACGCGACCACTACGGGCAGACCGAACTGGGCTGGTGCGTGGGCATCCCCAACGGCGACACCGGCCAGGACGTCGCCCCGCCGCCCGGATCGATCGGCCCCGCGCTGCCCGGCTGGCGGATCGAGGTCCTGGAGGCCATCTCCGACGACCCCGCTCCCCCGGGCACCTACGGACGCATCGCGGTGGACCTGGCGAACAGCCCGCTGGCATGGTTCGACGGCTACGTCGGCCACGAGAGCGCCTCACAGGTACGCTTCACCCCCGACCACGCCTACTACCTGACCGGGGACACCGGGATCCGGGACCGCGAGGGGTCCCTGTTCTTCTCCACCCGTGACGACGGCGCGATCCTGACCTACGGCTACCGGATCGGTCCCACCGAGGTGGAGTCGGTGCTCAACGCCCACCCGGCCGTGGAGGAGTGCGGGGTCTACTCCATCCCCGACGAGCTCGCCGGCCAGGTCATCGGCGCCCGTGTGGTCCTGGCCCCGGGCCGGGACTCGGCCCCCGAACTGGCCGGGGAGCTCCAGGAGTGGGTGCGCGACCGGATCGCCGAGCACGCGGCCCCGCGGGTGGTGGACTTCGTGGACGAGTTGCCCAGGACGGCCTCGGGCAAGATGCGGCGGGCCCGCCTGCGGTGAGCGCGTGCGTTCCCGCTCCCCCGCCTCCACCGCGGGCGGTGCGGTGGCACCGGGGGCGTGGACGGGCGGATGCCCGCCGACCGGTCAGGGGACGAGTTCGTCCACGCGCGCGGCCAGGGTCATGTCCTTGTCGGTGACGGCCCCCTCGGAGTGGGTGCTCAGGGCCAGGTGCAGGGTGTTGTACCTGATGTCGATGTCGGGGTGGTGGTCGGCCTGCTCGGCGGCCTGGGCGATCTCGTTGACCAGGGCGATGGCGGCGGAGAAGTCGGGCAGGCGGACAGTGCGGCGGATGGCGGGTGTGTCGGGGTCCAGTTCCCAGTCGTTGAGCCGGGTGAGGCCGTCCCGGAGCTGGTCCTCGGTGAGCTTCATGGTGGCTCCTCTCCCCCGTGGCCGGTCGTGTGGTCCGTAGTGGGTGTTCCCGGAGCTACCTACCCCCGGTGAGCTGTCCGATCACGCTCGGAACCGGTTTTCGGGTGGTCGGTGCGGCGGAGCCGCTCCTCAGATCTTCTTGTTGTGTTTTGACAGAAAAAAACGCCCACCTTTACTACGTAGATCCTTAGTAGGTCCGTGTTACCAAGCTGAGGCCCGCGCCCTGACCTGCGCAAACCCCTCCCCCATCGGCCCGAGCCCACCTCGCAGGCTTGCGAAATCCCCCGCAGAGCGGTTCACTCTGGGGAACTCCGGCCCTCCCCCACCCGGCGGACGCCTCCCAGGCAACGCCCGCCTCTGCCCCCGGAAGCGAGCCCATGCCCCACCAGAAGCGCCGGTCGCTTCGCGCCCGCATGATCACGCTGGTCCTCATCCCCAGCACCGTGCTGCTCGTCCTGTGGTCCGCCTTCACCGTCCTGCTGGTCAACGACATCGACGAACTACGCACCACCGCCGCCCTCACCGAACAGGTCGGCACCCCCGTCGTCGAGGCCATCGGCGCCCTGCAACGCGAACGACGCGCCACCATGGACTCCGCCCGCGGCTCCAGAAGCGCCGCCATCTCCCTGAACCACACCCGGCAACAGACCGACGCGGCCGTGGAGACCCTCAGGCAGAACCTCGAGGGGTTCGACGGCGGGGACCTGCCCGAACAGGCCGTGGACTTCCAGAAGGCACTCAACCGGCTCGGCGCCCACCGCGCCCGGGTGGACGTCACCTTCCCCTCCGGGCTCAGCCTGGGGAACACCGCCGCCGTCTACACCGAGATCATCGAGCAGGGTCTGCGCGTGTGGGACGCCCAGGTCGAACGCGCCGACCCCGCACAGGTACCCCACCTGCGCTCCCTGACCTCACTGATGCGCACCCGCGAGCTCCTCAACCAACAGGACACCGTGCTGGCCCACGCGGTGGCCACCAACACCTTCTCCTCCCAGGCCCACGCCCAGTTCGCCGCGGCCGCCGGAGCCCAGCACTACACCTGGGACCGTGTCGGCGCGGAACTGAGCGAGGAGGACGGCGAGGAGTACGTGATGCTGGAGTCCTACTCCGTCCTGCAGCGCATCTACCAGCTCCAGGCGAGCATCATCGCCATGCCCATCCGGGGCACCGACACCATCCCGGTCAACGCCACCGCCTGGCAGGGCGCCGCCGAGGCCGTGGACGCACGCATGCGCGGCGTCGAACAGGACCAGGTCGACCACGTCATCGCCTTCAGCCACACCCAGTCCACGGAACTGCGCAACAGCGTCCTGCTGATGAGCGTGCCCGCCCTGGTCGCGGCACTGGCCTCCTCGGCCGTGGCGGTGGGCGGCACCCAGCGGCTGGGACGACGGCTGCAGGACCTGCGCACGGCCACCCTGGAACACGCACGGGTACGCCTGCCGGAGGTGACCGCACGGCTGCGCGTGGGCGGCAGCGTGGACGTGGACGCCGAGGTGCCCCGGCTGCACGTGGAACGCAGCGACGAGATCGGACAGGTGGCCGAGGCCTTCAACGACGCCCAGCGCGCGGCGGTGGCGGCCGCCGTGGAGGAGGCGCAGGTACGCGCGGGCGTGCGCAACATGTTCCGCAACATCGCCCGGCGCACCCAGGCCCTGGTACACCGGCAGCTGGGACTGCTGGACACCCTGGAACGCGGCGAGACCGACCCCAAGGTGCTGGAGGCGCTCTTTCGCATCGACCACTTCAGCACCCAGCTGCGGCGCAACGCCGAGAACCTCATGCTGCTGAGCGGGGACGCCCCGGTACGGCGGGGCCTGGGGCCGGTGCTGCTACACGAGGCGGTCCGTGCGGCGGCGAGCGAGATCGAGGACTACACCCGGGTGCACATGCTGGCGCTGCCCCAGGTGGCACTGCGCGGCGAGGTGGGCTCGGACGCGGTACGGCTGCTGGCGGAGCTGTTGGAGAACGCCACGTCGTTCTCCCCTCCGGGCACGGAGGTGATGGTGCGGGGCCGGGCCGTTGAGGACGGCGGCTACGCGCTGGAGGTGGAGGACCGCGGACTGGGGATGACCGAGACCCAGCTGGAGGCGGCGAACGTGCTGCTGTCGGACCCGCCCCGGTTCGACCTGGCCACGATGCGCGAGGACTCACAGCTGGGACTGTTCGTGGTGGCCACGATCGCGGCACGGCACGGATTCGAGGTGACACTGCGGGCCTCGGCCTCCCAGGGCACACGCGCGGTCGTCATCGTGCCGGAGCGGCTACTGGTCTCCAAACCCCAGCACCCGCGCGCGGTGGAGGCGACGGGACCGCACCGGCGCCTGGACATCGCGGGCGCGTCCGCGGGCGGGACGGGCACCCTCTCCGCCCCACCGACCCCCGACTCCCCCGAACCCTCCCAGGACACGGTTCCCGCGCCGGAGGAGACCGCCCGCTCCGGTGGGGAACCGAGCGGCGCCCAGGGCACCACCACACAGGTGCGGGCCGTGGAGGACACACAGGAGACCTACAAGGGCCTGCCCCGGCGGCGACGCAAGAACGTGGCCCCCGCCCCGGCGGCTCCCACCGCCCGGCCAGAGGATGAGGGGGAGGACGGCGGGCAACGACCGCTGTCGGAGATCCAGTCGATGATGAGTGCTTTCCAGACCGGGACGCTGCGCGCACGCGCCGGGTCCGGGGAGTGGAACGAGGACGGCGCGCGCGATGCGCGCCCCGATGAGAGCGCGAAAGGGTGATGTCGATGATGGCGGACGCTGCGGCGCAGGGCCGCGTCAGCGACGCTGACGCTGCGGAGGAACAGTCTCCGGTCAGGACGCTGGACTGGCTGTTGGGCGACCTGGTGGAACGGGTGGCGGGAGCACAGCACGCGCTGCTGCTGTCGGCGGACGGGCTGCTGCTGTCGGCCTCACCCGACCTGGACCACGAACGCGGTGAACGCCTGGCGGCGATCGCGTCGGGGTTCGCCAGCCTGGCCCGCGGGGCCCGAGGGCAACTGGGCGCCGCCGAGGTGCGCCAGACGGTGGTGGAGATGGACAGCGTGTTCTTCTTCGTGCTGGCGGCCGGACGGGGCGCCTCGCTCGCCCTGGTGGCCGCGTCCACGTGCGACATGGGCCAGGCCGCCTTCGAGGTGAACCGCCTGGTGCGCCAGGTGGGGCCGCACCTGTCGGCACTGCCCCGACGCGGTGGCAGGGGCGGAGGGGGGTGAGCCCATGGAGGCGGTGCCGCCCGGATGGGATCCCGGGCAGGAGGAGCCGTTCGAGTCGAGTCTGATCCGGCCCTACTCGCTGACGGGTGGGCGTACACGCCCCTCACGCTCGGATTTTTCGGTGACGTCACAGGTCGTGGCGGTCCCGTCGGTGTCACAGGAGCGCATGGACCCGGAGGTGGAGTTGATCCTGTCACTGTGCGCGCGGCCGGTGTCGATGGCCGAGGTGGCCTCCCGGTCGGGCCTCCCGTTGGGTGTGGTGCGGATCCTGCTGGCCGACCTGTTGGACCAGGGATACGTGACGGTGCGTACCTCGGACTGGGAACGGCGGCGCCCGGACGCCGGGACGCTGCGTTCGGTGCTGGAGCGTATCCGGCAGCTGTGAGGTGGAAGTGGTGTGACGTGGAGTGGATGGGACGTTGGTCATGATGGGCGCCGAGGGCGCGGGACCGGTTCCCGACACCTTGAAGATCGTGATCGCGGGAGGTTTCGGGGCGGGTAAGACCACCCTGGTCTCAGCGGTGAGCGAGGTGGAGTCGTTGCACACCGAGGAGGTGATGACCTCCGAGAGCGTGGGTGTGGACGACCTGGACGGGGTGGAGGGCAAGGCCACCACGACGGTGGCGCTGGACTTCGGACGGATCACGTTGGACGGGTCCACGGTGGTGTACCTGTTCGGCACACCGGGTCAGCGGCGGTTCTCGTTCATGTGGGAGGAACTGGCCGATGGAGCGCTGGGCGCGGTGGTACTGGCCGACACGCGCCGCCTGACGGACTCCTTCGACGTGATCGACTTCTTCGAGTCGCGCGGGGTCCCGTTCGTGGTGGCGGTGAACTGCTTCGACGGGCAGCGCACGCACCGGGCCGACGACGTGCGCGTGGCGTTGGACGTGGAGGAGCGCGTACCACTGCTGCTGTGCGACGCGCGGGACCGGGAGTCGGTCAAGGAGGTGTTGACGGAGCTGGTGGCGTTGGTGCTGCGGCTGGAGCTGTCGGGCGCCTGAGGGCGCCGGTGAGGGGGGAGGCGTGGCGAGGTGGGCCCGGCGCGGAGCGCGCCGGGCCCACCCGCGCGGGAGGTCAGCGTGCGGCGGCTCGACGGTTCACGGGCACGATCATCGGGGTGTGGGTCTCGGGGTCGTCGATGACGCGCACCGGCAGGCCGAAGACCTCCTCCACCAGATCGGCGGTGACGACGGTGGCCGGATCGCCCTCGGCCACGATGGCGCCCTCCTTCATCACGATGAGGTGGGTGGCGTATCGGCAGGCGTGGTTGAGGTCGTGCAGGACGGCCACCAGGGTGTGGCCGCGCTCGGCGTGCAGATCGGCGCACAGGTCGAGCATGTCCATCTGGTGGGCGATGTCGAGATAGGTGGTGGGCTCGTCCAACAGCAGCAGAGGCGTCTGCTGGGTCAGGACCATGGCCAGCCACACGCGCTGGCGCTGGCCTCCGGAGAGCTCGTCCACCGAGCGGTCGGCCAGATCGGCGATCCCGGTGGCCTCCATGGCCTCGGCGACCACGGCCTCGTCCTGCGTGGACCACTGGCGCAGGAACCCCTGGTGGGGGAAGCGGCCGCGGGCGACCAGGTCGGCCACGCCGATGCCGTCGGGGGCGATGGAGGTCTGCGGGAGCAGGCCCAGACGGCGGGCGACCTCCTTGGCGGGGTAGGAGCCGATGACCCGACCGTCCAGGTGCACATGGCCCCGCGCGGGCTTGAGGGTGCGTGAGAGCGCCCGCAGCAGGGTGGACTTGCCGCAGGCGTTGGGCCCCACGATCACCGTGAAGGAGTTGTCGGGGATGGTGACGGCCAGGTCCTGGGAGATGACGCGCTGCTCGTAGGCCAGGGTGAGGCCCTGTCCGTGGAGGCGGGAGGCGGCGTCGTCTGCAGTGGTCATGGTTCTTCCTCGGTCTCGCTCAGGCACGTCCGCCGCGCCATTCGGTGTACAGCAGCCAGATCAGGTAACTACCGCCGATGACGGCGGTGACCACGCCGGCGGGCAGCTGGACGGGTGCCAGGGCGCGCAGGGCGACCAGGTCGGCGACCACGAGCAGGGCCGCTCCCATCAGCGCGGAGCCGACCAGGGTGGTGCCCCCCGCGCGTGTCAGGCGCCGGGCCAGCTGGGGCGCGGCCAAGGCGACGAAGCCGATGGGACCCGCGACGGCGATGGCGGCACCGGTCAGGGCGCTGGCCGCGGCCAGCGAGGTGAGCTGGGTGGCCTGGGTGGACACGCCCAGGCCACGCGCGGTGTCATCGCCCAGTTCCATGAAGCGCAGCCGCTTCCCCTGGGCGAGCAGGACCGGACCCAACAGGGCCAGGCAGACCCACACGGCGGCGACCTCACCCCAGCCGCGGCCGTTGAGGCTGCCGATCATCCAGATCTGGGCGCCCAGGGCGTCGGTGAGTTCGGCGCGTGTCAGGAGGTAGTCGCGCACCGAGCCGAGCATGGCGGACACGCCGATACCGACCAGGACCAGCCGGTAGCCCTGGACGCCGTTCTTCATGGCCAGCAGGTAGACGACGGCGGCGGTGAACAGCCCTCCGGCGATGGCGCCCAGGGAGACGGCCACACGTCCGGCACCGAAGACCAGGATGACGGTGACGGCTCCGGTGGCGGCGCCGGAGGTGAAGCCGATGATGTCGGGGCTGCCCAGGGCGTTGCGCGACAGGCTCTGGAAAACGGCTCCGGCGACACCCAGGGCGGCGCCCACACCGATCGCGGTCAGGGCGCGGGGCAGGCGCACGCCCTGGACGAAGAACACGTCGAGGCGCTCCCCGTAACCGGCGATGGCACCGGGAACGGCTCCCAGGGGGATCCCGTAGTCACCGACGGAGACCGACACGATCAGCACCAGGGCGCTGAGGAGCGTCAGGGACAGGCAGACCACGAGGGTGCGCGGGCGCACGAGCAGGGACAGGCGTTCGCCGAACAGGCGCAGGGCGAAGGAGCCGCGGGGTGTGGTGCGGCCCCCGCTGGTCCCGGAGCGGCGCGGTGGGGCCAGGGTGTCACTCACAGCTGGGCCATCCTTCTGCTGCGGACCAGGGCGATGAACAGGGGCGCCCCGACGAAGGCGGTGATGATGCCGACCTCCAGTTCGGAGTTGGGCAGGACGACGCGGCCGAGGATGTCGGCCGCGGTGAGCAGGACGGCGCCCAGCACAGCGGAGTAGGGCAGCAGCCAGCGCTGGTCGGGGCCGGTGATCAGGCGTGCGGCGTGCGGGATGACCAGGCCGACGAACCAGATGGGGCCGGCGGCCGCGGTGGCGGCGCCGCACAGCAGGATGACCGCCACGGCGGTGGCGGCACGCACGAGGGGGATGTTGGCGCCCAGGGTGGCGGCCAGGTCGTCGCCCAGGGCGACGGCGTTGAGGGAGGGACCCAGGCACAGGGTCAAGGCCACGCCCGCGACGAGGAAGGGGGCGACCTGCCAGAAGACGTCGAGGTCGCGGCCGGTCAGGGAGCCGACCTGCCAGAAGCGGATGCGGTCGAAGACGAAGTCGTTGAGGACGAAGACGCCGTGGATCAGGCCCTGGAGGACGACGGTCAGGGCGGTTCCGGCCAGGGCCAGGCGGACGGGGGTGGCGCTGGCGCGGCCGCGTGAGCCCAGGGTGTAGACGGCGGCGGCGGCCAGGGCGGCGCCGACGAAGGCGGGCCAGACGTAGGTGGCCCCGGTGGAGCCGAAGGCCAGGGCGGTGACGACCACGGCCGCGGCGGCGCCGGAGTTGACGCCGAGGATGCCGGGTTCGGCCAGGGGGTTGCGGGTCAGGGCCTGCATGAGGGCTCCGGCCAGGCCCAGGGCGGCGCCGACGAAGACGCCGATGACGGTGCGGGGCAGGCGCAGGCTGCGGATGACGTCGTGGTCGTAGGAGCCGTCGTAGGCGGTCAGGGCGGCCCAGACGTCGGTGGCGGGGATGGGTTTGGAGCCGACGGTGACGCTGAGCAGGGCGCAGACGGCGAGGATGCCCAGGGCGGCGAGGAGTCCGATGGGGCGGATGACGCGCCTGGCGGGTGTAGGGCGCGTGAGGGTGGGCGCGCGCAGGGCCACGGCTTCCCCGTTCGTCGTTGCGTGGGTGGTGTTCCGGGCTGGTCGGGTGGTCGCAGCCCTGGTGGCATCGTCGGGAGACCGCGTGCCAACTAGGACAGGCTAGCCTTACCTACGCCTTGTTCGCACGGAAGGGTGCCTTTTGTTCCGGTAAGGCGCAGATCCGGTCCCGGGCATGGCCCTCAGGCGAAGAAGTCCCAGCCCATGCGCACCAGCAGGGCCAGAACGACCACGAGCAGGACGGTACGCACGAACCCCGAGCCGCGTCGCAGGGCCATGCGGGCGCCGACCTGGGCGCCGATGATGGTGCAGATGGCCAGGCCCAGGCCCAGGAGCCAGTCGACGTGGCCGCCCAGGGCGAAGACGGTCAGCGCGCCGAGGTTGGTGCACACGTTGACGATCTTGGCCGAGGCGGAGGCCGAGACGAAGTCCATGCCGATGACGGCGGTGAAGGCGACGATGAGGAAGACACCGGTGCCGGGGCCGATGAGGCCGTCGTAGAAGCTCACGCCGAGCCCGGCCAGGGCGACGGCGGCCAGGACGCGGTTGCGGGTGCGCAGGCGCGGGTCGGTGGCGGCGCCCATGGCGGGGCGGAAGTAGACCATGAGGGCCACTCCGGCCAGCACGACCATGATGACGGGTTTGAGGACGTCGGCGGTGAGCGCGGCGGCCATGGCGGCGCCCAGGCCCGAGCCCAGCAGCGCCAGGGCGGCGGTGGGCAGGACCACGCGCCGGTCGATCCTGACCTTGCGGGCGTAGGCGATGGCGGCGGAGGTGGTGCCGAAGACGGCGCCGAGCTTGTTGGTGCCCAGCAGGGTGGCCAGGGGTGTGGTGGGTGCGGCGACCAGCAGGGCGGGCAGCAGCAACAGGCCGCCTCCGCCGACGACGGCGTCGACCCAGCCCGCGGCGACACCGACCAGCAGGAGCAGGCCGAGGATCTCGGGGTCCATCTACCGCACGTGCCTGGGGGGAGAGGTGATCATGGGTTCTTTTCGGGACGGGGACGGGGGTGTTGTCCGGAAGAGCTTATCCCTCGTTCGGCGGGGTGGTCCTGCTTAGAACCGTTTCGGGAAACACATTACGAAGCGCCACCTGTACTAAGTAGATTCGTAGTGGTGGAAAGAAGGCGGCGACGCCCGGAAGCAGGGGGCGTCGCCGCCGTCCGTGGGACCGGTCAGAACCGGGAGCGCTCGAACCAGGCCCGGGCCTGCTCCAGCGCCTCGGGGGCCAGTTGGTGTCCCCAGGGATGCTCGTACTCCTCCACCCGCGCTCCCCTGTCCTCCAGCTGGGAGGCCAGCAGGCGCGCCTGGTCGATGGTGGTGATGGGATCACTCACCCCCGAGCCCAGGAACACCCGGATCCCGGACAGGTCCACCGGATCGGGCTCGCGCCCCTGCAGCGGCGCCCCGGCCGCGAACAGGGCCGCGCCGCACAGCAGGTGGGGGTGGAGCAGCAGCAGGGCCGCGCCGGTGTTGGCGCCGTTGGAGAAACCGCTGACCACGATCCGCCCGGGGTCCAGGTCATAGGCGCGGGTGGCGGCGGCGACGAAGTCGGCGAGTTCGGCGGTGCGCCCGATGAGGTCCTCGACGTCGAAGACGCCCTCGCGCAGGCGTCGGAACCAGCGGTTCATGCCGTTCTCGCTCACCTTGCCGCGCGGCGAGAGCAGGGCCGCGCCGGGTGCCAGGGCCCGCCCCAGGGGCAGCAGGTCGTTCTCGTCGGCGCCGGTGCCGTGGAGTAGCAGCAGGGTGGGCGCCCCCGGTTCGGTGGCCGGGGTGAAGACGTGGACGAAGTCATCGGTGGTGGTCACTGGTCGATCTCCACGGCGGGCAGGCGTGCGGCGATCTGCTCACGGTCGGGCTCCAGCCACGGCGGGAGCCTGAGGGATCGGCCCAGTTCCAGCAGCGGCTCGTCGTAGTCGAAGCCGGGTCCGTCGGTGGCGATCTCCAGCAGGACCCCGCCGGGCTCGCGGAAGTAGATGGAGGTGAAGTAGCGGCGGTCGCGGATCTCGGTGACGCCCACGCCGTTCTCCTCCAGTTTCTGGCGCCAGGCCGCCTGGACGGGTCCGTCGGGGGCGCGGTAGGCGACGTGGTGGACGGTCCCGGCCGCGACCAGTCCGCGCTGCGCCCGGGGCCGGGCTAGGACGTCGACGATGGTGCCCACGCCCTGCCCGGAGGCGTTGGTGTGGAAGCGCAGCCGCTCGCCCTCCTCGCTGGCCAGGCGGAAGCCGAGCTGCTCGCCCAGCATCTCCACGGTGCCCTCCACGTCGTGTTCGGTCAGGGTGATGCCGCGGATGCCGCGGACGGCGTGCTCGGTGGGCACCGCTCCCCCGTCCCAGGGGTCGGTGTCGTGGTGGTCGGCGCTGGCGGCGAGCTCGATGACCAGCCCGTCGGGGTCGCGCAGGGTGAGCACATCCTCCTCGCCGCGCTCGGCGGGGCGGGTGGCCTCCACGCCCGTGGCGGCCAGGTGCTCGGCCCACCAGCCCAGGGAGCCCTCGGGGACGGAGAAGGTCGTGGTGGTGGCCTGGCCCGCGCCGACGCGCCCCGGGGGCGCGTCGGGCCAGGGGAAGAAGGTCATGATGGTGCCGGGGTTGCCCGACCGGTCGCCGTAGTAGAGGTGGTAGGTCTCGGGCGCGTCGAAGTTGACCGTGCGCTTGACCATGCGCATCCCCAACGCGTGGAGATAGAAGTCGGCGTTGGCCTGGGGGTCGCTGGCGATCGCGGTCACATGGTGGATTCCCGCGGGGCGCACGTCCATGTCCTCACCCTCCGTCGAGGTCGCGGCGTACCCGCCGACCAATGTAGTTTAATTTTAAACTATTCCATCCGTGTTGTCTCCTCCCACCCTTCCCCGGCACGCCTCGCGGAACAAGCAGGACCGCCCGTGTCGTACCGCCGCGCACGGGGCCGGTGGCCACGGTGCGGCGCCCCCGCGCGGCGACCGCCCGTGAGCCCGTCAGACAGCGCGGCACCGGGCCGAGCTGGAACTGGTCGGCCATGCTGGTGACGGCGTGGACCACCCCGGTCAGGGCGGTGGAGACGGCCGCGCCGGTGAGCAGCGTGGAGTCGGCCGCGCGGGCGCGGCGGGCCGCCCGCTACTCCCCCGGCCAGGGCCGCCGCGGTCAGCAGTGGCGCGGCCGGGGGCAGGAAGGCGGCGCAGGCGCAGGCCCACCAGCGCCGCACTCGCGCACAGCCCCAGCGCGAAGGCCACCGCCCCGCCCCAGCCCACGGTGTCGTAGACCAGGCCGCCCAGCCAGCCGAAGAGGCTGGAGCCCAGGTAGTAGGCCAGGGTGTAGACCGCCATGGCCTGGGCGCGCCCGGCCACCGCGCGGGCGCCCACCCAGGCCGACGCGGTGGCGTGGGCGGAGAAGAAGGCGAAGGTCATCACCAGCAGGGCCGCCAGCAGCCCGGGCAGGGCCGTGCTGAACAGCCCGCCCAGACCGGCGGCCATCAGCGCGGTGGAGGTGGCCAGCACGGCGTAGCCGCCCCAGCGGGCGACGGCGTTGCCGGCCACGGCCGAGCCCAGCATCCCCGCGGTGTAGGACAGGAAGAGCAGCGAGGCGGCTGCCTGGGACAGCCCGAAGGGTTCGGCCATGAGGCGAAAGCCCAACAGGTTGTAGACCGTCATGAAGGCGCCCATGAGCAGAAGCGCCTGGGCGTACAGAGCCGGCAGGCCGCGCGTGGCCAGGGCGGCGCGCAGGCGCACGCCCGTGCCGGAGGCGGCGGGCCCGGGACCCGCCGGAGCGCTGTTCCCGGCGGCCGGCGCGCCACCGGCCGTGGCCGCACCGGACCCGGCCCCGCCGCGGCGGCGGCCGCGGGGCAGGACCAGGACGAACACGGCCAACGCGGCCAGGCCCAGCAGGGTGTTGGCGGCGATCCCCCACTGCCAGCCGCCCAGGTCGGTGGCGAACCCCGCCAGCAGGCGCCCGCCCATACCGCCCAGCGGGTTGCCCGCGATGTACAGGCCCGTGGCGCGCGGGGCGTCGGAGGGGTGGACCTCCTCGGCCAGGTAGGCGACGGCGGCCGCGGGCACCCCGCCCAGGGCCGCGCCCTGCAGGGCGCGCAGGCCCAGCAGCAGCCACAACTCCCCCGAGAAGGGGGTCAGGCAGCCCAGCACGGTCGCCGCCAGCAGGGAGGCGGCGATGATCCGGGCACGGCCGAAGCGGTCGGCGGCTCCGCTCCACACCAGGGTGAAGCCGGCCAGGCCGCCGGTGGCCAGGGAGACCGCGAGCGCGCCCTGGGAGGCCGAGGCGCCGAACCCGTCGGCGATGGCGGGCAGGATCGGCTGGACCGCCCACAGTTGGGCGAAGGTCGCCACGGCCGCGGCCACCAGCGCGAGGACCGTGCGCCGATAGGCGCTGGTGCCCGCACGGGGCCGGGTGTCGTGATCGGGCGGCGAGGCGCCGGTCAGGGTCATGGTTCCACGCTAGGAAGACCCGTTTCATACGTCCAATCCATGATTTCGCGTTGGCTCATACTGAAATGCATGGAACGTGGAGAACACCCCGACAGCTCCGACCTGGACGCGCTGGCGCGGGTACTGGCGCCGAGGCTGCGCATGGTGGCGGCGGTCGCCGCGACCGGACACATCACCCAGGCCGCCGAGTCCCTGGGAATGCCCCAGCCCACCCTGAGCCGGTCCCTGGCCCGGATACAGGAGGAACTGGGAGTGGCCCTGGTGGAGCGCAGCGGGCGCGGGGTGCGCCTGACCCGGGCCGGGCGGCTGCTGCTGCCGCACGCGGAGCGGGCACTACAGGACCTGCGGCAGGGGATGACGGAACTGGCGGGCGCCGAGGAGGGGCGGGTGGCGTTGACCTTCCTGCCCACGCTGGGTGTGGAGGTGGTCCCGGCACTGCTGCGGGGCTTTCGGGCCGAGCACCCGGGGGTGCGGTTCTCCCTCACCCAGGAGCCGTGGGCGCAGTCCCTGCGCAGGCTCTCGGCGGGCGGCGCCGACCTGGCGCTGACCTCGCCGCTGCCCTCGCGGCCGGGGTTGGCCGCGGCGACGCTGCACACGCAGATGCTGCGGCTGGTGGTGCCCGAGGGGCACCCGCTGGCACGGGGCAGGGCCCGGGAGCGGGGGGTGCCGGGCAGCGCCGCGGCGCGCGAGGGGTTCGTCCTGCTCAAGCCGGGGCGGGGAGTGCGTCACCTCACCGACCAGCTGAACGAGCGGGCCGGATTCACGCCCCGGGTGGCCTTCGAGGCCGACGACATCGCGACCGCGCGCGGGCTGGTGGCGGCCGGACTGGGGGTGTCGGTCCTGCCCGCACGGCCCAAGGGGGCGCTGAACGGGACGGTGGAACTGCCGCTGCGGGGCGTGGACGCCCGTCGGCCCGTCGTGGTGGTCTGGCCCGAGGAGGGTTCGGGCGGCGGGTACGAGTCCCCGGCGGTGGCGTTGTTCCGCGACTACGTGCGGCGGGTGGGCCCCGGCGTCATCCCCGACATGACCGGGTGAGGCGGGCCCCGAAGGTGCCGCTCCGGCCACACGACCGCGTGAGGACGTCTTCGATGCTTCGCGGAGCGTCCCGGACCCGCCTCTGTTCCTGAGGCACCCCCGCGCCGGCCTCCGTGCCAGGCCGGCGCGGGGAGTCCTTCCGTACGCTCCGGCCTGGCACGGACCGGCCCCGGCAGCTCACGCGTGGCGGTCCGCCGGGCACCGCCTAGAACGGGTAGCGCGCCGGGTCGGCCTGCATGGTCACCCACTGGGTCTCGGTGAACGCCTCCAGGTTGGCGCGGGTACCTCCGAACCGCGAACCCGTACCCGAATCGCCCACCCCGCCGAACGGGGCGACGGCCTCGTCGTCCACGGTCTGGTCGTTGATGTGCACGATGCCGCTGGGCACCCGGTCGGCGATCTCCATCCCCCGCATCGGGTTGCTGGTCAGCACGCCCAGTGACAGCCCGTACTCGGTGGAGTTGGCCAGCTCCACCAGGTCGTCGATCGAGGAGAAGCGCACCACCGGCGCCACGGGGCCGAACACCTCCTCGGCGTAGGCCGGGGTCTGGGCCCGCACCCCGTCCAGGACGGTGGGACGGTAGAACAGCCCCTCATAGGTGCCGCCCGCGCGCAGCCGAGCGCCCGAGTCCACGCTTCCCGTGACCAGCGCGTGGATCTTGTCGCGCTGCCCGGCGTCGATCACCGGGCCCAGTGCCGCACCGTCGACCTCGGTGCTGCCCACGGTCAGCGCGTCGGCCCTGTCGGCCAACCGCTCCACGTACTCGTCGGCGACGGACTCGTGCACCAGGTGGCGGCCGGTGGTCATGCAGATCTGCCCCTGGTGCAGGAACGACCCCCACGCGCCGATCGAGGACGCCGACTCCACGTCCACGTCGTCCAGGACCACCAGCGGGGAGTTCCCGCCCAACTCCAGGTGGACGCGTTTGAGGTGGTGCCCGGCGGCCTCGCCGACCTTGCGCCCGGCCTGCGTGGAGCCGGTGAAGGAGATCGCGCGCACGTGCGGGTCGGCGACCAGCGCCTCACCGGCCTCCGCACCGCCCGGCAGCACCTGGAAGACGCCCTCGGGCACACCCGCCCGGCGGAACACCTCGGCCATGACCGCACCGCCGCACACGGCCGTGCGCGGGTCCGGCTTGAGGATGACCGCGTTGCCCACGGCCAGCGCCGGGGCCACCGAGCGGATGCCCAGGATCAGGGGCACGTTGAACGGGGCGATCACCCCGACCACCCCGACCGGCACCTGGCGGGAGAAGCTCAGCCTCGGCTTGCCGGTGCGCAGGATCTCGCCGTGCGGCTGGGAGGCCAGGGCCGCCGCCTCGAAGCACTCCCCCGCCGCCACGTGCACCTGGAAGCCCGCCATCCCGGCCGCCGCGCCGCCCTCGCGGCGCAGCCAGCCCATGATCTCCTCGGAGTTGGCCTCCAGCAGGTCCCCGGCACGGCGCAGCACGGCGGCGCGCTCCTCGAAGGAGGCGGCCGCCCACTCGCGCTGGGCCCGGGCGGCCCGGGCCGCGGCCTCGCTCACGTCCTCGGCGTTGGCGATGCCGGTGCGGCCCAGAACGGTGCCGGTGGAGGGCGAGACCACGGGGGCGTCGCCGCCCCTGGCCGGTGTCCAGGCCCCGGTGAAGAGGGCGGAGGTGTAGTCCTCGGCGATCAGGGTCACGGTGTCTCCTTTGACGGATTCGACGCTATTCTCCGCGTGCGGAG
Source organism: Nocardiopsis quinghaiensis (assembly GCF_008638365.1). GTDB lineage: Bacteria > Actinomycetota > Actinomycetes > Streptosporangiales > Streptosporangiaceae > Nocardiopsis > Nocardiopsis quinghaiensis. The sequence continues at coordinate 276,451 of NZ_VWVU01000003.1, read as the reverse complement.
CGAAACGGGTGCCGTGTGCGGACCCGCCGACCGCCGCGGACGGTGTACTCGGCTAGTGCGCGACGGAGGAAGCGGCGGGCCGGTCCGCCCCGGCGCTCTTCTTGGCCTGCTGGATCTCGGCGTAGACGCGGGCGCGCAGCTCGGTGAAGCGCTCGTCCTGGCGGGTGGTGAGCTGGTCGCGCTCGGTCGGCAGGTCGACGGTGATGTCATCCTGCACCACGGTCGGCGAGGAGGACAGCACCAGCACCCTCTCCCCCAGGTAGACGGCCTCGTCGATGTCGTGGGTGACGAACAGCACGGTCACCCCCATGCGCTGCCAGATCTGGCGGATGAGGTCCTCCAGGTCGGCGCGGGTCTGGGCGTCCACGGCGGCGAAGGGCTCGTCCATCAGCAGGACCTGGGGCTCGTAGGCGATGGCCCGGGCGATGGCCACGCGCTGCTGCATACCGCCCGAGAGCTGCCAGGGATAGGCGTTGGCGAAGCTGGTCAGCCCCACCGCCTCCAGGGACTCGTCGACCAGCTCCTTGCGCCGCCCGCGGGGGATCTTCTTCTGCTTCAGCGGCAGCTCGACGTTGGCGCGCACGCTCATCCAGGCGAAGAGGCTGCGCCCGTACTCCTGGAAGACCACGGCCATGCCCGGAGGCGGCGCGGTCACGCTCTGGCCGGCGAGCTCGACTGTGCCGCTGGTGGGCGGCATGAGCCCGGCGATGCACTTGAGCAGGGTGGTCTTACCGCAACCGGAGGGACCCACGAGGCAGACGAGTTCGCCCTCCCCCAGGTCGAAGGTCAGGTCGCGCACCGCCTCGACGGCGTTGGCTCCCCCGTTGTAGATCTTCTGCAGGCCGGTGACCTTGAGCATGGTGGGGCGTTCTCCTTGGTGGTTCGTCGTGGCGCCCGGGTTCCCGGTGTCCTCACCCGCGCTCGTACCGCTGTTCGCGCTCATCCGGATCACTCCCCCCGGTTGGCGGCGCGCAGGCCGCGGTACCAGCCCAGGACACGGCCCTCCGCGAACTCGAACAGGGCCGACAGGGCGAAGCCGACCAGCCCCAACAGCACCATGCCCGCCCACATCTCGGGGATGGCGAAGGTGCGCTGGAACTGCACGATGGCGAAGCCCAGACCGCTGGAGCTGGCGAACATCTCGCTGATGACCATCAGGATGATGGCCAGTGCCAGCGCCAGGCGCAGCCCGGCCATGATCTGCGGGCTGGCCGAGCGCAGCACGAGCACGCGCAGCCTCGCGGTGCCGGTGATCCCGTAGCAGCGGGCGGTGTCGGCCAGGACGGGGTCCACCGCGCGCACGCCCTCGACGGTGTTGAGCAGGATGGGCCACACGCAGCCGGAGACGATGACCAGGACCTTCATGGAGTCGTCGATCCCGGCGAGCAGGATCATCAACGGCACCAGGACGGGCGGCGGGATGGCCCGCAGGAACTCCAGGACCGGTTCGAAGAGGGCGCGCACCCTGGTGGACAGCCCCAGCAGCACGCCCAGGCCCACGCCCAGCACCGCGGAGATGGTGAAGCCGGTGGCCAGGCGGGCCAGGCTCGGCAGCACGTCCACGAAGAAGCGCTCGGAGAACCACAGTTCGGCGAACGCCGCGGCGATGAGGTCGGGGGTGGGTGTGTAGTAGCTGTCGGAGTTGGCGCTGGAGTAGGCGTAGAGGCCGATGAGCAGCGAGGGCAGCAACAGGACGTGCAGGACCTTGGTGCCCGCGCGCCGCACGGAGGCCGTGACGCCGGACCCCGTGCTCAAGGTGGTGGATCGGCTGCTCATGCGGTGGCCTCCCCGCGGACGGACGTGTGCCAGCGCAGGACGCGGCGTTCCAGGGCGCGCACCCCGATGTTGATCAGCACGCCCAGGGCGCCGGTGGCGACGATGAGCGCGTAGACCGAGGAGACGGCGCCGCTGGACTGGGCGACGGCGATCTCCCGGCCGATGCCGGGAGAGCCGATGATCAGCTGGGCGGTGATGGCCAGGATGAGGGCGACCGCGGCGGCCAGGCGCACCCCGGTCATCAGGTAGGGCAGTGTCGTGGGCCAGACCACGTAGCGGATCCGGGCCAGGCGGCCCAGCCCGTAGGAGCGGGCGGTCTGCTCGGCGACCGGGTCCACGTCGGCCACACCGTAGAGCACCTGGATGTAGATGAGCCAGAAGCAGGCGTAGACCACCAGGAGCAGGGTGGAGCGGATGTCGGTGCCGTACACCAGCACGGCCAGCGGGATGAGCGCCACCGACGGGATGGGGCGCAGGAAGTCCACCGTGGAGTTGGTGAAGGCGCGCACCCGCGGCAGGGCGCCCATGGCGAAGCCGAGCAGGACGGCGCCGACGAAGGCGATGGCCAGCCCCAGGCCCCACCCGATGAGGGTGTCACCGACCGCGGTCCAGAAATCGGGTGTGGTGGCGCGCCGGGCCAGGGCGGCCAGGACCGTCGAGGCCGGGGGCAGGTAGCGCTCGGAGACCAGGCCCACGTGGGGCACGGCCTCCCACATGCCCAGGAAGGCCACGATGCCCACGGCGCCGAGGAGCGGTTTGCTGGTGCCCGTGCGGGTGGCCCCGCGCGGGCGCCCGCCGGCTCCCGCAGGAGCCTCGGGGCGCTCGCGCGCGGGGCCTTGGGCGGTGGTTTCGGTCATCGAATGAACGTGTCCAGGTCGGGTGCGGAGTCGATCAGGCCGTCGGTGACCATCAGGTCGGCGACGGTTTCCAGGGCGCCGCGGTCGATCTCGGTCTCAAAGCGCGGCCAGCGCAGCTGGTCGATGAGCTCGGGGTCGATCTCGGTGAAGGTGGTCAGGATCTGGGAGGTCTCGTCGGGGTGCTCCTCGGCGTAGACCAGGGAGGCGTTCATGGCCTCGGTGAAGGCGTCGACCGTGTCGGGGTCGGAGGCGATGAGTTCGTCACCGGTGAAGTAGGTGGCGATGGAGAGTTCGGGGTCGAGTTCGACGAAGTTCGCGGCGATGGGGGTGGCGCCCTGCTCCAGGGCGATGGTCAGGAAGGGCTCGACCACCCAGGCGGCGTCGATCTGACCGTTGTCCATGGCGCCGACCATGTCGGGGAAGGCCAGTTCGACGAAGTCGACGTGGTCGGCGTCGCCGCCGTCCAGGCGCACCGAGTTCCGCACGGAAGTGTCACCGATATTGCGCAGGTTGTCGATGGCCACGGTGGCGTCCTGCAGCTGGGCGGGGGCGGTGATGTCGCTGCCCTCGGGCACGACCAGGGCGCTGTAGTCGGTCTCGGCGTCGCCGGTGGTGGTCATGCCGTTGGCGACCACGGTCAGGGGCAGGCCCTGTTCGCGGGCCACCATGAGGGAGACCACGTTGCCGAAGGCGAAGTCGAGCTCGCCGCTGACGATGCGGGGCACGGTGGTGGCGCCGCCGCCACCGGTCTCGATGGTCACGTCCAGGCCCTGCTCCTCGAACAGGCCCTGTTCGACGCCGAGGTAGAGGGGGCGACCGCGGTGATGGGCAGAACCCCGACCGTGACGGGGGTGAGCCCGTTTCCGGCCGGGTCGCCACTGGCGTCGCCGCCGCAGGCCGTGGCCGTCAGGGTGAGCGCCGTGCCGGCGGCCAGTGCCACCAGGGCGGTTCGTGTCGCGGTCATGGTCTTCTCCTGTACAGAGAACGGGGGATGTGGATGGGGGTGCGGTGGGCCCGCCGGGAGGACGGATGTCCCCGGCGGGCCGGGAGTCTGGGCCCGGCCGGGTGTGGTGCGGTCCGGGCCCGGGATCACTCCTTGGCGCCGTAGAGGGCGTCCAGGTCGGGCTCGGAGTCGATGAGACCGTCGGTGACCATCAGGTCGGCCAGGGTCCGCACGGACTCGCGGTTGATGTCGGTGGGGAAGCGGGGCAGGATCAGCTCGTCGAGGACGCCCTGGTCGATCTCGGTGTAGGTGGAGATGATCCGGCGGGTCTCGTCGGGGTTGTCCTGGGCGTAGGCCAGGGACTCCTCCAGGGCGGCGGTGATGTCGGCGAAGAGCTCGGGGTCCTCGGCCTGGCGCTGCTCGGAGGCGAAGTAGGCGGCCACCGAGAGCTCGGGGTGGGTGTCGACGAAGTTGGAGGCGATCTCGCGGTGCCCGGCCTGGCGGATGATCGAGGCGAAGGGCTCCACGGCCCAGACGGCGTCGATCTGGCCGGTCTCCAGGGCGGCGGGCATGTCGGGGAAGGGCAGTTCGACGAACTCCACCGAGGCGGGGTCTCCCCCGGCCTCGCGCACGGACTGGCGCACGGTGGTGTCCCCGATGTTCTTGAGGTTGTTGCTGGCCACGGTGAGCCCCTCCAGGTCGGCGGCGTCCTGGACGGAGCTGTCGTCCCGGACGAACACGCCGCCCATGTCCGCGCCCTGCTCACCGGTGGTGGTGACGCCGTTGGTGAGGGTGGTCAGGGGCAGCCCCTGCTCACGGGCGACGACGAGCGAGACGATGTTGCTGAATCCCAGGTCGAACTCTCCGCTGACGACGCCGGGCACGATGGCCGCGCCACCGGAGCTGGACTCCAGTCGCAGGTCGATGCCGTGTTCCTCGAAGACCCCCTGCTCCACACCGAGGTAGACGGGGGCGACGTCGACGATGGGGATGACGCCCGCGGTGACCGTGGTCAGGTCACCGGAGTCGGAATCGGAGTCGGCCTCCTGTGAGCCGCACGCGGTGGCGGCCAGCAGTGCCGCGCCCGTGGTGAGGGCGGCCAACGTTCGGCGCATCAGGAACTCCAGCTGGATCGGGGGCGCTGTCGCCCGTCTTTGTACGTTTAGCGAACACGTGTTCTTCTAGCGAACATAAGTGATCCACCTCATTCGGTCAAGGCACGACGAGGGCACGTTTCCGACTCGTGAACAGCCGGTGATGGGATGACCGTGCCTGGTCAGGGTGCTTTCGGAGCCGCCTCACCCCACGCGGGGGCCCACTGGGCCCACTCGGCGTTCGCAAAGCGAATAAGGGTTCGAATAGTGAACGACTGCGTGTCCGAGCGCCGCGCCAGGGGCGACGACGCGCACGCGCGTCGTCGCCATGGGGGCCGGCACCAGGGGCGGGCCGACTCCCCCAGGGGGTGGCCAACGGAAGGGCGCCGCGCCGGGCGCGCGCGTGGATGGAGGCGGAACCGCCGAAGGCCCGATCGGCCACCGCGACGGCCGGTCGCCGTCCGCCGGAGCCCCGGCGCCCCGGCGCGTGGCCTCGACCCGACCACGGCGGGCGGCCGGACCGCGGGCGGCCCAGGGGGCGCGCCCGCGGTCCGGATCAGGACGGAATCCGGACAGCGGGCGCGGAACTTCCCTCCGTGCCTCATCCTCGGGCAGCGATTGTCCGGGTGTCAACATTTGAACGTTGAATCAGATCGGCGCCCGAAACGCCCCCACCTCCGGGTACACGGGTACACCCGTACACGCGGCCCGGCCTGAGGGGACACGGACCGGATCCCCACGGGGCGCGTCGCACCGGAGCGGGACGATACCCCCGACCGAGCGGGGCACTCACAGAATGGGTAGGCTAACCTAACCTTCGCGACCCCGTTTCGCGCGGTCCCGTGACCTGGTTCCACGGGCGCCGTGCACCCGCCACCCGATTGGACGTGATCCGTGCGTCTGCCCACCGCCCCGGACGGCAGCCGGGGATGCTCGGCCCTGGCCCGCTACACCGGCGAGCCGATCTCCGGAACGGCCGGGCGCACCACCGGCTGGCTGCTGGTCGAACACCCCGGGCCCTGGCGCCACCCCGCCTTCACCAGCCCCGGCCTGGACAAGGCCGTGGTCTCACGGCTGGCCGAGCGCATCGCGGGCAGGGACATCAAACCCCAGCTGATCAAGCGCCCCGGCGACACCGGCCGCACCGGGACCGGAGCGGGCCCCAGACGCGCCTACTTCGTGCATGTCAGCCGCACCAGCCCCTGGGCGCGCCAGGTGGACTTCACCGATCTGGCCGAACTGCTGGAGTACGACACCACCGCCGTGGAACGGCCCCGGCCGCCCTCGTTCGGCACCGCCGTGGACCACACCCTGTACCTGGTGTGCACGCACGCCAAGAAGGACCCGTGCTGCGCGGTACTGGGCCGCCCGGTGGCCGCCGCGCTCACCGGAGGCCGGGCCCAGGTGTGGGAGACCACGCACGTGGGCGGCGACCGCTTCGCCGCCAACCTGGTCGCCCTGCCCCAGGGGGCCTACTTCGGCCGCCTGGAACCGGAGTCGGCGCGGCGCACGGTCGCCGCCTTCGAGAGCGGCGTGGTCCTGCCCGGCAACTACCGGGGGCGGTGCAGCGACTCCTCGGCCGTACAGGCCGCCGAGGCCGCGCTGCGCACCCGCCTGGGCGCGGTGGGCGTGGACGCGCTGACACACCTGGACGAGGAGGAGACCGCCGAGGGGGTCCGGGTCACCCTGGGCCACGGCGGCGGCCTGTACACGGTGTCGGTGGCCGCGGCGGAGGGACCGGAGTGCCCGACCACGTGCTCGGCGCTCTCCCCCACCCGCCCGGTACACCACCGGGTGACCGAGATCCGCCAGGACCGGGCGGGCGTCTCCACCCCCGGCTGACGTTCCGGATGTGGGTCGGCGCAGGGTCTCCCGTCGTCGGCGGCCCGGCACTCCCGGGCCCGCCGGGTATGCTCCCGGCCCGGCGGGGTGCGGGTGCTCCCTGGGCGGCGGGTCCTCAGCCCCAGAAGCCGAAGCTGTACAACAACCCGTTGGTCGCCGCGACCGCTCCCAGCGCCAGCACCGCGCCAGTGACGAACGAGGTCCGCAGCGACCGCACCAGGTACTCCAACGACACCAGGTTGTTGAAGACGAAGTAGCCCAGCATGGTCGCGTGCCAGAAGGAGTCCATGGTCAACGGCTCGAAGGCGTAGGCCGTCCCGTTCCACACGCCGCTCTCGGCGGTGAACCACGACCACGCCAGCGCGGCGCCGTAACCCAGCGGAATCTGGATCAGCGGGATGATCAGCAACGGCAGCAGCTTGACGAAACCCCACAGCCCCGGCTGGTCGGCCTGGCGCGCCTGTGCCTGCGCCCGGCGGGCGGCCTCCTGCTCGGCGCGCACGCGTTCGCGGTGGGCGCGCTCGGCCTCCTGCCGGCGGCGCTGTTCGACCCGCTGCTCCTCCACCCGCCTGTGCTGCTCCTGCTGGTAGCGCTGCTGCTCCTCCATGCGGCGCTGCCGCTGCTCCTCCTGCTGGCGCAACTGCTCCTGCTGCTGGCGCGGATCGGCGGCGGCCTCAGAGCGCGAGTCACGCCGCGTGCCGTACAGGTCGGCGTAGGGATCCTCCCCGCCCGGATGGCCCTGCTGGTAGGCGGTGGGCGGCACCTGCTGGGCGCCCGGGAACGGGGCCGTGGGCTGGTGGGTCTGCTGGTAGGTCTGCTCCCCCAGCACCGAGGTGGCGCCGTTGTCGGCCCCCTGCGCCCCGCCCGCGACCCTGGTGGACTGGTCATCGCCCCACGCGCCCGCCGCGGCGGCTCCGGCGGCCGCACCGCCCAGGGCGGTGGCACCGCCCTGGCCCAGGACCTCGGTGCGCTGGTGCGCGCCGGTGGCCCGCACGTCACCGGCCGAGGCGGCCAGCGCCTTGTTGACCTTGGCGACCTGCTCCTCCACGCCCATCATCACGGCCGGCGGCAGCCAGGTCGGACCCACGTGCACATCGCCCAGGTAGTCCAGGATCTCCCCCGGCCCGGGGCGCCCCCGCGGGTCCTTGGACAGGCACGCGGCGACCAGGTGGCGCAGCGACTCGGGAACGGTCGACAGGTCCGGCTCGTGGCTGATGATGCGCATCACCATGGTGGGCATGTTGCCCTCGCCGAAGGGACCGGTGCCCGTGGCGGCGTAGGCCAGCACGGCGCCGTAGGCGAACAGGTCGCCGGCGGGGGTGAGGGTCTCGCCCTGCACCTGCTCCGGACTCATGAAACCGGGGGTGCCGATGACCGACTGCGTGGCGGCGGTCCCGTCGGTGGCACGGGCGATACCGAAGTCGATCACCCGGGGCCCGTCCTCGGCGAGCAGGACGTTCCCGGGCTTGAGGTCGCGGTGGATGAGGCCGACCCGGTGGATCTCGGCCAGCGCCTCGGCCAGACCGGCGGCCAGCACGCGCACGCTGGCCTCGGGCAGCGGGCCGTGCGCCCGCACCGCCTCGTCCAGGGGCAGGGAGGGCACGTAGGAGGTGACCAGCCAGGGCACCTGGTCGTCGGGGTCGGCGTCGATGACCGGGGCGGTGAAGGCACCGCTGACCTGGCGTGCGGCGGTGACCTCGCGGGCGAAACGCTGACGGAAGGACGCGTCGGCGGCCATGTGCGGGTGAATGCGCTTGATCGCCACCGCCCGCCCTCCGGCCGAGCGGCCGAAGAACACCTGACCCATGCCGCCAGAGCCCAAGCGGCCGATCAGCCGGTACCGGCCGATGCGTTCGGGGTCGACGCTCTCCAAGGGACCCAACGTCCTCATCCTCCGACTCTGCGCGTTGCTCTTCCACCCAGGAACCCCGTGAGCGGCGCCGACCGGCGGAAACAGCACCCGCCCTCCCGCACCGCGGCACGGAAAAACCGCCGCGTCCGCCGCGGAGGAGCCCAGTCTAGGGGGTGGCGGGTCCCGGGGAGGCGGCCGCCACGAGCCCGCGCACACCCACTCCGACCACCCACGCGGCGCCCTCGCGACGACGTGTCCGCCGCGGGCTCCGCGGGCCCCGCACACCGCCCGGGCCGGATTTTCCCGGCGGTGGAAGGGTCCCAGGAGTACGGTCTTCTCAGATCCGTGCGACTCCCCACTCCCTACGGCCAGGCCGAACGTGGGAACGCGGCGGCCCGGAAGGCGTGCCAACGCCCCCGGGCCGCCGGGAAGTTCCCCGCTGACCGCCAACGGCCAAGTCGCCAGACCTCATGACCGCACGGGGGAAGCACGCCTAGTGTCGTTGGTACGCAGGAGAGGACCCACCACCATGCAGATTCTCGACGCCCTCCGCACCGACGCCCGGCTGCGCACCGCCCACGGACTGTCGTGGCTGGCCGCACAGACCCAGGACCACCCCAGCCGGCTGCTGCACCACCCCTGGCGCGACAACCCCTATCCCACCTACCGGCGCCTGCGCGCCCAGGGTCCCTTCGTCACCAGCCGGCTGGGCTTTCGCACCGCGCACACCCACGAGGCCGTGAGCACACTGCTACGCGGCCGGGAGTTCGGCGTGCGGTCCCCCTCCCAGGAGGCACTGCCCGAACAGTTCGACGTCCTGGACCTGTCCTTCCTCATGAAGGACCCGCCCGAACACACCCGGCTGCGCGCAATCGCACGGCCCGCGTTCAGCCCGCGCCGGATGAGGCAGTACCAGACCGAGATCGAGAAGATCACCCACGCGCTCCTGGACGCGGCGGCCGCCCGCGGCGACTTCGACCTCATGCGCGACTTCGCCCAACCGCTGCCCATCGCGGTCATCAGCCGCCTGCTGGGCATCCCCGAGTCCGACGACGCCGAGTTCGTACGCATCGGCTACACCGTCGGCGGCGCACTGGACGGCGCGCGGTCGGCGAACCACCTGCGCCGGATCCGCCAGGCCACCGCACGGCTGGACGCGCTGTTCGAGCGGCTGCTGGACCAGCGGCGCGCCGACCCCCGGGAGGACGTGATCTCCGCCCTGGCCGCCGAAACCGACAACGGCCGCCTCACCGCCGCCGAGGTGAGCACCATGTGCCGGCTGCTCCTGGTCGCCGGATTCGAGACCACGGTGAACCTGATCGGAAACGGGATGGCGGCCCTGCTACGCCACCGCGAACAGTGGCGGCACCTGGTGGAGGAACCCGCGCTGGCCGAGAGCGCCGTGGAGGAGGCACTGCGCTTCGACTCCCCCGTGCAGATGACCACCCGCTGGGTCCAGGCCGACACCACCGTCCAGGGCCACCACCTCCGCAGAGGCGACTACACCCTGTGCCTGATCGGCTCGGCCAACCGCGACCCCGAGCGCTTCACCGACCCCGACCGCTTCGACATCACACGCCCCGACGCATCCGACCACCTGTCCTTCTCCGGCGGCCTCCACTACTGCCTGGGCGCCCCGCTCGCCCGACTCGAGGGCCGGATCGCGCTGCGCGCCCTGGCCGAGCGCCTGCCCGGCCTACGGCCCACCGCACGGCCCACCCGCCGCGGCACCACCGTCGTACGCGCCCTGTCGGCCTTCCCCGTCACCACGGGACACCAGTAGAAGTGGGGGACAGGATGCGCGGCGCGGCCCCCGTCCGATGGCACGCACTCACCCGGGGACGCGAGGTCCTCCTGACGGCGGGGGCCCTGTGCGCGGTGATCCTCGTGGTCACCGCGATCCTCGCGGTCGCCCTGCCCCAGCCGGAGCGGGAGGAGGCCGAGAGGGGGCTGCCCCAGCTGGCCGGCGCCCACGAGATCGGACTGGGGGTCGCGGTGGCGGTCGACCCGCTGACGCACGACCCCGACTACCAGTCCGTGGTCACCGACAACTACACCTCGGTGACCGCCGAGAACGCCATGAAGTGGGAACACGTCCAACCCGAGCGGTACCAGTTCGACTGGAACGGACCCGACGCCGTGGTGGACTTCGCCGAACACCACGGTCTCGACGTGCACGGGCACACACTGCTGTGGCACAACCAGCAGCCCTCCTGGCTGGCCCGGGGCGACTGGGACACGGGGGAACTGCGCGAGGTGATGCGCGAGCACATGGAGGCGCTTCTGGGGCGCTACCAGGGACGCATCACCTCCTGGGACGTGATCAACGAACCCTTCGAGGACCACGGGCCGCGCCCGCGCGAGAACCTGTGGTACCAGGTCCTGGGCGAGGACTACATCGCCGAGGCGCTGTCCATGGCCCACGAGATCGACCCCGCGGCCAAGCTGTACATCAACGAGTTCGGCATCGAGGGCGGCGGCGCCAAGACCGACGCCATGTACTCCCTGGTGACCGACCTGCTCGACCGCGGGGTGCCCCTGCACGGCATCGGCTTCCAGGGGCACTTCGTCCACGGCAACGTCCCCCGGGACCTGGCCGAGCACATGCGCCGCTTCTCCGACCTCGGGCTGGAGGTCACCGTCAGCGAACTGGACGTGCGCATCCCCGAACCCCCGCGGGAACAGGCGCTGCGACAGCAGGAACAGGAGTACCAGCACGTGGTCCAGGCGTGCCTGGAGGTGCCCCGGTGCATGAGCGTGTCGGTGTGGGGGGTCAGCGACCAGCACTCCTGGATCCCCGAATGGTTCCCCGGGTACACCGCCGCACTGCCCTTCGACGAGGACTACGAACCCAAACCCGCCCTGGACGGCATGGTCGAGGCGCTGTCCCGGCGCCCCTGAGGACGCCGGGCACACCCCCGGGCCCCTCCCTAGAACGTGTAGGGCGTCAGGTACTCGGGCACCACGACCCGGCTCCCGGGCGAGACCCGGCGCACCAGGGCGGTGAACTCCCCCACGCTCATGCCCTTCCCGGTACCGTCCACCGGCGGGTTGGCCAACTCGCGCTCGAAGTGGTCCCAGTGCACGGGCACCACGGTCCCGGGCCGATCCAGGGCCTCCAGCAGCCGGGGCACGTACTCGTGCGTGCTGGAGGTGGAGGGCAACGCGACCATCGCCACGTCGGGCGCCAGCCCGGCCACCTCGCGCTCGGCGAAGTCACTGGCGCCCATGAAGAACGCCGAGGGCCCCGAGGGCGGGGTGACCTGGAAGGCCAGAGTGTCGCCCTCGGGCAGGTCGGCGATGGTGGCGGGGGCCTCCGGCACACCCACACGCACACCCGCGAAGAGCACCGAGTGGTGGGCGTTGCGGCTGTGCCGGGAGGAGACGGCCTCCACCACACACCCGTCGAAGTCCAGCACCTCCCCACCCCGCACCGGGGAGGTCTGCCCCACGGGGACGCCCATAGCCTGGGCCAGGTGGTACGTGGTCAGGGTGCCCACGACCTGGGCGCCGGTCGTGGTGGCGATGTGCGGCACGTCCGAGAAGTGGTCCCAGTGCGTGTGGGTGACCAGGACGACGCCCCTGTCACCGATGTCGGCGGTGTGCTCGTCGACGGTGGCCGCGTCCACGGTCAGGGACGTCTTGGCGTCGAACTTGCGGTCTGGGTCGAACAGGCCGGTGCTGAACCGGGTGAGGAAGGGATCGACCAGCACCGACGACCGGCCCGGCATGTCGATCCGCCAGCCGCTGGTGCCCAACCAGCGGAAGACGACCCTGCCGCCCCTCCCCGTGGGGGAGGCCCCCGGTGCGGCCGCCGCGGCGGTGGCGTGGGCGGGCGCCGCAGCGCCCGCCAGCAAGGGGGTGAGCGCCCCGCCCGCGACCGCGCCCCGCAGGAATCCCCGTCGTCCGATCGACATGTGCTGACCTCGTTCTCTCTGGCCTGATGGGTCGAACGGCGCACAGACAAACACGGTTCACGACACAGCGTCCAATAAGCGGCGCGACCGGTTCCGATAGGCGTTCGCCTATCGGAACCGGTCAGCGCCGCGCCGACGGACCCTCAACCGCCCGAAAACGGAACACGCAACCGCTCCACGGCCTCACGCGCGGCCCGCCCCAGGGCCATGTCGGCCTCCAGGGCGGTGCGCCCCGCGTCGGGACCCGCCGCGCACACGGCGACGGCGTAGCGACCACCGTCGGGGTACTCGATCACCCCCGCCTCCATACGCAGCCCGGGCAGGGTCCCGGACTTGACGCTGACACGGACGTCGGGACCGAAGCCCGAGGCGATGCGGGTACGCACCAGCTGACGCGCCATGAGGTCGCGCACGAACGCGCACGCCCTCGGCGGAGCGGCGGCGTCGGTCCACACCAGCCGCAGGAGGCGGGTGATGTCGGCCGGGGTACTGGAGGTGGTCCGCGAGGGATCACGGGCCAGGAGGGTGGCCGGATCGGTACCGGTGGCGTCGCTCTCGTCGAGCAGGGCGTGCAGCAGGGCCCGGGGTCCGCCGGTGAAGCGGGTGCGCTCCAGCCCCAACTCCGTGGCGAGCAGGTGGACGGGCTCCACGCCCACACGGTCCACGATCAGGTCGGCGGCGGTGTTGTCACTGATCGTCATGGCCAGCAGGGCACAGTCACGCAGGGACAACTCGACGTCGTCGGCGAAGTCGGCGGTGCCCCAGCCCCCCAGCCGGTCGTCACGGCGCACCACGACACGCTCGGTGGGGTCCACGAGCCCCGTGGAGGCCTGACGGGCGAACTCCAGGACGATGAGGACCTTGGCCACGGAGGCCAGGACGACGGGCTCGTCGGCCAGACGGCCGACCTGTCCGGTGCCGTCGATCTCACGCGCGTGGACACGGACGACGGGGGCGCTGGCGGTGGTCACGGCGCTCACGCTAGCGCTCTCCGGCGGTGGTCTAGAGTCGGGCCGTGGATCTTGGACGGCACCTGCGGTACTTCCTGGTGGTGGCACGGGAGGGTCACTTCGGCGAGGCCGCGGTGGAACTGGGCATCGCCCAACCCGCGCTGAGCCAGTCCGTGCGCCGCCTGGAGGAGGAACTGGGGGTGGCCCTGTTCGACCGGTCGCGCCGCCGCGTGGAACTGACGCCCGCCGGACGGCTGCTGGTCTCCCAGGCCCGTGACCTGGTGGCGGGCGAGACACGCCTGCGCGAGACCATGCGGCGCGTGCGCGACGGCGAACTGGGCACCCTGCGAGCGGCGGTACCGCCCGCGACCCCGGCGGTCGCGCTGCGCGGCCTGGTGGAGCGGATGGCCGACCAGGCACCGGGCCTGGAGGTGGACCTGTGCGAGATGACCGGTACGGAACTGGTACGCGCGCTGAGCGGGGGATCGGTGGACACCGGACTGCTGACCGCGCCCTTCGAGGGCGCGGGACTGGTCGGCCAACCGGTGCACCGCGCGCAACTGGGCGCGGTCCTGCCGCGCGGTGAGGCACTGGCACGCGCCGGCTCCGTGGACCTCGGGGACCTGGCGGGGTGGGACCTGGTACTGTCCGCGCGAAGAAGCGCCCCGGTGTGGTTCGAACGCGTCCTGGCGGTGTGCCGGGAGAGCGACTGGATACCGCCCCGGGTACGCGAGGCCGGCGACACCGAGTTCCTGCTGGGACTGGTGCTGGCCCGGCGCGGAGTGGCCCTGGAGACGGCGGCTGTGGCCGCGCGGGAACCGCGTCTGGCCTGGCGGCCCCTGACCGGCGCACCGCTGCACCGGCGCACGGAGGCGGTGCGCCCGGCCCAGGACGCCCACCCGGCCGCCGCGGCCTTCGCCGAGGCCGCCGCACGGGTACTGGCCGATCCCCCCGGCAACGACGGGTCGCTGACGGTCGGCAACGGCCACCGTCCCTGGTCACGGGTGTACGGGGAGGAACCGATCACCCCGCCCGGCTGACACGGCCCCCGCCGGACACCCCCGCGTCCGCGGCCGCGGACCGCCCGGCACACGGAGAACGGGGGCGCGGCACCGGCCCACCGGGTACGGTCACGGCGACCGGCGACGACAGCGAGGTGTTCGGTATGCGTTAGACACGCGCTCCTCCCCTCACTCCTTCGACCAGGACCCGGCGACGAAGGAGACGACGAACATGTGCGGGACCACTCCCCCGATCAGCGTGCCCGAGGAACTGGCCAGGACGGTCGGCGACTTCTTCGGCCCCGAGTGGGTGGACCGACTGCCCCGGACGGCCGCCCGGCAGTGCGACCTGTGGCGGCTGCGCCCCACCGGTGGCCGGCCCCTGCACGGAGCGGTGTCCCTGGTGGTACCGGTACGGCGCGCCGACGGAACCCCCGCCGTGCTCAAGGTGCTGCCCGTGGACCAGGAGAGCGAGGGCGAACCCGGCGCGCTGCGCGCCTGGGCGGGTGACGGCGCGGTACGCCTGCTCGCACACGACCCCGGCAACGGAGCGATGCTCCTGGAGGCCCTGGACCCGGCCCGGTCCCTGGACGACGTGGAGGTGGACGAGGCCCTGAGGGTGATCGGCGGTCTGCTCGCCCGCCTGAACGCGTGTCCCGGCCCGACCGGGATGCGCTCTCTGGGCCCGATCGCCCAGACCCTGGTCGAACGCGCCCGCCCCTTCCTGACACGCGAGCGCGTCGACCACCGGTTCCGGCGACTGCTCGCCCGGTGGTCGGCCGTCGCCCGGGAGATGGCGGCCCAGCCGGGTGACCGGCTCCTCCACTGGGACCTGCACTTCCAGAACGTGCTGGCCCCGCTGCCGGGAACCGGCCGGGAGCCGTGGGTGGCCATCGACCCCAAGCCGCTGGTCGGCGACCCCGGATACGAACTCCTGCCCGCGCTGCGCAACCGGTTCGCGGAGGAGGCCGAACCGGGCGGGGCGCCCCGGTCGGTGCGCCGCAGGTTCGACCTGCTGACCGAGGTCGCCGGAGCCGACCGCGAGCGGGCCCGCGCCTGGACACTCGTCCGGGTCCTGGAGGACTGCGTGTGGCGCCTGGAGAGCGGCCACCTCCAGGCTCCGCGTCCCCAGGTGACGATCGGCGAGGCCCTGGCGGGCTGAGCACGGGCCGTGAGGGCACGGGTGCCCTCACGGCCCCGACCCCGCGGGAAGCGGGCTCCGGCCCGTGGGCCTCTCCCGCCGGCCGGCGGCGCGTACCGCCACACGGCGCCGCCCCGCCGGTCACCGCTCGGCCACAATGGTGACGCCCCACACGACTCCCCACCCCGTCCGGAGGCGCACATGCCCACCCCTCCCCCCTTCGACTCCGAACTGGCCGCGGCCCTGGCCGTGTTCCGCGAGGAGGTCCCCTACCAGCTCACCCCCGACATGATCCCGGCCCTGCGCGAACGCCAGGCCCACCAGGCCCCCGGCCCGGAGGCCGACCTGACCCTGGACGGCGCCTACACCGAGACCGAGCACCACGCACCCGGCCACGACGGCGCCGACGTGCCCCTGCTGGTGTGGAGGCCCGCCGGGGCCACCGAACCCGTGGGCGCCCTGTACTGGGTCCACGGCGGCGGCATGATCGCGGGCACCCACCGGGGAGCGGAGATCCCCGGGCTGCTGCTGACCGCGCGCGAACTGGGCCTGGCCCTGGTGTCCGTGGACTACCGGCTCGCCCCCGAACACCCCCACCCCACCCCGGTGGAGGACTGCTACGCGGGCCTGGGATGGGCCGCCGAGAACACCGCCGGCCTGGGCATCGACCCCCAGCGCCTGGTGGTGGGCGGAGTGAGCGCGGGAGGCGGGCTGGCGGCCGCCACCGCCCTGCTGGCCCGCGACCGGGGCGGACCGGCCCTGCGGGGACAACTCCTCGTCTGCCCCATGCTCGACGACCGCAACGACTCGGTCTCGGCCGAGCAGATGGCCGGAGCGGGCGTGTGGGACAAGGTCGCCAACGCCACCGGCTGGGGCGCGCTGCTCGGCGAGGCGGCGGGCGGCCCGGACGTGTCCCCCTACGCCGCTCCCGCACGCGCACAGGACCTGTCCGGCCTGCCCCCGGCCTTCCTGGACGTGGGCTCGGCGGAGACCTTCCGCGACGAGGTCGTGGACTACGCCTCCCGGATCTGGAAGGCGGGAGGCTCGGCCGAACTGCACGTGTGGCCGGGCGGGTTCCACGGCTTCGACGGCCTGGCTCCCCGGGCCGCGCTCAGCCGCAGTGCCACCGCGCAGCGCCTGCCCTGGCTACGCCGGACCATCGGAGCCTGAGCCTTCCTCCCCCGTTTCCGGACACGGCGGAAATGAAGGTGAGAGGAGCGGGCTTCGACAGCACTTCTGACTCCTGGCTCCACGGATGTCCGCATCCGTCACGGCGTACTCGTGGCGGTGGCCCTTGATCCTCACATGATCAGCCGATCATGAAAAGAAGCAGCACCTTTACGATGTAGATTATTAGCTGTGCCCAAGGCGGCGGCGCCGGGCCCCGGGCACGGCGTCCGCTAGGGAGTGAGTGTTTTCCAGAAGGCTTTCGGGTCGGCGAGCGGCCCTCCCGGGCGATCTCTCGCAAGACGATGTGCGAAGTCCAGCCTGGTCGTGCTTCACGAGCGCAAAGGCGTAGCGAGGGGCAGCTTGGCGGACGCGAGCCCGGAACGGTGCAAAAAACACGACCTAGTCCACCACCGTGATGCCCAGGGCGCCCAGGATCGTGCCCGCCTGCACGGGGCTGATACTGGCCCCGCGCAGGTATCCGGCCTGCTCCAGGGTGGGCTCCCCCAGGTCGGCGCCGCGCAGGTCGGCCCCCGAGAGCCGCACGTTGACCAGGTTGGCGCCGCGCAGCCGCGACTCCGCCCACACCGTGTCGCGCAGGTCGGCGCTGGCCAGGTCTGCCTCGTCCATGCGCAGCCCCTCCAGGGTCTGCCCGCGCAGTGTGATGCCCTTGCAGCGGGCCAGCATCAGGTTGCAGTGGTCGAAGGTGTAGCCGATCCCCCGCAGGGAGTTCAGCCCCGCCCCGGTCATCCGGCAGCCGGTGAAGACGGTGTCGGTGAGCAGCGCGCCCTGCCAGCGGGTGTTGGCCAGGTCCACCCGCTCGAAGCGGGTGTCGGTGCACTCGGTGTGCGCGAACACGGCGCCGGCCGCGCTGCCGCCGGTGAACCCCGCCCCCTCCAGGACCGCCCGCTCCAGGCGGGCTCCGTCCAGACGACAGTCGTGGAAGGTGGCGTCGGTCAGGTCGGCCTCGGACAGGTTCGCCTCGGTCATGTCGCAGCGGGTGAACACGCGCGGTCGGTCCGGGGGATCGGCCAGGACGTCGCGCAGGTCGGCGCCGGACAGGTCCGCGTCCGTGGTCTCGGGGAGGGAGAGGTCGGTACTCATCGTGGGGACCCTAGCGGCGACCGGTGACACTTCCGCGCAGGGCACGCCCCTTCCCTCCCCTTCCTCCCCGGCTGCGTCCCCGAACCCTCAGTCGCGGAGCTTGAGCGCCAGGAAGAGGTCCACCCGGTGCTCCAGGCTGCTCAGGTCCCGACCGGTCAGGTCCTCCACCCGGCCGATCCGGTACCGCAGCGTGTTCACGTGCACGTGTATGGCGGCGGCGCAGCGCTGCCACGACCCCGAGTGGGCCAGGAACTGCTCCAGGGTCTCCACCAGTTCCGAGCGGTGGTCCCGGTCGTAGGCCAGCAGTGGTCCCAGCAGCCGCTCCCGGTAGGAGGACTGGACCTCCTCGGGGACCGAGGCCAGCAGCAGCTCGTGCGAGTCGATCTCGGCCCCGGCGATCACCCGGGAGCGGCCGCCGCGCAGCTCGGCCAGGCGGCGGGCGTGGCGGGCCTCCACCGTGGCGCCGCGCAGTTCGGGCACCTCCCGCACGGCCGAGCTGAGGCCGATGGCGATCCGGTGGTCGAGCAGGCCGCCCTCCAGGACGCGGGCCCGGTGGAGCAGTTCGGCCCGCACCTCCTCGGCCCGGGCGCGGACATCGGTCTCCGGACCGCCCACGGGGACCACGGCCAGTGTGTCCTCGTCCCCGGTGACGACGGCGCCGGGACGGTCGGCGACCAGTTCGGTGACCACCCGCCGGGTCAGGTCGGGCACGCGGGGCTCGGGCAGCATCACGGCGCTGACCACGAGGTGAGCGCCCTCCCCTCCGTCGGCCGGACCGGTACCGCGCATGAGCTCGGTGACCTCGTCGAAGCGCTGGGCGGCCAGCAGCCGGGGCAGCCCCTCCAGGTGGCGGGCACCGGTCAGGGCGCGCTCCTCGATGCGGCTGCGGGCGAGCACGGCGATGGACGCCATCTCGGCCACCGACTCGTGCACCTCCTCGGACCAGGCGGTGTGGTCGCCCTCGCAGACCAGCAGCCAGGTGGCCAGGGGGTGGGAGTCCTTGGTCTGGACGGGCAGGATCGTCAGTGCGCGTCCGCCCTCCCCGGGCAGGCGGACGGTGTGCGGGAAGGACGGACGGGTCAGGGCCCGGGCGGCGAGCCACTCGCGGTCGCCCCCGGGCAGGGGCTCGCCGGAGGCGGCGACGTGGCGTCCGGTGGAGGAGACGATCCAGGCGGTCAGCCCGGCCTGTCCGGCAGCCTCGGCGAAGGTACGGGGAAGGTCGGCGCCGGAGGCGACCTCCGCGATGAGGCGGCGGTGGCGGTCACGGGTCTCGGCGATGGAGCTGAAGCGTTGCTGGGTCAGGGAGCGCAGCACCTCCTCGGTGACCGCGCCGAAGGAGGTCTCCGGGGGCACCTCCACCAGGGGCAGGTCGTGGGCGCGGCACGCCTCCACCAGGTCGGGTGGGACCTCGCCCAGGGCGGTTCCGGCGCCGAGGGCGACCGCCCCGGCACCCGCGATGGAGGACACGAAGGTCCCGGAGTCCTCGGGGCGGGTACGCCACATCATGCCGGTGAGGACGAACTCGCCGCCGCGCAGGTAGCGGGCGGGTTCGAGCAGATCGGTGGTGTAGGCCCACCGCAGGACGCGGTGCGCGTGCTCCGCCCCCGTCAGAAACCTCAGGTGCAGCCGCTTGACCGCGATCAGCTCACTGATCCGCATGAACGTCCCTCTTGTCGCTCGTGTGGTGCGCGGCGGTGACGGTGGTGGCTGTCGCCGTCTCCCGGGAACACCGCTTGTAGGAAACGCCCAACGATAACCGTTCGTTCCACGCACACTTCATGTCTTCACTTGCTGGTAGGGAACGCGGTTCCGGTGGTGTACTTCACAACACCACCCGACCAACCAGGGACAACGCGACTGACGAAGGACGCGCCGACCGTGTGCGAGCGGCGGCGAGAACGCGGCGACAAGAGGACCAGCATGGAGTTCCTGAGCCCCTCCACACTGGAGGAGGCACTCGAGGCGAAGAGCGCCCATCCCGACGCGGTACCCATCATGGGCGGCACGGACGTGATGGTGGAGCTCAACTTCGACAAGAGGCGCCCGCCCGCCCTGATCGACCTGGCCCGGATTCCGGAACTGGCCGAGTACGGGCCCGACGGCGACCGTACCCGTCTGGGCGCGGGGGTGTCCTACACCGAGGTGGTCGAGCACCTGTCAGGAACGGCTCCGGCCCTGGCCAAGGCCTCCCGGTCGGTGGCCTCCCCGCAGATCCGCAACCGGGGCACCGTGGGCGGCAACCTGGGCGGCGCCTCGCCCGCGGGCGACGCCCACCCGTCACTGCTGGCCACCGACGCGACCGTGGAGCTGGCGTCGGTGCGCGGCAGGCGCCGGGTGCCCGTACGCGAGTTCTTCCTGTCGCTGCGCAAGACGGCCAGGCGCGACGACGAGCTGATCACGGCGGTGCTGCTGCCGGAGCCGTCGGGGCCCCAGCAGTTCGCCAAGATCGGCACGCGCAACGCGATGGTCATCGCGGTGACCTCCTTCGCGCTGGCCCTGGACGGCGAGCGCCGGGCCGTGGGCACGGGGCTGGGCTCGGCCGGGCCCACGCCGCTGCGCGCGGAGGCGGCCGAGGAGTTCCTGGCCCAGGAGTTCGACTGGGAGAACGGCCGGTCGCCCTCGGAGGCCACCGTGCGCCGGTTCGGCGAGCTGGTGGCCGCGGCGGCCCGCCCCATCGACGACCAGCGGGGCAGCGCCGAGTACCGCAGGCACGCCCTGGCGGTGATGGCGCGCCGCGCGCTGAGCTGGTCGGTCACCGACTACCGGAAGGGAGTCACGCGATGCGCGTGAGTTTCAACGTCAACGGCGAGGACGTGACCGCCGACGATGTGTGGCCGGGCGAGAGCCTGCTGTACGTGCTGCGCGAGCGGCTGGGGCTGCCGGGTAGCAAGAACGCCTGTGAGCAGGGTGAGTGTGGTTCCTGCACGGTCTACTTCGACGGTGTGACGGCGTGCTCGTGCATGATCGCCGCCGGACAGGCGCAGGGACGGAGCGTGCGCACCGTGGAGGGCCTGGCCGAGGGCGAGGGCGCCGAGCGCGAGCTGGGCACGGTGCAGGAGGCCTTCGTGGAGGCGGGCGCCGTCCAGTGCGGTTTCTGCACGCCGGGCCTGCTGGTGCAGACCGACGACCTGCTGGAGCGCACGGTGGGCGCGGGGCTGCCCGCGCCGGCCGACGCCGAGATCCGGGAGGCGCTGGCGGGCAACCTGTGCCGGTGCACCGGGTACGAGAAGATCATCGACGCGGTGCACCTGGCCGCAGGGCGCCGCGCCGGAGCCGGGAGCGGAGCATGAGCGGGACCGGAACCACCCCCGTGGCCGGCGGGGCCTTCGCCGTCGAGGGCGCCCATGTGGTCACCGTGGACGGCGCCGAGTACGCCGACGGGCACGTGGTGGTCCGCGGGGGCCGGATCGCCGCCGTGGGCGCGGGTCCGGCTCCCGGAGCCGACGACGCCGAGCGTGTGGACGGGCGCGGGTGCCTGGTCACCCCGGGCCTGGTCAACACCCACCACCACCTCTACCAGTGGGCGACGCAGGGACTGTTCGCCGACGGCACGCTCTTCGAGTGGCTGGTGGGTTCCTACGAGATCTGGGGCCGTCTGAACGCCGAGGTGGTCTCGGGGACCACCTCGGCCGGGCTGGCCCACCTGGCCCTGTCGGGGTGCACGACCGCCTCCGACCACCACTACGTCTACCCCTCCGGCCGGGGCGACATCGTGGCCGCGGAGGTGGAGGCCGCCCGCGAGGTGGGCGTGCGCCTGGACCTGGCCCGCGGGTCGATGGACCGGGGCCGGAGCCAGGGCGGGCTGCCGCCGGACGCCGTCGTGGAGACGCTGGAGCAGGCCCTGGCGGGCACGGCGTCGGCGATCGAGGCCCACCACGACCCCTCTCCCGGGTCCATGACGCGGGTGGCGGTGGCGCCGTGCTCTCCGTTCTCGGTCTCGCGCGGACTGATGGTGGAGGCCGCGGCGCTGGCCCGGGACAAGGGCGTGCGGCTGCACACCCACCTGGCCGAGACCCTCGACGAGGAGGAGCAGTGCCTGGCCGAGTTCGGCTGCACCCCCGTGGAGTACGCCGAGAAGCTCGGCTGGCTGGGTCGGGACGTGTGGTTCGCGCACGCGGTGCACCTGTCCGACGCGGCGATCGGGCGGATCGCGGCCACGGGCACCGGAGTGGCGCACTGCCCCACCTCCAACGCACGCCTGGGCGCGGGGATCTGCCGGGTCACCGAACTGCTGGACGCGGGCGTGAGCGTGGGGCTGGGCGTGGACGGCCCGGCCTCCAGTGAGCTGACCCCGCTGGCCGGTGAGATGCACCAGGCGCTGCTGATGGCCCGCGCTCGCAAGGGCCCCCAGGGGCTGACCGCCCGCCAGGCGCTGGAGATGGCCACCCTGGGAGGGGCCCGGGTGCTGGGCCGCGACGCCGAACTGGGTTCCCTGACGGTCGGCAAGCTCGCCGACATCGCCCTGTGGCGGATGGACGGGTTCGGCTACGACGTGATCGAGGACCCGGTGGTGGCGGCGGTCTTCGGCCCCACACCGCCCCTGGAGCGGCTCTGGGTCGGCGGCGGCACCGTCGTCGACCGGGGGGAGCTGCGCACCCTGCCCGCCGAGACCGCCGCCGCGCGCGGCCGCGCGGCGCACCGAACCCTGACCCAGGAGGTGAGCCGCTGATGGCGGTGACGACCCGTATCGTGACGGACCTGTCCAGCACCACCAGGGACGGGGTGGGCGCCAGCCCGCGCCGCCCCGACGGAACGCTGAAGGTCACCGGCGAGTTCGCCTACTCCTCGGACGTGTGGATGGAGGACATGCTGTGGGGGGCGACCCTGCGCAGTCCCCATCCGCACGCGAGGATCCTGGGCATCGACATCACCGAGGCGCTGAAGGTGCCGGGGGTGTACGCGGTGCTCACCCACGAGGACGTGCCCGGAGACAAGCGCTACGGGCTGGAGCACCAGGACCAGCCGGTGCTGGCCTTCGACAAGGTGCGTTACAAGGGCGAGGCGGTGGCCGTGGTGGCCGCCGACCACCCCGAGACGGCCCGGCGGGCGATGGAGCGCGTCCGGGTGGACTACGAGGTACTGGAACCGGTCAGCGACTCCCGCAGGGCGGCTCTGGACCCCGACTGCCCGCTGGTGCACGAGCCGGACACGATCCCCGAGCACCCCGAGTACAACCAGCGCGGCAACCGGCTGCGCTACCAGCCGGTCCGCACGGGCGCCTTCACCGGGGCCGCGGGAGCAGCTGAGCGCGAGAGCGGGGTGCTGGAGCGGCTGCGCGCCGAGGCCGACGTGGTGGTGGCCTCCGAGTACGAGGTCGGCATGCAGGACCAGGCCTTCCTGGGCCCGGAGTCGGGCATGGCCGTCCCGGCCGAGGACGGCGGCGTGGACCTGTACGTGGCCACGCAGTGGCTGCACGTGGACCAGCGCCAGATCGCCCCCGCGCTGGGGCTGCCCCAGGACAAGGTGCGCCTGACCCTGGCGGGCGTGGGCGGGGCCTTCGGCGCCCGCGAGGACCTGTCGATGCAGATCCACGCGTGCCTGCTGGCGCTGCGCACCGGCAAGCCGGTCAGGTTCGTGTACAACCGCGAGGAGTCCTTCTACGGACACGTGCACCGGCACCCGGCGAGGATGCGCTACGAGCACGGTGCGCGCACGGACGGCACGCTGCTGTACGCCACGGCGGAGATCATCGTGGACGGCGGCGCGTACGCGTCGGCGACCCCGGCCGTGGTGGGTGTGGCCTCCTCCCTGGGCATCGGCCCCTACGAGGTGCCGAACGTGCTGGTGGACGCCTACGGGGTGTACACCAACAACCCGCCGTGCGGGGCGATGCGCGGCTTCGGCGCGGTGCAGGCCTGCTTCGCCTACGAGTCGCAAATGGACCGGCTCGCCGAGGAGCTGGGCATGCACCCGGTGGACCTGCGGATCAGGAACGCCATGTCGCAGGGTTCGCGGATCATCACGGGCCAGGAGATCGACATGCCGCTGCCCATGGCGGAGATGTTGGAGCGCTGCCGCGACCTGCCGATGCCGCCCGAGCGCGGCGATCTGGCCGACCCCTCCGACCTGCGCACGCTGCCGGGCGGAGTGGCGGGCACCACGCGCGGCGAGGGTGTGGTGCGCGGTGTGGGCTACGGCCTGGGTCTGAAGAACCTGTGCTTCTCGGAGGGGTTCGACGACTACTCCACCGCCCGGGTGCGGCTGGAGGTCGTGGGCGGCGAACCGGTGGTGCTGGTGCACACGGCGGCGGCCGAGGTCGGCCAGGGGCTGGTGACCGTCAAGGGCCAGATCGCCAGGACCGAGCTGGGTGTGGAGAAGGTGGTCATCGCCCCCTCCGACACCCAAGTGGGTTCGGCCGGCTCCTCCTCGGCGTCGCGCCAGTCGTACATGACCGGAGGCGCGGTCAGGACGGCGTGCGCGTCGGTACGCGCGGAGGTGTTCGCGCTGGCGCGCGAGCGCGGGCTCGTGCCCGAGGGTCTGCCGGACACCGACCTGTCGCTGTCCGGCGGCAAGCTGGTGTCGGCCACGGCCGGTGCGCTGGTGTCGCTGGCGGACCTGCTGGGAGATTCGACGCGGGGCGGCACGGTGGTCGAGCAGACCCGGGAGTACCACCACCGGCCCACCGAGATGCTGGACCCGAAGCTGGGCCAGGGCGCCTCTCACACCCAGTTCGGGATGTGCGTGCACCGGGCCGTGGTGGACGTGGACGTGGACCTGGGCCTGGTGAAGGTGGTGGCGCTGGACGCGGTGCAGGACGTGGGCAGAGTGATGCACCCCCAGCAGCTGCTCGGGCAGATCCAGGGCGGTTCCACCCAGGGGCTGGGCCTGGCGCTGATGGAGGAGGTCCAGGTCACGGACGGGCAGATCCGCAACCCGTCGTTCACCGACTACCTGATCCCGACGATCCTGGACACACCGCCGATGCGGATCGAGGTGCTGGAACACCCGGACCCGCACTCGCCCTACGGACTGCGGGGCGCGGGTGAGCCGCCGACGCTGTCGTCGACCCCGGCGATCGTGGCCGCGGTACGCGCGGCGACGGGGAGGCCGCTGACGCACGCGCCGGTGCGCCCGGAGGACATCGTGGGCATCGAGCTGTAGCCGCGGGGCGGTGCGGCGGGCCGGACCCGCCGCACCGCCCTCCCCCCGACTCCCCCGTGACCACCGGACCCGGCGGGCGCGGCCCGTGGCGTGCGGGCGGCCGGGACCGGTCACCGTTCGGGACGAGGGTGTCCCGGAGCCAACCCACGCATGGGCACACACAGTAGCCATGTCGTTCCACACGGTGGCAGAGTGCCGCCCCGTCGCCCCCCAGGAGGGGACATGACCCTCGAAGACGGCGCGCAGCAGCGCCAGCAGACACCCCCGGCCCCGGACGGCCGACCCTGGCTCGACCGCTTCTTCCTCATCGGCGAGCGCGGCTCCACCGTGGGCCGGGAGGTCCGCGGCGGACTGACCACGTTCATGGCGATGGCCTACATCATCGTCCTGAACCCGGTGATCCTCAGCGGAGTCCCCGACGCCAACGGGGACTTCCTGTCCCCGGCCCAGCTGACCACCATGACCGCCCTGGCCGCGGGGCTGGTCACCATCATGATGGGGGTGGTCGGCCGCGCGCCGATCGCCTGCGCCGCCGCCCTCGGGGTGATGGCGGTGGTGGCCTACCAGGCCGCTCCGGTCATGTCGTGGCCCGAGGTGATGGGCCTGGTGGTGTGGCAGGGCGTGACCATCGTCCTCATGGTCGTGACCGGTGTGCGCACCGCCGTGATGAACGCGCTGCCGCACAACCTCAAGCTGGCGATCGGGGTGGGCATCGGCCTGTTCGTGTCCCTGATCGGCCTGGCCAACGCCGGCTTCGTCAGCGGCGGCGACGGCAGCAGCCTGCTGCAGCTCGGAGCGTCGGGCGACGGCGGGAGCCTCACCGGCTGGCCGGTACTGGTGTTCGTGTGCGGCCTGGTGCTGGCGGGCGTGCTGCTGGTGCGCGGAGCGCCCGGCGCGATCTTCTACGGCATCGTCGGCGCCACGGTGCTGGCGGTCGTGGTCCACCAGGTGGCGGGGCTGGGCGCCGAGGACTGGGGCGGCCGCGCGCCGGAGCTGTCCGGCGGTCCCGTGGCCGTGCCCGACTTCGGGCTGTTGTTCCAGGTCGACATGTTCGGCGCCTGGACCACCGCCGGGCCGACCACCGCCGGAGTCATCCTGTTCACCCTGGTGCTGGCCGGGTTCTTCGACGCGGTGGGCACCATCCTGGCGATCGGGGCCAAGGCCGGGATCGCCAGGGCCGACGGGAGCATGCCCCGGGTCAACCAGATCCTGGCCACCGACGGGACCGGAGCCGTGGTCGGCGGTCTGACCAGCTCCTCGGCCACCCTGGTGTTCGTGGAGTCCACGGCCGGGGTGAGCGAGGGCGCCCGGACCGGGCTCTCCAGCGTGGTCACCGGGCTGCTGTTCCTCGCCGCGATCGTGTTCGCGCCGGTGTTCTCCATCGTGCCCTCCCAGGCGGCCTCGGTGGCGATGGTGATGGTGGGGGCGCTGATGATGGCGCAGGTCCGCGGGATCGACTGGTCGGACATGACGGTGGCCGTCCCGGCGTTCCTGACCATCGTGATGATGCCGTTCGCCTACGACATCGCCACCGGTATCGGCGTCGGCATCATCGCCTACACCGTGCTGCGCTCGGCGCAGGGCCGCTTCGGCGAGGTCGGCTGGCTGATGTGGGTGATCAGCGCCGTGTTCGTGTTCCACTTCTCCATGCACGCCCTCGGGCTCTAGCGCCGAAGCGCCGGAAACGGGGAGTCCGAGTTGTCAAGCAGTGCGGCCCGGGCTCCCCTTTCGCCCGAAATTGGTGAGGGCACTGTCGCCTCCCGGTTAGCGACGAAGGCGTTCCCTCCCACATCAGAGTGGTCGATGGAGACCGCATCCGGCGGCTCCTGTGCGACAGGGGGCTCCCATGACCACTCCGCTCCTTCCCTCGGATCCGGTACGCATCGGCCCCTACGCCGTGGCGGCGCGCATCGACAGCGGCGGCCAGGGCACCGTGTACCTGGCGCACGCCTCCGACGGCTCCCCCGCGGCCGTGAAGGTCCTGACCCGCTCCTGGGCGGATGACACCCGCCAGAGGGGCCGCTTCGCCAAGGAGCTGGCGGCGGCGCGCAGGGTGGCGCCGTTCTGCACGGCGGCGGTACTGGACGCCGACATGCACGCGGACGTGCCGTTCATCGCGAGTGAGTACGTACCGGGGCCGACACTGCGCTCGGCGGTGCGGGACGAGGGGCCGCGCACCGGCCCCGCGCTGGACCGGCTGGCCATCGCCACGGTGACCGCGCTGACCGCCGTGCACGAGGCGGGGGTGGTACACCGCGACCTCAAACCCGGCAACGTCATCCTGGGGCCCGACGGGCCCCGGGTGATCGACTTCGGCATCGCGAGCCTGGTCGACGCCACCCAGCAGACCACCACCGTGGCGGGGACCCCCTCCTACATGTCGCCGGAGCAGGTCCGGGGCGGCCTGGTGGGCCCCTCCAGCGACATGTTCTCCTGGGCGGCGGTGATCGCCTACGCGGCGACCGGGCACCACGCCTTCCCCGGGGAGGACACCATGGCGGTGATCGACCGGGTGCTGACGGCTCCGCCGGACCTGTCCGGCGTCCCGGACCGGCTGCTGCCGGTACTGGAGGCGTGCCTGGCCAAGGACCCGGTGTCGCGCCCGGCCGCGGTGAAGGTGCTGGGAGCCCTGATCGGCCGGGACGGAGGGCTGACCGCACCGGTCGCCGCCACGCGGATCCTGGCGGAGGCGAGCACGGCCGTGGACGACGGCACCGCGCGCATCCGCCTGCCGGAACGGGGCTGGGCGGAGACCGGGTCCGGCCACGGGCCGCCGTCCTCGGAGGTGGCCGGCGGCCCGTCCGGCGCCGCTCCCACGACCCGGGACCTGGGCTTGGGCGGCTCGGGCGGTCTCCCCGGAGGTGCCCGCCACGACGGCGGACCGGGGGACGGGCCGACGGCCCCCGGCGGGCGCGCACGCTCCCGCCGGCCGGGTGGGCGTGGGGGCCCGGTGGGATGGGCGCTCGCGGGCGCCCTGGTGGTGCTGGCCGTGATCGGTTACCTGTCGCCCCTCTGGCCGGACGGCCCCTGGGAGATGACTCCCACGGGCTCCACTCCGCCGGGGTCCTCTCCCCCGCCCGCCGACGAGTCCTCGGCCGCGGAGGGAGAGCCCGTGACCAACGAGGAGCCCGTGACCGGGAGGGAGGGGCCGGCGGCCGAGGAGGCCCCGGTCGACACGGGCGCCGAGGAGAGCACCTCACCGGGCCCGGGCCCCGGGACGGACTGCACCGCCGATCCGTACGCCCCCGGCTGCCCTTCGCCCGACGACTGCGGGCACGCGCCCTGCGACGACCCCTCGTCCGAGGCCCCGGACGAGACCGCCACGGGCACGGACGGCACCCCCGGGGACGGCGACGGCTGGGAGGCACCGACCTCCCCCGCCTCGGAGGAGACCGGAGGCGGCGGATCGGGCGAGGCCCCCTGAACACCGCGGCCGCACCGCCCACACCAGCGGGGAGGGCGGGCACCGGCGCCCTCGTCCGAGGAGCCGACGGCCCCGAGGTCCGCTCACGCACGTGCCCGAGCCCCACCGGGCGCCGTTGACAGTCCCATGACAGCGCACCTAAGTTGTCACTGTCAACTTCGTATCGAGGAAAGCTCCCATGAACGTTCGACTGAACGGCTCCTCCTCCCCCGTCCCCGACTCCCCCGACACCACCGCGGCCGAGCACATCCGCGACCGGCTCGGCCTGACCGGCACCAAGACCGCCTGCGGGACCGGGGTCTGCGGCGCCTGCACCGTCCTGGTGGACGGCGCCCCCACCGCCTCGTGCCTGCTGCCCGCCGACCGTCTGGCGGACAGTGTCGTCACCACCGTGGAGGGACTGGGCGGCGACCACCCCGTCCAGCGCGCCTTCGCCGCCCACGACGCGCTCCAGTGCGGCTACTGCACCCCCGGGTTCGTGGTGGGCTCCTCCGCCTTCGTCGACGCCTGGCGCGCCGAGCACGGCGACGCCCGCCCGGGCCGTGAGCGCATCGCCGACGCCCTGTCCGGACACCTGTGCCGCTGCGGCGCCTACGAGGGGATCTTCGCCGCCGTGGCCGCCGCCTGCGCCGGGGAGTTCGACGCCGAGCCGGACCGGGACCCGCCGCGCGTGGACGCCCTGGACAAGGTCACCGGCCGGGCCCGCTTCAGCGCCGACCTGGCACCCGAGGGGAGCTGGGAGGGGGTGATCGTGCGCTCGGCCCACGCCCATGCGCGGGTGTTCTCCGTCCACCCCGGTGAGGCGCGCGTCAGTGCGACGCGCCGCCCCGTGCCCGGAGTCGCCGTGGACGGGCGGCCGGTGTTCACGGACCTGCTGGGCGAGGAGCGCCTGGTGCGCTACGTCGGCCAGCCGATCGCCGCCGTGGCCGCGCCCACCGCCGCCCTGGCCCGTGCCGCAGCGGAGACGGTGCGGGTGGACTACGACCCCCTCCCCGCCGTACTGGACGCGGACGAGGCGCGCGCCGAGGACGCCCCGCGGGTGTACACCACGCGCGCCCAGCGCCGGGCCGCGCCCTCCTACGGCGAGGCCCCCACTCCCCCGGCCCCCTGGCGGGGCAACGTGCACGGACCCGCCACGGTCGGCTGGCGCGGCGCCACCGCCGTGCGGCGCCTGCGCAGGGCCGCCGAGCGCGACGACCCTCGCCTGGTGGCCCAGGAGTACTCCACCGCCGTCCAACTGCACAGCCCGTTGGAGCCCCACGTGTGCGTGGCCTCCTGGGAGCGCGACGGCACGCTGACCCTGCGCGTGTCCACCCAGACGGTGGCCAAGGTCGCCCGGAAGGCCGCCGAGCGCTGGGAACTGCCACCGGAGCGGGTGCGCGTGGTCAGCGAGTACGTCGGCGGCGGCTTCGGCGCCAAGAACGGCCTGTCGGCGGACGTGGTGGCCGCGGCCGAGCTGTCCCGGCTCGCCCACGCCCCGGTGCGCGTGTCCTTCGACCGCGCCGAGGAGCTGACCGACGCCGGGCACCGCGCCGCCACCCGCACCCGGGTGGCGCTGCTGGCCGACTCCGGCGGGAACCTGGCGGCGATGACCGTGGACTCCCACGGTGACGGCGGCATCGCGGTGGGCTCCACCACCGCCACGCTCGGACTGCTGGGGTACGGGCGCTCGCCGCGCCGGGTCCGCGACTTCGACGTGGTCACCCACCGGCCGCCGGGCGAGCCCATGCGCGCCCCCGGCGGCGCACCGCTGGCCTGGGCGCTGGAGCAGGCCGTGGACACTATGGCCGACCGGCTGGGCGAGGATCCCCTGTCCCTGCGCCGCCGCTGGGACGGCAACCCCAAACGGCAGGCGCTGTACGAACGGGTGGCCGCCCTGGACCTGTGGCGCGAGCGCCCGCGCGGACCGCGCACCGGCCGGTTCCGGCGCGGGGTCGGGATCGCCACCTCCAACTGGCTCTACCTCATGGGCCCCAAGGCACGTGTGGAGCTGTCGGTCCGCGACGGCCAGGTGGTGTTGCGCTCGGCCACCCAGGACATCGGCACCGGAATCCGTACTGTCCTGGGCGAGGTGGTCGCCGACCGGCTGGGGGTACCCGCCTCCGACCTGCGCGTGGAGATCGGCGACAGCGGCTCGGTGCACGGCACCGGGTCCTTCGGCAGCCGCACCACCACCTCCATGGGACCGGCCGCGGCCGACGCGGCCGACCGGCTGCGCGCCGCGCTGCGTGAGCACGATCCGCGGGTCCCCGAGGCGGGACCGGTCCCCGAGCACGCTCTCAAGGACGCGCTGGCCGCCGCCGAGGGAGTACGGGTGGTCGGCGAGCGCGGCCGCGACCGCTGGGGGGCGCTGTCCCCGGACATGGGCGACCTGGCCGTGGGCCGGGGCATGAGCGGCGCCGTGCACGTGATGGAGGTGGAGGTGGACACCCTGCTGGGCCGGGTGCGTCCCACCCGGTGCTGGGCGGGGATGGCCGTGGGACACGTGTACGCCGAGCGGCTGGCCCGCAACCAGGTCGAGGGCGCCGTGGTACAGGGCGTGGGGTACGCGCTCTTCGAGGAGCGCCGCCACGATCCGACCACCGGGGTGGTGCTCACCGACAACCTGGAGGACTACCGGATCCCGGGGATGGGCGACGTCCCCGAGACCGAGGTGTACTTCCACCAGGAGGGGTTCGAGCACGCCGCGGGCGCCGGTGTCGGTCTGGGCGAGGTCTCGGTGGTGGGCGTGGCCGCGTCCGTGGCCAACGCCGTGCACGACGCCACCGGGTGGCGTCCCCGTGACCTGCCCGTCCGCCCGGACCGACTGCTGGAGGGACTGCGATGACCGCGACCACACGACCCGCGGGGCTGGACGAGGCCCTGACCCGGTTGGACGGCACGGGCGCCCGCCCGCGCGCCGGGGGAACCGACCTGACGGCGTGCCTGTCCTCGGGGGTCCTCGAACCCGCTCCCGTGGTGGACCTGTCCGGGGTGGAGGAACTGCGCGGCGCGGAGTGGCGTCCCGACGGCTCGGTCCGCCTGGGCGCGCTGACCGGCGTGGGCGAGCTGTCCGCGGATACGCGGCTGGCGGACGCCTACCCGGCGCTGGCCCTCACGGCGCGGGAGCTGGCCACGCCGCAGGTGCGCAACGCCGCGACGCTGGGCGGCAACCTGCTCCAACGCAACCGCTGCTGGTACCTGCGCAACCCGGCCTTCGACTGCTTCCAGACGGGTGGTGACTCCTGTCCCGCACGCGGGGGCGACCACCTGTACGGGGTGGTTGTGGACCGGGGTCCGTGCGTGGCGCCGCACCCGTCGTCGCTGGCGGTGGCGCTGCTGGCCCACGACGCGTCGGTGCTGGTGGCCGGTGGCGGCCGGGCGGAGAGGGCGGTGGCGGACCTGTACGACGCCGCCGACCCCACCCGCGACCACGTGCTGGAGCCCGGACAGGTGCTGGTGTCGGTGACGCTGCCGGCCCCGGTACCGGGCGAGCGGGTCGCCTACCGGCGGGCGACCGGACGCTCCCGCGCGGAGTGGCCGCTGGTGGAGGCGGTGGCCCGCCTGTCCCTCGCGGACGGGGGCTCGGGGCCGGTGGCCTCGGCGGCGGTGGCCGTGGGCGGGGTCGCGCGTACCCCGTTGCGGCTGCCGGAGGTGGAGGCCGCCCTGGTGGGCGCGCGTCCCGGGAGCCCGCTGGGAGCGGACGTGGAGGAGTCGCTGGAGGGCCTGGCCGGCCTGTGCTCCCCGCTGCCCGCGACCGGGTACAAGGTGGACCTGCTGTGCGCCACCGTGCGTGACGTCCTCGGACGGGCCCTGGACGTACCGGAGGCGTAGGGGCGTGAGGCGACGCGGGGGCCGCCGGACGGGAATCCGGCGGCCCCCGCGCGCGGGCTTTCAGCCGCGCAGCAGCGCCTGGTGGGCCAGTTCCCGGCACACGACCGCGAAGTCCAGCCCGGCGGCGGCCGCCGCCATGGGGAACGTGGAGGTCTCGGTCAGCCCCGGGGCCACGTTGGCCTCCAGGAAGGTGACCCGGCCGTCGGCGCCCACGATGACGTCGGTGCGGGAGAAGTCCCGCAGGCCCAGGACGCGGTGCGCGGTCAGCGCCACCTCGGTGGCCGCGGTGATGGCCTCGGTCCCCAGGCGCGCCGGGCAGAAGAACTCGGTGCGCCCGGCGGTGTAGCGGGCGGCGTAGTCGTAGACCCCGCCGTCGGGCACGATCTCCACCGGCGGCAGCGCCACCGGCCCCTCACCGGTGTCCAGAACGCCCACGGCCAGCTCGGTGCCCTGCATCTGCTCCTCGACCAGGGCCGAGTCGCCGTAGGCGAAGCAGGACACCAGCGCGGCCGACAGGTCCTGCACCGAGGTGACCGGGGTGGCGCCGAACGCGGAGCCGCCCCGGTCGGGCTTGACGAACAGCGGCAGGCCCCACCGGTCGGCCAGCCGCTCCACCAGCGCCGGGGCGCCCAGGTCGTGGAAGGCCGACTTGGGCAGCACTGTGCCGCGCGGCACCCGCACGCCCCTCTCGGTCAGCAGCGCCTTGGCGGCGGGCTTGGAGTAGGCCAGGCGGCAGGCGCCGGGGCGGGCGCCCACGTAGGGCGCCCCGACCAGTTCCAGGACCTCCCGGATGGTGCCGTCCTCGCCCGCCGATCCGTGCAGGACGGGGAAGACCACCTGCGGCGGGTCCTGGGAGAGCCGCTCCAGCAGGCCGGAGCCGACGTCGGCGACCTGGACCTCCACGCCCAGGCGGCGCAGTGCCTCGGCGACGCTGCGTCCGGAGTGGACGCTCACCTCGTGTTCGGGGGACAGGCCCCCGGCGAGAACGAGAACCCGGTCAAGGTCTGCCACGGCGCGGACCTCCTTCTGTGCTGCTGTCATCAGTGCTGTGCCCTCGCGGGGGTGTCAGGGCAGGTCGGCGGCGGGGGTCTGCGTGCCCTCGGAGTCCGGGACCAGGGTGGTGCCGAACGTATCACGCAGGTCGACCTCCCCCTCGATGGCTCCGACCAGGCGGCGCACGCCCTCACGGATCTGCTCGGGTGTGGGGAAACAGAAGCTCAGGCGCATGTTGGCCCGGCCGCGCTCGTCGGCGTAGAAGCCGGTGCCGGGGACGTAGGCGACCCGCTCGGCGACGGCTCGGGGCAGCATGGCCTTGGAGTCGATGCCCTCGGGCAGGGTGGCCCAGACGAAGAATCCGCCCTCGGGGCGGGTCCAGGTGCAGTCCTGCGGCATCATCGCCGTCAGCGCGTCGAGCATCGTGTCGCGGCGCTCTCCGTACATGGTGTTGAACGCCTTGATCTGCTCCTGCCAGGGGAAGGTGTGGAGGTAGCGGCGCACCACCAGCTGGTTGAAGGTGGAGTGGCTGAGCATCGCCGACTCGGCCGCCAGGACGAGTTTGGCCCGTACGGCGGCCGGGGCGAGTGCCCAGCCGATGCGCAGGCCCGGGGAGAGCGTCTTGGACAGCGATCCCAGGTAGACGACGTTGCCCTCGCTCTGGGAGTAGAGGGTGGGTTCGGGGTCGCCGTCGTAGCGCAGCAGGCCGTACGGGTTGTCCTCGACGATGAGCACGTCGTGGCGCTCGCAGGCGGCGACCACGCCGGCGCGGCGCTCGGACGACATGGTGATCCCGGCCGGGTTCTGGAAGTTGGGGACGGTGTAGAAGAACTTCACCGGTCGCCCGTCCAGTTCGGCGCGGACCAGCGCCTCCTCCAGCTCCTCGGGGATCACGCCCTGCTCGTCCATGCCCACGTGGCGGATGTCGGCCTGGAAGGCGGCGAAGGTGTTGATCGCGGTGACGTAGGTGGGGGCCTCGGTCAGGACGATGTCGCCGGGGTCGACGAAGACGCGGGTGATGAGGTCCAGCGCCTGCTGGGAGCCGACGGTGACGATGACGTCGTCGGGGCTGGCGGTGATGCCCTCCAGCGTCATGTAGTCGCAGAGCTGCTCGCGCAGGACGGGGTCGCCCTGGGCCGACCCGTACTGGAGCGCGGCCGCGCCCTCCTCGGAGACGACGTCCTTGACCAGCTCGCCGATCTGGTCCAGTGGCAGCGCCGCGACGTTGGGCATGCCTCCGGCGAGGGAGACCACCTCCGGGCGGGACGCCACCGCGAAGAGTGCCCGGACCTCCGATGCGACCATGCCCTGTGCTCGGCGTGCGTAGCGGCCGAAGTGCGGGTCGATGCGCGAGCCCTGTTGGCCGGGCTGCTGCTCTCGGTGGTCAGCGGACACGGTCCACCTCCGAAGGAAGGACGGTCTGTGGGGTCGACGGGGTGTCGGCCGGGATCTTGCCGGTCCCGGGTTCGACGCCCTTGTCGCCCCCGTGGTTCACACGGTGCCCCTGCCCCGTCCGCGGGCGGGCCGTGGAGGGCCGGGGCGGTCGGGTCGGCCGAGCCGCGGGTGAACGCGGCTCGGTAAACGCACAGAGTCTAGCTGAGTGGGTGGACAAGGGTACGGAGGGCACCCTTCCCGTACTGTTCACCGCATCGGCCATGTCCGCCCCCTTCGCCCTGTTTCCTCCGGGGTACCCATCCTCCACGCGCGACTCACGCGGCGGCGGCCGGAACGTGGACCGTTCTTCCCTGGTCGGCGTGCCCGCGCCGGGCGACGGCTCCGGAGCGCCTGGAGTCCCGGTCCCGCGGACCTCGTTCCGGGACAGGGACAGGGGTGGTGCGCGGGGACGGGCCCCCACCCGTCCCCGCGCAACGCCGCGCCCCGGAGGGGTTTCTCCTCCGGGACGCACCGCCGGCGCGATGGCCGCGGGGTTCCCCCGAATCCCGTGGGCGGCCACCCTCAGCCCGGTGGCATCTCTCCCGTTCTCTCCCCCGGGACCCCCCTCAAGGTCCGAAGGCCGTGAATATGCCACATGTCCACCGGTGGCCGATCCGTCGTGCCCTCTTTCGCCCGACGAACGCCACCGGTTCGGGGCCGCGCGTGCCCAGTCCACCGCACGGGCCCCGGAACGGCAATGGTTGCACTAGGTTGCGAAGACGTCGCCTAGAGCCATGGTGCGGTTTCGCCGCGGAGCGCCTCACGCAGGGCGTGCACCCCCGGGGCCACCGAGCCGGGCAGCAGGTCCTCCGGGTGTCCGGGCCCGGACACCCGGACACGGACCTCCTCGCTGAAGCGGTAGGGGCGGCTCTCGATGATCCCGCCCAGGTGGCGGCGCACACGTGAGAGCTCGGCGCGCACCGTCACCACGTGTCCGTTCGCGCCGAACACGTCCTGGGACAGCTGTGCGCCCGTGCGTCCCTGCCGGTGCACGGCCAACAACAGCAGCAGTTCCGCGTGGCGCGGGGTGAGCCGGTGCGCCCACTCCCCGCTGGGTCCGGACACCACCATGGTCGGCGAGGCCCCGGACAGGTCCAGGGTGACCGTGGAGGGCGCGGACCGCTCCACCGGCCGGGGCCGGACCAGCCAGCCGCCGGGCAGGGGTTCCAGGGCGCAGTCCCCCAGCGCGGGCAGCCAGGCCGTGCCCGTCTCCCGGTACTTGGGCAGCAGCACCCGCCGGACCGGCTCCATGTGGACCGCGGCCGCGGTCCACCCGGCGTCGTCCACCACCAGCGCGCGCTCGGTCATCCCGGCCAGCAGGGGCGCGGCCACCGAGCGCAGTCGTTCCAGGTGGGTGTGGTGAATGCTCTGCAGGTGCGCCTCGGCCAACTGGGCCACCGCGTGGACCAGCGCCAGGGTGGAGGGGTGGATGGTGGACACCGGGCCGGTGACGTCGACGGCGCCGAGCAGGCGCCCGTCGCGGGGGTCGTGTATGGGGGCGCAGGCGCAGGTGAGGGGATGCAGGCTCCGGACGAAGTGCTCGGCGGAGTAGACCTGCACGGGCCTGCCCACGGCCAGGGCGGTGCCGATGGCGTTGGTGCCGACGCTGCCCTCGTTCCAGAAGGCGCCCTCCACGAGCCCCACCCGGTCGCCGACGGCGCGGATCCGTCGGGCTCCGTCCCGCCACAGGATCTGGCCGGAGGCGTCGGTGACCAGCATGACGTGGTCGGCCTCGTCGGCGACCGAGACGAGTGAGCGGCGGATCAGCGGCAGGACCTCCGCGATCGGAGAGGCGTCGCGGTGGCGCTGGAGTTCGTCCAGACGCGCCATCCGGGGCGGCGGCGCGCTGTCGGGGTCGATCCCGAAGCGGCGCGTACGCCCCCAGGAGTCCTCGATGACCGGACGCAGCGGGGCGGGCGCCGGGCGTCCGGTGAGCGCTGCCTCGTGCACCCGCCGGAGCAGGAGCGCGTGCTCGCGGGCGTCGGCCCCCGTGGGCAGGGCCGTGTCCAGCGAGGAAAACGACATGTGGCCCCCTGGCCTCGGTTTCACAGCGGCGTTCAAAAGTCTCCTGCCTCGGCTTCGACAGGGTGGGAAGAATGGGGGCATACGCTTCCTTTCGGAAGCCGGGAACGCCCCCGCTTCCGCCTCTCCACCGGATTATGCCCCACTCCGTCCACGTCCTGAGGGCGATCTCGGTACCGGGAACCGACGGAAACCGAAAAAGGCCCCCGTTTCCCGATACGGAACCCGCACGGCCTTCCCCGGTGCGGAACGGCGGGTGGAGATTGTTCAGCACCATCGTGTCCACGGAATCGTCCTTGGTGGGCCGAACAGCGATATCGGCCGGTAACGGCCGATTACCGCGTCCACAGGACACGAAAGGAGCGGCACGGGACAAAACACGCGCACGGGCACCGGTACGTTTTCTCCGGGTACCGGAGCCCGGCGCCGGTTCAGTCGTCGGAGCACCGGCGGGTCAGTGCGAACCACAGGCGCATGCGCTGCTCGGCGTCGGCCAGGTCCACGCCCAGGTCGCGCTCGATCCGGCCGATCCGGTAGCGGACGCTGTTGCGATGGGTGCCCAGGTCAGCGGCGGCACGGTCCCAGTTGCCGTGCCGGGTGAGCCAGGCCCGCAGGGTGCGGCGCAGGCCGCGGGCGGAGTCGGTCTCCTCGGCCAGGGGGCCCAGGACGTGGCGGGCCAGGTCGGCGGAGGCGGGCGCGAGGAGGGCCTCGAAGGGGTCGGTGCCCTCCTCCATCAGTGGTCCGCCGACCGCGCGGGTACGGGCGAGCAGGGCCGCTGCCCTGCGGTCCGCCCCGGTCAGCTCCGCGGGGGGCACCGGTCCGCTCAGTGCGCCGGTCCATCCGTGGGTGAGGAGCAGGTCCAGATGGTCGCGGTGGGCCGCGTCGCCCCGGTCGGCGAGGATGGCGCGCAACCGGCCTGGGCCGGCCTCCAGCAGGCGGGTGCCCAGGGGCAGCGCGGCGGGGAGGGTCCTGTACGCCCCTCCTGCCGGACGGGCGTGCAGGACCCGGTAGGTACCGGAGCCCGGTGCGCCGGAGCTCGGGGGAAGGGGGGTCCGGGCGTCGGGGCCCTCCTCCCCGGGAGCGGCGAGTCCGGCCAGCAGCGGCGCGGCCTCCTCGGTGAGCCCTCCCTCCAGGAGCATTCCGGTGAGCAGGCGCTCGGGGACGGGCGGGGCGTCCCCTCGGGAAGTGCGTGCGAGCAGCTCCAGCAGGGCGGTCGCGGTACGCAGCACGGCGCGGTCGGTGATGCCCAGCGGTACGGCCCCGCCGACCAGGACCACCCCGTGCTCCTCCGGCGGCGTGCCCACCGTGTGCAGGAAGACCTCGTCCCCGCCGGAACGGGCCTTGGCGCTGCGCGGTCCCCGGGGCCGGGTGAGCCGGGCGGTGAGTTCGCGCAGCTCCGGATCCAGTTCCTGCGGCGCGCCCGTGGTGCGGTGGGCCCCATCCGGCACGGAGGCGGACGGGCGGGCCAGGAACGCCCAGCCGTGCAGGGCCTCTGCGAGCACCCGCAGGACCCGGTCCACCGGGGCCGCGTCGGTGACGGCGAGCGCCAGGGCCTGGTGCGCCTCACCGAGCCGGCGCAGGTCGCGCAGGTGCAGCTCCTCCAGTTCGGCGCCGACGGCCTGGCTGACGGCCGCGAAGGGCGTGGGCCTGGGTACCTCGACCAGGGGCAGTCCCCGCACGCGGCACTGCTCGACCAGTCCGGCCGGGACGGTGTCGTGCACCGGGGTGACGCCGAAACCGACCGCGCCGACCCCGGCCTCGGCCAGGGAGTCCACGTAGTCGCGCAGTCCGGCGCGGGTGCCGGGCAGGTTGACGCCCGCGGTGAGCAGCAGTTCTCCGCCGCGCAGGTAGGCGGCCGGGTCGGCCAGCTCGCTGACCACCGCCCAGCCGATCCCCGGGTCGCCCGCCGCCACGACGGTGGCCAGTCCCAGGTCGCGGCGGCCCACTACGGTGCTCAGCGGCACCGTGCGACCGTCCGTACGGGTCGCGGACCCGGCCATGGCCTCCTCCTCGCCTGTGGTCCGCGCCCCCTCCCTCCCCGCCCAGGCGGGGCCGGGGCGGGCCCGACCGGGACTCTCCGGAGCCTTCGCACGGGGACGCGCTGACCGCAGCTTATGGATACTTCGTCCACACGGGCAAGTGAAGCAGTACTGTTCGTCCACTGGAGTACGCCCCGGAGCCTGCCTAACCTGACCGGGGTTCGTGTGACCCGCGCCGACCCCGCCGACAGCACCGACCACGAGAGGGACACCACCACCCGATGAACGCACCGATCGGACCCACCGACTCCAGCCTCGTACCGCGCTTCGCCGGACCGGCGACCTTCGCCCGGCTGCCCCGCATCGACCAGGTGGAGCGGGCCGACATCGCCGTGGTCGGCGTTCCCTTCGACACCGGCGTCTCCTACCGTCCCGGCGCCCGTTTCGGGCCCTCCTCCATCCGCGAGGCCAGCCGCCTGCTGCGCCCCTACAACCCGGGGCTGGACGTGTCCCCGTTCGCCACCGCGCAGGTGGTCGACGGCGGCGACATCGCGGTCAACCCCTACTCCGTCGGCGACGCCGTGGAGACCCTGGACGAGGCCTCCTCCCAGTTCGTGCGGGCGGGCACCCGCCTGGTCACCCTGGGCGGCGACCACACCATCGCGCTGCCGCTGCTGCGCTCGCTGTACCGGCGGCACGGGCCGATCGCCATGCTGCACTTCGACGCCCACCTGGACACCTGGGACACCTACTTCGGTGAGCCCTACACCCACGGCACCCCCTTCCGCCGGGCCGTGGAGGAGGGCCTCCTCGACACCGAGGCCATCTGCCACGTGGGCACCCGAGGCCCGCTGTACGGCAAGAGGGACCTGGAGGACGACCGCCGGTTCGGGTTCGGCATCGTCACCTCCGCCGACGTCATGCGCAAGGGCGTGGACGAGATCGCCGACGCGCTGCGCCAGCGCATCGGCGACCGCCCGCTGTACGTGTCGGTGGACATCGACGTGCTCGACCCCGCGCACGCGCCCGGCACCGGCACCCCCGAGGCAGGCGGCCTGACCAGCCGCGAACTGCTGGAGATCCTGCGCGGGCTGTCCGCCTGCAACCTCGTGGGCGCCGACGTGGTGGAGGTCGCACCGGCCTACGACCACGCGCAGATCACGGCCACCGCCGCCTCGCACGTGGCCTACGACCTGGTCAGCTTGCTGGCGCTGAACCACGGGGGCTGAACCCGGGAACGCGCGGCGCGGCGGCGGCCGGAAGCGGTCCGGTGGCCGGGTCAGGGGCTGGCGGCCCCGCGGCGTGAGCGCAGGTGGGACCAGGTCAGCTCGGTCACGTGTCCGGCCATGGCGTCGGGGGACTCCCCGGGATGCTCCAGGAGCCAGTCGGCGAAGGCGTCCGCTGTGCTGACCGCGATGCGCGCCAGAAGCTGGGTGTCCCTGGGGTCGAGGTCGTCGTAGTCGCCGCGCGTACAGGCGGTGATGAGCCCGACGACCTCGGCCACGACACGGTCGCGCAGCCGCGCGGTCTCCTCCGCGAGGGGGCCGCCGCGCAGGGCGGCGCGCCGGTACAGCACGGTCCAGCTCTCCCGGTTGCCGGTGACGAAGGCGAAGAAGGCGTGCATACCCCGGCGCAGGGGGTCCTCCCCCGCCGGGGCGTGCGGGTCGTGCACGGCGGCGCGCACGGCCTCGACGAGCCGGTCGGTCTCCCGGCGCACGCAGGCGGTGAAGATCTCCTCCTTGGAACCCAGGTACTGGTACACCGTGGGTTTGGAGGTC
Organism: Nocardiopsis quinghaiensis; assembly: GCF_008638365.1. Lineage (GTDB taxonomy): Bacteria > Actinomycetota > Actinomycetes > Streptosporangiales > Streptosporangiaceae > Nocardiopsis > Nocardiopsis quinghaiensis. The sequence goes on along the minus strand of NZ_VWVU01000003.1, from coordinate 236,263 downwards.
CCCGCCTCCGCGGCGATCTCCTCCATGCTGACCGTGTGGTAGTCGCCGCGTGAGAACACGGTGACGGCGGCGTCGATCATCTGCTGTTCCCTGATTCGACGCGGGGGTCTGCTTTGCTTGGTCTTCACGGGTTCCGACTTTATTGCGGTGGGGGCGTTCGGCCAGGGACCGTTGTCACCAGCACGCGCTCCCTCCGTGTTCTCCGGTGCTTTCGCGCATGTGTGACCTGTGGTTACCGGTGACTCCCCCTGCGCGGGGTGGCGTTTCCCACATCCATTCTGGCGGGACGAGCGCATTCCGCACGAATGTGCGCGGTTTTCGGCCGCCTCTTGTCAGACGGGTGCGTCGCGCAGTACCAGGGTGCAGCATTTGGCGCCGCCCCCGGCCCGGCGCAGTTCGTCCAGTTCGACGGGGTGGACGGTGTACCCGAGGACGCGCAGGCGGTCGGCCAGGGCGGTGGCCTCGGCGGCGATGACGACGTCGCGTCCGTCGCACACGGCGTTGAGTCCGAGCACGGCGGCGTCCTCCTCCGTGGCCAGGAGCGCGTCGGGGTAGAGCGAGCGCAGCACCCGCTGGCTTCCGGCGGAGAAGGCCCCGGGGTAGTAGGCGATCTGGTCCCCGGAGAGCGCGAACAGCGCGGTGTCCAGGTGGTAGAAGCGCGGGTCGGTCAGCTGGAGGGTGACGACGGGGCGGCCGAGGAAACGCTCGGCCTCCTGGTGCGCGGCCGCCTCGGTGCGAAAGCCCGTGGCGGCCAGGATCACGCCGTCCAGGGTGATGAAGTCGCCCTCGCCCTCGTTGACGTGCTTGGGCTCGCGGGTCTCGGCGTAGCCCGCCTTGCGGAACCAGTCCAGGTAGGCCGGACCCTCGGGGGTGCGTTCGGCGCTGGCGAAGCGCGCGCCGTAGACCCTGCCGTCCACGACCAGGCCGCCGTTGGCCGCGAAGACCATGTCGGGCAGGCCCTCGACGGGGGCGACCTCGCTGACGCGGTGTCCCAGGGAGAGGTGGAGGTCGCGCAGTTCCTCCCACTGCCGGAGGGCCCGTGGGCGGTCGACCCCCGCGTCGGGGTCCATCCAGGGGTTGATCGCGTACTCGACCGCGAAGTAGGTGGGCCGGCACATGAGGTAGTGCCGTGCGACCTGTGCCGAACCGACCGGCCGAGCCATGGAACCTCCCGTGCACCGCGCGAAACGCCGGATGACTCTCAGTGGTACGCGTGTCCACCACGTCGTGGTCCACGCACGGACGCAGGGGAGATACCCGCGCCCGGGGCCGGTGAACAGGGCACCCCGCGGGGTTTCCGGGAACAGGGGCGGCGCGACCCCGCCGGGAGGAGCCGCGCCGTGTCGGGGTCAGCCCGCGGAGCAGGCCGAACCGTTGAGGGTGAAGCCGGTCGGCCCGCTCGCGTCGCCGGTGTGCGTGGCCTGGTAGCCGATGCTCACACTGGCGTCGGGGGCGAGGGTGGCGTTGTAGGAGACGTTGCCGGCGGTGACCGTTCCGCTGTCGGGACTGTAGTCGGCGTTCCAGCCGGAGGTGATGGCCTGGCCGCCGGGGAGGGTGAAGTCCAGGGATCAGCCGTCGACGGGGGGTGGGGGCGTTGGGGGCAAGGGTCGGCGGCGGTTCTGGGAGCGCTCCCAAGCACTGTCGGGTCAGCACGGGGGTTCGTCAACCCCTGTTGTGGTTCCTCGATCGCGGCGGCGCCCCGCCGGGGCGCCTCAGGAGCGATGGCCGTCGACACCGGCCAGTCCGACGGCCTCCTCCAGTTCGTCACGGCTCATCTTCGACCGGCCCGGCACGTCCAGTTCCGAGGCCCGCTGGAGGAGTTCGCGCTTGGTGACCCTGCCCTCGGGCCTCCTCTCGACCCTGGTGCCTCGTACGCGCGGCTGCGCACGTGCGGCGCGCGACCGCGTGCCCTTGCCGCGCTGCGCCGGCAGGCTCCGGCGCAGGGCCTCGTCGAGCCCGGCCGCCTCCTCCGGGGGCGCGGCCTGCTCGGGGCGGTGGGTGAACGTGCTGCCCTTGGCCTTGGCCCGCACCAGCTCGGTCAGGCGCCGGCCGTAGCTGTCCTCGTAGTCCCGCGGGTCCCACTCGGCCGAGAGCGCGCCGACCAGTTCCCTGGCCAGTTCCAGCTCGCTCTTGGTCAGCGCCGCGTGGGCCACGGGCGGCATGACGTCGTCGGGCTCGCGGACCTCGTCCGGCCACCACAGGGTGGAGGCCGACAGCACGCCCCGGTTCGGCTCGACCAGGACGGGATACTCGCGGTCGCGCAGGACGACGGTGGCCACGCCCATACGGCGGGTCTGCTCCAGGGCCGTGTACAGCAGCTGGTAGGGCTTGGCGTCCGCCGCCGCCCTGGGGGCGACGTAGTAGGTGGAGGCGTACCACAGCGCGTCCACGGCGCCCTGTGACAGGAAGCCGGTCAGCCCCATGGTGCGCGAGCCGTGCGGAAGGATCTCGTCCAGCTCCTCGGGCTCCAGGACCACGTACTCGTCCTCGGGCCCCGTCCTGGCCCCGCGCACGACGTCCTCGCTCGCGACCTCCTCGCCGGTGCGCTCGTTGACGCGGACATAGCGGATGCGGTCGGCGGTACCGCGTTCGAACTGGTGCAGCACGGGTCCCCTGCGTTCGCGCGCGCTGTAGAGGCGCACGCCGATCGGCACCCTGCCGAACATCAGCGTTCCCACCCAAACCGGATTGACCATGATCCCCTCCTTCGCCTCCCATCATCACCGCTACCAGGCAAAATATCGGTCCGTAACAGCAAAAGCCCGAAAAAGGCGAAGCATCCGGGGCCGTCCGGGAAGGTACGGGTCCTCAAGGCCCCGACTCTTGACCGACCGGTCGGTATTGCTACTGTCGCGGCAGTCCCCGATTGGAGTTCTCCCATGAGTACGACCGTCAAGGCCGCCGTCTTCTCCGAGCAGGGCGCCCCTCCGCAGATCCGGGACCTGGTCCTGCCCGACCCCGGCCCCGGCCAGGTACGGGTGCGCCTGGCCGCCGCGGGCGTGTGCCACTCCGACCTGTCCCTGTCCAACGGCACGCTGGCCCAGAAGTGGCCCGCCGTGCTCGGCCACGAGGGCGCCGGAACCGTGGACGCCGTGGGCGAGGGCGTCACCGGCCTGATGCCCGGCCAGCAGGTGATCCTGAACTGGGCTCCGCCGTGCCGCGAGTGCTGGTTCTGCCGCCAGGGCGAGCCCCACCTGTGCGAGCACGCGCTGGACCGCACGGTGCAGGCCTACGCCGAGCTCTCCGACGGCACCCCCGTCTATCCGGGGCTGGGCTGCGGCGCGTTCGCCGAGGCCACCGTGGTACCCGCCCACTCCGTCGTACCGCTGCCCGACGGGATCGACCCGGCGGTGGCCGCGGTCCTGGGCTGCGCGGTGCTCACCGGCTGGGGCGCCGTCAACAACTCGGCGGGGGTGCGCGAGGGCCAGTCGGCCGTGGTCCTGGGCCTGGGCGGGGTCGGCCTGTCGGTACTCCAGTCGGCGCGTCTGGCCGGGGCCGACCCGGTGATCGCCGTGGACGTCGCCCCCGACAAGGAGGAGCTGGCCCGCTCGCTGGGCGCCACCGACTTCCTGGTCGCCGACGACTCGCTGACCAAGGCCGTGCGCAAGCTGACGGGCGGCCGGGGCGCCGACCACGCCTTCGAGGTGGTCGGTTCGGCCAAGGTGGTGCGTTCGGCCTGGAGCGCGTCCCGGCGCGGAGGCACGATCACGGTGGTGGGTGTGGGCAGGGCGGACGACGAGGTGTCGTTCAACGCCCTGGAGCTGTTCCACCAGGCCCGCACGCTGCGCGGGTGCGTCTACGGCTCCGGCGACCCGAACCGCGACATCCCGCTCATCGCCGACCAGGTGCGTTCGGGAGGACTGAAGCTGTCGGCGATGATCACCGACGAGATCCCGCTGGAGGGTGTGCCGGAGGCCTTCGAGCGCATGGCCCGGGGGAAGGGCGGCCGGTCACTGGTGCGTTTCGGCCGCTGAGGGCGGAGGGTCCCGGCGGTGCCGTGCGCGGCACCGCCGGGACCCGTCTCACGCGGGCGGCCCGGACGGGCTCAGCGCCCCGGCCGTGGGACGGGGGTGCCCTCGGCGTCGAGCATGGTGACCTCCAGCGGCGCCGCCGCCTGGGACAGTCGGAGCCGGTGCCGGCGCAGCGCCCGGCCGTAGAGGTAGGCGAACGCGCACCAGGCGGCCACGGGCACGAACAGGGAGCCGGAGGTCAGGAAGGCGTGGGTCAGCGCCATCAGCAGCCCGTACACGGCCATGGTGAACATCTGCTGGAAGCCGCTCCCCCACTGCTGTCCTCCCATGATCAGCGCGATGGCGGCGGCCGCGGCCATCGGGCCGACGAACACCGTGACCAGCGGGTAGACGACCACGAAGAGCACGACCGTGGTGCACAGGCCGCCCAGGGGGAAGGACCAGAGCGCCTAGCGCCAGTCGGTGTCGGTCCACTCGGAGAGCCCGGGCTGCTCCGCGTGCGTCCGGGCCGGCCCGGCACCGCCCCCGTACCTCTCCACCAGCAGGATCGCCACGAACAGCGCGATCCACACCAGGGTCACGGCCGTTCCGGTCCAGGACACGAGGTCGTCCGCCAGCAGGGAGGGCGTGTCGGGATCGTACTCGTGCAGCCGGGGCGGGACGAGGCCGATGTCGGCCGGGGTGACGACCCGGGCGGAAGCCACGAAGGCCATGACCGCGAAGACCTCGACGAGGGACAGCCAGACCCCCAGGTGGTGGAGGCGCGTCACGGGCGGGGGGCGGCCGGGTTCGGCGGGTTCGCCCATACGGCGGGCCAGGGGCCGCGTCAGCAGGGGCTGGGCCGTCAGGAACAGCAGTGCGGCGAACCCGATCAGGAGGGCGGCCGGGCCCGGGTCGAAGGTCGGGGGATGGAAGTACACGAGGGGTCCTCTTCGGTCAACACGGTGTCACCAGCGTGAACGGGTCCGGACGGACTCCGGCGCGCGGGCCGGATGATTCTGTCCGAACCCGGATTGTTTGTCACCCGGTGACAAATGATGTGGCGTACGACACACATCCCCTTGCCGAGCCGGTCGTGCGGGGGCACAGTCGTCACCATCGCGCACACCGTGCCCGGGGCACGGCCGACCTGAGGGGAAGAACCGTATGGACAGCGGAGACGACCACGCCGACGCGATCGTCGTCGGTGCCGGACTGGCGGGCCTGGCCGCGGCCGCCGAACTGGCCGACGCGGGCAAGCGGGTGATCCTGCTCGACCAGGAACCCGAGCAGTCCCTGGGCGGCCAGGCGTTCTGGTCCTTCGGCGGGCTGTTCCTCGTGGACTCCCCCGAGCAGCGCCGCATGGGCGTCAGGGACTCGGCCGAACTGGCCCTGCAGGACTGGATGGGCACCGCCGGGTTCGACCGCCCGGAGGACGCGTGGCCCCGCCGGTGGGCCGAGGCCTACGTGGACTTCGCCGCCGGTGAGAAGCGCTTCTGGCTGCACCAGCAGGGCCTGCGGTTCTTCCCTATCGTGGGCTGGGCCGAGCGCGGCGGCTACCTGGCCGACGGGCACGGCAACTCCGTGCCCCGCTTCCACATCACCTGGGGCACCGGCCCCGGCGTGGTCGCGCCCTTCGAGCGGCGGGTGCGCGCGGCGGCCGAGCGCGGGCTGGTCTCGACGCGCTTCCGCCACCGGGTGGACGGACTGGTGGTCACCGACGGAACGGTCACCGGCGTGCGCGGCTCCGTCCTGGCCCCCAGCGACACCGAGCAGGGGCGGGCCAGCAGCCGCGAGGTGGTCGACGACTTCGAGGTGTCCGCGCAGGCGGTCATCGTCACCTCGGGCGGGATCGGCGCCAACCACGACCTGGTGCGCCGCAACTGGCCCGAGCGTCTGGGCACCCCGCCCGAGCACATGCTCTCGGGCGTGCCCGAGCACGTGGACGGACGCATGCTCGCCATCACGGAGGAGGCGGGCGGACAGGTCATCAATCCCGACCGCATGTGGCACTACACCGAGGGCATCCGGAACTGGGACCCGGTCTGGGCACGGCACGGCATCCGCATCCTGCCGGGTCCGTCGTCGCTGTGGCTGGACGCGACCGGCAAGAGGCTTCCCCCGCCCTACTTCCCCGGCTTCGACACCCTGGGCACGCTGGAGCACATCATGGGAAGCGGCCACGAGTACACGTGGTTCGTGCTCTCGCAGAAGATCATCGAGAAGGAGTTCGCGCTGTCGGGATCGGAGCAGAACCCCGATCTGACCGGCAAGGACATCGGCCTCGTCCTCAAACGGGTGCTTCCCGGCGCGCCGGGTCCGGTGGAGGCCTTCAAGAGCAACGGCGCGGACTTCGCGGTCGCCGACAGGCTGCCCGAGCTGATCGGGAAGATGCGGAAGATCGCGGGTGACGGGGTGCTGGACGCCGACACCGTCACCCGCGAGGTGGTGGCCCGTGACCGGGAGATGGTCAACACCTTCACCAAGGACCTGCAGGTGACGGCCATCCGCGGTGCGCGCAACTACCGGGGCGACCGCCTGGCGCGGGTGGCGAGCCCGCACCAGATCCTGGATCCCAAGGCGGGCCCGCTGATCGCGGTGCGCCTGCACGTCCTCACCCGCAAGACCCTGGGCGGGCTGCACACCGACCTGGACGCACGGGTGCTGCGCGAGGACGGCACCCCGCTTCCGGGGGTGTACGCCGCGGGCGAGGTCGCCGGGTTCGGCGGCGGCGGGATTCACGGCTACCGGGCGTTGGAGGGCACCTTCCTGGGCGGGTGCCTGTTCTCCGGCCGCACCGCCGGTCGGGCCGCGGCGGCCGCCCTGGGCTAGGCAGCGGGCGTCCACCGGGCCGTGGGGCCGGGTGCCCCTCGGGGCCCGTCCCCACGGCCCGATCCCTCACTCCGGTGAGGTGTCGTCCCCCTGGCCCGTCCCCTCGTCCGGTCCGGGCCCGCGCGGCCGGCCCCGACGGGGGATGGCCCCGGCCTCCTTCGGCATCCGTCCCGCCTCGTCCAGCGCGCGGCGCAGGAGGAACTCGATCTGTGCGTTGGTGCTGCGCAACTCCTGCCCGGCCCACCGCGCGATCGCGTCGTGGACGGCGGGGTCGAGCCGCAGCAGCACCTTCTTGCGCTCGGGCACGGCCACCTCACGCGGATTACTGGTACAGGGTCCCTGCGTTGACGACGGGGCTGGCGGGGCGGTCGGAACACAGCACCACCAGCAGGTTACTGACCATGGCGGCCTTGCGCTCCTCGTCCAGCTCCACCACCTCCTCCTCCGACAGGCGGGCGAGCGCGCGGTCGACCATCCCGACGGCTCCCTCGACGATCTCCTGGCGGGCGGCGATCAGCGCGCTGGCCTGCTGTCTCTGGAGCATGGCCTGGGCGACCTCCGAGGCGTAGGCCAGATGGGTGAAACGCGACTCCACGATCCGCACCCCCGCGGCCTCGACCCGCTCACCGACCTCCTGGGACAGTTGCTCGGTGATCAGGTCGGCGCTGCCGCGCAGGGACCGGCTGGTGTCGGCGTCATAGGAGTCGTAGGGGTAGTTGCCCGCGATGTGGCGCACGGCGGCCTCGGTCTGGATGGAGACGAACTCGACGAAGTCGTCCACCTCGAAGGAGGCCCGGGCGGTGTCGTCGACCTGCCAGACGATGACGGCGGCGATCTCGACGGGGCTGCCGGAGGCGTCGTTGACCTTCATGACCGAGGTCTCGTGGTTGCGGATGCGGGTGGAGACGCCCTTGCGCACGGTGAGGGGGTTGACCCAGCGCAGCCCGTCGGTGCGTACGCTGCCCACGTAGCGGCCGAAGAGCTGGACGACCTTGGCCTCGTTGGGCGCGATCATCTCCAGGCCGACGAAGAGCAGGAACCCGACCGCGGCGAGGAGCACCCCGACGGGCACGAGGGGCACCGGCAGTCCGATGAGGGGGGACAGGGCGACGCCGACGCCGACGAGGAAGAGCAGGATGCCGACCACGGCCATCAGCATGCCGTCGACGCTGGTCGCGGGGTGTTCTCGGTACTGGGGCGCATGGGCCGGGCCGGTAGCGGTCATCTCGTTTCCGTTCTCTTCGTGGTGATGACTGGACAATAGCATTGTGATATCACTTTTAATAGACGTGAGGCCCGCCAGGGCCCCCACCGAGAAGGAGACGCGATGAGCGCCGACACCCCCCGACTGCGCCCGCCCCGGCACCGCGTGGACAAACGCGCCGTGTGGTGGTGGACGACCCGGTCGCTGACCGTGGCCGTCGTCCTCACCGTGATCCCCGTGGTGCCCGCGGTCATCTGGGAACCGCCGCGCTTCTGGCTCCTGCTCGCCGCGGCCGTGGTCGGCGGGCTCGGGCTGCTGATCACCGTGGTCATGCCGCAGTGGCGTTACCGGGTCCACCGCTGGGAGGTCACCGACACCGCCGTCTACACCTCCAGTGGATGGCTCTGGCAGGAGTGGCGCGTGGCCCCGATGTCGCGCGTCCAGACCGTGGACACCGCGCGCGGCCCGCTCCAGCGGGCGTTCGGGCTCTCCAACGTGACCGTGACCACCGCTTCTGCGGCCGGTCCGATCGAGATCGCCGGGCTCGACCACGCGCTGGCCACGCGGGTGGCCGACCAGCTCACCGACACCACGCAGGCGACCCCGGGAGACGCGACATGAGTTCTCCGGACGAACACCGCCCCGCGGCCGAGGAGGACCTCCCGACCGTGCCCTCCGACGCGCGAGGCGAGCGGGAGGGAGCCGCCTCCGGGGAAGGGGGCGCCGCCCCCTCCACCGCTGACTGGCAGCGGCTGCACCCGCTCAGCGTGTGGGCCAGCGCGATCGTCGCGGGCGTCTTCCTCGTTCCCTCCGCGGTCGTGGGCACCGTCGTCCTCGTCTCCGCGGGACAACCCCTGTGGGCCCTGGCCCCGGTCCCGGGCGCTCTGGCGTTCCTGGCGTTCATGACCTATCTCGACATGCTGCGTCTGCGCGCGGTCCGCTACCGCGTCACCGCCGAGCGCATGGAGATGCGTTCGGGCATCATCGCCAAGGCCTACCGGTCCATCCCGCGCGAGCGCGTGCGCAGCGTGGACGTGGCGGCGCCCGTCTACGTGCGGGTCTTCGGCCTGTGCTCGGTCACGGTCGGCACCGGCGAGAAGGTGGGGGCCGGTTCCGAGCAGCTCCAACTGCTCTACGTCACCGCCGAGCAGGGCGAGTGGCTGCGCCGCGACCTGCTGTACCGGGGCACGGCCGGGACCGCCGGGGTTGCCGGGGACTCCGCCGACGGGGACCCCGACGCGGGCGAGGAGGCCGAGACCGAGTTGGCCAGGCTCGACCGCCGCTGGTTCGCCTACGCCCCCGCGACCACCGCCACCCTGGGCGTGGGCCTGGGCGCCATCACCGGCCTGTTGGGGCTCAACGCCCAGACCGGCGGGGTGGGATGGGACTGGCTCTCCGACCAGGCCGACCTGCCCAGCATCGCGGAGATGTCCTCGTTCGTGATGGGGCGGTTCCTGCTCGTGGTACCCCTGGCACTGCTGGGGCTGCTGGTCTCCGGCGTGATCGTCCTGACCGCCGTGGCGGTGGAGACCTGGTGGGACTACCGACTCACCAGGGAGGCCGACGGCACCGTGCGGCTGCGCAGGGGCCTGCTGACCAGCGTGTCGCTGTCGGTGGAGGGACGCCGCCTCAACGGCGTCACCCTGCACGAGCCGTTCGTGCTGCGCTCCGTGGGCGGGGCGGACGTGCGCGCGGTGGCGACCGGCCTGGCCGCCGCGGACGACAAGAAGACCAGCGCCAAGAGCCGCCTGTCCCCGGCCATGCCGCGGAGGCGGGCACGCGAGCTGGCCGCCGGCCTGATGCGTACCCCGGACTCGCCCCTGGACGGCCCGCTGGCCGTGCACCCCCGGGAGGCGCTGCGCCGCCGCTTCACCCGGGCCACCGTCGTCACCGTGCTGGGCGCGGTGCTCGCCGGTGCGCTGGCCTGGCTGCAGACGCTGGTCAGCGCGGCCTGGTGGGAGGTGGTGCACGAGGCGGAGCGGGAGATCATCCCCGTGCCGCTGGCCACGAGCACGGTGGAGGCCGCCCCGAGCTGGGGGTGGGCGGTGCTGGCGGTGCTGATCGCGGCGGTGGCGTTCTGGTACGCGGTGGGATCCTACCGGGGCCTGGGCCACGGGCTGCACCCGCGCCACCTCGTCGTGCGCCAGGGGATGGCGATACGCGACACCGTGACGCTGGAGCGGTCGGCGGTGATCGGCTGGCGGATCACCCGGTCACCGTTCCAGCGCAGGCTCGGCCTGGCGGACGTGGCGGCCACGACGGCCGCGGGGCAGGGTGTGTACGCGGCCAGGGACGTGGGCCTGGGCCAGGGGCTGGCCTGGGCCGGCGAGGCGGTCCCGGAACTGCTGGAACCCTTCCTCGTGCGCGGGGACGGGCGTGGGAGCGACGAACCGTCCCACGACTGAGCGTGGAACCACTCGCGGCCCTGGTGGCCCTGGCGCTCGCCCCGGGGCGGGCACGGGGCCGCTAGGGCCGTTCGGGAACCGTGTTGCGGATGGGGTCTCCGTCGACCCGCAGGCCGCTGGTGTGCGTGAGCGCCATCTCCAGGATGGGGTAGGTCTCGAACACGCGCTCCATACGGAGTGCTTCGAGCACGCGCGCGGCGATGGGCGCGGGCTCGGCGAGGACCACGTGCCGCCCCTCCCGGGTGAGGCTCCTGTAGACCGACACGAGGGCGCCGACCCCGCTGGCGTCGAAGAAGTCGAGCCCGGACATGTCCACCACCAGGCAGTCGCACCGCGAGTCGTGCGCGGCCTGGAGCAGCCGGTCACGCATACGGTCAGCGGTGGCGAGGTCGATCTCACCGTGAACGGGGACCACCGTCACACCCGTACAGGGGAAGCGCTCCTGGGCCGAGAACCGGGCATCCTTCGCCACTCGAGCCACCTCTCACCGAACGTAATCTTTTCACTACGCAACCGCGTACGAGATCGTAACCTCTCCAGAGAGGCCATGGGAGGCTTTCCGTGAGAAAAACCGGCGAAATCTCGCCGATGTGGCCGTGAGGACAGTCCCGTGTCACCTCCCCCGCGGCTGGCGGGCCGCCCCGCGCCCCGGCCCCTCACACCCTGTTCTCGGACACTCCCGGAGCCGTCCCCTCGTCGTGCTTTACGAGCACGTGTGCGGTAGGAACGAGCACGTGTGCGGTAGGAAGCGGCACAGGCGGCACTCCGTGTCCGCGCCCCGCGGGCCCGGTCCCGCGGGCCGATCTCCAGGACAGCTAGAGAAGGGAGGGAGCGGCGGCCTCGCCCGGCCGACGGCCGGGACGCCCGCCGCGTACCCGATGACCGATACCGCCGACACCCAGCCCGGTTGGTTCTCCCCCGAGGAACTGGAGAACATCCGCGGCCGCATGCCCATCCTCTACGTCCAGGCCGTACCCGTACGGGTGGACGAGGTGGGCCAGGTGACCCACGTCGGCCTGCTCATGCGGGCCACCCCCGAAGGCAGTTTCCACCGGTCGGTGGTCTCGGGCCGGGTGCTCTACCACGAGCGGGTACGCGACGCCCTGCTGCGGCACCTGGAGAAGGACCTGGGGCCGGTGGCCCTGCCGCACGTCCCCGCCTCCCCACAGCCGTTCACGATCGCCGAGTACTTCCCCACACCGGGGGTCACCTCCTTCCACGACACGCGCCAGCACGCGGTCGCGATGGCCTACGTCGTCCCGGTCTCGGGCGACTGCCAGCCGCGCCAGGACGCCCTGGACCTCGTGTGGCTCACACCGGAGGAGGCGGTGAGCCCGCAGATGCGTGAGGAGATGACGGGCGGCGAGGACACGCTGCTGCGCCAGGCGCTGGCCCACGTGGGCCACGCTCCCTAGGAACGTGTGGGCGTCCCCCGGCGGTGTGCGCGTGCCACCGCCGGGGGACGTTCGCGCGGTGCCGGTCGAACGCCGGACCCGGGTACGGCGGTGCCCGAAGGCCCCGGCAGCACCAGGCCCGGCCCCGACCCGGGCGCGTAGGCTCGGCCCCATGTCCGAACCGCTTGTCTCCGACGCCGTCGCACTGGCCCGGGAGGCCGCCACCGGTGGGGCCCACCGCGCCGTGCTGGGCCTGACCGGGGCCCCCGGGGCCGGAAAGTCCACGCTCGCCCGCCACCTGGTGGCCGGAGTCGAGCGGGAACTGGGCCCGGGCGCGGCCGGGTACCTGCCCATGGACGGCTTCCACCTGTCCAACGCCCAGCTCGACCGGCTGGGGCGGCGCGACCGCAAGGGCGCCCCGGACACCTTCGACGCGCACGGTTACGTGGCGCTGGTGCGCCGCCTGCTGGACGAGACCGACCACCCCGTCTACGTGCCCGACTACGACCGCCGACTGCACGAACCCGTCGCCGCGCGGCACGTGGTCGCCCCGCACACGCGCCTGGTGGTGACCGAGGGCAACTACCTGGCCGGCGACGAGGAGCCCTGGGTGCGGTTGCGCGGGCTGTTCGCGCAGCTGTGGTACGTGGAGGCCGACGACGAACTGCGCGAGCGCAGGCTGTACCAGCGCCAGGTGTCGGGCGGGTCGACCGACGAGGCCGCCCGCCGGTGGGTGGAGCTCAGCGACCGCCCCAACGGGGAACTGGTCAAGCGCTTCCGGGACGCCTGCACGCGCGTGGTGCGCCCGGGAAGCCTCACGGAGGGCTGAGGGCGCGGAGCCGCCGCCCGGGGTCGCCGTGAATGTCGACGCCGGATGGTTGGGTGGCACCATGAGCGAACAATCGGTTCTCGTCCTGGGAGCCACCGGGACCACAGGACGCCGGGTGGCCGCACTCCTGAACCGGAGGGGGCATCCGGTACGGGCCGCCTCGCGGCGCGGCCGTGTGCCGTTCGACTGGTCGGATCCGGCCACCTGGGAGGGCGCGCTCGACGGCGCGGGCGCGGTGTACCTGATGGCGCCCGACGGCGTGCCCGTGGACCCCGCCTTCGTCCGGCTGGCGGTGGAGCAGGGGGTGCGGCGCCTGGTGCTGCTGTCGAGCCGGGCCGTCGAGGAGATGGGCGACGAGCGCCTGCTGGCGGCGGAGCGCACGGTGCTCGAGAGCGGAGCGGACTGGACCGTGCTGCGCTGCGACTGGTTCGACCAGAACTTCGACGAGGGGTTCTTCAACGAGTCGGTGCGTGCCGGGCGGATCACCCTGCCGCTGGGCGGTGCACGGCAGGCCTTCGTGGACGCCGGCGATATCGCCGCGGTGGCGGCCGAGGCGCTGACCGGGCAGGGGCACGCGGGGCGGGTGTACGAGGTGACGGGGCCGCGCGCGCTGTCCTTCGGCGAGGCCGCCGAGCTGATCGGCCGTGCGGCCGGGTATCCGGTGGCCTACCGGGGCGAGCCCGAGGACTTCGTCCGCGAGCAGGTCGCGGCCGGGCTCTCGGAGGAGGAGGCCAGGGGCGCCGCGTCGGCGTTCGCGGCGCTGACCGAGCTGGGCGACGGCGTGCCCAGCGGGGACGTGCGGAGTGTGACCGGACGTGAGCCCAAGGACTTCGCGGACTACGTAGTGGACGCCGCACCCGCCTGGCGCGACTACTAGAGCGTTTTTCGTGGACGCCGCCTGTCGTGAGCGGCGCCCGGGACGGAACTGTGTCCGTTCGGGTCCGTTCACGGCAGGGCGCCCCGACGACCGTCGGGTATGCGGGTGGCCGCAGGCCTGACCGGCCGGGCGATTACTCCGACGTGCGCTCCGGCCCGCGAACCGTGTGGCCGTCAGCCGGATCACCGCGACGCAGCCCGTCCGGGATCGCGTCGGGCACCGGCCGGTCGTCGTGTTCGCGGGGTGCTCCGTCCTCGCGGTGGTCACGGAGGGGCCTGAGCGGTTCGGTCACCGCCCATACCGCACCGGAGACGTCGGAGGGGTGGCAGGGGCGGGCGTCCCCGCCGGATTCGCATCCGCGCGCACAGCGCGGTCCTGGCGGGGATGTCCTGCTTTCTCACCGGTGGGCCTGGGGATCACCTGACGCAGCTGGACGCCCCGACAGCCGTTCAGGCGGCGAACGCGCGGCGGGGCCGGCCGGTCCGGCGGGCGAAGCGGCGGGCCGCGCCGCGCGTCAGGGACAGGTTGGGGCCCGCCTGTCCCCCGCCTCCGCCGCGCAGCCCTCCGTAGGAGGAGGCCACGACGTACTCCTTGTACCGGGCGGCGACCCGGCCGGTCAGGACGAACCGGCGCGGGCTGTCGTCGGCGTGCACGAACTGGACGAGTCCGTCGCGGCGACCCAGGCTGACGCACTGGAACAGGTAGCCGAACGGGGCGGTGTCGGGCTCACGCCCGGCCAGGCGCGCGGTGATCGCGTCGGCGGCGCTCCACCCCATGGGCAGGCCCATGGCGCACGACATCCGCAGCTCCTGTCCCCGCACCCCGGTCGCATGGGCGGCGTCGCCGACCACGTACACGTCGGGGTGGGAGACCGAGCGCTGGGTGGCGTCCACCATGGCGCGGCCGTCGCCGTCCACGGTGAGTCCTGCGTCGGCGGCCAGGGACGGAACGGTGAAGCCGGCGTTCCACACCACGAGGTCGGCGGGGACGCGGGTGCCGTCCTCCAGCCTGGGCCCGTCGGCGTCCACGGCGGCCACGGCGGTGTCCTCGCGCAGCGCCACGCCCAGTCGGCGCAGAGCTCCGCGCACGTGCGCCCCGCCCCGGGGACCGGTACCGGGGGCGACCCGGCCGCGGGTGAGGAGTCGGACGCGCAGGCCGGGATGGCTCTCGGCGAGTTCGGTGGCCACCTCCAGGCCGGTGAGGCCGCCCCCGACCACGGCCACGCGTTCGGGGCGCTCGTCGGTGACGCGCCGGGCGAGCGCGCGGGCCTGGTCGAGTCCGGCCGCGGTCGCGGTGTACTCGTCGGCCCCCGGCACCCCGCCGGGTCCGGCGCTGCTGCCCAGGGCGAGGACGAGGGTGTCGTAGGGGAGGTGGCGGAGCGTGTCGTCCACGCGCACGGTGACGGCCCCGGCACCGGTGTCCAGGCCCTCCACCCGGCCGACGACGAGGCTGACGCCGTCGTTGAGGGAGTCGGCCAGTGGGTGCACGCCGACGTCCTGGCCTGCGGCGACCTGGTGCAGGCGGACGCGCTCGACGAAGTCGGCGGTGGCGTTGACGAGCGTGACGCGGGCGTCGAGCCGGCCCCGACGGGCGTTGCGGGCGGTGCGCCGGGCCGCGGCGAGCCCCGCGTACCCCGCTCCGAGGACGACGATGTCGTGTGCCATGGGAAGCTCCTACCGTGTCGTGGACCGTCATGGCACATGACGGAGGAGGGGCCCGGGAACGTGACATGCCCGCCCGGTGCCCGGCTCCGGAGTCACACGACGCGGTGGTGCGGCTCCCGGCCCGCCACGAAGGCCGCGACGACGGCCGCCCACTCCTCCCTGCGGCGCTCCTGGCACTCGCGGGTCCTGGCCGCGAAACGGGAGCTGAGCACCAGGTTGTCCAGGCGGGGGTAGGGGTTGCGCTCGCCGACCAGGTCCAGGCCCGCGCCCCGGATGCGTCCCTCGCGAAGGGCGTCCGTCAGGGCGTCGGAGTCGAGGACCCCGTCGGGTGAGATGCTGGCCAGAACCGCAGAGGGCTTCATCAGGGAGAGCTCCCGCGCGCCCAGCAGGCGCCGGGAGTCGGCGTTGAGCGGCAGGGTGAGGAAGACGGCGTCGGACACCGACAGGAGCTTGGTCATCTCCACCGGGGTCGAGCCCTCCACCCGGCGCGGACCGCGGTTGACGTGCAGCACCTCCATGCCCAGGCCGCGCACCATGCGCGCCACTCCCGAACCGATGTGTCCCATGCCGACGATCCCGGCGACCTTGCCGGAGAGTTCCATGCTCTCCCGCCCCGCGCACAGCATGTCGCCGTCGCGGACGCGCTCGTTGATCGGCACGACGTTCTTGGCGACCGCCATCATCAGGGCGACGGCGTGCTCGGCCACCGCGTCGCCGGTGTACCCGGCGATGTTGCACACGGCGACACCGCGCTCGCGGCAGTGGTCCAGGTCCACGTACTCCACGGCCGTGGTGGTGGCGACGACCAGCTCGAGCTCGGGCAGCAGGCGCAGGTTCTCCGCGCCCAGGTCCATGTAGGTGGTGACCAGGATCCGCGTGTCCGGGCGGCGCCGGAACTCCTCCGCCGGGTCCAGGCTCCCGCTGGAGTCCTGCACCCAGTGCGCCTCCACGCTGTCGGACAGGTGGTCCAGGACGTCCGTGGGGACGGGCTGTCGGTCGTTGAGCACGAGGCAGCGCTTGGGCTGGGTCAAACCGTTCCTCCAGTGTGGCGGGGCGGATGCGGACGGGTACCGGTTCCGCGGGGTCGGGCACGCCGATCCGGCGGTCAGACCTTCCCCAGGATCTCGCCGACGTCCTTGTAGCGCCTCCAGTCCAGACCCCGCAGGAACTCCTCGGAGCCCTCACCGTGGGCCTCCCACACGTCGGGGGCCCACTCCTGTTCCAGGTTGCACCGGCCCGTCAGCGGATAGAGGTGCTGGAAGGGCGGAGGCGGGGGCATCTCCGCCGCCATGCGCTCGGCCAGGGAGGCCAGCCGGGGGCGGTCCACCTCACCGACCAGGGCCAGGGCCTCGGCCAGGTCGGTGTTGCCGCCTCCCAGCCCGTAGCCGTTGAGGGAGCCGTCGACGAGGTCGAAGCCCGCCTCCAGCGCGATCCGGGAGTTGGCGACCGCGTGGCCGAGGTTGTCGTGGGCGTGGAATCCCACCATGCCGGACCAGGCCGCCCGCACCCCGGTGAACAGTTCGGCGGCCGCCTCGGGCAGCAGCGCGCCGCGCGAGTCGGCCAGGTAGAGCCATTCGACGACGCCCGAGCGGTCGACGCGCTCGACCGCGGCGACCAGTTCCTCGGGTTCGTAGGCCGTGATGCTGATGAGGTTGAGCGAACAGGTCACCCCGGTGGCGCACACCGCCTCGGCGGCGGCGAGTACGTGGTCCACCCGCTCCACGAAGCAGGTCAACCGCACCACGTCGAGCACCTCCGCGCGCGGCCGCAGCAGGTCGGTGACCTCCTGGGGGCCTCTGCCGTTCACGCCGAGCATGGCGACCACGCGGGCCTGCCCGGTGTCCTCGCCGACCTGTCGCAGCAGGTCGGGCGGGCACTGGAGCGTGGGTTCGAGCGCGGGGTCGTCGCTGATGTAGCCGACCTCCACGTAGGGCACGCCCACCTCGCCGAGGACCTTGGCGTGCTCGCGCACGGTGGCGTCGGTGAATCGCCAGGAGTTGAGGTAGCCGCCGTCGCGCAGGGTGACGTCGAGGATCTGTGGTCGCCGGAGTCCGGTGGCGGTGCGTCGAGCGGGCAAGTGTGCCTCCTGACAAGCGCCGAGGATTCGCTTTCAGTAATGTGGCCACTACACATAGTCGCCAAACATCCGACCTTGGTGGGAACCGACCCCTCCACCACTGGTTTCGGCGTAGGTGGCCCTTGTGTTCCCGCCCGCGCGTCCTGACTCTTTCGCGACCACGCGGGAGAAGTTCCCCTGCCCTGTTCGGAGACCGGCCATACGTGCCGTGCCCGAGAGAACACGAATCCGTGCCGGGAGGCACGAGAGCCCGTGTCCCCGCGTTCCGTTTGAGTCACACGCCCCGTCGGGTAGTCGAGGACGGGAACCTCCGCCGTCCGACGACACGGACGGCCGGGCCACGCCCTCGGGCCCGGCACCAGGAACGACGGCGGGGGAAGAGAGCGGGGGCACTCTTCTCGGAGGGCGTGTCATGGCCAGAAGAACGAGCGGTGGCGGTGCGGCGGGCAGAAGGCGGGAGGACCCGGCCACGGGACCGGTCGCACCGCCGGAGCAGCGGGGAGCGCCCGAGGAGTACGCGGGAACCGACCGCCTCGCCGACGAGCAGGAGCTCCTGGAGGGGGCCGACCCCATCGAGGACGACGAGGGAGCCAGTCTCACCGTCCTGGAACGGCAGACCTGTTTCAACCTGCTGAACACGCGCGACATCGGACGCGTGGCCTTCACGATCGAGGGGGACGCCGCTCCGACGGTCCTGCCGGTGAACTACGCCCTGGTCGACGGGGG
Source organism: Nocardiopsis quinghaiensis (assembly GCF_008638365.1). Lineage (GTDB taxonomy): Bacteria > Actinomycetota > Actinomycetes > Streptosporangiales > Streptosporangiaceae > Nocardiopsis > Nocardiopsis quinghaiensis. Next base: position 218,305 of record NZ_VWVU01000003.1, on the reverse strand, counting down.
CATCGTGTTCCGCTCCACCCTGGCGGGCGCCATCATGCGCCACGCGCGCGGGTACGCCGCCTTCCAGGTCGACAGCCTGGACGAGGAGAGCCGCGAGGGGTGGAGCGTGCTCGCCAGCGGACCCTGCCAGTGGATCCGCGACGCGGACGAGCTGGCCCGCGTCCCCCAGGGCCGCCTCCCCCGGCCCTGGGCCGAGGGCGAGCGCGACCAGGTCCTGAAGATCACCCCGGGCAGGCTGAGCGGAAGGCAGATCAGCAGGCGCTGAGACCGGGGCGGCCCGGCCACCGCGTACGGTCCGGGCCGCCCGACCGCGGTTCCCCGTTCCAGGACCGGCGCCTCCGGCCCGCACTGCAGGTCGCCGTGCCCCGCGCGTCCCACCCCACGCCCCACGGGCCCCTTCCACGCGTCCGTCCGGCAAAGGGCGGATCAAGGGACACGGAGCAATGGACACCGGGGTCAGCACACCATCACTTAGAGTGTTCGCGCGAGGATGTGTCGGCGACAAGGGACCGGGAAGACACCATGTCCATGCCCAACGACGATGACGACGTACGCCTGCGCGCGATCGAGGCGCACCTCGCCGCGGAGGACCCGAACTCCGCCCGGCGGCTGGAGGACTACGCGGCGCGGATCGGCGGCGCGCACCGCTGTGCGGGCTCTCCCCCGAACGGTGCGCTGCTGCTGGTCTGGATGGGCATGATCGCCATCGCCCTCCTGTTCGTCCTCGCCTCCCGGTAACCCCCGCCCTACGGTTCGGCCGCCGTGGCCGGACCGCCACGCCCACACCGTCCACGTACGGACGAACGGAGGTCCGATGACCCGGACGCGAGAAGAAGCCGTGTCCGAGACCGCCGCGGACGAGCTCACGGCCGAGCCCGCGGAGGCCAAGGGCGGGATCGTCACCCGCTGGCTCTCCTCGACCGACCACAAGATCGTCGGCTACCTCTACATCATCACCTCCTTCGGTTTCTTCCTCGCCGGCGGGGTCATGGCGATGCTCATCCGCGCCGAACTGCTCTGGCCGGGGATGCAGGTCGTCACCGCGGAGAGCTACAACGCCCTGTTCACCATGCACGGCACCGTGATGATGCTGTTGTTCGCGACACCGCTGTTCGTCGGTTTCGGCAACGTGATCGTGCCACTGCAGATCGGTGCGCCGGACGTGGCCTTCCCCCGGCTGAACATGCTCGGCTACTGGCTGTTCCTGTTCGGCGGCCTGACGGTGATGGGCGGGTTCCTGACCAACAACGGCGCGGCGAGCTTCGGCTGGTTCGCCTACATCCCGTTGTCGGACCCGGTGCGCTCACCGGGGCTGGGCGGCGACCTGTGGGTGATGGGACTGATCGTGTCGGGCCTGGGCACGATCCTGGCCTCGGTCAACTTCATCACCACGATCGCCATGATGCGCGCTCCGGGGATGACCATGTTCCGGACGCCGATCTTCACCTGGAACATCCTGCTCACCTCGGTGCTGGTGCTGCTGGCCTTCCCGGTGCTCACCGCCGCACTGGTCGCCCTGGGCGCCGACCGCATGGTCGGTACGCACGTCTACGACCCCGGGCACGGCGGGGCGATCCTGTGGCAGCACCTGTTCTGGTTCTTCGGCCACCCCGAGGTCTACATCGTGGCGCTGCCGTTCTTCGGCATCATCACCGAGGTGATCCCGGTCTTCTCGCGCAAGGCGCTGTTCGGCTACAAGGGCATGGTGGCGGCGACCGTGGCGATCACCGGCCTGTCCATGATGGTGTGGGCCCACCACATGTTCGCCACCGGCGCGGTGCTGCTGCCCTTCTTCTCCTTCATGAGCTTCCTCATCGCGGTGCCCACCGGCATCAAGTTCTTCAACTGGATCGGCACGATGTGGCGGGGCCAGCTCGTCTTCCCCAGTCCGATGCTGTTCGCGATCGGGTTCCTGGTGACGTTCCTGTTCGGCGGGCTCACCGGGGTCCTCCTGGCCTCACCGCCGCTGGACTTCCACGTCACCGACTCCTACTTCGTCGTCGGACACTTCCACTACGTGCTGTTCGGCACGGTGGTCTTCGCGATGTTCTCGGGCTTCTACTACTGGTGGCCCAAGTTCACCGGGCGCTTCCTCAACGAGGCTCTCGGCAAGTGGCACTTCTGGACCCTGTTCTTCGGTTTCCACGCGACCTTCGGCATCCAGCACCACCTGGGGGCGCAGGGGATGCCGCGCCGCTACGCCGACTACCTGCCCACCGACGGCTTCACCTGGATGAACATGCTGTCCAGCATCGGTTCGTTCGTCCTGGGGGCCTCGACCCTGGTCTTCCTCTGGAACGTGTGGTACTCCGCCCAGCACGCGGATCCGGTGGAGAACGACGACCCCTGGGGCTACGGCAACTCCCTGGAGTGGGCGACGAGCTGTCCGCCGCCCCGGCACAACTTCACCTCGCTTCCGCGTATCCGCAGTGACCGCCCGGCCTTCGACCTGCACCATCCCCGGGGACGGGAGGCATAGGGCCGGTCGCGGCCTCCGGCGGCCGCCCCGGGCAGGACGTCAGTCGACGGGACGGTGCAGGAGGAACACCCCCGCGTAGGGGGGCTGGTCCGAGCGCTGGTCCTCGGTGGCCACGTACTCGTCCAGGACGGCGAGGATGCGCCGGTCCAGCTCCGCGAGGCCCTCCTCGGACAGGTGCAGCACGAAGCGCGAGTAGATCCGCACCGACTCCGGTCCGGCCTCACCCAGCTCCTGCTGGAAGGCCTCCACGGGGGCGGTGGAACCGGTGTCGGCGTCCGCGAGGGGCCCGTCCAGCCACCAGCTCTCGCCGGTGGAGCGGTAGGGCTTCTCCAGGGCGCCGCTGGCGCCGGTGCGCACGGGGGCGGGCGTGAGCAGGTCCGCGTCCACGAGCTGGCGCACGTGGTACAGGACCGTGCCCGGTGTGGTGTCCAACCGGTCGGCGAGCTCCTTGTTGGTCAGCTCCCGGGACAGGCAGAGCCGCAGGATGCGCACCCGCATCGGGTGGGAGAGGGCCTTGGCCTCCCGGACCGTGGCCGGACGTCGTGTGCGCGGGAGGGGGGCGGCCCCGCCCTGTTCCGGTTCACCCATGGCCCGAGCCTAACAACGATCGAGCTTCCAGAATCGATTGAGGTAAGTCAACCGATCTGTCATCCTCGATCGCATGACGGACGAGACCCCCCGACACGTCGGCTCCACCCCGACGTCCCCCACCACGTCGCTGGGCGCCGCCTTCTGGAACCTGTGGGCCTCCTCGGCTCTGTCCAACCTCGCCGACGGCGTCCTGAAGGTGGTGCTGCCCCTGGCGGCGCTGCGCTTCACCGGCTCCCCCCTCCTCATCGCCGGTGTGACGTTCGCGCTGACCGTCCCCTGGCTGTTCTTCTCGCTTCCGGCCGGGGCCCTGGCCGACCGGCTCGACCGCCGCCGGGTGATGCTCGGCGCCAACCTCGTCCGAGGACTGCTGCTCGGTGCTCTGGCACTGGCGCTGGCCCTGCACCTGGGATCGATCTGGCTGCTCTACGCGGTGGCGCTGTGCGTCGGGATCACCGAGACCCTCTACGACACCTCGGCCCAGTCGGTCCTGCCGCAGGTGGTCGGCCGCGAACGGCTCCCGCGCGCCAACGGGCGGCTGCACACCGCCGAACTGGCCGCCAACCAGTTCCTCGGCCCGCCCCTGGGCGGTCTTCTGGTGGCGCTGGGCGCGGCGGGGGCGTTCGCGGCCCCGGCCGCGCTGTGGCTGGTCGCGGTGGGAGCACTGCTGTTCGTGCGCGGCCGGTTCCGGGTCGAGCGGTCATCGCCCACCACCATGCGCGCCGACATCGCCGAGGGGCTGCGCTTCCTGTGGGGCCACCGGATCCTGCGGTCGTTCGCCACCATGGTGGGGGTGAGCAACTTCGGCACCAACGCCGCCTTCACCGTCCTGGTGCTCTTCGTGGTCGGCCCCGGCTCGCCCATGGGCCTGTCCGAACCCGCCTACGGCCTGCTGATGACCGCCGTCGCCGCGGGCAGCGTGGTCGGCGCCCTGGCCGCCGGGCGGGTCGAGGGGGCGCTGGGCCGGGCCTGGACCCTGCGGGTCTGCGTGCTCACCTTCAGCGTGCTCGTCGGCGTACCGGCGGTGACCGCCGACCCGTACCTGGTCGCGGGCGGCTTCTTCCTGGGCGGACTGGGCATCGCGGGGTGGAACGTCATCACGGTGTCCCTCCGCCAGCGGATCACCCCCGACCGCCTGCTCGGCCGGGTCAACAGCGGGTACCGGCTGCTCGCCTGGGGAACCATGCCGCTGGGCGCCGCGACGGGCGGGATCATCGCCGAGTTCCTCGGCCTGAGGTGGGTGTACGCGACCATGGGGCTGCTGTGCCTGGGGCTGCTCGCCGGACTGGTCCGGATGGACGACGCCCGCCTGGCGGCCGCCGAACGCGAGGCCGACGGCGGCCGGTAGGAAACCGGTGGACTTCTCCGCACGCCCGGCGGACCATGGTGGGCCATGACCGACACCGACGAAGAGGTCCTGGAGGGCGGCAACGTCGCCGACCAGGTGGTACGCGTGGGCCGGACCGTGCGCAAGCCGTGGCGGCGCTCCTCCCCCGCGGTGATGTCCCTGCTGGAGTACCTGCGCCGGTGCGGTTACGAGGCATCGCCTCCCCCGCTCGGCGGGGACGAACAGGGCCGTCAGACGCTCGGATACGTCCCCGGGACGATGGCCGACCGGATGGCGCCCATGGCGGAGGAGGAGCTGCGTCGGCTGGGCGGGACGATCCGCCGCCTCCACGACCTGACCGCCGCCTACCGGCCCCCCGAGGAGCCGGTGTGGGAGGTGCCCGTCCCGCACGAGCGCGGGGAACTGGTCTGCCACAACGACCTGGCGCCGTGGAACCTGGTGCGGGACGGCGACGCCTGGACGTTCATCGACTGGGACTGCGCCGGCCCGGGCACGCGGATGGGCGACCTGGGGTACGCGGCGCACGGTTTCGTACCGTTGCACGAGGGCGGCGATCCCGAGCGCGACGCGCGGCGGCTGCGTGCCCTGGCCGACGGTTACGGGTGCGGCACCGACCAGCGCCGGGAGCTGCCCGGCGCGGTCCTGCAGCGGGTACGCGGCATGTACGACCTGTTGGTGGAGGGGGCACGGACGGGCCGCCGGCCGTGGGCGCGGCTGCACGCGGAGGGGCACGCCGACCACTGGGGACCCGCGTCGGAGTACGTGGAGCGCAACCGCGGGGTGTGGCTGGCGGCGCTGCTGCGTTAGACGGGCGCGGTCCAGACGAAGGCGGCCGAGACGGGATGGCCGCGGAACCTCTCCCACTTGGGCTTGGCCGCCACCCAGGTGTCGTCCACGGTGGCCTCGGACAGCTCGGCGAGGGTCCATCCGGAGGCCGTGGCGGCACGCACGTGATCGCTGATGAGGTGGACGTGGGTGGTGATGGCGACGTCCTCGCCGGAGGCGTCGGTGTAGTGGGTGGGCATCCCCGAGACCATCGAGAACTGCGGATGGTAGGCGACCAGTACGCAGGTACCGCCCGGCCTGACGAGCCGACGCGCCTCGGCGTAGAAGGGCGCCAGGTCGGGCAGGTGCTCGTCGATGAGCGAGGCGATGGCCAGGTCGTAGGAGGCGCCGGGCAGACCGGTGTCGCGCACGTCGCCCCGGGTGAGGCTGTCGTGGGCGCCGCGCTCGTCCGCCAGCGCCAGCATCCCGGAACTGAGGTCGACGCCGTCGACGTGCACGGCCCCCCGGCCGCGCAGCCAGGCGCCGGTGCGGCCGGTGCCGCAGCCCAGGTCGGCGGCGCGGGAGAGGGACCGCCAGTCGGGGGCGGTGAGGCCGTCGAGCAGGGCCAGGTCCATGGCGTCCAGGACGGAGTCCTCGTAGGTACTCGACCAGCCGTCGTAGCCGGTGGCCACGTCGACGGTGCGGTAGTGGCGGGTGTCGAAGTCCGCGAAGTCAGGCATGGGGGCGAGTATGCCGTGGTCGAGGACGTGCGCGCGAACCGTTTTCGACCCGCCATGCGCTGCTGGCGACGGCGGGTTCGGCCGACGCGTCCTCCCGGACGAGGCGCCCGACCCGGGAGTGAATCGGGCGGTTACCGACACATAGTGGAGCCGTGGTGTGTTCCACGTGCTGGGACCCGATGTCGTGCCCGCTTCCGGCGGTTAGCCTGGTCGCATGCGCAGACACATCCCCCTTCTCCTGTCCCTTCCACTCCTCCTCGCCTTCACGGCATGCGGCCCTGAGGGGACGGTGGCCGTTGAGGAACCCGTCTCCACGGACCAGGACCAGGAGAGCCCCTCCGCGACACCGTCCGCGAGCGGGGCCCCCGCCGGGGAACCGTCCGCGGACACCTCCCCCGACGGGGCTCCGAAGGATACGCCGGAGGAGGCGCCGGAGGAGGCGCCGTCCTCCGGCGGAACCCCGGACGGAGCGGCGTTCAGCGAGTCCCACAGCGTCTCGTTCCCAGTCGGCGCCTACGAGCACGAGTACGAGGGAGAGGCCGACGTCGTCTACACCGTCGCCGGCGTCTCCTCCTCCGGGGCCGGACGGGTGGACTTCACCCTGGAGGTGGAGGTGCCGGACCTGGAGCGGGTGCTCGGGTTCGGCAACCTCGAAGCCGTGTGCGGGACCGGGGCCGGGGAGGTCGCCGTCGAGAGCACGGACCCGCCGAGCGAGGCGGAGGCGGGCTCCCACGCGTTCCCGATGTGGTGCGACGTCGCCCCGGGCACCGAGGAACTGCGGATCATCATCCGCCACGGCGGCGAGGAGATGGTGTTCGACGGACCGGTCGGCTGACCGGCCCGGGCTCGCATCCTCAGCCCAGGAAGTCCAGGAGGGCGGCGGTGAGCTCGGCCGGCGCGTCCTCCTGGACGAGGTGCCCGGCCCCGGCGAGCATGTGCAGCCGCGCCCCGGGGATCGCCTCGGCGAGCCGCCGGCCGCGTTCGGGCGGCAGCCAGGTGTCCTCCTGACCCCACACCACCAGCACCGGCAGGTCGAGGGCGGCGTACCCGTCCTCGACCTCGGCGGTGTACCGCTCGTCGGCCTGGGCGATCTGCCGGTAGAACGCGGGCTGGCCGTCCGCGCCGAGCCAGGGCCGCACGAGCGCGTCCAGGGTGTGGGTACGTGGCTCGCGGTGCGCGGCCGAGGAGACGTAGGCGCGCACCAGGGCCTCGTGCAGGTGCGGGGGCAGCGCGGCGAACACGTCGGCGTTGGCGTTGACCAGGCGGAAGAAGTCGCTGCCCCAGGGGCGCACGCTGACCGCGTCGACCAGGGCGAGGCGCTCGTAGGCCACCTTGTCCAGGACGGCCGCGCGCAGGGCGACCGCGCCGCCGAAGTCGTGCGCCACCACGGCGGGGCGCTCCAGTCCCCAGTGGTCCAGGAGCGCGGTGAAGGCGGCCTGTTGGGCGGCCAGGGACACGTCCTGCCCCTCGTACTTGGCCGAGGCCCCGTAGCCGGGCATGTCCCACACGTGGACGGTGTACCTGGCGCTGAGGGCACGGGCGACGTGACGCCAGACGTAGGAGGAGAACGGTGTGCCGTGCATGAGCACGAGCGGGGTTCCCTCCCCGAAGCGGGTCCAGCGCACGGTCCCGTTGTGCGCCTCGAAGCTGTGGTCGAGTGTCCAGGCGTCGTCGGTCATACGCGCAGGATAGCGAAGGACTCTCCGGGCACGTCGACGGTGGTTCCGGCGGTCCTCGGCCGGTCGTTGGCGAGCAGGAGTTCGCGCGGGGCGGCGTCCAGCTCCACCTCGGCGCCGTCGGCGTCCAGGTTGCACACGACCCGCAGGCCGCCCCGGACCAGAACGAGCCGGAGGCCGTCATCACCGGCCGCGACCGCGAAGCGGTCCAGACGCGGGTCGGACAGCTCCTGTTCCCGGCGGCGCAGGGCGATGAGCGCCCGGTAGGTGTCCAGGACCCGTTCGTGTGGTCGGCGCCCGGTCTGGGACCAGTCCAGGACCGCGCCGTCGCGGGTGGCCGGGTCCATGGGGTCGGGGACGTCCTCCTCGTCCCATCCCAGGGCGGCGAACTCGCGGCGGCGGCCGTCGCGTACCCCTTCGACGAGGTGGGGGTCGGTGAAGGAGGCGAAGAAGGGCCAGGGCGTGGTGGCCGCCCACTCCTCCCCCATGAAGATCATGGGGGTGTGGGGCGAGCACAGCACGAGGGCGGCGCCGCACATGAGCAGGCCGGGCGTGACGCGTTCGCCCATGCGGTCGCCCCGGGCGCGGTTCCCGATCTGGTCGTGGTTGCTCAGGTAGGCCAGGAAGCGGCTGCCGGGCACGCGCGCGGTGTCCACGGGCGCGCCGTGGGTGCGGCCGCGGAAGCTGGAGTGGGTGCCCGCGTGCCAGAACACGCGGGTGAGCGCGGTGGGCAGCGCCTCGGGATCGGCGAAGTCGGCGTAGTAGCCGTGGGTCTCGCCGGTGAGGGCGGCGTGCAGGGCGTGGTGGAGGTCGTCCGACCACTGGGCGGTCATGCCCAGGCCGCCCGCCTCGCGGGGCAGCACGGTGCGGGGGTCGTTGCGGTCGGACTCGGCGACGAGGGACAGGGGGCGGCCCAGGGCGGTGGCCAGGGCGTCGACCTCCTCGGAGAGCCCGGCGAGCAGCGGGGTGGCCCGGTCGTCGCGCAGGGCGTGCACGGCGTCCAGGCGCAGCCCGTCCAGGTGGTAGTGGCGCAGCCAGTCCAGGGCGTTGTCGATGACCATGCGGCGGACCGGGTCGGAGTCGGGTCCGTCCAGGTTGAGGGAGGGCCCCCAGTCGTTCTCGCCGGAGAAGTAGGGGCCGAAGCGGGACAGGTAGGCACCGGAGGGGCCGAGGTGGTTGTAGACCACGTCGAGCAGGACGGCCAGGCCGCGGTCGTGGCAGGCGTCGACGAGTGCCTTGAGGGCGTCGGGGCCGCCGTAGGGCTCGTGGACGGCCCCCCACAGGACGCCGTCGTAGCCCCAGCCGTGGGCGCCGTCGAAGGCGTTGACCGGCATGAGTTCGACGTGGGTGACACCGAGGTCGACCAGGTGGTCGAGCCGTTCGGCGACGGCCCGGAGGGTGCCCTCGGGGGTGAAGGTGCCCACGTGGAGTTCGTAGACGACGGCGCCCGCGAGGGGACGGCCGGTCCAGCCGCTGTCGGTCCAGGAGAAGGCGGCGTGGTCGTGGACGCGGCTGGGTCCGTGGACCCCGTGGGGCTGGTGGAGCGAGCGCGGGTCGGGCAGGGCTCGGGGGTCCTCGTCCAGGAGGTAGGCGTACTCGGTGCCGGGTCCTGCCCCGTCGGCCTGCGCGCGCCACCAGCCGTCGTCGTCGCGCCGCATGGAGACGTCGCGCTCCGCGGAGGCGCCGGTGCCGTACAGGCGCAGGCGCACGCGTTCGCGGCGGGGTGCCCAGACGGCGAAGTCGCCGTTGACGCCGAGCCCCGGGACGGTGGGGGCGGCGAGGGAGTCGGACGTGGTCGGGATGGTCTCCGGTTCACTCACGGAGGGTGACCTACCCGGCTCGCGCGCCCACCATCCGCGGCTGTCCCCGATGCACCGCTTGTCCCTCTTGCGGATCTTCACGGTCCGGAGGTCGGCGGGGGCCGTCCACAGGCCGGAGCCCGCTGTGGCGAACGGCGGCGGACATACGGTTCCCTTGGTGTCGGGGGGGTGCTCCGTGCCCGCCCACGTCGGCATACCGCCGCGCGGGGTGGTTCCTCAGGAACGCGATCGGTAGGTGTGCAGGCGCACCGACGCGGTGACCGGCACCGGTGCGGGCAGGGTCGCGATGCGCGAGCGCAGGTCCTGCGGAGCGATGTGGCGGGCGCTCGGGCCCATCCCGACGACGGTCGCGGCGTCGTCGTGGCCCAGCTCCATGGAAAAGCGCAGGTCCTCGGCACCGGCCGGGGTGAAGTGCCCGTGCAGGGAGTCGGCGAGGCGCTCCTCCTTGCGCGGGTCCACGTCCAGCAGGCCCAGCGCCTCACGGAGTTCGGTGAGGTGGTCGGCGGCCGGGACGGCCACCAGCAGCACACCTTCGGCGCGCAGCACCCTGCGGAACTCGGCGGCGTTGCGCGGCGCGAACACGTTGAGCAGGGCGTCCACCGAGGCGTCGCGCAGCGGCAGCCCCCGCCAGGCGTCGGCGGTCACGGCGCCGCCGCGCTCGTGGACCCGGGCCGCCTTGCGGGCGGCGAACTTGGACACGTCGGCGGTCAGTCCCACAGCGTGCGGCAGGGCCTCCAGCACCCGGGCCAGGTGGTGGCCGGTCCCGCCGCCGACGTCGGCGACCAGCGGCGCGGACGCGGTGAGTTCGCGGGCCAGGGCGGCGGCCAGCGCGGCGGAGATCCGGTCGTGGTGCCCCGCCTCCTGGAACCTCAGGCGGTCGGCGACCATCTCCCTGCTGTCGCCGGTCCCGGGCGGTGTGGCCCCGGTGAGCAGGCTGGCGTACCCCTCCCGGGCCACGTTGAAGCTGTGCCCGCCGGCGCAGGTGAGCCCGCGCTCGTCCCGGCCGAGCCCCTCCCCGCAGGCGGGGCAGGCCAGGGCGGCCGCCACGGAGTCGGGCATCCGCAGCCTGGGGCCGGTGTGGTGTGGGGTGTGCGCGCGCGTCATGATCGCGGTCAGCCTACCCGCGCCGACGCCTCGGCGGGGCCGCCCTGCCTCCGCACCGCCCCGCTCACTCCCTGGTCAGGACCGCCACCGGGTAGCGGTCGAACACCTCCCCCAGGTGTGCCAGGGTCAGCCCGTCCGCGCGTTCCGGTGCGACGACACGGCCGGTGAGCCGGTCGGTCCACGTCCCCGGTCCCGAGGGCAGCGCCAGCGCGGTGTCCGACCAGCCTCCGGCCTCGGCCAGGGTCAGCGGCAGCCGTGTGGCGGCCACCACCAGGTCAGGGTGGGCGGCGCCCCGCGAGGTACGCGCGAAGGCCAGGGCGTGGCGGTCGGCCGGCCCCGAGGCCGTGAGCGGCAGGTACCCCTCCGGTCGCAGTTCCCGGCGGGCGCGCAGGCAGGTACGGACCAGGTGGAGCTTGGCCGCGCCGGTGGCGTCCACAGGCGGGCGCCACCCCTCCTCGATACGGGCCAGCAGGTCGGTGCGGGCCTGGTGGTCCACGGGCCTGCGGTTGTCGGGGTCGACCAGGGACAGGTCCCACAGCTCGGTGCCCTGGTAGAGGTCCGGGACGCCCGGACCCAGGAGTTGCAGGGCCTTCTGCCCCAGGGAGTTGCTCCATCCGGCCCCGCGCACCGACTCCACCACCGAGACGACCTCCCCCCGCAGGGCCGTGTCGCCCAGGACCCGGCCGGGCCAGGCGCGGACGCGGTCCTCGAAGTCGGTGTCCGGATCGGTCCAGGAGGTCCCCAGGCGTGCCTCCCGGGCCGCCTTGAGCAGGTACTCGGTCAGGCGCTCCTCCCCGATCGGCCAGGCGCCGACCAGGGTCTGCCAGCCCAGCAGGTTGAGCGCGGGCTCGGGCAGGGCGCACCGCTCGGTCCAGCGGCGCACGGCCTCGCCGAAGGGCTCCGCCACCTCGGAGAGGGCGGCCAGACGGGCGCGCACGTCCTCCGAGCGCTTGGTGTCGTGCGTGGACAGGGTGGTCATGGTGCGCGGCCGGGAGGCCTCACGGCGGGCCGCGCCGTCGTGGAACTCGTCCGGGGTGACGGCGAAGTCGGCGGGATCACCGCCCACCTCGTTGAGGGCGACGAACCGGGTGGCCCGGTAGAACGCGGTGTTCTCGGTGCCCATGGCCACGACCATCCCGCTGGTCTGCTGGATGCGCCGTGCGGCCTCGCCGTGGGGATCGCGGCGCACACGCCGGTCGATGGCCTCCAGGTCGAAGGCCAGGCCGGGGCGGCGTTCGGCGGCGGTCTCCACCGCGCGGGCCCAGTCCTGCTCGCCCTCGGGCAGGTAGGAGCGGTACACGTCGAAGGCGCACAGCAGTTCGGCGACGGCCTCCTCGCGCTGGCGCACCGCTTCGGCGGAGGGCTCCTCGCGCCCCTCGGGCGGCCGGGGCGGCAGCAGGGCGGCGATGCGCAGCACCTCGGCGCGCAGCAGTCCGGTGGCGGCCTGGCGGCGGGCCAGCACGTCGGCCTCGACGACGTCCACCTCCACTCCCTGGTCCAGCGCCAGGGTGGTCAGGTCGGCCTCCCCGGAGGGGTCGACGAACACCCCGCAGACCTCGCGTAGGGCGTCGTATCCGGTGGTCCCGGCGACCGGCCAGGACTGCGGAAGGCTCTCGCCGGGTGCGAGGACCTTCTCCACCACCACCCAGCCGCCGAAGTCCTCGGCGAGCCTGCGCAGGTAGCCGCCGGGGTCGGTGAGCCCGTCCACGTGGTCCACCCGCAGGCCGTCGAGTTGGCCCAGTCGCGCCCAGCGCAGGACCTCGGCGTGGGTCGCGTCGAAGACTCCGGGGTCCTCCACGCGCACGGCGGCCAGTTCGCTGACGTCGAAGAAGCGGCGGTAGGTGAGTTCGCCGTCGCCGCGCCGCCAGGACACCAGCCGGTAGTGCTGGCGCTCGTGTACCCGCTCGACCGGGTCGCCGGGGGCGTGGGTGCCCGGGGCGAGCGGGTAGCGCTTGTCGTGGTAGGCCAGGCAGCCGTCGGCCAGGGTGAGCTCCGCCAGGGCGGCCCGTCCGCCGTCGCCGTCGTCACCCAGCACGGGGATGAGGACCGGTCCGGCGTCGAAGTCGATGTCGAAGCAGCGCGCGTACACCGACTCCCGTCCGCGCGCGAGGACGTCCCACCACCAGGGGTTGGCGTCCGCCCGCACCACGGACATGTGGTTGGGCACGATGTCCACGACCACGCCCAGGCCCAGCTCGTGCGCCTTGACGGCCAGGGCCTCGCGGGCGGTGTCCCCGCCCAGGGCGGACGAGACCCGGGTGGGGTCGACCACGTCGTAGCCGTGCTGGGAACCCGGCGCCGCGGCGAGCACCGGGGACAGGTAGAGCGCGCCGGTCCCGAGCCGGTCCAGGTAGTCGAGCAGACCGGCGGCGTCGTCCAGGGTGAATCCCGGACGCAGCTGCAGGCGGTAGGTTGACGTTGGAGCGGCGGTCGTGGACGTCGTGGACGTGTCGTTCGTGCTCATCACGCAGCTACCCGTGCCCGCCCCGTCCGCGTGTCATGCACTCCGTCACCGGTCCGGGTGAGCGCCATCCCACACAGGTCCGCCTTGGGGGTGGTGGTCCACCGATGGTTAAATTCTTCGGCGGTGCTCCATCATCAGCGACGACGTGCCCGTGCGGGGACGCGCGGCGGTGAACACAGGCCAAGGACCACCGACGCCGACGAAGGGGATAGAAGCAGTCGTGCTCCCGTCCAACAAGCGCACCAAGACCGGCGCCCCGCGCCACCGCGGCGCCTACCGGGGCGCGGCGTCGGCCGCGCTGGCCGGCCTGCTGATGGCCGTCACCGCCTGCGGCAGCGACCAGGCCGTCCCGGACAGCGCCGCGCCCGCGGTTCCCGAGGACCTGGAGTGCTTCTCCGGCAGTCTGTCGGGGGCCGGTTCCAGCGCCCAGGAGAACGCGATGACGACCTGGATCGCCGGTTACCAGTCGGCGTGCGAGGACTCGCGCGTCTACTACAACTCGATCGGTTCGGGGGGCGGGCGCAGCCAGTTCATCGACGGGGCGGTGGCCTTCGCGGGGACCGACGCCGCACTGGACCCTGCGGAGAACGCCGACGCCCGGGAGCGGTGCGGCGGTTCGGACACCCTCAACCTGCCCTCGTACGTGGTGCCGATCGCGCTGGTGTTCAACCTGGAGAGCGTGGACTCGCTGAACCTGCGCCCGGAGACGTTGGCGAAGATCTTCCACCAGGAGATCACCCGCTGGAACGCCCCGGAGATCGCCGAGGACAACCCGGACGCGGATCTGCCGGACATGGCGATCACCCCGGTCAACCGCTCCGACGACTCGGGCACCACCGAGAACTTCACCAACTACCTGAATCAGGCCGCGCCGGAGGCATGGCCGCACGAGGCGGGCGGCCAGTGGCCGATCACCGCGTACGAGTCGGCGCAGGGCAACAGCGGTATCGCCGACACCGTCAAGCGGGCCGAGGGCGCGATCGGCTATGTGGAGATGTCGCACACGCACGGCATGTCCACGGTGGGCCTCGGTGTCGGCGGCGAGTTCGTGGAGGTCTCTCCGGAGGCCGCCGCGAATGTGGTGGCCAAGTCTCCCCAGCGCGAGGAGAACCCCAGCGAGTACGACCTGGCGCTGGACCTGGACTACGGCACGACCGAGTCGGGCACCTACCCGCTGGTCCTGGTCAGCTACGAGGTCGTGTGCCTGGACTACCCCGACGACAGGACGGCGCAGAGGGTCAAGGCGTTCCTGAAGTACGTGGTGAGCCCCGAGGGCCAGCAGGCCGCCTCCGAGGAGACGGGCTCCGCGCCGGTCAGCGACGACCTGCGCGGGAAGCTGCTGGAGTCGATCGACACCATCAGCTGATCCGGGGGCGCACGGTCACTTCGCTGGAGTACAGGCTCGCCGTCGGGCGGGCTGGGAGACGTCGACCACCGGCGGCGCACGGCTTCCGCCGGCTGGGCTCTCCCGCCCTCAGGCAGGGGAGGATGTCAGTCCCGCCCCTTCCTGAGCCGCTGGCGGGCCCTCTCCCATCCCGAGCGCAGCCAGCCGCCGGAACGTGCGCTTCCCCGGCGGTCCGTGTCCTCCCGGGCATCGCGCCTCCCCGGTGGCGGGCACGGCGCGGCGATCTCCACCGGATCCGGCTCGGTACGCGGAGGCGGCGGCACCGACCTGTACAGCGACAGGTCGACCAGCGTCTCCTCCCCCGCGTGGATGCGGTAGCGGCCGTGCAGTTCGGCGACGACGTCTCCCAGGTCCTCGCCTTCGTCGCACACCCGCATGGCCCGGGTCAGCGCGCGGGTGCGCCACAGCCGCACCCCGGCGTCGCGTGTGGGCGAGATGGCGGAGAAGAGTTCGGTGAGCCCGGCGCGGGCGCGCTCGGCGCTGGCCAGCAGCCGGGACACTGCGACCTGGCCCAGCCCCCAGGAGACCGGGACCTGGAGTAGGAACGGCGAGGGAAAGCCGGTGCGGGGCGCGGAGCCGGCGAAGGAGACGCGGGGTTCGCTCAGATAGGTGGCCTGCACCAGGCGCAGGTCCAGACGGGGTCCTCCGACGGCCTGCCGGTCCTGCCCGACACCCTCCCAGTCAGCGACCAGGGTGACGGTCAGGTCGGTCTCGGCGCTGGTCAGCAGCCGGTCCACGCAGGCACGGACCAGGTCGTAGGGAGCACCGGAGACGTCGACGACGGTGTGCACGAGCGGGGTGCGGCGCCGGTGGGCGGGCACACGCTCACGGTAGGCGTGCGGGTGCGGCATGGACTCGGCGAGCACCTTGGTGCGGAAGCGCTCGGAGGGCAGTCGGGTGCGGGCGGGGCCCGCACGGCCCACGTGCCAGCCGGTGGCGGCGGGTTCGGGCAGCATGACGGCGCCCGCCTGCCAGAGCCGGTAGCCGAACTCGGTGTCCTGGCCCAGGTCGAGACTCGGGTCGACTCCCCCGGTGGCCTCGTAGAGGCTTCGCCGCACGGCCGCCGCCGCGCCGAGGTAGGCGTGAAAGCCCAGGTGGTCGGCATCGCGCAGGCCGTCACTCTCCGTGAGGATCCGGTGGATCCACTCGTGGTGCCTGCCGGCGTCCAGGGCACGGTGGAGCGCGCCGGTGCGGGCCAGGGCCGGGACCTCGGCGGGGTCGTCGGGGCCGGTGTCGGCGAAGCGGATCCGGCCGAGGGTGACCGCTTCGGCGTGCACGTGCTGCCAGCGGGCCTGGGCCTCGACGAACTCGGGGCACACGACCATGTCGGCGTCCATCCACAGCAGGATGTCACCGGTGCTGGAGTGGGCGCCGTAGGCGCGGGCGTATCCGGCGCCCCAGCCGCCGTCGGGCGCGGTCAGGAGGCGGCAGTGCGCCGGGCGTAGTGCGGGCAGCCGCAGGGGCGGGGAGGAGCGGTCGGCCACGACCACGACCTCCAGCAGGTCCCCGGGGTAGGTCTGCGCGGCCAGGGAGGCCAGGGCGAGGTCGAGGCGCCGCTGTCCGCCGTGCGCCGGGACGATGACGCTGACGCACAGATCAGGGGTCCAGCGGCCGATTCCGGGCGGTGTCAGCACACTCCAGTCGTTGCGGAAGACGCGGGTGGAGACCCGTTCCACCCGGCCACGGTGAGATACCCCGTCAACATGGGACCCTACGTGCTTGTTCAGTGACACAAAGTCACCATACCCTCGTTTGACTGCACCGTGGAGACCTTCGCACATGTGTCACGAAACGGTCGTGGCGACCCCCGCGCCGGACAAGGAACCCCTGCCGACAGCACCTCCTCCACGGCCTCCGCGCCCCTGATACGACAACCTGGCGGGCCTGGACCTTTCGCGGCAGGCGGTCGACACCCCGGAGTCGAGCGGGCCGCCCTCCCCGCCTCCGGCGCGGGCTCCCATCCGCTGGAAGCGGCCCGACACCGGCCCGCGGTCTCCGATGCCCTGGTCCCCTTGCTCCTCCCGCTCTTCTTCACCGCGCTGTCGGGCGTGGAACTCCCCGCTCCACCTGAGCCGAACACCACGGTCGTGGACTTCACGCCCCTGGTGTCCCCGGCCGCGGGGACGGCCCCGCTGATCCCCGTCCCCGGGAAAGCGCCGGATGCACGCCTGGTCCCGCGCCGGCACACCGCCGAGGCCGGGAACCGTTACCGGCGCCTGGAGGGAGGCCGGAAACGTGGGCGTCGACGACCGCGGCATGTCCGTGTGTCCGTTCACGGTGCTTCCGGCTCCCGGACGGACGCGAGGTGCACGGGCAGCGCCGTCACCCTCCCGTTCGCGACCGTGGGCGGTTCCTAGCCGACGCGGACCGCCACGGTGAAGACGCCGTCCCAGTACGCGGCCAGGGAGATCTCCTCCAGCGGCTTGGACGGGTTGGAGCCGTGGATCATGTTGCCGTTACCGGAGTAGATCCCCACGTGGCTGGGAGAGGACTCGCTGTAGAAGAACAGCAGGTCACCGGGCTGCACCTGGTCGCGGGAGATCCGCGTACCGGCGTTGACCTGGTCGTAGGTGGTACGGGGCAGGTTGACCCCGGCCTGGGCCCATGCGGCCTGGACCAGCCCCGAGCAGTCGTAGCCGTTGGGTCCGGTACCGCCCCAGACGTAGGGCTTGCCGACCTGGGCACGGGCGAAGTCCAGGACGGCCTGGGTGTCGCCGGACACCGCGGCCGTGCCGCCGCCGCCCGAGGATGCCTCGGAGGTGGTCGGATCCTGCCCGCCCATGCTCTCCAGGACCTCGGCCTGCTCCTCCAGCGCGGCCTCGCCCTCCTCCTGTGCCTTCTCGGCCGTGGCCAGCGCCTCGGCCGCGTCCTCCTCGGCCGTGGCGGCCTGGTCGCGCAGCTCCTCGGCGCGTTCCACCTCCACGACGTAGTCGGCCAGGACGTCGTCCTGGCCCTCGGAGAGGAAGTTCAGGTCGGCGACGTTCTGCAGGGACGCGTCCGGGTCGCCCTCGAACAGGATCGTGAAGAAGCTGTGGGTGGACCCGGTGTAGGCGGTCTGGGCGATCCCGGAGACCTTGTCCGACTTGGCGTCCAGTCTCTCCTGGGCCGTACCGAGGCGCTCCTCGATGTCCTCCAACTCCGTCTCGGAGGCCTCGTGGTCCTCCTCAGCCTGGTTGTAGGCCTCGTTGAGCTCCGAGAGCTCCTCCTGGAGCTGCCCGTGGCGTTCCCGGGCCTCCTCCTGGGTGGGTTCGGCGAGGGCGACGCCCGAGGACAGGACGACTGCGCCCAGGGTGGCGCAACCGGCCGTCGCGATACGGCGCATGCCGGGTTCGTGGTTGCGGGTCAAGGGATCGACTGCCTTCCTCCCCATCACCCGTCTACCGACGCAGGACATCCCCGAGGCACGCCTGGGACAGGCGTGTGGGGATGCTGGTGGGAGGGGGATCCCGGCTGGCGGCGTGCGAGAGGGGCCGCGGAGGTGCGCCGGTGTTTCTGCGGCGGCCTCTGCTCCTGGGAAAGGACCGTTGACGAGCAGAGTGCGACGGAAACCGGACGCCGTCACCCTTGTGGTGACTAACGGGGCGTTCCGACCTGAGGGAACACTAATCCACCACCGGGGTCTGACGCGACCCTTTCGTTACCTTTTCTTGGGCAACCCTCTGAGCTGTGGTTCCATGACAAGAGACCCGAAACGCCGACCACTGCGCCAGAACGGGCACTCATCCTCCCCGATCGACCCACCCCAAAACAGGGTCAAATCCTCAGAAAAAGTGGTATGCATCACACGAGATGGGGGAAGGGGGTGGGACGCCCCCGCCCCCCGGCACGTCTCACAGGTGGCGCTGCCACCAGTCCAGGATCGCCTCGAACCGTGCGACCCGGTGGCTGGGCAGCCCGGAGCGCGACAACTCGTGCCCCTCACCGGGGAAGAGCACCATCTCCGTCTCGTGGCCGCGCAGTTTCAGCGCCACGAACAGGCGCTGCGCCTGCTCCAGGGGGCACCGCCAGTCCTCCTCGGAGTGGATGATCAGGAACGGGAGGTCGATCTGGTCGGCGTAGGAGAGCGGGCTCTCCTTGGCCCACGTCTCCGGCGGGCCGTACAGCGGCTCGGGGAAGAAGGAGCCGATGTCGGAGGAGCCCTGGAAGCTCCCGATCGCGTTGACCGCGCGCTCGCTGATCGCCGCCCGGAAGCGGTCGCCGTGGTGGGCGGCGATCCAGGTGGTCATGAACCCGCCGTGCGAGCCGCCCATGGCACCCACCCGGGAGGAGTCGAGCCGTTCGTCCCTGAGCGCCTCGTCCAGGAAGGCCAGGACGTCGGTGGCGGTGGTCCGCCCCACCGATCCGATGACGGCCCGGCCGTGTTCGTGCCCGTAGCCGGAGGATCCGCGCGGGTTGCACAGGACCACCGCGTACCCGGCTGCCGCGTGGACCTGGGTCTCGTCGAAGAACTGGTGGCCGTACTGGGCGAACGGACCGCCGTGGATCATCAGCACCACCGGGTGCGGACCCTCGCCCTCGGGGACCGCGACCCATCCGTGCACGGGATAGCCGTCGGCCGTGTGCGCCGTCAGCTCCGTCGTCGGTAGCGGGTCCAGGGCACCGGCGAACTCCGTGAGCGCCCGAGTGCCGGTGTCGGTGACCAGGACCAGTTCACCGCTGCCGCGCTCGTCGGCGACCACCGCGACGGTGACCCCGCCCACGCTGTCGAAGGACTGGACCTGCACCTTGCCGCCGATGACGGTCTCGGGCCCGCCGCCCCCGAAGGGCACCAGGACCAGGTCCACCGCTCCCCTGTTCTCCGCCAGGCCGAGCAGCCCCCGGGCGGTGGCCTTCGGCCCCCCGGACATCCTGGGGTCCTGGGCGGGGGTCAGCCGGGCGGGTGCGGCCGAGGCGTCGGTGGGAACCGACCACAGGGCGGTGGTCCGCCCCACGAAGTCGTCCAGGCCGGGGCCGAGGTCGTCGCCGCGGAAGTAGACGGTGGCGCCGTCCTCGGAGAAGTCGCTCTCCCCGGCGTCCAGGGTCCCGGCGGTGACCCGGCGCGGCTCGGCGCCCTCCTCCGGCGCGCACGCCCACAGGTCGGTGACCAGATCGGTGTCGCGGGTCGCGTGCCGCCTGGCGGAGAAGACCAGCTCGCCGCCGTCGGGGCGCCAGACCACGGCCTGGTGCTCGAAGTCGCCCCGGGTCACCTGGACCGGCTTCCCCACCTCACCGGAGGGGTCGACGGGCGCAGAGACGAACACGTGCGAGCGCCGGTCGTTGGTGAACCCGAGTCCGTCCGTCCGGTACTTGAGCCGGGTGACGCGCCGGGGCGGCTCCTTGCCCGGTTCGACGTCCACGTACCGGTCGGGTTCGGGGATCCGCGCGGTGTAGGCGATCCGGGCGGAGTCGGGACTCCAGCTCGGGGCGCCCGCGCCCAGCGGGTGGAAGGTGGTCTGCCAGGGCTCGCCGCCGTCGGCGGGCAGGACGTGGATCTGGGGGCGCTTGTCCTCGTCGGGGCGCAGGAAGGCGATCCACCGCCCGTCGGGGGAGAAGACCGGACCGCTGTCCCTGGTCCCCCGGGTGAGCCGGGAGGGCGGGGCCGATCCGTCGGTGGGGACCGACCACAGGGAGCCGAGGTAGGCGTCCTCCTCCAGGTCCGGCCGGCTCAGGGCGAAGACCGCACGGCCGCCGTCGGGCGACAGGGTCGGCGCGCCGAGGCTGTGCAGATGGACGATGTCAGCAGGTTTCATACACAGTGGCCGTCCCGGCGCAGGGAGCGCCGTGACCGCCCTCTCCTTTTCCCTCGGCGGTGGAACCGTCGTTCGGGGCCACCGCGTGCCAGGCACGGCGGGGCCAGGTCGGGTGCCGCCGTTCGAACGCGGGGCGCGTCCGGTCCGGAGTGCGCCCCAGACGGACCCTATCCAGGCCTCTTATCGGAAATCCAGGTACTTTTCCGGCGGATGAAAACGGCTCCGACGGAGGAACACGGGCCGGCCCGGTGTCGCCCGACGCCGGGCCGGCCCCGCTGGGTCACCGCGTCGGTTCGACCGGAAGGCCGCGGCGGCGACCGACACCGTCGGTCTCCAGGTGGGTGCACACCCAGCGCCCCTCCTCGCGCCGGGCCCGGAAGGCGAACACCCGCGAGCGCCGGTCGCAGCGGATCACGGCGCTGGCCTCCACCCCCTCGGCGTCGGGGCGCTGGTGGAACACCCGTGTCAGCCGGGGGGCGAGCTCGCAGGAGACCGTGCCGCGCACGCCGCGCAACTCCTCGCGGACCGCAACGGTCACGTGGTCGCGCAGCACCTCGATGGCGCGGCGGCCCACCAGGACCTCCGCCATGCGCTGGGCCAGCAGGTGCACGTCGCCGGGGGTCCGGTGACCCGCCAGCAGAGGAGGGCCGCACCGGCGCACGGGGGTGTGGTGCGGAGGCAGGGGAGTCCGCCCGGGGGTGCGGACCGGCCGGTGGCGCGCGGACGCGCCGCGGGCGCAGAGGGGGCGGGGGCAGGAGTGACGGGTCAGGGGATGCGACATGAACAGGTCCCTTCCGGGAGGATGACGGCCGCCTTCACCCTGCACAGAGGCCGCGATCCCTCTCCGTGCCACCTGGCATTCCAGGTTTTCCGGCATCCGTCCGCGCACATATCGACGGGCGCACCGCGTCCCATAACCGGCATACTGCAGACGTGACTGACGCCTACCTCTCCTCTCCCGTACCCGTGGCCCTCGCCCACCGAGGCGGGTGGCTCATCGACGACCAGGGCGAGCGCCGCACCGAACTGGAGAACACGGCCACCGCCTTCCAGTACGCCATCGACCTCGGCTACACGTACCTGGAGACGGACGCCCACGCCACCAGCGACGGCGTCCTCATGGCCTTCCACGACCACGACCTGGACCGCGCCACCGACATGGTCGGCGCCATCGGCGACCTGCCCCACCGGGAGGTCGCCCGCGCCCGCGTGGCCGGGCGCGAGCCGGTGCCGCTGCTGGAGGACCTGCTCGGTTCCTGGCCCCACGCGCGCTTCAACATCGACGTGAAGGCCGACGCGGCCGTCCAGCCGCTGGTGGAGGTACTGCGCCGCACCAACGCCTGGAACCGTGTGTGCGTGGGCTCCTTCGACCAGTCCCGCCTGGACCGGGCACGGCGGCTCTTCGACCGCCCCGTCGCCACCTCCTGCGGCCCCCTGGACGTGCTCCGGCTGCGTGCGGCCTCCCTGTCGCCGCTACTGCGCGCCCTGGCCAGCGAGGTCCCGGTGTGCGCCCAGATCCCGCTGTGGCACGGCTCCTTCCCCGTACTCAGCCGGGACCTGATCCACACCGCGCACCGGCTGGGCCTGCAGGTGCACGTGTGGACCATCAACGAGCTCCCGGTGATGGAGCGCCTGCTCGACGCGGGCGTGGACGGCATCGTCACCGACAACACCGTCGCGCTCAAGCGGCTCCTGGTACGACGCGGCCGCTGGACGGGCCGCACCTCACCCGCCCGGGCCACCGGTCCCGGCGACGACCTCCTCCAGGACGGATGACTCCCCCATGACCGCTCCCACGGAGGCGGGTGCCCCCTCCACCGATCCCGACCAGCGCAGACGCGAACAGCGCGGGTGGTACGTCTACGACTGGGCCAACTCGGTGTTCATCACCTCGGTGGTGACCGTGCTCATCGGCCCGTACCTGAGCAACCTGGCGTGCGTGTCGGCCGGGGCCGAGAGCGCCGAGGCCTGCCTGGACCCGTCGCTGGCCCTCACTCCGCTCGGACTGGACTTCCTCGCCCTCCACCCCAACGCGCTCTACCCGGCGCTGACCACGGTGGCGATCCTGCTGCAGATCCTGCTCCTGCCCACCGTGGGGGCGATGGTCGACCACTCCCGGTACAAGAAGCGGTGGCTGTTCTGGCTGGCCCTCAGCGGGTCGCTGTGCACCGCCGGGCTGTACTTCACCACCGACGGCTACCTGGTGGCGTCGCTGCTGTTCGTGCTGGCCAACCTGCTGTACGGACTGTCGATCGTGGTCTACAACGCGTTCCTGCCCGAGATCGCCACCGCCGACGAACGCGACCGGGTCTCGGTCACCGGCTGGGGTATCGGCTACCTGGGCGGCGCCCTGCTGCTGGCCGTCCACCTGGGCCTGGTGGTCAACGCGGACGCGCTGGGCGTCGGCACGGACGGGGCCGCGCGGATCGCGTTCGCCTCCGTCGGCATCTGGTGGGCCGGTTTCACCGTCATGGCGATCAGGCCGCTGCGCAACCGCTACGGCGCCCTGGCCGCGCGCGTGCGGGGCCGTCCGAGGGTGGGAGAGTCGCTGCGCCAGTTCGGGCACACGCTCAAGGACATGCGCCGGTACCCCAATACCGTCCTCTTCCTCCTGGCGTTCATCTTCTTCAACGACGGCGTGCAGGCGGCCATCCGCTACGCGGCGCCCTTCGCCACCCAGGACCTGGGTCTAGAAGAGGAAGCGCTGATCATCACCATCCTCATCATCCAGTTCGTGGCCTTCGGCGGCGCCTTCCTGGCGGGCCGGGTGGCCCGTCGCCTGGGCTCGAAGAACACCGTGATGGCCACGCTCGTGGTGTGGGGGGCGCTGGTGGCGGCGGCCTACTTCCTCCCGGCCGGGAACGTGCCGCTGTTCATCACCATGGGCGTGGGCATCGGCCTGGTGCTGGGCGGCACCCAGTCCCTGGCCCGGTCGCTGTACTCCCAGCTCATCCCCAAAGGCCGGGAGGCGGAGTACTTCAGCCTGTTCCAGATCTCGGACAAGGGGTCGACCTTCCTGGGGTCGCTGACCGTGACCGTCGCGGTCTCCCTGACCGGCGGCTACCGGGTGGCGATCCTGTCGCTGCTCGCGTTCTTCGTCGTCGGCGGGCTGCTGCTGTGGCGCACGCGCATGCGCGAGGGCATCGTCGCCGTGGGCAACGAGGTGCCGCGCAACCTCTAGCGCGCTGGACGTGGGGGTTCAGCGCGGTGTGCCCGCCCGTGACGGGCTGTCGTCGGTTCCGGCCATACTGGGGCCGATGATCAGCGAGGACACGGGGGGTGCGGTGCGGGTTCTGCACGGTGTGTGGACCGGGGACGCGCTGGCGGTGTGGGCCGAGGCGCCCCCCTCCCCCGCTCCCCAGGCGAAGGACGCGGACGGCCGGGTGCGCCCGCACCCGTTCGCACTGGACGCCCGCGGTCTGCGCGCCCTCCTACGGGCCTCGGACGCCGGACGGGTCGCGGCGCCCCGGGCCGGGCACGTGGACCTGACCCTGCCCGGCGAGGTCCACGCACCGTTCGCCTCCACCGGGGCCCCCGGGTCCTCCCCCGCGGCCCTGCATCCCTGGAGCGTGTCCGCGCTGCGGCTGGACGCCGCCTCCGCGGAGGCCCTCCTGGCCTCCGCCCCTCCCCCGGGGGTCCGGCTCGGCCCCTCCCTGGCCCATCTGCGGGCGGTCCGCGACTTCGCCGAGCGGCTGGCCGCCTCCGGGTGCGTGCTGCCCGACCTGGTGGGCGATCCGCCCCGGGCGCGTTGGCGGCCCGCGCCCCTGGACTGGGCCGAGGAGCACCTGTCCGCGCTCACCGCCGCCCTACCGCCCTCCGCGCGCGCCCACCTGCCCGGGGAGTCCCCGGACGCGGTCGCCCGCGCCTGCGTGCTCGCGCCCCTGGAGCTGCTCACCGACGTGGTGGCCCGCCGCCTGGCCCGCGACCCCCGTCGCGACGCGGCCCCGGACCCCGACAGAACCGAGGAGGCCGCCCCCGGACAGCGGCTGGCCGCCGCGCTCACCGGCGACCGTTCCCGGGTCGACGCCGACACCGCCGCCCGGCTGCGCGGTCCGCTGCGCGAGTGGCGCTCGCGGGTGCGCGGCGCGGGACGGGCGGCGCTGCTGTTCCTGCTGCGCGAACCCGGCCGCGACGGGCCCTGGACGGTCGAGTTCTGGGTGCGCTCGGTCACCGACCCCGGGCTGCGCCTGCCCCTGGAACAGGTGTGGCAGGGCGAGGGCACCGCCTGGCTGCCCGCCGACGTGGGCACCACCGCCCTGGCCGACCTGCGCCGGGCCGCCCGCCACCACCCGCCGCTGCACCGGGCGCTGCGCGACCTGGCCCCGACCCGGATGCTGCTCAGTACCGAGGACGCCCAGGAGTTCGTGGCCGAGGCGGCGCCCCGGCTGAGCGGGGCGGGTTTCGCGGTGGTCCTGCCCGAGTGGCGGTCCCGACCGGCCCTGGGCCTGCGCGTGACGGTCGAGGAGGCGCCCCGCAGGCGCGGAAGCGGCGGCGTGGGCCCCTCGGACCTGGTCAACGTGTCCTTCGAGGCACTCCTCCAGGGCGGGGAGGGCGGGTCCGCGGAGCCGCTCACCGAGGACGAACTGGCCGAGCTCGCCGAACTGGCCCGCCTCAAGCGCTCCCTGGTGCGGGTGCGCGGCCGGTGGATGGAGGTGGATCCCGGCCGGGTCGGCGCCACCCTGGACCTGCTCAAACGGCGCGGCGGCCACTGGATGCGCACCGACGAGGCGCTGCGCACGGCCATCGGCGCGCAGGACACCGCTCCCCTGCCCGTCACCGACGTGGTCGCCTCCGGTCCGCTGGGCGCGCTGCTGGACGGGGGCGCCAAGGCCGAGCCGCGCCCCTTGGGGAGCCCGCCGGGCTTCCGGGGCGCGCTGCGCCCCTACCAGGACCGGGGCGCGGCGTGGCTGCGCTTCCTTGGCGAACTGGGTCTGGGCGCGGTGCTGGCCGACGACATGGGGCTGGGCAAGACCGTGCAGCTGCTGGCCCTGCTCACCGGGGAGCGCTCCGGGGACGCCCCGCCGGGGCCGACCCTGCTGGTGTGCCCGGTCTCGCTGGTGGGCAACTGGCGGCGCGAGGCCGAGAGGTTCGCGCCCTCGTTGAGGGTGCACGTCCAGCACGGCCCGGGCCGGCCCTCCGGCAACGCGCTGGCCCGCCTGGTGGGGGCGTGCGACCTGGTGGTCACCACCTACGGGGTGGTCGCCCGCGACGCCGAGGAGCTGTCGGGCATGCCCTGGCACCGGGTGGTGTGCGACGAGGCGCAGGCGCTCAAGAACCACGGCACGCGCCAGGCGCGGGCGGTGCGGTCCCTGCCCGCGGCCACCCGGATCGCGCTCACCGGCACACCGGTGGAGAACAACCTGGGCGAGCTGTGGTCGATCATGGAGTTCGCCAACCCGGGGCTTCTGGGGACGGCTGCGGCCTTCGAGCAGGCGGTCAGCGGCGAGGAGGGGCCCGACACCGACCTCGTACGCCGCATGACCGGGCCGTTCGTGCTGCGCCGCCTCAAGACCGACCGGTCGATCATCGCCGACCTGCCCGAGAAGCTGGAGATGCGCACCTGGTGCACGCTCACCCCCGAGCAGGCCTCGCTGTACAAGGCGGTGGTGGACGACATGGGCGAACGCATGGCCGAGGCCACCGAGAAGGAGCGCAAGGGGCTGGTGCTGGCGACGATGACGCGGCTCAAGCAGATCTGCAACCACCCGGCCCAGTTCCTGGGGGACGGCTCGGCGCTGTCGGGGCGCTCGGGCAAGCTGGAACGGCTGGAGGCGATCCTGGGCGAGGCCGTCGCCGAGGGGGACAAGGCCCTGTGCTTCACCCAGTACGCGCGCTTCGGCGAGCGGCTGGCCCCCTACCTGCGCTCGCGGCTGGGGGTGCCGGTGCTGTGGCTGCACGGGGGCACCTCGCGGGCGGAGCGGGAGGAGATGACCCAGCGCTTCCAGGCCCTGGACGGCCCCGCGGTGTTCCTGCTCTCGCTCAAGGCCGCCGGGACGGGGCTGAACCTGACCGCGGCCAACCACGTGGTGCACGTGGACCGCTGGTGGAACCCGGCGGTGGAGAACCAGGCCACCGACCGGGCCTTCCGGATCGGCCAGCGGCGGGATGTGCAGGTGCGCAAGATGGTGTGCGTGGGCACGGTCGAGGAACGGGTGGACGAGATGATCGAACGCAAGAGCGCGCTGGCCGACAGCGCCGTGGCCACCGGCGAGACGTGGCTGACCGGGTTGTCGGTGGAGGACCTGCGCGAGGTCGTGCGGCTGTCCCCGGAGGCGGTGGCCGGATGAGTACGTGGTCCTCCCTGATCGCCGGGGCCCTGGGGGAGCCCGGACGGCCCCCGGGGGCCGTCCGGGTCGAACGGCTGACCGTGCGCCCGGGCGAGGTCGCGGGGCGGGTGCGCGGCCCGGGCGTGCACGAGGTGAGCCTGATCCGCGCGGTCGTCCCCGAAGCCGAGTGGGAGCGCCTGTGCGCGGCGCTGGCCTCGCAACCGGTGTTCCGCGCCCGGGTGCTGGCCGGTGAGCTGCCGGTGGCGGCCGCCCGTGTGTTCTCGCTGCTGGGGTGGGGACTGGTGCCGCGCGGGTGGGACGACCTGGTGGCGACGTGCTCCTGCGACCGGTGGGACGCCAAGTGCGCGCACCTGGCGGCGGCGGT
Organism: Nocardiopsis quinghaiensis; assembly: GCF_008638365.1. Lineage (GTDB taxonomy): Bacteria > Actinomycetota > Actinomycetes > Streptosporangiales > Streptosporangiaceae > Nocardiopsis > Nocardiopsis quinghaiensis. Next base: position 191,536 of record NZ_VWVU01000003.1, on the reverse strand, counting down.
GGCGGAGTTGGGCGCCGAGGCGGACCGCGACCCGTTCACGCTGACCCGTTGGCTGGGTCGGGAACGCCGTGCGCTCATGGCGCAGGTCAGAGCACTTTCCACGACCGTCGCAAAAGGACCTTCGGGTGAGGAGGCGACATTCGAGGAAAGCGGTGACGCCTCGGTATTCGGAACCGGCACCGCCTCCCCTTCTCCACCCGACACGGCGGTCCCGTCCTCGGCCGCCGCGTTCTGGTCGGCGCCGCCCCCTCCCGCGCCGCCGAGTCCGCCCGACGGAGCCGGGGAACGCGTCAGGGCCGCGGCCCCCGGGGCTGTGGCCGATGCCCTGCCCGGTTTCGGACACCCGTGACCAGGACTCTAATGTGAACATGCGGCAACCGAATACGCACTTTGGACTTTGTCACCGAAAACTCCGGTAAGAACACGTGAACACGGTTACCATTCGGCCAGAGAAAGCTCCTCGCTCCTTCTTTGGATGGGTACCCTCTATGACCGATCACTTTCCTCCCAACATCGACATGGAAACCCCCAGCATCGCACGCATGTACGACTTTCTGTTGGGGGGCAAGGACAACTTCGAGGTGGACCGCAAGGCCTGTGAGGCGCTCGCGGACGGCATACCCGAACTGGTCGCCTTCGCCAACGACAACCGCGCCTACCTCTCGCGCGCGGTCGAGCACGTCGCCGCCCAGGGGGTGGAGCAGTTCCTCGACCTGGGGGCCGGCCTGCCCACCGCCAACAACACCCACCACGCGGCCCAGCGGGCCAACCCCCGCGCCCGGGTCCTCTACGTCGACCACGACCCCATCGTGCTCGCGCACGGGCGTGCGCTGCTCAGCGACAGCGCCGGGACCGCCTTCCTGCTGGCCGACATCCGCGACACCGACCGCATCCTCGGGGCCCCCGAGACCACCAGGCTCATCGACACGGACCAGCCCGTGTGCGTGATGCTGGTGTCGCTCCTGCACTGCCTGCCCGACGAGAGCGACCCGTTCGGCATGGTGCGCTCGCTCATGGACCGCCTCGCACCGGGCTCGTGCGTCATCTTCTCCCACATCGTCTCCGACGAGCCGGCCTCCGCCGCCTGGATGACCGACAAGATCCTGTCCTTCGGTACCTCCTGGGGACGGGCGCGCAGCCCCGAGGAGGCATCGATGGTCTTCGAGGGCCTGGAGCTGGCCAGCCCTTGGCTCGACGGTCGCGACGAGGGTCCCTTCACGGTGGACTGCGCCACCTGGCGTATGCCCGGAACCGAGCCCCGGTTCCGCCCGGAGGACCCCAAGGTGAAGCTGTGGGAGCTGTCGGGCGTCGCGTTCAAGCGCTGACCCGACGGTTCCGGGGTGCCCGGCCCGAGAGACCGGCCGGGCACCGGGGTCCTCAACCCTGCTCGGCGAAGACCTCCTGGGCGATGCCGAACGCCCTGTTCGCCGCGGGCACCCCGCAGTAGATCGCGGCCTGCAGGAACACCTCGCCGATCTCGTCCCGGCTCAGCCCGTTGCGCAGCGCCGCGCGCACGTGCATGGCCAGCTCGGCCCAGTGGCCGTGCGCGACCAGCGCGGTGAGCACCATGCAGCTGCGGGTGCGCCGGTCCAGACCCGGGCGGGTCCAGATCTCACCCCAGGCGTAGCGGGTGATGAGGTCCTGGAACGGCTCGGTGAAGGCGCTCTTGCGCGCTTCCGCCCGGTCCACGTGCTCGTCGCCCAGCACGGCGCGGCGCACCCGCATCCCCGAGGCGTGGCGGTCGGCGGACGCGAAGTGCTGGGTGAGCAGCGTGTTCACCTTCGCGCTCCGCTGCCAGGACAGCAGGTGCGCGGCGTCCTCCAGTACCGCCAGGCGCGCTCCGGGAACGCGCTCGGCGATCAGCTCGGCGTTGCCGGCGGGCGGTGTGGCCGGGTCGTCGGCTCCGGCGATCACCAGCGTGGGCGCCGTGATCCGGTGCAGGTCCTCGCGCACGTCGTAGGTCTCGATGGCCCCGCAGCAGCCCGCGTACCCCTCCGACGCCGTGGAGGCGATCTGCTCGCGCAGCAGGGAGACATCGTGGGGGTGGTCCTCGGCGAAGCCCGGGGTGAACCAGCGCTCCACCACCGAGTCCGCCACGGCACCGGTGCCCTCGGCGCGCACCAGGGCGGCGCGGTCCCGCCAGTTCCGGGCCGGGCCCATGTACGGACCGGTGGCGAGGAGGGCCAGGTGGTCGATGCGCTCGGGGTGGTGGACGGCGAGCCACTGGCCGACCATGCCGCCGATGGACAACCCCGCGTAGTGGGCGCGCTCGATGCCCAGCCGGTCCATCAGCGCGATGACGTCGCCGCCCAGGTCGGCCATGGTGTAGGGCCCGTCCGGGACGGGCGAATCCCCGTGTCCGCGGTGATCGAAGCGGATCACCCGGAAGACGGTCGAGAGCGCCTCGACCTGCGGTTCCCACATCCGCGTGGTGGTACCGAGGGAGCCTCCGAGCAGCAGGGGCGGCGCGTCGGCCGGTCCGCTCTCGGTGTGGTGGAGGTCAACGCTCATCGGGTGTCCGTACTCCTTCTTCGCTGTCGGTGTGTTCCGCGCGGCCGGTCCTACCCGTTTTCGCCCCGGTGACCCGGTCGGTGAAGGCCGGGGCCGAGCCCAGGTATCCCGCCGGGTCGAGCAGGTCACGGATCCGCTCACGGGTGCGGACGCCGTCGAGGCGTTCGGCGAGGACCTCGACCAGGTTCCGTCCGGAACCGACGGCCTCCCGGCAGGCGTCGGTGACCAGGCGGTGGGCGTCCATGCGGCCGAGCTCGGGGGCCAGGTCGGTGGTGACGCGCTCGGACAGGGCCAGGCCGCCGGTGGCGTCCAGGTTGGCCCGCATCCGCTCGGTGTCGACGTGCAGCCGGGCCGCGCTGGTGCGCAGCCAGGCCACGGCGGCGCCGGTACGGCGCAGCAGGTCGGTCAGGGGCAGCCACTCGGCGTGCCAGCTCCCGGCGGCCCGCTGGTGCTCCTGGATCTGGGCGGCGAACAGGTTCGCGACGAGTCCGGGGGCCTGGCGTGCGCAGGCCAGGGCGCTGACGGCGGCGACGGGGTTGCGCTTGTGCGGCATGGTGGAGGAGCCGCCGACACCGGGTCCGCCCTCCTCGGCCAGTTCGCCGACCTCGGTCTGGGCCAGCAGCACGATGTCCTGGGCGGCGGTGCCGACGGCGCCGCAGATCCGTCCCAGGGCGGCGGCCAGTTCGGCGATCCGGCCGCGTTCGGTGTGCCAGGGCAGGACGGGCTCGGCCAGGCGCAGGCGCGCGGCCAGGGCCGCGGTGACGGCGGGGCCGTCCTGGCCGAGGGAGGCCAGGGTGCCGACGGCGCCGCCGAGCTGGACGGCCAGATGTCGGCTCAGCACGTGGTCGAGCTGGTCGGCGGCCTCCGACAGGCCGTTGGCCCACCCGGCGGCGACCGCGCCGAAGGTGGTGGGAAGCGCCTGCTGGAGCAGGGTGCGGCCGGGCATGGGGGTGGTGCGGTGCGTCCCGGCCAGGTCGCGCAGGTGGTCGGCGAGCACGCGCAGGTCCGACCGCAGGGCGCCGCCCGCGCGCTGGGCCAGCAGCATGGCGCCGGTGTCCATGACGTCCTGGCTGGTGGCGCCCCGGTGCACGTGGCGGGCCGCGTCGGGGTCGGTCTCGCGTACCCGCGCGGTGAGTTCCCCGACCAGGGGGATGACCGGGTTGCCGCCGCCCGCCGCGGCCCGGCCCAGGTCGGTCGGGTCGTAGAGGTCGGCGGCGCAGGCGGCGGCGATGGACTCGGCCCGCTCCGCTGACAGGGACCCCGTGTCGGCGAGGGCGCGGGCCAGTGCGGCCTCCACGTCGAGCAGGGCCTGGAGCCAGGCGGTGCCGTCGGTGAGTCCGGCTACGGGGCCGTGGTCGAAGACACCGTCGAACAGGCCGGTCATGGGTTCCCCTCCGGGTCGTGGACCGCCGGGCCGGTCCATTCCAGCGTGATCTTGTACTCACAGCGAGGTCGGACCTTCGAGACGCGTTGCGAGTACGAGATCCTTACGAAGGAAGCCTCCTGGTTCGCACCGGCGAAGCTTCCGGCCAGTCCACTAGATGTCGAAGAAGACGGTCTCCCCCTCGCCCTGGAGGCGGACGTCGAAACGGTATCCCTCCCCCTCGCGGCGGGCGACGAGGGTGGCGCGGGCCTGCGGGTCCTCGATGCCGGCCAGTACCGGGTCGGCGGCGTTGGCGGCCTCCTCCTCGGGGAAGTACAGGCGGGTGACGACCCGGTTCAGCATGCCGCGCGCGAACACCGAGACGTCGATGTGCGGAGCCTGGTCGCCGTGCGGGCCCGGAACGGCGCCGGGCTTGAGGGTGAGGATCCCGTAACCGCCGTCGGCGTCGGTGGGGCAGCGGCCGAAGGCGCGAAAGCCCGGGTAGCTCCTGGCTCCGCGCGGGTCGTCGGGGTGGTCGAAGCGGCCGTCGGGGTCGGCCTGCCAGGTCTCGATGACGGCGTCGGGGACGACCTCGCCCGCGCCGTCGTAGACGGTGCCGCGGATCCACACCGCGCCCGGCGTGCCCTCGGCCACGGCGTAGGGGCCGTCGGGCCAGGGCAGACCGATGTGCAGGTAGGGGCCGACCGTCTGGGCCGGGGTGGTGGGGTGCGTGCTCACTCGTCGTCCTCCAGGATCTCTTCCTCGGACTCGAACGGGGTCTGTTCGCGTCCGCGCAGCACGATGTCCCAGCGGTAGGCCAGCGCCCACGAGGGTTCGGTGGTGTCGTGGTCGTAGCTGGACAGCATGCGCTCGCGGGCCTTGGGGTCGGGCACCGAGTTCCACATGGGGTCCTGGAAGAACAGCGGATCGTCGGGGAAGTACATCTGGGTGACGAGCCGCTGGGTGAAGGCCCTCCCGAACAGGGAGAAGTGGATGTGCGCGGGCCGCCAGGCGTTCTGGTGGTTGCCCCAGGGGTAGGCGCCCGGGCGGATGGTGACGAACCGGTAGTGCCCCTCGGCGTCGGTCATGGTGCGGCCGACCCCGGTGAAGTGGGGGTCGAGCGGGGCGGGCCAGTTGTCGCTGGCGTGGCGGTAGCGCCCGCCCGCGTTGGCCTGCCAGATCTCCACCAGGGTGCGGGGGACGGGCTTGCCGTCGCTGTCGCGGACCTGGCCGTGCACGATGATGCGCTGTCCCTGGGGCTCCTCCGCGTGCTGGCGGGTGAGGTCGTGGTCGAGCTCGCCGACCCGGTCCTGGCCCAGGACCGGCGAGGTGACCTCGGTGAGCATGTGCGGGAGCAGGGTGAGCGGGCGCTTGGGGTGGCGCAGGGCCGTGCTCTTGTACCCGGGGAAGTCCAGCGGGGGATGGGTGTCGTGGTCACGGACGTAGCCGGGCACGTACAGACCGGGCTGCGTGTGCGCCGCGTCGGGTGGAGTGGACATGACGGTGTTCCTTCGCTCGTGCGGTACCGACTCCCGGTGGCCTACGAGGCGGTCCGGGCTCGTGCGGCCCCTGGGTCCGGCGACCCGTCGGATCCTGCCGGACGGGGAGGCGGGCGGTGCTGGCACGCTCCCGCCTCCCCTGGGCCCTGGGTTCTGTTGTGTGACGGGCCCGTCCACGGACCCCGGTCCGGGCGCCGCCGCGAGGCCCCGTCCGGCCCTCCGGCCCTCAGGCCTGCAGGACGACGGCCAGGCCCTGGCCGACCCCGATGCACAGCGCGGCCAGTCCCCAGCCCCCGCCGCGTCGGCGCAGCTCGTGGGCGAGTGAACCGAGGATACGGGCACCGGAGGCGCCCAGCGGGTGACCGATGGCGATGGCGCCGCCGTTGGGGTTGACGATGTCGGGGTCCAACCCCTTCCAACTGCGGACGCAGGCCAGGGACTGGGCGGCGAAGGCCTCGTTGAGCTCGACGGCGGACAGGTCGCCCCAGCCGATCCCGGCGCGTTCGAGGGCGATCTCGGCGGCGCGGACGGGACCGATGCCGAACACGTCGGGGTCGACTCCGGCGGCGCCGCGTCCGGCGATGCGGGCGATGGGCTCCAGGCCGACTGCCTCGGCGGCGGCGCGGTCGCCCAGCAGCAGGGCGGCGGCGCCGTCGTTGAGGGGAGAGGCGTTCCCGGCGGTGATGGTGCCCTCGGCGCGGAACGCGGGCTTGAGCCCGGCGAGCTTGTCGGCGGAGGGCTCGCGGATGGACTCGTCGCGCTCCAGGTACGCGTCGGGGACCTGGACGATCTCGTCGTCGAAGGCTCCCCTCGCCCAGGCCTCGGCGGCCTTGGTGTGGCTGGCCAGGGCGAAGGCGTCCTGGTCGGCACGGGTGATCCCGTGCTGCTCGGCCAGTCCCTCGGTGCCCTCCCCCAGGGAGACGGTCCACCTCCCGGGCATGCGGGGGTTGACCATGCGCCAGCCCAGGGTGGTGGAGTGCAGGGTGGCGTCGGTGGCGGGGAAGCCCTTGGCCGGTTTGGGCATCACCCAGGGAGCGCGGCTCATGGACTCCACTCCCCCGGCCACGGCCAGGGAGGCGTCGCCGACCTGGATGGCGCGGCTGACCTGGATGGCGGCCTCCATGCCGGAGCCGCAGAGCCGGTTGACGGTGACACCGGGTACCGAGGTGGGCAGCCCGGCCAGCAGGGTGGCCATCCGGGCGACGTTGCGGTTCTCCTCGCCCGCGCCGTTGGCGTTGCCGAGGGCGACCTCGTCGACGGCGGCGGGGTCCAGGCCGGGCGCGCGCTCGACGAGGGCGCCGACGACGTGGGCGGCCAGGTCGTCGGGGCGGACCTTGGACAGGCCGCCGCCGTACTTGCCGAAGGGTGTGCGGACGGCGTCGAGGATGTGGACGTCGGTCACCGTGGGCCTCCTGGATGTGGTGCGGCCGGGGCGGGCCCGGCCGGGGACGGACTGAAACCTAACACTGTTAGGTAACTGTAGGGCGCGGCTCACACCACGCCCTCAGGAGCCCCCGGTCAGGGAGCGCACCACCGACAGCTCGGCGTCGGTGGGCTCGGGGGTGACGGCGAGGTCCTCGGCCACCGCGAGGTCCCAGCCGGTCGCCTCCCGGACCGCGTCCGCCTCCACCCCCGGGTGCACGCCGGTCAGGACGAGCTCGCGGGTGAGGGGGTCGGGTTCGAGCACGCCGAGGTCGGTGATCACCCGCATCGGACCGGCACCGCGCAGCCCCAGGCGCTCGCGGTCGCCGGAACCCGAGCCGTGGCCGAACGAGGTGACGAAGTCGACCCGGTCGACGAAGGCGCGGCTGCTGTGCCGCATGATCACGGTGACCTCGCGGCAGGAGGCGGCGATCTCGGGCGCGCCCCCCGCCCCGGGCAGACGCACCTTGGGGTTGGTGTAGTCGCCGATGACGGTGGTGTTGATGTTGGCGTACCGGTCGATCTGGGCGGCGCCGAGGAAGCCGACGTCGATCCGCCCCGCCTGGAGCCAGTAGTTGAAGACCTCGGGGACCGAGACCACGGTGTCGGCGGTCTCGGCGAGGATCCCGTCGCCGATGGACAGCGGCAGGTGGTCCGGAACGGTACCCAGGGTGCCGGACTCGTAGATCATCCACAGCCCCGGCGCGTGCGTGCGGCGGGCCACGTTGGCGGCGGTGCTGGGCAGTCCGATACCGACGAAGCACGACATCCGGTCCCGCAGCGAGCGGGCCGCGGTGACGGTCATGATCTCGTCGGAGGTCCAGGGCACGGTGGTCACAGGCCCCTCCCAGCGGGCTCGGGGGCGGCGATGAGCTCCTCCAGCCAGGCTGCGAAGGCCTCACGGTCGCGGCCGACGGCGTCCCAGGCGCGGTAGGCCTCGTTGTCGCGCTCGTAGTAGCCGTGGGCGTAGGAGGGCGCCGCGCCGCCGGGGACGACGCTGACCCGGTTCACGACACGCGAGGGCAGGATCACCTGGCCGGGGACGGGGTCGAGCGCGTCCACGACCTCCTCGACGGTGACCAGGGTGCGCTCGGCGGCCAGGACCGCCTCCTTCTGGATGCCGGTGATGCCCCACAGCTGCACGTTGCCGTCGCGGTCGGCGCGCTGGGCGTGCACGATGGTGACGTCGGGGTTGAGCGCGGGCACGGCGGCCAGTTCCTGTCCGCTGAAGGGACAGGTGACGGACTTGATGTTGGGGTTGTTGTCGACCAGGTCGGTGCCGCTGTAACCGCGCAGGATGGCGAAGGGCAGGCCGGAGGCGCCAGCGACGTACCGGTTGGCCATCCCGGCGTGGCTGTGCTCCTCGATCTCCAGGGGTACGGGCCAGGAGGAGGTGACGGCGTCGCGGAAGCGGTGCAGCGAACCGACGCCCGGGTTGCCGCCCCAGGAGAAGACGAGCTTGCTGGCGCACCCGGCGCCGATGAGCTGGTCGTAGACGATGTCGGGCGTCATGCGCACCAGTGTGAGGCCGCGCAGGCCCTGACGGATGATCTCGTGCCCCGCCGCCACGGGGATGAGATGGGTGAACCCCTCCAGGGCGACGGTGTCTCCGTCGTGGACGAGTTCTCGTACCGCCTCGTCCAGGGGCACGATCATGGGGTACTCCCGTTCGGATAGCGAATGCTTGTTCTCACAGCGAACATCTTGGGTATGACGTTAGCGCCGATCACAGACAGGGTCAAGAGACCGCATGTGCGACCACCTCTGTTCGGTATGAGAACATCCCTGGGAGTTCTGGCACCGCCCCCGCACCCGAACCAGGAAGGCCCCATGCCCACCGAAGAAGAAACGGCACGCGGCGCCCACTTCGTGCAGTCCCTGGAGCGCGGCCTGACGGTCATCCGCGCCTTCTCCGCGGAACGGCGTTCCATGACGCTGAGCGAGGTCGCGCGCGAGACCGACCTCACCCGCGCCGCGGCCCGCCGCTTCCTGCTCACCCTGGTCGACCTGGGATACGTGCGCACCGACGGCCGGCTGTTCTCGCTCACCCCGCGCGTACTGGAGCTGGGCTACGCCTACGTCGCCTCCGCCGGACTGCCGGACGTGGCCCAGCCCCACCTGGAGGACCTGTCCGCGCAGGTGCACGAGTCCGCCTCGGTGTCGGTGCTGGAGGGCGACGACGTACTCTACGTGGCGCGCGTGGCGACCTCGCGGATCATGGCGGTGGCCATCAGCGTGGGGACGCGCTTCCCCGCCTCGGCCACCTCGATGGGCCGCGTACTGCTGGCCTGGCGCGACGACCGCGACATCGACGCCTATCTGGAACGGGTGGAGCTCACACCGCTGACCAGGTTCACCATCACCGATCCGGCCGAGCTGCGCGCCGAGCTGGCGCGGGTCCGCGAACAGGGATACGCCATCGTCGACCAGGAACTGGAGGAGGGGCTGCGCTCACTGGCCGCCCCCGTCCGCGACGGGTCTGGCAAGGTGATCGCGGCCGCGAACGTGTCCGCGCACGCCAACCGGTCCTCGATAGAGAACGTGCGCCGCGACCTGCTGCCCGCCCTGCTGGAGACCACCGCGCGCATCGAGGCCGACCTCGCCTCCGTCGCACACCGCGACTCGGGCGCGTGAGGCCCGTGGCGCCTTGCGAGCGCCCGCGCCTCCTGAGATCCTGCCCGCGACACCGCCGCGTGCGCGGATCCGCGCACGCGGGGACCGCGCGGTGGACCTCCTCCACCCGCACGTTCTGAGTATGCGGCTCCAGCGCCGTCCGGAAGGGACACCGTGACCGACCTACACGCCACACCACGCGTCGCCGAACTGTCGGGGACCTTCTCCATCGGCGGCGACCTGCCGGTCCACCGCCTGGGCTTCGGTGCGATGCGCATCGTCGGCGAGGGGGTGTGGGGCCCGCCCCGCGACCGGGACGAGGCGCTGGCGGTGCTGCGGCGCGCGGTCGAACTGGGCGTGACCTTCATCGACACCGCCGACTCCTACGGGCCTCAGATCAGCGAGCAGCTGATCCGGGAGGCGCTCTACCCCTACACCGACGACCTGGTCATCGGCACCAAGGCGGGCTTCGCGCGCACCGGCCCGGCCCAGTGGCACAAGCTGGGCCGCCCCGAGTACCTCAAGCAGCAGGTGGAGCTGAGCCTGCGCAACCTGGGGCTGGAGCGGATCGACCTGCTCCAGCTGCACCGCATCGACCCGGCGGTGCCGCTGGCCGACCAGCTCGGTGCCCTGGTGGAGCTGCGCGAGCAGGGCAAGGTCCGGCACATCGGTCTGAGCGAGGTGACGGTGGACGAGTTGTCCGCCGCCCGCGCGATCACCCCGGTGGCGTCGGTGCAGAACCAGTACGCGCCCTCCTTCCGCCAGTCCGAGGACGTGCTGGAGCAGTGCGAGCGGGACGGGATCGCGTTCCTGCCGTGGGCGCCGGTCGGACGCGGTGAGATGGCGGGCCCGGACTCGCCGCTGGCCGCGATGGCCGCCGAGCACGGGGTCACCCCGGTGCAGCTGTCCCTGGCGTGGCTGCTGCACCGCTCGCCGGTGATGCTGCCGATCCCGGGCACGTCCCGGGTGGCGCACCTGGAGGAGAACACGGCCGCCGCGGCGGTGCGCCTGTCGGAGGAGGAGACCGAGCGCATCAGCCAGTTCCTCGGCACCTGAGGCCGAGGGGCCCTCCTCGGCGCCGCGGCCCGGCACGGCGGCCGTCGCCAGGGGCGGGGCCCGCGGCCTCCTCCCCCGTCGGAGCACCGGGTTCACGAGAGTCCCCGTGTCGTATCCGGTAGGCACCGGCCCGACCGGCCGCACGGTGGCCCGGGTCGCGATCAACTGGCTGTTGCGGCGGCCCACCGTCGCCACGGTGACCGTCGGCGCGCGCGACGAGGCGCGGTCGCGCGAGAACCTGGGCGCGGTGAGCCGCCGGGAGGCGCCCCTTACCCGCACTTCCCGTACCACCGGCAGGAGGGGTTCGCCCGGGTCGACCCGCCGCTGTGCGCGGCTGGTCGGGCCCCGGACCCCGGCGCGCGGACGGGTCGGTCAGGCCGGACGCATGCGAAAGACCTGTAGGCGCATGTCGTAGTACTTCTCGGTCTCGCCGACCCACTCCATGCCCAGCCTGCGTGCCACGGCGATCGCCCGCTTGTTGTGGGGGCGCGCGACCGCGAAGACCTCCTCGATCCCCTGTTTGAACGCCCAGTCGATGACGGCCTGGCTCGCCTCGGTGGCGTACCCCTGGCCCCACACGTCCGGGCGCAGCGCCCAGGTCAGCTCGAAGTCCTCCTCGAAGGGCGGGAGCAGCTTCAGCGACAGCCCTCCCACCAGCTCTTCGTCCTCCTTGCGGACGATGGCCCAGCGGCCCGCGGGAGGAATGAGGTTGGGTCCGGCCTCGATCCAGGCGTGCAACACCGAGCGCATCGCGTCGGTGTCGTTCACCGGACGCCACTCCGGCGTCAGCCAGTGCGCGACCTCGTCGGCCCCGTAGATCTTCAGGGCCGCCTCGGCGTCGTCCAGCTTCCACTCCCGGATGAGGAGTCGATCGGTTGGCAACTCAAGGCTCATCTCCCCACGGTAACCCGGGACAAATCGCCTGGACAGGGGGGAAGGTCAACAGTCTGACCGCCCTGCGTAACAGACGCTCCGACCCCATCCGAAACGCGTGTCGGCGCGCACGGACCGCTCCGGCCACGGGACCGCGCCGAGTGCCGTGGGAGGACCCGGGCGCGACCCGTCAGCGACACCGGCGGGCGTTGAGCCGGGCGGCCTGGCGCGTCAGGTGGTCGCGCTCGGCGAGGTTGGGTGCCTTCTGGGCCGCCTCGGCGTACAGCCGTGCCGCCGTCGTCGGATCGCCGTCGCGCTCGTGGAGGTACGCCGCCACCGCGGCGTGGCGTGGCAGTGAGTCGTCCAGCGCCACGAGCGCCGCCAGGCCGGCGCGCGGTCCGTCGGCCTCGCCGACGGCCACCGCGCGGTTGAGCCGGACGACCGGGCTGTCGGTCAGGCGCGCGAGCTCGTCGTACCACTCGACGATCTGCACCCAGTCGGTCTCCTCTGTGGTGGGCGCGTCGGCGTGGAGTGCCGCGATGGCGGCCTGGGCCTGGAACTCGCCCAGCCGGTCGCGGGCGAGGGCCGCCTGCAGGATCCCGACGCCCTCGGCGATCGACTCGGTGTCCCACCGGCCGCGGTCCTGCTCTGCGAGCGGCACCAGGCTGCCGTCGGGTGCGGTACGGGCGGCGCGTCGGGCGTGGTGGAGCAGCATGAGTGCGAGCAGCCCCGCCGCCTCGGGGTGGTCGATCGCGGCCGCGAGCTGCCGGGTGAGCCGGATGGCCTGGGCGGAGAGGTCGACGTCGCCGGAGTAGCCCTCGTTGAAGACCAGGTAGAGGACGTGCAGCACGGTGGCGACGTCGCCGGGCTGGTCGAACCGCACGCCGGAGACGGTGCGCTTGGCCCGGCTGATGCGCTGCGCCATGGTCGCCTCGGGCACCAGGTAGGCCTGGGCGATCTGGCGGGTGGTCAGCCCGCCGACGGCGCGCAGCGTGAGCGCGACCGCGGACGACGGCGTCAGCGACGGGTGGGCGCACAGGAAGTAGAGCTGGAGCGTGTCGTCCACCGCGGGCCCGTGGCCTGGCGCCGGTTCCTCATCGACGAGGTCCTCACGCCGACGGCGGGCGGAGTCCGACCGGGTCGCGTCGAGGAACCGGCGCCAGGCCACGGTGACCAGCCAACCCTTCGGATCCCGCGGCGGGTCGGCCGGCCAGACGCGGACCGCCTCGACCAGCGCGTCCTGCACGGCGTCCTCGGCCGCCGCGAAGTCGGCTCCGCGGCGGACGAGGATCCCGAGCACGCTCGGCGTGAGGCTCCGGAGCAGGACCTCGTTCACCTCGGAGGTCACTCCGTGATGGTGGCCGGCGCGGCCAGGAACGGGCGCACCTCAAGCCACTCGTGGATCGGCTCCCCGCCCGCTCCAGGGGCGGCCGACAGCTCCCCGGCCAGTTCGACGGCGCGCTCGTAGCTGTCGACGTCGATCACCATCCAGCCGGCGATGAGGTCCTTGGTCTCGGCGAACGGGCCGTCGGTGACCGGCGGGCGGCCCTCGCCGTCGTACCGGACGAACGTCCCCTCGGGGGCGAGCGCCTGACCGTCGACGAACTCGCCGGTCCCCTCCAGCCGGACCGCGAAGTCGTGCATGTACTGCACGTGGGCCGAGATCTCCTCCGGCTTCCACTGGTCCATGGGCACGTCGTTGACCGGAGCCGGGGCGCCGCGGTAGTGCTTGAGCAGCAGGTACTTGGCCATCGTGTTTCTCCTCGGTGCTGATGCGACCCATTGTGGTCGCGTTCACTGCGGGGACGGAACCGGTCACGGGTTCTCGACACCGCCGTCCGAGTTTTTTCGGCTCTCGTCGACCTGGTGGCCGCAAGGCCGCCGAGGATCCTTGAGCCGTTCCGCACCTGCCCGCTCCCCGAGGCCGCCGAGCCGGGCGAGCCGTCCACCGTTGCCGGTGTGATGGCCTGGTGCCGGTGCCCACCGCCCTCATTCCGCCTCCGCTGCGCACCGGGGCCGATCGCCGCCTCCGCCTCGCGGAGGCCGTTCTCCACAGACCCGAAGGTTCGCTCCCCGGGTGGGATCGCTGAACCTGGACCATACGAATGCGTCACGGAACCTTTGCACCGGGTATTCGAACCGCTATGGTTTCCACCACGGATGGGAGCGCTCCCAGCCTCCGTGTGAGGGGGTTGTCCCCCCTGGTCCGAAGGTCCGCGTCCGGGCACGCGGTCCCCGGTCGTGGGGCTGACGGCCGCATCGGCCTCGGGGACCGGCGACGAGGTCCCCGCCCCGGCCGAGGGGCCGCCCCACACGGCCGGGACCCCAGGGCCGGGCTGGTGGAGAAGGATTCGCGGCGCCCGACTCCCGTCGCGATACCGACCAGCCCGGACCGGGCCCCGCCGCGTGTACGGCGGGGCCCGGTCACGCGTTCGGAACATCGGCCTGAGAAGGTGCGGTACATGCGCACGGACTCGCCGCTGCCCGGAGGGCCAGGGACAAGGGGGGTCTCTTGACCGACTCCGCCAGCCGACACAGGACCTATCTGGAGGAGCTGTTCGGGATCACCGGCCGTCGCGCGGTCGTGACGGGAGGAAGCTCGGGCATCGGCCGCGCTATCGCGGAGGCCCTCGGCCGCGCCGGAGCGAGCGTCCACCTGGTGGCCCGCGACGCCGGACGTCTGGCCGGGACCGCCGAGGCGTTCGCCGCGCGGGGCATCGTGGTCGGCACCACCTCGACCGACGTGGCCGACCGTGACGCGCTCGATGAGCTCTGTGCGAGCGGACCGGTGCTCGACGCGGACATCCTGGTGACCGCCGCCGGGGTCAACCACCGTCCGCCGTTCGGTGAGACGTCGGAGGAGGTCTGGTCCGAGACGCTGACGGTCAACCTCACCGCGCCGTACCTGCTGGGCCAGGCGTGCGGGCCACGGATGGCCGGGCGGGGCTGGGGACGGATCCTCAACGTCGGTTCTCAGCAGTCGTGGAGCGCGTTCGGCGACTCCGGGGCGTACGGCGTCAGCAAGGCCGCCGTCGGCGGGCTCTCCCGCTCCCAGGCCGAGGCGTGGTCGCCCCGCGGCGTCACCGCCAACACCATCGTGCCCGGCTTCGTGGTCACGCCGATGACACTGCCCACGGTCGCGGTGCCCGGCCGCGAGGAGGAGCTCGCGGCCCGCACCATGGTCGGCCGCAACGGCCTGCCCCGCGACTTCGCCGGGCTGGCGGTCTTCCTCGCCTCGGACGCCAGCGGCTTCGTCACCGGGCAGATGCTGGCCGTCGACGGCGGGTTCAGTGTGCACTGAACAGCGACCGCGGGGAGCCGCAGCGCGGTGCGCGGTCACACTGCCGAAGGCGCACGAGCGGTCGCGTTCCCCCACGGCGATCCGAGACCCGGCCCCCGGGTAGGAGCTTCCACCTGGTCCCGGTGTGCGGCACGGACAGGACGCCCCACAGCGCCTTGCGGTCGTCCAGCCGCTTGCGCCCCGGTCGAACCGGTGGATGCCCACGGTGGTACGGCGGATGGCTCCGCCGCGAGGAACCCCCTGTCTCGCGTACGAGGGGGAGGGATGGTGTCGGCACCCCACGGCCACCCCTGACGGGGCGGTTCGACGCTGGCCTTGGCGGCCACGGGGGTGGTCGACCTGCCCTCCCGGCCGGTGGAGACGCTGATCGCCCTGTCGATCGCGGTGTCGGCGGTCCACGCGATCCGGCCGCTGGTCGCACGCGGGGAGGTCCTCATCGCGGGCGGGTTCGGGCTCGTCCACGGGCTGGCCTTCGCCTCGCTCATCGGCGAGCTCGGCCTGGACCGCGGATCCCTGGTCACCACGCTGCTGGGGTTCAACCTGGGCATCGAGGTGACCCAGCTGCTCGTGGTCGTGCTGATGATGCCGTCGCTGATCGTCCTGGCGCGCACACCCGTCTACGCCGTGTTCCGGGTCGGCGTGGCCGCCGTGGCGCTGGTGTTCTCGGTGTCGTGGATGCTGGAGCGCTCCACGCTCACGTCCGTCGACCCGTTCGAGGGCGCGCAGACGTGGCTGGTCGAGCACCCGTGGGTAGTCGTACTGTCGGTCGCCGCGCTCGCCGTCACCGCTTACGCGTTCACCCTGGGGCGGGGAGCCTCCGTCACGCCGGGGCCGGTTACGCGTCCCGTGACAGGACGGCGTGGACGTCCTTGGTGATGCGGGTGGCCACGTCGCCGGTCCGGCCGACGAAGTAGAAGTGCCCACCGGGCAGCAGGTGTCGCTCGACCGGCCCCTCGGCGTGGTCCTCCCACGCGGCGAGGCGCTCCGGCGGGAAGCCGGGGTCGTCCCGCCCGCCGAAGACCGACAGCGGCACCCGCAGCGGCGGGGCGGCGGGATCCGGGCGCCAGGTGTCGACCAGCCCCAGGTCCGCGCGGAACAGCGGCTCCACGGTGCGCCACTGGTCGGGGTCGGCCAGCGAGCTGGCGGGGACCCCGCCCATCCGGGCGACGCCCGCGCGCAGGCGTTCCGAGGACAGCAGGTGGCGGGGCTCGTCCCGTTCGGACCCGGGCGCCGGGCTCCACGCCGACGCCCCGAGCCAGGCGGGCCGGGCCGGGCCGTCGGCGGCCAGCAGGTTGGTCAGCTCATAAGCCAGGAGGGCGCCCATGCTGTGGCCGAAGAACCCGAAGGGTCGGTCCAGTTCGGGGGCGAGGCCCTCGCGCAGGTGGCGGGCCAGTGCACGGGCCTCGTGAAAGGGCTCGGACCGCCTCGGACGCCCCCGTCCGGGCGCCTCCACCAGGCACACCTCCCAGTCGGACGGGAAGTGGCGCACCCACGGGCGGTAGCCCCGGGACGACCCGCCCGCGTGATGCAGCAGGAAGAGCCGGAAACGGGCGTGGGGGACGGGTCGGGGCCGGGTGAGGACGCCCTCGTGCACTGCTCTCTTCCTCGCTGCCTAAATCCGGTGGGGCCGTGGGGCCATCAGGTCAGGGCAAACTTACCAGTCGGTACTACCAGCGGGTAACAACGGTCTCCGGCCCGGTCCCGCACCGGGAAAACCATTCGCCGCACCGGCGGCGCCCCGGCACACTGGAGGCGTTCCACCCCCGGAGGAGGCCCCGATCGGTCCGCGTGCCCTACCCCCATCTCTACGTCACCGGGGGTACCGGTTCCTCCTCGGCGGCAGGGGCGCCGGCGAACTCGGCTCGGAGATGCTCCCCGTCGCCATGGTGGGCCTGGTCCTGGTCGAGCACGGACCCCTCGTCCTCGGCCTGGTCCTGGGCACGCGCGGTGCCGCGGGTTCCCTGTTCGCCCTGTTCTCGGGCGCCCTGCTCAGCAAGGTCCGCAAGTCCACCGCGCTGGCCGCCGACGGCCTGGTCCAGGTCTCGGTCATGCTCGGCTTCGCCCTCGGCCCCGACGCGGCCGCCTGGCTCCTCGGCCTGGCGCTGCTCAGCGGCGCCGCCGGCTCCGTGAGCGAACCCGCCGCCGGGTCGGCCATACCGCTGCTGGTCCCCGGTGAGCACCTCCAGGAGGCCAACGCGCTGCGCAACATCATGGGACGCACCATGGGTGTCACCGGTCCCGCGGCGGCCGGGGTACTGCTCGCCGCCCTGGACGCGCGGACGGTCTTCCTGATCGTCGCGGGCGCCTTCGCCGCCGGCGCCGCCGCGATGCTGTGCGTCCGCGAGGAGGCGCCCGGCCCCGACCGGGTCTCGGAACCGGTGACCGCGAACTTCCGCGCCGGACTCCGCGAGGTGGTGCGGCGCCCCTGGGTGCTGGCGATCATCGCGGTGGCCACCGTGCAGACCCCGGCCACGCTCGCCCCCGGGTTCACCCTGCTGCCGGTCGTGGTCGCCGCCCGCTGGAACCCCGCGCGCCCAGGCCTGGTGTCCCTGGCGGGGGTGCTGGCCTATCCGCTGGTCCTGCTGGGGCTGGCCGCGGCCGTGCCCGCCTGGCTGCTGCTGGCCGGTTACACCGTCACGGGCGTGGGCTTCATGCTCTTCGGCGTGTACTGGTACACCGCCCTGCAACGGGCCGTCCCCCAGGACCGGCTCAGCGTGGTGATCAGCGTCGACCAGGTGGGCAGCTTCGGGCTCGAACCGGTCGGCTACGCGGTGGCCGGCGCCCTGGCCGAGACGGTCGGCCCGCGCCCCGTACTGGTCGGCGCCGCCGTGGTCGGGCTCCTCACCACGCTCGTCCCGTTGGCCGTGCCGGGGGTGCCCCGCCTGGCCGACTCCCCCGCCGAGGCGTCAGCGCGCTGACCCCCGCGCCGGGCCCGGTGCCCAACCGAACGCGGCCGGGGCGCTCCGCGGCAGCCCTCAGGCCGAGTGGTCGACGCGGCCGCGCAGCCACCCCAGTGCGGCCGCCGCGGAGTCTCTCACTCCCCCGGCCGCACCGCGCAGGCGGCGGCGCCACGCGGGCACCGCGGGATCGTCCTCCACCTCCGTCGGCAGCGCCGCTCCCGAGGCCTCGGCCAGGGCGACGCGCTCGCGCAGACGCTCCCTGACCTGCTCGGGCGTGTAGGCACGGCGCTGCCGCTGGTCCCGGACGATCACCGCACCGGTCGCCGCGACACCCACGAAAGCGGCCACTCCAAGGGCCTTCCACCAACGCATGTGCCTAGGCTATGTGCTGTGGCAGAAACGAGCATGTCCCTGAGCGAGGCGCTGGACCTCACCCGGACCGGCGACCTCTGGGTCTTTCGAGGCACCAGCGCGGCGGACCGCGCCATCCAGATCACCACCAACAGCCCCGTCAACCACGTCGGCATGTCCATCGTGGTCGACGACCTGCCGCCGCTCATGTGGCACGCCGAACTCGGCCGGTCCCTGCCCGACGTGTGGGCCGGAAGGCACCAGCGCGGTGTGCAGCTGCACGACCTGCGCGACGCCGTCATGGTCTGGGGCCGCAGGTACGGTCAGCGCGGCTGGCTGCGCCAGCTCGACCCCGAGGCGGACGCGCCGATGGAGGACGCGGCGCTGCGCACCGTCGCACGGCTCGACGGCACCTCCTTCCCCTCCACCGCCCAGCTGGCCGCCCGCTGGGCGCGCGGACGCCTGCCCCTGCGGCGCCTGCCCTTCGGGTCCCGTTCGCGCGAGCGCGCCCTGGAGACCACCTACTGCGCGGAGGTCATCGCCCTGACCTACGAGGCGATGGGTCTGCTGCCCGGCGGGAACCGCCCCGGATACTACGACCCGGGGCGGTTCTGGAGCGGCGACGACCTGCGTCTGGAGGGCGGGGCGTCCCTGGGCGGGGAGATCCGCGTGGACCTGCCCGCCGAGTGAGCGACGCCCCTCCACCACGCGCCGGTCAGCCGAGCTGGAAGTCGGCCACCCGGATCGGTGTGGAGGGACCCGTTCCGGCCTCCTGGTAGAAGACGGACAGCACCCCTTCCGAAACCACCCGGGACTCGTCCACCAGCACCTCGCCGAAGGCGTCGATGTCCGAGCCGTCGTGGACCATGGTCCACTCGCTCCATCCGGTGTCGGCCCCGGCGGCCAGGATCCGGCCGAAGGGCATGACCACGTAGGCCGTGTCGTCGGCGGTGAACACCAGCCGGGAGCGGCCGAAGGCGCTCAACGGCTCGGGCAGTTCCACCTTGTGCCACGTCCCCGCGTCGTCCTGGTGCAGGTGGAAGGTACGGCCCTGCTGCCTGCGGTCCTCGACGAAGTCGGTCGAGCAGTGCCCGAACCGGCCCGGCCGGTAGCTGATGACCACGTGCGGATTGCCCGCCGAGTCGATCGCCTGGGACTCCTGGTTCATGAGCGCGTAGTTCAGCGGCAGGAGGTCGACGACGTGGTCGCGGGTGCCCACGGACACGCGGTGCGGGGTCCCGGTCACCGCGGCCACGGCACTGTCGTCGGTGCGCCAGGTGCGTCCCTCGTCGTCGCTGTAGACGTATCCGGTGTCGTGGTTGGACAGGCCGCCGGGGTGGCAGAGGATGTTCCCGCCGGCCGCGGTCTCGCGCCAGGTGAAGGAGGCGTGCAGCCGCCCGTCGTCGCCGTATCCGATCCCGTGCAGGTACATGTTGCGGCTGTCGCTCACCGCCCCGTTGGCCTCGTAGGTCCCCTCCGGCGAGGACCAGGCGCCCAGATGGGTCCACTCCCCGCCGGAGTACTCGGCGAGTTCCTGCGTCCCGTCACCCGAGCCGCCGGTGCGGTAGGCGAGCTGGAGCCCGCCCTCCGGCGTGGGGACGAAGCGGGGGTAGGTGACCGAGCCGATGTCCAGTCCGGCCAGGTCTCGCTGGATCGGCTCGAAGGAGTCGATGTTCCAGGACGCCTCGCCCGTGGCCAGGCCGGGGGCCGATCTCGTGTAGAAGACCGGGGTGTTGTGGGTGTCCATGCCCACGTGCAGGCGTCCGTCCTCGGCGGAGACGCCCAGGGAGATGGAGTTGTGCGAGTCGTCGACCGTGAGCCGGTGCGGCAGCCGGACGGTCCGCCACTCGCCGTCTCCGCCGCCGTCGAGGGAGCGGCGCGCGAGGACGGCGTGGCGGTCCCCGGTGTACCAGGCGGCGTACTGGAAGCCGCCGTGGGTGAGGATGCCCGACTGCTGGTAGGAGCCGTTGTTGACCAGGCCGTCGTACGAGACGAAGTACAGGGCGTTCTCGTCCAGGGTCCGGCTGCCCAGGGGTGTGGCCGAGGGCGCGTCGGCCACGGCGACCGTGTCGGTCGGTGTGGCGGCGGTGGCGGCGGCCGGTCCGACGAGTGCGGTGGACAGTGCCAGCGCCAGCGCGCCGGGCACGGTGGTGGTCAGGGTGCGCAGCGGTGATCGGGGGGTGGGGGGCAAGGGGGGTACCTCTCCGGTGGGGGGGTCAGGCCAGGTGGAAGATCTCGGTCAGCGGGACCATGCCCTCGTCCGGGCGGCCGGGCAGGTTCTCGAAGAAGGGCGCCATCTCGGCCTGCCAGCGGGCGTTGACCTCGGTCCTGGCCATCTCCTCGCGGGCGCGGTCGAAGTCCTCGGTCTCCAGGTAGCCGACGACCATGCCCTCCTCGGTGCAGAACAGCGAGTAGTTGTGCCAGCCGGTGGCGCTGAGGGCCTCGCGCATCTCCGGCCAGACCTCGGCGTGGCGCTCCCGGTACTCGGCGAGGCGTTCCTTGCGGACCTTGAGGATGAAGCAGACGCGCTGCACGGGCGTCCTCCTGTCACATCGAGCGGTCGAAACCGGTCAGAGAACTACGGACCGGGTCGAAGGCATGTAGAGCGATACGTACTCATACGGACAGGGGCGGGCGGGGGTGTCCCCCGGCCCGCCCCGAACGCGTCAGGGCCGTACACGCCGGCCCCGGGACGACCGGATCAGAAGTCGAAGTCGTCGATGTTGTCGGCGTCGAAGACCGTCGGCGGGCCGAGCACGATCTCCCCGTCCTCCTCGACGATGAACTCGCCCAGGTCACCGGCGGTGAAGGACTCACCCTCGGCACCGGTGATGCGTCCGGCCTTGAGCGAGGCACCGGCGTATCCGGCCAGGTAGCCCAGCTCCTCGGGGTTCCACAGCGCGAACGCCTCGACCGTGTCGTCCTTCACGAACTCGCGCATCTGGTTGGGGGTGCCCAGGCCGGTGATGGCGACCTCACCCTTGTACTCGGAGTCGCTGATGTAGCGCGCCGCCGCGGCGATGCCCACGGTGGTCGGCGAGACCACGCCGTCCAGGTCGGGGTGGGACTGCATCAGGCCCTGCATCTCCTGGAAGGACTGCAGGTCGTCGTCGTTGCCGTAGACGGTGTCGACCAGTTCCAGGTCTGCGTACTCCTCCTCGGTCAGCACCTCCTCCATCGCGGCGATCCAGGAGTTCTGGTTGGTCGCGTTGGGGGTGGCCGACAGGATGGCGAACGTGCCCTCCCCGCCGATCTGCTCGGAGATCATCTCCACCAGCGTGCGGCCGATCAGCTCGTCGGAGGACTGGTTGACGAAGATGTCGGTGCAGTTGGCGTCGGAGTCGTAGCCGACGATGGCGGCGCCGTTGTCCCTGGCCTGGTCGAGCGAGGGGCACACCGCGTCGGGGTCGTTGGCGGCGATGACGATGACGTCGCTGCCCGCCTGGCTGGCGGCGTTGATGTACTCCACCTGCGAGTCGGCGGTGGGCTCGGTGCCGCCCCGCTCGGTGAACTCGCCGTTCAGCTCCTCGACGGCGTTGGCGCCGCCCGCGTTGACGATGTCGGAGTAGGGGTTGTTGAGCTGCTTGGGCAGGAAGTCGATCTTGAGGCCCTCGGGAATCTCGGCGTCCGGGTCGGCGGTGCCGGTCGGACCCGAGTTCTCCTCCTCCTCGGCGTCGTCGATGGTGGTGCCGCCACAGGCGGCGGTCATCAGCACGGCGAACGCGGACGCTGCCAGGAGCAGGTGGCGTGGACGGGGCTCAGTCATGGTGCTTCTCCCTTGGTGGGGGCGGACGCGGAAAATGACGCGGACGCCGGTACTGGGTCCGGACCCGGGGTGGACGCGCGGCTGGCGCGCACCCGGGCCACGAGGTTGGGGGTGACGACGGAGGCGATGAGGATCAGGCCGGTGACGATCTGCAGGACCTCGCTGCTGATGCCGAACAGCTGCAGGGCGTTGCGGATGGCGCCGAGCAGCACCACGCCGCACATCACGCCGAGGATCGAGCCGATCCCGCCGAAGATGGACACGCCGCCGAGCAGGACGGCGGCCACCACCTGCAGCTCCAGGCCGAAGGCGGTGTCGGCGCGCGAGGTGCCGTACTGCAGGGTCCAGAAGACCCCGGCGCCGGAGGCGACCACGCCGCTGAGCGTGAACAGCCAGAACTTGGTCCAGCGCACCGACACCCCGGTGAAGCGGGCGGCCTCGTCGTTGTTGCCGATGTCGAACAGGGACCGGCCGAAGGCGGTGGCGTGCAGCAGCACCCCGAAGAGCACGGCCAGGAGCAGGATCGCCACGGCGATCCACGGCAGGCCCTCGATTCCCAGGAAGGGCGCGCGGACACCGCTGACCCAGCCCCGGGGGTAGCTGGCCACGGCCCGGTCGCCCAGCAGCACGTAGGCCAGGCCCCGGTACAGGGCCATGGTGCCGATGGTCACGGCCAGGGACGGCAGTCCGCACACGGTGACCAGGAACCCGTTGAAGGCTCCCAGGACCGCGCCGACGGCCAGGCAGATCCACAGCGCCGTCTCGATGGGTACTCCGGACTCCCAGAGCACGCCCAGGGTGGCGCTGCTCAGAGCCAGGGTGCTGGCCACCGACAGGTCGATCTCACTGGTGATGACGATGAGCGTCATCGGCAGGGCCATCAGGGCGATGGCCGCCACGCTCAGCACCAGGAAGTCGATGTTGCGTCCGGTGGCGAACATGTCCACGAACAGGCCGGCGCCCAGCAGGGTGACGATGAGCGCGCCCACGACCGGAGTCTCCCGGGCCGACAGCAGCGACCGGATCCGGGGGGCGGGTCGCTGCCCGGCCGGAGCCGGGGCGCCCTCGGGGGCCCGGTCCGGGACGGGTGCGGTGACGGTGGGTTCAGGCGCCACGGGCACCTCCTCCTCGAAGCTTGCGCGCCGTACGCAGCGCGAGCAGCCGGTCCAGGCCGATGGCGGCCAGGATGAGCGCGCCCACCACGGCCTGGTGCCAGAACTGGTTGATCTGCCAGATGGGCAGGGCGGCGGTGATGGTGGTGAGCAGGACCGCGCCGAGCGCGGCGCCGTAGACGGTGCCCACGCCGCCCGCGATGGCCACACCGCCGACCACGGCCGCGGCGACGACCTGCAGTTCCATGCCGGTGCCCACGGTGGAGTCGACGGTGCCGTAGCGGGCGGCGAACAGCACCCCGGCCAGCCCGGCCAGGGCGCCGTTGGCGGCGAAGGCCAGGGCGACGCGGCGCGCCGCGGGGATGCCCGAAAGCCGTGCCGCGTCGGCGTTGGAGCCGATCGCGTACAGCTCCCGTCCCGAGCGGTAGCGGGCGAGGTAGAAGCCCACCGCGGCGACCACCGCGATGGCGATCGCGGCGGGCAGCGGCACCCCGAGGACGCTGAAGCTGCCCAGGAGCAGGAAGGCGTCGGGCATGTCGTGGGCGTTGACCTGTCCGCCGTCGGCCCACCAGTGGTTGAGGCCGCGGTAGGCGTACAGGGTGCCCAGGGTGACGACGAGGGCGGGAACCCGGGCGGTGGTGACCAGCAGGCCGTTGAGCAGCCCGCACACCAGGCCGATGAGGACACCGGCGAGCATGACGACGGGGACGGGCAGGCCGGGGAAGGTCACGAAGAGGATGCCGGTGCCGAAGGCCGACAGCCCCATCACCGAGCCGACCGACAGGTCGACGTTCCTGGTGATGAGGACCAGGGCCTGGCCGACGGCGAGGACGGACAGGACGGTGGCGCCCAGGAACAGGTCGTGTACGCCCTGGCTGGACAGGAACCCCGGGTTGTACAGCCAGGTGGCGAAGATGAGGATCGCCACGGCCAGGAGCACGCCGAGTTCGCGGAACTGGCGCTGGCCGCGCGCGGGACGGCCCTCGGCCCGGGGCGGTGCCCCTGCGGTGGAGGCTTCGGGGGCGGCGCTGGGTGCGTTCATCAGGCGGCCTCGCTCGGTCGCTGTCCGGTGGCCGCGTACATGACCGACTCCTCGTCGGCCTCGTCGCGGTCGAGTTCGGCGGTGACCCGGCCCTCGTGCATGACCAGGACCCGGTCGGCCATCCCCAGGACCTCGGGGAGTTCGCTGGAGACCATGACGATGGCCAGCCCCTGACCCGCCAGGGTGGAGAGCAGGCGGTGGACCTCGGCCTTGGTGCCCACGTCGATGCCGCGCGTGGGCTCGTCCACGAACAGCACGCGGGGCTCGGTGGAGAGCCACTTGGCCAGGACGACCTTCTGCTGGTTGCCGCCGGAGAGGGTGGAGACCGAGTCGGTGAGCCCGCCGAACTTGAGGTTGAGGCGCTCGCCCCACTCGCGGGCGGAGTCGCGTTCGGTTCGCCGGCGCAGCAGTCCGAGCCTGCTGAGCGGTCCTCGGCGGGTGGCGGTGGCGTTGCGCTCGATGGAGGACTCCATGACCAGGCCCTGCTGGCGGCGGTCCTCGGGCACCAGGGCGACTCCGGCGTCCATGGCGGCCTTGGGCCTTCCCGGGGGCAGGGGCCTGCCCTCCACGCGCACGGTGCCGGCGTCGTAGCGGTCCACGCCGAACACGGCGCGGATGACCTCGCTGCGTCCGGCTCCGACCAGTCCGGCCAGGGCGACGATCTCCCCCGCGCGCACCTCGAAGGACACGTCGGCGAACACACCGTGGCGGGTCAGGCCGTCGACCTCCAGTACGGTCTCGCCGTGTTCGGCGTCCTCCTTGGGGTAGAGGCTGCTGACATCGCGGCCGACCATGCGCCGCACGACGGTGTCCACGTCCAGCTCCGTGGTGGGATCGCAGGAGACGAACGCGCCGTCGCGGACCACGGTGATGCGGTCGCACAGCGAGAAGACCTCGTCGAAGCGGTGGGAGATGAACAGCAGCGCCGCCCCGGAGTCGCGCAGTGTGCGGGCCACGGTGAACAGGCGCTCGGCCTCCACGCCGGACAGGGCGGCGGTGGGCTCGTCCATGACCAGTACCCGCGCCTGGCGGGTGAGGGCCTTGGCGATCTCCACGAGCTGCTGGTCGGCGATGGAGAGTCCGCGCGCGGGGCGGTCGGGGTCCATGTGGACCCCCAGGCGTGTGAAGACCTCCTCGGTGTCCCGGCGCATCCGCCCGCGGTCGATGGTGCGCAGGCGGGTGCGGGGCTGGCGGCCGACGAAGATGTTCTCGGCCACCGACAGGTCGGGGAACAGGGTGGGTTCCTGGTAGATGACCGCGACCCCGGCGCGCTGGGCGTCCACGGGTGCGGCGAACTCGGTGGGACGTCCGTCCACCAACACCTGCCCGCCGTCAGGTCGGTGCACCCCTGCGATGACCTTGACCAGGGTGGATTTGCCCGCCCCGTTCTCGCCGACCATCGCGTGGATCTCTCCGGAGCGCAGTTCCAGGGACAGCCCCCGCAGGGCCCTGACGCTCCCGAAGGACTTGGTGACATCGACCAGGGCGAGGGGTGGGGGGACCTCTGCTGGGTCCACGTGCGCCCTCCTTCTCCGGTGCCGGTCCGGCGTTGTTACCGGACTCGGAAAAAACGTTTTAATATGAAGTGGATGTTAAGTGTCACACACCATACCGTCAAGGGGATCCCCAAGAGTTCGCAGGTATCGCCCTGGTAACGAGTTCTGGCGCCGAGCCGGATCGACCCGCGCACGAGGGGTCATCACACCTCTGGGACGCGAAGGTTATTGACACGTTTCAATCCGGGTGTGAGCATGATGGCCCCCGGCCACGGGGCCATGTACACGTCCTGGAGATGGCGGCCGGGTCAGTACGATGCGACGCGTCGTCACCTGACGGCCCGTCCGCACACGCCCGGGAGAAGCCCCTTGTCCACCAGGTCCCGATCCACCCACCGCGTCGTGGGTATCACCGAGGTCGCCCGGCACGCCGGGGTCTCCCCCGGCACCGTGTCCAACGTCCTCAACCGCCCCGAGCGTGTCGCCGAGGCTACCCGGCTCAGGGTCGAGTCGGCCATCGCCGAACTCGACTACGTGCGAAACTCCTCCGGCAGCAGCCTGAGGTCGGGCCGCAGCGCGTCGGTGGGACTGCTCGTCCTGGACGTCACGAACCCCTTCTTCACCGAGGTGGCACGCGGCGTGGAGGACGAGGCGGCCGAATCGGGGCTGGCCGTGGTGCTGCTCAACTCCGCCGAGGCCCACGAGCGCCAGCAGCGCAACGTGCGCCTGCTCGCCGAGCAGCGCGCGGCCGGAGCCGTCGTGATGCCCGTCGACGACGACCTCTCCGACCTTCTGTGGCTGAACCGCCAGGGCACTTCCTGGGTGGCCCTGGACCGGGGCGACGTCGCCGAGGACGTCGGGTGCAGCGTCAGCGTGGACAACCACGCCGGAGGCATGGCCGCCGGGCGGCACCTGATCGGGCTGGGACACGAGAGGGTCACCTTCCTGACCGGTCCCTTCGCCATCGAACAGGTACGCCGCCGCCACGAGGGGCTGCGCGCCGCCTTCGAGGAGGCCGGGATGGACCCCGGCACCGCGGTGCGCGTGGTCGAGCAGCCCCTGCTCAACCCCGCGCAGGGCGAGCGGGCCGTGGACACGATCCTGGCCGGAGGACCCCGGCAGCGCCCGCAGGCGGTGTTCTGCGCCAACGACCAGCTGGCACTCGGCGTGATGAAGGGCCTGGGCCAGCGCGGTCTGCGCGTGCCCGACGACATGTCGGTGGTCGGCTACGACAACGTCGACATCGCCGACCTGGTCCATCCCGGGCTGACCACCGTGGCCCAGCCCAAGTACGAGCTGGGCCGCGCGGCGATGCGGCTGCTGGACTCGGAACTGAACGAGGCCGACCACGTCCACGAGCGGGTGCTGTTCACACCCGAGCTGGTGGTGCGGGGTTCCACGGCCGTCTACCGGCCCTGACCCGGCCCGGGCCCCGCCTTGGAACGCGACGGGGCCGATCCCACCCCCGGAGGAGACCGTCATGACCACCACAGCGCGGACCGCCGACGGCACCGGCACCCGGCGTCCCAGGCCCACGGTCGGCCTGGTCGCCGGAGGGCTGGGCGCCTACTGGCCGCAGTTCCCCGATCTGCTCCCCCAGCTGCGCGCCTCCGCCGAGACGGTCTCACGCAGGATGCGGGACTTCGACGCCGAGGTGGTCGACACCGGGTTCGTCTCCGACGCCGAGGAGGGCAGGGCGGCGGCCGACCGTCTGCGCGCGGCCGACTGCGACCTCGTCGTCTGCTTCCTGACCACCTACATGACCTCGTCCATGGTGGCGCCGATCGCCCAGCGCTGCCAGGCTCCGGTGCTGTTCATCAACCTGCAGCCGACCGAGTCCATGGACCACGCCACGTTCGACACCGGGCAGTGGCTGGCCTACTGCGGGGCCTGTCCGCTGCCGGAGATGGCCAACCTGTTCGAGCGGCTCGGGGTGGACTTCCGGTCGGTGTCGGGCTACCTGGAGGACGAGCGGGCCTGGGAGCGGATCGGCCGGTGGATCCGCGCGGCCGGGGTGCGCTCGACCATGCGCGACGCCCGGCACGGGCTCATGGGGCACCTGTACCCCGGGATGATGGACGTCTCCACCGATCCCACCCTCATCACCCGCAACTTCGGCGGGCATGTGGAGGTCCTGGAGTTCGACGACCTGCGCGAGCGCGTGCCCGGGTCCGAGGAGGCGTCCGTCGCTGCCAAGCTGGCCGAGGCACGCGAGGTGTTCGAGCTGACCGAGTCGGTGGTCGAGGACGAGCTGCGCTGGGGTGCCCGGGTGGCGGTGGGCCTGGACCGCCTGGTGGAGGACTTCTCCCTGGACAGCCTGTCGTACTACCACCGCGGGCTGGCCGGTGAACTGCACGAGCGGCTCGGTGCCGGGATGATCCTGGGGGCGTCCCTGCTGACCGCGCGCGGGGTTCCGGCCGTGGGTGAGTACGAACTGCGTACCTGCATGGCGATGCTGATGATGGACCGGCTCGGCGGAGGCGGGTCCTTCACGGAGCTGCAGGCGCTGGACTTCACCCGGGGCCACGTCGAGATGGGGCACGACGGCCCGGCGCACCTGGCCATCAGCGCACGGAAGCCGCTGCTGAGGGGGCTGGGCGTCTACCACGGCAAGCGCGGATACGGCGTGTCGGTGGAGTTCGACGTGACGAAGGGCCCGGTGACCCTGTTCGGGGTCATCCAGCGCAGGAACGGTTCGTTCGCGCTGCTCACCGCCGAGGGACGCACGGGTGACGGGCCGCTGCTGCGGATCGGGAACACGACCTCGCGGGTGGACTTCGGGTGCGATCCGGGTGAGTGGATGGACGCCTGGAGCGCCACGGGGATCTCGCACCACTGGGCACTGGGCGTGGGGCACCACGCGGCGCAGGTCAGGGCGGTGGCGGAGCTGATGGGGTTGGAGTTCGTCCAGCTCAAGCTCTGAGCCCGGCAGCACGACACGGAAGACCCCCGTTCCAGCGGATGGAGCGGGGGTCGCGTCGTTCGAGGGGCTGAGGGGCGAGGGGCTGGGGCGTTACTTCCGGCCGGTCACCAGAGTGACCAGGGAGGTCCACTCACGGCGGCCGAAGCTGAGGTGGCCCAATTCCCGGTTCTGCGTATCCCGAACGTCTGCCCCGTCCTGACGTTCACAGACCTCGACGCAGTGAGACGAGTTCTCACTGTAAGTCGCCTTGTGCCAGGGGTTCATAGCAGGCTCTCCAACAGCTTCACAGAGTGATCAACGGGGAGGGAACGAGCTAAAGCGTCCCTCACCAGGGAGCTTATCCGTTCCATGTGCGCAGGCTTCTCATAGACCAAGTTGCCTGCACCGTGATCGGAGGCCGCGATCACAGAGCCGTCAGGCAGGCGGTACAGCTGGACAGGAGCAACCAGGTCCAGTACCAGTGAACCCACCGGAATCATATGGACGTGGAACTTTCCCCGGTCCACCAAAGACAACAACCGTTTCACCTGATCCACACGCACCTCGTCCGAGACCCAGCGAAGAGCGGACTCGGGGAACACAGCGGTCACGAAGGGATCGTTCTTCGCCACCAACGCATCGAAACGACCAACTCGCAGTTGCGCGAGTCGTTCGATGTCCTCCTGTGAGGCTGTCGGACGACCCGAGCGGAACACCAGCCTCGCGTAGGCGTGGGACTGCACCAGGCCTGGAACCACCGACACGGTAACGGTGTCGATCGATACTGCTTTGTCTTCCGCTGAACCGGCTGACCTCATCCAGATGGGCACAGGAGAGCCGCTGGTTTCGGTCTGCCACGCCCGAACCAGCTGGCCGCGACCGTCCAGCAACCTGTCCAAGGCCTCCACTGTCGCGCGGCGGGGGAACACCTCCCCGTTTTCCCAGCGCGAGACAGAAGACGCAACCTTGCCCAAATCGGATGCAACTTCCGTTTGAGTGAGGCCGGATAGTTCTCGCAGCTTGCACAGCATGGCCGTGAAGTTTTCCTCAGTCACAGGGCAAAGCTATCCGGGAATGTGCACTCACAACCATCACTTTGCGGTTAGCTTCGTATGACTGTGGAAATCGAAATTCCCAGAAGAGCCTGGGGGCATGAACGGAACCAGGAAGTTCTCTGAAGACATGTTCACTGCGGCCGTCGCCGCCTTCGAAGGCCAGCGCGGCCTGGCATTCACCGTCGAGTGGCGGCGCTTCCCCTGGACCTACGGCCTGGAGGTCGAGCGTGCGCTGGTCGGCCCCTCCTACCTGGGCAACGTCGCCATCGGCCTCAAGGACGGCTTCTCCTGGGCCTACGAGGACCAGCACGGCGAGTGGAAGTACGTGCAGCGCGACCGTCTCGACATTCTCGTCGAAGCAGTCATACGGGACAGGGCGGGATTCCAGCCGCCGCTGCCGAGCCGTTCCGCTTACCAACAGGTCCGAGCAACAAAATAGGTTCTGACGGACATGATCCGAGAAATCGGAAGCAGAAACAGATCCCGTGCTCCGCCGACACCGGTGAGGAGACGCGGCGCTGCGCCGCCCTCAGTACGCACACCCGGCTCCGGATCGGACGGCAGGAGCCGCCGGCCCGCGGCGTCCGCAGCTCCTCCGACGGTCAGGCCGGGTACGCCGACGGCCCCGGCATCCGTCCTCGTCCGAGGACCTCCAGGTCGGTGCACATCGCCGAAAATTAGGCGTTCTGCACACCTTGTGGCGATACGTCACTACACATAGCATCAGGGCGACCTCACCGGGTCACAAAAATATCAGCACCCTTACCCCCGGGAGACCCCCATGCTGAGACGCGTTCTCACACCCCTGCTGATCGCCCTGTGCGCGCTGGCGCTGACGCTGGTGGGTACCGCACCAGCCACCGCGGCGCCCGCGGAGCAGTCCCAGTCGCTGCGCCAGACCGTCCTGTACTACGACGCCAGCCGGGCCGCGGAGTACACCTCCGCCGTCTCCTCGGCCGTGCGCGTGTGGAACTCCAGCGTCAGCAACGTTCGCCTGGAGCCGGCCTCCGCCGGACGGCGCGCCGAGATCCGCATCATCGCCGACAACGGCTGGCCCCGCGCCCACCTGGGCCCGGTGCGCCCGGGCGGTCAGGTCACCGTCTGGATGGGCCGCCAGGGCACCGCCGAAGGCTACGACGCGGTGCGCATCGCCGCACACGAGCTCGGCCACAGCCTGGGCCTGCCCGACGTCAAGCCCGGCCCCTGCTCGTCGCTGATGTCGGGCTCCACCGGCGGCGTGAACTGCACCAACCCCTACCCCAACGCCTCCGAGCGCTCGCGGGTCGAGGCCTACTACGGCAGCGGCCTGACCGGCCAGCACGCCACCGACGGGCAGCTCCTGGTCGACCACGCCTGACCAGGCGCACCGGCTCCGGAACCAACGGCCTTCGGCGCCGGCCCGCACCGACGGGCCGGCGCCGAAGGCGTCACGCTCCCGTTGCGCTCGCGTGACATCGGCCGGCGGGGGCGGCGGGAAGGCTCCATCGCGGCTTCCCGCCCGTCCAGCGACGGACACGTACTCGTACCCGACCCTCTGGGAGATTGAAAGAGCCCTGGCCCGCGAAAGTAATGCCAAAAACAATCAAACGCCTGGTGGGAGCACTCCCGAGGTAGTTCTCCCACCATATTGAGTTGACACCCGGACGGAGTCGAAGATAGGTTCCACATCGCCGATTCACTGCAGAGTGGGCGCGTCCCTCTGATTTCCTTTTCAACACCCGGCAGTCGCACGAAGCGCTCCATTCCTCAATCGAGACCCGCCGAAAGAAAGGCTGGTACACAGGGTGCCCGTCCCTGCCACCGAAGAAAGGGCGCACCTTGGGAGGGGCAGCCCGACGGCCCTGCTCAGGGCTCGGAGGGAATGGATTTTCTTCGGCACCCTATGGAAGTCCCACCCGAGGCTGACCGCGATGTGGTGGGCACTGATCCTGTTGCAGGGGATTCTTCCCGCCGGCTTCGTCGTGGCGGTCGGAGTTCTCGATGGTCCAGTGCTCGCGCGGGTGGGCGGCAGGATCAGCGGGAGCGGCCCCGTGGGCGCCGGGCTGGTGACGGCGTGGACCGTCGTCCGGGCCGCGCGCTGCCCGCCCGCCATCGGCGGCCCCGCTTTCCGGTGCGTCCCGTGAGCGTGTGAGAGCGGGGTTCGCGCGCTCCACCACCTGCCCTGGGACGGTCTGTCACCAGAGGTGCTTCACGATGATCTCGGCGTCATTGGCCTGGTGCTGGTACCGGTCGGGGTAGGCCGAGCGCTGCACTCCCTGGGCTACGTCACCGATCGGCTCGTCGGCCCAGCTCCCGCCGGGGTAGACACGGTCCATCTCGTCGTAGAAGGCGGCGGTGGCCCAACTGGGGTCGAGCCGCTGCTCATGCGAGCCGTAGTGGTCGCGCTGCTGGAACAGGCCGACGCTGTCGCGGTCACCCCCCGGGTTGTTGTACAGGTGGGTCTCGACGATGACGGTGGCGACCGCGATGGTGGCGCCCTGCTGATCCATGCCGCGCTCCTGCGCCGTCGCGACCACCTCACGGGCGTGGGAGACGCGGTCGTCGGTCATGTGGCCGGCCATGTCGTCGTTCAACTCGCTGTTGAGGGCCTCGGCGGCCGCTTCGTCCGCGTCGGTGTCCTCACCGGAGCCGTCGTTGGAGGCCAGCGTCACGCACGTGTCCTCGGAGCAGTCGGGGGCACCGAGCGTGTCCGCGGCGGCGGTGCCCGGTCCGGCCAAGAGCAGTCCTGAGGTGAGCAGCAGGCTTGAAGTCGCGGTAAACGTGAGCTTGGGTATCGATCCTGTAAATTTCACGAGTGCAATCTATGCGATGACCAGCCCTTTGAAGAGGCATGAAACCATCCCGATGGGGTGGGAAAGACAACACCAAGTCCGAGCAACCTCGTGGGTCGGCGGCATACAGCGTGCCCGCGCGCCCCGAAGCACCGCCACCGGCGAGACCAGCGCGAACGTGACCGAGACGGCTCCCGTCCGGCCCGAGCACGCCCGGGTCGACAAGGCCAAGGACACGTTGGATTACTCGGCGTCGGGCTCCCCTGTGGCGGGCGCGCTCGCGGCGTCAGGCCACCGCCCGCGGCCCGGTCGCCGCGGCGACCGGGCCGCGGAGCGCGGCACCGCGGCGGGGCGTCAGACCACCGTGAACGTGACGCTGGCGAAGCGCGGGTCGGCCTCGGTGACGGCCGCCGCCTCCGCCAGCGGCCCCGGGGCCACCCGGACCACGGGCACCTCGTCACCGGTCCAGGCCTGGTCCGGCAACTGCCGCAGCGTCTCGGTCACGTCGAAGGAGAGCCTGGTGCCGTCGGGGTGTGCGGCCCGGGGTCCGACGTTCTCGAAGAACGTCAGGTGGCCCACGAAGGCGGGCCCGTCGGGGTCGGTGTCCGACTCGTCCTCGCCGAGGAAGACGAGGAAGGTGGTACACGGTGCCGCGTCGGCGCGCACCCCCTCGAAGGTGAGCACGACCCGGTCGCCGGATTCCACCGCGGCCTCGATGGTGTCCGCGTCGCTCCTCCCGATACCGGGTGAGAGGGCGATCGGCTCGGCGCCCAGGTACGTCACCTCGTCGGC
This sequence comes from Nocardiopsis quinghaiensis, assembly GCF_008638365.1. Lineage (GTDB taxonomy): Bacteria > Actinomycetota > Actinomycetes > Streptosporangiales > Streptosporangiaceae > Nocardiopsis > Nocardiopsis quinghaiensis. The sequence continues at coordinate 158,711 of NZ_VWVU01000003.1, read as the reverse complement.
GACCGAGAACGTGGCCGCCCCCTGCGGCATCCCGGCGACGAGGAAGGCCGACGGTGCCTCGCCGGTGCCCGTGCCGTCGGTCAGCGACTCGTACGTGTAGGCGCCCCGGGGAAAGGTGAAGACCGGGCCCTCCAGCGTGTGTCGGCCGCCGTTCTCGTCGCGTAGCAGGTAGGGCAGGTCGGGGTCGTCGGTCGCGTGTTTCGGGCGCACCTCGGGCCACCGCCAGGCGAGGGGCACCTGGTGCCTGGTCAGCCAGGCGGCCCAGAAGCGGTCGACGTTGGCGTGGTGCAGCCAGAACACCGGGTCCCCGGCGGCCGTCGGCACCGCGCCCATCAGGCCGCCGGTGCTGCCGTGCACCTGGCCGTGCGGGGAGCCCTCCAACACCCGGGAGAAGCCGGCGTGGCCGATCTCCTGCTCCTCCGGCAGCCAGAAGAACTCCTCCCGCATCGCGGCGGCCGGGTCGACCACGTCGAGGGGCATGGGCTTATCTCCCAGGCAGCGCCCTTCCTTGTCGACCGGCAGGTAAAGCGGGTTGTCCTCCTCCTCCTGGCCCTGGGGGTTGTGAATCCGGCGCTGCCGGAAGGGCAGCGGGACCCTGCGCCACTCCTCCGAGGCCTCCGGGGTGCCGCCGGGCACCAGGTGCGCGTAGTTCCAGTACGGCAGTGCCCAGTCGGCCATGCTGTCCTGGTCCAGCTCGGTGACGATGACGTTTCGCACGATCCGTTCGAAGTAGTACAGGTACCAGCGGTGCCAGGGCAGGAAGTACCGGTCCCCGTGCGGGCACTGGTGCCACTCGGGGGGATCGTTCCGCTCCCGCTGGGGCTTGCCGTGCGTGTACCACTGGAACCGCCAGGAGCTCGGATCGGTCTGCTGCTGCCTCTTCATCCAGCCGACGGCCTTGGCGTACCAGTACAGCTCCGGCGCCCAGGCTCCCGTCCCGGCGTCGAACAGGCCGGCCACGTCCCTGCGTACGAACCGGCTCTGCGGCGGCTGCGCGAGGCCCGCCCGCAGCTGTGGTGCGGCCGCGGCGGCCGACTGGGGCAGTCCCGCGGAGAGGACAACGGCCCCCGTTCCCGCGAGCAGGGAGCGCCTGGACACATGCATGTGGTTCCTCCGGGGTGGTCCGGGTGGTTCAGGTGGTTCGGGCGAGCTCGCGCAGGCGGCCGATGGGAGCCTTCGCTTGCGCGCAATAGTTACCTTCCGCCACCAGACAATCACGCCGAGGGGCGAGGGGCTGGAGGCTCCCCGGAAACCACCGGGACCCGAAAGAAGGCTGTACATGCCTTTTACCTGCGCGGACGCACAATCATGGAGAACCGCTGCCCTTCCGGAGCGCATGTGGTCCGGTGTCCCTCCACCGGCCACAGCCCACCCGGAGCATTCACCGTGGGTGACGGCCTGAGTGCACGACAGGCGGCAGTGGCCAACGTTTCCGCGGGCCGGGAGGCAGGCCGGTCAACGTCTTCCGGACGCGGACGCGGACGCGGACGCGGACGGTCCGGGTCAACGGGTCCTCACGGTCCGGACGGGCCCTCAGGCCGCGGGCCCGGTCGCCCGCGCGACGTATCCCGCGATCATGCGGTAGGTCTCCCGCGCCGCGTCGTCGTGGCTCACGTCGTACCCGTGGTCGCGGCCGCGCACCTCGTGGAGCGCGACGAGCGCGCCGACCCGTTCGAGCCGTTCGGCGTACCGGACCCCCTCCGCTCGGAGGATGTCGTGCTCGGCGACGACGACCACGGCGGGCGCGATGCCGGTGAGGTCGGCCGTGTCGTCCGAGGCCGCCGGGGAGGCGAGCCGGTCCCGGCCCGCCTCCGGGTTCGGGACGTAGCAGGTGCTGAAGACCTCCCCCATCCAGGGCCGCAGCATGGGCCGGTCGATGGGCGAGGGCTTGTCCTCCGTCCGGACCGTCAGGTCCAGCGACGGGTAGTGCAGCACCTGCAGCGTGACCAGGGGGGCGCCGCTCTCCAGATCCAGCCGCGCGGCCGCCGCGGCCAGGGCTCCGCCCGCGCTCTGCCCGCCGACGGTCAGCCGGTCACCGTCCCAGCCGTGGTCGCCGCCGTGGGCCGCCACCCACCGCACGACCTCGTACACCTGGTGGGGCGGTGCCGGGAACGGGTGCCGCGGGGCGACCGCGTAGTCCACGTTCAGCACGACGGCCCCGGCCTCGGACGCCAGCACACGGCACAGCGGGTCGTCCATGTCCGTCCACCCCAGCACGAAGCCCCCGCCGTGCAGGTTGACGTGCACCGCCGGGGTCCGGGGACCGGGCTCGGGGCGGTAGACGGTGACGCGCACCGGTCCGTGCGCGGTGGGCACGGTGAGCGACTCGATCCTTCGCGGGTACTCGGGGAGCCTCGCGTGGGCGCGCCGGGTCGCGCGTCCCGCGGCCAGCGCCATGCCCGCCTGCATCGAACGGGCCACCAGGCGCGCCACCCACGGTCGCCTCATGATCGTCATAGCGCGCCACGGTACCAGCGGCGCCGCTCGGAGGCGCTCGCGGTCCCGGGCGGCGGACACCGCCCGGGACCGCTCCCCTACCTCGCCGTCGGGTACCGGGCGTCGGGCACCCCGACCGTCGCCCAGTCGGTGTCCGAGCCCAGGTGGAAGCTCGGGTAGGTCGGCTGGTTGTAACCGCTCTGCTGCCCGGCCACGCCCACCCGGTACTGCGGGTCGTGCATGAGGGTGTACAGCTTGCGGTCGGTCACCTCGGTGCTGGTGAGGACGCGCAGCGCCGTGCTGTCCCCGGTCCGCACGACCAGTTCCTCGCGCCAGTCGCCGAGCACGTCGGCGACCAGGGCCGGGTTGCCCTTCGTGCCGTTGTTGGTGTGGGTGCCCTCGGCGGTGCGCAGGGTGCCGCGGTTCCAGTCCTGGATCCTCGGGTCCCGCGTCCCCTCGACGATCTGGGTGGTCATGTCCGCGGCCCAGCGGATGCTCATGTTCGTGCCGGGTGTCCGGTCACCGAGGAACTCGCCGTCGGCGCTCCACAGGCCCGCCTCGATGTCGTCGCCGGGCGGCATCGAGGACCAGACCTCCAGCCCCGGGACCTCCGGGTCGATGTCGCCGGCCATGCCCCGGCCGGTGTCCGTGCCGGTGTACCCGCCGAAGAGCACCTCTCCGGTGGCGGCGTCGCGCATCGCGAACCCGTAGGGCACGCTCGCGGAGCCCTCGTGCACGGTCCAGGCCTCCAGGCCGTCCCGCTCGGGGTCGAGGTCGCCCACGTGCATCGCGTCGCCGTGGCCGAGCTTGACGTACTCTCCCGCGACGTCGCTCTCGGGGGGACCGTAGTCGTGGGAGGAGTAGAGCAGGGAGCCGTCGTCGTCCAGTGTCGCGGCGCCGTAGACGATCTCCTGGCGGCCGTCGCCGTCCACGTCGGCGGCGCTGAAGGAGTGGAAACCCTGGCCGGCCAGCGTTCCCGTCTCGGGGTCGGTGCCGTCACCGCCGTGCGGGGCGGCGTTGAACGGGTTGTCCATCGGCACGTGCCCGCTGTCCGCGATCCAGCGCTCGCGAATGGACTCGCCGTCGAAGTCGTAGGCCGCCACGGCCGCACGCGTGTAGTAGCCCCGGGCGAACACCGCCGACGGGCTGGTGCCGTCCAGGTAGGCCACGCCGGACAGGAACCGGTCCACCCGGTTGCCCGGCTCGATACGCGACATGGCGTAGTCGCCCCACATGAGGCCGTCATCGCCGCGCTCCGGTTCGTAGCGGACGGTGTCCAGTTCCGCTCCGGTCGCGCCGTCGAACACCGTCAGGTACTCGGGTCCGTCCACGACGAAGCCCTCGAAGTCCCGCAGGTCGTTCCTTCCGCTGCGCGAGGGCGCGTACTCGTCGATGAAGAAGTCGGCGAGGGACCCGGCGTCCTCCCGGGTCAGCGGGTAGTCGTGGCGCGGCTGCTCGCCGAAGGCCTCCTCCAGTGTCCGCGGCCAGTTCCCGGCCACGACCTCGGGGTGCTCGTGCCAGCCCAGGAACATCTCCACGACGTGCTCACGGTAGTCCTCGGCGCTCATCCGGTAGTCGTCGTCGTGCCCGTACCCGGCCTCGACGTCCTCCTCCGGCATGGTCACGAGGTCCTCGGACACCTCGCCGTCCCCGCCGAAGGTCAGCGACCTGCTGCCCGGGGCGGTCTTGAGCATCAGCTCCGAACGGCCGTCGCCGTCGAGGTCGTAGACCAGGAACTGCGTGTAGTGCGCGCCCGAGCGGATGTTCACGCCCAGGTCGACGCGGTGCAGCAGTTCCCCCTCCTGGGTGTAGGTGTCCACGTAGGTGTTGCCGGTGTAGCCCTTCTGGGAGACGTCCTTGGAGTTGGTGGGGTCCCACTTGACGACGAACTCGTAGCGGCCGTCCCCGTCCACGTCGCCGACGCTCACGTCGTTGGCGGTGTACCCGTACGCCTCCCCCGCCGGGGTCGTCCCGCCCTCGGGCTTGCTCAGGGCCAGGTCGTGGTGTCCCTCGCCCCACACGGCCGTCTCGCCCTCGGGCCCGGCGCCGGGTCTGCCCCGGGGCACCGGAACCACCCTGTACCCAGACTCCTCCGTGCCCTCCTCGTCCAGGAAGTTGGTGCTGTCCCGGACCACTCCGACGACCTTCCCGTCCCGGTACACCCGGAACAGCGGGCCCCGGAGACCCGAGCCCGTGTGCCCGGCGACCTCGGAGGCCAGCAGGCGCCAGCTCAGGAAAACGCCTTCCTCGACATCGACCGCGACCAGGCCCCGGTCCAGCCGTTCCAACTGGGTTCCGGACTGCTCCCGCGGCTCGGCCAGCGCGGTCGTGCTCGCCGCCATCAGCACCGCGCATACGCCTGCTATCAGCGGACTCGTTCTCAGGACGAAACGTGGGGGAATGCCCATGGGTACGCCTCCTCTATGGCTGGGGGGCGGCCCACCTTATAAGGCAAGCGCTTTCCAACCAAGACCCGTACGCACCACGACTTCCAGGAAGAAGCCGGAGTCACGGAACCCCGCCGCGGCGGCGGGAACGGAGCCCCGCGTGAAAATGGTTTGCCGGAACGGCATGGCCCGCTTCTAGGATGCCGGCATGGGCGACACCGGTAGTACCACCGACCTGACCGAGGGCAACCGACGGCACTGGGACGAGCGGGTTCCGATCCACACCGCGAGCGCGTTCTACGACCTCGACGGGTTCCGCGCCGGCGCCGAGCCCCTGGACCGGTTCCAGCTCGACGAACTCGGTGACGTCACCGGCCTCGACCTGGCCCACCTTCAGTGCCACATCGGTCTGGACACCCTGTCCTGGGCGCGCCACGGCGCCCGCGTCAGCGGTCTGGACTTCTCCGAGCCGGCCGTCCGGACGGCATCCGGCCTCGCCGTCGAGATCGGTCTGGGCCACCGGGCCCGCTTCGTCGCCGCCGACGTCTACGACGCCGTCGACGCGCTCGGCGCGGGCGCGTTCGACGTCGTCTACACCGGCACCGGCGCACTGATGTGGCTGCCCGACATCGACCGCTGGGCCCGCACCGTGGCCGGCCTGCTGCGCCCGGGCGGGCGGCTCTACCTGGCCGAGTTCCATCCGCTGACCGAGGTCCTCGACGACGGCGACGGTGTCACCGCCGTGCACGACTACTTCGCCCGCGAAGCGCGCACCTACGAGGTGTCGGGCTCCTACGCCGACGGGGAGACCGAGACCACGCACGACACCGCCACCGAGTGGCACCACACCCTCGGCGACGTCATCAGCGCCGTCGCCGGGGCCGGACTGCGGGTGGAGTTCGTCCACGAACACGACACGATCGCGTTCCGACGCTATGACGCGCTCGTCGCCGACGGCGCGCGCTTTCGCCGTCCCGACGGGTCCGCGCGCCTGCCGCTGACGTACTCGCTGGCCGCCTCCGCGCCCGCCGAGGCCCACCGGTCGGCGAGCTCGTACCCCACCAGGGCGACGGTGCGTCCCCACGCCTGACCGGCGATGGCCAGGTTCGGCCCGGCCTTCTGCCTGACGTTGACGCCCGGGGCCCTCCACCGCCCCGGGCTCAGTCGACGAGCGGCTGGGCGCTGCTGCCCCGCACCACCAGGTCGGTCGCCAGGTCCAGGCGCAGGTTGGCGGGAGTGGCCCCGCGTGCCAGGGTGAGCGCCATCCGGGTGGCCTCCTCGGCCATCTCGGTGAGCGGCTGGCGCACGGTGGTCAGCGGCGGGCCCATCCAGCGGGCCACCGGCAGGTCGTCGTAGCCGACCACGCTGAGGTCCTCGGGAATGCGCACCCCCAGTTCGCGGGCAGCCTCGTACAGGCCCATGGCCTGCAGGTCGTTGCCCGCGAAGATCGCCGTGGGCGGATCGTCCAGCCGCAGCAGTTCCCGGCCCCGGTCTCGGCCGCTCTCGACGTGGAAGTCGCCGTAGCGGATCAGTGCGGGGTCCGGCGTCAGACCGGCGGAGTCCAGCGCCGAGGAGTAACCGTCTATGCGAGCCTTGCTGCACAGCACGTGCCGGGGCCCGCCGACCACCCCGATACGCCGGTGTCCGAGTTCGAGGAGGTGGCGGGTCGCGACCAGGCCGCCGTTCCAGTTGGCCGACCCCACCGAGGGCATGTCGGGCCCCGGATCGCCCGCCGGGTCGACCACGACGAAGGGGATGCCACGAGCGGTCAGACGTGTGCGCTGCTCGGGCGCCAGGTCGGAGAAGACCAGGATCGCGGCGGTGGACTGGCGGGCGAGAACGGCGTCGACCCAGTCGTCGCGCGGGGTCTGGGCGCCGCCGGACTCGGTCAGCACGACGCTGAGGCCCTCGGCGCGCGCCACGCTCTCCACGCCGCGGATGACCTCGACCGCCCAGGCGCTGTCGAGCTCGTGGAAGACCAGGTCGATCATGGACGACCGGCCGCTGCCGGGGCCCCGGCGGCGCCGGTAGCCGTGGCGGCGGATCAGTTCCTCCACGCGTGCCCTGGTGTCGCTGGCCACGTCGGCCCGCCCGTTGAGCACCTTGGAGACCGTCGGCACCGAAACGCCGGCGGCTTCCGCAATTTTCGAGATGGTGACCGGCTCCGAGGGAGGCGTTCGCATGGAGTCGGGGGTCGGGTCTGCACTCACGATGCCTGATCCTACGCGGTCATGTCCGTGCTGTGGTGGTCCAGGTGACCCACCTCTCACTTGCCTATTGACGCCCCACGTCACGCCGCGTACATTCGGGCGCAAATATTTCGAAATACTTCCCGATAGTTTCGAAAGAGGAGTGGCCATGAGAACCCCCCGCCTAGGCTCCGTCGCCGGAGCGACGGCGCTCTGTCTGCTCGCCGCCACCGCCTGTTCAGGCGGCGGCGGTGGCGACGGCGATGACCGCATGCACGTGTGGATGTACCAGGACACGCTGGTCGTGGTGCAGGAGGGCGCCGTCGAACGGTTCAACGCGGAATCCGAGACCGAGGCCGTCATCGACGAGGTGCCCGGCGACAACTACGAGGAGCGCCTGCGCACCGCGATGGGCTCCAGCGAGCGGCCCGACGTGTTCTTCAACTGGGGCGGGGGCAGCATCGAGCCCTACGTCGAACAGGACATGCTCCAGCCCCTGGACGACATGCTGGCGGACAACCCCGAGTTCGCCGACTCCTTCATCCCCTCCATCCTGGAGGCGGGCCAGGTGAGCGGCGTCCAGTACGGCATCCCGCTGCGCGGCACCCAGCCGGTCATCCTCTTCTACAACGAGACGGTGTTCGAGGAGGCCGGCGTCGAGCCCCCCGAGACCTGGGATGACATCCTGGGCCTGGTCGACACCCTCCAGGAGGAGGGCGTCACCCCCTTCGCCCTGGCCGGGGCCGACCCCTGGACCGAGCAGATGTGGCTCCAGTACCTCGTGGACCGCATCGGCGGGCCGGAGGTGTTCGCACGCATCGTGGAGGGCGACTCCGAGGGCTGGCGCGACCCCGCCGTCCTGGAGGCCGCACAGATGGTCCAGGAACTGGTGGACGACGGCGCGTTCGGTGACTCCTACGCCTCCGTGAGCTACACCGAGGGCGCGGCCTCCGCCCTGCTGTCCGAGGGCCGGGCCGCCATGCACCTGATGGGCTCGTGGGAGTACTCCACCATTCTGGACCAGGACGAGGAGTTCGCGCGGGAGAACCTGGGGTACGTGGAGTTCCCGCCGATCGAGGGCGGCGAGGGCGACCCCGACAACGTGGTCGGCAACCCGACCAACTTCTTCTCGGTGACCGCCGAGACCGACCACATGGACGCGGCGCTGGAGTTCCTGACGTACACCTCGGAGGAGGAGTACGTGGCCGACATGGTCGAGAACGGCGAGGTGCCCACCACCACCAACGCCGAGGAGGCCGTGGCCGACAGCCCCAGCCCGGACTTCGCCACCTTCCAGTACGAGATGGTGCGCGACGCGCCGCACTTCCAGCTCTCCTGGGACCAGGCGCTGCCGCCGGAGGTGGCCACGCCGATGGTCACCGAGATCGAGTCGCTGTTCAACGGCCAGAGCACGCCCGAGCAGTTCGTCGACGCACTGGCGGCCCTGTGACCGGCCGCTCCAGCAGCCAGGAGACCGGTGACACCATGACCGGTAACCCGGCGGCCGAAGACCCCGGGGCGGGGAACCGCCCGCCCCGGGGCCCCCGGCCCGGCGGCCCGCGCGACGGTTCCGCCGCGCGGGCCGCCGCCCCCCGCACGGGGCGGCCGGGTCCGCTGTGGGCCGTCCCCGGGCTGCTGTACTTCGCCTTCTTCGCGGCCCTGCCGATGGTGCTGGTGGCCTACCTGTCCCTGACCAGCTGGGGCGGGCTGGGCACACCCCGCTTCATCGGTATGGAGAACTGGTCGCGCCTGGTCGCCGATCCCCTGATGCGCCAGGCCGTGTGGCTGAGCCTGATGCTGACCGCGCTCTCCTGGATCGTCCAGACCCCCATCAGCCTGCTGCTGGGAGTCTGGGCAGCCGGTCGGCAGCGCAGCCGCGCGGTGCTCTCGGCGGTCTTCTTCCTGCCGCTGCTGCTCTCCTCGGCGGCGATCGCACTCATCTGGAAGGCCCTGCTGGACCCCAACTTCGGCCCGCTGGCCTGGCTGGGTCCGCGCCTGGGCCTGGGGTCGGTGGACGTGCTGGGCGGGACGAACAGCGCGTTCCTGATGATCGTGTTCGTCAGTGCCTGGCAGTTCATCCCGTTGCACATGCTGCTCTACCAGGGCGGTGCCCGGCAGATCCCGCCGTCGCTGTACCAGGCGGCGGAGATCGACGGGGCGGGACGGCTGCTGGCGTTCTGGCACATCACACTGCCGCAGCTGCGGCACACCATCACCACCTCGTCGGTGCTGATGGTGGTGGGTTCGCTGACCTACTTCGACACCGTGCTCATCATGACCGGCGGCGGACCCGGGACCAGCACCACCATCGTCCCGTTCCTGATGTACCGGGCCGGGTTCGAGAGCTGGGAGCTGGGATACGCCAGCACCGTCGCGTTCACCCTGGTGTTGGTGGCGACGGTGGTCTCCCTGCTGATGGTCCGCTTCACCGGCTTCGGCAAAATGCGCAGTACCCGGGAGGGAATGTGAGCGTCCATACGGCCGAGAGGCCCTCCCCCCAGCAGCGTCCCGGCAGCCGGCGCCCCGCCGCCCTGCGGTGGCGGGCGGGCCGCCAGCGTCCCAACGTCCTGGGCTGGCTGGGCGCGCTGGTGTGGTTGGCCATCGTGGGGGTGCCGCTGTACGCGCTGCTCGTGGCCACGGTGCAGCGCACGGAGAACTACACCGCCGAGGGGCCGCTCACCCCGCCCTCGGACCCGACCCTGGAGAACTACGTCAAGGCGGTCGAGAACGGGGTCCTGGGGTTCGTGCTCAACACCGCGATCGTCACCGTCGCGGTGGTGGCGATCGTGCTGGTGCTCGCCGCCATGACCGGGTTCGCCGTGGTGCGCTCACGCACCCGGTGGACCTCGGGGGTGTTCCGGATGTTCCTGCTGGGGCTGGCGATCCCGTCCCAGGCGGTGATCATCCCGGTGTACCTGATCATCATCGAGCTGGGTCTGTACGACACGCTGACCGCAATCGTGCTGCCCACGGCGGCGTTCGCGCTGCCGGTGTGCGTACTGATCCTGGTGGGATCGATGCGCGACATCTCCGAGGATCTGTACGAGGCGATGGCCCTGGACGGCGCGGGTTCGGTGCGCACCTTCCTCCAGCTCGTGGTGCCGCTGTCGCGGTCCGGCCTGAGCACCATCGGCGTGTACGCCGCGCTCCAGGCCTGGAACGGGTTCCTGTTCCCGCTGATCCTCACCCAGTCCATGGACAGCCGGGTGATCACCATGGGCCTGTACGAGTTCCAGGGCGAGTACCGCGTGGACGTGCCCGGCCTGCTGACCGCGGTGGTGCTGGCGACCGTGCCGCTCTTCCTCGTGTACCTGTTCGCGCGCCGCTCCCTGGTGCAGGGAATGATGGGGGTCGGCGGCAAGTAGCTCCTCCGGCGGCCCCGGCCCCTCCCACCCGGCGGCCGCGGCCGCGCGCTCCCCGCGGCTTCTCTCCCCACACCCGGTGCCCTGCCCCTTGGTTTCGCTCCCCCCGAGGCAGGGCACCGGGCGTGTGTGGCCGCTGTCGCGCGGTGGAACGAGGGAATGTATGAGCGAACAGAGCATGGATCCGGCTTCTGTTGCGGAGTCGGAGCTGGCCACCCGGCGGGGGACGTTCCGCGCGGTGGCCTTCCGGGACCCGGTGGACGACCAGGAACACGTGGCCCTGGTGTTCGGCGAGGTCCTCGACTCCGAGGAGGTGCTGGTCCGTGTGCACTCGGAGTGCCTGACCGGGGACGCCTTCGGAGCACTGCGCTGCGAGTGCGGCGACCAGCTGGGAGCCGCTCTGGACGCGGTCGTGCGCGAGGGGCGGGGCGTGCTGGTCTACCTGCGCGGACACGAGGGGCGGGGCATCGGCCTGGTCGCCAAGGTGCGCACGCTCGCCCTGCAGGACCGGCTCGGCCTGGACACCGTGGACTCGGCGACCGAGCTGGGGCTGCCGGTGGACGTACGCGACTACGGCCCGGCGGCGCGGGTGCTGCTGTACCTGGGGGTGCGGTCGGTGCGGTTGATGTCGAACAACCCCGACAAGGCACGCGCCCTGGACGAGCACGGAATCAAGATCGTGGGGCGGGTCCCCCTGCTGATGCCCGCCCGCGCGGAGAACCTGGCCTACCTGACCGCCAAGCGCGACCGCCTGGGGCACGACCTACCGCACCTGGACGGAACACGCGGTTGAGGGCCGTGGATGAGCGGTCGGCCCTGGCCGCCGGTGCGTGCGCGCAGACGGCGGCACTGGTGGGCATCGCTGTGACCGTGGGCCTGGGAACGGCCGGCTGGGTGGCCGGGCTCACCTACCTGGTGGCGGGGACCGCGGTACTGGCGTGGGCGATGCGCCGCGCGGGCCACAGCGCCCTGGGACCCGCCGACCTGGTGACGCTGGTGCGGTCGGTGCTCATCGGCACGGTGACCGCGCTGGTGGCCGACGGCGGGCACGTGTGGCCGGTGGTGGCACTGGCTTCGGTGGCGCTGGCGCTGGACCTGGTCGACGGTCCGGTGGCTCGGGGAACCCGGACCGAGTCGTCCTTCGGGGCGCGGTTCGACATGGAGGCCGACGCGTTCCTGATCCTGGTGCTGAGCGTGCACGCGGCGCTCGCGCTGGGGCCGTGGGTGGCGGTGATCGGCGTGATGCGGTACGCGTTCGTGCTCGCCGGGCGTGCGGCTCCGTGGCTGCGGGCCCCGCTGCCACCGAGCCACATGCGCAAGGTGGTGGCCGCCGTCCAGGGGGTGGCCCTGGTGGCGGTCTCCTCCCGGCTCCTCCCCCACTGGGGGGCGGTCGCCGTGGCGGTCGGGGCGCTGGCCCTCCTGGTGTGGTCCTTCGGCCGCGACGCCGTGTGCCTGTGGCGGCGCCGACCACCGGTGGGACCCGCCGCACCGGCCGCCGACACGGGAAGCGAACGAGGAGGAGTATGAGCCGCACGGCACGGGCGTTCTGGGTGAGGTCACCGGGTGAGGGCGAGATCCGCGAGAGCGCGCTGCCCGGCCCCGGGCCCGGGGAGGTCCTGGTCCGCACCCTGTACTCGGGGGTGAGCCGGGCCACCGAGGCCCTGGTCTTCGGCGGGGGCGTGCCGCCGAGCCAGTACCGGCTCATGCGGGCGCCCTTCCAGGAGGGGGACTTCGACGGCGCGGTCAAGTACGGCTACCTCAGCGTCGGGGTGGTCGAGGAGGGACCACCCGGCCTGGCGGGACGCACGGTGTTCGCCCTCTACCCGCACCAGACGCGGTTCGTGCTCCCCGAGGAGTCGGTGCGGCGCGTGCCGGAGGACGTCCCGGCGCGGCGTGCGGTGCTGGCGGGGACGGTGGAGACGGCGGTGAACGCGCTGTGGGACGCCCCTCCGCTGCTGGGCGACCGGCTGACGGTGGTCGGCGCCGGGATGGTGGGCTGCTGCGTGGCGCGCCTGGCCGCCGGGGTGCCGGGAGTACGGGTGCAGTTGGTGGACGTGGATCCCGCTCGGGCGGAGGTCGCCGAGCGGCTCGGCGTGGAGTTCGCCCTGCCGGAGGAGGCCGGGAGCGGACGCGACCGGGTCTTCCACACCAGCGCCACCCAGGCCGGACTGGAGCGTGCTCTGGAGCTGGTCGCGGCCGAGGGCGAGGTGGTCGAGCTGAGCTGGTACGGCGACCGGCGGGTCAGCGTGCCGCTGGGCGAGTACTTCCACTCGCGCCGTCTGGCCGTACGCTCCAGCCAGGTCGGCGTGGTCGCGCCCGCGCGCAGGGACCGGCGCGGCCACGGCGGCCGGCTCGACCTGGCTCTGGAGCTGCTCGCCGACCCCGCCTTCGACTCGCTCGTCACCGGTGAGAGCCCCTTCGAGGACCTGCCGTCGGTGATGCCGCGCCTGGCCGGGGGCAGCCTGCCCGCACTGTGCCACCTGATCGTCCATCCGCGGCCGTGAACAGCCGCGACCACCGACCCCCGAGGGAGCACGTTCGTGTACAGCGTCACCGTCCGCGACCACATGATGGTCGCCCACAGTTTCCGGGGCGAGGTGTTCGGCCCCGCCCAGGGGCTGCACGGGGCCACGTTCGTCGTGGACGCCACCTTCCGCCGCCGTGAGCTGGACGAGGACAACATCGTGGTGGACATCGGCCTGGCCACAGGGGAGCTGAAGGCCGTGCTCGCCGAACTCGACTACCGCAACCTGGACGAGGAGCCGGACTTCGCCGGGGTGAACACCAGCACCGAGTTCCTGGCCGGGGTGATCGCGGACCGGCTGGTGGAGCGCCTCGACGCGCGGGCGCGCGGACTGGACGGGATCGCGGTGACCCTGCACGAGTCGCACGTGGCCTGGGCCGGCCACGAACGGGACCTGTGACCACCGTCCTCGTCGTACCGCCGGACTCGGTGCCCAGCGGCGGCAACACCTACGACCGGCGTCTGGCCGAGGCGCTCACCGGACTGGGGCGGCCGGTGCGCCGGGTCGTCGTCCACGGGGACTGGCCCCGGGCGGACGCCGACGCCCGCACCGGGCTCTCGCGCGTGCTGGCGGAGGTCCCCGACGGTGCGACGGCGGTCCTGGACGGGCTCGTCGCCTGCGGTGTCCCCGAGGTCCTGCTCCCCCACGCGTCCCGGTTGCGGCTGGTGGTCCTGGTACACCTGCCGCTGGCCGAGGAATGCGGCCTGTCCCCCTCCTCCGCACGCGACCTGGACGCCCGGGAGCGACGGGTGCTGCGCGCGGCCGCCGCCGTGGTGGCCACCAGCCGGTGGTCGGCGCGGCGGGTGGCCGACCGCCACGGACCGGACCGGGTACACGTGGTCGAGCCGGGGGTGGACCCGGCACCGCTCGCCCCCGGCGGAGACGGCACGCGGCTGCTGTGCGTGGCGTCGGTGACCCCGCGCAAGGGCCACGACCTGCTGCTGTCCGCGCTGGCCCGGTTGACGTCCCTGGAGTGGGAGTGCGCGTGCGTCGGCCCGGTCGGAGACCTGTCGGCCGACACGGGCTCGTCGGCCGCCTACGCCGAGCGCCTGCGCGCGCTGTGCCGCGATCTCGGTCCGCGAGGCCGGGTGTCCTTTCCCGGCGCGCTCCGGGGGGAGGAGCTGTCCGCCGCCTACGCCCGCGCCGACCTGCTGGTGCTGCCCTCCCGCGGGGAGACCTACGGCATGGTCGTGACCGAGGCGCTGGCGCGCGGTGTCCCCGTGGTGGCCGGCGACGTGGGCGGTGTGCCCGAGGCCCTGGGACACGATCCCCGGGGGGAGCGGCCCGGCATGCTCGTCCCTCCCGAGGACGCCTCCGCACTGGCCGGAGCGCTGCGCCGCTGGCTGACCAGTGCGGACCTGCGCGAGCGACTGCGGTGTTCCGCCCGTCTGCGACGCGGGGGGTTGGCAGGATGGGAGCGTGCGGCACGGGACATGGCCGCCGTCCTGGACCGGGAGGAGCCGCGTTGAGTACCACCGGGGTTCCGGCGTTCGCGCCGGAGTGGCTGGCGCTTCGGGAGAACGCCGACGCCGGGGCGCGTGCCACGGAGCCGCCCACGCTCCTGTACGGACACGGGCGGGTGGTGGCCGACCTGGGGTGCGGGACGGGCTCGCTGGGGCGCTGGCTGGCGCCGCGCCTGCCCGGGCCGCAGCGCTGGGTGCTCTTCGACCGCGACCAGGCACTGCTGGACCTGGCCCGGGGCGCGGTGCCCGCCACCGAGGTGGTCGCGCGGCGGCTCGACCTGGCCTCGTTGCGGGCCGCCGACCTGGTCGGGGTCACGCTGGTGGTGGCCTCGGCGCTGCTGGACCTGTTCACCCGCGCGGAACTGGAGACGCTCGCCGGGGCGGTCGCGGTGACGGGATGCCCGGCGCTGTTCTCGCTGTCGGTGTCGGGCCGGGTGGACCTCTCCCCCGCCGATCCGCTCGACCGTGCCTTCTCCGAGGCCTTCAACGCCCACCAGCGGCGGGAGGGGCGCCTGGGCCCGGACGCCGCCGGAGTCGCCGCTGCGGCCTTCGGGCACCTGGGCTACGGGGTGCGTACCTACCCGAGCCCGTGGCGGCTCGGTCCCGGTGAGGCGGAGTTGACGCGTGCCTGGCTGCGCGGCTGGGTGGGCGCGGCCGTGGAGCAGGACCCGTCGCTGCCCGGCGCGGAGTATCTGGCACGCCGCCTGGAGGAGTGTTCCCGGGGGAGACTGGAGGTCGTGGTCCACCACACGGACCTGCTGGCGCTGTCCCGGCCGCCGGAGTCCGCCGGGGCCGGGGAGGTCCGTCGGCCATGACGGGCGCCACACCCCACGGGTGGCCGGTGTGGGCACGGGCGCTGGCCGGGTTCGCCGTCCTGGCCGCGGTCGTGTGGTGGTACCCCGTCGAGGCCTTCACCGACGCCATGGGAGCGGTCGACGCCGGCGGGGTCCTGGCCGCGCTGGGCATCGGTGCGGTGACCACGACGCTGTCCGCCGCCCGCTGGCGGACGGTGGCGCGCGGGGTGGGGCTGCGGCTGCCGTTGCGGCACGCGGTCGCCGACTACTACCTGGCCGTGTTCCTCAACGCGGTGCTTCCCGCCGGGGTGCTCGGCGACGTGCACCGCGCTCTCAGCCACGGCCGCTACTCCGGTGACATGGGCCGCGGTGTGCGCGCGGTGGTGCTGGAGCGGATGGCCGGACAGGCGGTGCTGGCGGCCACCGGCGCGGCGCTGCTGTTCGTCCTGCCCGCCGCCCTGCTCGGCCCCGGGCTGCGCGCGCTCGGGGCGACGGCCGGGGTGCTCGCCGCGGTCGTCCTGGTGCTCGCGGTCGGCCTGCGGGTGGGCCGCGCGCGCCGGCCCCGGTGGTGGCGCGCCCTGCGCGCGGCAAAGGACGACGCCCGTGCGGGGCTGTTCGCGCGCGGGCCCCGGGTGGTGGTGCTGTCGGTGGCCGCGCTGGCAGGGTACGTGTCGCTGTTCCTGGTCGCCTCCCGTCTGGCGGGGGTCACCGCGCCCGTGCTCCAACTGGTACCGCTGCTGGTCCTGGCCCTGCTGGCCATGAGCCTGCCGGTGAACGTCGGCGGCTGGGGGCCGCGCGAGGCGGTCACCGCCCTGGCGTTCGGTGCGGCGGGACTGGGCTCACGGGAGGGGCTGACGGTGTCAGTGGTCTACGGGCTCCTGGCCCTGGTCGCCGCCCTTCCCGGCGCGGTGGTCCTGCTGGTGCGGCTCGTCCAGCGCCGCCAGGTACCCCGCGAAGGACTCGGCGAGGGCGGCGAGCAAGGCTCGCCCCTTGGCGGCCGTGGCCGGTGAGGGGCGACCGACCACCCCCGAGACGGTGTAGGCAGCCAACCCCACAGTGAGCACATGATCACGCCTGCCCGTGGTGTGATCGACGTGCTCGTACCCGGACCGGACCAGACGCGGACGGGTGTGCAGGAGCACCGAGGTCTCCAACTCCCCGGCATGCATAAGGCGGACGGGGCCGGCACGTCTCACCCGCCGTCACGCGCCAACCCGGGAAGCCCACCCGGAACGAAACAGCCGGCCGCGAACGCACAGTCACCGTGGACCACCGCGCCACTCTTTCGGGCAGGGGGCTACCCGCTCGCACAGTGGCTCACCGTGCGGGCCCCTTCCTGGGATCGGCCCGGGCGAAACCATCCGAAGCGGACCACGGAAAGGGTTCTGCGACCATGCCAGACATCCTCCTGCCCCGAGACTGGCCGGGAACGGGTACTCCCGAACCCCCGCGCGCGATCGGCGCGGGGAGGGTGATGTCCGCGCTGCGCAGCGCGGAGGCCCGCCGGGGCCGGGGCCGACCGGTCCCGGCCCCGCTCCGCGCGGTCGCCTCCTTGGAGGGAGTGGTGGGCGGGCACCGACTCCGCGTCAGCGCGCGGAGGCGAGGAAACGCCCGGTGGCCTCGGCCCACTCGCGGGGGCGCTCACTGGCCAGGGCGTGCCCGCAGTCGATCGGTACCAGGACGGAGCCGGTGATGCCCGCGGCCAGGCGCCGGTGGTCGGCGGGGGTCAGGAGCAGGTCGTCGGTGGGTGAGACCACCAGGGTCGGCACGCGGACGCGGCCGAGTTCCCCGCGCACGTCCAGTCCGCCGAGCAGCTCCAGGTGGGCCTCGGTACCCGGCGGTGTGCCGCAGCCGAAGAGGAGGACCTGCTCGCGCACCTGCTCTGGAGTGCGCTGGTCCAGCCACGCCCGGCTGTTGACCAGCAGGGACAGGTAGGAGGCGAGGGCATCGGAGTCCCCCGCGCGCACCAGGGCCCCCCAGGTGTCGGCGACCAGGCGCAGGCGGGGGTTGGCCGCGGCCAAGCCCGCCGACAGGACCAGGGCGTCGATCCGGTCGGGATGGCGCGTGGCCGTGCGCACGGCGACGGCCGACCCCATGGAGAACCCCGACACCGCGAAGGTGCTCAGGCCCGCCGCGTCAGCCGAGGCCACCAGCCGGTCGGCGAGCAGGTCGAGGGTGAGCGGCCCGGAGGGCAGCGGGACCCCGCCCGATCCCGGGTAGTCGGCGCCGACCACGGTGTGGCACTCGGCCAGGAGTTCGGGCAGCGGGCCGAAGCTGTCCCGGACGTCGCTGCCCGCGCCGTGGGCCAGCACCAGTCCGGGACCCGATCCCAGGATCAGGGGGTCGAGAGGAAGTGTCATACCAAGGATTATCACGGAGAACGAAGGGTTGGTTACACAGGGGAAGGGAGTGCCCCGGATTCGGGTGTCGCCCGGTTCAGGCCGCCGTCTCGGCCGGCACGGCGGCGAGGGCCTTCAGCCGCGGGCTCCTGGGGATGTGCACGCCGCGCGGGGTGAGGCGGGGCGAGTTGACATGCCGCCAATGCGCGGGCGCCCGCGCGGACGGGCTGAGCCGGCGGCGTTCTCCCGGACGGGCGCGCCCTGCCCCGGCGCCCCCGTCCGGGCCCTCACCGTGGTCCGGCGCGCGGTCCCCGGAAGGGGCGGATGCGCCGCCCGCACCCAGGCGGAACGGTCCACTACCAGTACGGGTAGTGGACCGTCCCTCCGCCCGCTCCTAGCATCGGACCCGCCGGACAAGCACTTCTTCCACCCCTTCCACCCCTGCTCCTGAGTGAGGACCCATGTCCGAGAGCACCGCCGCGTACACGCTCGAGAACGGCCTTCGCGAGCTCCTCGACAGGCACGGGAGTCTCCTGCGCGAGGCGCTGTCCGCCCTTTCCACCCGGGTGTACTGGGCGGCCTACGAGGAGGACCGCGACTCCTACGGCCCCGACGCGGCGGCAAGGGCCGCGGACGCCTTCCGGGGGCTGCTCGGACAGCACTTCGCACTGGACCAGCCCGGTGAGGACGGCATGGTCGGACCGGACCCGGAGTCCGGCGGCGAGACGTCCCCGTTCGGTTTCCCCTTGCGGATCTCCTATCCCCACGCCGACCCGGACGTGCTCCTGCCCGCCATGGTGGAGGCGGCGCGGCCCTGGGCGGTGCTGTCTCCATGGCTCCGGGCGGCGGTGTGCGCGGAGATCCTGGCCCGGATCAACGCCCGGTCCCACGAGATCGCGTTGACCGCGACGCACACCAGCGGACAGGGGGAGCTCATGGCCTTCCACGCCGGGGCCGTCCACGCCCAGGACCGGGGGTTGGAGGCGGTTGCGCAGGTCCTGGGTGAGCAGACGCGGTTGCCGGAGCGGGTCGTCTGGCGTAAGCCGACCGCTGCCGGGGAGGAGGTCCAGGTCAAGGAGTTCACCGTGGTCCCCCGCGAGGTGGGGCTGGTGGTGGCCGGGCGGGTGGTACCGGCCTGGAGCGCCTACCCGGGGCTGTTCGCCTCCCTGGCCGCGGGCAGCGCCGTGCTCGTCAAACCGCATCCGGACGCGGTGCTCCCCCTGGCGCTGACCGTCCGCATCGCACGCGGGGTCCTGCGCGAATACGGCCTGTGTCCCGACACCGTGTGCCTGGCACCGGAGCTGCCCGGTGAGGGCCTGGCCCGCGACCTGGCCCTCAGACCCGGGGTGGGCGTGGTCGACTACACGGGTTCCGCGCCGTTCGGAACCTGGCTGGAGGAGAACGTCCGGCCGGGCACGACCGTCCTGGCGAGCAACGGCGCGGTCAACTCCGTCCTGGTCGACTCCACCGACGACTACCGCGGCATGGTCGCCAACCTGGCCTTCACCCTGGCCCTGTACAGCGGGCGGCTGTGCACCGCGCCGCAGAACCTGTTCGTCCCCGAGCGGGGGATTGACACCGACGAGGGGCACAAGGACCTGTCCACCCTCGTCACCGACCTGGGGGCCGAGGTAGCGGTCCTGCTCGGCCGGGGCGGGGAGGCCGCCGAGCTGTTGGGGGCCCTGCCCGACGCCGAGTCCGTGCGGGCGTGGGAGGAGGCGGCCTCCGGAAGGATGGGCGAGGTCCTGTTCACCGGTCCGGAGACGACGCACCCCGACCACCGGGGAGCCGCGGTGCGGCCCCCCGTGGCCGTGCTCGTCGCACCGGGCTCTCCACCGCTGTACCGGGAGCATCCGGCGCCGATCCTCTTCGTTGTCCCCGTCCTCTCGGCGGAGGTGGCCCTGGAGTCCGTTCAGGACATCGCGCTGACCAGTGGTTCCTTCGTGCTCGGCGTGCACACCGCCCGGGAGGGGGTGGAGCGGGAGGCCGAGGCCGCGGCCCGTGCGTGCGGAGTGGGGGTGTCGCTCAACCTCACCGGCTCCTGGCTCATGACCCAGTCGTCGGTCTTCTCCGATCTGCACGGCAGCGGGCTCAACCCGGCGTCGAACTTCGGCGGTTCGCGGGGCGTGTTCGCCACGACCCGCTTCTCGGTGACAGGGGTGCGCCGCTCGGTGGGGTCAGCCGAAGCCGACCAGGTCGTGGCGGCGGATGATGTGCAGGAGCTCCATCCGTGAACCGACACCGTAGGCCCGGAAGAGCTTCTTGAGGTGGTAGTTGACGGTGTTGGGCGAGATGGTCAGGCGGCGCGCGACCTGGCGGTTGGTCAGCCCCTCGGCGACCAGATCGACGATGGAGCGCTCCTGCTCCGTGAGGGGGCGGACCCGCCGCTGGTCGCGTACCGGCGGTCCGTCCGCCCCGGGACCGGTCCGGGGCTCGGGCACGGCCTCGGGCAGGGGCCGCGTCCGGGGCCCGGGGGTGTGGGACTCCCGCCGCATGATCAGCCGGAAGTCCTCGGGGACCATGGAGGAGATCACCCGGCGGGCCAGGGGGCTGGAGAAGTCGAGGTCGGGCCCGGGTTTGAGCAGGCCCGCCCAGCGCGCCTCCTCGATGAGCGGCAGGAGCTCGGTCGGACGCATTCCCAGGAACGCCAGGAACCGGTCGAGGGCCACCCTGTCGCCCAGCACGGCCCTGACCTTGAGGAACTGTCGGCACTCGGCGGAGCACTCGTCCAGCACCGCCTCGGCCCAGTGGTAGAGCCTCTGGGGCAGCCGGTCCGCGGCCAGGCGGCCCCACGACCCGTCGACCAGGACCGAACGCTCCTCCAGCAGGCCGTGGAGGAGTTCAACCACCAGTTGGGGGTTGCCCGAGGCCTGTCCCACCAGGTCGACCAGCGCGGGAGCGGGGTCGGCGCCCAGGATGTCGCGGGTCAGCTCGTGGACTTCGCCCGGGGCGAGCGGCCCGAGGGCGATCCGCACCGTCTGCCGGCTCGGCGTGGACAGGTGCGCATCGAAGCGCCGTGTCCTGGCGCCGGGCTTCCGGGCCACCAGCCATACGCTTCCGTGACCGTTCTGGTCCCATAACAGGGCGAGGTTCCTGACCTCCAGGTCGCTCAGCCGGTCAGCGTCGTCGACCACGGTCAGGAAGCGCTCGGCCGGGTCGGCCGAGGCCCCGTCCGGACCGGCGGCGAACCTGCTCAGGAGGCCCCCGGTGTTGACGCGGTAACCGTACGCCCTGGCGAGATCGATGCACTCCTGGAGGAACCGCGTGCGGCCGGAACCGACGCTCCCCTCCACGAGGACGAGGACGCCGCACCGTCCCGGGACGCGGTCGAGGACGCTGGCGACCCTGGCCAGTTCCCGGTCAAGGCCGCGCAGGGGGCGCCCGCTCCCGGTCGGCGCGGTGAGCGGGCCACAGACTGCGTTCATTACGACTGATCTCCTGTCGACGTGTTCACACTGCCGTGGTGGGGTCGGTGACACGGACCGGGGCAGGGGTCCGCGGGTCGGAAGGAGGCCGCGCCTCAGTCCCGGGAGGGATCCGGGAGGACATCCTCCAGCAGAGCGGCGAACTCGTCGGCGTCGGGCTTGGTGTCGCTCAGCAGGGTGTGCAGGAGGACGCCGTCGATGACCCCCGCCACGATCCGGACCCGCACGGAGTCGTCGGTGTAACACCGGGCGAACGCCGAGACCGCCGCCAGCCAGCGGTCCGTGGCCTCGCGCAGGTGGGGTCGGCGGGCGGCCAGCAGGAACAGCTCGTACTCGGCCAGCAGGCGGCCCGGGTCGGCGGCGACCCTGGACAGCAGCTCGGCCAGGTCGCGTCGGCGGTCGCCTCCCGAGGACATGCGGCGCATCCGTTCGGAGTCCTCGTCCATCACGCTGGTCAGGGCCGCGGTCAGCAGGTCGCCCAGACCGGTGAAGTAGTAGGTGGTGGCGGAGGTGGGCACCCCCGCCTCCTGGGAGACCGTGCGGTGGCTGACCCCGGCCACCCCGTCGCGTTCGATGACGCGCAGGGTGGCCTCGATCAGGTTCTTGCGCCGCTGCTCGCCCTTCAGGCGGCGTCCGTCCGACTGCTTCAACGCTTCTCCTTCAGTTCCTGGTGGATGCTGTCGCGGGGCGGGGGCGGCGCCGACCCCGGAAGCCCTCTCACCCGGCGGTACCCGCCGCCTCCTCCTGGGATCCCTGTGCCCGCCGTGCCTGCCGGGCGCGTTCCTGGGCCTGGCCCAGGAGCGGTGCGCCCACCAGGGCCAGGAGCAGTGCGACGGCGCCGGCGACGACCGCGACGAGGAAACCGCCGGTGGTGCCGTACTCCTCCACCGCCAGGCCGGAGGAGAAGGTGCCGATGGCGGTACCGATGGTCAGGCCTGTCAGGGCCCAGGTCATACCCTCCGTCAGCTTGGACGGCGGGACGATCCTTTCGATCAGCGTCATCACCAGGATCATCGTGGGGGCGAAGAATATCCCCGCGAAGAACACGGCCACGGACAGGGTCCAGATGCCGCCGACCACCAGGAAGGGCAGGGTGGTCACGAAAGTTCCCGCCACGGCCACGATCAGCATCATGTGGGACCTCCAGGGGAGGTTCAGCGCTCCGAAGGTCAGACCGGACACCGCCGAACCCACCGCGTAGGCCGACAGCACGATACCGGTGGCGCTGACCACGCCGAGCGACTCGGCGAAGGCCACGGCGACCACGTCGACGGCGCCCACGATCACGCCTGCGGCGAGCAGGGTCAGGACCAGGACCACGAGGGCGCCGTTGAACGCTCCCACCCTCTTGGCGCCGTGCGGCTCCGGGACCCGTACCGGCGGTTCCGTACCGCGCTGGGCCACGAACAGGGCGACGCCCAGGGCCAGGAAGGCGGCCGCGGCCAGCGGACCGGCCTGCGCGAAGGCCATGGTGCTCAGCACCACCGACAGTGCCGGGCCGGTGATGAAGGTGAGTTCGTCGGCCACGGACTCGAAGGAGTAGGCGGTGTGCAGCCTGGGCGAACCGCGCAGCAGTTCGGTCCAGCGCGACCGGGACATCGCTGACATGTTCGGCATGGTCCCGGCGGGGACCGCGAAGGCGAAGAGGGCCCAGCCCGGCGCGTCGAACTGCACGCACAACAGCATCAGGAGCAGGGAGAGGACGCTGATCGCGGCGGCCGGGGGCAGGATCCGCCGCTGGCCGTGGCGGTCGGCCAGGCGTGAGACCTGCGGTGTGATCAGCGCCATGGACAGGGTGAAGGTGGCGGCGACCGCGCCCGCCAGGGCGTAGCTGCCGTGCGTGGTGGACAGCATCGTGATGATGCCGATGTTGGTCATGGCCACGGGCATGCGCCCGAGGAGACCGGCGACGGTGAAGCCCTTGGCTCCACGCACCGCGAAGATCTGCGCGTACGGGTTGGGCATAACGGAGGGGTCCTTCCGTGGATACGGGTTCATGGCCCTGGTGCGCCCCAAACAACTGGGACACTCGTCCTAATTTCTAACCGATGCCGTCTGCGCGCAAGCCAAAGTGACGCACCCCACAGGATCGCCCCCCACCCCCCGGCCCACGCGACTACCTGTTCGGTCGAACGCCTACCCGATTTCGCAGTCGCCCTCCCCGGCACCGGAGAACTAACCTAAACCTGGTTTTGTTGCGCCACCCCAGTCAGATCGAAAATATCCAGGCCGTTCCCGCAGTACCCCCAAGGACACGAAGAGAAATTTTGGAAACGAGCCGTCAAAGTGATGACAAATAAAACCAGGCACCCCCTGAACGACTATCAACGTGACATCTGGGCGGCCGAGTCCCGCTTTACGCAAAGCCCCCAGTTCAACGTCGCCGCCCACGAGCGCCTGGAGGGCGACATCGACCACGCGCTCCTGCGCGGCTGCGTGGCCCGGGTCCTGCGGCGGCACGACGCCTTCCGTCTCCGCTTCTTCGAGGACACTGACGGGACCCCGTGGGCCGAACTCCCCGAGAACGAAGATATCCGCTGGTCAGAGCTGATTGAGTGTGTGGATCTGACGAGGGGGGACCGGTCCGGGGCCGCGGTGCGCGACTGGTTGAACGCCGCCCTGTACCGCCCCCTGGACCCGCGCGTGGGCCCTCTGGTCCAGGCGGCGCTGGTCATCGAGCACGAGCACGCCGTCCATCTCCTCGTCAAGGCGCACCACATCGTGGCCGACGCCTGGTCCCTCAACTCCGTGACGTTGGAAATATTGAACGCCTACCGGTCCGAACGGATCGGCGACGGCCCTCCCAAGCTTCGGACCAGTTCTTTCACCAAGACACTCGGAAATCCTGACCGGAGCCACCCACCCCTGGCGGCGAGCGATGATCAGGAGTTTTATCAAAAATACCTCGACGGGGTTTCCCCGGCGCTGTTCACCCGTACGTCCACCGGCCTTTCCCGACGAGGACGCCATTCGTTCACCATCGACGGGAAGACGGTCCGCCGCATCCTGGAGGCCGGAGGCTCTCCCCTCGCCTACCTCGCCTCGGCGCTGTCGGTCGTCCTGAGCCGCGTGCACCGCTCCTCCGAGGTCGTCCTCGGCGTGCCCTTCCTGAACCGCCGCACCGAGGAGGAGCGGGAGGTCGTCGGCCAGTTCGCCAACAACCTGCCCCTGCGGGTCGCCGTCGAGGAGGACGAGCCCCTGTTCGATCTGGCCTCCAGGGTCCGTACCGACCTGCGCGGGCTGCGCGCCCACGAGCGGCTGCCCTTCGGTGAGATCCTGCGCCAGGCCCCGGACCGGGGCGCGGGCCCCCGGCGACTGTTCGACGTCACCGTCTCCTACATGCGCTACCCGCGCCCCTCGGCACTGCCGGGAGTGCGCCGCGACACCACGATCATGGCGCCGGTGCACGAGGAGAACGCGCTGTCGGTCATGGTCCACGCCTTCGAGGACGAGGACGACCTGCGGGTGGACCTGGACTTCGCGCTCGACGTCTTCGACGGGGACCTCAGCGCCGAGGCGCTGGCCGGGCACGTCCGCGAACTCCTCCGTAAGGGGCTGGACCTGCGTGAGCTGCCCCTGTCGGCGCTGTCCATGCTCACCTCCGCCGAGTACGAGGAGGTCGTGCGCCTGCGCCAGGGCGAGAGCACTCGCTACCCCGGTGAGAAGACCCTGCACGGGCTCTTCGCCGAGCAAGCCGAACGCACTCCCGGACTCACCGCCGTGGTCGACGACGCCTCGGGCGCCGAGACGACCTACGCCGAGCTGGACCGGGCGGCCAACCAGGTGGCACGCGCTCTGCGCGCCGACGGTGTGGGTCCCGACGACCGTGTCGCCGTGGTGGCCGAACGCGGCCCCGAACTGATGCCCGCCCTGCTGGGCGTGCTCCGGGCGGGGGGCGCCTATGTGCCCGTCGACCCCGGCCACCCGGAAGCCCGGGTGCGCGTGCTGCTCGGCGAGAGCGGGGCCAAAGCCGTCCTGACCAGCGACGGCGTCCGGGTTCAGGTGCCCGTCGGCACACCGGTCCACCGGGTCCACGACCTGCTCAACGGTGCGGACGCCCCGCTCGCACCCGTGTCGGGCTCCAGCGACCTGGCCTACGTCATCTACACCTCCGGCTCCACCGGGCGCCCCAAGGGCGTCATGGTCGAACACCACTCCGTGGTCAACCGCCTGACCTGGATGCAGCGTCGGTACCCGATCGGCCCGGGGGACACCCTCCTCCAGAAGACCCCGACCTCCTTCGACGTCTCGGTGTGGGAGCTGTTCTGGTGGGGTGCCGAGGGGGCCGGGGTGGCCCTGCTTCCGCCCGGCGCGGAGAAGGATCCGCGCGAGATCGCGCGGGCCATACGCCGGCACCGCGTCACGGCGGTGCACTTCGTGCCCTCGATGCTCGGCCCCTTCCTGGACCTGCTGGAGGACGAACCCGGCCTGCGCACCGGTCTGGACTCGCTGCGGTACGTCTTCTGCAGCGGGGAGGCGCTGCCCGCGGAGCGGGTCCGGCGCTTCCACCGAGTGTTCGACACCGCCGGGAGACCGGACGGGGACACGTCCGCCCCCCTGCTCGTCAACCTGTACGGCCCGACCGAGGCCGCAGTGGACGTCAGCTACCACGACCTGCCCGCCGGGGGCGCGCCCGTCGACCGGGTCCCGATCGGCCGCCCCGTGGAGAACACCACCCTCTACGTGCTGGGCGAGCACGGCGGCCCCCAGCCGGTCGGGGCTCCCGGCGAGCTCCACATCGGCGGCGTCCAGGTGGCCCGCGGCTACCTGGACCGCCCCGAGCTGACCCGGGAACGGTTCCTCAAGGACCCCTTCAACCCTGGCGGGCGCCTGTACCGCACCGGAGACCTGGCCCGCCTGCTCGCCGACGGCACCATCGAATACCTGGGCCGCATCGACGGACAGGTCAAGATCCGCGGCAACCGCGTGGAGCTGGGCGAGGTGGAGAACACCCTGGTCAGTGTGGAGGGAGTCCGCGAGGCCGCCGTCGTGGACCACCGCCCCGAGGGCAGGGACGCCCTGCTCGTGGCCTACTACGCGGGCCGGGAGGAGCTCACCCCCGCAGGACTGCGCGCCGCCCTCTCCCGCTCCCTGCCCGACTACATGCTCCCCTCGCTGTTCGTACGCCTGAACCGGATCCCGCTCTCCCCCAACGGCAAGACCGACCGCCGGGCCCTCCCCGCGCCCGAGCTGCCCGGCGACCTCACCGAGGGCGGCGGGCCCAGGAACCCGACCGAGGAGACCCTGGCCCGCGTGTGGGCCGAGGCCCTCGGCGTCCGGCGGGTCGGCGTCCACGACGACTACTACGCCCTGGGCGGGGACTCGATCAGCATGCTGCGGGTGCGCGCCCTGGCCGAGCGCGCCGGTGTCGGCTTCTCCTTGTCCGACCTGGTGGGCAACCCGACCGTGGCCGACCTGGCGTCCGTCGCCACCCGGGTGGGGGCCGGCGCCTCCAGGCAGAGGACCGACCTGGCCCCGTTCGCGCTGGTTTCGCGGATGGACCGGGCCCGGTTGGAGGGGTGGGCGGACGCCTACCCCCTGACCCGGCTCCAGCTCGGCCTGCTCTACCACTCCCGCGAGCACGAGGGCAGCGCCGTCTACAAGGACGTGTTCCGCTACAGCCTCGCGCTCCCCTGGGACGAGTCGGCCATGCGCGCGGCCTTCGACCGGCTCATGGCGCGCCATCCCGTGTTGCGCTCGTCCTTCGACCTGGCCGGCCATTCCGAGCCCCTACAGCTGGTGAAGCACACCGTGGACGGCGCGCTCTCGGTCGTCGACCTGCGCGGAGAGCCGGCCGAGCGCGCCGAGGAGGCCGTCGTCAGCCACATGCGCGAGCGCAGGGTGCACCCCTACGTGTTCGACCGCGCGCCGTTGCACCACTTCCGGTTCTTCGTGCTGCCCGACTCGGTGGAGCTGGTGTTGAGCTTCCACCACGCCCTCCTCGACGGCGGCAGCGTGGCCAACCTGGTCAGCGAACTGCTCCAGAACCATCTGCGCTCCCTGGGCCTGGACGTGGGAGCGGTGCCCGAGCACTCCCTGCCCTCCCCCGCCCTGCACGTGGCGGACGAGCGCGCCGCTACGGGCTCGGAGGAGTCCCGGGCCTACTGGCGCCGCGCGCTGGAGGGCGCCGTTCCTCCCCAGCTGGAGGGCTTCGCCCCGCACGAGCCGCCCCGTCCGGGCGGCGACCCGGTGGTCGTGCGCAACGTGCCCCTGCCCGCGTCGCTGGTGTCGAAGGTCGGCGCGCTGGCGAGGGAGCGCGAGGCACCCCTGAAGTCGGTGCTCCTCGCAGCGCACGTGGCCACCCTGCGCGTGTTCTCCGGCCAGGACGACCTGACCACGGGCCTGGTCACCCACGGCAGGCCGGAGGTGGAGGACGGAGACCGCGTCTGCGGCCTGTTCCTCAACACCGTGCCGATGCGCGTGTCCGCCGAATCCGCCACCTGGTTCGACACCGTGCGCGAGGTCGTGGAGCGCGAGCGCGAGGGCCACCCCCACCGCCGGGTGCCGCTGGCGACCGTTCAGGAGGACCTGGGCGGCGGAACCCTGGTGGACACCGCGTTCAACTTCGTCCACTTCCGCCAGCTGGGGACGGTGTTCTCACTGCCCGGGGTCGAGAACCGTGGCTTCGAGGCGTGGGAGGAGACCAACTTCGCCCTGCTGCTCAACGCCATGGTCGATCCCGTCGACGGCGGTATCACACTGCGCCTGGACCTGTCCGGCCGCCGCTTCACGCCCGCCCAGGGCGACCTGTACGCCGACACCCTCGTACGGGTGCTGAGGCTGCTGGCTGAGCACCCCGACTCCGCGGCGGACCCGTCCGAGCTGGTCGGGCCCGCCGCCCCGGAACCCGTGACCGCCGCCCCGCAGGACGTGGTGCGCGCCTTCGGGGAGCAGGCGCGGCGGCACGCGGACGACACGGCCCTGGTGTTCGGCGAGCGGTCGTGGACCTACGCGGAACTGGACGAGCGGTCGGCGCACGTGGCCCGCGTCCTGCTGGGGGTGGGTGTGCGGCCGCACGACCGTGTGGGGGTGGCCATGGACCGCTCCCCCGAGGCCGTCGCCACCCTGGTGGGCATCGCTCGGGCCGGTGCGTCGGTGGTCCCCCTGGACACCTCCTACCCGGTGCGGCGGCTGCGGTCGATGGTGGAGTCGGCCGAGCCGGTCCGGATCGTGGCCCACGAGCACCACGCGCACCTGGTGGAGGACGGCGAGCGCCTGCTGCCAGCCGAGTTCCTGTTCGACGGGACTCTTCCCGCCGGGCCCGGGCGGGGAGTCGACCTGCCCCGGATCTCCCCGGAGAACGAGGCGTACGTGCTCTTCACCTCAGGCTCCACCGGCCTGCCCAAGGGCGTGTCCATGCCGCACCGATCCCTGGCCAACCTGGTCGCCTGGCAGAACGTGAGGCCCAGCGGCGCGGCCGGAGGGCGCACCCTGCAGTACGCGCCGGCCAGCTTCGACGTGTCGTTCCAGGAGGTGTACTCCACGCTGTGCGGAGGCGGAACCCTGGTGCTGGTCACCGAGGAGCTGCGCCGGGACATGCCCGCGCTGCTGCGCCTGATGGACCAGGAGGGCGTGGAGCGGGTGTTCCTGCCCTACGTGGCGCTGCAGCGCCTGGCCGAGGCCGCCGACGGCCTGGGGATCGTGCCCCGGAGCCTGCGGGTCCTGGCCTCCTCCGGTGAGCAGCTGCGCGTGACCGACGAGATCCGCCGGTTCTGCGCCGCACTGGACGACGTCCTGCTGGAGAACCAGTACGGTCCGACGGAAAGCCACGTGGTGACCGTCCACACCATGACGGGCGACCCGTCGGACTTTCCCTCCCTGCCGCCGACGGGCAAGGCGATCGACGGCGCTCGGGTCCTGGTGCTGGACGGGCGCGGTCGGCCGGTCCCCGTCGGCGGCAGGGGCGAGATCCACCTGGGAGGGGTGTGCCTGGCCGACGGCTACGTCGGCCGCCCCGACCTGACCGCGGAGCGTTTCCTGAACTCGGACGGCGAACGCCTCTACCGCACCGGCGACATCGGCATGGTCCTGCCCGGGGGCGACGTGGTGTGCCTGGGCCGCTCGGACCGTCAGGTGAAGGTGCGCGGGTTCCGCGTCGAGCCGGCCGAGGTCGAACTGGCGATCGGCGAGGCTGCCGCGACAGGCCTGGCCTCCCTGCGCGAGGTCGCCGTGGTGGCGCGCCGACGCGAGGGGCAGGACACATTCCTCGCCGCCTTCCTGGTCGGCGACCCCGACCGCTCGGACCTGGAGGCGCTGCGCCGTCGGCTGCGATCGACTCTGCCGGAGTACATGATGCCCTCCCACCTGGAGTGGGTGGGGGCCATGCCGCTGACCCCCAGCGGTAAGCGCGACGACGACGCGTTGCGCCGCGCCGCGCTCACCCGGGGCCGCACGTGCGTGCGGGTGGCCCCGCGCGACGCGCGTGAGCGCGCCCTGGCCGAGATGCTCGCCGACCTGCTGGGCGTGGCCGACCTGGACGTACACGACAACGTGTTCGACCTGGGCGCCACCTCGATCACCGCGATGCGGCTCGTGGTGCTCATCGAGCAGAGGTTCGGGGTGAGCGTGCCGCTGTCGGAGTTCATCTCGGCGCCGACCGTGGCCGCCCTGGCGGGCCGGGTCGGGGCGGAGCGCGGCGACCGGGCCGCGGCCCGGGAGTTCGACCCCCTGGTGCCGATCCGGTCCGAGGGCGACCAGCCGCCTCTGTTCTACGTCCACCCGATGGGCGGCAACGTGCTCTGCTACGTGCCGTTCGCGCGGCACCTGCCCGGGGACAGGCCGTTCTACGCCCTCCAGGCCGCCGGGACCGACGCGGGCACCGAGCCGGTGCGCGACGTGGAGGAGATGGCCCGGAGCTACGTGGAGGCGATCCGGCGGGTACGGCCCGAGGGCCCCTACCACATCGGAGGGTGGTCCTTCGGGGGGTTCGTCGCCTTCGAGATGGCCCGGCAGCTGCGCGCGGCGGGCCAGGAGGTCGCCTCGTTGGTGCTGCTCGACACCACCGCGCTCAACCCCGGGCGGCGGCCCTGGACCGACGACGAGGCCCTCATCGGCTGGTTCTTCTGGGAGCTGCTGTGGCTGGAGCGCGGCGGCGAGTCGCCCGAGGCGGTGATCCCCGCCGAGCTGACCACGCTGGACGAGAAGTTCGAGTTCATCACCCGCCTCGCCGTGGACGAGGGGGTGCTGCCGCCCGGCAGCACCGACGCGATCGTCCGACGCCTGTTCCGCCTGTACGAGGCGAACTGGCGGTCGGCCTTCGCCTACCGGCCCGAGGGGGCCGACCTGGACGCGGTGCTGGTGCACGCGCGGGAGCCCCTGCCCGACGTCCTGATGTCGATGCACTCGGCGATCGGGAGCATGCACGCCGACCCGGCCAACGGGTGGCGGGAGTACACCTCCGGGCGTCTGACCGTCGTCGACGTATCCGGTGACCACCTCACGATCATGGAGGAGCCCCACGTGGCCGAAGTCGTACGGACCGTCATGGAAGCGGTGTCTCCCCGGCTGCAAGGGGGGAGATGACGATGGCGCAGCGGAGGACGGCGATCGTCGTCGGCGCCGGGATCGGCGGGCTGACCGCCGCGATCGCCCTGCGCAGGGTCGGTGTGGACGTGCGCGTGTACGAGCGCGCGCCCGAGATCCGGGCGGCCGGGTTCGGGCTGTCGGTGATGAGCAACGCCGTGGCCGCGCTCGACGCCCTCGGCATCGACCTGCGGTTGGCCAAGCGCGGAAGGACCCTGGACACCTATCACGTCCGCGACACCCGCGGACGGCTGATCCGCGAGTTCCCCTTTCCCGAGATCATCGCGCGGCTGGGCGTGCCCAGCGTGTGCATCAGCCGTGCCGACCTGCTCCGCGCCCTGACGGAGGAGGCCGCGGGCATCCCGATCGAGCTTGGCCGGTCCGCCGAGCGGTTCGAGACCGAGGGCGACCGGGTGCGCCTGCACCTGGCCGACGGGGGCGCGGACGAGGCCGACCTGCTGGTGGGCGCCGACGGGTTCCACTCGGTGGTCCGTGCGCAGATCGCCGGACCGGAGCCCGCGCATGACAGCGGCTACATCTGCTGGCTGGGAATCACCGACTACGAGCACCCCCGCTTCGCTCCGGGGTCGGTCGTGCACTACTGGGGCGACGGACAGCGGTTCGGGTTGGTGGACATCGGCCACGGCCGCCTGTACTGGTGGGCGACCAAGAACATGCCCGCCGAGCGGTCCGCGAACTGGGACGGCGACAAGGCCGAGGTGCTGCGGGCGCTGTCCGGTTGGCCGGACGAGGTGCGCCATGCGGTCCGGGTCACCCCGCCCTCGGACATCCTCGGCATCCCCTCCCGGGACCGCACCTTCCTGGAGAGGTGGGGGCACGGCCCGGTGACGCTGCTCGGCGACGCCGCCCACCCGATGCTGACCAGTCTGGGACAGGGGTCGGCGATGGCGATCGAGGACGCCGTGGTGCTGGCCCACACCCTGAGCGGCGCCGACCACGTTCCCTCGGCGCTGCGCTCCTACGAGGACGCCCGACGCGAACGCACCCGGGGCATCGTGGAGGCGACCCGCGCGATCAGTGACTTCGAGCAGTCTGAGGGGCCGGTGCGGCGCAGGGTGCGCGACGCCTACTTCCGGTTCATGTCCCACCGCTCCCTGGTGGGCAAGCTCGAACCGGCGCTCACCTTCCCCGCCCCCGCGTTCTCCGCCGCCTCCGTGAAAGGACCGGTCCAGTGACCATCTCCCCCTCCGCACGAGCCGTGATGGTGACCGGAGCCTCCTCCGGCCTGGGCCGTGAGGCCGCCCTGCACCTGGAGGACCGCGGCTTCCACGTGGTCGCCGGGGTACGGCGGGCCGAGGACGGCGAGAAGCTCGTCGCCGAGTCCCTGCACGGCCGCCTCGTCCACCGGCTGGTGGACGTCACCCACGAGGAGTCCGTGACGGCCTGCGCGCAGTTCTGCGAGCGCGAGTTCGGCGGCCTGTGGGGGCTGGTGAACAACGCCGGGATCTGCGTCTCGGCACCCCTGGAGGCGGTCAGCTCCGAGCGGATGCGCGACCAGATGGAGACCAACGTGGTCGGGCAGCTGGCGATGATCCGGGCACACCTGCCCCTGCTGCGCCGCCAGAGGGGGCGCGTCGTCAACGTCACCTCCGGTCTGGGCAAGGTCGCCATCCCCTACCTGGGTGCCTACGCCGCCGCGCAGTTCGCCAAGGAGGCGATGAGCGACGCGCTGCGGCGCGAGGTGGCCCCCAGCGGGGTGCGGGTGTCGGTCGTGCAGCCCGGAGCGGTACTGACCCCCATCTGGGGCAAGGTGTCGGACGTGGGCTCTCGGGCGCTGCGCGATGCCCCGCCGGAGGTGGCGGCGCTGTATCGGATCACGTTCGAGAGGTTCCTGGAGGCCAACGCCCAGCAGGCGGCGAACAGCGGTACGACGCCGGAGGACTTCGCGCGGGCGGTGGCGCGGGCGCTGACCGAGGAGAGCCCGCGCACGCGCTACCGGGTGGGGGCCGACTCCCGCCTGGTGAACGCGCTGGCCCGGGCCCTGCCCGACCGGTTGCTGGACCGCTACTTCTCCGGGATCGTCACCCCCTGAGAAACGCGGGGCCGCCGCCGTCCGGGGCGGCCCCGCCCCTCACCGGCCGACGATGCTCGCGGTGAGCTCCCGGTCCGGCGGGCGCAGGTGGTCGTAGCCATCACCCTTGCCGCCCCGTGCAGTTTGGCGGGCCTGAACCGCCTCGGCCCGCGGCGGGACCGGATCGGAGGGATCCCGTGCACCAGGGGACCGAGGGCCTGGCTGCCACGGGTGTTGGCCCCGGGGGCCGCCACGGACAGGGGCAGACCGGCCCGGACGGTGATCAGGTGGATCTTCACCCCCTGCCTCACCGGTCGACGGGATCGGGACCTGTCAGCTCCCCCCTTGAGGACGCGCATGATGACCGCGGCCAGCACCTCACGGTCCTCGTGTCTGCGTCGACCGCCGCCCCGGGGGCGCGTGGGCGCCTCGGGCACCGCTCGCTGGAACAGCCCCCACAGCTCATCCGGCACAAGGCGTTCAACCATCGACGCCCGGCCAGGTTGCCGAGAATCCAGATGAGATGGGCTCTTAACGAGTTGGTGCGTGACAGCGGGCGAGGTGTGACGGCCCCGTCCGCCTTGCTTTCCGGATGTTCGCGGTGCGGTCGGAGACCAGCCCCGCGACGGCCCGCCAGGTGGTCGGGGGGTTCTCGCGCCGGTGGATCCAGCGCGTCGGCTGCTTCCAGCGTCTGCGGTCGGCCACGGCGTGCTCCACGGTGATGCGTCCTGAGGAGTGCGCGTGACGACGGCGTCTCCACCTCTCATGGACATCGGGCAGGGCGCTCCGGTTCGGTTCGCGCGGTGGCGTGACGGCTTGACCGGGGTGATCACGCCGCAGACCGAGTAGCCGTCGTCCAGCGGCACCCCCACCTCCGAGAAGTGGCGCAAGCAGGAGTCGATGCCCATCGCCACGGCGGGATCGTGCCACAGCCGTTCCTCCCCCGCCTCACCCGCCATCACTCACCGACTCGTAGGCCTGGGCGCGCATCGGACCCCCTGAACAGCCCCTGACCTGGCCTTGTATATCAGGAGAGGGAATCCAGGAGGGCGGTCCGGCCGTTGGTCCTGGCTCATGTGACCCTCACTCGGCCGGTCCGCGCCCCTGGGCGATGCTTCGGCTCTCCTGGCCGGGTTCCTCGCCAAGCAGTTCGACTCTCCATGGCCGCACACCCAAGAGCGGTTCCGGGAGCGGGCTGTGGGAGGCTCTGGGGTCACGGCCCGGAACGGGAACCGCACGGAACCACCACAGCATCGAGAGACGGCAGCAGCTATGGAGAGCTACGGGGTTCAACTCGGCCTTGTCCTTGTCCTCGTTCTCGTCAACGCCCTGTTCGCAGGCAGTGAGATCGCCCTGATCACACTCAGGGAAGGACAGGTCAAACAGCTGGCGGCGCGAGGTCCGGGCGGACGCGCGGTGGCCCGTCTGGCGAAGGATCCCAACCGCTTCCTGGCCACCATCCAGATCGGCATCACCCTCGCGGGTTTCCTCGCCTCGGCCACCGCCGCGGTGTCCCTGGCCCAACCGCTCATCGGGCCCCTGGGCTTCTTGGGCTCGGCCGCCAGCCCCGTATCGATCGTCCTGGTCACCGTGCTCCTGGCCTTCGTCACACTGGTCTTCGGTGAACTGGCGCCCAAGCGCATCGCCATGCAGCGGTCCGAGAGCTGGGCGATCATGGTCGCCCGGCCGCTGAACCTGCTCGCGCTGCTCTCCCGTCCCGTGGTGTGGCTGTTGAGCGTCTCCACCGACCTGGTGGTGCGCCTGACGGGTGGCGACCCCTCCGCGGCCAGGGAGGAGGTCAGCGAGGAGGAGCTGCGCGACATGCTCGCCACCCAGCGGGGCATGACCCGCGAGCAGCGCACCATCATCTCCGGCGCCTTCGAGATCGACGACCGGCGCCTGCGCCAGGTCGTCGTTCCCCGCGGCGAGGTGTTCACCATCGGAGCCCGCACACCCGCGGACCAGGCGGCGCACATGCTCGCCGAGCACGGCCACTCCCGGGCGCCGGTGGTGGACGACGACGACCTCGACGACGTGCTCGGTGTCGTGCACTGGTCCGACCTGGTGCGTGGTGAGGGAAGCGTCCGCGAGCTGGCCCGCGAACCGCTGCTGCTGCCCGACTCCCTGGTGGTGTCGCTGGCCCTGCGCCGCATGATCGCCGAACACCAGCAGCTGGGCGTGGTCGTCAACGAGATGGGCGGCGTGGACGGCATCGTGAGCCTGGAGGACCTGCTGGAGGAGATCGTCGGAGAGATCTACGACGAGACCGATTCCGACATACGTACCGTGGCCCGCAACGACGACGGATCCCTCACACTGCCCGGGACCTACCCCGTGCACGACCTGTCCGACGTCGACGTCCATCTGACCGACGTTCCGGAGGGTGACTACGTCACCGTCGCCGGACTGCTCATCGCCGTGCTGGGCCACATCCCCAAGAAACCGGGGGAACAGGTGGATCTCGGCTCCTGGACGGCCAAGGTCGACCAGACCAACGGGCGCACCGTCACCCAGGTGACCATGTATCCGGCGACGTAACACCCGCAGGCCCGCCCCACACGTGCCACACCACACCTTCGGTACCGGCCTGGTGCGCAGCCGCGACGGTGACGTTCGGCGTGGAAGTACTTCCCTGCGTCCTGAGGTGCGCGTGTCTCCCCCGGCCGCCTTTCACGCCGCCTGCCCTGGAGGAGGCCTTGCGAAGATTCGCGCCGTGGACCGCGCCCACGCTGGTGATCCTCTTCCCCACCCTCGTCCTGGGTTCCAGGTACCTACTCGTACCGGCGAACCGGCCTTGCGAGTACGGCGACGGGCCGGCGGAGAGGTCTCACAGCAGCGGTCGCCAGGGCGCCAGCACGAGTTCGCCGAACCTGGAGAGGAGCGGCCGGTTGTCCCACTCCTCCTCGGTCAGCTCCCGGCAGTTGGCGAGGTCGTTGGCGAAGACCTCCTCCAGGTGCCGGGCCACGCCCTTGTCGAAGATCTCGATGTTGATCTCGTAGTTGCCGGTCAGGCTGAGCCGGTCCACGTTCGTGGTGCCGACCGTGGACCACTGGCCGTCCACCGTCGCGGTCTTGGCGTGCACCATCGCGTCCTGGTAGAGCCACAGTCGCACTCCGCCGCGCAGTAGCGCCGAGTACTGGCTGCGGGAGATCTGGTCCACGATGACGTGGTTGGACTCCTCGGGGACGAGCACGTTCACGTCCGCGCCACGGCCGGCGGCGTCGATGAGCGCTCGTTGAAGCTCCTGGTCGGGGAGGAAGTAGGCCTGGGTGAACAGCACGCGCTCCTTGGCCCGGTCGATCGCCTCCAGGAACACCGCCCGGATCGGGTAGATCAGCAGTTCGGGCACGTTGCGGTGGAGCCGCAGGTGCGAATCCCACGCGGCCTCCCCCAACCTGTCCAGCTCGGGGAGGCGGTGCCTGTTCCAGAAGTCGACGAAGGCGTTCTCCAGCTCCCACACCGCCGGCCCGGCCAGCCGCAGGTGGGTGTCACGCCAGTTGGTGGCGTAGAGCGATCCCACGTTGTACCCGCCGGAGAACCCCACCTCGCCGTCGACGGTGAGGATCTTGCGGTGGTCCCGGCCGGACTTGCGGATGTTCAACAGCAGCACACCGGGACGGAAGACCGGATACCGCAGCACGTGAACGCTGGGCGGGAAGCGGAAGAAGGAGCGAGGCACCACCAGGTTCGCGAAGCCGTCGTAGACCACGTACACCTCGACGCCCCGCTCGGCGGCCTCGATGAGGGCCTCCTTGAACCGTTGGCCCACCTGGTCGTCCTTGACGATGTAGGACTCGAACAGCACGCGGTGCCAGGCCCCGCGGATCGCCGCGAGCATGTCCTCGAACAGGTCCTCGCCGTAGGTGTAGACGGTGACGCGGGTCCCCGAGTCGCCCACCGGCAGCTCCACCGGTGCCGTGCGGGGAAAGACCGCCCGGCGGGGACGTACCTTCCGGCGCCAGTGGTTGACGCCCATGGAAATGGCTGCCACCGCGACCTGGGTGCCCACCAGTCCTACGAGTCCCCACCTGACCACGGATCTGAGTGTTGGGTGTGTGGAGCGTTGCACAGTCGCCTCCCGGGCAGAACGTCCGCGGTGCCGGAGGCCTCCACTCCGCAGACCGCCGTTTCCGGTACGAGTATTGGGTCTGTCTCCGCGCTGGCCCGGAGTGGCGGCCAACGCCAGGGGAGGCCGGCAGGAGCCGGCGATCGGGTGGGGGCCTTGGTGATCAGTCCGCCCCGGAAGCCTCCAGGTGCTTCACGTGCGTTCGTTCCGTTCCCCGCCGCGTGCCCTCCTCCGCTGGCCCGAGGCCGTGACGACCACTCGCGTGCTCCCCCCTGGTACCTATGGTTCACCCCTTCTCCTACGTCGACCTCTCGGCGGCCGTCCGGGGCCGCTGCCACGGCCATCGGTTCTCCAGCTCGACCTCCAGCGAGAAGCTGAGGAAGGTACGGATCAGCACGATCCCGGCGAGCACACCGACGCTGCGGAAGGACGGCTCGATCGCGACCGTACGGATGATGTCACCGGCCACCAGGAACTCCAGCCCCAGTAGGATCGCCCGCCCCACCCCGTGGCGGTAGGACCGGTAGATCTCGGCCAGGGGTGTGCGATGGGCGAACCGGTACAGGAACGCGGCGGTCGCCGCGGCCGTGCCCACGGCGATCACCGCGACACCGGCCACTTCGATCGCCGTTCCCACGGCCTCGACCACCTCGACGACGCCCATGAGTCCCTCCCCCGTCGTGGGCCCGTGCTCCGTCCCTGCGCTCGGGATACCGATGGCGGCCCATGCTCCGACGTGGGACCGCCACCCGGCTCAGGTTGCGACACGTGACACCACGCCTGCCCACAACACGTAGCGTTCATGCCGTCGCAGCCGACGCAGGGTCCGGCCCAGCGGGACGGGCGGCTCCAACGCCCACGTGACCCGACCGGCCGTCCACCCCCGGCCCGGGTCGGCCACAGCACACCGCAGGACCACGCCGGCACGGGCAGGACCCCGCCGCGGGGACCCGCACGGCGGGGCGACCATGTTGGTCGCCGTCCGTGGCCGGGAAGGGACCGTCTCGCGGCCGTCCCGCCCGGGTGACCGAGGGCCTCCACGGAGCGGAAGGCACTCGGCCCGCCCGGGGAAGACAGGAGTCTCCCACCCGCGAGTGGGAGGTTTTCGGGAGACGGGAACCTCCCCCGACTGTCCTCAACGGCTGCAGAGGTTCTCCCAAAGGGATACCTCGAATCGCTGGGACAGGAGTTCACGCGGGTCGCGCCGAGGGGCGGAGAGAGGCGTGGCCAGTCTTTCGCGCGGTGAGGGCGAGCCCGGCGATGAGGGCCACCTCGCCCAGGTTACCCACGACCAGCGGCGCGTCAGGCACGGCCGAGACCACGGTCATGATCGCGGCGCCCAGCAGCATCCATCCGCTGCGCGCACGCACGAGTAGCGCCACACCGACGAGGAGCAGTACCACGATGGTCACCACGGACGGGACCGGCACGGTCGGCTCGGCGGCCGAGTAACGCAGTGCGTCGCCCTCGCGGCCCGGCACCAGGGTGAGTCCGACGAGATCGGCCACGACACCGTAGGCGACCAGCGCGGCCGCCAGCACGGAGAACCCGGCGTGGACCGCACGCGAGCGCGCCCAGGCGAGCCCGAGGTCACGGGCCGCCCCGACCGCGAAGACGACCAGGAGCGGAGTGACCAGAGCGTGCACGACGAAGCGCGGCAGGTTCAGTGCGAACAGGAGGTCGCCGGCGCCGAGGGAGGAGCCCAGTGCCACGATCGCGTTGTCGTAGACGAGCCCGGCGGCCACGGCCGCGACCAGCCAGGTGTGCGTGGAGTGCCGTACGAGCGCCAGCCGGACCAGCCAGACGGTCAGGCACAGGTGCACCACCGAGAACACGGCGAAGACGAGGGAGGTCATCGGCGACCTTTCGGCTCGTTTTACGATATGTCAGCTGTTCGAAGCCTTCTCTCGAAGCCTGCCCGGACGGGTTCGCGCCATGCGCGCGGACGTCTCGGGCCCCGGTGCTCGGGGGGCGCTGGCCGGACCGGCGGCTCGTGCTCGCTCACCCGCACGGCTCGTCCAGCGCCGCCAGGTACCCCGCGAAGGACTCGGTGAGGGCGGCGAGCAAGGCTCGCCCCTTGGCGGCCGTGGCCAGTGAGGGGCGACCGACCACCCCCGAGACGGTGTAGGCAGCCAACCCCACAGTGAGCACATGATCACGCCCGCCCGTGGTGTGATCGACGTGCTCGTACCCGGACCGGACCAGACGCGGACGGGTGTGCAGGAGCACCGAGGTCTCCAACTCCCCGGCATGCATGTCGTGGTCGTTGTCGGTGGCCATCCCGGCGACGGTCCGGGCGGCCTCCCAGTCGTGGGGGCCCGGGAAGAGCGCCATGCGCCCGCCCGACTCCTGGACGAGGTTGGCCAGCACGTGGTTGCCGCCGTGCCCGTTGACCAGTACGAGCCTGGTGTCACCGAGGGAGGCGGCGATGTCCCTGACGAACGCGTACAGGGTGGGCGCGGAGACGCTCACGGTTCCGTGCCATGCGGAGTGCTCGTGGGAACAGCCGACGGTGACCGGCGGCAGCAGGCGCAGCGGGTACGCGTCGGCCAGGCTCCGGGCCAGGTCGCAGGCGATGACGGTGTCGGTGACCAGGGGAAGGTGGGGGCCGTGCTGTTCGAGGCTGCCCACCGGCAGCAGCGCCACCCGGGCGGCCCGTTCGCGCTCCTGCGCGCTGGTCGTCAACGGCAGCAGGGACAGTGTCAGGTCGTCCATGGTCCCCAGTATTCCCACGGCTCCGGCTTCCAGCGCTCATCGCCGCGGGGACCAGCCTCCTGCCGCCCTCCCCGGCCGTGCGGGTGGAGTCGCGTGTGGCGCGGCCGGTCGTACCCCTGCACCTGGCCATGCGGCGGGACGGCCCTCGCCGTCCTGGCCAGCGCGGCGGCCGGCACGGCGGTGTTCGGCGGCGCGGTCTCCCCCGGACAGTACTCCCGGCCGGCGCGCGGATACTCCCCGGGCCGGGACCACCCCCGGGGAAGGCTTCCCGCGTTCCGGGCGAGAAGCCCGCAACGACAGGGGTTCTCGGGTTGCGGGCGTGTAGCGGACGCACAAGACTGCGCGTACTGCTTGTTACGGATCGTCCCCGTTGAGAGGCCCCCATGACGGACACCCCCATCGACACCACCGTCGCGCACACCGCACGGGTGTGGAACTACTGGCTCGGAGGCAAGGACAACTACCCCGTGGACCGCGAGGTGGGCGACACCATCAGGGAACTCGTGCCGCAGGTGGTCGAGACCGCCCGGGGGGACCGCCTCTTCCTGCGCCGCGCGGTCACCCACCTGGTCCGGGAGGAGGGTGTCCGCCAGTTCCTCGACATCGGCACCGGACTTCCCACCGCGGACAACACCCACGAGGTGGCCCAGGCCCAGGCCCCGGAGTCACGCGTGGTCTACGTGGACAACGACCCCCTGGTGCTGGCGCACGCGCGCGCCCTGCTGGTGGGTACCGACGAGGGCCGGACCCGGTTCGTGGGATCGGACCTGCGCGAGACCGGCACGGTGCTGGAGGCCGCCGGCCAGACCCTGGACCTGAGCCGCCCCGTCGCCCTGACCCTGCTGGGGACGATGGGCCACTTCGGCGACCTCGACGAGGCCCTGGGTATCGTGCGCACCTATATGGACGCCCTGGCGCCGGGCAGCTTCCTGGCCGTGTGCGACGGCGTCTTCGCCCACATGGACGCGATCACCGGTGAACGCGCGCTGGAGGCCATGCGGCGCTGGCAGGAGAGCGTCGCCCAGCCGTACCACCTGCGCTCGGTGGAGGACTTCACCCGTTTCTTCGACGGGTTCGAACTGGTCGATCCCGGGGTCGTCTGCGTCACCCGATGGCGGCCCGAGCCCGTCGAGGTCGGGCAGGAGCGCGACATTCCCCAGTACTGCGGCCTGGCCCGCAAGGTCTGAGCCCGTCCCTCCCGGGGTCCGGTCCGAGCCGGGCCCGGACGTACGTGCTCTCAGTGGCCGTGCCACTGCAGGAGGAGGACGGTGGCGTCGTCCTGGAGCCGTCTGCCGTGGTAGTCCATGACGCTGTGGATGAGGCGCCGCAGAGTTTCCGGAACGGGGAGGCCGCTGGCGTGCTGGCGGATGATGAACTCCAGGAACCGGTCCACGCCGAACTCGTGGCCGTCCGCGCTGCGCGCCTCCGTGATGCCGTCCGTGTACAGGATGACGCGGTCGCCGGGCTGCAGCTGCTCACGGCATGTGGTGACCGGCAGGCCCAGGTCCGAACCCAGCGGGTGGGAGGGCTCGCACTCCAGGGTGCTCACCCAGCGCCCCTCACGGATGACGACGGGCGGCAGGTGGCCGTGGTTGGTCCAGGTGAGCAGGCCGGTGCGGGTGTCCAGGTCGGCCAGGACGGCGGTGACATAGCGCGTCTGGCCGAAGAAGCCGGCGTCGGCGGAGGCGTCGTACTTCTGCCCGAACTCGGCGAGCAGGACGTCCTCGATGCCCGCGGCGACCTCGTCCAGGCCGCATGAGTACTGGCGGCGGTGGTTACGGCAGGCCGCCACGGCGAGGTTGGCGGTCAGCCCGGCCGCGATGTCGTGCCCCATCGCGTCGAAGATGCCCACGTGTACGTTCCTGTCCGCCGTGGCGTAGTCGAAGGCGTCGCCGCTGACCTGGTAGGCCGGTTCCAGTGCGGCGTCGATGGTCACGTATCCGTCGGT
The DNA here is from genome assembly GCF_008638365.1 of Nocardiopsis quinghaiensis. Lineage (GTDB taxonomy): Bacteria > Actinomycetota > Actinomycetes > Streptosporangiales > Streptosporangiaceae > Nocardiopsis > Nocardiopsis quinghaiensis. The sequence goes on along the minus strand of NZ_VWVU01000003.1, from coordinate 117,508 downwards.
GTAGGTGCGCGGCGGCATCAGGTTCCACTGCATCTCGGCCGCCACGCTCATCTTCTGGGCACGGATCAGCCTGGCGTAGGAGTCGCTGTGGACCCGTTTGCTCACCACCAGCAGCGCGACCAGGGACGCCAGGTGCCACATGTACTCGTGGGTCCGCGCGTCGTCGGTGGAGGTCTCCACCCAGAGGAGACCCATGCGCTCGGTGCCGTCCAGCACCGGTACCCACCAGTGGTACCGGTCGTCCTCCTCCGTCTCCTCCGTGGAGGCGCGCAGGATCCTCTCGGTCTGGAAGGCGCGTCCCGCCAGTGTTCCGTCGATGCGCAGCGGTGTGCGCGCCCGACCGGGGTCCTGTCCGGCGTTCGGGCCGTGCCCGGTCATCAGCACCAGCACCTCCTGGCGCACGTCGACCACGTAGATCAGGACTCCGTACAGCCCGGCGTGAGCCGCGTAGTCGGCCACGTGGCCCGGTACCTCCTCCATGGCCATGACGTGGCTGGCGCCGATCAGGCCGCCGAGCATCCGCTCCGCGGTGCTGGGGTCCTCCATCGCGGGTCCGTCCTCTCCACGGGTCGTGTCGTGTGTCCGTAGCGCTCCGCGGGGATTCCGGAAATCCGCCGCGGACGGTGAAGACGTCCGCTCCGAGTGCGGTCCCCGCGCGGGGGCGTGCGGACGTCCACTCGAACCCGGATCAGTGGGTGATCTCATCACATCAGGCCACAGAAGGTTTCCCGGACACGCCGCGCCCGAACACCGCGGGCGCCGGAAGGCCGTCCCCGAGCAGATCGCCGCCCTGGGGGAGGCTGGAACCGGCCTGGTGCTCTTCGGCGGCGCCGGGCCGGCCGCGGCCCTCGGTTTACGGGGTCGGGACCTGGGTAGCCGCCGCACTCGAGTACCAGCAACTGTCCACCGCTCCGGGCGGCGCGAACGCGCCCCCACCGCTGGTTGGAGGAAGACCATGAAGGCCGTCGTGTGGCATGGCATTGGCGACATCCGCGTGGAAGACGTGGCGGAACCGAGCATCGAGCACTCCCAGGACGCCATCGTGCAGATCACCACGAGCGCGATCTGCGGCACCGACCTGCACATGATCCGAGGCACCATGCCGGGTATGGTGCCGGGCACCGTCCTCGGCCACGAGGGTGTCGGCGTGGTGACCGAGGTGGGATCCCAGGTACGCAACTTCCAGCCGGGCGACCGGGTGGTCATCCCCTCCACCATCGGGTGCGGGACGTGCAGCTACTGCCGGAGCGGCTACTTCGCCCAGTGCGACAACGCGAACCCCGGGGGCAGCCGAGCGGGAACGGCGTTCTTCGGAGGGCCGGAGTCCACCGGTTCCTTCCCCGGCCTCCAGGCCGAACGGGTCCGCGTTCCCTACGCCAACGTGGGGCTCGTCAGCATCCCCGAGCGGGTGAGCGACGAGGAGGCCGTCCTCGTCTCCGACATCTTCCCCACAGCGTGGTTCGGGGCCAAGCTCGCCGAGATCTCCCCGGGTGACACCGTCGCGGTGATGGGCTGCGGCCCCGTGGGACTGTTCGCCGTGCTGAGCGCCTTCCTCCAGGGAGCGGGACGCGTACTGGCGGTCGACGGGGTCGGGAGCCGGTTGGAGCAGGCGCGTCTGCTGCACGCCGAGGTGATCGACTACACCGAGGAGGACCCGGTGGCCACCCTGGTGGAGCTCACGGGGGGCATCGGCCCGGACCGCGTGATCGACGCCGTCGGGGTCGACGCGGAACAGCCCAAGCAGGGACCGGCCGTCCAGGAGGACCTCAAGGAGCAGTTCGCGACGGAGGTCTCCGAGATCGTGCCCAAGGCCCGCCCCCAGGGAGACACCTGGGTTCCCGGCGACGCGCCGTCCCAGGCCGCGCGGTGGGCTGTGGAGGCGGTCGCGAAGGCGGGGACCCTGTCCATCATCGGCGTCTACCCGCCGCCGATGACGCACTTCCCCATCGGCGCGGCGATGAACAAGAACCTCACCCTGAAGATGGGCAACTGCAACCACCGCACCTACATCCCCGAACTGCTGGAGATGGTGGCCAGCGGCCGAGTCGACATCACCTCGGTCCTCACCCAGGAGGTGCCGTTCAACGAGGTGGTGAACTCCTACCGCGCCTTCGACCACCGCGAACCCGGCTGGACCAAGGTGGCCGTGACCATGGCCTGACCCGGCGGCGTTCGGGAACAGGGAACAGAGGGCGTAGCGGAGCCACTCGTCTGGGAAATGCGCGGGGCCGGTTCTCGTGAAGAGCACCGGCTCCGCTGCTCACCAGGGTCACACGAGCCCGGCACGCAAGCGCCGGACCGCCGGCGTCGGCTCCCTGGTGTCGTACGTGGGAGCGCAGCCGCACCCGAGGAGGTCAGGAGGAGGCGGGGGAATCCGCCCCGGGGATTCCGGTGCCACGCCGTCACCACCGTCGACAGCGCGCCCGCCTGCCGCGAGACTTCTGGACGTCACCACCCGCGTACGGAGGAGGGTGCTTCGCGGTGCCGTGGTCCACGACTCGCCACGCCGCTTTGGCGGCACTGGCCCCGATCGCCCTGGTCCTGCCCCTCGGCTGCTCGTCCCACGACGACCCGGTCGGTCCCGCCGCTCCGCCACCGTCGGCCGAGGGAACCACCGCCGTCCCGTCCGCGGAGCCTGCCGATCCCGTCCGGATGGACTCCGAGTTCGCACACCTCGAAGAGGAGTTCGACGCCCGGCTCGGCGTCTACGCGCTCGACACCGGCACGGACCGGGCGGTCGGGTTCCAGGCCGACGAGCGGTTCGCCTACTGTTCCACCTTCAAGGTCCTGGCCTTCGGCGCCGTGCTCGACCGGACACCGGTCGACGAACTCGACCGGGTCGTCACCTTCTCCGGAGCGGACCTGGTCTTCCACTCCCCCGTCACCCGGGAGCACGTGTCCACCGGTATGACGCTGCGCGAGATCGGCGACGCGGCGCTGCGACACAGCGACAACACCGCCTCCAACCTGCTCTTCGAGGAGCTCGGTGGGCCGCAGGGGCTGGACGAGGCCCTGCGGGAGATCGGCGACGACGTCACCAGCGTGGACCGGATCGCGCCGGAGATGGCGGAGGCGGTGCCGGGAGACGTCCGCGACACCAGCACCCCGCGCGCGATGGCCACCAGCCTGCGCGAGTTCGCCCTGGGTGACGTCCTGTCCGAGGACAAGCGCGGCGTCCTCGTCGAGATGATGCGGGCCAACACCACCGGCGACGACCTGATCCGTGCCGGGGTCCCCGAGGGGTGGGAGGTCGGGGACAAGACCGGTGCGTGCGGCTACGGTACCCGGCACGACATCGGTGTGCTGTGGCCGCCGGAGGGCGCCCCCATCGTCCTGGCGGTCATGTCCGGCCGCGACGAGGCGGGCGCGGAGTACGACGACGCCCTCATCGCGCGGGCCACGGAGATGGTGGTCGGGGCCCTCGTCTAGGTCGTGTTTTTCGCACCGTTCCGGGCTCGCGTCCACCAGGCCGCCTCTCGCCACGCCTCCGCGCTCGTGGAGCACGACCAGGCTGGGCTTCGCACAGCGTCTCGCGAGAGATCGCCTGGGAGGGCCGCCCGCCGACCCGAAAGCCTTCCAAAGAACACTCCCTGGTCGTACTGACCGGGGACATCGGTCGAGAGCCGCGCCCACGCCTTCTCCCTTGCCGACGCCTCCAGCGCGGTTGCGGGCTCGGGACCCACGGCGCCGACCGCTCACGTGTGCTGTGACCGGAGCCGGCCGGTTCGACACCGCGTTCGGGCTGGTCGATCCCGGCCAGCACCGCATCGGGGGAAGGCCGGCATCGGCGGTCGCAGCGATGACCGGGAAGGCAGGGGTCACCACGCGGCCCGTCCCGACCTTCCGGAGGGTCTCCGGTGGGATGCGCGCGTCGAACGCGGTACCGAGCACCGAGCGCTGTCCGCGCTCGACCGCCGCTGGCGTGAGCGGCGATCCGACCATGACCCCGATTCTCATACCGGTATAGTATGGCCGGTATAGTTATTGGTCACATGAGAAGGGCGCCGCATGATCGAGATCCTGGACCCCACCAAACTGGCCCGTGCCAAGGACACAGGCGCCCTGGTCGCTGACATCCTGCAGACACTGAAGAGCCGTAGCACGGTCGGCACGAGCCTCCTGGACATCGACCGGTGGGCCGAGACCATGATCGTCGAGGCTGGAGCGCGGTCCTGCTACGTCGACTACGAGCCGTCCTTCGGACGCGGGCCGTTCGGCCACTACGTCTGCACGGCCGTCAACGACGCCGTGCTCCACGGACGGCCCTGCGACTACACGCTCGCCGACGGCGACCTGCTGACACTCGACCTCGCCGTCTCCCAAGGCGGAGTCGCCGCGGACTCCGCCATCAGCTTCCTCGTGGGCGGGTCAAGGCCCCCGGAGAGCGTCGCGATGATCAGCGCGACCGAACGCGCATTGAGCGCGGGGATCGCCGCTGCCAGGCCCGGGGCCCGCATCGGCGACATCTCCCATGCCATCGGCTCGGTCCTCAGTGAGGCGGGGTACCCGGTCAACACCGAGTTCGGAGGTCACGGCATCGGATCGACGATGCACCAGGACCCGCACGTTCCGAACACCGGTCGGCCCGGCCGTGGGTACAGACTGCGTCCCGGGCTGCTGCTCGCACTGGAGCCGTGGGTCATGGCGGACACCGCCGGACTCGTCACCGACGCCGACGGGTGGACCCTCCGAAGCGCGACAGGTTGCCGGACAGCACACAGCGAGCACACGATCGCTGTCACCAACGACGGAGCCGAGATCCTCACCTTGCCGGAGCAGGCGCGACCGTGAGGTCGCGGCTCGCCTTCGGGTCTCCTGACCCACGGTGAGGCGGTGGGCCGACCGTGGGCGTGGCTGCATCACCACGACCACCACCGGCCCCGCACTGCCTGCGCCGGTCAGCCGCCCTCCACACGATTGGCCAACGTCCCCGACCGGTACACCGCATGGGTTCGTCGGGTCGGGTTCGGGCCGCGACGGCGAGGGGGCCGCCGGGACGGAACTCCGGCGGCCCCGGAGAACGTCGTAGGCCGTACCTAGAGTCGTCCTCGCCCTCTCAGGGAGCGGTACGCCGCGCTCCGGGGTTTTACCGGCTTGGGGTACGGGCAGCTTGCAAGGACTGCGGGGCGTTGGTACGCGACGCGCAGCGGCCAGGACGTCCGTGACGCGGTAACGGCCACAGCCGTCCTGTGAGAGGGGAGCGAGGGAACATGACGTTGGCGATTTTCGTAGCGCTCGCGGTCGCGGTGCCGGTGGTCGTGGACACCCTGGTCCCCCTGGGGGACAGGAGCGGCCTGGGGGTCCGCAGAGGTGCGGCGCGCAGGGCCGTCGCGGCCCTGCGGAACTTTCGGACCCAGCACGCGCCCGCGCGGGCCGTAAGCCCCGGGAAGGCCTCGGAGAACCGGGTGCCGGAGCCGAGGCGGGAGGCGGAACCGGCCGGGCGGGGTCCCACGGTCGCGCCATCCCGCGGGCGCCGTCCCTGGAACGGGGGTCCCGCCCGGACGGGCCGCCCCCACCGCGCCGCCGCGAAGGCTTCCCTCTCCTGACAACGGACCGAACGGGGCCGGTGCTCCTCCGCGAGCGCCGGCCCCGTCGTCACGTGCGGCCCCGCCCTCGCCTCTCGCCGCGCGGACCGGCCCCTCGGCCCTCCACCGACGGCCCTGGTGCAACGGGACGAGGGTCCCGCCGTATCCCCGGCGGGACCCTCACGCGTGCGGAACCTCAGCCCCGGAGCCGCCGCTCGGCGGCCTCCCACGGGGCCTGCGGCCCGGTCGGCTCGTAGCGGCCGGCCTCGGTGGAGCCGGCGACGATCCGGCGCAGGTCGGCCAGACCGCCCTCCACCGTCCCGACCGCGCGGGCCTGCACCAGCAGGTTGCCGATGGCGGCGCCCTCGGTGGGCCCGGCGACGACCGACAGGCCCACGGCGTCCGCGGTGAGCTGGCACAGCAGCTCGTTGCGCGATCCCCCGCCGACCACGTGGACCACCTCCACGTCCGTCCCGCTCAGCTCGGCGGCCTGGTGCACCGCCCTGCGGTAGGCCAGGGCCAGCGAGTCCACCACGCACCGCGCCACCTCGGCGTCGGTCTCCGGCGGGCGCTGTCCGGTCTCGGTGGCGAAAGCGGCGATACGCGCGGGCATGTCGCCCGGCGGCAGGAACCGGGGATCGTCCACGTCCACCACGCACGAGAGCGCGGGCACGCGGGCGGCCCGCGCCAACAGGTCGGGCAGGTCCACCTCCCGGCCCCGCTCCCGCCAGACGCGCAGCGACTCCTGGAGCACCCACAGGCCCATGACGTTGCGCAGGTAGCGGACCGTGCCGTCCACGCCCAGCTCGTTGGTGAAGTTGGCCGACCGGCTCGCCTCGGTGCGCACGGGCTCGTCCAGCTCCACCCCCACCAGCGACCACGTCCCCGAGGAGACGTAGGCGAAGTTGGGGGTGGCGGCGGGCACGGCCACCACGGCGGAGGCGGTGTCGTGCGAGCCGACCGCCACCAGCGGTGTGCCCGCCGCACCGTCGCGGACGGTTCCGACGACGGTTCCCGGCTCGACCAGTGCGGGCAGCAGCTCCCGCGCCGGAACACCGTAGCGCTCCCGGAGCAGGTCCAGGCACTCCCCGGCCCAGCGGCGTTCGCGCACGTCCACCAGGCCGGTGGTGGAGGCGTTGGTCAGCTCGGCGACCCGCTCCCCCGTCAGCCAGTACCCGAGCAGGTCGGGCACCAACAGCAGGGCGCGGGCGGCCGCCAGCTGGGCGTCCCCGGAGGCGGCGGCGAGCTGGAACACCGTGTTGAACGGCTGCACCTGCAACCCGTTGACCGCGTACAGCTCCTCCGCGGGCAGGTGCGCGAACACCCGCTCGGGCACCCCGTCGGTGCGGGCGTCGCGGTAGTGGACGGGGTTGCCGATCAGGACGCCGTCGGCGTCCAGCAGGCCGTAGTCCACCGCCCAGGAGTCCACTCCGGCCGAGGCCAGCCCGTGGGGTTCGGCGGCCCGCCGCAGCCCCTCGACCACGCCCGCGTACAGGGACAGCACGTCCCAGTGCAGGGTGGAGCGGTTCCCGGCGGGTACGGTGACCGGCCCGTTGGGGAAGCGGGCGACCTCCTCGGTGCGCAGCCGCCCGTCCTCGATCCGCCCGGCGATGACCCGCCCGCTGGAGGCGCCCAGGTCGACGGCTGCGTGGACCGCCGTGCCGTTGGCGGCGCTCATCGCAGGAACGCGGCGGCGACGCCGCTGTCCACGGGGATGTGCAGGCCGGTGGTGTGCGACAGCTCCCCGGCCGTCAGCGCGAACACCGCGTTGGCGACGTTCTCGGGCAGTACCTCGCGGCCCAGGATGGTGCGCTTGGCGTAGAACGCGCCCAGGTCCTCCTCCTTGACCCCGTAGACCTTGGCCCGCTGGGCTCCCCATCCCCCGGCGAAGATGCCCGAACCGCGCACCACCCCGTCGGGGTTGACGCCGTTGACCCGGATGCCCTCGCCGCCCAGTTCTGCGGCGAGCAGCCGCACCTGGTGGGCCTGATCGGCCTTGACGGCGGAGTAGGCGACGTTGTTGGGCCCGGCGAACACGGCGTTCTTGGAGGCGATGTAGACGATGTCGCCGCCCATGCCCTGGGCCGTCATCACGCGCGCGGCCTCACGGGAGACCAGGAAGGATCCCTTGGCCATGACGTCGTGCTGCAGGTCCCAGTCGCGTTCGGTGGTCTCCAGCAGCGGCTTGGAGATGGACAGCCCGGCGTTGTTGACCACCAGGTCCACCCCGCCGAAGGCCAGCGCGGCCTCGCCGAGGGCGCGGGCCACCGCGTCGGCGTCGCTGACGTCGCAGGCCACGCCCACGGCCGTGTCCGCGCCGCCGAGCTCGGCGGCGGTCTCGGCGGCCTTGTCGGCGTCCAGGTCGGCCACGACCACGCACGCGCCCTCGGCAGCCAGCCGGGTGGCGATCGCCTTACCGATGCCACTGGCCGCGCCGGTGACCAGGGCGATCCGGGTGGCGAGCGGCTTGGGCCTGGGCAGACGGGCCAGCTTGGCCTCCTCCAGCGCCCAGTACTCGATGCGGAACTTCTCCGACTCCTCGATGGGCCGGTAGGTGGAGACCGTCTCGGCTCCGCGCATGACGTTGATGGCGTTGACGTAGAACTCGCCCGCCACGCGCGCGGTCTTGGCGTCCTTGCCGAAGGAGAACATGCCCACGCCCGGGACCAGCACGATCGCCGGGTCGGCACCGCGCATGGCGGGGCTGTCGGGGTCGGCGTGGCGCTCGTAGTAGGCGCGGTACTCGGCCCGGTACTCCTCGTGCAGTTCGCGCAGCCGCGCGATCGCCTGCTCCTGCGGAGCGTCGGCGGGCAGGTCGAGCACCATGGGGCGGACCTTGGTGCGCAGGAAGTGGTCGGGGCAGGAGGTGCCCAGTGCGGCCAGGCGCGGGTGCTCGGCCGAGGCCAGGAAGTCCAGTACCACGTCGCTGTCGGTGAAATGGCCGATCTGGGGGTGGTCGGTGGAGGCCAGGCCGCGGATGACGGGGGCCAGGGCGGCGGCGCGCTCGCGGCGCTCGTCGGCGGGCAGGGCGCCGTAGCCGTCCAGGGCGGGGCCGAAGGGCTGGGACCGGCCGTGCTCTCCGAGACCGCGCTGTTCGATGAAGCGCTCGGCGGTGTGGATGATCTCCAGGGAGTTGGCCTGGCACTGCTCGCTGGTCTCGGCCCAGGCGGTGATGCCGTGGCCGCCCAGGACGGCGCCGATGGCGTTCGGGTTCTCCTCGGCGATCTTGGCGATGTCCAGGCCGAGCTGGAATCCGGGGCGCCGCCAGGGCACCCACACCACGCGGTCGCCGAAGCACTCACGGGTCAGGCGCTCGCCGTCGGCCGCGGTGGCCAGGGCGATACCGGAGTCGGGGTGCAGGTGGTCCACGTGCGCGGCGCGCAGCAGGCCGTGCATGGCGGTGTCGATGGAGGGTGCGGCGCCGCCCTTGCCGAACAGGCAGTGGTCGAAGGCGGCGACCATCTCGTCCTCGCGCTCCTCGCCGGGGTAGACGTCCACGAGGGCGCGCAGGCGGTCCAGGCGCAGCACGGCCAGGCCGTCCTCGGTGAGGGTGCCGAGGTCGCCGCCGGAGCCCTTGACCCACAGCAGGTCGACGGGCTGTCCGGTGACGGGGTCGGTGCGTGTGCCCGCGGCGGAGGTGTTGCCGCCCGCGAAGTTGGTGTTGCGCGGGTCGGAGCCGAGGGTGTTGCTGCGGACGAGGAGTTGTTCGACGACGGAGTCGGGCACGGTGTCTCCCTGTTCGGTACTGCTGTGCTCTGGCGTGGTCGGCGGCTGGCTCACGCGCCCCACCCGGCCTGTGCGCCGCCCTTGCGCTCCTCGACGACGCGCTCCACGTAGCCGGAGCGGGCGTGCGCGGCCATGGGGTCGGGGTCCAGTCCCTGGTCGGCGCGCAGGTCGGCGAGCATGGGGCGCACGTCGGTGTTGTAGGCGTCCATCAGGGCGGCGTTGGCGGCCAGGACGTCGCCCTCGCGCTGGGCGTCGGCGAGCGCGTCGGTGTCCACCAGCAGGGCCTTGGCGGTGGCCTCCTGCACGTTCATGACCGAGCGGATCTGCCCGGCGATCTTGGGCTCGATGTTGTGGCACTGGTCGAGCATGAACGCGACCTCGGTGTCGGTGGCCAGGCCGCCGCCGCGCACGACCTCGTACATGATGCGGAAGAGCTGGAAGGGGTCGGCGGAGCCGACCATGAGGTCGTCGTCGGCGTAGAAGCGCGAGTTGAAGTCGAAGGCGCCGAGCTTTCCCGCCCGGAGCAGGAACGCGACGATGAACTCGATGTTGGTGTGCGCGGCGTGGTGGCCGGTGTCGACGCAGACCACGGCCTTCTCGCCCAGTTCCAGGCAGTGGGCGTAGGCGGTGCCCCAGTCGGGGACGTCGGTGGCGTAGAAGGCGGGCTCGAAGAGCTTGTACTCCAGTTGGAGGCGCTGGTCGGGGCCGAGCCTGCCGTAGACCTCGGACAGGGCCTCGGCGAGGCGGTCCTGGCGGGCGCGCAGGTCGTCCTGGCCGGGGTAGTTGGTGCCGTCGGCGAACCACAGCTTGAGGTCGCGCGAACCGGTGGCGTCCATGACGTCCACGCACTCCAGCAGGTGGTCGATCGCCTTGCGGCGCACCGCCGGGTCGGGGTTGGTGACGCTGCCGAGCTTGTAGTCGTCGTCCTGGAAGACGTTGGCGTTGATCGTGCCGACACCGATGCCCAGGTCGCGGGCGTGGGCGGCGAGCGCGGCGTAGTCGTCCACCTTGTCCCAGGGGATGTGCAGGGCGACCGTGGGGGCGACGCCGGTGAGCCTGTGCACCTGGGCGGAGTCGGCGACCTTCTCCCAGGGGTCGCGGGGTACGCCGGGCTGCGCGAACACCTTGAACCGGGTACCGGAGTTCCCGAAGGCCCAGGAGGGGAGTTCGATGTGCTGGCGCCGCAGGACGTCCAGGGCGTCCGCGCGGCGTTCGGGGAGTGCTGCCACGGTGGGGCTCCGTTCGGGGAGGACACGACTGTCGGTGGGGCCGGCGAGCGAGCGATTGAATCGTTTCACTCAGGTTTCGCTGAAACTACCCCCAGCTCTTCTCGCATGTCAAGACGTACCCAGCGACTCCCCTGGTCAGCGTACATCTCAGCTCTTGAATCGTTTTATTACAGGTGCGTACAACCGAACGGGGCCGGAAGGGCGGTGCCGTGGACGTGCGGCGCCCTCAGGATCCCAGGGCCATGCGTACGCCCAGGGTGAGCATGACGGCGGCGATGAGCGCGTCCAGGACGCGCCAGGCACCCGGCCGGGCGAAGAGGGGACGCAGCAGCCGCGCGCCGAAGCCGAGACCGAAGAACCACACGAAGCTGCCCGTGACGGCGCCCGCCGCCCACCACCAGCGGGCGCCGCCGTCCTGCTGGTTGGCGAGGGAGCCGAGGAGGACCACGGTGTCCAGGTACACGTGCGGGTTGAGCCAGGTGAGCACCAGTGCCGTCGTCACGGCGGCCCCACGGCCGCCCCCGGGCCCGCCGCCGACCACGAGCGCGCCCGGACGCAGGACCCGGCGCACCGCGGACAGGCCGTAGACGAGGAGGAAACCCGCGCCGAGGAGGCGGACCACGACGACGGCGGCCGGGGCGGCCTCGACGACGGCGCCGACGCCGAGGACTCCGGCCGTGATGAGCGCGGCGTCGGACAGGGCACAGACCAGCACCACCGGCAGGACCGCGCCGAGGCGGCCCTCGATACCGGTCCGCAGGACGTAGGCGTTCTGGGCTCCGATGGCCACGATGAGCGCCAGCCCGGTGCCGAAACCGAGCAGGGCGGGGAGAAGGGTCGCGTTCACCGTCAGAACGTTAGGAGCGCGCACCCCATGCAGTAAAGCTAAACTTTCTTAGGATCCCTGAGAGAGGCTTCATATGCCGTTCCAGTTCGACCACCTGCGCACCCTGACCGCCCTGGTGGACGAGGGCACCTTCGAGTCCGCCGCGCGACGGCTGCACGTGACGGCGTCGGCGGTGTCCCAGCGGGTCAGGGCGATGGAACAGACCGCGGGCAAGGTCCTGGTGCAGCGCACGAACCCGGTGCGGACCACCGCCGCCGGGGACGCCGTACTGCGCTACGCCCGCCAGGTGCTGCTGCTGGACGAGGACACCGCCGCCGAGCTCCGGATGGGCGACCGGGAGCGGGGCCGGGTGTCGGTGCCGCTGGCCGTCAACGCCGACAGCCTGTCCACCTGGTTCCTGGAGGCGCTGGCCGACCTGCCCGCCGAGCTGGGAGCGGTGTTCGAGATCCACCGCGAGGACGAGGAGCACACCACCTCACTGCTGCGCTCGGGAACGGTGATGGCCGCCGTGACCTCCACCCCCGAGGCGGTTCAGGGATGCGCCGTGGCCGGGCTCGGCGCGATGCGCTACCACGCCGTGTGCAGCCCCGGTTTCGACGACGAGTACCTGGGCGGCCGGGCGGACCCGGAGCTGCTCCCGTACGCGCCGGTGGTCAACTTCGACCGCAGGGACGACCTGCAGGACCGGTTCCTGCGCGAGTCCGCCGGAGCCGAGCCCCGCGGGCCCCGGCACTACATTCCGGCCTCTGAGGACTTCGCCCGGACGGTCGTGCTCGGGTTCGGCTGGGGTGTGGTTCCCGAGCGGCAGTGCTCGGCCGGCATCGCGGCCGGGCGCCTGGTGGCGCTGGCACCGGACCGGCCGGTGGACGTGCGCCTGTACTGGCAGCGGTGGAACCTGCGCTCACCGGTCCTGGACGCGGTCTCCGAGGCCGTGCGCGCGGGCGCGGCGGCCCGCCTGCACCCGCTGTAGGCGCCCTTCCCCGGCGGTGCGCGGCCGCGTGCACACGAGGCACGGGGTACCCCCGCCGGCCCCGGGGCTACCGCGCGCGCAGGTGGTCGCGCAGGGACCGCGCCACCCGCGCCATGAGCGCCTCGGCCCCCGGCTGCTGGAAGGCGGGCACACGCGACTCGGTCAGCACCGCGACGGCGAAGGCCTGGCCGCCGTCGTGCTCGACCACCCCGACCTCGTGGCGCAGGTTGAGCAGGCTCCCGGTCTTGGAGGACCACCGGGAGGCGTCGGAGGTGAACTCGGGCGCCAGCCGGTGGCGCAGGAGGTTGTCGCCCATCAGCTCCCGTACCCGCGCGGCCACCTCCGCGTCGATGGCCGAGGGCCGCCACAGCGCCTCCATCAGGTCGGTGAACGCCCGGGCCGACCCGGAGCTGGCGCGCGTGGCGTCGAGCTGCGCGATCCGGTGCCCCCGCCCGGCGGTGCCCTCTCCGATGGCCAGCAGATGGGCGAGGTGGACCTCGTCGGGGTCGAGCCGGTTGGCCGGGGTGTCGCCGAGGTCGCGGATCGTGTGCCGCACGGTGACACCGCGCAGGCCGAACGCGCGCAGCGACGCGGCGACCCGCGCGGGCGGTGTGAGGTCGAACAGGACGTCCGTGGCCGTGTTGTCGCTCAGGCACGTGCTGAGGTAGAGCAGGTCCTCGACGCTGACCCGGACCGGGTGGCGGAACTTGGTCAGCCCGGTGTGTCCTCGAACGGTGCTCCTGCCCGGCTCCACGAGGATCTGTTCGGCGCCGTCGAGCTCTCCCGCGCGTACGCGTTCGAGCGTGGCGATCGCGAGCGGAATCTTGACGAGGGAGGCCGTCGGGAACTCCAGGTCCGGCTCGATGCCCAGTTCCCCGCCCGTGCTCAGGTCCCGTACGAGGAAGGAGCCCCGCAGGCCCGCCTCGTCGAGTTCGCCGCGCAGCTCGCGGATCAGGGCCGTGGCACTCACACCGCCTCCTCTTCCTCCGCGCCCAGACAACGGGCGATCGTCCGACCCAGGAGCGTACGCAGGCGCTCGGCCTCGTCCCCGGTTTCGGCGGCCACGTCATAGCCGCGGGCGAGGCGGATCTCGCCCGTCGGCCGCCAGTACAGTCCCAGCTCCTCGGCCTGCCGTGGTGAGCACAGCAGAAGGTCGTCCGAGCCCAGGACCTCCGCGGCGGCGGAGGCCAGGGAGGCGGCGGAGGCCACCTGCGCGGGCCGCAGGCCCACGGAGTCCCGCAGGCGTGTCAGGGGGTCGCGCACGTGGGGGACGTCGTCCTCGGGCTGGAGCCAGACGCGGCGCCCGCGCGAGGACAGCCTGTCACGGGACAGGCGCAGGGTCTCGACGTAGACGACCCCGGCCCGGGGCTGTCCTGCTCCCGCCAGGCCCAGCGGAACCCTCCAGGCGGCCTCGTCCGGCGGCACGCCCACCAGGGCCGCGCGGACCTCCCGAAGGCCCAGGAGCTCGGCCCGCGCGGCGGGTGCGGCGGGGCGGAAGTCCAGGTGGACGCCCTCCTCACGGGCCTCGGCGCCCAGGAGGGCGAGGTCGCGCGCGGCGCAGGTGTCGGGCACGGCCAGGCGCAGGGGACGGAGCACCGCCCTCTCGGCGTCGTGCTCCATCTCCTCGGCCAACTGGACCAGGCGCCTGGCCGAGGGCAGCATGTCGCGGCCGAACTGGGTGAGGGTCGCCCGGCGGGTGGAGCGGTCGAACAGGCGCGCGCCCAGGTGCTTCTCCAGGGCGGCGATACGCCTGCTGGCGACCGGCTGGGGTATGCGCGCGGCGGCGGCCCCGAGGGTGAAGCTGCCCCTCTCGCCCACGTTCACGAACGCCCTGCAGGCGCCGACGAGGTCCATGGCCCCACACTATGCCGTTTCCGCATGGAAGTGTCTGTTTCCGTCTTGGACAGCATCGTCGGCGGAGGTCAGACTGCTGGCAGAGGCCGCCCCGGCAGGGGGCGCGGCGTGTGTGGCGCCCCCTGGGGCGTTCCACCACGGCTCCCGTTCTGGATCAGATTGTCCAGAACGGTCGTACGACACGCATCGCCCAGGACAGGAAGAACAGACAGATGGTGCTTTCACCCGCCCGACGTACCGGACTCGCGGCCCTGGCCGCGTTCGTCCTCGTCCCCGTCACCGCCTGCGGACCGCCCGGCTCCGGTACCGCCACGGAGGCGGAGGCGTCGGCGGCTTCCCAGCCCTCCGAAGCCTCCGCCGAGCTCGCCCGGGAGTTCGAGCGGCTGGAGGAGGAGTTCGACGCGCGGCTGGGCGTCTACGCGGTGGACACCGGCACGGAGGAGGAGATCGCGCACCGCCCCGACGAGCGGTTCGCCTACTGCTCCACCCACAAGGCGTTCTCCGCGGGCGCGGTGCTCCAGCGGAACACGCCGGAGGAGATGGAGGAGGTCATCACCTACACCGAGGACGACCTGCTCGGCTACGCGCCCGTCACCGAACAGCACGTGGACACCGGGATGACCCTGATGGAGCTGACCGACGCCGCCGTCCGCTACAGCGACAACACCGCGGCCAACCTGCTGTTCGAGGAGCTGGGCGGCCCGGACGGGTTCGAGGAGGCGATGGAGGCCGTCGGCGACGACGTGATCGAGGCAGACCGCGTGGAGCCGGGACTGAGTGAGGCGGCGCCCGGGGACGTCCGTGACACGAGCACGCCGCGCGCCATGGCCGAGAGCCTGCGGAAGTTCACGCTCGGGGACGCGCTGCCCGAGGACCGGCGCGACGTGCTCACCGACATGCTCGTCAACAACGTGACCGGGGACGAGCTGATCCGCGCCGGGGTTCCCGAGGGCTGGGAGGTCGGCGACAAGACGGGGAGCGGGGGCTACGGCACGCGCAACGACATCGCCGTCCTGTGGCCCCCGGAGGGCGAGCCCATCGTCCTCGCGGTCATGTCCAGCCGTGACGAGGAGGACGCCGAGTACGACAACGCGCTGATCGCCGAGGCGGCCGAGGTCGTCGTGGAGGCCCTGGCCTAGCGGTCGTACGGTGCGGACGGGCGGTGCGGACGCGTGGCGAAGGAGACCGCGCTTCCGCACCGCCCGCCCCGGAGCGGGGCACCCGAAAGGGTGTCCTAACCTGGGAGCGGCCCGGACCGGAGAGGTGTCCGGCAGCCGCCGGTGTCCGGCCCGAGCGAGCCCGAACGAGTCCGAGGAACAGCGTGAGCATCAGTCCCCGTGTCACAGCGACCGTCTTCCGCGTGGTGGCGGTCATCGAGGCCCTGACCTGGATCGGTCTCCTGGGCGGCATGTACGTCAAGTACCTGGGCAGCGGCAGCGAGGCGGGCGTGCACCTCTTCGGCCCCCTGCACGGCGGGGCCTTCGTGGCCTACGTGGTCGTCACCGTCCTCGCCGCGCTCCACCTGCGCTGGAGCCTGTGGCCGACCCTGGTGGCCCTGGCCGCGTCCATCCCTCCCGTGGGCACCGTGGTCGCGGACTGGTGGCTGCACCGCACCGGGCGGCTGGCGTTCCGCGCCGAGGAGAAGGACGGGGCCTCCGAGCCCGTGGCCTGACCGGAACCGTTCGCGGGGCCCGACGGGACTTCACGTCCTGTTGGGCCCAGCGCCATTTTCTGGCATGTCACCCTTTGCGCACACACGGTGACCTGTGCTTGGTTGACAACCAGTCAGTAACCCCCGCTGCGGAAGGACCCCCATGCCCCCCGCTCGCACGGCCGCGCTCACCTGCGCCGCGTTCGTCCTCACCCTGGCCCCTGCCGTCCCCGCCAGTGCCTCGGCCGCCGAGGGCCCCCTCTCCCGGACCACCTCCGTGGGCGTGCACAACGCCTACCAGACGGGCACGTTCCCCTACTTCGCCGACGCCCTGGACTCCGGCGCCGGGCTCCTGGAACTGGACGTGTGGACCGACGAGTGGTTCGGCACCTGGCGTGTCAACCACGAACTGGTGGGCCAGGACAACAACTGCGTCGGCGCCACCGCCCCCGAGCAGCTTCGCGACGGCGGCGACGGCGACCTCGCCGACTGCCTGCGCGACGTGCGCACCTGGCACGAGGCCAACCCCGGCCACCAGCCGCTGCTGCTCAAGGTCGAACTGAAGAAGGGCTACCACTCCGCCTCCGGACTGGGCCCCGCCGAGTTCGACGCGCTCGCCGACCAGGTGCTCGGTGACGCTCTGTTCCGTCCCGGCGACCTGCTCGGCGCCCACGACACCCTGGACGAGGCCGTACGCGCCGACGGCTGGCCCTCCCGTCTCCCGCCACCGCCCGGAAGCCGCTTCGCGGGAGGTGGGACACCCTCAACGGATGCCTTCGGCACAGCACTCCCCTCCCGCGACACCCTGGCTGGAAGGGTGGTCGTCTACCTGACCCCCGGCACCTTCGAGAAGGGCAACCCCTTCGACGACCTGTGGACGGACGAGGAGCAGGCGGCGCGCCTGCGCGACCTGGCCGCCGAGGGGGCCGTCGACGAGGCGGCCACGTTCCCGGCCGTGCTGGGCGCGGAGAGCGGTGACCCGCGCGAGCGCTACGACGAGGACCTGCGCCCGTGGTTCGTGGTCTTCGACGGAAGCGCCCCCTCCTACGCCGGGGGCGTCGACACCTCCTGGTACGGCGAGAACGACTACCTGCTGGTGATGACCGACGCCCACGCCGTGTCCCCGGCGATCGACGCGCGCACCCCCTCCGAGGACGAGGCCGCCGCCCGCGTCCGCGAGCTCGCCCGGTTGGGCGCGACCACCGTCACCAGCGACTGGGCAAGTCTGCCCCATGTGCTCTCCATGGTCGCTCCGCACGGCTCCGAACTGGGCTGACACCACCGGAACCCGTCAGGGAGGGGGATCGCGGCGCGAAGCCGCGGTCCCCTTCCCGCGTTCTGCGGGACGACCCGGAAAAGACGTGTCGAGGACAGCGGAAAGGACCCGCCAAGAGGCGGGACGGAATAGCAGAAACCGCACATGTCCGCCCTATCGTTTCCCCGCAGCCTTGTACGCATCCATCCGCTTACGTCCACCTGGTTGAGGGGCTGACGCCTCGACCGTTCGACGGCCGGGAGACTCACCACGTCACCCTCGCGCGCACCGTGGACATCTCGCGTTCCCTGACGGACCGGCAAGTCGCCACACGAACCGCGAAGGATCAGCCATGACCGCCATGAACAGCACCCACCGGCCAGGTCCGAACCGACGCACCGTCCTGCGTGGAGCGGTCGTGGCCTCGGGCTCCGCCGTCCTCGGCGGGACGTTCGCCCCGGTCGGCGCCACGAGCGCCTCCGCCGAGGTGGTGGAACCGTCCCTGTACACCCGGGCCGACTGGCGGGCCCGCCCGCCCGCGGGCCGGGTCCAGATCCTGGCCGCCCGGCCCCGTTACGTCCTGGTCCACCACACCGCGACGGCCAACAGCGCCGACCGCTCGCTCGACCACGCGCTCGCCCTGTCCCGGGCGATCCAGAGCTTCCACATGGACTCCAACGGGTGGCTCGACACGGGACAGCAGCTGACCATCAGCCGCGGCGGCCACGTCATGGAGGGCCGCGACCGCAGCCTCGCGGCCGTCCGCGAGGGCAGCCACGTCCTGGGCGCCCACGTGGCCAACCACAACAGCACCTGTATCGGCATCGAGAACGAGGGCACCTACATGACGGAGGGGCCCACCGCGGCCCTGACCGACTCCCTGGTGGCGACCCTGGCGTGGTTGTGCGGGGCCTACGGGCTCGATCCGCACACCGCGATCCTGGGCCACCGCGACTTCAACGCCACCGCATGCCCCGGCTACGTGCTGTACGCGATGCTCCCCGAGCTGCGCGACGCGGTCGCCGACGTGATGCGGACCCCGGACGTGAGGCTCGGTGCCCGCCGTGTCCCCGACGACGGGGGACCCACCCATCCGCCCGTGCCCGAGGACGAGCCGGACCGCGCCTTCTACCACGGCCCCGCCCGGGGCCCGGACGACCTCACCCGCTAGGAGACGGCCGGAAACGTCACTGGCGGGCACCGGGCGCTTCCACGGCACAGCACCGGCCCGGGGGGCTCCGGGCAGGCGGGTCCCGGTGTGCGGGCCCGCCCCGCACGGTGGGGGAGACTGGGAGGGTGAGCACCGAGAACCGCCGCCCCGGTCCGCCCGTGACCAGTCCGTCCGTCATCATCCTGACCCTGGCGCGCAGGGTCGAGGCCGAACTGAACACCGCGCTGGCGCCCCTGGACCTCACGGTGGCCCGGCTCGGACTGCTCGGCCACATCGCCGGGGTTCCGGGCGCCTCCTTCAGCGAGCTGGCGCGGATGTCGGGGATCACGGTCCAGAGCGTGCACGGCTCGGTGAAGTCGCTGGCCGCCGCCGGGCTCGTGCGCGACCAGACGGCCCGGGCCGGGACCGCCTCGGCGATCGAGCTCACGCGCGAGGGCGCCCGCCTGCTCGACGCGGCGAAGGAGGCCGTGTCGGCGGTGGACACCGGGATGTTCGGACCGGACGCCGATCCCGTCCAGCGGCAGGTGGGCGACGCCGTACGAGCCGCGTTCGGTGCCCCGGGCGCCTCCTGACCGGCTCCCTCCCTCTTCCACCGGCCCTTCCGGGGCCGTGGGCCGCCCCCTGCTTCAGGTTACCTGAAGCAGGGAGTAGGCTTCAGGCAACCTGAAGGATGAGAGAGACCCCATGGAACACCTGCTGCTCTCGGTCCACGTACTGGCCGCCATCGTGTTCGTCGGCGGCTCGGCCGTCGCGACCAGCCTCTTCCCCCGGTTCGCGCCGGTCGCCGGCGGTGTCCCCGCCGCCGTCGGGAGCACCGCCTCCCCGACCGAGGACACGCGGCCCGGGGCGCGCTCCCCCGGCGAGCGCAACCCCGCCGTGGCCGCACTGCTGCACCGCATCACCCGCGGTTACGCCGTCGCCGGGATCATCGTCCCCGTGGCAGGGATCGCCCTGGCCCTCCTCCAGGGCCGGATGGGCGAGGTCTGGATCACCGTCGCGATACTCCTGACCGCCGCCGCGGGCGTCCTGCTCGCCGCGCAGATCCACCCGCGCCAGCGCGACGCGCTCCGTGAGCCGGGCGGCCCCCGGGGGCTGCGCACGCTGTCGATGCTCGCCGGGATCTACAACCTGGTGTGGGCGGTCGTCGTCGTACTCATGATCGTCCGCCCCGGCGCGGCGGAGTGACCGGCGCGCTGGTTCCGGACGCACCCTCCGGAACCGGGTGGCGCGCCTTCGTCCCGGGCCTCGGCGGCCTCCTCGCCCTGCACCGGATCCGCGCCCGGGGCGGCCGTCCGTTCACTCGGCCAGTCGCCGGGTGATCCGGTCGACGTCCCAGCACCGGGGCGACCGCCCGGGGGCCCGCTGCGCTCGGCCTCCGCATGGGCCCGCCCGTGCGACTCCAGCGCCTGTCCCGCCTCGCCCGCCGCCCCGCGACGAGCCCCGACTGGGTGAGGACGAACGCCGTGCCGGTCCGGCCGTCCGCACGCCGGTTCCACTCCGGGCGGCGGCGCGGCGACCGTTCGGCCCGGTCCAGGTCTTCCCCGGCGACGGCGGCCTGGGCGCGGGGCTCGACCCCGGCCGCCGAGAGCCGCCGCCTGACCGGATGACTAGGCTGGCGCGGTGGAGCTTCGACAATTGAGACACTTCGCCGCCGTGTGCGAGGAGCAGCACTTCACCCGGGCAGCCGAGCTCCTCGGCATCACCCAGTCGGGTCTGTCGGCATCGGTCCGCGCGCTGGAGAGGGACCTGGGCACACAGCTGCTGCTGCGCACCACCCGGCGGGTGATCCCCACCCCGACCGGGCGGCTCCTGCTCACCGAGGCCCAGCACATCCTCACCGCCGCGGACGGGCTCAGGGAGATGGTCGCCGACCACCAGGGGGTGCGCGGCACCCTGTCCCTGGGCACCGAGCAGTGCATGGGGGTGGTGGAGGCGGCTCCGCTGCTGCACGGCTACCGCTCCCGGCATCCCGAGGTGGCCATCAACCTCCAGCAGGCGGCCACCGGGCAGCTGCTGGACCAGTTGCGCGCCGGGCGCCTGGACGCCGCCCTGGTGGCGGGAACGCTGCTCTCGGAGGAGGGGGTGGACCTGCGGCACATCACCGAGGAACCGCTGATGCTGCTGGCCGCCCCCGACCACGCGCTCGACGGCGAGGACGTGCTGTCGATGCTGGCCCGGGAGGACTACGTGGACCTGCACCCGGGGTGGGGCGCGCGCGACTGCGCGGACAGGGCGTTCGGCGAGTTCGGCATCACCCGTCGCGTGGCGCTGCAGGTCAACGACGTCTACACCCTGCTGGACCTGGTGCACCGACGGATGGGTGTGGCGGTGGTACCGCGCCCGGTCGTGGACAAGCCGCAGGCGGCAGGGCTGCGGAGCGTACCGCTGCCGAGCGACACACGGTGGAGGGTCGGTCTGGCCACGCCCAGGGGCGCGAAGCCCTCCGCCGCCACCCGGGCCTTCCTCGACCTGTTGCGCGGGGAGCACCCGATTGATGACTCCGACTCATGAATCCCACAGGCACCACCTGTTGGACATGTGCGAGCCCTGCGGGGCATGGTGACGGGAAGCGGTGCGCACCCGCGCCGCCTCCGGCCACATGTGGGGAGCAAGGATGTCCGAGCGGGTACAAGGGGTGATCTCCCGTGCCAAGGGAGCACCCGTCGAACTGACCACGATCGTGGTCCCCGGTCCGGGACCGGGCGAGGCCGTGGTCAGGGTCCAGGCGTGCGGGGTGTGCCACACCGACCTGCACTACCGCGAGGGCGGCATCAACGACGAGTTCCCGTTCCTGCTCGGGCACGAGGCCGCCGGTGTGGTGGACTCCGTGGGCGAGGGCGTGACCACCGTCGAGCCCGGTGACCACGTGGTCCTCAACTGGCGTGCGGTGTGCGGGAACTGCCGCGCCTGCCGCCGGGGACGGCACCAGTACTGCTTCGACACGCACAACGCCGAGCAGAGGATGACGCTGGAGGACGGCACCGAGCTCTCCCCCGCCCTGGGCATCGGCGCGTTCGCCGAGAAGACCCTGGTCGCCGCCGGGCAGTGCACGAAGGTCGACCCGCAGGCCTCCCCCGCCGCGGCCGGCCTGCTCGGCTGCGGGATCATGGCCGGTATCGGCGCCGCCATCAACACCGGGGGCGTGGGGCTCGGCGACTCGGTCGCCGTCATCGGCTGCGGCGGCGTGGGCAGCGCGGCGGTCGCCGGCGCACGCCTGGCCGGGGCCAACCGGATCATCGCCGTGGACCTGGAGGACCGCAAGCTCGAATGGGCGAGCGGTTTCGGCGCCACCCACACCGTCAACGCCTCCTACACCGACCCGGTCGAGACCATCCGCGACCTGACCGGCGGTTTCGGCGCCGACGTGGTCATCGACGCCGTGGGCACGCCCAGGACCTACGAACAGGCCTTCTACGCCCGCGACCTGGCGGGCACGGTCGTCCTGGTCGGCGTGCCCACTCCGGAGATGCGCCTGGACCTGCCGCTGCTGGACGTCTTCGGCCGCGGCGGCGCGCTGAAGTCCTCCTGGTACGGCGACTGCCTGCCCTCGCGCGACTTCCCCATGCTCGTCGACCTGTATCTGCAGGGCCGTCTGGACCTGGAGGGCTTCGTGACCGAGGAGATCGGACTGAACGATGTCGAGGAGGCCTTCGCCCGCATGGAGCGCGGCGACGTCCTGCGATCGGTGGTGATGCTGTGAGCGCCGAACGAGTGGAGCACCTGACCACGTCGGGGACCTTCGCCCTGGACGGCGGAGAGTGGGAGGTCGACAACAACGTCTGGGTGGTGGGCGACCGCGACCAGGCCCTGGTGATCGACGCGGCGCACGACGCGGACGCGATCCTCGGCGTGGTGGGCGATCGCGAACTGGTGGCGGTGGTGTGCACGCACGGGCACAGCGACCACGTCAACGCCGCCCCGGCGCTCGCCGACGCCACCGGCGCGCCCATCCTGCTGCACCCGGCCGACCGGGTGCTGTGGGACATGACCCATCCCGACAGGGCGCCCGACGCCGAGCTGTCCCAGGGGCAGACCATCAAGATCGCCGGGACCGAGCTGACCGTGCTGCACACCCCGGGACACGCCCCGGGCGCGGTGTGCCTGTACGCCCCAGAGCTGGGTGCGCTGTTCAGCGGGGACACCCTGTTCCAGGGCGGCCCCGGGGCGACGGGGCGTTCCTACTCGGACTTCCCCACGATCGTGGAGTCCATCCGCGACCGGCTGCTCAGCCTGCCGGAGGAGACGGTGGTCAACACCGGGCACGGTCCCTCCACCACGATCGGTGCCGAGGCACCGCACCTGCAGGAGTGGATCGACCGGGGGCACTGAGACGTGTTCCCCGGACCGGTCCGGAAGCCGACGGCCGCCGGGGCGCACCACGCGCCCCGGCGGCCGCGCCGTCCGGACCGCGTCAGCGCAGGAGCATCTCGCCGACCGTCTCGCCCTCCAGCACCCGCCCGGTGGAGCGGAAACCGAGCCTGAGGTAGAAGTCCTCCGGGCCGCCCTCGCCCGGCACCCACATCACGGTGACGCGGTCGTTGCCCCGGCGCCGGGCCTCCTCGCACACGGCCTGGACCGCGAACCGGCCGTAGCCGCGGCCCTGCCTGCCTGCCCTCGGCGATGTTGAGCCGCCAGACACCGCAACGGAAGTCCGGTTCGGGCTCTTCGGGCTGGAAGTTGGCCATGACGAACCCGACGGCCTCGTCGCCGTCCATGACCAGCCGGGGCCACGCGGTCTCGCGGGCGGCGTAGGCCTCGGCCAGGGAGCGCTCCACGGGGGCGACGAACCGGTTCTGGTCCTCGCGGACCTTCACCTTGCAGGCGGTGACGACGTTGTCGGGGGTGATCTCCGCCAGCCGGAGGGAGGGAGAATGCATGGAGGCACCCTACGTTTCGGCCCCGACGGGCACCACGGTTTTTCGTCCGCTCAGGCGTGCTGGTCCGCGGTGGTGAGGTCCCTGCCGTGCTCCATGGCGATGAGCAGCGCGGGTACCAGCTGGTCGGAGCGCTCCGCGAGCCGGTCGGGGTCGAGGAAGACGCGCAACGCCCCCGGTGCGAGGGTGGCCAGTGCGCGCCGGACCGGGGGTTCGTCCAGGCGGTCGCGCAGTCCGGCCACGGTGCCCGGCCAGTGCCGCTCCTGGACGGCGCCCAGGGCCACGGCGGTGAGCCAGAGCGCGAACAGCGGACCGGAGCCGGCACCCAGGTGTCCGGCGCACGCCCGGCGCAGCTCCCCCGGTGCCGCGCCCCACTCCTCCAGCACCTCCAGGGTGGGCCGGTGGGCCTCGGGCACGTCGTGGGCGGTGTCGACGACCACGGCGTCGCAGGTGTTCCAGCGCAGGAACGGCAGCAGCGGGGGAACGTCCAGGACCGTACCGTCGAAGCGTGCGCCCTCCGCGGCGAAGCAGACCGAGCGCCGCATCCCGTGGTCGTCGTTGCCCTTGAGGCTGGGCAGGTCGTCGTGCTCCACCAGGTTGGGCACCACGGTCAGGGTGGGCACTCCGCGCTCCCGCAGGAACCGCAAGGCGGCGCGGTCGTCGGAGCGGCCATCGGCGTCCTTCATGAACCGGCCCATGTCGACCGCCAGGCCCCGGGGCAGGAGCAGGGCGAGCGTGGGCATGTAGGGGTTGATGACGGGAACCGCTCCGGCACCGGTGAACACCGCCCACCGGGCCAGGTGGGCGGTGCGCGAACCCCATTCCACGAAAAGGGAGACCGCGGCTTCGGGGTGCCTTTCCGCGATCCCGCGCACGGATTCCGGGAAACCGGCGCACACGCGTACGTCGTCCTGCAGGACCAGGTGGTGGGTGGAGTCGAGGCGGGCCGCGTCGGTGAAGGCGACCCCCGAGGCGCGCAGGGAGCTGGGCGGCCCCTCGGGCTCGGGATCCAGGGCCAAGGCGCTGTCCGCGATGCCCAGGGAGTCCAGGACCCGCCGGGCGGAGCCGCTCCTTCGGGGATGGGTCATGACCGACGCGGACAGCACAACGAAGGAAAGGGGTTTCGGCATATCAGGATAATACTCGTGAAATGACCGCAAGCACATACAAGAAAGGCGATCACCCCTTCCCCGCGACCCTTACCCGGCCAGATTAGCACACGCCTTTCCCGAAATTCCATTTCCGATTCCCCGGTGCTCGGGTACAACGGCGACCCGCTTCGCCGGGATGCGCGCCGGGCGGTGACCGCGCCCGCCGCCTGGCACCAAGGGAGGCCCTGGTGGCGATCCGCGCGGAGCGTCACGACCTGGCCGCACACCAGGACCGCCTCTCCGGTCCTGGCCCCTACGCCGGGGGCTTCTCCCTCCTCCTCCCCTCCTTCCTCAGGTTCCTCAGGAACTCCTCGCACCCGGTCAGCTCGGTCACGCTCTCCAGCCACTCGGCCAGGCGGCGGAGCCACTCCGGGTCGAGGGCGCCCCTGGGGACGAACAACCCGATGAACACCATCGGAAAACAACTCCACGACGAACGGTGCCGCGTCGTCCTGTCAGGAGGCTGCCGAGCCGCTGTCAGACCGGAACGGACAGAGGAGGGACGGCCTCCGGCGCCACACGCCCCAGAGCTTTCCGGACACCACCGGTCTCATTCGGCCCGGATCACGAGGGGCTCCTCGAAGGACCACATGTCCTCCACCCGGATCTCGGTGACCTCGGTGCCCTCGGGGACGTCGAAGACGACCGTGCCCGACACCTGGTTGCCCGGGTTGATCTGTTCGAGGAACAGCGATTCGTCCTCCAGCATCGTGTTCGATGAGTACTCGTTCCCCTCCCCGTCGACCAGGGAGATCGCCGAACTGTCAAAGACAGTGGCCTCGCTTCCGGTGTTCTCTACCGTCATGTTGACAATCCTGAACTCGCCCTGGGCCTGTTCCTGAGAGAATTGGCCCCCGTAGGTGCTGGCCGTCTCGATCCCGTTGACCGTGACCTGCCACTGGCTGACCGTGCCCGGCTCGCCGACACCCACGGACCCTGGATCCTCCTCCCCACCGGTGGACTCTTCGGTGGCCTCCGGCTCGGACGGGGCCGGTGCGGTCCCGGAGTCGACGGAGAGGATCACCGCCGTGCAGGCGAATACCAGAAGGATGACGAGTAGGGCACTGATACCGCATCCGAGCAGTACCCAGGGCCAGGCCTTTCCCCCGCGCGGCGGTCGCTGACCGTACGGGGGCTGCTGGGGATAACCCGGGCCGTTCGGCGGGTTCTCGTGCATGGCGCGTCACTCCCCCTCGGGAAGGCCCGGAACGGAACACCGGAATCACATCCCTTCAGCAAGGGTCCACCATTTTCTTGGGCGAAGAGCGCGTATTCGCGCAAAGATTTTCCGAAATAAACTCCCGGTTCCTTCAAATCTCTTGGAAACCCTCGGCCCGGGGCGGTGGAGCCGGCCGGGGAAGGGCCCGGGGACGCCCCGGCCCGAGTCGGACCGGGCCAGGGCTGGGCCCGGCGGCGTTCCCGCCACGCGGGGACTAACAGCACGCGAAGAGCAGTCGGTGGATCCGTCCGCATGGGCGTCGTCACAGAGGCACGAAACCCTCTGTCAGCACGGGCTTCCAGCACCGTAATTCGGATCACGCCACTCGTTGGGTAAAGCGGGGATGGCATGCTCCTAGCCTCGTGTTGGCGGAGGTGATTCCCTCACGGGACCTCTGCCGGCGCCCCGCCCGAAGGCGGTTCACGGCGCCCCCACGCACCGCTTGTCTGTACTTCTCCCTGCGTTGGAGCCCTTGGTGACCCTTGCTTCCGCACGCCCCGAGCGCCGTGCCCAGACCGTCCCGGACACCCGGAACATCTCGACTGCCCAGAACCCCCTGATCGGCGAAGTTCCGCCGCAGGCCGGCGCTCCCGAGCACGACGGGGCAGCCCGTAACCGGAAAGCGTCCCAGACGCGCCGCCGCACGCTGCTGCTCGTGTTCGTTCTCGGGGTGCTGTCCGCGATCGGCCCGCTCGCCACCGACCTGTACCTGCCCGCGCTGCCGCAGATCTCCTCGGACCTGGGCACCAGCGAGGCCAGCGTCAAGCTCACCCTGACCTCGGTGATGGCCGGGCTGTCCCTGGGCCAGCTCGTCATCGGCCCGCTCAGCGACCGGTGGGGGCGCCGCATGCCGCTGCTGGCGGGGATCGGCGTGTTCACCGCCACCACCTTCGCCATCGCGATGGTGGGCAGCGTGGAGATGTTCAGCCTGCTGCGCTTCCTGCAGGGGGTGTCGGCCGCAGCCGGACTGGTGATCTCCCGCGCGATCGTGCGGGACGTGTTCGACGGCGACGCCGCCGCCACCTTCTTCTCCCGTCTGGTCCTGCTCTCCGGGCTGGCTCCCATGCTCGGCCCGATCCTGGGCGGCCAGCTGCTCGTCCTGGGTCCCTGGCAGCTGCTCTTCGCCGTGCTCGGCGCGACCGGGCTGGCGACCTTCGCCCTGGTGCTGTTCGGCCTGCCGGAGAGCCTGCCGGCCGACCAGCGTGAGCGGATCAGCCCGCGGGCGCAGATGCAGGTGTTCGGTCGCCTGCTGCGCGACGTCCGCTTCATCGGCCCGACGCTCACGCTCGCGCTGAGCTTCGGGATGAGCTTCACCTACATCTCGACCTTCTCGTTCGTGTCCCACTCCCGCTTCGAGGCCAGCGCCCAGGAGTTCAGCCTGGTGTTCGCGGTGACCACGCTCGGGATGATCCTCGGCAACCAGGTGAACGTGCTCCTGATCCGCCACGTCGAGATCTACCGCCGCCTGTTCCTGGGACTGGCCGGGTCGATCGCGTCCGTGGCCGCGCTGGTGGCGCTGGACGCCTCGGGCGAGGCGAGCCTGGGGACGGTGACCGCGGCGCTGTTCGTGATGATGGTGTTCACCGGCCTGGTGTCGCCGAACGCGACCGCGCTGGCCCTGGACGGGCAGCCGCCGAAGATCGCCGGAAGCGGCTCGGCCCTGCTGGGCACGCTCCAGTTCGGCCTCGGCTCCGGCCTGGCCTCGGTCCCCGGCATGACCGGTCCGGTCACCATGGCGAGCATGACCGCAGTCATGCTGGCCACGGCCGTCGGCGCCGCGGTGGTCTTCACCGCGTTCGCCATGCGCGTCCGGCGCACCTCGCTGGTCGCCGCCTGAGTGTCGGTGCGGGCCACTAGTCTGGTCCGTCCGTGACGGCGCGTCCGAGGAGCTCATCGTGTTCTCCGATCCCCAGGCCACCTCCCTGACGAACGAGGCGCCCGCCGGGTGGGGGGAGGTACTCCCCCACCTCGCGGAGTCCGCCGGAACGTGCTGGCTGACCGTGACGCGCGCGGACGACCGTCCGCACACCCGGCCGCTGCTGGCGGTGTGGGTGGACGGCCAGCCGTGCTTCGCGTCGGGTGAGGGCACCGCCAAGTCGCGGCTGCTGGCCGCCTCCCCCGAGGTGAGCCTGGCGTTCACCACCGGACGGATGGACGTGGTGGTGGAGGGCACGGTCGAGCGGGTACCGGACCCCGACCGGCTGGGGCGGATCGCCGCCGCCTACGCCGAGCGCCACGGGTGGGCGCCGGTCGCCGGAGACGGTGAGCTGACCGGCCCTGAGGGAGCGCCGACCGCCGGTCCCCCGCCCTACCGGGTGTTCACGGTCCCTCCGGCGACGGTGTACGCGTTTCCCGTCGCCGAGCTGCCGCACGGCCCCACCAGGTGGCGGTTCGACGTGTGACCCCGGACGGGGTTTCGGGTCCGCGCACAGCAGGGCGCGCGGGCGGCCCGGTGCCACGGGGGAGGGGACGTGTGAGGCCGGTCAGGCATCTGGTTCCGGACGGACAAGCGGGTCCGGGTGCCGGGTGCCGACTCAGGTGCAACGTCCCGTCCCGCGGGTAGGTCTCCGGCGAGAAGTCAACGCCACCTCCCCATCCCACAAACCCCTGGAGGCAGAGAGTGCGCGTACGGATCGTCCTTTCTACCCTTGTCGTCCTGTGGCTGCTCATCGGACTGTTCGCCGCGTTCCAGCGCGACCTGTTCACCAGGGACGAGGCATCGTGCTCGAACCTGGGCTACATCGTCGGGACCGTCTTCGTCGGTCCGCTGAACTACGTGGGCGTGAATCCGACCATCGAGTGCCCGCCCCTTCCCGAACCCTCCGAGTAACAGCGTCCGGGCCTGCCGCGGCGCCGTACCCCTCCCCCAGGGGGGTACGGCGCCGCCCCGCTTCCGTCGGTTCCCGGGGTGGACCGGAGTCCTCCCCCGGGCGAGTTCTCACCGAACTCCTGCCCACGCCGCGTAACCTCTCCTGTCCGACGACCACACGACCGGCCAGGACTCCAGCGTGCCCGAAGAACTCCCCGGTACCGTCTCCACGACGGCCCGCGCCCTCATCGTCGAGGACGAGCCCAACCTCCTCGAACTGCTCACCGCCTCCCTGGAGTTGAGCGGCTTCACCACGCGCGGCGCGCCCGAAGCCGGGGCCGCCCTGGCGGCACTGGACGGCTTCACCCCCGACATCGCCGTCCTGGACGTGACCCTGCCCGGCCGCAGCGGCCTGGACCTGGCCGGAGACCTGCGCGGGGTCGTGCCAGGGCTACCGGTGCTGTTCCTCACCGCCCGAGACACGGTCCAGGACCGCGTGGCCGGTTTCCGCGCGGGAGCCGACGACTACGTGACCGAGCCCTTCAGCCTGGAGGAGGTCGTCCTGCGGCTGAACGCGATCCTGCGCAGGTCGGGCGCACTGGAGCCGGGCGGCGCCGAGCCCCTGCGCTACGCCGACCTGGAACTGGACGAGGAGGGGCACGAGGTCCGCCGCTCGGGAGTACCGGTCGGGCTCTCGCCCACCGATGTCCAGCATCAGTGGACTTGATCCGTCGACAGGCAGTCGACCCACTGCATCAGCCGTTTTGACCCGCAGGTTGAGGCCGGCTGTGCCAGCCACAGTGCACTTGGAGCAACACTGTGATGAGCCACGACCGGCAGCAATCGGGGCGGGCGGTCTTCTATCAAGCCATCGGAGTGGGCCCGGGCTGGTGTCGGCCGCGTCGTGGCCCGGACGGACAGGACACTTCCAAGACCCCCACCCCTGCCGAGGCAAGGTCAGCGGATTCGGAAGTCACGTCCGGGCCAGCGCAGCGGTCGACACCCACCCTGTCGGCCAATCCCCGGACCAGTCGACGTCCACACTCACAGCGGATATGCGACCGATCAGACCTCGATGTCGTCGAGGAGGTCGTCCAGGTCGTCTTCCTGTTGCACCGGTCGGGCGGGGGCCGACGCAGCGGGCATCATCGGCTGCGGGAGCGTGGGACGCGAGAGCAGGCGCCCGGCGACAAGGAAGAGCCCGCCATTGGCCATGAGGAGGAGGCCGATGAGCAGGAACAGTCCCGCGCTGGACATGACGAAGTTCGCGGCGTCGAACGCCTCGACCATCTGACCGCTCGCGGTGACGTCGGCGAGGTACGCCCGACTTTCCACCCAAGCCCAAGCACCGTAGCCGACGGACAGCACGCCGAGCCCGATCATGATCCCACCGAGGACGGTGGGCACGACGCGCGACAGCCCGAACCCCCGGCCCGCACGGATCATCGATCGCTCCTGACGACGCCGATCTTCCCGCTCTTGATACCGAGTACGACGTCGGCGATCTGAGTGACGCGCTTCGAGTGCGTCACGATGATCACGCAGCGCTTCTCCACGTGTGCCAGGTGCGTGAAGATCCCCAGGATCTCCTCCTCCGTCTTCTCATCGAGAGCGCCGGTGGGTTCGTCGGCGATGATCACGGCCGGATCGTGGGAGAGCGCCCTCGCGATGCCGACCCGCTGCTGCTGGCCGCCGGAGAGCTTCAGGACCGGCCGCGCCGCGTCCTCGCGGCCGATGCCGAGTCGCTCGAGCAGCGCGTACGCGTGCTCCGTCTTGTCCTTCACGGGGCTGCCCGCGATGTTCATCGACAGGACGATGTTCTGCACCGCCGACACGTTGGTCACGAGGTTGAACCCCTGGAACACAACGCCGATGTCCCTGGCGCGGTAGCGATCCCGGTCGGCCGCGGCGAGCGAGGTCCCGTTGAACGAGACCTCTCCGGATCCGGCGGTGTCGAGTCCCGCGATGAGACTCAGCAGCGTGGACTTGCCCGACCCGGACTTCCCAACGATCGTGTGCACGGCGCCCGAGGTGAACGACGCCGAGATACCGCGGAGGACGTCGCGATGGGTGCCCGGGTAGCGGTAGGTGACGTCGCGCAGTGCGAGCATCGCGGTCTCGGTGGGTGCCGGTGTGGTCGTGGTCATGGTCAGTTCCTCTCGGCCAGGATCTTCATGGGTTCGTACTTGGTGATGCGCGAGATCGCGACGACGCCGGCGAGAGTCGCCAGCACGAAGGCGACGAGCGCGATCTGGCCGATCCCGGCGGGCGACAGACCGACCGCGAGCTCGGTGAGGGGCTCCGCGTCGGTGGTGCCGCCGGCGGGACCGAAGCCGCCCGCGCCTCCGCCCATGGGCATGCCGCCGCCCCCGCCGCCCATGCCCATGCCGCCACCCATCGTCCCCGGGGCCTCCGTCGCGGTCTCTGCGGCCGCCACCTGGCCGGCGAGCAGCGTGTCCGTGACCGGCTGGGCGACGAGGGCGCCGAGCGCGAGACCGGCGACGAGGCAGGTCGCGGTCAGGATCAGCGACTCGACCCACAGGCCCAGCGAGACGAGGGACTTCTTCATGCCCATGGCGCGCAGCACGCCGATCTCGTACTTGCGCTCGCGGATCGCCGTCGAGCTCAGGAGGGCGATGATGACGCCGCCCAGGGCGAGGACGACGATCATGAAGGTCGTCGAGATGGACTTCAGGCCCTCGACGGGCGCCACGATCGTCTCGTACGCCGACTCGTCCGTGGTGACCTCGAAGACCTCCGGGAGCCCTTCGGCGCGCACCTCCGCCTCGAACTCCTCGAGCACGTCCGGCGAGGTCAGGTAGTAGGCCGCGCTGACCTGGATGCCGCCGTACGCGGAGTCGTAGTTCTCCAGGACGGTGTCGACGTTCGTGAGGACCTGGTTGCGCGTGTTGGCGTACGCGTTCTGCACGGGCGTCTGGCCGTACTCCTCGGTCAGGTCGTCGTAGACGCCCACGACCGCCAGGTCCTCGTAGCTGATCGCCTTCGGGTCGCCGCCGTCCGGATCCGTCAGCGCGCCCGTCGCGGTGAACGTGTCGCCGGTCTCGAGGTCGTTGAGTTCCGCGAGCTCGGAGCTGACGATGACCTCGTTCAGCTCGTCCGGCATCTCGCCGTCCGCGAGAACGCGGGATCCGTCGTCGAACTCCTCGAAGGACCCGCCCATCAGCTGGGCCATGTACGACACCGCGTCGTCCGGCTCCTGCTCCTGCTCCTGCTGGCCGGGTCTGCCGCCCATGGGCATCCCGCTGCCTCCTCCGCCGAGATCCTCGTCGACGACGGTCAGGTCCGTGGGGACGATGCCCGTCGACGCCGTGTAGTCGGCGGACTTCAGGTACTCGGAATCACCGAAGGCCAGGTACTGCTCGGCATCGATCGTCGGCATCTCGAGCCGCATGGGTCCGCCGTCCCCATCGGCCGAGGCATCCTCGCGGAGCGCCTCGATGTCGGGTGTGAACGTGACCTCGGAGCCGAAGCGGCCCTTGTAGTCCTCGATGATCCCGGACGAGGTGGAGGTGATCATCATGGCGATCACCGTGGTGGCGATGACCACCAGCATCATCGCACCGAGGAGCATGTTCCTGCCCCGGTTGCGCCACACGTTCCGTGCGGCGTTCTGCAGGATGTACATCCGTGGAGGGTTCCCTTCCGATGTGGCGGCGTGTGCCGCGCTGAGGGGTGGACCCGTCAAGGATGATCGGCGCAGATAATGCCGTTTTAGGAGGAACCTAAGGGGCGGGTTAGGCGGGTAAGAGACGGGTAAGCGCCCCTAGGTGCCCCGGACGTTCGCCGCCGCCCTGGCGGCATGCGTAGCGCTCGGCCATTCGAGAACGAAGCAGGCACCGCCGCCTGGCCGGTTCATGGCTCTCGCCTCCCCGCCGTGCAGGGCGGCCACCTGATCGACGATCGCGAGCCCCAGCCCGGATCCGGGTTTCGTGCGCCCGTGCGACCCGCGGAAGAAGCGCTGGAAGAGCCGCGGGATCTCGTCGGGATCGAGGCCCGGGCCGTCATCGAGCACCTCGATGCGGTGGGCGGATGCGGTCGTGCGCAGCACGAGGGTGACGGTTCCCCCGCCCGTGCACGCTTGCACGGCGTTGCGGGCGAGATTGGTGACGGCGCGCTCGAGCGCCACCGGATAGATGACAGCGGTCGCCGGCTGCGCGTCCACGGTCACTGCGACGGCGGGATCGAGGCGTCGGACGCGCACTGCGGCCTGTTCGACGATCTCAGGGAGTGAGGTGAGCCGGCGCGGTTCCTTCACGGCGTCGCCGCGGGCGAGGGTGACGATCTGGTCGACCTCGTCGGCGAGCGCGGCGACCTGCGTGTCGAGGTCCTCGATCAGCTGTCGTCGCTCGTCTTCCATGCTGGTGTCGGCGCGCTCCAGACGGGCCAGCAGACCGAAGTCGTTGCGCAGAACGGTCAGCGGCGTGCGCAGTTCGTGGCTGGCGTTCTCGAGCAGCTCGCGCTGTTGGGCGCGGCTGGTCTCCAAGGCGGAGAGCATCGAATTGAACGACTCGCCCAGGCGGTCCAGCTCGTCCTTCCCCTGCCGTGCGCGCTTTCGACGCCGCAGCTGCACACGCCGACTCAGATCGCCCGTGGCGGTGACGCCTTCGGCGGCGTCGACGAGGCGGTGGACAGGGCGGACGGCCGCTGCCGCCACCACCCAGCCGACCCCCGCGGCGAGAGCGACTCCCGCGGCTGCCGTCGCGGCAAGCGCCCAGCCGATGGCGGTGAGAGTCTGCTCGAGCGACGACAGCGGCTGGAACAGACGCATGATGGTCGCGGACTCCCCGACACGCGTCGAGAGCACGCGATAGTTCTCGCCGGCGATCGTCACGGTGTCGAGGCGGGGATCGCCTGCGGGTGGCACCGGCAGGGATACTCCGTCTGCCGGGAGCGCGCTCAGCTGATCGGAGAACGCAGGGGGAGCGAGTTGGTGCTCCACGGCGCCGCCCGGTCCCACGAACTGCACCGCCACCTGATCGCGCTGGATCAGGCCGTTGACGTGGAACAGACGATTGGCGGCGGGTGCGCCCTCCGGCAGCTGTCCCGCCATCCGCTCGATGCGTCCCGCGTCCGGCACCCTCGCCAGTAGCGAGTCGTCCATCTCGCCCACCATCCAGCCGCGGATCATCGCCCAAGCGATGAGGGAGGCGGCGATCACGGCGAACGCCACGGCGGCGGAGACCAGCACGGTCAGCCGGGTCCGCATGCTCATCGGGTGACGCTCTTCTCGGCGCGAAGCGTGTATCCGACACCGCGCACCGTATGGATCAGCCCCTCCGCACCCGCCGCGGCGAGCTTGCGGCGCAGGTATCCGACGTAGACCTCGAGCGAATTCGACGTCTCGTCGAGGTCGCCGTCCCAAACGTGGTCGTAGAGCGCGCCTCGCGTGAGCACCTGGCCCGGGTGCCGCACCAGGACCTCCAGGAGGAGGAACTCCTGGCGGGTCAGCGTCAGGTCCTCCCCGCTCGCGGTGGCGCGCCAGCCGGTCGGGTCCACGACGAGCGGCCCGGCGGACAGCAGCCCCTCGGGCGACGTGGACGCCGTGCGACGCAGCAGTGCGCGCAGGCGCGCCAGCAACTCCTCGTACGCGAAGGGCTTGGCCAGATAGTCGTCCGCGCCCGCGTCGAGCCCCGCGACGCGGTCGGTGACGGCGTCGCGGGCCGTGAGCATGAGCACCGGCACCGTCTCGCCCGCGGCACGCATTCGACGGCAGACCTCGATCCCTCCCAGCGTGGGGAGCACCAGATCCAGGACGACAGCGTCGGGGCGCGAGGCGGCGATCGCGTCGAGCGCCGCCGGCCCGTCATCGGCGGTGGTCACCGTGTATCCCTCGAAGCGCAGGGATCGGGCCACAGAACGCAACAGCGCCGGTTCATCGTCGACGAGCACGATCCGCATGAGCCGAAGTCTAACAAGGCGACCTATGACGAATCTAAGAGCTCGTCTCATGTGGACTCTCGGTGGCTTGGCCGGGTCGTGCGCAGCACCACTGGACCTGCCCGCGTGGTGCCGCCTGACCGGTCATGCCTACCTGGGACCGGCCTGCGGCTGCGACCCGCCCGCCTTCGGGCTCCGGGTCGTGCGCGGCGCCGCGCACGACCCGGACCGGGGCCCCTGGCACCCCACGCCGTGAAGGGGAGCAGGGTTCAGTGCAATGCGGGTTTGGTCTGGGTGATGCGCCACAGCCGCCGGGGCAGCTCACCCTCCTCGAGGGGTTCGACCTCGGCGAGATCCCACCCGGCGGCGAGGTCCTCGACCAGAGCGCGGTCGAAGAAGTGCACGGCGAACCCGCCGTGCTCGAAGATGTCGTCACCATGGGAGATCCCGGTCCCGTAGTGGACGTCACCCGTGTGGCGCACCGTGTACACCAGCGCCCCGCCGGGGCGCAGTACCCGGCCGATCTCGTTCATGAGCGCGTGGATCTGCGTGGTGGTCAGGGCCATGCACAGCAGCATGTGCGCGAAGACCCCGTCCACTGAGTTGTCCGCCAGGGGCAGGGGTGTGCGGGCGTCGTGCAGGTGCGTGTCCACGCGCTCCGCCACTCCCTGCTCCTGGGCAGTGCGGGCCAGTTGCTCCAGGGCGGTGGCGCTGAAGTCGGCGGCGTGCACTCGCAGTCCCCGCAAGGCCAGCCACAGGGCGTCGCGCCCGTGCCCGGCTCCCAGCTCCAGCACCGTGTGGGCCCCGCGGGCGGTGAACACCTCCAGCGCGCGCCGGGCGGGCTCTGAGGGGTCGGCGCCGTACATGTGCGGGTGGCGTTCGTAGGTGCTCTGCCAATGCTCGCGCTGGGACGCGCCCAGGTCGGTGTCCACGTCGGTCTCCTTCGGCGGGGCGAACGGGTGGGCCATCACACGTCCTGGCGGTCCCACCACCACGAACACGCGGATGCTGGTGCTGGGCGCCACCGTCATGGTCCTGGCCCAGCTCGTCATGGTCGCGATCATGACCATGACCCCCGTCCACATGACCGGCCACGGACACTCCGTGGGCGCGGCCGGTCTGGTCATCGCCATCCACGTCGCGGCGATGTTCCTGCCCTCCCCGCTCAGCGGCTTCCTGGTCGATTGGGTGGGCCGCCTGCCCGTGGCCGCCGCCTCGGGGATGACGCTGCTGTTCGCCGGACTCGTGGCCGCTCTGGCCCCGCCCCACACGGTGGGACTGCTGTCCCTGGCTCTGGCACTGCTGGGCCTGGGATGGAGCTTGGGGATCGTGTCGGGGACCGCGATCGTCACCGACGCCGTCCCGCTGTCCATCCGCGCCAGGACTCAGGGGTTGGTGGACGTGGCCATCGCCGTGGCCGGAGCGGGCGGCGGCCTGGCCTCAGGGCTGGCCGTGGCCGCAGGAAGCTATGCCCTGCTGTCGGTGATCGGCGGGGTGCTCGCGCTGGCGGTCCTGCCCGCCATCGCCTGGTCCGCGCGCCCGCTGGCCGCCACCAGGAACTGACCGACCCGGCCCGCGTGCGCGGGAAAGCCGGGGGCGCAGGCCGCCCCGACCCGTCCAAGGCCCCGGAGCGGGGTCCGCGTCGGGGCCGGCACGGCACCGGACCGGCCCTGGCGGCACCGCGCACGGGAGGGTAAGCAGGATCACCCCTCCCCGGTTCCGGAGCGGGGGCACGGGCCGGGAGAACGCACTGACCTGCGGCGTCCCGCTCCGAGGACCCGCCCGACGACGACCCCGGAAGCAGACCCGCAGGAGGTCAACGAAAGTGGAGACGCATCATTACCACACCTTGGGGTAGTGCACCACATGGGAACGAAAAAGTTCTTTGTTCGTAATATTTGACCTTATCGCGGGGACGGAACCGCATCCGGCGGATCGGCCGCGATGGGAGAGAGGAGACCGGCGATGAGGAACCTCATGAGGAAGGCGAAGAACCGCCTGGCAACGGGCGGGAGCCTGCCGACGAGGCGCCCCGGGGTCCGGGATCCCCTGACCCGGACGAAGTCGAAGGGCAAGCGCCCGGGGGCCCGGGATCCCCTGACGCGGGCGAAGAGGATGGCCAGGTCCGCGAGCTCGTCAAAGGGGCGGAGCCCGCTGAGCCGTGCGGTCCGGGGCAGGTCCCCGGCCGGTAGGCGGACCCGGTCCCAGAGGAGCCCCATGCGGTGGCTCAACTCCCTGACCAGAACCTGAGGTCCCCTCCTGTGACCTCGGAGCGGAACCCGGTTCGGCGAGGAGCCGACGGGCCGCCGGACACGGGAATCCTGAACACGACGCGCGGGGGCGGGTCCCATGAGGGCCCGCCCCCGCTTCCTCCGTCAGCACGCCTGGTCCGCGCTCCGCGCCCGGCAGCCCGCATGCGGAGGTCCGGCCGGGGCCGCGCCGGGTCCCGTACAGGTGGCCGGAACGAGGGGCCCTCCCGCCCTCAGGGGCGTGGGGACACCGCGACGTAGACGGTGTTGGACGCGTCGTCCTCCTGCAGGGGGTTGGGGAAGCTCACGACCTCGGCACGCGCACTCGCGAACACCTCCCCGAGCAGGGCGGTGAACTCCTCGTCCGGCGCGTCGTTGGACCACAGGGCGAAGACGCCGCCGGGCAGGAGAAGACGCTCCGAGAGGCGGCGCAACCCCTCGCGCGTGTACAGACCCGCGTGGGAGGGGTGGAGCAGGTGGCGCGGCGAGTGGTCGATGTCGACGACCACGGCGTGGAAGCGGTCCGGACCCATCAGCGGGGCGGGTCCCGAACCGGCGTCGACCGTGGCGAAGAAGTCCCCGTGCACCAGGCCGCAGCGGGGATCGGCCACCAGCTCCGCGCCCACGGGGATCAGTTTCTCGCGGTGCCAGTCGATGACCTCGGCCAACGCCTCCACCACGACCAGGGAGCCCACCGCGGGGCTCTCCAGCACCGCCTGCGCCGTGTAACCCAGTCCCAGGCCGCCCACGGCCACGCGCAGGTCCGTTCCGGTGAGCTCGGCCAGGGCCAGCCACGCCAGCTCGACCTCGGCCGCGGTGAACAGGCTCGACATCAGGAAGTCGTCGTCGAGCTTGATCTCGTAGACCTCCTTGCGGAAGAGGGGATCGTGGCGGCGGCGCAGGCTGAGTTCGCCCATGGGCGTCGCCCGCCAGCCCAGCTCCTGGAAGTGAAGGCCCATTCGTGCTCCCTGGTCGGTTCGCTCAGGACGCGCTGACCATGGTCGTACACGTCGTTCAGGGCCTGAGGGCCCTCGCTCACCCTAACGCCGGCCAGGGGCGTCCGTGGCTCCCCGTACACGCCGCACCGGTTCCCGGGCGGAACTCCGCGTGCGGTCGCGGAGGACACGGCGCGGCCCGCCGGAGTTCCGGCGGGCCGCCCTCTCGCTGTCACGGGCTTCGCGGGGTCAGTGTCCGCCGGTCAGGGTGCCCGACAGCTCCTGGTGCAGATGCGCGCTGGGCTCGTTGAGCCCGGTGATCTGCACCTGCACACCATGCCTGCGGAAGTGCTCGGTGACCTGGTCCAGCGCGGCCACCGCCGAGGAGTCCCACACATGGGCGTTGGACATGTCCACCACGACCCTGTCCAGGCCCTGCTCGGCGTAGTCGAAACGGCCCACCAGCTCACCGGTGGAGGCGAAGAACAGCTCACCGTTGACCGAGTACACCCGGGTACCGCCCTCGGGGTCGAGCACGCTGGTCAGACCGGCGTGCACCGCGGCCTTGCGGGCGAAGAGCACCATCGACACGACCACGCCCACGATCACCCCCAGCGCCAGGTTGTGCGTCCAGACCACCACCGCCACGGTCACGACCATGACCAGGGTCTCGGTCCAGGGCATCCGCCGCACGGTGGCCGGGGCGACGCTGTGCCAGTCGAAGGTCACGATCGCCACGAAGAACATCACCGCGACCAGCGCGGCGATCGGGATCATCCCCACGATGTCGCCCAGGCCCACGCACAGCACCAGCAGGAACACCCCGGCCAGGAACGTGGAGACGCGGGTGCGGGCGCCGGACTTGACGTTGATCATCGTCTGGCCGATCATCGCGCACGAGGCCATCCCGCCGAAGAACCCCACGATCACGTTGGCGATGCCCTGGCCGCGCGCCTCACGGGCGTGGTTGGAGGAGGTCTCGGTCTGGTCGTCGACGACCTTGGCGGTCATCAGCGACTCCATCAGCCCCACCAGCGCCAACGTCAGCGCGTAGGGGGCGATCAGGGTCAGGGTGTCCAGGGTGAAGGGCACGTTCGGGATCAGCGGGACCGGGAAGGCGTCGGGCAGCTCGCCCATGTCGCCCACCGTGCGGGCGTTGACGCCCATCGCGATCGCGGCCACGGTCAGCACCACGATGGCCACCAGCGGCGCGGGGACCAGCTTGGTCAGCTTCGGCAGGCCGAAGATGATGGCCAGCCCGATCGCGACCATGGCGTAGATCGGCACCCCGGCCCCGGCCAGGTGGGGCAGCTGGGCCAGGAAGATGAGGATGGCCAGGGCGTTGATGAACCCGGTCATCACGCTGGGCGGCACGAACCGCATCAGCTTGGCCACCCCGGCCAGGCCCAGACCCACCTGGATCAGGCCCGCGAGGATGGTGGCGGCGATGAGGTAGTCGACGCCGTACTCGATCGAGAGCGGCGCCACGACCAGCGCCATCGCTCCGGTGGCCGCGGAGATCATCGCCGGGCGCCCGCCCAGGAAGGCGATGGAGACGGCCATGACGAAGGAGGCGTACAGCCCCACCCGGGGGTCGACCCCGGCGATGAGGGAGAACGCGATGGCCTCGGGGATCAGGGCCAGGGCCACGACCAGCCCGGCCAGCACGTCGGCGCGCAGCTGCGCGGCCTTGGGGATCCTGGACCTCAGGAGCCGGGGGGTCTTCACAGGCAGATTCATGGAACCCATCAGGTTTCGGGCAGCCCACGTCAAGGACCGCGGTGTTCGGGGCGGATACTGGCGACGGCGCGGGCGAGCGCGCTCCGAACCCGGGGAGTCGGATGCGCTCAGGCGCCTGGGATCCGGTGCGGCACGTGTGGTGCCCCGGACGCGGCTCCGTCGCCGCGTGCCCGGCCGTGTCCGTCAGAACCAGCCGGGAAGAAGGCGGTGATTCCACGACCGTCGCGGGGAATCGACCTGGTCCAACCGTACTGTTACGTGAGGGTTCGAGTCACGCAGAGTGCCTGAGACAACTGTCACAGGAGGGGCTCTTCACTGGTTTTTCCTGCTGAAACCGATAGTTCAGCCGACAGACGCATTCCCGCCCCGATAACCCAAAGTGACTTTTTGGGTGGGATCCCGGGACGTTCACACCTGTTACCAAACAGGGCGTTCTGGCAGGCGGGGCGCTCCCGGTCCCCCGGTCCGGGGAGACGCCGCACGGCCTCGACCACCGCTACCGGGGAACGCCCTCAGGAGGTGGCGTTGTTCCGGGCCCGCTGCTCGCGCAGCCTCTCGGCGAACTCCTCGGCCATCGCCAGCTGTTTGCGCAGGGTCCGGCAGCGGACGACGATGGCCGACTCGAAGGCGTCGAGCCTCTCGGTCAGGGCCTCCCGCTCCTCCCGGCCGGTCTCCGACGCGTTCAGCCGGTCGATGGCCTCCAGCAGTTCGCGGGTCTCCTCCAGGCTGAACTCCAACGGCTTCATCCGCTTGATGAGGTTCAGACGTTCCACGTCCGCCTCGGTGTAGAGCCGGAAACCGCCGCGGGAGCGCGCCGAGGGCTCGACCAGGCCGACCTCTCCGTAGTAGCGGATCGTGCGCAGGGACAGGCCGGTCCGTTCGGCGACCTCACCGATCTGCATGTGCTGCGCCCCGGGCATCGCGGCACCCCTTCTTCTCAAGTCCGTCCAACGTCGGGGTCGCCTGTCCGTCGACGACCACCGGTTGCGCAACCGTAGCGCGCCCATGCACCGGAGGAGTTCCGCGCTGCGGCGGAGTCCGGGGCGCGGCGAGGTGGGCCGGGGCCGCCCTGGGCGAGCACCCGGCCCACCGGGAAGTGATCGGCGTCCGGTGTCAGGGCCGCTCCTCCTCGGGGGCCGGCGCGGACACGCCGCCGGAACGGGCCCCGGGCGCCTCGCCGCGGTGCCGGAGCGAGAGCAGGTAACCCAGCACGAGCACGATGGACGTGCCGATAGCCGTGTACCAGGTGAAACCGACGAGCTCCGGTTCGAAGAGGAACAGCCAGACCATGGTCGCCACGGCGACGCCGAAGGAGATCACGGCGTCGGTCTGGTGCGCCCTGCGGACCCACAGCCCCAGGAAGAACGCACCGAGCAGGCCGCCGTAGGTCAGACTCGCCACGGACAGGCCCAGCTCGACGACGGGGTTGTCGGTACCGGTGAACATCGCCGCCGCTCCGACGAACACCAGCCCCCAGCCGAGGGTGAACAGACGGCCGAGCCGCAGCCCCTGGGGGCCGGTGAGCGTCCGGCGGGAGAACCGCTCGTACAGGTCCGCCATGGTCGAGGACGACAGCGCCGACAGCGACGACGAAAGGGTGCTCATCGCCGAGGCCATGATCCCGGCCAGCAGCAGGCCCGAAAGGCCGGCGGGCAGCCCCTCGACGACGAACGTCGGGAAGAGCTCGTCGGAGTTGGCGAGACCGAGCCGGTCGACCGGGGCGCCCTCGAAGTAGGAGTACAGGGCGAGGCCCACGGTGAGGAACAGGGCGAACTGGCAGAACACCACGACGGCGCTGCCGATCACCGCCTTCTGGGCGTCGCGCAGACTGCGGCAGCCCAGGAGCCGCTGCACGATGATCTGGTCGGCGCCGTGGGAGGCGGTGGACAGCAGCGCGCCGCCCAGCACCGCGGTGATCGTCGCGTACGGCGCCGAGACCGGGTTCGACGTGAAGTCGAGGAACCGGGTCTTGCCCGCGTCGGCCGCGACCGCGAGGAAGTTCACGTCGAGGCTGCCCGTGATGACGACCAGCGCGGCGACGCCGCCGACCGTGTACAGCCCCATCTGCAGCACGTCGACCCAGACCACGGCCCTGATCCCGCCGATGA
This sequence comes from Nocardiopsis quinghaiensis, assembly GCF_008638365.1. Taxonomy (GTDB): domain Bacteria; phylum Actinomycetota; class Actinomycetes; order Streptosporangiales; family Streptosporangiaceae; genus Nocardiopsis; species Nocardiopsis quinghaiensis. Next base: position 76,297 of record NZ_VWVU01000003.1, on the reverse strand, counting down.
GGGTGTAGAGGACCGTGACGGCTCCGAGCAGCGCGATGATCGCGAAGTAGGACAGCTCCAGCCCGTAGGAGTCCAGGACGATCTTCATCGGGATGGCGGCCGCGAACAGCCGTACCCCGTCGGCGAGCAGCCGGGTGAACAGGAACGCGACCGAGGCCGTGCCCTGCATGCCGCGGCCGAAGCGCGTGCCGAGGTAGGCGTAGGCCGTGGTCATCTCCCCCCGGTAGTAGCGGGGCAGCAGCACGAAGGCGACGACCACCCGCCCGACCAGGTAGCCGACCGCCACCTGCAGGAACGTGACGTCGCCCAGATAGGCCACGCCGGGGACGCTGATCACGGTCAGGGCGCTGGTCTCGGTGGCCACCACCGAGAGGCACACCGCCCACCAGGGCAGCTGCCGGCTGCCGATGAAGTAGTCCTTCGTGTCACGCTGTCGGCCGGACAGCCGCAGGCCGAGCCACGCCGAACACAGCAGGTACACCACGATGACCAGGAGGTCGATGGATTGCACTGCGGGCCCTTCGGAAGTGGGGGTACGGGGACGGGGGCAGGTCGTTCACAGGCCGCGCGCCTCGACGCGCAGGCGCTGGGGGACGGCGGCCGCCGGTTCGGGGAGCCGGAGCGGCCCGGCGCCCGGGGTGATGCGTCCCGCCACCGGTGCCCGGCGGGCACCGGTGCAGGCCGGCACGGACCCGGGGATCCCGTGCCAGGTGAGGAAACCGATCAGCGCGAACAGGTAGGCCTCCTTCGCGTCACTGTCCAGCCCGAGGGCGTCGGACGAACCGAGCCGCGCGGGACGGAGCCGGGCGGCGAGCCGCTCCATCAGGGCCGGGTTCCGGACGCCGCCCCCGAGGCGAGTACCTCGGTCACGCCGTGGGGCCGCAGCGCCTCCGCGACGGTGGCGGCGGTGAGCTCCACCAGGGTGGCCAACAGGTCCCCGTCACTCGGTGCGCCGGCGTGCCGTAGTGCCGCGTCGAGGTAACCGGGACCGAAAAGCTCCACCCCGGTGGACTTGGGCGGGGGCAGGCGGTAGTACGGCTCGGCGAGCAGGTGCTCCAGCAGGACGGGGTCGGGGCGGCCGGAGCGGGCGAGTGCCCCGTCCGCGTCGAAGTCCGCCCGGCCGCCGGTCACCCGGCGCGCCGCGGCGTCGAGCAGGGCGTTGCCCGGGCCGGTGTCGAAGGCCTCGGGAGGGACCCCGTCCCGGAGGACCGTGGTGTTGGCGATGCCGCCGAGGTTCAGGGCGGCGACCGGGTCGGCGCGCCCGCCGAGCAGGAGGGTGTCCAGCAGTGCGGCCAGGGGCGCTCCCTGGCCGCCCGCGGCCACGTCGGCCACCCTCAGGTCCGACACCACGGGCAGGCCGGTGGCCTCGGCGATCCACGCGGGCTGGCCGAGTTGCAGGGTTCCGTTCACCGTGACGCCGGTGACCCAGTGGAACAGGGTCTGGCCGTGCGAGGCGACCAGGTCGGCCCGTCCCCCGGCGCACTCGTCGATCCCGCGCCGTGCCGCCCCGGCGAACTCCCGGCCGATACGGGTGTCGATCCGGCACACGCTCTCCAGCGTCGTCGACGCCGGGGGGAGGGAGCCGCGGATCTCCGCACGCAGGTCCGCCGAGTAGGGCACGGTGCGGTGCCCCAGCGGAACCAGGCGCACGAGTTCCCCGTCCGCATCGATGCGCGCGGCGGCGACGTCGATCCCGTCGGCCGAGGTGCCCGAGGACAGTCCGATGACGATCATGCGGTCTCACCGGCCGGGTCCATGGCGAGCTCTGGGACATGTCCGACGCCCATCCACACCTCCGGCCGGAAAAGGGTTACCGGCCGTATACCCGGCGTGGTGGCCGTCTCAATCCCCCTCCGGTCCGAAAAGGCCGGGGGCGTACCGGTCCCGGGATACGAAACGGCCCCGCCGAGCTGGTGCTCGACGGGGCCGGAAGAAGCCAGACCGGTGCGGCGGTCACCTCTCGGCGGATCGCACAACGCGGCTCCCGACCGCCCCGTGGGGCGCGGTATTCCGCGAAGGCTCTGTGTGGCGCCCGGGGACACTTACGACCGCACTGGCCTGTACCGCCTCCAACGAGCGGGTGGGGTCGGATATTCCGGGCGTCACACGAAACCGTGCTCCCGGTCTCCCCCACCCCTTCGACGGGGCGCACACGCGCACCTTGGCTCCCGGCCCCGGGGCCGACCGCGGTCTCAGGCCGGCGCGCCGGGCCGGAGGCCGTGGAGGATGTCGGCCGTCGCCTCAGGCCGGCAGACGTGGGGACAGTGCCCGGCGTCGACCTCCCTCGGTCGGACGCCCAGACGCCGCACGGCGGCCTGGCGCATCCAGTCGGGACGCAGCGTGCGGTCGGCGGTCGGCAGGACGAAGGTCGACTCGACTCCGGGCCGCTCGGGCACGGGACCGTGGCCGTACACCGCCGCGGGCGCGAACTCGCGCAGGGTCCCCAGCGCCCACTCCTGGGTCCGGTCCGGGCAGTCGTGGAACAGGAACCTGCGCGCGGCCCGGTGGTCGGCGACGGGATTGACGCCGATCCAGTCCGGGTCGAACAGGGCCGTGGGGTCGTCCTGGATCTCCTCGATCAGACTCCTGCCACCGACGAAGTCGGGGACGTAGGCGGCCAGCCACACCATGGCCGCCGCCCCGACGGCATCGGCGATCGCCGGGAGCAGCACGCCCGAGCCGGAGTGCGCCACGACGACCGGGTGACGCACCCGCCCGTCGACCTGGTCGGCCGCCGATCGCGTGTAGTCCCCGACCGTGAGCTCCGGTTCCTCGGTCGGCAGGTCCACCACCACGCTGTGGTGCGCGCGTCGCGCGAGGGACTCCCGAAGTGGGTCCCAGCCCTCGGGAGACTGTGCCGTGCCGTGCACCAGGACGAAGTCCATCACGTCCCACTTCCCTTCGAAACGCACGTCGTGTTGTCCCTCACCACGCACGCGGCCTCCCGGTCCGGACGAGTCGGCCGCGCGGTCTCCGCGCGACCGGGCCGGAACGGGAGGACGGACGGGCTCTCACAGTTCCCGGGCCAGCAGCGGGATCTGCCCGCCCGCCAGGACGGCCTCGACCTGGCGTTCGGAGAGGTCGTGCCGCAGCCGGTAGTCCTCGGCCTTGGTCTCGTTGTGCAGGGTCAGCTCCCGCGATCCGCGCAGGGTGGTGAATAGGTCCTCCATCACCAGCACGTCTCCGGCGTCGATCCGGTCGTAGTCGCCGGGATCGGCGAACACCAGGGCCAGGACGCCGAAGTTGGCCAGGTTCTGCCAGTGGATGCGCGCGAAGGACTTGGCCACCACCGCGCGCAGGCCCAGGTACCGGGGGGTGATGGCGGCGTGCTCGCGCGAGGACCCCTGCCCGTAGTTCTCCCCGCCGACGATGAGGTGACCGGTGTCGTCGGCGGTCTCCAGGGCACGCCGCGGATAGTCCCGGTCGATGCGGGTGAAGGTGAAGTCGGCGAGCTTGGGCACGTTGGACCGGTAGGGAAGCGCCGCCGCTCCCGCGGGCGAGATCTCGTCGGTGGAGACGTCGTCGGGGACCTTCAGCAGGACCGGGGCGCTGATCCGGTCCGGTAGCGGCGGGAAGTCCGGCAGGGCCGAGATGTTGGGACCCTTCACCAGCTCGGCGCGCTCCTCCCCTGGTTCGGGCGGCGGTGCGAGCATGCGGGTGTTGACGCTGTGCCGGTCGGGCAGGCGCAGGTCCGGGACGGTCATATCGAACTTCTCGGCCAGGTCGCGCGGGTCGGTGATGGCGCCGGTGAGCGCGGAGGCCGCCGCGGTCTCCGGCGAGCACAGCCACACGGCGTCCTCGGCCGTCCCCGAGCGCCCCGGGAAGTTCCGGGGAAAGGTGCGCAGGGAGTTCTGCCCGGAGGCGGGCGCCTGTCCCATACCGATGCAGCCCAGGCACCCGGACTGGTGGATGCGGGCGCCCGCCGTGATCAGGTCGGTGACCGCGCCCATGCGGGTGAGGTCGGTGAGGATCTGGCGCGAGGTCGGGTTCACGTCGAGGCTCACCGAGGCGTCGATCTGGCGTCCGCGCACCATGGCCGCGGCCACGGCGAAGTCGCGCAGCCCCGGGTTGGCCGACGAACCGATGACGACCTGGCCGACGTCGGTCCCGGCGACCTCGCGCACCGGGACGACGTTGCCGGGCGAGGAGGGCCGGGCGATCAGCGGCTCGATCTGCGACAGATCGATCTCCTCGGTCACGTCGTAGTGCGCGTCCTCGTCGGGGAGCAGTTCGGTGAAGTCCTCCTCGCGCCCCTCCTTGCGCAGGAACTCCCGGACGGCGCCGTCGGAGGGGAACACCGTGGTGGTGGCTCCGAGCTCCGCACCCATGTTCGCGATGACGTGCCGGTCCATCGCGCCGAGGGAGTCCAGGCCGGGACCGTGGTACTCGATGATGCGGTTCACCCCGCCCTTGACCCCGTGGCGGCGCAGCATCTCCAGGATGACGTCCTTGGCGGAGGTCCACGGCGGGAGCTCCCCGGTCAGCCGCACGCCCCAGACCTCGGGCATGCGGACGTAGAGCGGCCGGCCGGCGATGGCCGTGGCGGCCTCGAACCCGCCGACCCCGATCGCGAGCATCCCCAGTGATCCGGCCGCGCAGGTGTGGGAGTCCGAGCCCACCATCGTCTTTCCCGGTATCCCGAAGCGCTGCATGTGCGTGGGGTGGGAGACCCCGTTGCCGGGTTTGGAGTACCAGATACCGAAGCGGCGGCACGCCGACTCGAGGAAGACGTGGTCGTCGGCGTTCTTCTCGTCGGCCTGGAGGAGGTTGTGGTCCACGTACTGGACGCTGACCTCGGTGCGCGCCCGGTCCAGGCCGAGCGCCTCCAGTTCCTGCATGACCAGGGTGCCGGTGGCGTCCTGGGTGAGGGTCTGGTCGACCCTGATCCCGACCTCGGTCCCGGGTGTCATCTCCCCGGAGACCAGGTGGGAGGCGATGAGTTTGTGCGCGACGCTGTCGCCCATGGCGGCCCCCTTCCGCTCATCGGAAAATCGGTGCGCGCGGACACCTGGTCACCTTGATGCCCGCTGCGCCCCGTTCCATGTCGCCGGAAGACGGTGCGCTGCGCCATGCCAGGGGGCGGTGTGCCTCCCGGTTCCCGACGGCGCGTTCGGAAAGGGTTCTGCCCGAGGCAGGAAGGGCTGGTCCGGGGCGTCGTGCGACCGGTCCCCGGGCGGTCTCGGTCAGGTGGTGTCGCCGATCAGGCCTTGGACGAAGGACCGGTAGTCACGCAGGGTGAGTCGGAGCGATTCGGTGTCGGCGCCCTCGCCGTCGCTCCAGGCGGAGCGGAGCGCGGAACGGCGCTTCTCGATCGCGGAGACCACGGCGTCGGCGACCTCCGCCGCCAGCGCGTCCGCCTCGTGTACGGACTGCCGGGGATCGTCGACGAACCCACCCTGCGTCCTGCTCCAGCGCTGCCGCACCTCGTCCGGGTCCATCCCGCGCGGTCGGGGCAGCCACGGTTGTCCCGAGCGGTCCGCGGTGCTCCGCTGCCTGGACGCCCGTTTCGGCGCGGCCCTCTTCGCCGGGGCCCTGCCCCCACTCGTCCTGGCGGCACCGGTGTCCGTCCCGGTCCCGGCCGCCTCGGCCGTCCCGGCCACCTCCGCCGTCTCGGTCCCGGACCGCTCCGGTGCCTTCCTCCGGCTGGGCCCTGCCACGCGTTCGGTCATCTCCGTCTCCTCGCTTCCTCGCCCGTGCTCGTGGTGTCCGAACGGTCGTCGCGGGGACGGCGCCCCGGGGCGCCGTCCCCGCCGGGTGTCCCGGTCGTGCGCGCGCAGGGTCCACCGGACTCTGCGCGGTTCCGCTCCCCCGTGTCCAGTGGTGTCGCCGGAGTCGTTCACCGGCCTCCCTCCGGTTCCTTTTCCTCCCGTCGCGCCGCGGGCCGCAGTCCGCCCAGCAGGGCGTCCACCAGCCCGCGGTGGGACACCAGCACCTCGCGCAGGTGCTCGGTGTGTGACCGGTCCGGTTCGGCGGGGGGTTCGGCCTCCTGTGCGCGGCGCGCGTCGGCGACCGCGGCGGGGTGGTCCACCGACAGGTCCTTGAGCCGCTGCTCGAAGCCTTCGTCGGGCGAAGGCCCGGGGTAGCCCAGATCCGCCATGATCGTGCCCACCAGAGCGCGGGCGTCCAGAACGGCGCGGGCGGGGTCGTCCACGAAGACCTGCTGTATCGCGGCCCAGGTGTCGGCGTGCGCCTCGCGTTCCTGGACGGTGAGCTCGCGGAGTTCGGTGTCCTGGCGGCGGCGGAGCCGTGCGGACAGGTCGCGTTCGGCGGCCGACGTGTCGCCGTGGTCCTGCACGGTGTGGTGGTATTCGGTACCGAAGTGTTTCCTGAGACGAGTGGTGCGCCAGGTCGGAAGGAGAAGGGAACGTGCGGCGATCGCGATTCCTCCGGCGAGGGCGACTACCGCTAAGGCGACCAGGGCGAAGGTAATGGTTCCGGTCTCCATGGGGGTACCTCCTGTCCGCCTGTCCTTGCCCCCGAAGACCAGCCCAAAAACTCGTCAGCGTTTCAACTGGGGCGCTTGTGGCTGGAATGACAGAAGGGACCAAACATAGTGACCAATTCTGAATTCTTGTAGGTGCCCGGCCCGTATTGACCGCTGGCCCTAATCCGATAGCGGCTCAACCTGTACCGGGGCCCGTGGGGTCCGGGGACCACCGCCCACCGTGGGGCCCCTCACCGCGCGCGGCCACCTGTGCCGTCCGCGCGGTCAGGGCCGCGGACACCACGGACGGCTCCACCGGTTCGGGACCGCGCTCTGGCCAGGGCGGGTGGTCACGTCCCCGCCAGGAGAGCGTCCGTCTCCTCTGCGGTGGGGCAGGTGGCCGGGCCACGACGGGTGACGGCCAGGGCGCAGGCCGCGTTGGCCCGGCGGGCGGCCTCCAGCGGGGTCAGGCCGTTGGCCACGGCGGCGGTGAACACGCCCACGTGCGCGTCGCCCGCTCCGTTGGTGTCCACGGCGCGTACGGGGAACCCGCAGACCCGTTGGGGCACGCCCCCGGGCTCGGCCACCACGCAGCCGTTCGCGGAGTCGCGCACGACCACCACACCACCGGTGTGAACCCGCTGGACGAGGAGCGAGGCGGCCTCCTCGGGATCGGTGCACCCGGTCATGGTCGCCGCCTCGGCGGCGCTGAGGCTGAGCAGGTCGACACGGGACAGGGCCCGGTCCAGGGTCTGTCCGGGAAGGTCGCCCACGACCGGTGCCGGGTCCAGGACCAGGCGCACCCCTTCCGGAAGGCCACCGATCCAGGTGAGGAGTTCGTCGGCGCGCGGTCCGGGGAGCAGGGAGTACCCCACGGTGTAGACGAAGTCCCCCGGCCTGGGCCCCAGTGTGCGCAGCTCGGCCAGGGACAGGCCCATCTCGGCGCCCAGGCGGGTGATGAAGGTCCGTTCGGCGTCGCCGTCGACCAGTGCCACGCAAAAGCCGGTGTCCGCGTCGGGGTCGGGGGCGTGTGCCACCGGCACCCCCTCGGAACGCAGCGCGGCACGGGCCAGGTCTCCGTTCGGCCCGCTTCCGTGCGCCCCCGCGTAGACCACCTCCATCCCCGCGCGCGCAGCGGCGGCGATGACGTTGAAACCGCCACCGGCCAGGGTGTGCGCGGAGGACGCGAACGCACCTTCGCCGGCCTCGGGCAGGGCGTCGACCGCCATCACGATGTCGATGATCACCGGTCCCACATGGAGGAGGCGTCCGGTCATGGCAGGGTGCTCCTTTCGCCTGTACCGACCGTGCGATCATCCCGTGTCCGTCTGAGGCGGACGCCATCGGGTGGGTCATGGCCGAGGGGGGCCGGGCGCATGGGCTCACGGGACTCGTCGGTGCCGGGGCGTGGCCGCGGAGGGGCCCTGAGTGTTCACGGCTGGTGTGGGGCGCTGGTGGGCGGACACGGGATCCGACCCGTGGACCGGGTCCTCCAGGAGCACGCGCGGGCACCATGCTCCGCGAGGTGCGCGCCGTCCCCCCGCAGACGACCCCCGGGGTTTGGCCGCGACTCCTGGGAGCCACCTCCCAAGCACCGTTCACGCTGTTCGTGCCGCCGCTGCCCCGTCTGCCTCCTCCCCCGACGGGTCGGAGCTCCGGTCCGAGGCCGCCGCCAGCCAGGGGACCGCCGCACCCGGCGGGTTCGGCCGGTCGGACCGCGGTTGCGACCGGCCGGCGGGAGGGCGGATCAGGAGGTGCGGTCGCGCAGCTCGCGCTTGAGGATCTTGCCCGAGGCGTTGCGCGGCAGCTCGGCCACCACCCGCACCTCCTTGGGCGCCTTGAACGGCGCGAGACGGGCGCGCACGTGCTTCACCAGGTCGTCGGGCAGGGTCTCGGGATCGGCCTCGCCGGTGGGCACGACGAACGCGGTCACCGCCTCGATCCACTTCTCGTCGGGTGCGCCGACCACCGCGGCCTCGGCCACCCCGGAGTGGGTGTACAGGGCGTCCTCCACCTCGCGGGAGGCCACCAGGACGCCTCCGGTGTTGATGACGTCCTTGATCCGGTCGACCACCTCGATGTAGCCCTCGGCATCGCTCCGCACCAGGTCGCCGGAGTGGAACCAGCCGTCCCGGAAGGCCTCCTCGGTCTCCTGCGGCTTGTCCCAGTAGCCCTGGCACAGCTGCGGTGACCGGTAGACCACTTCACCCGGCTCGCCGGGCTCGACGTCCTAGCCCTCGTCGTCCACCACCCGCAGTTCCACGAACAGGGCGGCCCGGCCCGCGGAGGCGGGGCGCGCCGCGTGCTCCTCCGGGCGCAGGACGGTGGCCAGCGGACCGATCTCGCTCTGACCGAAGCAGTTGTAGAAGCCCAGTTCGGGAAGGGCGGAGCGCAGCTTGTCCAGGACGGGTCCGGGCATGGTCGAGGCGCCGTAGTAGGCCTTGCGCAGACTCGACAGGTCGCGGCGGGCGAAGTCGGTGTGTCCCGCCATCGCCACCCCCAGGGTGGGCGCGGCGAAGAACGCCCCGTGCCGACCGGTCTCGATCCGGCCCAGCAGGTCGGCGGGGTCGGGTGTCTCCACGAGGGCGTTGCGGGCCCCGACCGCCAGCCACGGCATGAGGAAGACGTGCATCTGCGCGCTGTGGTAGAGCGGCATGGCGTGCAGCGGCTCGTCGTCGGCGGACAGGTCCAGGCCCACCACGCAGGACAGGTACTCGTGCACGAGCGCGCGGTGGGTCATCATCGCGCCCTTGGGGCGGGAGGTGGTGCCGGAGGTGTACAGCAGCTGCACCAGGTCGGTGTCGGAGACCTCCACATCCAGCTCGGGCACCGGGCCCTGAAGACTGTCGGCGAGCAGTGAGCCGGGCCCCTCCCGCAGCTCCAGGACCTGTTCCACCCCGGTCTCGGTGCGCAGGGCGTCCACGGCCGAGCGCAGGGCCGGGTCGGCCAGGACGATGGCGCTGCCGGACTGTCCCAGCAGGTAGGACAGCTCCTCTCCCTGGAGGGCGAAGTTGACGGGCACGTGGATCAGGCCCGCGCGGGCACAGGCCAGGAACCCGATGAGGTAGGCGTCGGAGTTCTTCCCGTAGGCCGCCACCCGGTCGCCCTGGGCGGCGCCGAGGCCGAGCAGCCGGGCGGCGGCACGGGTGACCGCCGCGTCCAGCTCGGCGTAGGTCCAGGTGCGGTCGCCGAAGACCAGGGCGGTGCGCCCGGGGACACGCGCCGCGCTGCGCCGGAGGAGGTCGTCGACGGTGCTGGATGTCGTTGAACTGTTCATGGCCCTGCTTCCCGTCCGTCTCACGATCCCCGTGGGGCCGTTGGCACGGCCCCATCCTGTTGTGGGCGTGCCGCGCTGGCAACACCCGGCGGGCCTCCACACCCCCTGGTTCCCGGGTCGACCCGGGAGTGATCCCGCCTTGCCACCAGGCATCCCGTGGTCATACGTTTTGCGGTTACGTATCTCGCACTCAAACCGGCGTCCATAGTCACTCATGCTCTGACCTGGGTGTTCCGGCAGCGAGAAGATGATCGATGTCAGCTCGTACTCACTTCTGAAATCGGACTGGCACGAGACTGGCACGGGAAGTCCGCACCGCACCCTCGAGCATGCGCACCAACGCCCCCCAGGTCGGGTTTGTACCAAGCAAGCATGACCTACAGCACAACAAATCATTACTTACGAGTTGGTGCGTGATAGCGGGTGAAGGTCTCGCCGGAGGACCGTGGCATGCTCTGGTCGTGACGATCAAGGTCAACCGTGCGGTCCTGGCCCATCCCTGGCTCACCGGCATCTCGCGGCACCACTTGTCCGTGCTCATTGAGGAGCTGGCCCGCCCTTGGGAAACGGCCATCGAAGATCGCCGGCACCGGGTCCGGGGCGGGGCGAGGAAACGGGCCGCCGGGGCGGGCGCCCGGCACCGCCTGGTCTTCGTCGACCGCCTGGTGGCCACCTTGATCCACCTGCGCCACGACCTGCCGCACGCGGTCCTGGGCCTGCTGTTCGATGTGGATCGCTCCACCGTCACACGGGCCGTGGGCCAGATCCGCGCTTTGCTGGCCGAACGGGGGTGCGCGGTCCCCGACCGCCCGGAGGTGCGTTTGCGCACCTTGGAGGACGCCTTTCGCCTACGCTCAGGCCGAAGGCGTCGAACTGAGGTTGGACGCCACCGAGGTCCAGGTGCGCAGGCCCCGCGCGAGCCGAGGTGGCCGACGGGCGTTCGTGTCGGGCAAGAAGAAACAGAACACCATGAAGGCCACCATCGTCGCCGATCACCGCGGGCGCATGTTGTGGACCGACTCCCTGCGGCCCGGGAGGATGCACGATGCCACCGCGGTCCGCACCGAGGGAATCGATTCCTGCTTCCGGTATTTCCCAGAGGTGGAGGTGCTGCTGGACGACGGCTACCTCGGCCTGCGCCGTGATCACCCCGGCCGAGCCATCACTCCACCCCGTAAGCCGAACAAGAGTGCTCTGCCCGATGCCCATGAACAGTGGCAACGCCATCGTCATGCGCATTCCTCTGATCGGATCACTGAGCATCGCCGAACGCATCAAGGCCTCGGTCCTGGTCGGCCTGGGCGACAAGGGGTACGTGGGGCTGTCGGAGGCGGTGTTCTGCCCGTTCAAGGGCCGTGGCAAGCCGCAGTGGAAGAAGGACGCCAACTCCGAGCACGCCAAGCTCCGCAGCCCCGGAGAGCGAGCCATCGCCCAACTCAAGAACTGGGACGTCCTGCGCCGGCTGCGGTGCTGCCCGCACCGGGCTGGAGAGGTCACCCGAGCCGTGCTCGTCCTCCAACTCCGAGAAGCAGGATGAAAAGAGCTCACTGTCGGGTCGGTATGTAGGCCGACAATAGCGCGGCCTACTTATCTCAAAACGCCAACGCAGCTCCGGGCGGCTTGCTGGAATTGAATCAGGTCCGGCGAGCCGCCCCTCACTCTTTTTTCGAAGGGAAATCCCTTCCTTGCCGGGTTTCTGCTGTTTCGAAGTCGCGGAGATCACCTCATCGCACCCGGCGCGGAACAGTTACGCGGAGACCTCCTTTTGCACGTGCACGTCGAAGGCGGTGTCGCATGCGTCGCGCACGTCGTTGTTGTGCGTGGCGATGACCACGGCGCAGCCTTCCCGGCTCATCTGGCGCAGGACGTCCACGACCATGGCGCCGTTGCCGCTGTCCAGGGCCCCGGTCGGTTCATCGGCCAGTACCAGTGCGGGCTGTTTGACCATCAGGCGGGCCAGGGCCACACGCTGCTGCTCACCACCGGACAGATAGTGCACCTTGTCCTTGTCTCGGCCGATCAGCCCGACCCGCTCCAGGGCTTGTGAGTAGTTGGCTTGAGTGCCGCGTCGTCGGGCGACATCGAGGTTGGCCTTGACGGTGGCGTTCTCGATCAGGGCGTAGTTCTGGAACAGGTAGCCGAGCTTGTCGCGGCGGAAGCGACGTTGACGGCCCACACCCAGGCGGGTGACGTCTGTGCCTTCGAACAGGATCTGGCCGCCGCTGGGTTTTTCCAGCAAGCCCATGCAATTGAGCAGGGTGGTCTTGCCCGATCCGCTGGCGCCGACCAGGGCGAGCATCCGTCCGGCTTCGACGGTCAGGCCCAGCTCTTCCCACAGGACGCGCGACCCGAAAGACTTGGACAGGTTCTTCACGGTGAGCATGGTGTTCCTTGGGTGGTCAGGCCTGGGAGGCACCTTCACGGACGATACGACCGTGGAAGTAGACGAGAGTGGCGAAGATGAGAGTGAATCCGGCGACGGCGATGCCCGCAGCGTAGAGGGGTTCAACCCCCGTGGTGTTCAGTGCCTCGCGCGACCAGGTCATGGGGGCGTTCAGTGCGGCGCGCATACGCAGTGTGTCCCAGGTGATCCATCCGGTGAAGGCGAGGGCGAGCAAACCCTCGAAGGCGAGAAGCCTGCGGTGGGTGGCGATGAACGTCCACCCACTGATGTGGCGAGCGAAGATGGTCTGGGCGCTGGTACGCACGTACACGAGGCCAGCGGCGATGGCGGTCATCGCCAGGACCGCGATCAAGGCGATGAGGTTGACGGCACGGACCCGCAGTTCGGATAGGATCTCGCCGTATTCGTCAGCGGCGATGAGGGCCACCGGCTGGAGGCCGTTGACGTAGGTTGCGAGCGGGCCCTCGGCGATGGCGCTCTCCGCCTCGGACGGGTCCGTGAACAGGAGTCCGCCCCTCGACGCCTGGCTGGCGTATTGGGGAGCGCTCAGCGAACCGTTGGGCACTGCGACGACCACGGGGTCCGTAACCGTGGTCAGGCTCTGCAGCGTGACCTGGCTGGTAGTCCCATAGGTGAACATCTCCTGAGGGCCGGCGAGGGGAAGTGCTTCGACCTCGGTGGGCGCTTCGGTCTGAAACTCTGCCCAGCTCTGCGTGCCCTCGACCAGCGAGGCCTCGTGTTCGGCGAGCGAGTCGGGAATGAGGACGCGGATCGTGTCACTGGCGCCGTAAGGTTCACCGTCGGGGGCCAGGGCCTCATTGTGCTCCAGGTAGGTGTCATTGACCAGTAGGACGTCGAAGTCGAGATAGGGCGAACCAGTGGGAAGGAAGTCTGAAGGGTATGTCTGTTCGACGAGGATCGTGCGCCCGTCAGCATCCGACTGACGCAGCCAAGGGCCGATGACGTTGTCCATGGCCTCGGTCATCTCCTCACCTTGAACGCTGCCGAGGAGCCTGATCCTGGAGGTTTCGCCTGCCTGGGCGAAACGCTCGAATCCGCCACGGTAGTCGTTGGCCTCAGCAATGGAAGTGCCCAGTGCGCTGACCGCACCGAGGACCAGAACCAGCGCGCTGGTGCGAACAAGGTAGACGGCTGTCAGGGTTGACCGGGCGGGGAGTTTGCCCTTGAGGGCGCTGAGCAGACTGGACAGGTGCAGCAGGCCCAAAGCAAGGGCGTGCGAGGCCAGGGCGACGGCGGTCAAACCGGCGATCAGGTAACCGACAATGATGGCGAAGAGGGGTAGTTGGGCCAGCCCGTTGTAGAAGCCGAGAAAGACGAGCGTGGCTGCGGTGGTCACCACACCGGCAAGAGCCCAAACCCGCACCGCGTGGACTAGATCACGGATCAGGATGCGCGTGTAGGAGTGGCCGTTGAGCCGTAGGACGCCGTAGGACCTGGCGCCCAGTAGGACGCCTGCGCCGACCAGGATGGCGATGCACAGTGCTGCGGTGATGACTGCGGCCATGAGGTCATCGGCCAGCAGATAGTCCTCCCAGTGCATTAGCTCATCGAACGTGCTCACCTGGCCGGTGAGTCCGACGTCGGCGAGTGCGTCCTGGAGAAACCGGACGTCGCCTCCGTCCCCGTAGACGAGGTAATAGCCACGCGGGTCGGCGACGGTCAACTCGGAGAAGGAGTGCACCTGCGTCTGCATGGCACGGCCGAAGTCGGGGTAGCCGTCTTCCAGCCATGCGCCACCGGGGCTTCCGGCGTCCCCTGCGGCGATGTAGAAATGGCGCAGGTTCCCTGGATTGTTCAGGTCTGAGAGATCGAGGACGACCGTGAACCCCTCAGCTTGAGCTACCTCGTCAATGGCTTCGGTGATATCCTCGACCGTAGAGGTTTTGTCGTTCTCCTTAATCCACAACAGATCGGGATCTCCGGGCGTGAGTTCCTGGGCCGAGGAACTGAGGGTCAGAAAGGCCAGTATGACGGACAACAGGGCAGGAACGGCGTAGCCGACAATGACGTTGCGGTGGACCATGATTCTCTTCAGCTTGGAAATTCGGCGGTCCGCCGACAGGATCCCTGTCGGCGGACCGTGGCATGAGAGTTACTCAGCACTGGTTGTTCCAGTAGGAGTGGTCCACCATCCACGTGTCCGGGGCGGAGGCCCTCGCCCAGGATCCGGCTGCAGTGGCACCAGAGGAGGAGTAGTACTCACCACTTACAGAGGAGGAGTGGCAAGAAGAACCGTGGTAGTAGTCGGACCAAACGGTGCCGCCGCCGACGCCATAGTCCCAGGTGCCGCCGCCGATATTGACAATGGTCGCCGAAGCTGCTCCTGCGGCACCCGCTGCGATGCCCGCAGCGAGAAGCGTCGTCGTGGCGATACGCTTGATGGTGTTGCTCATGGGGGTCCTTGTCTGAGCTCGTTCATGGCACCGCGCAAAAGATTCACACGGAAGCTTCGGGTGGTCGCCCGCAGCAATTCACGACGTTATTAGCGATCGAAAAAACCTTCAATGTGACGCTAATCACATTCGCGTATTGGGATTTCGGTTGAACGCTGTCTCACCTGGATCATTGCGCCTTCTTTATTATGCATGGCCGGATCCGGCCATCGGTCTTTTTCGTAACTATGCTCGCAGTAGGGGTCGTCCAAGGGTTGAAGGAATGAGGCTTATGCCGTCGTTGGGAGGCGTAAGCCCTGCTCTGTCGTGCTCGCGGGTGGTGGGAGCACGGCACCATCGGATCGACCGAGGGTCCATGGCCAGCAACACCCACGTAACTCATGTGACAGAGCTGCCGATCCTTCTTTGAACTGTGGGAACGAGTTGACAACCCTAGATAACGCTGGACGCCAAGGGCGAGGCCCGCTTCTTCGACACGATCAGGACGCACGCGCGCCGCACGGGCGCGGCCGTTGTGCTCATCACCCACCGCATGGCCTCGGTGCGCATGGCCGACCGCATCTATGTCCTGGACCAGGGACAGGTGATCGAGCACGGTACCCATGACGAACTCATGGCAGCCCAAGGCCGCTACCACGAGCTGTTCACACTCCAGGCCAGTGCCTACCACGACGATCCCGACCCCACTCCCACGCTCTGAAGCGTGGCCTGCCCATCCAACGACGACCCGCACCGCTTGCACGAGTACAACCCTGGCCCGTCGATACGGGCGCACAAGGGTGGGCGGGTCCAGAACACGGCGTCCGGCACGCGCATCCAGGACAGGGCCTGATCACGCAGGAGGTCATCCAGGCCCTCACCCTGGTTCCGGTCCAACCACAGCTACTCCATCAAGGAGACCATGCTCGGCGGCCCTATTGCCTTGTGCATCAAAATCAGCGATCTCAGAAGGAGGGATACCATGCTCAATATCAGATACATGAATTCCTTCCACCCTCTTTCTGGAGACTGTGCTACTCGACGGTAAGAGCAGTGAGCCTTTTCCATCCTGAAGGTGCTGGTCACAGGCTCACACCGACTGCCCAGAACCTCCCATGACAGCAAGAAGCCCCTGGTAGATGAGTTAACGACCAAGAAAACCTGCCCACCAGAGGCTCCACATGCTGTTCTACCGTGCCGCGCTGCCCCTGTCACGCCGCCCCCTCAACCTGGCCGCCCGCACCATCCGCGCCCACCGCAAGACGGCTGGTTCCCGATGGCGACGCCTGGACCCGGCACAGCAGGCCCTGCTCGTGCTGGTCCACCTGTACAAAGGCGAGACCCTCACCCAGGTCGCGTCCGGTTTCGAGGTGGGCACCACGACCGCCTGGCGGTACGTGCGCGAGACCACGGCCCTGCTCGCGAAGCAGGCACCCACCCTGGAACAGGGCCTACGCCGCGCACGCCGCAAAGGGCGGGGGTATGTGATCGTCGACGGCACGCTCATCGCCTACGACCGCGTAAGGGCCGGGGCAAGCCGCGGTGGAAGAAGGACGCCAACTCCGAGCACGCCAAGCTCCGCAGCCCCGGAGAGCGAGCCATCGCCCAACTCAAGAACTGGGACGTCCTGCGCCGGCTGCGGTGCTGCCCGCACCGGGCTGGAGAGGTCACCCGAGCCGTGCTCGTCCTCCAACTCCGAGAAGCAGGATGAAAAGAGCTCACTGTGCAAGGACGTACAAGCCTGACAGGTCCCAGGGGCCAGCAGCCCGGTGCGCGGTCCGCCTCGTACCAAGGCCGCATCACACACCGGACCACAGCCTCCGCAGTCTTCGCCGTCAGCCCACCGAACGAGGACATTCGTTCTTTGTCATCCCTTACTCCTCATCCTTGTTCACCGACCTTTCCATGATGGTGCGCGCCCACCGACGTGAATTACCGAAGCGCTCGGCGAGCCTTCTCTCCGAAAGCGGGCTGCCAATACGCACGCTCTCCTGATAGGCGCACACCGCCTGTTGGTCGATATCGGCTACCTCGCGAGCAGCCTCGGACCCCTGTCGGTTATCCGAACGGACCAGCCACATCAACATCTCGTAACACCCCACCAGAGCCACAGCCGGCCAAGCCGCGACGATGGAACCCACCAACCCGTTCCGCCACCCATGAGCGACGTTCGCCGCCAAGGTGGCGGTAATCCCCACCCACAACAGCAGCCACGCCAGCCAAGGAGTTCTTGTTCTCGCTCGGGCGGAATGCAGGATCACCATGGACGCGGCGTACACCAGGCCGTCGATAGTCAGGGGAACCATCATCGCCGTGATCCCGCTCTCGCCGTATTCGGTGACCACCGCATAGGCATGCCTATAGGACACGATCGCAGCGATGACCGCGACACCGCAGACGACGAGTTTGGTCGTCCCCCTGATGAACCGGTCGGTAGTGTGCTCTTCTGTACTGCTGTCTGCTTCCAGGAGCCACCTCGCCTTCTTCTCTCCTGATCAAGAGCAAGAAGCCAGGTGGAGCAATCGTGACAGGAGAGGCCACAACCAGAGTGGTGTCCTTGGAAGCCACGGTCGACGAGGCCCAGGGGATGTGACCGACGCGCAGGCTCATGTGGGCTGCTGTGCGCCACCCAGCCCTGTCCGACCGGGACGGGATCTGGGGTTTCTGTGCGGGGCTGCTGTTGAACGGTGCCCGAGCGCCGAGGGCACGTCTCGACGGCGCTCCTCCGAACGGATCATTCGCGGCGGTGTGCCGTTAAGTCGAGCGGCATGTGTCCATGCTCGGCGAGCACAGTGAAGGTGTTGTTCACAGACACCGAGTTTCGTTGCTCCGCTGATGAACAGGACGGCCCTCGGCCCTTCCTTGTCTTCTTCTACCAAGAGGGCTCTCTTCCCTTCCCACTGTCCTTGGCAATGGGAAGGGAAGAGAGCGAACACCTGGTCACAGGTATTCACCAAAGCTCTGCGGACCAGGTGCGCCCTGACTCCACGCAACCTCACACAACCCAATGTCACTCTTTGTAGTAGTGTGTTGCGAGGAAGTTGGCACAAAGTACGCGGACGGAGCGGTCGAAACTCTGGCACACGACTGGCACGAACGTGCTGACACGCAAGGGTGCGAGGTGAACTGCCTTGACACACAGAACCAGCGCTGACCATATCGAACAGCACCAGGAAACACTGTCAGTCACCAACGGAACCGTAATTCGACGCATACGTTTTGCGGTGTTCGTGAACCACCGGGTTGGAGAGCCATGAAGATCCTTGTCGTGGGTGCCGGAGCGGTCGGCGGCTATTTCGGCGCGCACCTGGTGCAGGCGGGCCGGGACGTCGACTTCCTCGTCCGCCCCGCGCGTGCCGAGCTGCTGCGCGAACACGGCCTGAGCATCCACGGCGTGGACGGCGGTGTGGAGACCGTGCCGGTCTCCGCCGTCACCGCCGACCGGTTGGAGGCCGACTACGACCTGGTGATCGTGGCCGTGAAGTCCTACGGGTTCGACGCCGCGCTCAAGGACCTCGCCCCGGCGGTGGGCCCGCGGACCGTGGTCCTGCCCTTCCTCAACGGCATGCGGCACGTCGACGCCCTGGTCGAGCGCTTCGGTGCCGACCGTGTCTACGGCGGGGTCGCCATGGTGATGACCCGCCTGGGCGAGCGGGGCGAGATCGTCGAGATCGGCAGGATGGGCCAACTGGTCTACGGGCCGTTGGGCGAGCGGCCCGTCCTCGGCCTGGACGATGTCCACGCGGCGCTGGACACCGGGACCCACACCGCCACGCCCACGCCGAGGATCCGCCAGGAGATGTGGCACAAGTGGGTGTTCCTGGCGAGCCTGGGCGCGTGCACCTGCCTGATGCGCGGTCCCATCGGCCGCGTCAACAGCGCACCGGGCGGGCAGGAGTTCACGTCCGGGGTGTTCGAGGAGGCCATCGCCGTGGCCACCGCGTCGGGCCATCCGCCCGACCAGGGGGCCCGTGACCGTGCCCACGCCGCCGTCGCCAACACCACGGCCACGACCACGACCTCCATGTACTGGGACCTGACCCACGGCAACCCGGTGGAGGCCGACCACGTCATCGGCGACCTGGTCACGCGCGGGCGCGAGCTGGGCGTGCCCACGCCGCTGTTCTCTCTGGCGTACACGCACCTGTGCGTGTACGAGGCGGGCCGCGGCTAGGCTCTTCGCTCCCCGGTCGCGCGGCCGCTTCACGTCGAGTGGTCCTCCTGGAATCTCGGATCCATGTGGTCGGTGATGAGGGCGGCCAGCGCCGCGGGTTCCTCCAGCCAGGGGAACGCCGTGCGGGTGGAGGCGCTCACCACGTACGCCCCGGGGACGTTGCGGGACAGCACCGTGCGGAGCGACGCGCCCAGACCGGCGAGTTCCCCGGAGTAGACGGTGAACCGCTCAGGGGACGCGCTCAGACGGGTGAACCAGTCGTGCTCACACGGCGGCGCGGCCTCCTGGGCCGTCGACAGGTCCCAGGGCATCGTCTGGGTGAGCCGTTCGGTGGCGATGTCGTGGAGCAGGCGCCGGTCCTGCTCGTCCAGCGTCTCGCAACGTCCCAGGAAGTGGTCCACCATGGCCTCGACCCCCTCCTCCGGCAGGGTCCCGTGCTCGCGCAACTGCTCCTGGTAGGGGGCCATGGCCAACAGGAGGTCGGCGATCTGCGCGCTGGGCCCGGGAGGCCGGAAATCGGGGCGGCCGACCAGCACCTGGGGGTCGGGATCGACCAACAGGGCGTGCGTGGCGCTTCCGTCAGCGACGAGCTCGGCGCCCGCACCGGCCGCGCTGTCGGGGGCGACCACCAGGTCCACGCCCGTATCGGGCAGGACTGCGCGCGCCGCGGCCTCGATGTGCTCGGCCTGGTCGGCCGGGGCGAGCCGACTGGTGGGTCGCTGCTCCACCACCAGAGCGCGGACCCACGACGGTAGCGCCTCGGTGAGGCGCCGCCACACGCGCCGGTCACCAAGGTCGTGAACGAAGCAGACCACCGGGGTCTGGGCGTCAGGCATGTCGGCCCTCCTGGGGCGGGGCGCGGGCACGCGTCACCCTCGTGCCCGTGTCGGTCCGTTCCACACGCGAAGCCGGAGCGAGGTGGAACCGAAGTCGGTTCGAAGCCGCTCGTGCCACAGTCCTTCGGGCATCCGCGGGAAGCGGGTGCCCGTACCTAGGACGGAGAGTTCCCATGTTCAGGAGGTTACGAACCACTGCCCTGCTCGCGGCCGGGCGTGCGTGTCGGGGCAGCCCCGGCTTCGACGCCGGGACGGTGTACCCGCGCTGGTCCGGTCCCTCTGCGGGAGCTCGACGGCCCGGTAGCGCACGGCGGACGGGCGGGAGCCGACACACGAGGTCCCGCCGGTGGGTGCGTCCGTCGAGGGCGGGCGGAACCGGTTCGGAGCCGACCGGGCGAAGCGGTGCGGGGGCGGCTCGGCGACCGCCCCCACCGCCTCGGGTCCTTGAACGGATGGTCCGGCCGCGGGGCGGCCTCCGGACCGGTCCCCGTGTCCCGTGTCAGGCCGGCGTGCGCAGGGTCTCGGCGACCGGGGTGGTCGGGCGGCCGATCAGGCGGGAGAGCTCGCCGGTGGTCATGGACAGCTCGCCGTCGCGGATGTTGGCGTCCAAGGCGGCAACGAAGCGCGCGGTGCCCTCGTCCAGTCCGGCACCGGTCAGGGCCGCCACGTGCTCCTCGGTGGTGAGGTCGCGGTAGAGGACCTCGCGGCCGAGCAGTTCCCCCAGGGCCGCGGCGAGTTCGGCGTGGGTCCACGCGGTGTCGCCGGAGAGCTCGTAGACGGCGCCGGCGTGCGCCTTCGGGTCGCGGAGCACGACGGAGGCGGCCTCGGCCAGGTCCTGGCGCGAGGCGCTGGCGACCCGTCCCCCGCCCGCGCTGCCGACGAAGGCGCCCGTCTCGCGGGCCTGGTCCAGCTGCTGCTCGAAGTTCTCGTTGTACCAGCCGTTGCGCAGGACCGTGTACGCCAGGCCGGAGGCGGTGAGGATCTCCTCGGTGGCCTTGTGCTCGGGGGCCAGGACCAGCGTGGTGTCGGTGGCCTTGGGGGCGCTGGTGTAGACGACGTGTCCGACACCGACCGCCCCGGCGGCCTCGATCGCGTTACGGTGCTGGTCCACCCGCTTGCCGACCTCGCTGCCGGAGACCAGGAGGAGGGTGTCGGCGCCCTCGAAGGCGTCCCTGAGCGAGGCGGGGTCCCCGAAGTCGGCGCGGGCGGTACGCACGCCCCGGTCCGCGAGGCCGGTCAGCCCGCCGGCGTCGCGACCGGTGGCGGTGATCCGTTCGGCGGGGTGGCCCTTGGCCAGGATGTCCTCCACGACGAGGCGGCCCAGGTGGCCGGTGGCACCGGTGACGACGACGCTGCTCATGGGACTCCTTTCGTTCGGTCGGCTGCTCCGGCCGTGCGTGAGTGCCAACCACCCTGTTCACAGGCACATTCCAGAAGTGGGGTACCCACCTTTTGGTAAGTTGGCGCCATGCGCTCCTCCGGATTCCACGCCAACGCTCCGACCCGGGGCCAGGTGCTGTCCGCCGCCTGCCCCTCCCGCCGGCTGCTGGGCGACATCACCAGCAAGTGGGGCGTGCTCGTCCTCATCGCCCTGTCCCGGGGCCCCTCGCGCTGGAGCGAGCTGTTGCGGGCGGTCGGCGGGATCAGCGAGAAGATGCTCGCCCAGACCCTGCGCACCCTTGAGGAGGACGGCCTGGTCCTGCGCGAGGCCAGGCCGGTCGTCCCGCCGCACGTGGTCTACAGCCTCACCGGGGAGGGGTGGCAGGTCACCGGCCTGCTGGTGCCGTTGGTGGAGTGGGTGCAGGACCACGTCGGCGCCGACGACGCGGCGGAGCGGAACGGATAACCGCCGGGCTGGCCAGAGAGGTCCAGCGGCCCGCGCCGCGGACCCGCCCGAGCAGCCCGCAGGTGCTTCGACACCGTGTTCTCGGGCAGGGGCCTTCAGCAACACGGCGACGCGGTTCCCCGCGTCACCGACCGCAGGCCGAGGAGAGGAGTCCCGTGAGCGGACGCACCGAGGACACACCGCCGGAGGCCGAATTCCCGCGTCCCCGTGTACGCACCTCGCCGGGGAGGGTGCCCGGCCCCAGCAGGTCGGAGCTGGAGGCGGCCCGGAGCAAGGTGGTCCCCGACCTCCTGGCGGAGCACCTCGACGTGCTCTTCTGCGGGATCAACCCCGGCCTGGCCTCGGGTGCCCTCGAACACCACTTCGCCAATCCGGGCACGCGCTTCTGGCCCGCCCTGCACGGGTCCGGCTTCACTCCGCGCCGGCTGAAGCCCGACGAGGAGGACGCGCTCCTGTCTCTGGGCCTGGGGATCACCAACGTCGTCGACCGGACCACGGCCCAGGCGGACGAGCTGAGCCGGGAGGAGATCGTGGAGGGCGGGCGGACGCTGCGGCGCAAGGTCCTGCTGTGGCGTCCCCGGTGGCTGGCCGTGCTGGGCGTCACCGCCTACCGGCAGGCCTTCGGAGACCGCGGCGCGAAGGTGGGGCCCCAGGCCATGGAGATCGGCGGCACCCGGGTGTGGCTGCTGCCCAACCCCAGCGGCCGCAACGCCCACTGGCAGCTGGGGGCGCTCACCGAGGAGTTCGCACGCCTGCGGCGGGCCGCCGGGCTGCCGGAGCGCTCCCCCGACACCTGAGCCCACGGGTCTCCCCTTCCCGGCTCGGAGCATGCCGTGGGCGGTCCGGGGACACAGTTCCTGGGCGGCCGCGTCCGCGGCTTCGTGCCTCAGGAGCCGGCACGGCCCCGGCCCAGGCGGGCCAACCAGGCGGCCACGCGCTTCCACGGGGAGCGCAGGAGGAAACGCGCACCGGGAGCCCGCAGATGCGGCCGGACCGGTACTGGGGAGCGGTGGGCCCCGGGGGCCCGGACCGTGAGGAGATCCCCGGTGTACTGGACCTCCATACGGTCCCACGCCACCGGCTCGGGGAACGTGACCTCGCGCAGCAGCGCCCCGCTGGGGCGGAAGACCAGCAGCAGCCTCCGCCCGTCACGGACCAGGGCCAGGTGCGAGGGGGCGGCCGAGGGCCCCACGCTTACCTCGACCAGGTGGGCGCCGTCCTCCCGCCCCTGGTCGACACGGGCCACCTCCGGGAGTCCGTGGCCGGGCGAGGCCCCGGCACGCGGGGCACCGGTGAACACCGATGACGTGGACGGCATCTTGTGGAGGACATGGCGAACCCGGTTCCGCAAGCGATGGTCTAGCTCGGGGGCATCGATCTCGGCCACGAACCCGGCAGCTGTCATCAAAGTATGGATTCCGGTCACATTCGTGTAGCGGATACACCAAACAAACCCTGACAAAAAGAACCCCCTGGCAGAAGAGTCGACTACCGCGGGGGTCTGCCGCGCCAAGGGCTCTGATGCTGTCCTGCGCGAACTCCGCCGAGCAATGTCCGCCGAGGCTGAGACGATCAAACAGATCGAGTAACTCGCCTCGGCCAGGGATCTCGAAGCCTTTGCGCGAAGGGGTCCGCGGGTACCGGACTCGCGTGATCAATGTGCGGCCAGCGAATCTCGCCACCGTGGAGTATCCTCGATCGAAGCCCGATCCAGGAGATCACCCCCCGATGAAACTGCGCCCCATGGCCACCCAGGTCGACGTCTCCGGATCGACCATTCTCCGCGACCGCCCCCTGGACGAAATCCTCGATTTCTGCCGGGACGACTCCGACCGCTCCGGGAGCCTCATCGTCCACGGTCCCTCCGGGAGCGGCAAGACCACCCTGCTCACCCAGTCCAACGAGATCATGCGGCTGGTCACTCCTACCGCATTCGTCAACTGCAACGAATACCGCCCGGAGACCGTGCCGGACCTCTTCCGCGATATTCGGGACCAGTTGAGCGCCAAGATACCGGGACTGCCGCGTTGCCATTTTCCGAGGCTGGACCTGGTGCTCACCGCATTGCGAGACGATCTCACCCCCGTCAGTGACTACACCAGATTCTGGCCCGAACTGGTCAGACACTGGAGGCAGCAGGTACGTTCCAACCGCGGAACCCGACGCGAACGTCGCGACGGCGCCGCCACCTCCGTCAGCCTCGTGGTAGAGGTGAATCTGGTCTTCGTCAAGTTCCAAGTCGGCGCCGTCCGTCCGGTCGGCCCCGCCCTCGCGCTGCCGCGCAGGAAGATCGACACCGCCGTGGAGCAGTGGTTCAAGACCCGAGCCTGGGGCTCGCTCATCAACCCCTATCCGGAACACGCCGGAACCGAGAAGGCGGAGCGGGACCGCGAGACCGAGTGGAGGATCCAGACCAGCCACAACGAATGGCTCGTCCACGCCTTCCTCGCCGATCTGCGCGACCAGGCCGAAGACGCCGACCAGTACCGGCGCGTGGTCTTCCTGGACGACGTCGATGCTTTGAAGCAGCCGGCCAGCAGGGGCGGCGGGCTGCTCGCACTGTTCCGGTCCGCCCAGTCCTCGCCTGCCCACCAGGGTGCCGGTCGGACACCACTACTGCTGGTGAGCAGTACTCCCGAGAAGCCTCTCCTGACCAGGGCGAAGGCGGTCCCGGCCCCGGACTTCAGTCCCACCGAAGTACGCGAGCTGGCGGACCGCACACCGCACCGCATAGACGACTACTTCCCCGAGCTCATCTTCGGACTCACCGGGGGATACGTGGCCGCCACCAGCTATCTGCTCCAGGACCCGGCGATCGATGGGCTGCGCGCCTACAACGGACTCCAGCACCTGCTCCGGCAGAAGCGCGGCGGCGCCGAGGACGCCCCGACACTGAAGGAACACCTCGGCGACACCCTCATCAAGGCCCTGCTGAAACACTCCGAGCTCGACCTCGCGAGCCGGACGCTCGAAGCGCTGACCATCTGCTCGCTCGCCAAGGACCTCCAGGACGTCGACTACCTCATCCGGACCTACGACCTCGGTGAGGACCTCACCGGGCTCGACGACCGCCGCTGGCTGGCATGGAACGAGAACTCCGGGGCGGCACGCTCGGCCCGGGCACTGATGATGCGGTTGCTGCTGCGTCGCTGGCAGAAGGAACCGACATGGGTACGCTGCGACCGCGATGAAGCGTTCCGCCGGCTCGCGAGGCGGTCCGACGAGGGCACGAGCGGTCGCACCCCGAACTGGTACTACTACACACTCGGGTCCGGCGACCTCATGGCGGTGTGCCGGGAGCTCGACGCGCTGCTCGACCTGCCGAGCCGTGAGTCCGAGGTGCTCGACCTCATCCGCCACACCACGTCGGTACCGCAGCCGCCGATCGACGACCCCGGTGCGGACGGCTTCACTCCGCTGCAGCGATACGGATTCCTCGTCCGAAATCGGGGGCCTCGTCGGTCGGACGGAGCTCCACTGGGCCACCGGTTGTCGAGGATCCTCCGCATTGTCGCTGGCAAGTGGGTCATCGAGGACCCCTTCGAGAGCATGTACACCAGGGACGTGCACCTGCGCGTGAGGACCGCGTTCCAAGAACTGGGAGCCGTCTGCGAAGACTCCCACCCGTTCCAGTCCGAGGCCGAATTCCACGAGAACATCTCGCTGGAGCGCCCGGTGAACCCGCTCGACGCCGATATGGACTTCTGAGAAGGAGCATTCATGGAACAGGGCCGATCCCCCATCGGCGACCTCGAGTTCCCGCTCACCCGATCCGAACTCGTGCGCAGGATCGGTTCACCGCTCCAACGGCGGCGGTTCAGGCGAGCCCGGGCGGCCGTGGTCCTCTCGACGACCGTGGCGATCGCCGCCACCGTGGTCGGGGGTGTGTTCGGCTGGCCGCACCTGGTCTGCGGGACGGGCCTACAGCAGATCCGGGGCGAATGTGTCGGCGTCAACGACGGCTCCCATTCCTTCGACGCGGGTCTCGAGTGGATCACCGGCCGGATCCACAGCATGAACACCGAGGTCGAGGAGCTCGCCTCCTCCCGGGACGACATCGAGGCCTTCCGTATCGTGATGATGACTTCGTTCTCGCTCGGCGGGAACGCGGACCTGAGCGAGGAACAGATCATCCGCGCCGTCGAGGGGACCTATGTCGCGCTCATGCGACAGAACGGGTTCGCGGAGACCGGATCCGGCGTCGAGGTGGTCGCCGAGGAAAGCCGGATCTTCCAGCTCTACCTGGCCAACGAGGGGAGCGTGCAGCAAGGCACCGATGCGGTCGTCGACGACCTCGAATCGATGGTCGACGACGACATTCCCCTGTCCGTGGTCATCGGGCAGTCTTCGACCACCACCGAGACCGAGGAAGTCGCCCGGGAACTGTCCGAGCGCAGGATTCCCATGGTCGCCAGCTCCTCGACCTCCACCACGATCAACAATGTGCGCTCGCCCGGGCTCATCCGATCGGCTCCCAACAACGAGGACTTCGCGGCGGCTCTGCGCCACCACCTGGACCGTCAAGCCGAGTCGGACCAGGAACCTGTCAGGGGCCCGCTGCTCGCCGACGAGAACGAGGCCGACGCCTTCTCGCTGGATCTGGCCGATCAGTTCCGCCGATATCTCGATCCCTATCTCGTCCAGAACTCGCTGACGTTCCACGGCAGCGCCGGCTCGGGGAACACGACCGTCTACTTCGATCACATAGTCAACGAGATCTGCGCGGACCCAGGGACCAATGCGGTGTTCTTCGCCGGACGGTACTCCGACCTGGGGACCTTCCTTCGATCCCTGGAACGGCGAGGTTGCAGGGCCGAATCCGACGTCCCGATCACGGTGTACTCCATGGAGCTCGGGCTGCTTCCGGACATGGTCAGGTCCTACTCCGGCACGGAGTGCGAGCCCGCCGACGACGACTCGGCCCCGGAGCACTACCGCCTCGTCCAAGCGAGTGCCTTCGATCCCTCCTGGCTGGAGGAGGACGCTTGGAGCCCGGCGGGATTCCACGACTACGAAGCGGCCATCACCAAGACGGTGAAGGCCGAGACGGAAAGCACCTCCGCTCGGGAGGACTTCTACAGCGGCTACAGCCTGATCTACTACGACGCGGCCACGATCGCGACCCGCGCGACGCTGCTGGGCTTCGAGGCGAGCGACGAGGGTACCCTGGCCGCGAGCGTCCGGAACCACCTGTTCCGGGTCACCCGCGAACCGACCGGCAGCGGACGTCTGGACTATCTGGAGGAGTTGGAAGGCCGGGTGACGGGCCGACACATCCCGATTCTCAGTTCCGACTGCTCAGTGAAGACGTTGGACGCGGATCCGTTCCGGACACCCGACGTCCCCTACGACGAGCTGTACCCGGACCTGGCGGACTGATCGGCCGCCGACCCTTGCACCCCTTGACGTCGGTTCCGGTACCCCGAACCCCCACGCTGATCGAGTGGGCGCAGGCCAAGCCGTTTCCCACATGCCCGTTCCAGGCTGTCCGGGGTCCAAGCGTGGCGTGAGGTCGAGCGGGAACAGGGCCGCGCGCCGCTCGACCCGCTCCTCAGCATGGAGCGCGTCCAGACAGCGCTCCCAGTCATCCAGGTCCTGGGATGACAGCAGCACACCGAGCCGACCGTTGACGAAGCCGCTCTGCAGCACGATGTGAGCGGCGCAGTACCGTTCCTGGCCTCGTGGCAAAGGGTCGCCGTGCCCGATCTCAACGGCGATGCTCTGCCCAGGATCCGAGAACCGGAGGAGTTCCCACGTCCGTGCTTCGTCTGCCACGACTACCCCGTGAGTTCTCGATGGATCAGGTTGTCCCTGATCCTCTCGCACGGCAGTGACAGTGCCCCCGGCCTGCGGAAATTCCCTAGGGTGGTCGGTGGCTGCTCCGAACGACGACGAGAGCGGCTACAAGGGCCTGAAGGCGTGCCCCAGAAGGTCCGTGTCGTTGCCCTGGTCCGTAGCAAAACCAGAACACTCGCGACCGGCTCCTCCAGCGTGAGGCGGAGCAGCGTTCTCGCGAGAACCTCGCGAGGTGCCATCGGACACCACCAGGGGCCGATGTGTGCTCCGTTCGTGTTCCGCGGTTCCGCACTGGCACGACACCGGGCGGCACCTCTCGACACGAAACGATGGCGGTGATCGGAGGCTTCTCATCCGATGGTCGCAGGTTCGAATCCTGCCGGGTGCGCCACAAAACACCAGGTCATACTGGATGCGTTACCTCATCTTCGAGGAGCCATCGCACTGATGGGACCGAGGTGGGACCAGAACCAGGCCCCGCCGACCACACCCCTCGTATGTCGACCGGTCCTCCTGGCGTCCCGGAACATCAGCCACGCGGTCCGCTCCGCCGCTTCTCGCGCCACCTCCGGCAGCACGCTGGCATAGGTGTCCATGGTCAGCACGATGCTCGCGTGTCCCAGCACCGTCTGGACGACTTTCAGCTCCACTTGTTTCGTACCGGGTGTGATGGAGGCTCTGGCGCGTCCTGCGTTTTTCGGAATCGTCGATACCCGATAGCGTCATGACATTGGTGACGCGTCCACTGTAGAGCCGCGCCGCACCGGCGCGAAGGTCCGCTTTGAGGAGCTACCGAAGATGTTCCAAGGGCTGGCGCGGTATGTGCCCACGGTGAATGACGCGACAGTGCGCGGCATGATCTACCCCCGGCGGTCCCTGGTCCTGGTCGCCGGGGTACCCGGGGCCGGGAAGAGCACCCTGCTGCGGCGGCTGTTCGGGCTCCGCGGAAACGAGGAGCGGACCGTGCTCACTGCGGAGGGTGTGCGGGTGATCGACTCGCTACAGTCGCGGTACCAGCTGGGACCCTTGCTCGGTCGGGTCCCCTACCCACTGTGGCGCTGGGTGGTGCACGTACTGCACCTGGCCCAGGTGGCCGCGGCGCTGTGCGGCGGCCCGGTGGTGGTGCACGAGTGCGGAACGCGGAGCCCGGTCCGCGTGCTGCTCGCCCTGCTCTGCCGACTCCGCCGGTACGAGATGCACGTGTTGATGATCGACGCCACTCCGCAGGAGGCCCGGAACGGGCAGAACTCCCGGGGGCGGCGGGTGACCGAGCGCAGCCACCGGGCGCATTCGCGGCGCTGGCGACGGCTGCGCGCGGTCACCCGGCACAGGCCGGCGGCATTCGCACCGGGCGCGCGCAGTCTGCTCGCACTCGACCGGCGCCGGGCGCGGGAGCTGGCCTGGATCCGGTTCGGCCCCTGCGCGAATACCCGTAGTCCCCTGCACGCCGCGATGGAGCCGCCCCCTCCCCAGCTTGAACTCGTGATGTCCGATACCTAGTGGCACTGGCTGGTTGAACTCACGCAGTTCGGATCCTGGGTCTTCACCCACCGGGCCAAGGAGTCCGGACTGATGCCCTCGATGGGGTCGATCGGGGACTGCTACGACAACGCGGTCATCGAGTCGTTCTGGTCGCGCATGCAGGTCGAACTGCTGGATCGGCGCAGGTGGCGGACCCGGTTGGAGTTGGCCAACGCGATCTTCGAGTACCTGGAGATCTTCCACAACCGGCAGCACCGGCACTCGGCGATCGGCTGGCTGACACCCATAGAGTTCGAGAAGAGACAACCGAGCACCGTGGCCTGAGAATCCAGAAACACGGCTCCACCAAACTCAGTACACGCCACAGCCTCCATCACACCCGGGACGAAACACGGTCCCACCTTGTCAGGCGTCACGGACCCGGCGAACGTTCCCGGTCAACCCGCTGGAGGCCACCGACTTCACCTGTCGCTCGCCTCTGCTGGGATGCGGACGGCGAGCAATGCGGCATCGTCGTCATTGGTACCTGGCCGTGCGCGCTCCAGTAGGCGATCAGCGAAGGAATCCAGGGAGCGGTGCGCAAGGGCCGCCGCGTGCTGGCGCATGCGTCTCAAGCCTGTGTCCAGTGACTGCCCTCGGGCTTCGACCAGGCCGTCCGTGTAGAACAAGAGCGTCGATCCGGGCGGCAGGACAACGCGCGCATCGGCACGCGGCCGCGACACCCCCGCACCGAGAAGGACCCCGCTTCCCTCTTCGAGATAGTGGGTTATGCCGTCATGATGAATGAGCAGGGGCGGGGGATGACCAGCGCTCGCCCACAGCAGTTCCCACTGTCCGACCTCGTTGACCTTCAGATGGGCCAGGACGAGGGTGGCCATGAAGACATCACTGATGTGCTCGAGGGCTTGATCCAGGCGCTCGATCGTGCAATGAGGGGCTTGCTCCTGGGCCCAGGTATAGGCTCGGAGCATATTGCGAAGCTGAGCCATGCCGGCCGCTGCTTCCAAGTCGTGACCGACGACATCACCGATGACCAGAGCCGTGTCGCCGCAGGGCAGAGGGAACGCGTCGTACCAGTCACCGCCGACGTGTGAGACGTCCGGAGCAGGCAGGTACCGAGCTGTCATCTCCAATCCCGGCAGCTGCGGGAGTTGGGGCAACAGGTAGCGTTGCATGGTCTCGGCGACCTGGCGTTGGCGCTGGTAGTGGCGTGCGTTCTCCAGGGCGATGCCGATGCGCCGGGCGATGTCCTCGAGAAGAGCGAGGTCGCTCCGGGCAAAAGGATGATGCGAGCCCACGCGCCCCAGGGTCATAGCGCCCAGCACTTCGCGGGGCCCGCGGATGGGAGCGATGGCCGCGGTGTTGATACCTGTCACCTCGAACAGCTTGCGCTGCTCCACCGCGATACCCGTATCGGGCGGCCCAGAGTAGATTTCACGGTTGACGAGGGTGGAAGCGGCGCCTCGCAAGGCTTTGGACAGGGGCATACCCGAGGTTTCGGGCACCGGAGGCATCGGCCCCTGCAGGTCTTCGCGTACTGTGATTCTCCCGTTATCCGCGTGGGCCACCAGAGAGCGGGAAACCTCGTCGCCCTCGGCGATCAAGTCGATGACCACCCAGTCCGCGAGGCGTGGAAGTATCAATTCCACCACCCGCAGCAAAGACTTTTCCGCATCAACGTTGCTGATCAGATGTGCGGTGGTGTCGGCCAGCAGAGCCAGTCGTTCTGTTTCCGACAGTGTCCGGCGGGAGAAGGCGGACCGCGCGGGGTCCCCCTCGTCCTGCCCGACGGCCTGGAAGACGATCAGCTCGGCGACCTGAGAAGTGTCGGAGACACAGGGAACAGCGGACCACGCCACAGGAAGAAGCGTGCCGTCGCCTCGCTGGAACCAGGCCTTTCCGGCGCGGGAGAAAGGACTTGACAGCTCCCCATGGGAAACGTCGAGTTTTTTCTTGGCGACCATGTTCCCTTGGGCGTTACGGTGCAGCAGTTCCTGGGCGTCGTGCCCGAGCATGTCACTGGCGGAACGTGCCAGCAGTTGCAGAGCAGTGGCGTTGACCGCGACGAGGCGCTCCTTCTCGTCGACGGCGTACACGCCCGCGCTTACGCAGTCCAGCGCCTCTTCAAGGAACCGGCGTCGATCTGACACATCGGCCGAATCGCTGCATGTATCAGAATTATCGCTCACAGCGACTCCTTATCTCATGGACCCGCCCGCACACCTACCCTGGTCGAGGAGCGAGCGTACCCGGCGCCTACCCGATACGCCTACGAAGGGCCACCCTGCGCAGGCGGGAAACCAGAGACACTCATGTCTGTCTCGTGTGCGAGACAAGTCTCACGACGGCCAGTACTGGTGAGGCTCCGGCGTTCACGGCTCTTCTCCGACACCGGCCTACAGCCGACCATGAAAACCTCGAACAACTTACGATACGACAACCATGTGCAGTGATCTTGGCTCGCTTCGGTAGACGCAGAAGAGCGTGCGGCGTCGGTCCGCGTACCCTGGTCAACTCCCAGACTCCCGAGGCAGCCGTCGTCGCGGTGACCGGTGACCTGTTCGAACAGGACGTCTCCACCTGGCACTGGAAACACCCGTCCCCTGTCCTGCTCCGGGCAGATCGCGATGAGCGGCGGCGGTGAGCCCCAGCACGCCGGGGACATGGCGGCGCAGTTGGCGCTGAGCCCAGAGAACCTGAAGGCCGTTCTCGGCGAGGCTGGCACGTCCCTCGCGAACCTCGTCCGGCTCAACGTCTGCATCACCAGTCTCCCCGAGCAGGGCTAGGAGCAGCCACTGTGCAGGTCAGAGCTGGTCGAGCTACTCCCCCAGCCTTCCTAACGATCACCGAGTGACAACAGGCATCCCGGCAGTCTCCAGAACCTCCCCCTCTCCACAGAACACAGAAGTCACCAGGAGCCAGGCACAACCTGTCGCCGGGAAAGAGCCAGCCTGCGTCGTTCTCGATCGACTTCGACGACGGCCACCGCGAGCTTCTCACCGACCCGGACCACCTCCTCCGGAGCTTCCACCGGCACTTCCGTCAGCTCTCGCAGATGCACCAGACCCTCGACACCGTCGGCCACCTCCACGAAGACACCGAACGGCACGAGCTTGGTGACGCGCCCACACAGCACCCGCCCCTCCCGCACACTGTCGGCGAACACCTGGAACGGGTCGGGCTGCATCGCCTTCAGCGACAACCGGGCCTCTCCGTTGGATGTGTCGAAACCGAGGAACTCGCACGAGACACGCTGACCGACCCGAACGATGTCCGAAGCCGCGTCGAAACGGCACCAGGACAAACCGGAGTACGAGATGAACCCGACACCGGGGAAGGCGGGGTGGCCGGGCCCCTCGTCCAACGCCACGAACACGCCGAACGACTCGATCGACGCGATCACACCGGACAGGACCTCACCGCGGCGGAGCCCTTTGAGGAATGTCCACAGTCGCGGGTTCTCCGTCGCAGCCATCGACAGCCGAACCCGGCCCGCATCCCGATCGACGGCGATCACCTCAGCCGTGACACGCTGCCCGACCTCCACGACCCTGGCCGCGACCGCGAACCGGACCCAGGAGAGGTCCAACGGCCCGATCACACCCAGCGGGCGCCCAGGAAATCCGTCCAGGGCCACTGCCACGGCACCGTCGCGAGTCAGCTCGGTGACGGTCCCTCCGCAGTGGTCACCGATGTGAACCGTTGCCAGGAAAGCCTGAGCAGCCTGATCGTCCGACGCTTCGTACATGACGCCCCAGTCTGTCAGAAGAAGCCCCGAACCGGCCTGCTGATGTGCTTCGCACCGCAGTCGCGGCCACTGGACCTGAGATCGACGTACGTGGCGGCAACCGGGGAGTGGGTGGGGCGTCGAACGTGGAAACCCCCTGCGCTGAGGAGAGATCCGTGTCCCCCGTCCAGATCATCCGCACGGTGGCCATCGCTTTGATCGCCGGTGGCGGGGCCCTCGGGTTGGTCCCCGGCCGGCCGTGCGGGGCGGGCTGGTGGGCTCCGTCCAGCGGCGACGAAACCTACGGGTGGTTCGCCTACGGGGAGCCGCCGCCCAACATGGTGACCGGTGTGTGCTCCGTTCGTGCTCCGCGGTTCCGCACTGGCACGACACCGGGCGGCACCTCTCGACACGAAACGACAGCAGTGATCGGATGGATAGAGACGAAACGGCACCCTGCGGCACGTAGAGACACCAAAGCGCCGGACTTCTCATCCGATGACCGCAGGTTCGATCCCTGCCCGGCACACCACAAAACCCTCGGCTCACATCCCCGTACCATCGCGGATCAGCGACGTCCCTACCGAGGAGGTCGGCCTGGAACCGGGGGCCTGCCCACGCCTCGCTGGTCTGCCCGGAGTCGCGAAGCACCGGTTACGCGGTCCTCTCGGCCGCCTCCCACGCCATCTCCGGCACACCGACGCAGGCTGGCCGCGCGCGGGGCCCCACGTGCCACGGAACCTCGGTCCGCCCGCGCGGTCCCCCGCCCGGGCGGACCGACCGGGTCCGAATCGCCTATCCCCCTCCTCCGCCTGGCGGGTCGGCCTTCGGCCGCCACTTGCGCAACCGCCCGCACATACCGAAGCGCCGTGGTCCGGGCAGCGGTTCGGTACGCGCCAGGGCCGCCTCGTGCATGACGCCGGGATCGCCCCGGGCCAGCGACGCGAACTGCCGCCGGGTCAGCTCCAGCTCCTGTTCCACGTTCTCGCGCCAGATCTCCCGCCACTCCCCCACACGGGGGCGGACCACCTCCGCCGCGAGCCGGTGGAACTCCCGCAGGGCCGCCCCGCCGTCCTCCCCCACCGACTCGACGAGTTCCAGGTAACCCTCCACGGCCAGGTCGCGGCGGGTCGCGGCCCGGCGGGCGCGCTCCTCCTCGGAGGCGTCCTGGGACAGGTGGGCGGCGGCCTCGTAGGCGGCGCGGTCGGCCATCACCTCACGTGGGAAGGTGAAGACCGCGTCGCCCGCCTCCGGAAGCCCGGAGTTCTGCATGACCACGGTGATCTCGAGCCCTCCGTGGTTGACCAGGCGGTGCACGGTGCCCGGACCGAACCACAGGACGGTACCGACCGCCAGCGCGTCGGCCGCGACACCGTCCGGGGTGATGGTGTGCACCTCTCCGCTCCCGGCGACCACGACGTAGGCCTCCGACGACGCGGTGTGCACGTGCGGTGTGCCGCCGTGCAGACCGTCCGGGGCCTGCCGGTCGTAGACCTGGAGGTTGCTGACGGCGGTGCCTCCGGGGAAGCGGGGTGTCCTCATGGCGTGTACTCCCCGGCGAGTGCCTCGATCTCCTCGGTGGCGCACATCCGGTCGACGAACACCAGCCGGTGCCGGAGCTTGAGGACGTCGTCCGGATCGAGGGTGACCGTCTCGTCGAAGGACGGCGAGGGGCTGAACACGGGGAAGGGCTCCGAGCGCACGAACCACTTGACCGGCGTCGATCCGCTGGTCGTACCGGCGAAGCAGAGGATGGTCGCTCCGCCGTCGATCTCGTCGTGCCGCCCGGTGAAGGCGATCCAGTCCGCCCGGGTGCCCATGACCTCCGCGCCGGTGCGTCCGGTCGAGCTGAGCACGTCGCCTCCGGTCCACGACCGCGGGCCGCGCCAGAACAGTCCGGTGTAGCCCGCGGCGTCGCGGCCCGCGGTGGTGGGACTGCCCAGTTCGAGCGTCTCGCCCCGCACGTTGGTCAGCGAGGTCGCGAAGTCGAGCGCCCACAGCCCGCGGCCGGGGTCGACGGAGTGGAACCGGTGCGTGCGGGCCTCGGCGATCCACCGCTCACCGTCCGGGGTCCACCAGCTGAGGCGCTCGGTGAGGGAGACCTCGTCGTCGCGTTCGCCGACGTCCTCGAAGTGCTCGTGGCGGATGGAGCCGACGTTGTCGAGCCACTCGTAGCCGCTGCCGTGTACGTAGGTCGGACCGCCCCAGAAGTTCTGCCCGCTGACGTGGGACCAGGTCATCTGCAGGCCCTTGTGCCAGCGGTGGTCCCACGGCCGTGTGGCGCTCAGCGGTGCACCGCTGAGCGTGCGCAGCGGGTGCAGGAAGGGTTTGGGGGCTTCGACGGCCGGAGCGTCGGGCCTCAGTACGTAGCGCGCGATCTCGGTACCGTCCACCGTGACGGTGAGCGCGTCGTCGCCTCTGGACAGGGTGGGTTTCTCAGACACCGGTGCTCGGCTCCCTTCGGGTGAGGACGGACGCTGCGGCTCGTGCGTCGCCCCCGTACATGGAGTGGTAGAAACCGCTGGCGGGGGTCAGGTCCCGTCGCCGTACCGTCCCGCCGAGTACGGCGGACTGGTACATCCCGGCGACGAGTTCGAGCGCGCGCCGTCCGTCGTGGCCGCTGGCACGGGGGCGCTCACGGCGTTCCATCGCGTCGAGCAGCGATCTGAGCTGGGCCTTGTGCGAACTCGGCACGTTCTCCTCCGGCTGCCAGGAGGCGGCCGCCTCCGCGTCGGCGTGCGGTGCCGGCGTCCAGCGCCAGTGCGCGTTGTCGTAGCCGTAGAGGTGCTCCAACTCGACCGTGGCGTTCTCGAAGTCGAAGCGCAGGTAGCTGGTCTCCCGCGGTGAGAGCAGGCTGTTGGCCATGGAGACGGTCGCGCCCGACTCGCAGCGCACGATCGCCATCGACACGTCCTCCGTCTCGATGGACCGCGCGGTCGTGGACATCACGGACGTGACCTCGGTCCAGTCGCCGAGCAGCGAGAGCATGAGGTCCATCTGGTGGATGCCGTGCCCCATGCTCGGGCCTCCGCCCTCGGTGTCCCACCGACCGCGCCAGGGGGCCTCGAAGTACTCCGCGTCCCGGTACCAGAGGGTGTTGCACACGCCCACGAGCGGACGTCCGAGCGTGCCCTCCGAGAGGTGGCGGCGCAGGCGCTCGGCACCCGAACCGAACCGGTGCTGGAACACGTAGCTGGCGAAGGGGCCGTGCTCGCCCTCGTGGGCGCGGATCCGGTCGTACTCGGCGAGTGAGAGGGTCGGCGGCTTCTCGCACCACACCCAGGCACCGGCGTCCAGGCTCGCGGTCACCGTGTCCTTGTGCGCGGCGGGCGGGGTGCACACGATCACGAGGCCGGGCCGCTCGGCGGCGAGCATGGCCCCGACGTCGGTGTACCGGCCCCGGACACCCCATTCAGCCGCGGTCGCCTCCACGAGCGCCTCGTCGAGGTCGACCAGGGCGGTGACATCGACCCGGTCGCCCATGTCGGCCAGCGCGGGAAGGTGGACGCCCCTGGCGATTCCGCCGCTGCCGACGACGGCCACACGGATCGGGGGACTGGGTTCGGACACGGGCACCCCTGGGGACTCGAAAAAAGTGAACGTTCACTATCTGTGGCGGGGCCTAAGATAGTGAACGTTCACACTCTGGGTCAAGGGTGCTTCCGCGTACGAGAGAGGGTCCGATGGCAACGTCCGACACACCGCAGCGACGGCCGACCATCAAGGAGGTCGCCCGCGTCGCGGGGGTCTCCCACCAGACGGTCTCGCGCTACCTCCGTTTCAACGGAGGGCTCAAGGAGTCGACCAGGGCCCGGGTCGACGCCGCGATCAGGGAGCTCGACTACCGGCCCAACCTCATCGCGCGGTCGATGCGCACACGGCGGACCGGGCGCCTGGCGATCCTGCTGCCCAGCGTGAGCTCCTTCAGTCCGGACCGGACGCTCGCCGGCGCCATCGCCGTCGCTCGCGCGGAGGGTTTCGTGGTCGAGGTCCTGAGCGTGGACGGCGGCCCCGGGGCCCGGGGCGAACGCACGCTCGAACTCGCCGGCTCGGGGCAGGTGGAGGGCGTCCTCTCCCTGGCTCCGCTCGCTCCCGGCGGTGACCGGGGACCAGGCGCGGGCGCCCCCGTCGTCGTCTCCGCCGACTTCGACGACGACATGCGCGGCATCGGCGGGCTCGCCGACGGTTCGGTCGTGGCCGACCTCGTCGAGGGCCTGGCCGGGGCCGGCCACCGACGCTTCCTCCACGTCTCGGGCTCCCCGGAGTTCGCCTCGGCCCGAGGGCGCAGGCAGACGTACGTGACCACGATCGAAAGCCTCGGCCTGGAGTCCCACGGCGTGGTCGAGGGGGACTGGTCGGCCGAGTCCGGCCGCGAGGCCGTGCGCTCCCTGCCGGAGGGAAGCGGCGTCACCGCCGTCATCGCGGCGAACGACGTGGTCGCCGCCGGT
This sequence comes from Nocardiopsis quinghaiensis, assembly GCF_008638365.1. Lineage (GTDB taxonomy): Bacteria > Actinomycetota > Actinomycetes > Streptosporangiales > Streptosporangiaceae > Nocardiopsis > Nocardiopsis quinghaiensis. Next base: position 39,490 of record NZ_VWVU01000003.1, on the reverse strand, counting down.
GTGGTGCGCGGGGCCCTCGACCGCGGCTGGAGCGTTCCGGGGGACCTCAGCGTGACGGGCTGGGACGACAATCCGGTGGGCGCGTACCTCTCACCGGCGCTCACGACGGTCGACGTCGACCGCGAACGGCTGGGCGGCGACGCCATGCGGCGCCTGGTCGCCGCGATCCGGGGCACCGTGCCGGAGGCCTCGGACGCACCGCTCAACAGGATCGTCTGGCGTGAGTCCACCGGACCGGCGCCGAGGCAGGGGTGAACGGCACAGCAGCGTTCCCGGACGCACCCGGCCTTGCCCCTCCCGGCCACCCAGATCTACTATCTGCGTATGGATGCAGCTAGTAGAAAATGCGGACTCGACGAGAACAGCCCCTACGTCGAGTACGCCGTGGAGATCCTCACCCTGCTGGCCGACGCCACCCGGGTCCGGATCATCCTCGCCCTGCGCGGAGGCGAGCTGTCCGTCAACGAGCTGGCCGACCGCCTCGCCAAGCCCGGCCCCTCGGTCTCCCAGCACCTGGCCAAGCTCCGCATGGGCCGGGTGGTGGCGTGCCGCCGGGAGGGCAACCGGATGTACTACAGCCTGGCCAACGAGCACGCCCGCCAGCTGGTGGCCGACGCCGTCCACCAGGCCGAACACGTCCTGGACGTGGAACCCGCCCACCACCGCGCCAACGTCGCGCCGCCGGCCGAACGCACACGGGGCGGTGACGTGTGACCGCCAACACCGCCCCGCCGGTCCCCGCCGAACGCGCCCAGCCGCCTCCCCCTTCCCTGGTAGCCACGGGGACGCGCCTCGGCGAGGTGCGCTGGGCCGCCGCCGCGCTGGCCCTGTTCCTGGCCGGGTGGGCCGCCCAGTTCCTGGGCGCACCCGCGTGGCTGTGGTGGGGCCTGTACCTGGCCTGCTACGCCACGGGAGGGTGGGAACCCGCCCTGTCCGGCCTGCGCGCCGCCCGGGAGCGGACCCTGGACGTGGACCTGCTGATGATCGTGGCCGCCGTCGCCGCCGCCTCCATCGGCCAGGTCTTCGACGGTGCCCTGCTCATCGTCATCTTCGCCACCTCCGGCGCGCTGGAGGCCGTGGTCACCCAGCGCACCGCCGACTCCGTCAGCGCCCTGCTCACCCTGGCCCCCGAACGGGCCGTGCGCCTGACCGCCGCCCCCGACGGCGAGCGCGAGGAGGACGTCGACACCACCGAGCTCCGGGTCGGCGACACGGTCCTGGTCCGGCCGGGCGAGCGCGTGGGCGCCGACGGCACCGTGGTCGAGGGCGTGAGCGAGGTGGACCGGCAGGCCATCACCGGGGAGTCGGTCCCCGTCCCGCGCGAGCCCGGCGACGAGGTGCTCTCGGGCACCATCAACGGCACCGGCGCGCTGCGGGTCCGGGTCGACCGGGAGGCGCGGGAGTCGGTGGTCGCGCGCATCGTGGCCCTGGTCGAGGAGGCCTCGGCCACCAAGGCCAGGACCCAGCTGTTCATCGAGAGGGTCGAGCAGCGCTACTCGGCCGCCGTCGTCGTGGCCACACTGCTCGTGCTGGGCGTCCCCCTGCTGCTGGGCCAGGGCTTCGAGGAGGCGCTGCTGCGCGCGATCGTGTTCATGATCGTGGCCTCGCCGTGCGCGGTGGTGCTCTCCACCATGCCGCCGCTGCTGGCCGCGATCGCCAACGCCGGACGCCACGGCGTCCTGGTCAAGTCCGCCACCGTCATGGAACAGATCGGGCGGACCCAGGCGGTGGCCTTCGACAAGACCGGCACCCTCACCCGGGGTGTCCCACGGGTGACCGCGGTGGCTCCCGAACCCGGGCACGGCGCCGACGAGGTGCTCCTCCTGGCCGCGGCGGTCGAGCGCTACAGCGAGCACCCGCTCGCGCGCGCCGTCCTGGCCGCGGCCGGGGAGCGGGGGCTGGACGCGTCCCGGGCCCGGACGGAGGACTTCGCCTCGCTGCCCGGCCTCGGGGTCCGCGCCACCGTCGACGGCCGCGGAGTGCGGGTCGAACGGGCCGCCGCCGACCCAGACGGACCGGTGGGCACCCGGGTCACCGTGACGGCGGACGGACGGGTGCTGGGCGGCATCACCCTGTCCGACGCCCCGCGCCCCGAGGCCCGCGGCGCCGTGGCCGCGGTGGACGCCCTCACCCCAGCGCCGGTACTGCTGCTGACCGGCGACAACGCGGCCACCGCCGCGCACGTGGCCGCCGCCACCGGTATCCCACGGGTACACGCCGACCTGCTGCCTCAGGACAAGTCCGCCCTGGTGCGGGATCTGGAACAGGGGGGAACTCGGGTGCTGCTGGTCGGCGACGGCGTCAACGACGCCCCCGCCATGGCCGCGGCCACCACCGGGGTGGCCATGGGCCGACGCGGCTCGGACCTGGCCCTGGACACCGCCGACGCCGTCATCGTCCGCGACGACCTGACGACCCTGCCCCGGCTGATCGCGCTGTCGCGGCGCGCCCGTCGGTTCGTGGTCGCCAACCTGTGCGTCGCGGCGGCGTTCATCGCCGTCCTGGTCACCTGGGACCTGGTCGCCACCCTTCCACTGGCCCTGGCCGTCGCGGGGCACGAGGGCTCCACCGTGGTCGTCGCCCTCAACGGTCTGCGGCTGCTGCGCGCCCGTGCCTGGACGCGGTGATCCCGGTCGCCGCCCCTCCCGGGCTCGGGCCGGTTCGGACCGGTCCGGTTCAGTCGGTGCGGGCCGGCACGGGCGGTGGGGCCCGTCCCCCGGCACGGCCCCAGCCGCGGCGGGGCGGACGGGACGCGGGTCGGTCCCGGGGACAGGGGACCGGAAGCACGAACTCGGAGGCTCCGTCACGACTGCCCTCCAGGTGAGCCGGGTACCGGGGGGAAGGAGCGCAGGGAAGGGCGTCGCCCGCGCCGTACCGCCGGGAGCACGTACGGGCCCCGGCGGCGCGGGGGCCTCCCGGCCTCCGCGTATCCGCGTATCCGCGTATCCGCGGAACGCACCTTCGCCGGACGAGAGGCAGGACATGGCTGACGAACGAACACCCTCCCCCAAGGTCGCGGTGGGCGTCGACGGATCGGAGTCGGCACGCCGCGCGCTGGAGTGGGCGGCCGCCGAGGCCGAGCACAGGGGGGTGCCACTGTACGTCGTGCACGCCCTGTCCATGCCGCTGGTGGCGTCGGTCCACACCACCCCCACCCGCTTCCATCCCTCGCGCGAGATCGCCGAGCAGGGCCGCCGTTTCCTGGACGAGTCCGCCGAGCACGCGCGTGAGCTGCGGCCCGGGGTGAGGGTGGAGACGGAACTGGCCCTGGAGGAGCCGTCGCTGGCGCTGATGCTCCGCACCGGACGGAGGGACATGGTGGTCGTGGGCTCGCGCGGGCTGGGCTCGGTGCGCGCGGCGCTGGCGGGTTCGTCCGGGGTACGGCTGGCCGCCAGGGCGGAGTGCCCGGTGGTGGTCGTCCCCCACCACCGGGAACGCTCCATCCCGCACCCGGGGCCGGAGCGGATCGTGGTCGGCGTGGACGGCTCGGTGGACTCCCGGAACGCCCTGGACTTCGCGATGCACCGGGCCGCGACGCACGAGGGCTCCTCGGTCGTGGTGGTGCACAGCTGGGACGTTCCGCTGCCCTTCGACACCGGGTCCCTGACCGCCTCGGGGTGGGCCCCGCCCGACGACCTGCTGGAGCGCCACTCCGAGGAACTGGTGTCCGGGGTCCTGGCCGAGGTCGTGGACGACGCCACCGAGGGTGTGGACGTCAGCGCCGTGCGCACCCGGCACGCCCCGGTGGAGGCGCTGGTGGAGGCGGGCGCCGAGGCCGACCTGATCGTCATCGGCTCGCGGGGCAGGGGCGGCGTCCGCGGCATGTTGCTGGGCTCGGTCAGCCAGGGCGTCCTGCACGGCGCCACGGTGCCCGTCGCGGTACTGCCCAGGCACGCGGAGGCGGCCAACTGACCACTGGCGCCCGTGCCCGCCGGGATCAGCGCGGGGAGGCGTTCCTCCCGGCGGGAGCGATCTCGGCGATGAGCCCCTCGACGCGCTTCCTGATCTCGTCGCGGATGGGTCGGACCGCCTCCACGCCCTGTCCGGCGGGGTCGGTCAGGGTCCAGTCGAGGTAGCGCTTGCCGGGGAAGACGGGGCAGGTGTCGCCACAGCCCATGGTGACGCACACGTCGGAGGCCTCGACGGCCTCGACGGTGAGGATCTTGGGGTTCTGGTCGGTGATGTCGATGCCGACCTCGGCCATGGCCTCGACCACGGCGGGGTTGAGCGCGTCGGCGGGCGCGGACCCGGCGGAGCGGACCTCGACACGCTCCCCGGCCAGGTGGGCGAGCCAGGCGGCGGCCATCTGGGAACGGCCCGCGTTGTGGACGCACACGAACAGGACGGACGGCTTGTCGATGCTGGTCATGTCTACTCTTCTCGGATGCGGTGGTGGTGGCGGTCGGGACGGCCGACAGGTCAGGGGCTCACCGACATGCGCGTCGATCCCGTCGCGGATCGCGCGCGGACCGGCCGCTCGGAGCACCGTGGGGTCGGTGGTGGGCCGTTCACTTCGTATCAGCCGATGATGATGCGATAGTATCACCGCATGCTGATGTCAGTCGATGCTGATGCGATCAAGGCGGTGGCCGACCCGCTCAGACTGCGGATCGTGACCCTGCTCGCCCGCGAGACCCTGTGTACGACGCACCTGATGAACGAGACCGGTGCGCGCCAGACCAACCTGTCCAACCACCTGCGCATCCTGCGCGAGGCCGGGGTGGTGGAGACCGAGCCCTGCGGCCGTTTCACCTACTACCGGCTGCGCCCCGAAGCCCTGGAGTCGCTGTCCGGGGCACTCGCCGAACTGGCCCGGACCGCCCGCTCCACCTGCGCCCACGAGAACCGGAGGCCCTGCTGATGGCCGCGACCAACGAGAGGGCCGACGTCGCCGACTCCTCCGTCGTGGCGAAGCTGTCCACGCTGGACCGGTTCCTGGCGGTGTGGATCCTGCTCGCCATGGCCGTCGGCCTGGGCCTGGGGCGCCTGGTCCCCGGCCTGAACGAGGTCCTGGCAGCGCTGGAGGTCGGCGGGATCTCCCTGCCCATCGCCCTGGGCCTGCTGGTGATGATGTACCCGGTGCTGGCCAAGGTCCGCTACGACCGGCTGGACACCGTCACCCGCGACCGGCGGCTGCTGGTCTCCTCGCTGGTGGTCAACTGGCTCGTGGGCCCGGCGGTGATGTTCGCGCTGGCCTGGATCTTCCTGGCCGACCTGCCCGAGTACCGCACCGGACTCATCATCGTCGGCCTGGCCCGGTGCATCGCCATGGTCATCATCTGGAACGACCTGGCCTGCGGCGACCGTGAGGCCGCGGCCGTGCTCGTCGCACTGAACTCGGTCTTCCAGGTACTGGTCTTCGGACTGCTGGGCTGGTTCTACCTGGACCTGCTGCCCGGGTGGCTGGGCCTGGATACCGGCGGCCTGGACGCCTCCCCCTGGCTGATCGCCCTCAACGTGGTGATCTTCCTCGGCGTCCCGCTCCTCGCGGGGTTCGCCACCCGCACGCTCGGTGAGCGCCGTATGGGACGGGAGCGCTACGAGTCGGCGTTCCTGCCCCGGATCGGCCCGTGGGCGCTGTACGGGCTCCTGTTCACCATCGTGCTGCTGTTCGCGCTGCAGGGCGGCACGATCACCAGCCAGCCCCTGGACGTGGTACGTATCGCCGTCCCGCTGCTGGCCTACTTCGTCATCATGTGGTTCGGCACGTTCGCGTTCGGCAAGGCGATCGGGCTGGGCTACGGCCGCACCGCCACGCTGGCCTTCACCGCGGCGGGCAACAACTTCGAACTGGCCATCGCGGTGGCCATCGCCACCTTCGGGGTCACCTCCGGCCAGGCGCTGGCCGGGGTCGTGGGACCGCTGATCGAGGTGCCGGTGCTGGTGGGGCTGGTGTACGTGTCCCTGGCCTGGCGCAGGAGGTTCGCACCCGCACCGCGGTAGCGGCGGCGGTCGGGGCCCGCACGTGGTTCGGTGCGCGCGGGCCCGCGACGGCCGCGGGAATCGGAGTGAGGGCACGCGCGCACGCGCGCACGACGACGGGGAGAGCGGTGGAGACGAACGGCGCGGAGCACGTACACGACGTGGTGGTCGTCGGCGGCGGACAGGCCGGGCTGGCCGCCGGGTACTTCCTGCGGCGGGCCGGTCTGGACTTCGCCATCCTGGACGCGCGCGAGGAGCCCGGCGGCTCCTGGACGGAGTACTGGCACTCGCTGCGGCTGTTCTCCCCCGCCGGGCACAGCATGCTGCCGGGCTGGTGGATGCCCGCCGAGGAGGGCCGCGACTACCCCAGCGCACGGCACGTGGCCTGGTACCTGGCCGAGTACGAGCATCGCTACGGCCTGCCCGTGCGCCGCCCGGTCCACGTGGAACGGGTCGAGCGGGCGGACGGAGCGCTGCGGGTCCTCGCGCGGGAGGGAACGTGGCGGGCCCGGTACGTCGTCAGCGCCACCGGCACCTGGCTCGCGCCCCACGTGCCCGACGTCGCGGGACGGGAGGAGTTCGCGGGCGGGCAACCGCACACCGTCGACTACCGGGGCCCGGAGGAGTTCGCCGGGCAGCGGGTCGTCGTCGTGGGCGGCGGCAACTCCGCGGCGCAGATCCTCGCCGAACTCTCCCAGGTCGCCGAGACCACCTGGGTCACCCTTCGCCCGCCCCGGTTCCTGCCCGACGACGTGGACGGCCGCGCCCTGTTCGACATCGCCGCCCGGAGCCAGCGGGCCGGAGGAGACGGCGGCCGACCGGTGGAGGGCATCGGCGACCTGGGCGACATCGTGGTGGTGCCGAGCGTACGGGAGGCCCGCGAACGCGGCGCGCTCAAGGCCGAGCCGATGTTCGAGCGGCTCACCCGCACCGGGGTGGCCTGGGCGGACGGCACCGCCCTGGAGTGCGACGCGGTCCTGTGGTGCACGGGATTCCGGCCGGTCCTGGACCACCTCGCCCCCCTGGGACTGCGGGACGGCCGGGGCCGGATCGCCCTGGAGGGCACCCGCGCGGTGGCCGAGCCCCGCCTGTTCCTGCTGGGCTACGGCGACTGGACCGGACCCGCCTCGGCCACCCTCATCGGGGCCGGGCGCGCGGCCAAGGCCACGGTCGCCGAGGTCACCGGCGCCCTCGCGCAGGAGGGGTAGGGCGTCGGAGCCGCGGGTGCCGCCGCTCGGCGCCAGGTCAGGGCGCGGTGGGCCACCGGCGGCCCCGGGGCAGGATCCGCCGCAGCACGTGACGCGCGTCCCGGCCGACCCCGCGCAGGGTGGCCGAGGAGAAACTGCGCTGAAACTCCAGCCCCACGTACCCCAGCCCCGGAACGGTGGTGGAGACTCCGCCCCTGTGCTGCGGGCGCCCGCGCTCGTCCAGCGCCCCGGTGGGGGCCAGGGGGTCCAGGGCGGGCCGGTAGCCGGTGGCGAGCAGGACGGTGTCCACCCTCTCCACCGTGCCGTCGGCCCAGGTGGCCTTGTCGCCCTCCAGTCGGACGAACATCTCCCGCCGGTCGGGGTTGCCCGAGGCGAACGCCGTCCGGTAGCGGCCGTCGTCGCTGACCAGGGTCGGCCCCTTCTCCCACACCCGGCGCAGCGGGGCGGCGTCCAGACCGCTGCGCACGAACCACCAGTGGATGTCCCGGCCCAGGGGCCGCTGGTTCGCCCAGGCCACCGGCGACCGGGTGGCCAGGCTGACCCGGGCCGCCCCGGAGAGTTCGGCGGCGATCTGCACCCCGGAGTTGCCGCCCCCGACCACCACGACGCGCTGCCCCGCGAAGGGTGCGGGGGAACGGTACTCGGCGGCGTGCCGCACGGTACCGGTGAAGTCCTCCAGTCCCGGCAGGACCGGGCGGTGCGGGCGGGCGAAGCCGCCGGTGGCGGCGACCACCGCCGGGGCACGCACCCGGGACCCGTCGTCCGTGGTGAGAAGGAGGCCCTCCTCCGAGCGCTCGACCCGTTCCACCCGCCGGCCGCGGCGGATGTCGGCGTCCAGGTGGTCGGCGTAGTCGCGCAGGTAGTCCGTGATCTCCTCGCGTGACGGGTAGCGGTCCGGGTCGCCGGGCAGAGGCCGTCCGGGGAGGGCGGAGAAGCGCGCGGGGGAGAACAGCGTCAGGCCGTCGTAGTAGTGCGGCCACGAGCCGCCCACGTGGTCGGCGGCCTCCAGTAGCAGGGGGCTCACCCCGCGGCGGTTGGCGGCGTGGGCCGTGGCCAGGCCGGCCTGTCCGGCTCCGATGACCACCAGGGGCGCGTGTTCCATGGTCGAGCTCCTTCGTCGGTACGGGGAGGGGGTCCGTGCCGTCCCAACGTGGCGGCACGGTGGTGTGCGGTCGGATCAGGGCGGGGCCGGGAGCGGGCGGGGACCGCTGGCCAGCGCGGTCGCGGCGCCCGCGGCCGCCAGGGCTCCCAGCACGGTGAACGCCGCCGGGTAGCCGCCCAGGGGCCCGGCCAGGGCAGCGCCGAAGAGCCACAGGTCGCGTGCCGACGCCAGTACCGCCAGCGAGGGGACAGCGACCAGGGCGGCGGACGCCATGACCGGTCGTGGACCGCGGTGGTGCAGCCACCGCCCCACCGCGACCGTGCCCAGGCCGGCCATGACCTGGGAGGCCGAGAACAGCGCGGTGACCGTGGTCAGGGACCAGCCGGTGTCGGAGGAGATGGCCGGGGACAGGACCGGAAAGGCGTAGAACAGCACTCCGTAACTGGTGGTGACGGTGACGCACAGGGTCACCAGCCCCCGGTGTGTCCGCGCGGCGGTCAGAACCCGCGCGGGCACGCCGGACACGCCGGAGGCGCCGGAGGTCACGCGTGTCACGCCACCGGAGCCGACCGGCCCAGGTCGACCGTCTGCGGGGCGGGACCGCAGCAGCCGCCCTGTGCCTGGACCTCCTCCGGGGTGTCGGGCTCGTCGAACAGGCCCGCGCCGCCGCACACCCCCGTGTCGGGCAGGGTCAGCTCCACCCGGGCCGCGCCCTCCCGGTCACCGGCCAGATGGGCGGCGATACTGCGCACCTGCTCGTACCCGGTCAGGGTGAGGAAGGTGGGGGCACGCCCGTAGGACTTCATCCCCGCCAGGAAGAACCCCTCCTCCGGGTGCGCCAACTCCTCGGCCCCGTGGGGGTAGACGGTGCCGCAGGAGTGCACGTTGGGGTCGATGAGCGGGGCCAGTCCCACCGGTGCCTGCAGCGTGGTGTCCAACCCCAGCCGGATCTCCGACAGCGGGGACAGGTCGGGACGGAACCCGGTCAGCACCACGGCCTCCCCCACCGGTTCCAGCGCGCGGCCGCCCTCGTCCACCAGCACCAGGCGCCCGTCCCGCTCCGATCGGACCTCGGCGGTACGGAATCCCGTGACCACCCGGATGTGCCCGGCCTCCACGGCCTTCCTCGCGCGCTGTCCCAGGGCGCCGCGCGCGGCGAGCTGGTCGTCCGCGCCCCCGCCGAAGGCGTCGCCGACCTCCCCGCGCCGCAGCACCCACACCGCACGGGTGCCGGGCTCCTGCTCGGCCAGCGCGGCCAGGGAGACCAGGGCGGTCAGCGCCGAGTGGCCCCGGCCCACGACCGCCGTGGTACGGCCCGCGTGACGGGCACGCGCCCCGGGGTCTGCCAGGTCGGGAACGCGGTAGGAGAGGTGCTCGGTCACCGCCGCCTCGCCCAGCGCGGGCAGGCCGTCACCGCCCGCCGGGTTGGGCGATCCCCAGGTCCCGGAGGCGTCCACGACCGCGCGGGCCAGGATCCGCTCCTCGCCGTGGTCGGTGCGCACCCGGACGGTGAAGGGCTGCTCCTGCCGTCCGGCGTCGACCACCCGGTCCCGGCCCAGGCGGCTGACACCGGTGACCTCGGCGCCGAAGCGCACCCTCTCCCCCAGGACGTCGGCGAGCGGGGCCAGGTAGTCCTCGGCCCACTCCCGGCCGGTCGGATAGCCCTCGTCGGCGGGGCGCCGCCAGCCGGCGGCGGTGAGCAGCTTCTCCGCCGCGGGGTCGACCAGGTCGCGCCACATGGAGAACAGGCGTACGTGCCCCCACTCGCGCACCGCCGCTCCGGCACCGTCGCCCTTCTCCAGGACCAGGACGGGCAATCCGCGCTCGGTCAGCTCCGCCGCCGCGGCGAGCCCCACCGGACCGGCACCGATCACCACGACCGTACGCTCCTCGACCATGACACGCCCTTTCATCGACTGGTGTCTATGAAGAGAACCATATAGACACCGATCGATGAACGCAACATCGACTTTCATCGATATAGATCATCACCGATAATGGGGGTATGACCGTGACGAGCTCCGCCCCAGCACCCGCATCCGAGACGCTCCCCGCACAGGACGCCGAGACCTACGCGGCGTGGTTCGCCTGCCTGGCCGAACCGATGCGCGTACGCCTGCTGCACACCGTCGCCGCCCACCCGGGGTCGATCAGCGTGGGCGAACTCGCCCGCGCGGTGGACATCCGCCAGCCGACCGTCTCCCACCACCTGCGCAAGCTCGCCGAGGTCGGCTTCGTGACCATGACCCGGGCGGGCACCTCCACCCGCGTGGCCATCAACCCGACCTGCTGCACGGGCCTGCCGCACGCCGCCGACGCCGTCATGGGCATGCTCAACGCCCGCCCCTGCTGCCCCACCGACCTGCCCGCAGACGTCACCACCCGGGCCATGGCCGACGCCGACCTGGAGCGGGTGCGCGACATCTACGCCCAGGGCATCGCCACCGGGAACGCCACCTTCGAGACCGAGGTCCCCGGCGTGGACGCCCTCAGGGACGGGTGGGCCGACGGCCACCGCTGGGTCGCCGAGGCCGGGGGAAGGGTGGTCGGATGGGCCGCCGCCTCGCCCGTCTCCGCCCGCGGGGCCTACTCCGGGGTCGCCGAGACCTCCGTCTACGTCGCCGAGGGCGCACGGGGCCGGGGCGTGGGCAAGGCGCTGCTGTACCGGCAGGTCACCGAGGCCGACCACGCCGGGCTGTGGACCCTGCAGACCTCGGTCCTCCCCGAGAACCGCGCCGGCCTGGCCCTGCACCACCAGGCCGGTTTCCGCACCGTCGGCGTGCGCGAGCGCATCGCCCGGCACCACGGTGTCTGGCGGGACACGGTCCTGCTGGAGCGGCGGCGCCCGGAGGGGGAGGAGTGCTCCGCCGCCGCCTGCGGCTGCGCTCCCCAGGACGCCCCACAGCCCTGACCGGAGGCGACCGGTCCAGCGTGAACGGGGCGGCGGTCATCAGCGTCAGCGCCACAGCCAGGACCAGGGCCCGAAGGCCGCCACCCTCAGCTGGGGCGGCTGGGCACATCGGGCCAGGCCGCGCAGCCTCCGGTCCGCGACGGCGCTGAACCGGACCAGGACGCGCGGGGCACGTGAGGGCGCCGGCGCCCTGCCGATATCGGCGCTCACGCCCCGCCGTTCCCCTCCGGCCGGAACCGGTAGCCCAGGCCGGGCTCGGTGAGGAAGTAGCGCGGATGCGGCGGATCCGGCTCCAGACGCTGGCGGATCTTGGTCATGAACACCCGCAGGTAGTTGGTCTCACGCCCGTAGGAGGGGCCCCACACCTCGTTGAGCAGGTACTTGTGGGTGACCAGGCGGTCGGGGTCGCGTGCCAGGACCTCCACGATGTGCCACTGCCGCGGCGTCAGCCGCACCGGGGCGCCGTCCTTGACGACCTGTTTGGCGGCCAGGTCGATCGTGAAGTCCGCGGTGACCACCGGCTCCTCGTACTCGGGCGCCGTGGAGCGGCGCATGGCCGCACGCACCCGGGCGAACAGCTCGTCCATGCCGAAGGGCTTGATCACGTAGTCGTCCGCGCCCATGTCCAGCGCCTCGACCTTCATCGCCTCGGTGTCGCGCCCCGAGAGCACGACCACCGGCACGTCCGTCCATCCGCGCAGCCCCCGCAGGACCTCCAGGCCGTCCATCCCGGGCAGCCCCAGGTCGAGCAGGAGCAGGTCGGGGCGGTAACGGGCGACGAGCCTGAGCGCGTGCTCCCCGGTGTCGGCCAGGTAGGCGGTGTAGCCGCGGGCGCGCAGGTTCACCTCCAGCGTCCTGAGGATGAGGGGGTCGTCGTCGACGACCAGGACAGCCGGCGCCCCGCCGCCCTTGTCCGTGCCGGTCTCCGTGTCCATGCTGGTCCGTTCCTGCCCGTCCGGATTCCCCGGCCCCGGATGGGGCCTGTTCACGATGGTAGGAGCGCAGCACCGGAGCCTTCCGACGACGCGTGCGCCGGATCGGCTCCGGGGCGGCGCCGTCGGCGCGGGCAAGCGCGACGACGCTCTCTTGGCATCGGCGGAGCGGGAATCAGCGCCCCGTTAGCAGTCGAATGTTCGGAACCGCCCTCGCGGCCGGGGAGGATGGGGCGGGAAGGAGGTACACGATGACACGCGGCCACCTGCGCGTCTACCTGGGCGCGGCGCCCGGTGTGGGCAAGACCTACCGGATGCTGGACGAGGCGCACAGGCGCCGCGACCGCGGCGCCGACGTGGTGATCGGTTTCGTGGAGAGCCATGGCAGGACGCTGACGCAGGCCATGGTCGACGACCTGGATGTCGTTCCGCGCGCGGTGCTCACCTGCCGGGGGGAGCGGTTCGAGGAGATGGACCTGGACGCGGTGCTCGCCCGGCGCCCGCGGGTCGTGCTCGTGGACGAACTCGCGCACGACAACGCCCCGGGAGCGCGCAACGCCAAGCGCTGGCAGGACATCGAGGTCCTGTTGGAGGCGGGCATCACGGTGCTGTCGACGCTCAACGTCCAGCACCTGGAGTCCCTCAACGACGTCATCGAACAGATCACCGGAGTCCGCCAGCACGAGACCGTGCCCGACGCCTGGGTCCGCGAGGCCGACCAGGTCGAACTCGTGGACATGACACCCGAGGCGCTGCGGCGCCGACTGGCGCACGGGAACGTCTACGGCCTGGACAGGGTCGACGCCGCGCTGGGACGGCACTTCCGGATCGGTACGCTGACCGCCCTGCGCGAACTGGCACTGCTGTGGCTGGCCGGACGCGTGGACGACGAACTGGAGCGGTACCGTACCGAGCACGCGACGGCCTCGGAGTGGCACCCCCGCGAACGCGTGGTCGTGGCCCTGACCGGCGGTCCCGGCGGAGAGGCGCTCATCCGCAGGGCCGCCCGTATCGCGGGCCGCAGCCGGGGCGCCGACCTGCTGGCCGTGCACGTGTCCCTGGGCAACAGCCCGGTGGGCGCGGACCCCGCGCTGCTCGCCAGGCAGAGGATGCTGGTGGAGGATCTGGGCGGCACCTACCACCAGGTCCTGGGCGAGGACGTTCCCAGCGCGCTGATCGCCTTCGCCCGGGGTGTCAACGCCACCCAGCTGGTGGTGGGCGCCAGCAGGCGCGGCAGACTCGCCAACCTGCTGCGGCCGGGGGTCGGGGTGACCACCACGACCCTGTCCGGGCCGATCGACGTCCACCTGGTCACCCACGAGGAGGCGAACAGGCCACAGCGCCGCCCCAGGGCGGGGTCGGTCTCACGGCGCCGCAGGATCGCGGGGTACGCGCTGGTGGTCACCGCGCTGGCACTGCTGGCGCTGGGAACCGGCCTGCCCCGGGGCGAGGACTACCTCAGCAACGGGATCCTGCTGGTCTTGGCGACGGTGACGGTGGCGGCGCTGGTCGGCGGGCTGTGGCCCGCGCTGGTGGCGGCCTTCAGCGGGTCCGTGCTGCTGAACCTCTTCTTCACCGAGCCCTACCAGACCCTGTTCGTGAGTCACCCGCGCAACGTGCTCGCCCTGGTGGTGTTCGTGTTCGTGGCCGTGGCGGTGAGCGTCGTGGTCGACCAGGCGGCGCGGCGCACGCGGGAGGCGGCGCAGGCCAGCGCCGAGGCCCAGACGCTGGCCACCATGGCCGGGAGCGTGCTACGCGGTTCACGACCCCTGAAGGCGCTGCTGGAGCGGTTGCGCGAGACCTTCTCCCTGGAGTCGGTGGCCCTGCTGGAGCGCAGGCCCGGCATCTCCGCGCGCCCCGACAGCCGCCAGGACCCCGACACCTGGGAGGTGGTCGCCTCCGTCGGGGAACGGCCGTGCGAGGCCCCGGGCGAGAGCGACGCGGACGTTCCCGTGGACGAGTCGCTGAGCCTGGTGCTGCACGGGCGCCGGCCCCGCGCGGGCGACCGGCGCATCATCGAGGCGTTCGCCGCGCAGGCCGCCGTGGCCCTGCGCCAGGAGAGGCTGGCCAGGGAGGCGGCCACGGCCGGTCCTCTGGCGGAGGCGGACCGGATGCGCACCGCGCTGCTCGCCGCGGTCAGCCACGACCTGCGGGCTCCCCTGGCCTCGGCCAAGGCGTCGGTGACCAGCCTGCGCAGCCGGGAGGTGCGCTTCAGCGAGGAGGTCCAGGCCGAACTGCTGGCCACGGCGGACGAGTCCCTGGACCGGTTGTCCCGACTGGTGACGGACCTGTTGGACATGAGCCGGCTGCAGGCGGGTGTGCTGGGTGTGACGGTCACGGACCTGTCGCTGAGGGAGTCGGTGTTCTCGGCCCTGGACGAACTCGGCGGGCAGGGATGCGGGGTGCGGGTCCGGGCCCCCGAGGAGCTGCCCCCGGTCGTGGCCGATCCGGGCCTGCTGGACCGGGTGCTGGTGAACGTGCTGGGCAACGCGCTGCGCTTCAGCCCGCCAGACCGGCCGCCGACGGTCACCGCGTCCTGGACGGGCGAGCAGGTGGAACTCGTGGTCGCCGACCACGGCCCCGGGGTCCCCGAACAGGAGCGCGAACGCATGTTCGTCCCCTTCCAGCGGCTCGGGGACACCGACAACGAGAGCGGTCTGGGGCTGGGGTTGGCCCTCTCGCGCGGGCTGTTGGAGGCCATGGGCGGCTCGCTGGAACCGGAGACGACCCCGGGAGGCGGGCTGACCCTGCGTCTGGCCCTGCCCGCGGCGCAGACCCCCTCCCGGTGACGCAACGCGTGGCGGCGCGCTCCCACCGCCGGGGAACGGGCCGGGCCGACCGGCCGCGACCTGTCCGACTGGGCGGAGGGGCCGTCCGGTCAGCCCGGCAGGTCGAGGATCTCCCCTCCGGAGAGCCCGGGCCCCAGGGCGACGCCGCCGGGGCCTGCGCCGCCCCGCTGCGCGGCCAGCGGCTGACCGAGGATGCGCTGGCCCGCGCCCTGACCCGCGCGGTCCGGGACGCGGGCACCGTGGAGCGGGCCCGCGTCCTGGGCGGGCGGGTACGCGCCGAGGGCGGTGCCCACGCGGCCGTCCGCCTGCTGGAGCAGGTGGCCGGCCGGCGGGGCACCGCCTGATGCACGACACGTGCGGCGCGCGCCGGGTACGCCTCGAAGGTCAGCGCCGGCGGGACTCCAGGGCCTCGATGACCCGTGGGCGCAGTTCCGCGGCGCGGATGACGGCGTCGACGGAGCCGACCTCGACCGCGCGCCGGATGTCGTGCACACGGTCGAACTCCGTGGCCACCTCGCCGAGCTTCTCCACACGAACCGACGAGCGCAGCTCGTCCAGCTCCGCGGTCAACGCGGCGCGGTCCGTGCCGGAGGCGGCGGCGACACGGGCCTCCAGGTCCCGCACGCGCGGGTCGGCCGCGGTACGGGCGTTGACGTCGCCGGAGAAGACCACCGCGGCGGCGGGGGCGCCGCCGAGCACCGAGGCGAACGAGCCCTCCAGCGCGAGCACGGTCATGTTCGGGTTCAGCGCCTTCGAGAACACCACGAACGCGCCGCCGTGGTAGCGCGAGATCACGCAGAACACGATGGGCCCGCGGAAGTTCACGATCGCGCGGCCGATCTCGGCGCCGTACTCCAGCTGCAGCCTGCGCATCGACTCCGGTGAGCCGTCGAAGCCCGACAGGTTCGCCAGCACCACCAGCGGCCGGTTGCCGCTGGCCGCGTTGATCGCCCGCGCGGCCTTCTTCGACGACCGCGGGAACAGCGTGCCCGCGGTGTAGGTGTCCGGGCCGTCGGTGGGCGGGAAACCGCGCCGCTGCACCGACCGCGACTCGATGCCGAGCAGGCACACCGGTGCGCCGCCGAGATGCACGTCCTGCACCACCGCGGTCTCCGCGTCGGCCATGCCCGCCCAGCGCTCCAGCACCGGGTGGTCCTGGTCGGAGAGCGCCCGCATCACGGTCCGGATGTCGAAGGGCTTCTTGCGGTCCGGGTTGGCCTCGGCGGAGAAGATCTCGCCGACGGTGGCGAAGTCGCTGCCCTCCACGGTGTGCGGGAAGTCGGAGACGTCGCGGTCGACGGGGTCGTTCGTCTCCGCCAGCCGCGGCACCTCCTCGCCCGGTGCGACGTAGGTGTGGTCGTAGTGCGACATCAGCACGTCCCGCGCGGCGGTCAGGTTCGGCGCCCAGTACTGCGCCTGCCCGTTCGGGCCCATCACCCGGTCGTAGCCGCCGATGCCGAAGTTGTCCTCGGCCGACACGCCGCCGGAGAAGTCGAGCGACTGCTTGCCCGTGAGCACCATCGCCGAGTCCGGCGTCATCACCAGGATGCCCTTGGTGTGCATGAGCATCGTCGCCTCGGCGTTCCAGTACGGCTGCGCGCCGACGTTGATGCCCGCGACCACGATGTTGATCTCGCCGCCGTCCTGGGTGAACTCCACGATCCGCTTGAGCACCGCGGCCACCCAGTCCATGTTCTCGGTGCCCGACTCCATGGAGATCCGGGCTCCGGCGGAGAGCGCGTACCACTCCAGCGGCACCCGCGTCCGCTCGGCCAGGTCCAGCGCCGCGATCACGCGGCGGCACTCCGGCTCCGACAGCGCGCCGAGCGACTTCGTCGGGTCGCCGAGCAGTACCACCCTGGTGACGCCCTGGGGGTGCCGCGGGGTCGGCGTGGTGACCACGCCCGCGACGATCGCCGCGGTGTTGCGCCCCCTGGGCCGGTCGACCGGCACCAGTGCGTGGTCGTCGTCGAGGTCGTGCTCGACGAAGTCGCCGAGCAGGCCGGTCAGCTCGTAGGGGTACACCGTGTTGCGGCTGCTCGCGCGCAGCACCTTCTGCCGGTAGTCGTCGACGGGCTCGATCGGCTCGTCCGACGGCTCGCTGACGGTCAGCTCAGTGCCGCCGGCGGCGTCGAAGGAGATGCGCACGGCGACCTTGGACAGCTCGCCGGTCACACGGTCGCGCTGTCGCGCGATGAACAGGATCTCCTCCAGACCGGCGCCCGCGGTCGTCGGCAGCACGCGCCCGCCGAGCATCTCCAGCTCCGCGCGGGTGATGTCGATCGGCGGCCAGACGTAGACCACGATCCGGTTGGTGTTGAAGCGCTTCCTCGACGTCCGCTGCGCCTGCGCGCGGCGGATCGAGTCGAGGCAGGCGGCGATGGTGTTCTCGGCCGTCGGCAGCGCGACCAGCCTGCCGTCGTGCTCGCGCAGCTCGGTCAGGTCGCGCACCTGCGCGAACGCCACGAGGCGGTCGTCCGAGGGGTTCTCCCGCGCCACGCACTGGAAGAGGTAGACCTCCTCGTCCGCGGACGGCAGCCGGGTCAGGTCGAACTCGCTCAACCGCTCCAGCTGCATGCGCTGGGCGATGTAGGGGTGCAGGCCGCGGATCAGCCGGTCCTCGGCCATCCCGGCGCCCGACGGGCGGAACGTGAAGTGGTGGTGCATCACCGCGCCGCCCCTGCCCGCGACGGTGGTGGTGATCCGGCGGACCCGGTCGGGCAGCGGGTACACGCTGAGGGCCTCGTGCAGGGCGGCCGCCATCGCGTCGGAGTCCTCCGGCTGCTTCTCCCAGGCGAGGTAGATGTCGGCGTCGACCGCCTCCTCGCCGTTGGCCAGTTCCGCGAGCCCGCGCAGCGCGCTGCCCAGCGCGTCGAAGCCCACCGCGGAGGAGGCCACGCGTGAGCCCTCGCGTTCGGCGACCACGAACGTGCAGTCCGCGACCTCGCTGGTGTGGACACTGGTGAGGCCCTTGTTGCCGTAGTAGCGCCGGGTCAGCACCTCCAGCATGACCGCGTTGTCCAGGTCGTCGCGGACGAGCCGCTGGCCGAGCAGCCGGACCAGCGGCTCGGTGCTGCGCACCATCTCGGCGACGCGCTCGGCGCGGTCCGGCGCGTCCGGGTGCGCGTCCAGGTGGCGCAGGTGCTTGCGGACTCCGGCGTAGACGCGGGCGCGGTTGCGGCGCAGCAGCGGCTGTCCGAACCAGGCGAACACCACGCCGCGCGCGAGGTCGGCGACCACGGGGAAGCGGACCTGCGTCGCGGCCACCAGCCGCTCCAGCGCGAGGCCGACGGGCTCGCGCAGCGCCTCGTCCGGCGGCGGCTCCCGCAGCCACGTGCGCAGCAGCGTCGTGACGACCGTGACGTCGGCGGACACGCGCTGCTGGGCGAGGAAGATCCGGAACACCGCGGCTTCGAGCTCGGGGGACCGCTCCAGCTCGGTGACCCCGTAGTGCCCGAGCACCCTGGCGAGCTTGGCCTGGAAGGACGCCGGCAGCCCGGCCCGCTCCACGTCGAGGCTCTGCAGGTAGGTGTGGAAGTACTCACGGGGGCTGTGCACGTGGTTGTCGCCGTCGCCGTCCTCACCCGCGAGCCGGTTGCGGCTCAGCTCGGCGAGGTCGGTGAGCACGTCGACGAGTTCCAGCTCCTCGGCCAGCGGCCGGTGGCCGCCACGGGCGACCGCCCGGCGCGCGGCGAGGTAGTCGTCGAGCACCCGGCGTTCGTCGTGCGGGTCGACGTCGAAGCCCAGCAGCAGGCTGCGCAGGTCCTGCCGGCCGCGTGTGAGCCGCTCCCGCGCCGGAGCCTCCTCGGACGCGGCCGGCAGGTCCAGCTCGACTGACCCGGTGGCCGAGGAGCCCTCGGCCTCGGCGTCCTCGGCCAACGGCTCCAGCCGCAGCAGCGGGGCACCGGTCTCCACCTGGCTGCCCACGGACACGACGCATTCCCTCAGCCGTGCCCTGAACGGCGCCCGCAGCACCGTCTCCATCTTCATGCTCTCCAGCACCAGCACCGGCGCGTCCGCCTCGACCTCGGCGCCGACCTCCAGCGGCGTGGCGACGACGAGCGCGGGCGCGGGCGAGCGGACGACGCCGCCCTCGTCCCGGCTGACCCGGTGCGTCACGCCGTCCACCTCGACCAGGTGGATCGGCCCGTGCGTGTCGGTGAGCAGGCGGTACCGGGTGCCGTTGACGACGATCCGCCCGGTGTACCGGTCGAAGCGGTTGAGCTCGACGTCGGCGGTACGGACGTCCGCACCCGCCTCGACGCCCACCCGGAACCGGTGCGCGCCGATCCGCGCGACGCGCACGCGGTAGCCGACTCCACGCAGCTTCAGGTCCAGCGGACGACCGCTCTCGTGCTGCACCTGCGGGCGTCCGCCGAACGCCGTCGACAGCAGCCGCTGCCGCTCGACGCGCTCCTCCTCCTCGTAGGCCTCGATGGCGGCGGCCGCCAGCGCGACGGCGGAGTGCCGGTGCGAGACGAGCCCGCCCTCGCCGCGGACGCGGTCGATCCAGCCGGTGTCCGCGCTGGCGTCGATCACCTCGGGCTGGTCGAGCAGGTCGAGTACGAAGCTCTTGTTCGTCGCGCCGCCCTCGATGACCACGGTGGTCCGCGCCATCGCCCGGCGCAGCCTGCCGAGCGCCTCCCCGCGGTCACGGCCGTAGGCGATGATCTTCGCGATCATCGAGTCGAAGTCGGCGGGGATGGTGTCGCCCTCGCTGACACCGGTGTCCACGCGGATACCCGGTCCGGCGGGCAGGTCCAGCCGCACGATACGGCCCGGGGAGGGCGCGAAGTCGCGGTCGGGGTCCTCGGCGTTCAGCCGGGCCTCGACGGCGTGCCCGCGCTCCACCGGCCGCTCGCCCTCGAGACTGCCGCCGGACGCCACGTGCAGCTGAGCCTTGACCAGGTCGAGTCCGGTGGTGGACTCGGTGATCGGGTGCTCGACCTGCAGACGGGTGTTGACCTCCAGGAACGCGAACAGCTTCTCGCCGGGGTGGTAGAGGAACTCCACGGTCGCCGCGCCGCGGTAACCGACCGCGACGGCCAGCCTCTCGGCCGAGACCTTGAGCTCGTCCGCCTGTGCGGAGCTGAGCACCGGCGACGCCGATTCCTCGATGATCTTCTGGTTGCGCCGCTGCACCGAGCAGTCGCGGACGCCGAGCGCCCACGCGGTGCCCTCGCCGTCGGCGATCACCTGCACCTCGACGTGCCGGGCACCGGTGACCAGGCGCTCCAGGAACACGACGCCGCTGCCGAACGCCCGCGCGGCCTCCTGGCTGGTGCGCTCGTAGGCGTCGGCGAGCTCGGTCTCGTCCGTGACCACACGGATACCGCGCCCGCCGCCGCCCGCGGTCGCCTTCAGCATCAGCGGGTAGCCGATCTCGGCCGCCGCCGCCAGGGCGGCGTCCAGGGTCTCGACCGCGCCGCGGCTCCACGGCGCGACCGGCACGCCGACCTCCTCGGCGATCAGCTTGGAGCCGATCTTGTCGCCGAGCTTGCGCATGGCCTCGGCGCTCGGTCCGACGAAGGTGACGCCGATCCTCTCGCACAGCTCCGCGAACGCCGGGTCCTCCGCGACGAAGCCCCAGCCGACCCACGCGGCGTCGGCACCGGTCTCCACCAGCGCGCGCTCCAGCACCTTCAGGTCGAGGTACGGACGCGCGGACGCCGGACCGAGGTCGTGGGACAGGTCCGCTTCACGGACGAATGCGGCCGTGCGGTCGACGTCGGTGTGCAGAGCGACGGTCTCGATCCGTTCCCCGGTCTCCGCGGCTATGTCCCGTACAGCGTGGATGAGCCGCATGGCGGCCTCACCACGGTTGACGATGGCGATACGACTGAACAACCCGACCGAGCCTCCTGTAGACCAGCGATGTGCGAAACCGCGACACGACGGACACGGCACTGTCCAACCCTCTCGTCTCCTGGTCCGCAGCGCCATGTCGAAGACAACGCACTCTGGGCGGTCCCAGTTGTGGAGAACGACCAAAAGCCACCTGGTAACCGTCCCTGACCGGGCCGAGAAGGAAAGCGGCGTCACGCTTCCACCTCGGCTGTGGCGCGGAACGGGCCCGAGCCGACCAGCACGTACCGGAGACGGAGGAGAGGACCGGCCCTACACCGCGTGCAGGGAGCGCCAGGTCCGCCTCAAAAGTACCGCCGACGCCACGGCGGCCTCGCGCACGACCCCGCGCAACAGGGCGGCGCGCACCGGGTCCTGGCCCGACGTGGGCTCGTCCAGGAACAGCAGGTCGGGCCGGTTGACCAGGGCCCGGGCCAGGTTCAGGCGCATGCGCATCCCCTTGGACAGGTCGTCGACCCGCCGGTCGGCGGCGTCCGACAGGTCCACCCGGGCCAGGAGTTCGTCCGGCTCCTCGACCGGGCCCCGGTAGAGCGAGGCGAAGGCCGCCAGGTTCTCCCGTGCGGTGAGCCTGCCGAACGCCGCGGACAGCTCGAATCCGACCCCCACGCGCTCGAAGTAGTCCTGTCCCCACCGGCGCAGCGGGCGCCCCAGGACCCGCACCTCGCCCCCGTAGCGGCGCAGGAGGCGGGTCAGCACCCGCTGGGTCGTGGACTTCCCGGCTCCGCTCGGGCCGAGGAAGCCGAAGACCTCCCCCGGGACACCGAGAAGCTCATCCACTCGACGGCGGGCGCCCCACTTCCCGGGTAGCGCACCCTCAGATCCTCGACGGCGACGACCTGCTCGGCCATGGACCTCTTCTCCCGGGGGCGGGGCACGGCCTCGGCGGACCGGTGGGTCCGAGTCTTCCACCTCTCCGCACGGCGTGCCACGGGCATGCCGCCCGCGCGCCTCAAGTCGCCCCCGGTCCGTCGGCACCGTTCCCCGCCGCCTCGCCCAGAGCGTCGTGCCTGGTCGCGGGCGAGGCCCGGCTCCCCGCGAGGTAGCCCGCGCGGGCCAGCGCGTTGCCTCCCACAGCGGCCGTGGCCAGCTGCACGAGCAGGGCCAGAACGACCTTGAGCGCGTTCTCCCACGAGGGGAACTGCAGCAGCAGGCCGAACAGCACCAGGGCCGTGCCCAAACCGCTGGCCATGTTGATCCCGTGCAGGCGCGCGTAGAAGTCGCGCAGCCGCAGCAGGCCGAACGTCCCCACCGCGAAGACGAGCGCCCCCGCCACCGCACAGACCACACCGAGCACCTCCAGGAACGTGCTCATCGCTTGCCTCCCGCGATCAGTCGGGCCAGGGAAAGGGCGGTCACGAAGCCGAGCAGGGTGCACGCGAGTACGAGGTCGACCACCAGCTCGGCCCCCAGCCGCATGCCGAGGAGGGCCACGACGCCGACGAAGCCGAAGAAGACCACATCGGTGGCGGCGCCCTGGTCGGCCCTGGTCGGTCCGGTCAGGATGCGGTAGGCGGCCGTGGCCATCGACGCCACGACGAGCACCAGAGCGATGTCGACGGGATTCACCGCGCGCCCCCCTTCCCGGGCACGGGCCGTCGTGCGGGGGCACCGCCCGCGCGCGTCACGCCCAGCAGGCGGTCCTCCATCGTGTGGACGTGGTCCCGGAGGCCCTGGTCGTCCTTGGCGTACATCCCGTGCACCCACAGGGTGGGTGGGTCCTTCCGGACCGCCACCGTCACCGTCCCGGCGGTCAGGGAGACCATGTTGGCGACCGCCGTGATCTCCAGATCGGTCCGGCACCGCAGCGGCACCTCGACGAACGCCGGGGTGGACGCGCTGCCCGGGGTGAGGATGTCCCAGCCCAGACGGGCCGAGGACGTCACCACCTGGAAGCCGTAGAAGAAGGGGAACCACAGGATTCCGGCGCCCCTGCGCAGGAAGGAGGTCATCGACTCGTCACCGCCTCGACGTAGGTGGAGGTGTCCACAAGGTGCGCGGCCGCCTGCGCGCTCAGGTCCAGCAGCACCTGGCTCCCCAGACCGAAGCCCAGCGACACGGCGGTCAGGACCAGGGCCGGGAGCACGACCGCGGGACGGACCCCGGGCTTCGCCGGAGCGCCGGCGGTCACCGTCCCGGGGGCGCCCGCCCCCTCGGACCCGGACGCCGGCCCGTGGTCCTCCCCGTCCTCGGGGTCCTTGCTCCAGAAGACGCCGTCCCAGATCTTGAGCATCGACATCAGGGTGATGAGGCTGACCACGACGGCCACCGCGGCAGCCATCCACCGGCCGTCCTCGAAGGCGGCCGTGATCAGGACGAGCTTCGCGACGAATCCGGAGAAGGGAGGCAGCCCGGCCAGGGACAGCGCCGCGCCCAGGAACGCCAGGGCCAGCAGGGGCTCGCGTCGGGCCAGCCCGCCGAGCCGGTCCAGCTCCCCCGTGCCGTACGTGTGCTCGGCGGCACCGGTGGACAGGAACAGGGACGCCTTCACCACCATGTTGTGGACCAGGTAGAAGATCCCCGCCATGAGGCCCAGCTCGGTGAACAGGGCGACGCCGAGCAGGATGTAGCCGATCTGGCTGATCATGTGGAACACCAGGATCGAGCGGGTGGACTTCTCCCCCACCGCGCCCAGGACCCCGACCAGCATGGTCACGCTGAACACCAGCACCCCGACCCACAACAGGGAGGAGTCGCCGTCGAAGACCACCGCGTACAGGCGGTAGACCGCGTAGATGGCGACCTTGGTGTGCAACCCCGAGAACAGTGCCGTCACGGCGGGCGAGGGCGCGGTGTAGGAGCGCGTCAGCCAGCCGTGCACCGGCACCACGGCCGCCTTGACGCACAACGCCAGCAGCACCACGCCCATCCCCGACGCCACCAGCGGTGACTCCTGGGCGGCCCCGGCCAGTTCGCCCAGCTGCACGGTCCCGGCCACACCGTAGACGAGCGCGACACCGGCGAGGAAGGTGGTCGAGGTCAACAGGCTGACCGTGACGTAGGTCCGTCCGCCCCGAACGCCGCGGAGCGTGCCCGCGATCGTCAGCAGCCCGTAGGAGGGCACCAGCAGGACCTCGACGAACACGAACAGGTTGAACAGGTCGCCGGTGAGCAGTGCCCCGTACACCCCGGCCGAGAGCACCAGGACCAGTGGCGAGAAGAGCCGCCGGTCGGCCTCTCCGGTGGCCACGGCGAAGACCGAGCAGACCAGGATCAGCAGGGCCGTGGTGGTCACCATCAGCGCGCTGAAGGCGTCGACCACGAACGGGATGGCCACACCGTCGCGCCACAGGCCGAGGTCGTGGGCGTACACCTGCCCGTTCCTGGTGAGCTGGACCAGGCACGTACCCGCTGCCAGGGCGCCCGCGCCGATCGTCAGCAGCAGGGCCCGGCGCAGCCACCGGGGTCCCTCCAGGACGGTGAGCAGGGCGGCGCCCAGGATCGGGACCGCGACCAGCAGAGGCAGCGCGGCGTTCACGAGGCTTCCTCCGTGTCGTCGTCCTCACTGGCCGCGGCGAGGGTGAACATGTAGATGGTGATGGAGAAGGTGATGACGATCGCGGTCAGCACGAAGGCCTGCGGCAGCGGGTCCGCCGCCTCCTCGGCCGGAGCCGTCTCCAGTAGGGGCCGGCCGCGCCGGAACGTGCCGCCCGCTGACAGCAGCAGCAGGTTCACGCTGTGCCCCAGCAACACGAACCCCAGGATGATCCGGACCATGTCGCGCTGCAGGATCAGGTACACGGCTCCGGTGACCAGGACACCGATCGCGATGGGCAGGGTCATGGGGTACCTCCTGAGGACGACGCGTCACGGCCCCGCTCCCGGGCGTCGGCCCCCTCGCCGAAGCGCCTGTCGGGGCGTTCCAGTCCCAGCTGGTTGAGCGCGGTCAGCAGCACACCGACCACGGTGAGGTAGATGCCCGCGTCGAAGACGAGGGCGGTGGTGACGTGGACCTCGCCCCAGGGCACCGGGAGGCCGGTGTGCAGCGGGCGCAGGAACGAACCGTCGACGTACCCGAGCAGCCCCGCGCCGACGGCCACGGTGACGCCGCTTGCGATGGTGGCCAGGTAGGACAGGCGGATACGGGTGACCGAGTCGCTGGGCGCGGTCAGGTAGACCAGGGCGAAACCGGCCCCGCCGACCAGCCCGGCGATGAACCCGCCCCCGGGGGCGCTGTGGCCCCGCAGCAGCAGGTACACCGACCACAGCACCAGCAGCGGGAGCAGCCAGCGCGTCACGGTGCGCATGATCACGGTGTTGTCGTCGGCCTCCCAGGCGGGGCTCGCCATCGACACGCTCAGGCGCGTGCTCCACTTGCCGAGGATTCCGGCGGAGTGCAGGGTGGCGGTGACGATCAGACCCGCCACGCTCAGGACGGTGAGCTCTCCCAGGGTGTCCATGGGCCGGTAGTCGACCAGGATGGTGTTGACCACGTTGGTGCCCCCGGTTTCCTCCGGGGCGTTGGACAGGAAGTACTCGGCCACCGAGGACAGCTCCCTGCGCCCGGTGAACACGTAGGCGCCCAGTCCCGCGGCGGTCCCGGTGGCGACCGCGACGGCGGCGAACACGGCCCTGCGCGCACGGGGGACCCGGTGGAACTCCCGGGGCAGGCGGCGCAGCACCAGCACCGCGATGACCACGGTCAGGATCTCCACCAGCAACTGGGTCAGCGCCAGGTCGAGCGCGCCGAGGAGGAGGAACCACAGCGCGGTGCCGAACCCGGCGACACCGACCAGGGCCAGAGCCGCCAGACGCGAACGGGTCAGGACCGCTGCGGCCACGGCGGCGGTGAACAGCGCCACCAGGACCCAGTCCTGGGGGTGCGAGACGGACTCGGGCCGGACGCCGTAGTCCAGGTCGGCGGTGAACACCGCCACGGCGAGCAGGACGACCAGGACGATCGGGGCGGCCAGGTGGCGGGTGGGCGTGTCGGTGCGCGTCAGGTCCCCGATCCGCTCGCCTGCAGTGGTCACACCCGAGTACAGCCGCTCGAAGACCGTCGTCCCCTGGACGGGGAAGAGGCGCCTTCCGGCCAGGACCGCGCCGGAGGCGGTGCGCCAGGCCAGGAACGCACCGAGCAGCAGGCTGGCGACCGACATCCCCAGCGACGGGGTGAGTCCGTGCCACAGCGCCAGGTGCGCCTCGGTCCCGGCGTGGGCGGCGTCGGAGGCGGCGGCGCCGGCCACCGGGTTCAGCAGCGGGACGGCCAGCCCCAGTGCCAGGCCACCCGCGGACGCGATCACGGGCGCGGCCAGGAAGAGCCGGGGAGCCTCCTCGGGAGCGTCCCGCCCGGGGGTCCGCGGGCCTCGGCCGGTGAAGACCGGATACACGAACCGGAATGCGTAGGCGAAGGTCAGGGACGCGGCGACCACCGCGACCGTTCCGGCCACGGGCCCGGCCCAGGCGGGGCCGGGAGCCTCCAGGAACGCCTCGAAGAGCTTCTCCTTGCTGACGAAGCCCAGCAGCGGCGGAACCCCGGCCATGGACAGAGCGGCCAACGCGCTCAGCGCCGTGGTGACCGGCATGGCCCGGCGCAGACCGCTCAGCTCACTCACCTCCTTGGCCCCCGCCTGGTGGTCGAGGATGCCCACCGCCATGAACAGCGCCGACTTGAACAGCGAGTGGGCCAGGACGTGCACGGCCGCCGCGATGAGCGCCAGCGGGGTACCGACGCCGACCACCGCGACCAGGAAGCCCAACTGGCTGATCGTGGAGTAGGCGACCAGTTCCTTCAGATCGTCCTTCTGCAACGCGAACACGGCACCGATCACGGCGGTCGCCAGTCCGAAGCAGATCAGGGCGGCGTTCCACACCGCCAGGTCGCCGAAGGCGGGCGAGAACCGCATCGCCAGGTACACGCCCGCCTTGACCATCGCGGCGGCGTGCAGGTAGGCGCTCACCGGAGTACTGGCGACCATGGCGTCGGGGAGCCAGTAGTGGAAGGGGAACTGCGCCGACTTGGTCAGGACGGCGAGGACGACCAGCGACGCCACGGCGACGGCGAACCCGGGATCCTGGGTCCAGGAGGTGTCGGCCAGGATCTCGCTGAGCCTGGTGGTGCCGGTGCGCACCCACAGCAGCATGACGGCGGTGAGCAGCGCCAGACCACCCGCCGTGGTCAGCAGGAACGTGCGCACCGCGGGCCTGCCCGCCTTCGGCCCCGGCAGGCCGATCAGGGCGAAGGAGCAGATCGTGGTGAGTTCCCAGAAGACGTAGAGCAGGACGATGTCGTCGGCCAGGACGAGCCCCGTCATCGCCAGGGTGAAGGCTCCCATCAGGAAGTAGAAGCCGCCCTGCCGCCCCGGAGGGAGGTAGCGGGCGGAGTAGACCAGGACCAGCGCGCCCGCACCGAGGACGATCACGCAGAACAACCAGGCCAGACCGTCCATCCGCAGGTGCAGGCCCACACCGATGGCGGGCATCCAGGGCAGGGCGGCCTCCAGGACCTGGCCCTCCACCAGCACCTGGCGGCCCCGTGCCAGGACCAGTCCGGTCAGCAGGGCGAGCACCGCGGCCACGGGCCATCCGGTCTCGCGGCCGAGCACGCGGTCCACGGCCGGGGCCGCCAGGGTGACCACGGCGAGTACGACGACAAGGAGGAGGAGCACACCGCCGTCCTTTCACGATCTCCGGTCCCTCCTCGAACATGCGGGCATGCCAAGGACGGCCGCGCCGTCCCGGGGACGACGCGGCCGACGGTCACCGAACAGAAGAAGACACGGGCCCCATGCTCAGGCCGCAGCGGACGTCCCGAACCCCGGACACGCCGGGCACACGGCTAAAAGCACGAATTTTCAGAGCATGGTGGACACGACGGCGGCCCCCGCCACGCGGGAGGAGGGCACTCGGACAGGGGGAGGGGCTCCCCGCGGGAACCGGCGCCCCCGCCGACCGACGAGGCGGCGCAGAAGGAGGGACCGTCTCCGTGGGCCGGTGGTCCCGCATCTCCGTGCAGGGCCCGAAGGCGCCGGGCACCGTGCCCGTGGGCCGCGCCCGCGAATCGCGACCGCGCCGAGGGCTACCCCTCCAGCGCCCGCCGGGCGACATGGCCGGGCACCTCCACACCCGGTGCCAGACCCGGGTCCGGCTCCGGTTCCCCGAACACCTGCCGCACCGGCAGCACACCCGCCCACACAGGCAGGCCGTGGTCCTCCTCCTCGTCCACCGGCGGCCCGGTGCGCACCTTCACCGACGCCTCCTCCAGCGACAGCGCCAGCACGCGCGTGGCCGCCATCTCCTTGGCGTTCGGCCGGCGGACCACGTCCCACTGTCCAGGAGCCAACTGCTCGGTCAGCGCGCGCATCCCCTCCCACCGCTCCCGCTCGTCCGTGACCACGCGCGGCACACCGTAGACCACGGCGGAGCGGTGGTTGACCGAGTGGTGGAAGGCCGACCTGGCCATCACGACACCGTCCAGCAGAGTCACGGTGACGCACACCTCGCCGCCCGCGCGCAGCGACCGCGCTCCGGTGGAGCCGTGCAGGTAGAGGGTGTCGCCGACGCGCCCGTACCCGGTGGGCACCACCATGGGCGCGCCGTCGACGACCACCCCCAGGTGGCAGACCATCCCCGCGTCCAGCAGGGAGTACAGGTCCGCGTGGTCGGTCCGGGCCTTGTGCTTGCCGCGGCGGAGTCTGGTGCGTTCTGTGGTGGAGAGCATGGCGCTAGCCTAGGAAGCAAGTGGACACCCCACCATGGCCACTTCTTCCCGAAAGCGAAGGACCACTTTGCCCCGGCGCCTCGTCGAACCGGCCTTCCACCTGGAACGCTCCGCCCCCGAGCCCCTCACCGTCCAACTGTCCGACGCGCTGCGCGAGGCCATGTCCGGAGGGACGCTCGCACCCGGCGAGCGCCTGCCCTCCAGCCGGGGCCTCGCCGCACAGCTGGGCGTCAGCAGGACCGTGGTGACCGAGGCCTACCAGCAGCTCTACGCCGAGGGCTGGCTCGAAGGACGGCACGGCTCGGGCACCTTCGTCACCGAACACGACGTCCTACCCGTCGCCGTGTCGCCCCCGGCGGAGGCCGTCACGCCCCGCTGGTCCCGGGAACAGGCCCGGCGGCTCGGCATGACCGACCTGCGCCCGGGCGCGCCGTGGGTGCGCGACCACGACCGCGCCGCCTGGCGCAGGGCCTGGCGGCACGCGGCCGAACAGGCCCCGGACGACGACCCCGACCCCCGGGGTCTGCCCCGCCTGCGCGAACTCCTCGCCGGACACCTGCGCCGGACCCGGGGTGTGCGCATCGGGCCGGAGAACGTCATGGTCACCCGTGGCACCGGCAACGGCCTGGACCTGGTCGGGGCCGCCCTGCTCGGCGCGGGCACCCGCGCGGGTGTCGAGGAGCCCGGCTACCAGAAGGCCCGCACCATCCTGGCCGCGCGCGGGGCCCGGGTGCTCTCCTGCCCGGTCGACCACGACGGCATCCTCACCGAGGAACTGCCCGGCGGCCTGTCCGTCGTCCACACCACCCCCGCCCACCAGTACCCGCTCGGCGGACGGCTGCCCATCCCGCGCCGCGAACGCCTCCTGGCCTGGGCCCGCGCGAACGGAGCCATGGTCGTGGAGGACGACTACGACGCCGAGTTCCGCTACGACGTGGCTCCCCTGCCCGCCCTGTACGGCCTGGACCCCGGCCGGGTCATCCTGCTCGGCACCCTCTCCAAGAGCCTGTCCCCCGACGTGGGCATCGGCTGGATCGTCGCCGAGCCCCCGCTGCTGGAGCGCCTGGCCCAGACCCGGCACGGCCTGTCCGACCGCACCAGCGTGCCGGTCCAGGCCGCGACCGCCCTGCTGCTGGAGCGCGGCGACCTCGACCGGCACCTGCGCCGGATGCGCCTGGAGTACGCCCGCCGCCGCAGGATGCTGATCGACCTGCTCGGACCCCGCCTGACCGGGGACACCGCGGGTCTGCACGTACTGCTTCCGCTGCCCGCCCGCGCCGTGGCCCCGGTGGTCGCCGAGGCCGCCGAACGGGGCGTCCTGGTGGACGACACCTCCCGCAACAGCCACGGTGTCCCGACCGTGCACGGACTGGTCCTGGGCTACGGCACGGCGCACCCCGCCGACCTGCGCCGCGCCTGCGCGGTCCTCAACGAGGTGATCGCCCGCCACACCGGGAACGGCCCGGACCGACGACGCGGTGGAGGATAGCCCCTCCCGGGAACCGGCCCCCGGCCCCGGCACCAGGTCCTCGTACCGGGGAAACGAGCGGCCCCGGACTTCTGGGTGTTCGGAGCGGTCCGAGCGTGCTTTTCCGGCTGAGACCGCCACGAAAGCGACACCTCGGGTACCGCCTACCCTTCCCGAACGCCCCCTGCGCCCACAGCGGCCGAGGGATCGGTGTCCATCCGCGCCCCAGCACGCCACCAGGGCCAGGTCAGCACTGCCCCGAGCAGCGCTCCGGCGCTGTTGAGGAGCACGTCGTCCACTGAGGTGACGTGCCCGGTGCCCAGGACGTACTGAAGTACCTCCACACCCACCGACACCGTCGCCGCCACGGCCGTCACCCGCGCGAACCCCGCCAACCGGTGTCCCCACGCCAGCGGGAGCAACGCTCCCAACGGCATGAACAACGCGATGTTCCCGCCGTTCTGGTAGAGCCCGGTCATACCCCCGAACCCCGAGCTCGACATGTCGGAGAAGGGTACGAGGGAGATCGCGCCACCACTACCCGGGTTGAACAGGGTGAGGACGAGTATGGGAAACAACGTGGCCAGGGGCAGCACGTCGAGCACGCTTTCCGGGACCGCCCGCTTCCACGGACGGCCCCGCCACACCCGAACCCAGGCCACCACAGCGGCCAGCAGTGCGACGAGGGGGGAAAGGACGACGGAAGATTCCAGCACGGTCGTCACCGAGGAAAAACCCATGCGGGCCACTCCACCACACCGCGGCAGTCGCCATGGGGCCATCGACGGGGATCACCGTGGCTCAGAGGCTGCCGATGGTGGTGGGGTGGTTACGGTGAACCTTTCCGGTCGCCCCGTTCGGTGACGGACGCGGCGGAAGAACCACCGTCCCGGCCGTGACGCACGGCGGGACGATGGTTTCTCGCATCCAGGACTCTCCCAGCCGGGTACCGGGCGGCCCGTGGGAAGCGGGAACGAACGTCCTGCTCCCCGGTACGGGGTCCCGCGGAAGAACGGAACGGGCGCTACAAGCCGTCCTGGGAACAAGCAAGCAGGTTCGGCGACAAGCTAGCTCTCGGCCCAGACACCCAGTTCGTTGCCGCTGGGATCGGTGAAGTGGAAGCGGCGCCCGCCGGGGAAGGTGTAGGGGCCCTCCACCACGCGCCCGCCCGCGGCCGCCACGGCCTCGGCGGACCGGTCCAGGTCGGTGGAGTACAGCAGCACGAAGGGACCGCCCGGTCGCACCTGCTCACCCAGGGCGAGTCCGCCCACCTCGGGTGCGTCCGCGCCCCGCGGGTTCCGGATCCCCGTGTACTGGGGCCCGTAGTCGTTGAAGCTCCACCCGAACGCGTCGGAGTAGAAGCGCCGTGCCCGGTCCAGGTCGGTGACCGTGAGCTCCAGGTAGTCGATGGCGTGGTGCCGGTGTGATGCCTGTGTCATGCGCCGATGGTCCATGACGACTACGACAGTCCGAAGGACGCGCACCGGGGCATCCTTGCGTGATCGGGGGTGACATGGGGGTTCTCAGCTCAGATAGTGCCGTCTCACGTAAGGATGCATATGAGCCAACCTTCACCTTTACGACGTAGATTCCCCTTTGAGGCAGAACAGGCCAAGGACCCGCCCTACGGGTCGCACGCTCCCGCTCCGCGCGATGCCCCCGAACCGTCAGCCGCACGTGCGCAGCTACTCGGTCCGGCGGTTCGACACCGACGCGCTGGAGACGGACATCGAGTTCGTCGACCACGGCGACGCCGGTCCGGCCTCGGCCTGGGCGTCCCGCGCCGTCCCCGGCGACGAGGCGGGAATGCTCGCCGACGGCGTGTACCACCTGCCCTCCGAGGACACCGACTGGCAGCTGCTCGTGGGTGACGAGAGCGCCGTACCCGCGCTGGTGTCGATCCTGGAGCAGGCCTCCGAGGACCTGAGGGCGCTGGTGTACCTGGAGGTGCCCTCCGCCGACGACGTGCGTCCGCCCCCGGCCTGCCCGGGGCGGAGGTGCGCTGGCTGCCCCGCACCGACCCGCACGCGGTGCCCGGGCAGCTCGCCCCGGACACGGTCCGCGCCGCCGAACTGCCCGAGGGCCGCCCCCACTGCTTCGTGGCCGGGGAGAACGCCCTGCCCACCGGGCTGCGCCGCTTCCTGGTACGCGAGCACGGCGTCCCCAAGGACGACATCGCCTTCATCGGCTACTGGCGCCACGGCCGGTCCGCCATGGACTGAGGACGCGCGGCCGGGGACCGCACCGTACGGCCGGCCGGCGGTCGGCGGCGGTCGGCGCGGTGTCCGGTACCGCGGCCGCCCCACCGGCGTCAGCGCCCCGGCACGCGCCTCAGCAGGAGCCCGCCGGGTTCCACGGGCTGAACAGCCCGGCCGGGTTCTCCTGCCAGAGCCACACGTGCAGCGAGTAGTTGACCGGCAGGCCCGGGGCCTGCGGCTCGGAGGGCCCGTCGAAGGGCTGTCCGAAGAGGTGGGGCCGGTCGTCGTCGGTGGAGACGTCCTGGTCCTCGTCGGCGTAGAAGTACTCCACCGCGACGAGCTCGCGGCCGCCGTAGCCGTCGGGCTGGTAGACCAGCGCCTCGGGTGCACGCGCGTCCAGCTCCCGGTCGATCCGGTCCCATCTGACGTAGTGGTGGCCCATCACGCCCTCGGAGCTCTCCACGCACTCCCCGTCCGGCAGGTAGCCGTCGGCGACCGCCCTCTCCTCGTCCACGTACTCGTCCAGGGCCTTCTTCGTCGAGGCCAGTTCCCGGTCCACCGTCCCGTCCGCGTGCGCGCCCACCGGCGCGGGCACCGCCAGCACGGTTCCTACCAGCGCGGTGGCGGCAAGGCGGGTGAGGGCTGGCGACATCGTTTCCTCCCGGCTGCGTGCACCCTGCGCAGGCGCGTCCCCCGGATGCGGACCGGGGCGGGTCGCCGCGTACGGAGGCGGCGCCCGTCCTGCGGGTCCCCGGACGGGGGCCGCGGGTGTGCGTACGACAGACAGGCTCTCGGCGCGCACCCTGACGGAGCCGCCCGACACAGTGGCCCTTGAGGAAAAACCGACGCGGAATTGACCGGGCATGGGCACCGCCTCGAAGGGTGTGCCGACCGTGCGGCCCCGGGAACCGCACGGTCGGGAACGGACGGCCCTCCCCCAGCGCGCGAAGGAGTTCTCCCGGCCCACCGCGGCCCCGCCCCTCAGGCCGGCGTGCCCCGCCAGCTGCGCCACAGGCCGGAGTAGCGCCCCCCGGCGGCGACCAGGTCGGCGTGCGTGCCCTGCTCGACGATCCGCCCCCCGTCCATGACCACGACCCGGTCGGCCGTCTCCGCCTGGGTCAGCCGGTGCGCCACCACCAGGGTCGTGCGTCCGGCCGTGGCCGCGGCGGCCGCCCGCTCCAGGCGCCGGGCGCCCGAGCTGCCCGCCTCGGCGGTGGCCTCGTCCAGGACGGCCACGTCCGGGTCGGCCAGGACCAGGCGGGCCAGGGCCAGGTGCTGGGCCTGCTCGGCGGTCAGGGCGTGCCCGACCTCGCCGACCACCGTCTCCAGGCCCTCGGGCAGGGCGCGCACCCACTCCAGGGCGCCGACCGCCTCCAGCGCGGCCTCCGCCTCGGCCTCGGTGGCCCCGGCACGGGCCAGGCGCAGGTCCTCCAGCAGGGTTCCGGCGAACACGTGGGTCTCCTGACTGACGAGGAAGACGTGTTCGCGCACCCGCCGCTCCCCCAGTTCCTCCAGGGGGATCCCGCCCAGGTACACGCTTCCGGCCGTGGGCGTGCGCAACCCGCCGACCAGGGCGGCCAGGGTGGTCTTGCCCGCGCCGCTGGCCCCGACCAGGGCCACGCGCTCGCCCGGGGCGACCTCCAGCGACACCTCCTCCAGGGCGGGCGGACCGCCGGTGCCGTAGGAGTGGGTGACCGCGTCGACGCGCACCGAAGCACCCGCCGGGCCCTCCTCGGTCTCCGGCCCCGCCTCCACCGGAAGGTCGGCCACACCCGCCAGGCGGGCCAGGCTCGCCCC
Source organism: Nocardiopsis quinghaiensis (assembly GCF_008638365.1). Classification (GTDB taxonomy): domain Bacteria; phylum Actinomycetota; class Actinomycetes; order Streptosporangiales; family Streptosporangiaceae; genus Nocardiopsis; species Nocardiopsis quinghaiensis. Next base: position 5,641 of record NZ_VWVU01000003.1, on the reverse strand, counting down.
GGCCGACTGCACCTCGTTGAAGTTCATGACCAGGAAGATCATCGGTCCGAACAGGCGGTGGAAGTACAGGGCGGCGGCGGTGACCATGCCGACGGTGGCCAGGTCGCCGCGCACCAGCCAGAACCCGACCACCAGCACGGAGGTCAGTCCGACGCACTCGGCGCCGTTGAGCCGGGAGCCGAACCGGGTGAAGAGCCGGAACACCGCGACCGTGATGTCCATGGCGTCGCGGGACCGGCCGCGGACACGGTCCTCGTGCTCGTCCTCCAGGCGGTAGGCGCGCACGGTGCGCCGCCCGCGCAGCGCGCCCATCATCGCGTGCGAGCGCTCGCCCATGGCGACGCGCTCGCGGGCGTAGTAGGGGCCCGAGCGCGGCAGGTACCAGCGCACCGCCAGCACGTACACCGGCAGGGAGAGCATTCCGGCCAGGCCCAGACGCCAGTCCAGGGCGGTCATGCCCGCGGCGGTCAGCAGCACGGTGGCCAGGGCCACGACCACGTCGGGGCCGGTGCGGGCGATGCTCATGGTGACCACGGCGACGTCGTCGCCCACACGGGAGAGCAGGTCGCCGATGCGGACCCGTTCCAGGCGGGCGGCGGGCATGCGCAGCACGCGGTCCATGACGCGTTCGCGCAGACGGGCCAGGACGGTCTCGCCGACCCGGCTGACCAGCCAGCCGCCCACACCCACCAGCAGGCCGCCGAGCACACCCGTCACGGCGATCAGGGCGGCCGAGGACAGCACGGTGTCCAGGCTCCTGCCCGCGGAGATGTGGTCGACCATCCGGCCCAGCACCCACGGGGCGACCAGTCCGGCGGCGCTGCCCGCGAGCACGGTGGCCAGGGCCAGAGGGGTGCTCCAGCCGGTGCGGCGCACCCCGTCGCCGAGTACCGCCCAGGTGCGGCGGGCCGAGGCGGTGGGCAGCAGTCCACCGTGTTCGTTCGCCGCTGTCTCCATGGCCTCCGTGGTCTCCGGGGCCTCCGCCGCCGTGCTCATCGCAGCACCGCCTCTCCGTAGTGCCGGTCCTCCTCGACCAGGCGCGCGTGTGTCCCCGTGCGGTGGACCCGTCCCTCGACGAGCACCACGACACGGTCGGCGCGGGCCAGCAGCGCCGGGCTGTTGGCCACGACCAGGGTCGCCCCGGCCGGGGTCCGTCCCTCCCGGGCGGCGGTCACGCCCCGGGCGATGGCCTCCTCGGTGACCGCGTCCACGGCGGTGGTGGGGTCGTGCAGTACCAGCACGGGGGGGTCGGCGACCAGGGCCCGGGCCAGGGCCACACGCTGGCGCTGGCCGCCCGAGAGGTTGGCGGCGCGGTCGGCGACCGGCCGGTCCAGGCCCTCGGTGTGGCCGCTGACCAGGTCCTCGGCCGCGGCGGCGCGCAGGGCGTCCATGAGCCGCTCCTCGTCGGCCCCCGCTCGGACCGCCAGGTTGGAGCGCAGGGTGCCCTCGAACAGGGCGGCGCCGTGCTCCTCCACCAGGACCGTGCCGCGCAGGGCGTCCAGGCCGAGTTCGCGGACGGGCACACCGCCCACCGCGAGCGTGCCGCGCACCCGTTCGGGGTCGGCCCGGCCCGAGAGCAGCTCCAGCAGCGCCTCGGCGTCGCGGGGGTCGGTGGTGAGCACGCCCACCAGCTCTCCTGGGGCGAGTTCGAGGTCCACGCCGCGCAGGGTGCGGTAGTCGACTCCGGACAGGGACACGGCCGGGTCGTCCCCGCAGGAGCGGTCACCCGGGGTGAGGGCGTCGGGCGCGTTGAGCAGGCGTACCAGCCGCTGGGCGGAGGCGCGTGCGGTGGCGAACAGCTGGCCGACCATGCCCAGTCCCTGGACGGGTTCGGCCAGGAACTGGGCCAGGCCGATGACGATGACGAGTTCGCCGACGCTGAGGCGGCCGTTGAGCGCCATCCACCCGGCCACGCCCGCCACGCAGGCGAGGAAGAGGGCGCTGGCGGCGGTGACCAGTCCCCGGTAGAGGCCGTTGCTGGCGGCGGCGCCGACCGAGGCGTCCAGGGCGCGGGCGCTGGCCGCGCGGTAGCGTGCGGCGGCGTTGTGCCGGGCGCCGATGCCCATCAGGACGCGCAGACCGCTGACCAGGTCGGTGGCCAGGGCCGTGGCCCCGGCCGCGGTGGCCTGCTTGGCCTCGCTGCGCCGGGTGATCCGGGCGGCGGGAAAACGCAGCAGGAGCATGAGCAGGGGAACGCCGACGAGCACTCCGATGCCGAGGGGGACGTCGACGGTCAGCAGGGCGACGGTGGTGACGATGATGGCGACCACGACGGCGATCGACGCCGACCAGGCGCGCACGTACTGGGCCGCCTGTTCGGCGTCGGAGGTGGCCACCGAGAGCACCTCGCCCGCGCGCAGGCCGCTGCGCTCACCGCGGGGGTCCAGGGCGCGACGGGCGGCCTCCACCCGCAGCAGGTGGGCCTCGTTCTCGGTGGCGCGCAGGGAGAAGCGGGCGCCGGTGCGGTAGGCCAGGGCCAGGACGGTGAAGAGCACCGCCATGCCCGCGACGCAGACCGCCAGGGCGCGGACGTCGCCGGGGACGACGGCCCAGTCGATGGTCAGGCCGATGGCGACGGGGACGAGGGCCTCGGCGACCTGGTGCAGGGAGAGCAGGACCACGCCGAGGGTGACGTGGCGGCGGTTGCGTCGCAGGGTGCGCCCGCGCAGGGCGCGCACGCTGGCGGGGGCGGCCTGGGGATCGGGGGCGGGAGGGGCGCCCGGAGCCGGCCGGTCCCGTTCGGCGTCGGCGGGGGCGGGGGCGACGGCACTCACGCGGCGCGTCCCCTCGGTGCGGGGCGCGCGACCCCGTACGGACGTGTGCTCATCCGGTGTTCTCTCTCCTGCCGTGTCGTGCCTGGGCCGGGCTGGTGTACCGGTCGGTACCGCCGGGTGGGCCGTGTCCCCGCTCTCCTGGCCGGTGGACGCGGCCCGGCCGCGGCGTCCACCGCGTCCCCGGGAAACGGGCCCTGAATCGCCACATCGACCTTGGTTAGGCTAACCTTTCCCGGAATGACAACGGTCACCGCGGCCGGAAACCGGCAAACCGGATTCTCCATGACCCTCCGCCGCGGAACAACCAGAGGGGCCCTCGCCTTGCGTATCAGGCATCCGAGCCGCCGCACCATGATCCGGACCAGGGTGGCGCGCACCGAGCGCACCACCGACCACTTCCTCACGGTGACGCTCACCGGGGAGGAGTTGGCCGAGTTCGAGTTCCTGGGCCTGGACCAGTGCACGAGGATCCTCTTCCCCAGGCCTGGCCAGGACCGGCTGCACCTGCCGGCCGCCGCCGAGGACGACGGATGGGTGGCCGCGTTCCGCGCCATGCCCGACGACCGGCGCCCGCACGTGCGCAACTACACCGTCCGCCGCTTCGACCCCGAGGCGCTGGAGATGGACATCGAGTTCGTCGCGCACGGGGACGAGGGCCCGGCCTCGGCGTGGGCCCTGGGCGCCCGCGAGGGCGACGAGCTGGGGCTGTACCCGGAGGGGGTCTACTACCTGCCCTCCGAGGACAGCGACTGGCACCTGCTGGTGGGCGACGAGAGCGCCGTGCCCGCGCTGCTGTCCATCCTCGAACAGGCACCCGAGGGCCTGCGGGGACAAGCGTTCCTGGAGGTGCCCTCCAGCGCCGACGTCCGCCCCGTGCGGGCCCCGTCCGGGGTGGAGGTGCGCTGGCTGCCCCGCACCGACCCGCACGCGGTGCCCGGACGGCTGGCCCTGGAGACCGTGCGCGGGATCGACCTGCCCGAGGGCCGCCCCTACTGCTTCGTGGCCGGGGAGAACGTCCTGCCCACCGAGCTGCGCCGCACACTGGTGCGCGAACACGGCGTCCCCAAGGACGACATCACCTTCATCGGCTACTGGCGCCACGGCGTGGAGGCCTACCCGTGACGACGCGACGCCTCCACGCGGGCCCGCGCACGGGCTTGCGCAACGCCGCCGACTCCTCCAACATGGCTTTTGCTTAGGCAAGGCTAAGCTTAATTACCCGACCGAATGAGGCTCCATGAACCGCGGTCCCCTGACCCGCGGCGGCTCGATCGCCGCCGGTGCGCTGTCCCTCCTGCTGCTCGCCGCCTGCGGTGGCCAGGCCGCCGACTCCGGGGAGGGCGGGTCGGACGGCGCGGCCGCCGAGGGCTACCCGGTCACCGTCGAGACCCTGTTCGGCGACGTGACGATCGATGACAAGCCGGCCAACGTCGTCGCCACGGGCTGGTCCGACGCCGAGACCGCCCTCGCCCTGGGCGTGCAGCCGGTCGGCGTGGCCGACTGGCAGGGCTACGGCGGCACGGGCGTGGGCCCCTGGGCGGCCGACCTGTTCGACGAGGAGCCGGCCGAGGTCGGCACCATGGAGCCCAACCTGGAGGCGATCGCCTCCCTGGAGCCCGACGTCATCCTCGACACCCGCTCCGACAACAGCCAGGAGCGCTACGACCTGCTCTCGCCGGTGGCACCGGTGGTGGGCCCGCCGCCCGGTGTGGAGGTCACCTACGGCACCACCTGGCGGCAGCAGACCCGCCAGGTCGCCCAGGTGCTCGGCGAGGAGGAGAAGGGCGAGGAGATCGTCGAGGACCTGGAGGACCGCTTCGCCCAGATCCGCGAGGACAACCCCGGGTTCGCGGACATGACCATCGCGGTCGGCGCGTACTACGACGGCCAGTACGGCGCCTACGTCCCCGGCGACTCACGGGTGGACCTGCTCCAGGACCTCGGGTTCCAGTACGAGTCCGAGATCACCGAGATGGCCGACGGCGCGTTCTACGCGGACCTGAGCCCGGAGCTGGTGGAGGTCCTGGACGCGGACCTGACCGTCATCTTCCCCATCGGCGGCACCGCGGAGTTCCTGCACGAGGACCCGGTCCTGCAGAGCATCCCCTCCGCCGAGGACGGCCGCCTGATCATCCTGGACGACATGGAGCTGGCCAACGCCTTCTCCAGCGGCTCGGCCCTGGGCACCTCCTACGCGCTGGACGGGATCGTCCCGTTGATCCAGGAGACCCTGGAGGGCTGACGCCCCGGACGGAGCCGGGCCCCGCGAAGCGTGTGCTTCGCGGGGCCCGCGCCGTTTCCCGGCCGGTTTCGGGTGCCGTCGGCGGGTGCCGCCCCTCCGCCGTGACGGACGGAAACGACGTACAGCGAAAACCTCACATACCTCTCAAGTCACATGCACCCCACGAGAATGTTCCCGAAATATCGCCAACACCCCTTGTTCGTGCATGTCCGCGTACGTACAGTAACTTAACATCCATTCAGTGGACGCCCGCCCACGCAGGGTCCCCCCGCCACGGCCCGTACGGCACCCGCTAATCCGCACGTGTCCCGGCGGTCGGCGGCCCTGTCCCCTACTCCCGAAGGACGCCATGAGCACGAGGAAGAACGTCCGACGCGCCACCGCCGCCTCCACGGCGGTGGCCGCCTCCGTCGCCCTCACCGCGGCGGTCCTCACCGCACCGCACTGGAGCGGGAGCACCCCGGCCGAGGCCAACGCCGACCTGAGCGCCGCCCCCGGCGACCTGGTGTGGCAAGACGACTTCGAGGGCCCCGCCGGCAGCGCACCCAACCCCGCCAACTGGAACCACGAAACCGGCGACCACGGCTGGGGCAACAACGAACTCCAGAACTACACCGACAACCGC
>NZ_VWVU01000002.1 GCF_008638365.1 Nocardiopsis quinghaiensis | reverse complement strand
GAGCTCAACGGCCGTCCCCGTCAGACCCTGGGCTGGGCCACCCCGGCCGAGGCCCTCGACAAGTTCCTCGTTGCAACAACCACTTGACCCCAAGCCGCCGAACCTTGCTATAAGTACAAGATCACGGCGGATGAGGGCGGGCCGGTGAACCTTTCCGGTCACCACGCTGGACCCACCCGGGCTGAGCCGGGACGCCCGCCTCATCGGACCCCCGAGGACCGCACTCGGGGGTTCGATGCTTTCCGGGAGCCACAAAAACAATAAATCCGGACAAGAGGAATACTTTGGATGGGGTCAGTAAATACGGCTGACCCCTTTTTCACGCGACCTGAGCTGCGCGGACGCGTTACGGGCCAGCTTTTTTCGGCTGTTTCTGCGAAAGTCCTGCCTGCGCCGTTCGGCTGTGCTCTAATCTGGCTGCGAACACAACTCAATCCACACGATGACCCCGCGACGGTTAACTGCCGCCCGGGGCCGTGGCCAGCAACTACGTACCTTTAGAGACAGGACTTGCCAGCGTGCTCCAGTTTAGCGCTGCGCTTCTCAGCCGTGCCCTCGGCCCGCTGATCGCGCTCTTCCCCTCCCCGTGCGGACGCCACTCGAACGTGGCCGGTCGCCGTCGCCGCCGCTCCACCCGCGTCCGCCGCTACGCACCCGCTCCGGCCCCGGCCCGGCTTCCGGCTCCCCGCCTGGCTCCGCCCAGCGAGACCGTCCCCGCCGAACCCGTCGCCCTCGTGCGGCCCTACTACGCCGCCCACGAGCGCCTGCGCGCATCCGCGAACCCGGCTCCCGCGCCCCGAGTGCCCGAGCCCCGCAGCGCCGAATCCGGCGAGGTCCAGCGCGCGTTCGACCGTGTCCAGGAACGCGCAGCCGCCCTGCTCCAGCAGTGGAAGGACGACCCCGGCGGCGACCTGCTCGGCGAACCCGCGCCCCGGTTCGGCGCGGTAGGCCCCACCGGCCCCACCGGCCCCACCCGGTACGCCGAGTGGGATGAGCTGACCTCCCTGACCCGTGCCTGGATCGAGCAGCGGCGCCAGGGGGTCCCGGCATGAGCCGCCTCCTGTACTGGGAACCCCGCCTCTACCGGGGCGGCCTGGCCGACCTGTCCACCGCGCGCGGGGACCTGGCCGAGGACATGAGCGGCTTCGCCCCGGACCTGGTGGACACCGTCCGGCTGTGCCTGCACGAACTCCAGGCCAACGCCTGCAAGTACGGCCGCGCGAATGGTGAGGTCGCCCGCCAGCTGGACGTGAGCACCGACCACGTACTGACCCTGACCGTGAGCAACGACCACGGCTCCGCCCCCGGTGCGGTCCCGCGCGTCCCCACCGAACGCACCGACACGGAATGGGACCGGGCCGAGGGCCAGCGCGGCCTGCTCCTGGTGGAGAACCTCGCCACCAGCTGGAACCACTACTCCTGGCCGGTGTGGTCGGGTCTGGGAGTGCTGGTGTGGGCCTCCTTCACCCTGGACCCCGCCGCGGTCCCCGGCGGACCGCGCCCCTCCGTGTCCACCGACTGACCCCGTGAGCGGAGCGGTGGCCGGCGGGCGGAGGGCCGTCCACCCGCAGGGCACCGCCGCGGTCGCCGTTCGGCCGCCGGCCGCGCACACGTCAGGTCCTGTCCGAGTGGCTTCCGACGTTGGGCACCGGCGGGGTGTCCTTCGGACGCACGCCGATCTTCGACCCGAGCCACACCAGCGGGTCGTACTTGCGGTCGGCCACCCGCTCCTTCATCGGGATCAGCGCGTTGTCGGTGATGTGGATGTTCTCCGGGCACACGTCCGAGCAGCACTTGGTGATGTTGCAGTAGCCCAGTCCGAACTCCTCCTGGGCGATGAGCCTGCGGTCGGCGGTGTCCTCGGGGTGCATCTCCAGCTCGGCCACCCGCATGAGGTAGCGCGGGCCCGAGAAGTGCTCCTTGTTCTCCTCGTGGTCGCGGATCACGTGGCAGACGTTGTTGCACAGGAAGCACTCGATGCACTTGCGGAACTCCTGCTGGCGCTCCACGTCCTCCTGCCACATCCGGAAGTCGCCCGGCGCCTTGTTCGGGTCGGGGGTGAAGGAGGGGATCTCCCGCGCCTTCTGGTAGTTGTACGACACGTCGCACACCAGGTCCCGGACCACCGGGAAGGTGCGCATCGGCGTCACCGTCACCACCTCGTCCTCGTCGAACACGCTCATCCGCGTCATGCACGACAGCTTCGGGTGGCCGTTGATCTCCACCGAGCACGAACCGCACTTGCCCGCCTTGCAGTTCCACCGCACCGCCAGGTCCGGGGTCTGCGTGGCCTGGAGGCGGTGCAGCACGTCGAGCACCACCTCGCCCTCGTTGGCCTCCACCCGGTACTCGGCGAGTCCTCCCTCGCCGGAACCGCGCCACACTCTGAACACACGCTCGCTCATGACTGGCCCTCCTCGGCCGCGTCGTCCGCCGCCCCAGCCTCGGGCAGCTCCTCCTCCGTCAGGTACTTGGCCAGCTCCTCGCGTCCGAAGAGGGTGAGCAGCTCGGCGGGGATGTCGGTGACCGGACGCCGGGACAGCGTCACCCGGTCGGACGCGTCCGCACGCACCGCCAGGTTCACCCTGCGCCACTCCGGAGACATGTCGGGGAAGTCGTCCCGGGTGTGCCCGCCGCGCGACTCGGTCCGCTCCAGCGCGGCCGTGGTGACCGCGCGCGAGACCAGGACCATGTTGGGCAGGGCCAGCGCCAGGTGCCAGCCCGGGTTGTACACCCGGTCGCCGGGTGCGCTGAGCACGCGCGAGCGCTCTCCCAGCGCGTCCAGGCGCTCCAGGGCCCGCTCCATCTCCGGACCGCGCCGGATGATGCCGACCAGGTCGTTCATCGTCCCCTGCAGTTCGGTGTGCAGCGTGTACGGGTTCTCCCCGTCGCCCTGCTCGAGGAACTCCAGGGCGTGGGAGGTCTCCTCCGCCACGACGCGGTCCACGGTCTCCCTCGGGACCGCCCTGTCGCCGAGCCCGTCCAGGTAGGCGGTGGCGCCCACACCGGCCCTGCGTCCGAACACCAGCAGGTCCGACAGCGAGTTGCCGCCCAGGCGGTTGGAGCCGTGCATGCCGCCCGCCACCTCCCCGGCGGCGAACAGCCCCGGCACGTCGGAGGCGGCGGTGTCGGCGTCCACCCGAACCCCGCCCATCACGTAGTGGCAGGTCGGGCCCACCTCCATGGGCTCCGCGGTGATGTCCACGTCCGCCAGTTCCTTGAACTGGTGGTGCATGGACGGCAGGCGCCTGCGGATCTCCTCGGCGGGCAGGCGCGAGGACACGTCCAGGAAGACGCCGCCGTGCGGTGAGCCGCGCCCCTCCTTGACCTCGGTGTTGATCGCCCGCGCCACCTCGTCGCGCGGCAGCAGTTCCGGCGGCCTGCGGTGGTTCGCCGGGTCGTCGTACCAGCCGTCGGCCTCCTCCTCGCTCTCGGCGTACTGGGAGCGGAACACGTCCGGCACGTAGTCGAACATGAACCGCCTCCCCTCGGAGTCGCGCAGCACGCCGCCGTCGCCGCGCACCGACTCGGTGACGAGGATGCCCTTCACCGACGGGGGCCAGACCATCCCCGTGGGGTGGAACTGGACGAACTCCATGTTGATCAGGGAGGCTCCGGCCCGCAGCGCCAGCGCGTGGCCGTCGCCGGTGTACTCCCAGGAGTTGGAGGTGGTCTGGAAGGCCTTGCCGATGCCTCCGGTGGCCAGGATGACCGCGGGCGCCTCGAAGACCACGAACCCGCCGTCCACCCGGCGGTAGCCGAACGCGCCGACGATCCGCCCCGGTTTCCCCCCGTCCCCGCCGGAGTCGCCGCCCTCCTCCCGGTCCTCGGTGATCAGCCGGGTGATCGCGGTCTCGGCGAACACCCGGATGCGGGCCTCGGGGTCGCCCAGCTCCGCGGCGTCGGCCTGCTGGAGCGCGACGACCCGCTGCTGGAGGGTGCGGATCATCTCCAGGCCGGTGCGGTCGCCCACGTGTGCCAGCCGCGGGTACTCGTGGCCGCCGAAGTTGCGCTGGCTGATCCTTCCGTCCTTGGTGCGGTCGAACAGCGCACCCCAGTACTCCAGTTCCAGGATGCGCTCGGGCGCCTCGCGGGCGTGCAGTTCGGCCATGCGCGGGTCGTTGAGGAACTTGCCGCCGCGGACGGTGTCGCGAAAGTGCACGTGCCACTCGTCGTCGGCGTTGGCGTTGCCCAGGGCGGCGGCCGCGCCGCCCTCGGCCATCACCGTGTGGGCCTTGCCGAACAGCGACTTGGAGATGACCGCGGTGCGCTTGCCCTGCTCGCGGGCGGCGATCGCGGCGCGCAGCCCGGCTCCGCCCGCCCCGATCACCACGACGTCGTAGGTGTACCGGGTGATCTCGGGCTCTGCTGTGGGGGGCATGTGGTCGTGCCTTCCTCTCCCCTTGGCTCAGTTGATGATGCGGAGGTCGTCGATGGTGCCGCTGGCGATCAGGGCGATGTAGGCGTCCGTGATCATCAGGGTCGCGATGCTGAGCCAGCCGAAGAGCATGTGCCGGCCGTTCAGCGTGGAGACCCGGCTCCACATCCAGTAGCGGACCGGATGCGTGCCGAAGCTGCGCAGCCGCCCGCCGAGGATGTGGCGGCACGAGTGGCAGCTGAGCGTGTAGCCCCACAGCATGAGCACGTTGACGAGCATGATGATGTTGCCGAGCCCGACGCCGAGGCCGCCGTCGGTCCCGTGGAAGAAGGCGACCAGCATGTCCCACGTGTTGACGGCGGTGATGACGAAGGCGGCGTAGAAGAAGTAGCGGTGGCCGTTCTGGAGCCGCATCAGCGGCCGGGTCTCCCCGGTGTAGGTCCGGTGGGGCTCGCGCACGGCGCACGCGGTGGGCGCCTGCCAGATCGAGCGGTAGTAGGCCTTGCGGTAGTAGTAGCAGGTCAACCGGAACAGCAGCAGGATCGGCATGCTGATCAGGGCGTAGGGGAGGAGCGGCGGGAACTCCACGGGCAGCCGCCCGAACAGCGCCGCGTCGGGCACGCACTGCTGGGCGACGCAGGGCGAGTAGAACGGGGTCAGGTAGTGGTGCTCCTGGACCCAGTAGTGGTCCTGCTGGAGCACCCGCAGGGTCGCGTAGACCACGAAGGCGGCCAGCCCCAACGTGGTGAACAGTGGGCCGAGCCACCAGCGGTCGTTGCGCAGTGTTCGCTGGGGGATGCGCGCCCGGGTGCCTCCGGGGCGTCCGCTTTCGGTCGAGGTCACCGTGGTCTCCCACCTCCTGGAAGGCCCCGGCCGGGCGGGTCGCGGTACCCGCCTCCGTCAGCCGTGGCCGTGTCTTGCGCCCTACGGCTGCGAGGAGGAGCCGTAGCGAACCGGTCTGCAACGCAACGTTAGGCCGTTGTGATCACGGTCACGTGCCGGAGCGGGAGGTACGGCTGAGAAGGGAGTGTGAATTACGCCACTTTTGTTCGTTTGCTTGGAGGTTTTGTCGCTACATGGGCGGGGAGTCCTTTATGCCTCTCTTGGTCTGTCTGTGACGCAAGTGGCGTGTGGTATATATGTCCGGCCCAGAGCGCCGACGGTGCCGTCGGCGTGCCTTGCCGCCTCCTCGTGCCGGAGCCGGAGGGCGGCGCTACCCCGTCTCCCCCGAGAGCAGGACCTCCAGGTCGGGGCCGAGGTTCTCGGGGGACATCGCCAGCAGGTACTCGTTGAGGTGCTGGCGGAACGCCTCGGCCGAGTGCGAGGGCTCCACGTCCTTGCGCCGCGCCAGCGCCACCGTCCGCAGCAGGCGCGGCCTGGCCAGCGGTGTCCCGCGCAGGCCCGGACGGTTCTTGAGCACCATGCTCGGCACCACCGCCAGTCCCAGGCCCGCCTCCACGAACCGCAGCACGGCGTCCATCTCGCCGCCCTCCACGGCCAGCTCCGGTTCGAACCCCGCCGCCCGGCACGCGCGCAGTGTCGCCTCCCGCACGTCGTAGCCGCGCCGGAACATCACCAGCGGGCGCCCTTCGAGCTCGGTGATGCGGATCGACGCCCGCCCGTTGGGTGAGGGCCCCGACATCGGGCTCGCCACCACCAGGTTCTCCCGCAGGATCGGCGTGGTGGAGAAGTCCGGGTCGCTGCTGTGCAACGGCAGGATGATCAGGGCCAGGTCCAGCTCGCCCCGCCCCAGGTCGCGGATCAGGTCGCGCGAGCCGCTCTCCTCCACCTGGAGTTCGATCCCGGGGTAGCCGGTGTGGAAGTCGGAGAGCACGTCGGCCAGCAGGCCCGCGCACAGCGACGGGGTGGCGCCGAGGCGCACGCGGCCCCTGCGCACCCCGGCCAGCTCCGCCACCTCCCGGCGGGCCGTCTCCAGGTCGGTGAGTATGCGCTGGGCCAGCGGAAGCAGCGCCTCGCCCGCCGGAGTGAGTGTGATGTTTCCCCTGGCACGACTGAATAACGGCGCACCCAACTCCTGTTCAAGGCTGCGGATCTGTTTGCTCAAACTCGGCTGGGCGACGCGGGAAAGCTCTGCTGCGCGGGTGAAATGGCGTGTGCGGGCGACGGCGACGAAGTAGGACAGCTGCTGGAACTGCATAGTCCATAGCCTACGGCTATCGACGCCAGCGTCGTGATGACTTGGACGTCAGGCTTAACCAGAACTTAAAGTGACAGGCTGTGGCGAACAGTACCTTGACCAAGAAGCGGTCTACGGCCTACGGGTCCACGGTGGCGCTCAAGACAGCGATGGCGATCACCGGGGCGATCCTCGTGCTGTATTTGATCGCGCACATGTACGGCAACCTCAAGATCTTCTCGGGTCAGGAGGCCTTCGACGGCTATGCCCACAGTCTCCGCGAACTGGGCTATCCGATGCTGCCCGAGAACGGATTCCTGTGGATCTTCCGACTCGTCCTGCTGGCGAGCGTCCTGATCCACATCTACGCGGCGGTGACACTGTGGGCCCGCGCCCGCAGGGCGCGTCCGGCCGCCCAGCGCTACAAGGTGAACAAGAGGGTCGCCCGCAGCTACTCCTCCTACACCATGCGCTACGGCGGCGTGCTCGTCGCGCTCTTCGTGGTCTTCCACATCCTGCACCTGACCACGAACGACATCGCGCCCGGCGGTCGGTCCGACAGTCCCTACGAGCGGCTCGTGAACGGGTTCCAGCCCGAGTTCTGGTACGTGACCCTGTTCTACGTCCTGTCCGTGATCGCGGTGGGCCTCCACCTGCGGCACGGCATCTGGAGCGCTCTGGCAACGCTCGGCGTCAACATGTCGCGACGGCAGGGCATGCTCAACGCCATCGCCTTGGGCATCGCGCTGATCGTGACCGTCGGCTTCCTGCTCCCGCCTCTGGCGGTCACCTTTGGACTGGTGAGTTAATTGTCTGAGAACGACTTCTTCATCGAGGGCGACCCGATCCGGGACGAGAAGGCCCCGGAGGGGCCGATCAACGAACGCTGGGACAAGCGCCGTTTCTCGGCCAAGCTGGTCAACCCGGCGAACCGGCGCAAGCTCTCGGTGATCATGGTCGGCACCGGTCTGGCCGGTGCCTCCGCGGCCGCGACCCTGGGCGAGGCGGGCTACAACGTCACCTCGTTCTGCTACCAGGACAGCCCGCGCCGCGCGCACTCCATCGCTGCCCAGGGCGGCATCAACGCCGCCAAGAACTACCGCAACGACGGCGACAGCATCCACCGGCTGTTCTACGACACCGTCAAGGGCGGCGACTTCCGCTCCCGCGAGTCGAACGTCTACCGCCTGGCCCAGACCAGTGTCGAGATCATCGACCAGTGCGTCGCCCAGGGCGTGCCCTTCGCCCGTGAGTACGGCGGCCTGCTCGACAACCGCTCCTTCGGTGGTGTGCAGGTCTCCCGTACCTTCTACGCGCGCGGACAGACGGGCCAGCAGCTGCTGCTCGGCGCCTACCAGGCCCTGGAGCGCCAGATCGCGGCGGGCACCGTCCAGATGAACACCCGCCACGAGATGCTGGAAGTCGTCGTCGTGGACGGCCGGGCGCGCGGCGTCATCGTCCGCGACATGGTCACCGGAGAGATCGAGACGCACTTCGCCGACGCCGTGGTACTGGCCACCGGCGGCTACGGCAACGTGTTCTACCTGTCGACCAACGCGATGGGCTCGAACGTCACCGCGACCTGGCGCGCGCACCGCAAGGGCGCGCACTTCGCCAACCCCTGCTACACGCAGATCCACCCGACCTGCATTCCGGTCAGCGGCGACTACCAGTCCAAGCTGACCCTGATGAGCGAGTCGCTGCGCAACGACGGCCGCATCTGGGTCCCGAAGGAGCACGGGGACACCCGCGACCCGCGCCAGATCCCCGAGGAGGAGCGCGACTACTACCTGGAGCGCATCTACCCGGCCTTCGGCAACCTGGTGCCGCGCGACATCGCCTCCCGCGCCGCCAAGAACGTCTGCGACGAGGGCCGCGGCGTCGGCCCCAGCGGCCTGGGCGTGTACCTGGACTTCTCCGACGCCATCGGGCGCATGGGGCAGGAGGCCGTCGAGGCCAAGTACGGCAACCTGTTCGACATGTACCAGCGCATCACCGGCGAGAACCCCTACGAGGTTCCGATGCGCATCTACCCGGCCGTGCACTACACCATGGGCGGGCTGTGGGTCGACTACGACCTGCAGAGCTCCATCCCGGGCCTGTTCGTGACCGGTGAGGCCAACTTCTCCGACCACGGCGCCAACCGCCTGGGTGCCAGCGCGCTGATGCAGGGTCTGGCGGACGGCTACTTCGTCCTGCCGAACACCATCAACGACTACCTGGCCAGCGGCCCGTTCGACGCGATCGACGAGTCGCACCCGGAGGCCGTGGCCGCCAAGGAGCAGGTCACCTCCCGTATCGACAAGCTGCTCTCCATCCAGGGCTCCCGCACCGTCGACTCCTTCCACAAGGAGCTCGGCCACATCATGTGGGAGTACTGCGGCATGGAGCGCAGCGAGGAGGGCCTGAGCAAGGCCGTCGAGCTCATCCGCGGACTGCGTGCCGAGTTCTGGCGCGACGTCAAGGTGCTCGGCACCAACGAGGAGTTCAACCAGGCACTGGAGAAGGCCAACCGCGTGGCCGACTTCCTGGAGCTGGGCGAGCTCATGTGCATCGACGCCCTGCACCGCCGTGAGTCCTGCGGCGGCCACTTCCGCGCCGAGAGCCAGACCGAGGACGGCGAGGCGCTGCGCCACGACGACGAGTTCGCCTACGTCGCGGCCTGGGAGTTCGGCGGCGAGGACAGCAAGCCCGTGCTCCACAAGGAAGCCCTGGAGTACGAGTACGTCGAGATGAAGCAGCGGAGCTACAAGTGAACATCACTCTGCGCGTATGGCGTCAGAAGGGCCAGGACGACGAGGGCAGGCTGGCCACCTACAAGCTCACCGACGTCTCCCCGGACATGTCGTTCCTGGAGATGCTCGACGTCCTCAACGAGAAGCTCACGCTGGAGGACGAGGACCCGGTCGCGTTCGACCACGACTGCCGTGAGGGCATCTGCGGTGCCTGCGGCGTCGTGATCGACGGCGAGGCCCACGGCCCCGAGCGCACCACGACCTGCCAGCTGCACATGCGCAGCTTCAAGGACGGCGACACCATCACGGTGGAGCCGTGGCGGGCCCAGGCGTTCCCGGTCGTGAAGGACCTGGTCGTGGACCGCGGCTCGTTCGACCGCATCATCCAGGCGGGCGGCTTCATCAGCGCCCCGACGGGTACCGCGCCGGACGCCCACGCCAACCCGATCCCGAAGCCGGACGCGGACCGCGCGTTCGACGCCGCGACCTGCATCGGCTGCGGCGCGTGCGTGGCGGCCTGCCCGAACGCCTCCAGCATGCTGTTCACCGCCGCGAAGGTCACCCACCTGGGCATGCTCCCGCAGGGGCAGCCCGAGCGGGCCGCGCGCGTGGTGAAGATGATCAACCAGCAGGACGAGGAGGACTTCGGCGGCTGCAGCAACATCGGTGAGTGCGCCGCGGTCTGCCCGAAGGGCATCCCGCTGGACACGATCTCCCAGCTCAACCGCGACCTGCTGGGCTCGCTCGGCAAGGGCGTCGGCTGACCCCGACCCCGCCGTGTCGCACGGGGCCGTACCCCTCGGGGTGCGGCCCCCGGCCGTGTCCGCGCGTCCGCGCCGGTGCTCAGCGCCGGTAGCGCCGGGCGACCTCGTGGAAGGCCGTCTTGGGCTCCCACGACGCCGGGTCGTCCGCGCTCGTCCGCACCACTCCGAACCCGGCCGCGTCCAGATCGTGTGCGGGGTCCTCGCTGTGCGGGAAGTCCGGCATGGCGAACGTGAACACGAACGCGCCGTGCACCCCCCGCGCCTCGTACAGGTCGAGCAGGTCGCCGACGTATCCGGCCCGTACGGACTCGTTGCGCGCCGTGCCCCGGCGCAGGCGCGGCGGATCGGCGAACCAGTCCACCGCGAGGAACGAACCGGCCCCCCGCAGGTCGGCGCGGCCACGGGCGCAGGATGAACTGGAGGCGGGTGAACTCGTCCTCCCCGGGGAGCGTCCCCGGGGAGGTCAGTGAGAACTCGGTGCCGACCATGAGGGTCACCCGGCCCGGACGGGCCAGGCGCAGCTCCTCGGCCATGCGGGCGGTGTCGGCCAGGTGCGCCAGGCGCTCGCCGACGGGCGGGCCGGCCTCAGGACGGGTCGCGCAGCAGGAAGTGGTTGGTCCCCGAGTCCGGGCTCTCCACCTCGCGGACCACGCGGAAGCCGAACCGCTCGTAGAAGCCGACGGTCTTGTCGTCGAGCGTCTGGGTGAACACCGGGAGCCGTTCTGAGTCCGCCCGGTCCAGCCCGGAGGAGAGCAGCCCGCCCCCGATCCCGGTACCGGCGACCGCCGGGTCCACGCCCAGCGCGGCCAGGTACAGGTGGGGTTCCTGGGGCGCGGCCAGCTTCCACTCGGCGAACACGCGCACGAACGCGGCCAGCCGGGAACGGCCGATCAGGGACGCCCAGTGCGGCCAGGCACGCAGTGACACCAGCTGACCCTCGGGGTTGGTGGTGGGCGGCGCCCACAGCGCCGCGCCGCGCACCACCGGCGCGTCCTCGGTCTCGTCCCGGGTGTCGGTGACCCTGGTCTCGCCGGAGGGGACGTAGCCGAAGCCCGCGGTCAGGGCGAAGAAGCGGCGGGTCCTGGCCACGCGCAGTTCGTCGTCGGGGAACAGCCAGCGGAAGAAGGGGTCCTCGTGCGCCGCTCTGCTCAGGACGCGTGCGATACCGGCCACGTCGTCGACCGTGGCGGAGCGGGCTGCTGCTGTGACGATCGAACTCATCCTTGGTTCTCTCTGGTCGTGGGCCTTTCGCTCATGGTAGATCACGGAACCGTCACGACGGTGCGGTGGTGGGCACCGGAGCGACTGAGGTGGCAGCCGTGGCGGAAGTGGGACCTGTGGTGCCTGGGGCCGGCTGGTCGAACACGTGCGCGCGCACCCAGGCGTGCATGGCGATCGCCGCGGCGGCCCCGGCGTTGATCGACCGGGTCGAACCGAACTGGGAGATCGACAGCACCGCCTGGCACACCCGCCGCACCTCCTCGGACAGGCCGGGACCCTCCTGGCCGAACACCAGCACCGCGTCCCGGGGCAGGGGATAGGTCTCCAGCGGCACCGCGCCCGGCAGGTTGTCGATCCCGATCAGCGGCAGTCCGCGCTCGCCCGCCCACGCCACCAGCGCCTCGGTGTCGGGGTGGTGGTGGACGTGCTGGTAGCGGTCGGTCACCATCGCGCCGCGCTTGTTCCAGCGGCGGCGGCCCACGATGTGCACGGCCGCGCACCCGAACGCGTTGGCGGTGCGCACGACCGAGCCGATGTTGAAGTCGTGCGACCAGTTCTCCACGGCGACGTGGAAGGGGTGGCGCATGGTGTCGAGGTCGGCCACGATCGCCTCGCGCCGCCAGTACCGGTAGCGGTCCACGACGTTGCGGCGGTCGCCCTCGGCCAGGAGCTCGGGATCGTAGTGGTCACCCTCGGGCCAGGGGCCGGACCACGGGCCCACGCCCACCTCGCGCGCCTCGTCCTCGCCGTCCGCGGGCGCACGGGAGTCGGACCCGCCGTCCGTACCGGACGGGGCGGGAGGCGGGGCGGCGGGTCGGGGTTCGGGATGCTCGTTCATCGGTTCCAGCTTACGAACGTCCCGCGGTACGAGCCCCCACTGTCCGCGGGACCCCCGGTCTCCTCCGTCAGGCCCGGCGCCGTCGCGCCCTGCTGGCCAGGATGCGGGCCACCGCGCGCCAGCCGAGCATGGTCGCGGCCAGGAACAGGGACGTGACCAGGACGAAGCCGAGCGGGGCGCCCTCACCGGTGAGCAGGCGCAGCGTCATCCCCCCGGCCACGGTCACGGCCCACACGAACACACCGGTCGGCCAGATCCGGGCGGGGGCGGTCCAGGCGAGGGTGACCACCCAGCCCAGGGCCGTTCCGGCGGCGAGGGGCCACGCGGTCGAGGCGATCGATGCCAGGGCCGTGCCGGTCCCGTGGTCGGTCCTGCCGATCACGACGAAGGCGAGCACGCAGGCCAGGTCGGCCAGCAGGGCGACGAGGGCGCGCGGCACCGCGGAGGAACGCATGCGGCCAGGTTACGCGTGGTCCCGCGCGTCCTCCCGGCGGGTCGGGGCGGGATCCTCGGTGAGGGGAGCCGGACCGCCTACCAGGAGGAGTCGGGAGGCGCGTCCGCGGACGGGGACCTACTGAGCGGTGCCCCGGGTCCCGGAGCCGCGCGGCTCCGGGACCCGGCCGGGACTACTCCCCGGTCCGGAGGCCCTCCTTGAGGAACTCCACCTGGAGCAGCATCAGGTTCTCCGCGACCGTCGGGTCCGAGGGCGAGTGCGTCACCCCCGACAGCGGCAGCACCGTGTGCGGGCGGCCCGCCGCCATCAGCGCCGACGACATCCGCTGCGTGTGCGCGAACGCCACGTTGTCGTCCGCCAGGCCGTGGATCATCATCAGCGACCGCTCCAGCTTGGCCGCCTCCGCCAGCAGCGAGCTGCGCTCGTAGGCGTCGGGCTCCCCTTCGGGGGTGCCCAGATAGCGCTCGGTGTAGTGGGTGTCGTACAGCGTCCAGTCGATGACCGGCGCGCCCGCCACCGCCGCGTGGAACACGTCCGGGCGGCGCAGCACCGCCAGCGCCGACAGGTACCCGCCGAACGACCAGCCGTGGATGCCCACCCGGGACAGGTCCAGGCAGTCGAACCGCTCCGCAGCGTCCCGCAGCGCCGCCACCTGGTCCTCCAGGACCGGTCCGGCCAGGTCGAGGTGGACGCTCTGCTCCCACTCCACACCGATGCCGGGTGTGCCGCGGCCGTCCGCGATGAGTACCGCGAACCCCTGATCGGCGTACCACTGGGCGGTCAGGTACGCGCCGCGCGCGTTCAGCACCCGCTGCGCGTGCGGACCGCCGTAGGGCGCCACCAGCACCGGTAGCGGGCTCTGGTCCCCGTGGTACCAGGACGGCAGCACCAGCGCGGCCGGGATCCGTCGCTCGCCGGCGCGCCAGAACTCCACGCGAGGCTCCGGCAGGTCAGGGGCCTCGGCGAGGCTCTCGATCTCGGAGCAGGACCGGCGCGTCTCGGTGTCGGCGCCGCGCAGCACCATCGTGCGCACGCCCGCGAACTCCATCGACCGGTGCTGTACCACCAGGGTGTCCCCACGCAGCCGCCCCGAGCGCAGACCGCTGTGCGCGCCCGCGTCCGCCGATGCCGCGCACCCGTGCCCGGGCACCTCCACCGGCGCGGACAGGCCCGTGTCCAGCTCGACCAGCCACAGCGACACGTCGGCGGGGCTTCCCGCGGGCGAACCCGAGTACAGGACCCGGTCGCCGTCCACGCCCACCACGCCGCGCACGTACACGTCGGCGGGGCTGACCGGGCGGTCTCCCACGTAGACCCGGCGTTCACCGCCCGGCTCCCGGCCGATCCACACCAGTTCGCCCGAACCGGTGTGGGCGGGTACGCCCGGCATCAACTCGACCCACACGTCGTCGGCCTCGGTACGCACCCGTGCGACCAGGCCCGTGGCCGGGTCGGCGCTGAACAGGTCCAGCGTGCGCTGGTCGCGGCTCTGCGCGGTGAACACCAGGGTCGGCGTGCCGTCGGGGCCGGTCGTCCAGCCGACCGTCGCCAGGTAGGGCAGGGCCTCGCGGTCCCACTCCACCCAGACGGGTTCGGGCCGCTCCGGCGCGCGCCGGCCGCCCGCCGAACCGACCGGGAACACGGCCAGGCGCACGTCCGCGTTGGTCCCGCCGGCGGGCGGGTAGCGCAGAGCGGTCGGCTCCTGCCCGGGACGGCCGGGGTCGGACACGTGCCAGGTGTTCACGTCGGACTCGTCCACACGCGCGGCGGCGAGGGCGGAGCCGTCCGGAGCCCACCAGAAGCCCCGGTAGCGGCCCATCTCCTCGGCGGCCACCAGTTCGGCCAGGCCCCAGGTGACGTCGGGGCCGTCCGGTTCGACGACCGCCCGGTCGCCGTGGTCGGGCTCGGCGCCGGAGACGTCGATGACACGCACGGCGCCGCCGCTGACGTAGGCGACCCGGTCACCCGCCGGGCTGATCCTCGGGTCCACGACGGGGGTGGCGGCGGGCAGTTCGCGGGGCGCGGTGTCGTCACCGACGAGGTCCACGTAGAACAGCCGTCCGGACAGGGTGAACACGGCGCGGGTGAACGCGTCGTCCACCGTGTACGACACGATGCCGCCGCCGCTCTCGCGCAGCCTCTCGCGGCGGGTCCGTTCCTCGGGGGGAAGGTCCTCGTCGTCGGCGCCCAGGGTCCTGGGGTCGGCGAGCACCGTGGCGGTTCCCGACCCCTCCGCCTCGTGGATCCACAGGCAGGTGGCCGTGTCCACCCCGTCGCGCCCCCGGAGGAAGGCGACGCGGCGTCCGTCCGGCGATATCTCGAACGCGCGCGGGACACCGATCGTGAAGCGTTGGGTGCGGGCCTGTTGGCGAGGAAAACTCATAAGCAGATTGTGTCCCATACCGCGGGTACCAGGGGGCGCTGCCCGTACCGGGCCCGGGGACCACCGGAGAAAGCGGGCAGAACGCCCTTCCTCCCGGAGGGTGTGCGCGATGTGGGAGGTGTCGCGCGCATGCGGCCGGTATCGTTCCCCACGTGACTGACAGGCGACTGATGATGGTGCACGCGCACCCGGACGACGAGAGCATCGTCACCGGTGCCACCCTGGCCAAGTACGCGGCGGAGGGAGCGGGCGTCACCCTGGTGACCTGCACTCTGGGGGAGGAGGGGGAGGTCATCCCGCCGGACCTCGCGCACCTGGCCCCCGACCGCGAGGACACCCTCGGCGAGTACCGGATCGGCGAGCTCGACAAGGCCTGCCTCTCCCTGGGCGTGCGCGACCACCGCTTCCTGGGCGGCCCCGGCCGCTACCGTGACTCGGGGATGATGGGCGCGCCCTCCAACGACCACCCGAAGGCCTTCTGGGGCGCGGACCTGGAGGAGGCCGCCGCGCGGCTGGCGGAGATCGTCCGCGAGGTACGTCCGCACGTGCTGGTCAGCTACGACGAGCACGGCGGCTACGGGCACCCCGACCACGTCCAGGCCCACAGGGTCACCCGCCGGGCCTTCACCCGGGCCGCGGACCGCTCCGTGCCCGGCGCGCCCTGGCGGGTACGCAAGCTCTACGCCATCGCCCAGCCGGTCTCGCGCATCGAGGAGTCCATCGCGCGGCTCAACGAGGAGGCGGGTCCCTTCACCCCGCCCGCGCGGGTGTCCGACATCGCCCGGGGCACCCCCGACACGGCGGTGACCACCCGTGTGGACGCCACCGGCCACTGGGCGGCCAAGACGCTGGCGATGCGCTCCCACGCCACCCAGATCACGGTGGAGGGCGAGCGCTTCGCCCTGTCCAACGGCATCGCGCAGGAGATCGACGCCGTCGAGTACTTCACCCTGCTGAGGGGCCCGACACCGCGCACCCACCGCGGGGAGTACGAGACGGACCTGTTCGCCGGGCTGTGACCGCGGCCGGTGGGACGGACCGTCTACCCTCGTCTAACGTGACCACACCTGAGACCGCACCGCCCGAGGACGGCAGGACCTCCCGGGGAGCCCTGTCGCCGGTACTGACCGCGGCCACCCTCGTGGTCCTGCTGCTGCTCGGTGCCGCGGTGGGGCTGTTCTCCACCACCGGCGCCGGCTGGCTGACCTTCTACTGGGGCGCGGGAACGCAGGTCCGGGCCCTGGTGGTCGTGGGACTGCTGGCCTTCCTGGCACTGCTGTACGGCGCCTGCCGCCTGTGCGCGTGGGGCGGCCGGCGCCCCTCCGCGGCGGTGGCCTTCGCCGCGGGCTTCCTGGCCTCGGTCATCGTCCTGGTCGGCTACACGCCCGGCGGGGACCTGCTGCTCACCAACCACCTCGTGCACAACGCGTACCTGTTCGGAGCGATGCTGGTGCTGGTGCTCGCGGTCATCCGCAGCGGCGCCTTCGCCTTCCTGACGGAACCGCCCCGGGTGCCCTCCGTGCCCAGGGGGTACCAGAGCGCGCGCCCCTCCGAGTAGGCGCCGTGTCCCCGGGGCTCCCCGTCAGGCCCAGAACCGCAGGAGCAGCTCGCCGTAGAAGGCGACCCCGGCGAACACCGGGTTGGGCAGGAGCAGGTCGAACAGGGCGTAGACCTGGTTCACCAGGGCGTCGTTGAGGCCGGGGAACCACAGGACCGCGAACACGGCGACCGATCCGAATAGCGCGTTGACGCGTGCGGTCGGGACCCACGCGCCCCGTGTCCAGGCGGCCAGTACCTCGAAGCCGTCCAGGCCCGGGACCGGCAGCAGGTTGACCAGGGCGGCGGTCAGGTTCGCGAAGCACAGGAACGCCATCGCCGAGATCGCCCAGTTGGTGGTGTCGTTGCCCGGGGGCACCAGGACCGACACGGCGGCGGCGAGGGCGGCGGCCAGCAGGAGGCTGGCCAGCGGTCCGGCGAGCGCCACCAGAACGCGGCGGCCCCGGGACGGGATCCGGTCCCAGTCCACGTAGGTGGGCGGACCGGTCAGGCCGAAGGCGCCGAGGCCGAGATAGGCCGAGGGCAGGACCAGGCCGGCGAAGGCCTGCCGGTACGCGAACGGGTTCAGCCGAAGGTAGGCGCTGCCGCGCAGGGACCGGTCACCGGCCAGGTAGGCGGTCAGCGCGTGCGCGAACTCGTGGACGGCCAGGGAGACGATCCATCCGAGCAGGATGAGCAGCGGCGGGACCAGCGGGGTGACGTTCGTGTCGTCGGCGGCCCAGTCCAGCTCGACGGCACGCCACGACAGCCAGCCCGCGAAGCCGGTCAGGCCCAGCAGCAGGACGAACACCGGGCTGGGCAGGAAGTCCGCCCAGCTCCCGGCCGGAGCGCGGCCGGAGTCCTCCCCGGGGCCCCCGTCCACGTCGTCCGCGGGCGGCGGACCGTCCGGCTCGACCGGGTCCCTCCCGTCCGTGCCGGTTCCGGAGGCGTCCCCCAGGTCCGGCCGGTTGAGGGCGTCCTCGGGCATCTGCTCCCACGGGTCGGGTCCGGGTGCCCCGACCCGTTCGGGCTCGGGCACGTCGGTCGTCTCCGCCTTCTGCGACGGCTCGGGCGTGGGCATGGTGCTCCTGCTGCTCGCGGGTGGTCCGCGTCCAGATTAGGCCCTGTGGGGCACCTCCTCGCAGCGGGTGTCCCACAGGGACCCCGCCGTGTCGGCCGGTCCGGCCGAAGCCCCCGCCGGCCGCCGGGCCCCGGGTGCCCGGGAAGCGGGGACCCGGGACCCGGGACCCGGGAAGCGGGGACCCGGGACCCGGGAAGCGGGTGCCCGGGACGCCACGGGCGCGGAGCCCGGCTACACCACCGCCCGGGGAGCCACCGCCGACTGGTGCAGACAGGCGATCGCGAAGGCCCGCCCCGACACGGTCAGCTCCCGGCGCCCGGCGCCGTCGTCTTCGGTGAGCAGGCCCAGGGCCTCCAGAAGCCAGCTGACCGCCATCACCAGCGCGCGCACCTGGTCCGAGGCCGTCTCCGCGGTACGCCGGTGCGACGCCGCGTGCCTGCCCGCGGTCACCGGCGGCTCCACCGGGACCCACCCCGACTCGGTCAGCGCCCGCTCGGCCGCCTCCACGTCCGACTCGCCGCGGCGCGCGTGGGACCCCGTGCCCTGCGGGGTGCGCGCCAGCAGCATGCCCAGCAGCGTCTCCGCGGCGGCCTGCTCCAGCCCTCCGGTCCGGCACAGCGCCTCGGTGGCCGCCTGCCACAGCGCCTCGGGGTCCTCCCGCAGCTGGCGGCCGCGCCGGGTCAGCACCAGGCGGCGGCTCGCCCTGCGCACCGCCCGCATCCCCCGCAACGCCTGGTGCAGGGCGATCAGCTGGGTGACGTCGGTCTCGCTGCGCGGCGGTTCGGGCGAGGTCCGCCACCCGAAGTCCGCGCACATCTGCCGCACCACGCTCGGTGAGATGTAGCCGATCTGGGTGAGCGCGATGCCGTCCGCCGCCAGGTCCAGCAGCCGCTGCAGCGGCGCCATCGCGGCGTTCGCGGCGCGCGGCACGTCCGAGCCCGCGATGACCTGGCCCACCAGCGGCCAAAGGCGCTGCCGGTGGGGGTGCGCGGACGAGCTCAGCCAGGCCCGTACCCGCTCCTCGCGTATGCGGTCCAGGTGGCTCAGCCCCCGGTGGTCCGGCTGGGTGAGGAAGGAGCGCGCGAACCGCTCCTGCGCGGGCCGCCATCCGCGCTTGCCGGGGCGTACGTCGCCCAGCGAGATCGCCAGCTCCAGAGCGGACGCGGTCTCGTGGCGGGCCCGGATCTCGGCGTCGCCGACCGCCGTTCCCCAGGTCAGCTCGGGCAGGTCGGGCGGTTCCACCCCCGACTCCCACATGAGCCGTTCGTACATGGCGAGCCCGGCGGCGTGGTCCTCGGCGTAGACGGTGAGCAGGGTCGCGGTCGCCGGGGCCGAGCAGATCTGCGCGTACCGGTACAGCTGGAGGAGGGAGAAGAGGTTGCCGAGGGAACGGGCCGCGAACAGCTGGTCCTCGGTGGAGTCCTGGAAACGGACCGGTAGCTCGAACCAACAGAACCGCTGGACGGTGTGCTGGTTGAGTCCTTCGATCTTCTGCTCCGGCGCCAGCGTGTCCAACGCCGACCGGGCCATGTCGGCCGCCCGCTCGTCCCGTCGGGCCAGCTCGGCGAGGGCGGACGCTACTGCTTCGCGCATGACGGGCGCTCACCACCTCCCCGCGTACCGGGCGCCCGCTGCCGCGTGGGTGTGCCGCTGGGGGGCGCGATGCTTCGTTGTCGGTCCCGGCGGGCCGGCTCTGGGCCCACCCCCGGGACTGTGCGTCTTCTACCCCGCCTGGGAGGAAGAATGCCTCTGTACAGGCGCGACATGCGCGCCGGACGCCGTCCGCGGGCGACGTCCTTGCTTCCGTTGCTCTCGTGGGCCCGGAACGGTACGGGATCAGGGCGCCTGCGGAGGGCGCCCGCCGCGACGGCGCGGGGGGACGGGGGGAACGACACGGCTCGCGGCGACGGTCGACTCCCCGACCTCCGCCACGGAGCCGTCGCGTCGGCGCACGGTGAGAACGCCGTCGTCCCAGGACTCCACCACACCGACGATATCGGTGAACCCGCCCTCGGGGAGGCGAATTCTCACGGAGACCCGCCGACCGACGTCCTCCGGGGAGATCCGGTGGACGAGACGCCCTCTCATATGCATGGAAATGCCCCCCGAATGTGCGCTGGGTGTTCTTCGGCGTCATACTAGGAGTACGACATCTGTGCCAATCGCTTGCAGAGCCCGGGAGCGGGGGCAGGGCGCCCGCACGCCGACCCCGTCCGGACACTCTGAAAGGTCCCCGCCTCCCCCGCGGGTAAGCGGGGGTGAGACAAGGAGTACGACGTGACCTACGTCATCGCGCAGCCCTGTGTTGATGTGCTGGACAAGGCGTGCATTGACGAGTGCCCCGTGGACTGCATCTACGAGGGTGACCGCATGCTCTATATCCACCCGGACGAGTGTGTTGACTGCGGTGCGTGCGAGCCGGTCTGCCCGGTCGAGGCCATCTACTACGAGGACGACCTGCCCGAGCAGTGGTCGGAGTTCTACAAGGCCAACGTCGACTTCTTCGACGACCTGGGCTCCCCGGGCGGTGCCTCCAAGGTCGGCAAGATCGACCGGGACCACCCGATCGTGGCCAAGCTGCCGCCGCAGGCCGAGTAGCCCGGCGGTGCGCCGGACGGGTTCCGGCGGCCCTTCGAGCGGCGCGCACCCCGATGGCGCAGAGGGTGCGCACGCGCGTGGCCCGAGGCGACGTGTCGCGCCGACCCCGTATGCCGGGGTCGGCGCGATTCTTGTGGAGACCCGAACTGGATGGAGTGTGTACCGATGGCCGAGCGGCGACCCGTGGCGGACCGGCTCCCGACCTTCCCGTGGGACCGGCTGGCTCCGTACAAGCAGAAGGCCTCCGGGCACCCCGACGGCATCGCCGACCTGTCCGTCGGCACTCCCGTCGACCCGGTGCCCGCCATCCTGCGCAAGGCCGTCGCCGACGCCGCCGACGCGCCCGGGTATCCGCAGACCTGGGGCACCCCGGAGCTGCGTGCGTCCATCGGGGGGTGGCTGGAGCGCCGCCACGGCGTGCGCGTGGCCGAGGGCGCCGTCCTGCCCACCATGGGCTCCAAGGAGCTCGTGGCCTGGCTGCCCACCCTCCTGGGGCTGGGCGCGGGCGACACGGTCGTCCACCCCGAACTGGCCTATCCCACCTACGACATCGGTGCGCGTGTCGCCGGGGCGACCCCCGTGGCCTCCGACGGCCTGGCCGCCCTGGGCCCCGCCCCGGTCGGGCTGGTGTGGGTGAACTCCCCGAGCAACCCGACCGGACGGGTGCTGGGCGTCGCGCACCTGCGCAAGGTCGTCCAGTGGGCACGGGAGCGCGGAGCGGTCGTCGCCTCGGACGAGTGCTACCTCGACCTGGGCTGGGACGGCGCCGAGCCGGTGTCCATCCTGCACCCGGACGTGTGCGGCGGCTCCCACGAGAACCTGCTGGCCGTGCACTCGCTGTCCAAGCGCTCCAACCTGGCCGGGTACCGTGCGGCCTTCGTCGCCGGCGACCCCGCCCTGGTCCGGGAGCTGCTGGAGGTGCGCAAGCACGCGGGGATGATCGTCCCGGCGCCCGTCCAGGCCGCCATGGGGGCCGCGTTGGACGACGACGCGCACGCCGCCGAGCAGAAGGAGCGCTACCGGTTCCGCCGCGCCAGGCTCCGTGAGGCCTTCGAGGGCGCGGGCTGGCGCATCGAGCACTCCGAGGCCGGGCTGTACCTGTGGGCGAGCCACCCCGACCACGACGCCTGGGGCGCGGTCGCCCACCTCGCCGAGCGCGGCGTGCTGGTCGCTCCCGGGGACTTCTACGGCTCCGCGGGCGCCGGCCACGTGCGCGTGGCGTTCACCGCCACCGACGAGCGGGTGGAGGCGGCCGCCGGGCGCCTGGCCTGAGCAGGGGCCCCGGGCGGACGCCCGCCCGCCTCCGGGCCCCGCCTCCGGACGTCCGTCGCCGGGCGAGCGGTACAGCGCGCCGGGGACGGTACCCACCGGGCACGCCCCACGGCCCCTTACGGACCGCCCTACTCGACGAGGACGCGGTCCCCGGTGCCGGCGCCCTTGTTCGTGCTCCAGCCCTCGGCGCCGTCCACGCCGTCCGAGGCGTGCCACTGCCGGTCGCCGTACGCCACCGACGTCAGCCCGTACTCCTGCGCGTGGGCCACCGCCCACAGGGCCATCGCCCACCCCAGGTCGCCGGTCCGCGGCTCCTGGTCCCCGGCCACCGGCAGGTCGGCCGGACCGGTGCCGAACACCCGGGCCATCTCCTCCTCGGCGCCGGCGACGTCCGCGGCGCCGGTCCGCAGTCCCTCCACGGTCTCGGCGTCGTACCAGCAGGTCACTGCCGGTCCCCGCTCGCCGGTGAACACCTCGGCCATCTGCCTGGACAGGGGCTCGTGCTGGTCGTAGGCGTAACCGTCCGCGCTGTGCTGCACGGCCTGGGCCGCCTCGAACACCGGGATGGCCTCCCAGCCGTCGACCTCCACCAGCTCGTCGTAGAACGCGCGACTGGAGAACACCGGATCGAGGACCTCCTCCGGTTCGCCCCACTCCTGGGACGGACGCTGCTGGAACAGGCCCAGGGAGTCCCGGTCCCCGTACTCCACGTTGTAGAACGCCGACTCCTGCCACACCGTCGCGTAGGCGACGGTCACCGCCTCCGGCGGCAGGTCCCGGCTGAAGGCCACGCCGCCCACGGTGGCCGCGCTCATGGCTTGCGCGTCCTCCACCGTGTACTCGCTGCCGGCCAGATCCAGGCGGCATCCCGGCTCCGGGGGAGGAGTGGTGTCGAGCGGCTCGAACGTGGTCAGCACGTAGTACGACCCGGCGACGAGGAGACCGCACACGAGGGCCAGCGAGAACAGGATCTTGACGAAGGCGGAGAATCTCCGGCGCTTACTGGGCACAGGCGAACCAAAGGTCGGCGACAGGGTGGGCGCGCTGCCCGGGGAGACGGAGCCTTCCGTCTCCCGTGCCGCGCGAGGGGGCGCACGCGGCGCCATCGCCGCATTGTAGTCGCCGCCACGCGAATCGGCGGCGCGCCTGTGACGGGAGGTGACCGGCACATCCGCGGCGGGGGTTCCCCGGGGCCCTTCACGAGGGGCTAACGTGGGTGCACATGACCAGCTCGTACTCCAGCCCACTGCCCGACCAGATCGACGAACTCTGGGAGAGGCGCGCCGAACTCACCCCCGGCCACACCGAGGCGCGTGAGACCATCACCGGCGCGATCGACCAGATCGACGAGGGCAAGGCCCGTGTGGCCCTCGTCGACCCCTCCACCGACGAGGTCGTGGTCGACGAGCGCGCCAAGCGTTCCATCCTCCTCGGCTTCAAGGTCCTGGACATGAAGGAGTCGCAGGTCGGCGACTTCTACCACCACGACCGCATGCCCCTCAAGACCCGTTTCGACGGCGTCCGCGTCGTCGCGGGCGCGATCGCCCGCTGGGGCTCCTACCTCGCCCCCGGCGTCGTCCTGATGCCGTCCTTCACCAACATCGGCGCCCACGTCGGTTCGGGCACCATGGTCGACACCTGGGCCACGGTCGGCTCCTGCGCCCAGGTCGGCGAGAACGTCCACCTGTCCGGCGGCGTCGGCGTCGGCGGCGTCCTCGAACCCCCGCAGGCCTCCCCGGTGGTCATCGAGGACGACGCGTTCCTCGGCTCCCGCAGCATGGTCGTCGAGGGCGCCCGTGTGCGCACCGGCGCCAAGCTCGGCGCGGGCACCGTCCTGACCTCCTCCACCCGCGTGTTCGACGCCGAGACCGGCGAGGAGCTTCCGCGCGGCGAGGCCCCGGCCTGGTCGGTGTGCGTCACCGCGAACCGCACCAAGAGCTTCCCCGGCGGCGACTTCGGCATGCCGGTGCTGCTCGTGCTCAAGCGCCTGCAGGAGGGGCAGGAGCACGACAAGCTCGCCCTGAACGACCTGCTCCGCGAGCACGGCGTCAACGCCTAGAGCCTGTGCGGTGAGCGCTCGGAACCCGTGCGGTGAGCGCTCGCCCGCTCCCGGGGCGTCCTCCGCGCGGGGGGCGCCCCGAGCGCGTTCCCGGGAACGGCGGGTGGGGGGACGGGGAGCGACGGGCGGGGAGGGGATGCGGTAGATGTAGGGGCGGAAGACGCGGTTTCCGTCTCCGCAAGGCGGCGGCCACCCCAACCTCACCGAAACGGGGCGACACATGCTGGACCTGACCTCGGACGCGGCGTCCCTGACCGCCTCCCTCGTGGACATCCGCTCCGAGAGCGGTGACGAGAAGGTCCTCGCCGACGCGGTCGAGGACGCCCTGTCGGCCCTTCCCCACCTCACCGTCTCCCGCGACGGCGACGCCGTCGTCGCACGCACGGACCTCGGCCGCCCCCGCCGCGTCGTCGTCGCCGGTCACATCGACACCGTTCCCATCGTCGACAACGTCCCCTCCCGCACCGCCGACGGCCGCCTCTACGGGTGCGGTACCTCCGACATGAAGGCCGGTGTCGCCGTCCAGCTCAGGATGGCCGGACTGGTCGCCGAGCCGGTGCACGACGTCACCTACGTCTTCTACGACAACGAGGAGGTCGACGCCTCCAGCAACGGCCTGCTCCGCCTGACCCGCAACCATCCCGAGTGGCTGGCCGGGGACTTCGCGATCCTCATGGAGCCCACCGGCGGCGTCATCGAGGGCGGCTGCCAGGGCACCATGCGCGTGGAGGTCACCGTCAGGGGAGCGCGCGCCCACAGCGCCCGCTCGTGGATGGGCGAGAACGCGATCCACGGCGCCGGAGCCGTCCTGGACGTCCTGCGGGCCTACACCCCCCGCGAGCCCGAGGTGGAGGGGCTCCGCTTCCACGAGGGCCTCAACGCCGTGTTCATCGAGGGCGGCGTCGCGGGCAACGTCATTCCCGACGAGTGCGTGGTCAAGGTCAACTACCGGTTCGCCCCCGACCTGTCGGTCGCCGACGCCGAGGCGCACCTGCGGGAGGTCTTCGACGGGTTCGAGGTAGCGGTGGTGGACGCGGCCGCCCCCGCCCGTCCCGGACTGGACGACCCGTCGGCCGCCGCGTTCGTCGCGGCCGTGGGGGAGGGCGAAGCCCGCGCCAAGCTCGGCTGGACCGACGTGTCCCGCTTCTCCGAACTGGGCGTGCCCGCCGTCAACTACGGCCCCGGCGACCCGCTGCTCGCCCACACCAGGGACGAGTACGCCGAGACCGCCAGGATCCACGAGGCCGAGGAGCGCATGGTCGCCTGGCTGACCGGAGCCCGCTGAGCCCGTCGGCGTCGCTCAGCGCGGCCGTGACCGGCTCCGGTGCCGGGGGCCGCGACGAGGCGGCCGTTTGTGGTCATCACCGCGTTACGCGTGGTTCAGGTGTGAGCCCGTTCCACACGGATAGCTTTACGGCATGACGGAAGCAGAAGAGCCAGAAGAGCAGGTGCGCCGGGCGGGCCCCCTCACCTACCGGGGCCGCTCCATCCCCAACACCACCACCGACCAGCGGCTCCTCGACCAGCGGGGGCCCACGGACTGGGTGCACACCGACCCCTGGCGTGTGCTGCGCATCCAGTCGGAGTTCGTGGAGGGCTTCGGCCTGCTGTCGGAGCTGCCCTCGGCGGTGAGCGTGTTCGGTTCGGCCAGGATCAGGCCCGGCCACCACTACTACGACGTCGGCGTCGAGATGGGCGCCAAGCTCGCCCAGGCGGGGTACGCCACCATCACCGGCGGCGGGCCGGGGATCATGGAGGCCGCCAACAAGGGCGCCCAGAAGGCGGGAGGGCTGTCCGTCGGGCTCGGGATCGAGCTGCCGTTCGAGCAGACGCTCAACGACTACATCGACATGGGCATGACCTTCCGGTACTTCTTCGTCCGCAAGACGATGTTCGTGAAGTACTCCCAGGCCTTCGTGGTGCTGCCCGGGGGGTTCGGCACCCTGGACGAGCTGTTCGAGTCGTCCACCCTCGTGCAGACCAACAAGGTCACCCGGTTCCCCATCGTGCTGGTCGGCACCGAGTTCTGGGGCGGGCTGAGGGACTGGATCCAGGACAGCCTGATGGAGAACGGGCTCATCAAGCCGCACGACATGGAGCTGGTCCAGGTCGTGGACGACACCGACGAGGTCGTCGACATCATCCGCAAGTCCCATCTGGACATCGCCCGCCAGCACGAGGAGTCGGAGGAGCGTCCCGGCCCCGAGCAGTAGGGAGCGGTGCGGCGGGTCGGCGCGTGGGGGCCGCCACGGTCCCGGACCCGCCGTATCCCTCCTCCCGGACCTCCCGGCCGACCGGGTGTGGCACGATCGTGTCCGTGCCTGTTCTCATCATGGTCCTCGTCGCCGCCGCCGCGCTGGCCGTGCTCGTCGGTGTCGTGTACGTCGTGCTCGGCAAGGGCGGTCAGCTCGCGCGCTTCGAGGCCGACTACCCCCCGCTCGCCCTGCCCGACGACCGCCCCGTACAGGCCTTCGACCTCGGTCGCCTGATGCTGCCCCTCGCCATGTGGGGCTACCACGTGCGCGCCGTCGACGAGCTGCTGCTGCGCCTGACCGCGACCCTGCGCGAGCGCGAGGAGCGGATCGAGGACCTGGAGTGGCGCCTGTCCCGCCTCGACCCGTCGTACGCTCCCGAGGGGACCGGCCCCCGGCCCGGCTCGCACCTTCCCGGCGACGCCTACGCCCCCGGGAGGGAGGGGGCGGGGCCGGACCCGGAGCGCGGCCCGGTGGGCCCGCCGCGGGCCGTTGGGGAGCCGGAGAAGGCGGCCGGGACCACCGACGGTGGAGCGCGTGAGTCCGACGGCGCCTCGTCCGGCGGCGGGGGCGGCCGCTGACTTCCGCGGCATCCGAGCCCGGTCGCGGTCACCCCCGCGAGGCGGCCCGCGCTGACCTGGCACTTCGCCGCCCCTGTGGCGTGCATCACCTTCGCCGCGTCGTTCTTGTGCGGATCGATGCGCTCATGTGCCCTATTCTCAATCGCTGTACTTGTGTACCCCCGCTCCGCCGGAGCGGGCGCAGCATCGTTGAGGATGGCGAGGATGGACACAGCAGCCGAACTGGAGTCGGGAGCTGGGGACAGGCGCGAACAGCCCGCCTCCTCCGCCACGGCCGTTTCCCCCGTACGGCAGATGTCCCTGTGGCCACCGCCCAGGTCCACCCGGCACAACGGCAGGCGCCGCCGCCAGGTCACCGTTCTGGCCGTGGCCGTGTCGGCCGTCCTGTTGGCCGGTGGAGGCGCCACCGCCTGGGCCCTGCTCGCCGGCATCGCCGACGAGGACCCGGAGGAGGCCGCGGCGCCGGCGGAGGAGTTCGTCGGCTCCTGGGCCGGTGAGATGGTCCAGGTGGACACCGAGGGCGACCACGTCGCCGACTGGCACGCCGAGGTCCGGATCGAGGAGGGCGCCGAGCGGGGCAGTACCGCCTGGACGACCTTCTCCTGCTCCGGGACGCTCGTGCTGTCGGCGGGCGACAACAACCGGCGGGTCTACGCCTACACCGAGACCGCCGACCCCCAGGACCGCTGCGTGGACGAGGCCGAACTGACCGTGTGGCCCGCCGCGGACGGCGGCGGGCTGAGGGCGGAGTGGTCGTCGGTCACCCGCGAGGGCACCCGAATGATCTCGACGGGCGACCTGGTCTGAACGGACAGAACCGGACCCGTCGGTCCGACCGGGCGCGGCCCGGGTCCCCTCGCGTCCCCTGGTGTCCTCAGAAGACGGAGAGCAGCAGGTCGGAGCCGGTGTCGGAGCGCCTTCGGGGCACGGTTCGATCCAGCGCCCCGGGGCAGGAGTCCGTTCGGCCCCTCGCACCCTCAGCGGGTTTCGGCCAGGACCGATATAACCTTACTGACCAACGATTCCTCGTCGGTGGGTGCTCGTGACGGCGGTCCGGCCACCGTCTGGCGCACACACGGGGGCGAACCTCCGAGATAATGGTCGAAGAGTGATTCACGTCCCTTAAGCCACACGGGCACGAGTCACACGGAACCGGCCTACGGTTCCGGAGCCGAGACGGGCCAAGCGGATCGGCGCCGGTGCTGTGGGTCGGCCCCGGTCACCCGCGAGGAACACCTAGAAAGGGGAATGGCATGGCGGCCATGAAGCCGAGGACCAGTGACGGGCCGATGGAGGTCACCAAGGAGGGTCGCGGCATCATCATGCGAGTCCCGCTGGAGGGCGGCGGACGCCTGGTCGTCGAACTGACGCCGGCCGAGGCGACCGAACTCCGGGACGCGCTCAAGGGCGTCGTCGGCTAGACGTACCACGTTCTTCCCCCACCGGGCCGGAACGCCCCGACGACCCCCGAGGTCGTAGACCCCCACGACAGCGAACGATTGTGAGCGACCTGTGCCATTCGCCACGGAGATCCGTCCCCAGCCGGGGAGCCTCGCCGAATCCACCGCGGACCTGCTGGTCCTTCCCGTGCTGTCGGGAGACGGCGGACCGACGGAGGTCGGAGGGGTCGCCGAGGGCGGCCTGACACAGGTGCTTCCGGCTCCGCTCACCGACCTGTTCGCGCACTACTCGCTCGCCGGGAAACCCGGAGAGCTGGCCCAGTTCCCGGTGCCCCGGGACCAGGGCCTGGTCCGCATGGCACTTCTGGGGGTCGGTTCGGGTTCCCCCGACGACCTCCGGAAGGCCGGCGCCGCCCTGTCCCGGGCCGCACGGGGAAACGAGCGCGTGGCCCTCGCCTGGCCCGGGGCCGGCGGTGACGCCGCCACGGCCTTCGCCGAGGGCGCGCTCCTGGCCTCCTACACCTTCAGCCTCAAGACCGCCGAGGCCCCGGCCGGAAAGCGCCCCGCCCCGGTGATCGACGTGCTCGGCGCCGGGGACCTCGCCGACGCCCTGGCCCGCGGGACCCGGTTGGCCGAGGCCACCGCCCTGGCCCGCGACCTCGTCAACACCCCCTCCCTGACCAAGGACCCCGAGTGGATGGCCGCCCGCGCCCGCGAGGTCGCCGAAGAATCCGGCCTGCGGGTGCGGGTCTGGGAAGAGGAGGAGCTGGAAAGCGACGGCTTCGGCGCCATCCTCGGCGTCGGCCAGGGATCGTCGCGCCCCCCGCGGCTGGTCCAGCTCTCCTACACGCCCGAGAACCCCGCCGCGCACGTCGTGCTGGTCGGCAAGGGCATCACGTTCGACACCGGCGGCCTCTCGCTCAAGCCCAACGACAACATGTCGCTGATGAAGACCGACATGAGCGGTTCGGCGATCGTGCTCGCGGTGCTCTCGGCGCTGTCCGCCGTGGGCGCCCCGGTACGGGTGACCGGCCTGCTGGCGCTGGCGGAGAACGCCTTCTCCGGCGACGCCACCCGGATCGGTGACGTGCTCACCACCTACTCCGGCACGACCGTCGAGGTGCTCAACTCCGACGCCGAGGGCCGACTGGTCCTGGCCGACGCCATGGGCTACGCGGTCGCCGAGCTGGCACCGGACGTACTGGTGGACGTCGCGACCCTGACCGGCGCGGCGAAGGTCGCGCTCGGTACCGGCATGGGCGCGCTCTACAGCACCGACGACGCGCTCGCCGCCGAGCTGGAGAGCGCCGGCGAGGCCTCCGGCGAACCCCTGTGGCGGATGCCGCTGACCGAGGAGTACGTCGAGACGACCCGGTCCCGGGTCGCGGACCTGGCCAACATCGGGACCCGTTCCGAGTTCGGCCCCGCCGGAGCCACCGACGCGGCCCTGTTCCTGCGCGAGTTCACCGGCGGCGTGGCCTGGGCCCACCTGGACATCGCCGGTCCCGGCCGGTCGATGAAGGAGGACGGCCTGCTCACCAAGGGCGGTACGGCCTTCGCCACGCGCACCCTGCTGCGCTGGCTCGCCGACCGGTAGCCCCCGCGGAAGCCTGTGGACGGCCAGCGCCCGGTCACCGGATGGCGGCCAGCAGCCCCTCACCGACGGGCATCAGCATGGGGATGAACTCCTCCTCCTCGCGCACCCGGCGGACCACCTCGCGCACGGCCGTCTCGCGGGGGTCGGGCACGCGCAGCGGCCCGTCCGGCTCGGAGGAGGTCACCATGGCGCCGTTGAACACCGCCATCCCGCCCGGGCGGAGCAGGCGCAGCGCCTCGTCAAGGTACAGGGGGTAGGACACCATGTCGGCGTCCACGAACACCAGGTCGTATCCGCCGTCGGTCAGCCTCGGCAGCACCTCCAGGGCGGTCCCCCGGATCAGCCGGGCGCGTCCGGGGCCGAAACCCGCGCGGGCGAACGCCGAGCGCGCGTAGTCCTGGTAGGCGGCGTTGGTGTCCACCGTGGTCAGGATCCCGTCCGGGGCCATCCCCCGCAGCAGCCAGATCCCCGACGCGCCGCACCCCGTGCCGATCTCCACCACGGACCGTGCGCCGATCGACGCGGCCAGGAAACGCAGCGCGGTACCCGTCGTGGCGTCCACCGGCGGTGCCGACGAGCGGCTCCCCGTCTCGTACGCGTCGGCCAGGGGCTCGTCCTCCATGGCGTTCCGCTCGAAGCGGGCCTGTTCGGCGCGGACCCAGGTGCTCCGGGCCGCGGTCTCCTCCGGGCTGGCGATAACGGCCTCCCACTGCGGTGGTCATATGTCTGGTGGGGCTCTGACCAGTCAATGGTCACCCACCGTAGAATGGCGGTCGCGGCCAGGTCATGTCCCTGGCAAAAGACTAGCCTGATCCGGACCGAACTCCGAGCGTGGCGGCGGGAACTTAATCCACGTCCCCCGGCGTTGAATCGGGATGAACGTACGTTGATCGCCACGAAGCAAACTCCCCCCGACCAGCCTGGTGGCGAATCGACGGGATGAAGGGAGCAGCGGTGCCAGAGTCCGGCCCTGCCGTGGAATTCGAGGCATGGGAGCCCCCGAGCTGGGACGAGGTCGTCCGGACCCACTCTCCGCGCGTGTACCGGCTCGCCTACAGGTTGACCGGCAACAAGCACGACGCGGAGGACCTCACCCAGGAGGTCTTCATCCGGGTCTTCCGCTCCCTGGCCAACTACACCCCCGGAACCTTCGAGGGGTGGCTGCACCGCATCACCACCAACCTCTTCCTCGACATGGCCCGGCGCAGGGCCCGTATCCGCTTCGAGGGCCTGGCCGACAACGCGGACGAGCGCCTGGAGGGCCGCGAGCCCTCTCCCGCCCAGCGCTACGACGACCGGCACTTCGACGCCGACATCCAGTCCGCGCTGGACGCGCTGCCCGCCGAGTTCCGCGCCCCCGTCGTCCTCTGTGACATCGAGGGGCTCTCCTACGAGGAGATCGCGGCGACGCTCGACGTCAAGCTCGGCACCGTCCGCAGCCGCATCCACCGGGGCCGCGCCCAACTGCGCAGGGCCCTGGAGCACCGGCGGTCCCTGGCCTCCGGCAGCGAGGCGCGCAGCGGTGGAAACGTGATCAACGGGGAGGCGGAGTGAGTATGGGACACCTCGGAGAGCGTCTCTCCGCGCTCGTCGACGGGGAACTGGGCCCGGCCGAGCACGAGAGCGCCCTCATCCACCTGGCCAAGTGCGAGCCGTGCCGTTTCGAGGCCGACATGATGCGCCGCCTCAAACGCAGACTGAACGGCCTGTGCGAGCCCGAGCCCGACACGGACTTCATGGGACGGCTCACCAGCCTGTCCCAGGACCACGGGCCCGCAGGCCGGGGCCCCTCCGACCCGCCGTCCGGCGGCGCGGGCTTCGGGGCGCGCCCGCCCCTGGGCTCCTCACGTCCTCTCGGCGGCCTCTCCGGAGGCGGCCACCCGGCGGCCGCCCCGGGGGTCCCCCCGACGCCCGGCGATGCGGCTCCGACCCGGCCGGGACGTGCCGAGCGGCCTGACCGCCGGCGCTTCGGCGGCGACCGCCTCGCCCACCTGTTCCCGGCCTTCCCCGGCGGCCGCTACGCCGTCGCGGGCCTCGCCGTGGCCACGGCCCTGATCGGCAGCGCCTTCGTCGCCGGGGGCGACTCCGAGGAGACGCCGGTGGTCGAGCCCCGCCTGTCCGACTACGCGGTCGAGCACGCGGTGACCAGTCGCCACATGCCGGTGGTCGACGCCTCTCCCACGGCCGCCGACGCCCCGCACGGCTCCTCCGAAGCCACCCGGTGAACGCGGAGGGACACCCCTCCGCGCGTTCCACCCCGGTCATACTCCTCGTCGTGGCACTGCTGTGCGCACTCCTGCTCACCGCCGCCGCGTGTCCCGGGGCCGCCGCGGTTCCCGCCGAGGGGTCGGACAACGGGATGCCGGTGCTGCGCAGCGCCGCCGCCGCGGAGGACGAGGTCGCCTACTCCGCCGTACGCGAGATGACCGGACCGGAGGGTGCGCAGGACCGGGAGGTCCGCGTGCGCGTGGTGAACAGGCCCGGGGAGGGCATGGCCCTGGCCCCCGTCGGTGACGAGGAGTCCGCTCTCGTGGTGCGCTCCTCCTCCGCCCTGGAGTCACTGGACGAGCGCCTGCTGAGCATGCTCCAGGACACCTACTCCGTCATGGACGCGGGCGTCGCCGACCTGGGGGGCAGGGAGACCCGCGTGGTGGAGGCCGAACGCGCCGACGGCACCGTCGCCGGGCGGTTCTGGGTGGACACCGGAACCGGCCTGCTCCTGGGCCGGACGGTCTACGGGGCGCCCGGAGAGCCCGCGCTCAGCGTCCGCCTCACCGGCCTCGTCCTGGGTGAGGGGCCCTGGCCCGACGGCGAGACCGGCGACCTGCCCTGGGGGGACGCCCTGACGGGGGCCGAACGCGCCGACCTGCGCGGTCGGGGCTGGCACCTCCCCGAGTACCTGGCCTGGAACCTGCGGCTGGTCGACGCCCGGTCCACACGGCACGCCGAACGCCGGGTCGTACACGCGGTCTATTCGGATGGACTGTCCCAGGTGTCGGTTTTCACCCAACGTGGGAAGCTGGACGCCGAGCATTCCCCCACACTTCGGAACGGATACGTCGGAACCGGAACGGGGGGAGGTGGCGTCACAACACAACACGACACGATCTTCGGCGGCGACACGGGCCAGTACCAGAGCATGTGGCAGGCGGACGGCTTCGTCTACACGGTGCTCGCCGACGCCCCCGCGGGGCTGGCCTCCTCGGCCGTGACCGCGTTGCCGGACCCCGGAGGTTCCGGCTTCTGGGCCAGGGTGCGGCGCGGCCTGGCCCGGCTGGGATTCCTCTAGGCCTCCGCCGAGTCGCGTGTCGACCGACAGTCGAGCGACGTACGGAGCAGGTCTTGAGCGAGGAAAGCGGCCGTCCGGAGCAGCGCGGGGAGCCCGGCCGGGCGACCCCGCCGGGTGGGGGGACACCACCCCCTGAGCGCGCCGCGCCGGACGGAGAGCGCGCGCCGGGTCAGGCTCCTGCGGAACACCCCCCGCGTCCCGGGTGGGCCGTCGCACCGCCGCCCCAGGACCCCGGGCCCCCGGCTCCCGGGCCCGCGCGCCCGGGAGCCGCTCCCGTGCCCCCCGGACCCCCGGCACCGGTCCCGCCGCACGGTCACGGGCCCCCCGGCGCGCAGGCGCCGCCCACCGCCGGGCAGGCACCTCCGCCCCACGGATCCACGGGGCACATCGGACAGACGGCCTCCGGCGGCTACGCGGCGGCCTTCACGGGCTCCCACGCCCCCGGGGGGCCCGCGCTCCAGGCCCAGCAGGCTCACCAGGCCCAGCAGGCCCAGTACGCGGTGCCGCGGCCCGCCGCGGACCGCCGACGCGGCATCCCGGCGTGGATGGCGCTGTCCGGCATGCTCGTCGTGGCGCTCATCGCCGGTGGCGCGGGCGGTGCCGCGGGCACCTTCCTCAGCGGTTCCGGCGCCGCCGAGGCGGTGCCGCAGGAGAGCCCGGTCATCAACGAGCCGCCGCCGGAGGCCCCCGAACGCGACCCCGGCAGCATCGCGGGCGTGGCCCAGCGGGTGAGCCCGAGTGTGGTGGCCATCCAGAGCGCCGACCCCCGGGCCCAGGGAGGCGGATCCGGGTTCGTCATCGACGGCGACCACGTGGTGACCAACGACCACGTCTCGTCCGGACTGGAGGCGGAGGGCATCGTCGTGGTGTACAGCGACGGCAACCGCTCCGACGCCTCCGTGGTCGGCTCCGACCCCAGCTCCGACCTCGCGGTGCTGTCGCTGGAGGACCCGATCGACGTCGAACCGCTGGAGTTCGGCGACTCCGAGGAGGTCATCGTCGGGGACGAGGTGATCGCCATCGGCGCGCCCCTGGGCCTCGACACGACCGTCACGCAGGGCATCATCAGCGCCGTCAACCGCCCGGTCGCCTCCGGGGAGGGCGAGAACGCCAGCCGCTTCTACGCGCTGCAGACCGATGCCGCCATCAACCCGGGCAACTCCGGCGGTCCGCTGGTGGATCTCCGGGGGCGGGTCATCGGGGTCAACTCGATGATCGTGACCATGGGCTACATGGGCGAGCCCTCGGGCAACATCGGCCTGGGCTTCGCGATCCCGTCGACCGAGGTCGAACGGATCGTGGAACGGCTCATCGAGTACGGCGAGACCAGCTACGCCGACATCGGGGCCGACATCGACCTGGACAGCCCGATCGCGGGAGCGGTCATCGCCGAGGGCTCCGGCGCGGTGGAGGAGGGCGGCCCGGCCGACGAGGCGGGCCTGCGGTCCGGCGACGTGATCGTCTCCCTGGGCGGAGACCGGGTGAACTCGGGCCAGGAACTGCTCGCGAGGCTGCGCGGCCTCAGCCCGGGCGACGAGGTCGAGATCGGGTACGAGCGCGACGGAGGACGGGACACCGCCATGGTCACACTGGGCTCGTCCGGCGAGGACTGACCGGGCGCCTCCTCCCGGCCCGACACACGCGTGAGGCCCCCGAGCGGTGCTCGGGGGCCTCGCACAAGTCTTCCGGTACCGTCCGCGGGGAAACCGGTCAGCGGCCCGCCGGGGAGATGCCCAGCTGCATGCCGGCCAGCCCGCGCGGCTTCCCGACCAGTGTGTCGGCGACCGAGGAGATCACCTTGCTGGCCTCGGCCTCGGGCTCGGTCAGCACCAGCGGCCTACCCTCGTCGCTGCCCTCGCGAAGGCGGGTGTCCAGCGGCACCTGGCCCAGCAGCGGGATGTCCATGCCCAGGGTCCTGCTGAGGGCGTCGGAGACCGTGCGGCCACCGCCCTCGCCGAACAGGTGCACCGGCTCCCCGCCGCCCGGCGGCAGGTAGTACGACATGTTCTCGATCACGCCCGTGATCCGCTGGTGGGTCTGGGCGGTGATGGCGCCCGCGCGCTCGGCGACCTCGGCGGCGGCCTGCTGCGGGGTGGTCACCACGAGCAGCTCGGCGTTCGGGAGCAGCTGCGCGGTGGAGATGGCGATGTCACCGGTGCCCGGGGGCAGGTCCATCAGGAGGACGTCCAGGTCGCCCCAGAACACGTCCGACAGGAACTGCTGCAGCGCGCGGTGCAGCATCGGGCCGCGCCAGACCACGGGCTGGTTGCCCTGGGTGAACATGCCGACCGAGATGACCTTGATGCCGTGCGCGGTGGGCGGCAGGATCATGTCCTCGACCTTGGTCGGGTAGTCCGACGTGCCGAGCATGCGCGGAACCGAGTGGCCGTAGATGTCGGCGTCGACGACACCGACCTTGTGGCCCTGGGCGGCCATGGCCGCGGCCAGGTTCACGGTGACGGTCGACTTGCCGACGCCGCCCTTGCCGGAGGCGACGGCGAAGACCCTGGT
Source organism: Nocardiopsis quinghaiensis (assembly GCF_008638365.1). Taxonomy (GTDB): domain Bacteria; phylum Actinomycetota; class Actinomycetes; order Streptosporangiales; family Streptosporangiaceae; genus Nocardiopsis; species Nocardiopsis quinghaiensis. The sequence continues at coordinate 402,529 of NZ_VWVU01000002.1, read as the reverse complement.
GAGCGAGTTCGGCTTGGCGAAGGGAATCTCCTTCTCCGCCTGGCCGCCGCGCAGCTTGGTCTGGAGCTCCTTGCGCTGCTCCTCGCTCATCACGTCGAGCTCGACGCGCACGGAGGTGACCCCGGCGACCTTGGTCACCGCTTCGGTCACGTCCTTCTCGATACGGCCCTTCATCGGACATCCGGCCACCGTGAGGTAGATGCCGACGCTCACGACGCCGTCATCGGCGATGTCGACGCTCTTGACCATGCCTAGGTCGGTAATGGGACGGTGGATCTCCGGGTCTTGCACCGTGGTCAGGGCTTCGCGCACCTGCTCGGTGGATGGTGTGGAGGACATGTGCCCAATCGTAGGTCAGCGGGACGGGATCAACGGCCTGCGGTGTCGCTCCGACGGGCCGTTCATGTTCAACGAGGACGGCACACCCCACATTCCGGGGAGCGGGGTCGGCGCCGGTCACGCCCACCGGTCCGTGCCTACCGTGGTCAGGCGATAACGGCGTGGCCTTAACGCTGGCGATACATGCCCGGATAGTAGTCTCGGCGCACGATGGGAAATGTGCCGCCACAGCCTGGTTCGTCCTGGCCCGCCGCGCCCAAGGAGCCGGAAGGGCGGGCCGCCGGGCCCTACACGCAGGAGCAGACCTGGGCGGGCCCACCGGGTGGGGGAAGACTGACACCGCCGGGGGGTCATCCCCTGTCCGGCGCGGATCCGTCCGTGTGGGCCTGGCCGCCGCCGAGACCGGTGCGCACCAGCGAGTTCGCCTGCGCGGAACTCCCCGGGGGTGAGTCCTACCACAGGCTCGGCCGCACCTCCCGCTTCCGCTGGTGGTCCACACCGCTGACCCTGGCCGTCTTCGCGGTCCTGGTGTTCTTCCTGTGGATGGCGATCATCCTGGCCGTGACGATCGTGGCGATCATCGGCGGCAGCGGCCTGGCCCCCGACTCGGTCACCCTCAGCACGATCGCCGAACTGGCCTTCGGCCTGCTGTCGTCGGCGCTGTTCCTACCCATCGTCCTCTTCCTCGTACGCGTGGTGCAGTGGCGCAGGATCGGCTCCCTGATGTCGGTGGAGGGCCGTCTGCGCTGGGGTTGGCTGGCCCGCTGCACGGTGGTGGCGATCGTCCCGGTCGCCCTGTGCGCCGCGCTGTTCCTGCCCCTGGCCAAGCTCCTCCAGCCGGGGCTGGTGCCCAGCGAGGCGACCGGCGGGACCGAGGTGTTCGCCGCGGCGATGACGGTCATCGTGCTGCTGGTGCCGTTCCAGTCGGCGGCCGAGGAGCTCACCATGCGCGGCCTGCTCATGCAGCTGGTGGGTGCGGTCGGTGCCCGGTCCGGCGAGCGGGGCGGCGGATCGGCGGTGTCGCGGGTGCTGCGCTCCCCGGGGCCGGCCGTCCTGGCCAGCGGGACCCTGTTCGCGGTGCTGTACCTGGCCATGCATCCGGGTGAGGTGTGGACGGCCGCGGCCCTCGCGGCCATGGGGCTGGGAATGGCCTGGCTGACCTGGCGCACCGGCGGTCTGGAGGCCGCGATCGGCCTGCACGTGGTCAACAGCCTCGTGCAGTTCACGCTGTGCGTCTTCGAGGGGCGCATGGAGCAGATCGGCACGGGCCTGGTGGTCGGTTCCGGACTGCCCCTGGGCGCGGGCTCGCCGCTGGTCCTGCTCCTGACACTGGTCCAGGTGGGCCTGTACACGCTGGCGGTGGTGTGGCTGGCGGACCGACGCGGGGTACGCCGCAGGAGTGCGGAGGCCACGGCCCTCCGGTGACGCGGCGCCCGGGCCGTGATCGGAGGGGGTCCTCCCCGACCGGGCGGCGGGGCCGGTTACGGGACCGGTTCGCGCGAGGGGTTCTCCGGCCGCTCCGGCTGTTCGGGGAAGACCCACGTTCGGTAGGAGAAGAACCGGAAGAACGTCCCGAGACCCACGCCCACCACGTTGCCCGCGACGTTGCGCGCCAGCGGGCCGTCGAGGTCCAGCACGTACACCGAGACGCCCAGGCAGGCCAGCTGGATCAGCATCCCGACACCGTTCATGGTCAGGAACAGCACCGTCTCACGGCCGTAGCCGGTACGGGCCCGGTCGCTGAAGGTCCAGAACCGGTTGCCGACGAAGGCCACCGCGATGGAGCACAGCGTCCCGACCACCTGGCCGGTGAGCGGGGCCGCCCCCGCCACGCTCCACAGCAGGTTGGTCGTCCCCAACTGCACCGCGTAGGCCACGGCCCCCACGGAACCGAACTTGCCCACCTCTCGCGCGAGCTTCGCGAGTCCGGGGCGGCGGGCGGGGAAGTCACGCACGGGCCTGTGCCTCCTGGTGTGGTCGGGGACGGCTCCCACCTCGGACGGGCCGCCGGCCGGCGGTGCGGCCGGGCGATGGGGATTCGGACCGCCGCACGCGCACGCCCTAGACTCTAGCCGGGGACCGGAGCAGGGACCCCGGCCGCGGGTTCCGAGCCGAACCGGCCAGGTCCCGCCGTGCGCGGGGCCGTCCCGTCACCGCGGTTGACGAGCAGCATGTGAGTTGAGGAACTGTGAGCGAGCGTAACCGCACCGTCCCCCGCGTGGGAATGGTGGGAGGAGGCCAACTCTCCAGGATGACCCACCAGGCGGGCATCGGACTGGGCGTCGACTTCTCGGTGCTGGCGGCCGACCCCACCGACAGCGCCGCACTGGTCTGCGGTGACGTCACCCTGGGCGACGACCGGGGTCTCGACGACGTTCTGGCCTTCGCCAAGGCCAACGACGTGGTCACCTTCGACCACGAGCACGTGCCCGAGCCCGTCCTGCGCGCGGTGGAGGAGGCGGGCGGACTGCTGCGCCCGAGCCGGGACGCCCTGCGCTTCGCCCAGGACAAGCTGCGCATGCGCACGCGCATGACCGAGCTGGACGCCCCCTCCCCGCGCTGGCGGGCCGTCACCACCCTGGAGCACGTGGTCGGCTTCGCCGAGGACGGGGACGGCGGATCCGGCTGGCCGGTCGTCCTCAAGGCGGCCCGGGGCGGCTACGACGGCAAGGGCGTATGGATCGTGGACGGCGCGGAGCGGGCCCGTGAGGTCGTGGACCGCGCCGCCGCCGAGGAGGTGCCGCTCCTGGTGGAGGAGAAGGTCGACTTCGCCCGGGAGCTGGCCGTGCAGGTCGCCCGGTCCCCGCACGGGCAGGTCGCGGTGTACCCGGTGGTGGAGACCGTCCAGCGCGGAGGCGTCTGCCACGAGGTGATCGCCCCCGCCCCGGAGCTTTCCGAGGACAGGGCCGTCCGCGCCCAGCAGTTGGCCATCGAGATCGCCCAGGCGCTGGACGTGACCGGGATACTGGCGGTGGAACTGTTCGAGACCGCCGACGACGTGGTCGTCAACGAGTTGGCCATGCGCCCGCACAACTCCGGCCACTGGAGTATCGAGGGAGCGCGCACCTCCCAGTTCGAGCAGCATCTGCGAGCCGTGCTGAACCTGCCTCTGGGCTCGCCGCGCACCAACGCCCCCTACACCGTCATGGCCAACCTGCTGGGCGGTGAGGACCCCGAGGTCTACCGCCGCTACCTGCACGTGATGGCCAAGGACCCCGAGGTGAAGGTGCACTTCTACGGCAAGGACGTGCGTCCGGGCCGCAAGATCGGGCACGTCACCGTGATGGGCGAGGACTACGGGGATCTCCTGGAGCGAGCCCGGGACGCCGCCACCTACCTGCGAGGAGACGACCAGTGACCGACAACGCCAACGGACGGGACCAGGACCGGGACAGGAGCCCCGCGGGGGACCCCGTGGTGGGCATCGTGATGGGTTCGGACTCCGACTGGCCGGTGATGCGGGAGGCGGCCGAGGCCCTGCGCGAGTTCGGAGTCCCGTTCGAGGCCGACGTGGTCTCCGCGCACCGCATGCCGCACGAGATGGTCGCCTACGGTGCCGAGGCCGCCGGGCGCGGGCTGAAGGCGATCATCGCCGGTGCGGGCGGTGCCGCCCACCTGCCCGGCATGCTGGCCTCGGTGACGACCCTGCCGGTGGTGGGCGTCCCGGTGCCGCTCAAGTACCTGGACGGGATGGACTCGCTGCTGTCCATCGTGCAGATGCCCGCCGGTGTGCCGGTGGCGACCGTGGCGGTGGGCGCCGCACGCAACGCCGGCCTGCTGGCGGTGCGGATGCTGGCCGTGGGCGATCCCGGGTTGACCGAGCGCATGACCCGCTTCCAGGAGGAGCTCAGGGAGCAGGCCCAGGCCAAGGGCGAGCGGCTGCGCCGCGAGGTCGCCGGCGGTGAGAGGCCCACCGGGTTCGGTTTCTAGTGCGGTAACCGGATGATCTTGCCCGTACCGGCGGCCTCGGCCGCCGAGATTGCCGGTACGGGCAAGATCATCGCTGACGGCGTGGGCCGGCGGGCTACTGGCGGCCCAACGCCCGGTAGGTCCACCCCGAGGCGCGCCAGTACGTGGGGTCGAGCGCGTTGCGGCCGTCCACGATGCGCTTGCGGGCCACCACCGCGGCCAGCTCGTCGGGGTTGGCCTCGCGGAACTCCGCCCACTCGGTGAGCAGCAGCACCACGTCGGCGCCGCGCGCCGCCGCCAGCATGGAGTCCGCGTAGTTCAACTCCGGGTGCGCCTCGCGCGCCCTTTCCAGCGCCGCCGGGTCGTACACCGTCACCTGCGCGCCCAGCGAGGCGATGGTGGAGGCCACGTCCAGCGCGGGCGAGTCGCGGATGTCGTCGGAGTTGGGTTTGAACGCGGCGCCCAGCGCGGTCACAGTGCGACCGGCGAAGCTGCCGCCGATCAGCTGGCGGGCGATGTCGATGGTGCGCGCGCGGCGACGCTGGTTGATCGCGTCCACCTCGCGCAGGAACGACAGCGCGGGCTCCACGCCCAGCTCGTCGGCGCGCGCCATGAACGCGCGGATGTCCTTGGGCAGGCAGCCGCCGCCGAAGCCCAGGCCCGGCCCGAGGAACTTGCCGCCGATACGGTCGTCGTAGGAGAGCGCCTCGGCCAGCTGGATGACGTCGGCGCCGGCCACCTCCGACACCTCCGCCATGGCGTTGATGAAGGAGATCTTCGTGGCCAGGAAGGCGTTGGCCGCGACCTTGACCAGCTCCGCGGTCTGGAGGTCGGTCACCAGGAAGGGGGTGCCGTCGTCGATCTGCTGCTGCCACAGGGCGCGTACGGCCTTCTCCACCCGCGGGGAGTCGGTGCCGATCACGATCCGGTTCGGGTGCAGTGTGTCCTTCACGCCGAAGCCCTCGCGCAGGAACTCCGGGCTCCACCCCAGCTCGGCCTCCTCGCCGACGGGGGCCAGCGCGGCCAGCCGGGCGGCCAGGGTCGCGGCGGTGCCCACCGGGACGGTGGAGCGGCCCACGACCACGGAGGGCCGGGTCAGGTGCGGGGCCAGCTGGTCCACCGCGGCGTTCACGTAGCGCAGGTCGGCGGCGCCGGACTCGTCGCGCTGCGGGGTGCCCACGCAGATCAGGTGCAGGTCGGCGAACTCGGCGGCCTCGGTGAAGGACGTCGTGAAGCGAATGCGCCCGGTCGCGAGCTTGGCGGTGAGCAGCTCGTCGAGTCCGGGCTCGTAGAAGGGCACCCTGCCGGAGCGGAGCATGTCGATCTTGGCCTCGTCGACGTCGACGCCCAGGACCTCGAACCCCATCTCGGCCAGGCAGGCCGCGGTGGTGGCACCCAGGTATCCGGTACCGATGACGGAGACGCGCATACGGTCCGCTTCGATCACTGGTGGTGTCCTTCCTCGCTTTCGTCCGCTCCCGTGTGGAGTTGTGCCCGCTGAAGGCGGTCAACACCCTGCTTCAGGGCAGGAAACGGACATTGTTCGGCCCGCAGGTGGTACCCGGGGCGCGGGGCATTACCTTACGCGCCCGGGCGTGGCGCGTGACCGAACACCGCGTGAACAGTCAGGCGCTCAGGTTACCGGTGCGTCTGGAATCTCCGGCACAGGGACGCGCCTCAGCGCCAGCGGCCCCGCGGCGCCCTGGTCCCCTCCTGCTCGTCGTCCAGGGGAGTCCACACGGCGCCGCCCGCACCACGGCGGAAGGGCGTGGTCGTCTTGTCCGGGTCGTCCTCGAAGCCGCCGCCCGGGGCCGGTGGCGGCGGGCGGTCGGGCACCGCTTCCGGGACGGTGTCGCCGCCCGCACCCTCCCACGGCGCGTCGGACGGATCCGCCTCACGCGCCGCACGGCGGTACCCCTCCCGGTCGGCGCCGGCCGCGCCCCGACCGCCGGAGGGCGTGTCCGTGCCGTGGGCGGCCCGCCACCGGAGCGGCGTCATGGCGGAGAACAGCAGCAGGGTCCCCAGCGGCAGCGCCACGGCCAGGCCGGTGCCGGACGGGTACAGGAAGCTGTCCTCGTTCAGCCAGGACAGCGCCGTCCCCATGGACGCCGCGTGCACGACCGGCCACAGACACAGCGCCGCGAGCAGGGCCCCGCCGGCCCCGGCGACCAGTGGCGAGACCCGGGAGGCCACAAGGTAGGCGCACACGGCCCCCACCAGGCACAGCACCACGACTGACAACACCGTCGCCACGGTCACGTCGCCCCCGGCGATCCGCGGGACCAGGTCGGCCGACCAGGCGACGGCGATCCACAGCACGGGGGCCAGGGCGACGCCGACGAGCAGGCCGACCAGGTGGTGGAGCACGGTAGATCCTCCTTGCCCGGGATCATCCACAGATGTTCTCCCGGGCGGTCGAGACGGCCGTGGCGCCCTCGCCGGAGGAGGGCCCCTCCTCCGGCGAGGACTCCTCGGCCCCGGCCTGCGGGGCCTCGAACGCCGTGTAGTCGAATCCGATCACGATCTGCAGTTCACCGTCCAGGGTGCCGTCCTCCACCGTCTCCGCCCCCGGGATCGTCCCGGCCAGGTACTCGGCCTCGGCCCCGTCGTTCGGCCCGTGGCGCACCTGGCTCGTGGAGACGTTGCTGGAGCTCCAGTTCTGCGCCGGGGCGACCACCTGGAACCCGGCGGAGGCCAGCGCGCCGTCCAGCCGTGCGCCCAGCCCCGGCGCACCGATCCCGTTGAACACCTGGACCCGGATGTCACCGGGCCGGGGCTCGGCCCCCTCCTCGGACTCCTGCGAGGGGTCGGTGATCGGCCTGTCTGCCTGGACCGCGGCGAACAGTTCGCGGGCGGCGGGCTCGTCCCACAGCAGGGCGACGTCCCCGCGCGGCGTCCAGTACTCCGTGTCGGAGAGGGGCACCTGGGTGAAGGTGACCGAGCCCATGCTCAGGTCGCGCATCTGGTAGGCCAGTTCGTTGATCGTGCTGGTGTCCAGCCCCTGGTCCACGGTTACCGACGACAGAGCGCTGTTGACGAAACCGGTCAGTTTGTCCGGGTCGGAGAGGGTGTCGGTGCTCAGTGCCCTGTCGAGCATCGCGGACAGGACCTGCTGCTGGCGCTCGATCCGGTCCAGGTCGCCCCGCGAGGTGGCGCGGGTGCGGGCGAAGGCCAGGGCCTCGGTCCCGCCCACCTGGTGCGTGCCCGCCGCCATGTCCAGTTGGGCCTTGGGGTCCCTGATCGGCTCGGGCAGGCACACCTCGATACCGCCCAGCGCGTCCACCACGTTCACGAAGCCCTGGAAGTCCACCTCGACGTAGTGGTCGACGCGGACGTCGGTCAGCGACTCCACGGTCCGCACGGCCAGCCGCGGGCCGCCGTGGCCGTAGGCGGCGTTGATCTTGTCCGGGCCCCGGCCGGGGACGTCCACCCACAGGTCCCGGGGGAGACCCACGACGGTGACGCGGTCGCGCTCGTGGTTGAGCCGCACCAGCATCATGCTGTCGGAGCGCTGTCCCGGGGCGGAACCCACGCTCAGCTCCTCCTGGGCCTCCGGGCTCATCGCGTCACGGCTGTCGGAGCCGATCACCAGGAAGGTCAGTCCGCCGGTCGACTCGGGGCGGCCGTCCTCGGAGAGCCCGCCGAACACGTCGAACCGGTTCAGGGCCCCCGACACCCAGCCGGTGAGCGCCCACGAGGTCCCCGAGGCGAACAGGACCAGTACCGACAACGCGCTCATCAGCAGCAGGCCGGTGCGGCGGCGACGGGAGGCGGGGCTGGGCACGGTCACCCGTCCGGACCTGGGGGAGCGCTCGGGCGGAAGGGGCTGTGAGCGCTCGCGGTGGAACCCCTCCGTTGGTCCGTGCCGTCCCGCGCTGTCGTCGCTCATCGGCGTCCCCGTCCCACATCAACGGTGTCCTTATCCCTAGGTTGTCACCCGTTGCGCCCAAGAGCGCGAGATGTCAACTCCCGGCGTGTTGTCCTCCCCTTTGCGTGTACGTCCCGTACATGTGACGCGGCGGACGGTGGAACAGTTCCGCGCGCCGAACCATCCTGAGCCGCATTCGGTACCGCTATGTGACCAGAAGCGTGGTTTGTGCAGGAAAAATAGTATGGTCCGATGTGCGCCGAGCGTAGACCCCGATGCCAGGGCCGTGCCGGACACCCCCGCTGCGTATCGGTATCCACCATTTCCCTGTCTGATGTCTAACGCCCCCGGAGTCCCAGTGACCTACCAGCAGCCCCACCCCGAGGCCGTCTCCAGCCGAAACTGGCTCGTCGCCCTTCTGCTGTGCTTCTTCCTCGGCGTGGTCGGGGCGCACCGCTTCTACACCGGCAAGATCGGTACGGCCGTCCTGATGATCGTCACCTGCGGTGGCGTCGGTGTGTGGACGCTCATCGACCTGATCATGATCATCGTCGGCTCGTTCAAGGACGCGGAGGGCCGGCCCGTCAAGAACCAGGGCTGAGTACCGGCCCGATCCGGCCCGGCGGGGATTTCGCCGGGTCGGCGGGCCGTACGGGTGCAGTACCGTTGACGCGCGTACGGCAAGCCCTACGCAGTTCCGACATGTCCTGACCCTGGGAAGTGCCCGTGTCCTGGCCGCCTGTCTCCGTCGTCATGCCCGTACTCAACGAAGAGCGCCACCTCGCCGCCGCGGTGGAGCACGTCCTCGCCCAGGAGTACCCGGGCGAACTGGAGGTCGTGCTCGGGGTCGGCCCCTCCTCGGACGGCACCCGCGAGGTCGCCGACGGGCTCGCCGCCGCCGATCCACGGGTGAAGGTGGTCGACAACCCCACCGGCAGGACCCCCTCCGGGCTCAACGCCGCCATCGCTGCCTCCTCACACGACATCGTCGCCCGCATCGACGGGCACGCCATGATGCCCTCCGACTACCTGCGGGTGGCCGTCGAGACGCTCCGGGAGACCGGCGCCGACAACGTCGGCGGCATCATGGCCGCCGAGGGCACGACCCCCTGGGAGAAGGCCGTCGCCGCCGCGATGACCTCCAAGGTGGGCGTGGGCAACGCGCGCTTCCACACCGGAGGCGAGGGCGGTCCCGTCGACACCGTCTACCTCGGCGTCTTCCAGCGGTCGGCGCTGGAGCGGGTCGGCGGCTACGACGAGGCGTTCCAGCGCGCCCAGGACTGGGAGATGAACCACCGCATCCGCACCACCGGCGGCACGGTGTGGTTCCAGCCGCGCATGCGGGTCTCCTACCGCCCCCGCCGCAACGTGCGCCTGCTCGCCAAGCAGTACTTCCACTACGGGCGCTGGCGCCGGGTGGTCGCCCGCCAGCACAAGGGGACGATCAACCTGCGCTACCTGGCCCCGCCCGTGGCCCTGGCCGGAGTGGTCGCCGGACTGGTCGGCGGCCTCTTCCTCTGGCCGCTGTTCCTGGTTCCCGCCGCCTACCTGCTCCTGGTCACGGCCGCGTCGGTACCGCTCGGCCGCGGTCTGCCCGCCGCCAGCCTGCCGATGATCCCGCTCGCTCTGGCCACCATGCACATGTCGTGGGGCGCCGGATTCATCACCAGTCCCCCCGGGCTCGGCTCGGACTCGCGCGCCGCGCAGGACGCCCGCACCTGAGGGCCGTCGCCGCCGGGAACCGTCCCGCCGACCGCCTTCGGTCCCGGTCCGCCCTCGTACGGGAGCGGACCCTCTGCTAGGCAGAGGGAACAGGGAACGGAGGACAGGCGCTATGGACGAGTTGCGCGGCGACCAGGCCGTCTGGGTGTTCGACGGCGAGTCGGTCGTCATCAGGTACGAGAGCGGGGGCCGGTCCAAGGACCCCCTGCTCAGGCGGATCGGACGGCTCGAACTCCCCGTGGGCGCGATCGCGGGAGTCGACTTCCGGCCCGGCGCCGACCGCAGGAAGGGCTGGGTCCTCCGACTGCGTCTGCGCGACCGGATGGACCCCTACACGGCCGTCGGGGCGGCGCTGAGGGAGGAGTCCCAGCCCTTCCGGCTCACCGGCCCCGCCACCAGCGAGCTCATCGCCGAGTACCTGGCCGACCAGACCCGCTTCGCCGCCGAACAGCACACCGGCGCCCCGGCCCCAGACACGGTCCTGCGCCTGGTCCCCCGACTGCCCCTCCACATCCAGACCTCCGAGGGCACCGCGACCATCGACGACTCCGGCGTGCGCCTGGTCTGGTCCGGCGCCAGGGCCGGAGGCCGCAAGCGCAGGGCCCAGCGCCGCGAGTACGACGTCACCGAGATCACCGGTGTGGAGTGGACACCCTCCGACGGCTGGGAGTGGGGCTACCTGCGGGTGGCCACCGCGAACAGCGCCAGGGAGGGCTCCAGCAAACTCAGGCAGGACCTCAACGTCCTCCTCGCCGACGAGGGAACGGAGACCTCCGACGCCCTGCTGATGGCCGCCACCATCACCGCGCACATGTGGGCCGGTACGGAGCCGGGCTCCGGCGGCCCGGAGGCCGGGGACCTGGCCGCCAGGCTCAGGGACCCGCGCTGGTGGCTGGACAGGGCCAGGGCCGTCGGTCGGATCGGCGGGGCGGAGAACGAGCGCGCCGAGCCCCCGAACGCGGAGGGCCCGGCGGCGGACCGCTCGGCGCCGGGGGGAGACGGCGCCTCCCGTGCGGTGACCGGGGACGACGGGACCGAGTGGGTCTTCCGACAGATCGAGCGCCTGGGAGACCTGCACGCCAGGGGGCTGCTCACCGACGAGGAGTTCTCCGCGAAGAAGGCCGAGCTCCTCGACCGGATCTGAGGCCTCCGGAGGGCCCGGACGTGCTCCGGGAGTCCCCGGAGGTTCAGGATCCCCCGGCGCCGCCGAGCTCCTTGAGGGCGGACACGGCCCCGGGCACGTCGTCCACCACGACGGCGTCCATCCCCGCCTCGGCGAACCGGGCCGTGTCCACCGGGTCCGGACACCACGAGACCACCTCGATCCCGGCCCGGTGCGCCAGGTCCACGGTGTACTCCACCGGGCGGCGGCCCGGTCGGAGCGCGTCCCCGGCCGGCCCGAACGAACGCGCGTCGATCGCCACGACCGGGCACCCCATCCCGGCGGCGCCCGCCACCGCCTGGTCCAGCGGACTGCGCACGAACGGCATCCACGCCGTCGGCACCCCGGGCGCCCCCTCCCGGACGGCCAGCAGGACACCGGGGTCGAAAGAGCAGACGAACACCCGGCGACGCCGGGCCTCACGGCGCAGGTACGGCAGGAGCAGGGACACGGTCCGCCGTGACGGAGCGTCGACCGCGTCCTCCATCACCGACTTGACGTCCACGTCCAGGCCCACCCCGTCCGGGACCGCCGCCAACCCCTCGTCCAGGCCGACCAGTCCGGCCTCGGCGCACTCACGCGCGGTCAGGTCCACGATCGTCCGACCGTCGTCCAGGGCGGCGTTGTGGTGGAGCACCAGCGCCCCGTCCACGGTGCGGCGCACGTCGATCTCGACCCAGTCCGCTCCGGCCCGCGCCGCGGCGGCGTAGGACTCCACCGTGTTCTCCCGGACGCCGTCGACCACGCCGCGGCCCGCGCCGCGGTGGCCGATCACCTCGGTCGCCTCGAACACCCGGTTCACGCGTCCACCTCCGGCGGGACCGTACGCGCGCGTGTCCGGCGCAGCAGAGTCTCGGCGATCTCGATGTCGCCCGGGTTCGTCACCTTGATGTTCGTCTCCTCGCCAGGCACGATCCGCACCTCCTCCTCCGGCAGGTAGCGCAGCACCACGCCGCAGTCGTCGGTGGCCACCAGGCCGGGGTCGGCCGCCGCCAGCTCGTAGGCGCGGCGGACCACGCCGAGCCGGAAACCCTGCGGGGTCTGCATCCTACGCAGCTCGGCGCGCGGGGGCACCTGTGCGATCGCCTCGCCGCCGGACCGGCCCAGGGCCACACGCACCACGGTGTCGGCGCTGGGCACCGCGACCCCGACCGCACCCGCCTCTCCGAGCGCGGACACGCACGCGCTGATCGTGGCCGGGCGCACGAGCGGACGCGCGGCGTCGTGCAGCAGGACCAGGTCGGTGTCGGCCGCGTGGCCCGCCGCGGCCAGCGCGGCGCGGGAGGTGCCGGTACGGGTGGCACCGCCCGGGAGCACCGCGCCGACCTTGGTGAACCCGGACGCGGCGACGATGTCCCGGACCCGCCCCAGGTACTCCTCCACCATGAGCACGACGATCTCGTCCACGTCCGGGCACGCCTCGAACGCGGCGATCGTGTGCTCGATGACGGGCCGCCCCGCCAGGGGCAGCAGCTGTTTGGGGGAGGGGGCGCCCATCCGCGCGCCGACCCCTCCGGCCAGAACCGCCGCGATCACGCGCGGACGCATGTCCCCACCTCTTCCGTCGTCCACGGCCCCGTACCCTTCTTCCGTCGCGGCCCCGGCCGAGGTTAGCGAATCGTCCCCGTCGGTCGTCCCCGCGGGCTACCGGGCGGAGCCGCGGGGGTCACCACGGGTGAGGGGACAAACCGCGCATTCGTGATGGGCGGGGTGGTGCGACCCGTCGTTCGCAGCGGTAGCCTATGGACGCCTGTATGGCGTGCCCGGTACAGACCTCCCCAGAGTGCGGTCGTGGAACCGGGCGCGGTCCGTGACATCCCCCGGTCGCCCGGACACGCTCCCCCGTCTCGATACACGTACGGGGTGGACCGCGTATGTCGGCCGGTGCGCACAGGCGAGTACGAGCACGAGCACGAGCACGCCTGTCCGGCACACCGTGGACCGGGCGGGACATCGATCCTTGGAGGTGGCGGTGGCGTCAAGGGCGCTGGCCGTCTGGGAGCACCGGAAGGTCGTCGGCCTCCTGGTCCGGCGCGACCTGAAGGTCAAGTACCAGCAGTCCGTACTGGGGTACGCGTGGACGATGTTGGAGCCCCTGGCTCTGACGATGGTCTACTTCTTCGTCTTCGGCGTCATCCTCAACGCCAGCCGGGGCATGCCGGAGGACACCAAGGTCCAGGGCGGCTTCCTGCTGTTCCTCGTGGCCGGGATCCTGCCGTGGAACACCTTCGGGGCGATCCTGTCCGAGGCGCCGCGCGCGATGATCACGCACTCCAAGCTGATCACCACCATGAAGGTGCCCCGGGAGATCTTCCCCCTGGCCACCGTGGGCACGAAGTTCATCGAGTACCTGCTCACCTGGCCGGTGCTGATCCTCTTCGTGGTCTTCCTCGGCGGCAGGCCCTCGTGGGAGGGCGTGCTCGTCTGGCTGCCGCTGGCCATCGTGCTGCAGTTCACGTTCGGCCTCGGCCTCACCCTGTTCCTGTCCACGGTCAACGTGCTGCTGCGCGACGTGGAGCGCCTGGTGCGCATCGTCTCGCGCCTGCTGTTCTACGGTTCGGCGATCCTCTTCCCGGCCGCGCTGGTGCTCACCGCCGACGCCGTCCCGGACTGGGCCAAGACGCTGTACCAGCTCAACCCGCTGCTGGGTATCTTCGAGATGCACCGTGCCGTGTGGTTCGCGGGCTTCGAGGAACTCACCCCGACCACTCTCGCCTTGGCATCGTCGGTGATCGGTTCGGTCCTGATGCTGGTCATCGGATACTGGACGTTCCGCCGTCTGGAGATGTCCGTCCTGAAGGAGTTGTGATGGCGCACACGACCTACGGCGCCGGGCTCGCCACCGGGCCGGTCATCGAGGCCAAGGGGCTCGGCGTCAAGTTCGCCGTGAACCGCCGCCGCAAGCGCAGCCTGCGCGAGATGTTCATCCACGGCACCAAGCGCGACCCCAACGCCGAGGGCGACGAGTTCTGGCCGCTGCGCGACGTGACGTTCGAGATCGGCCGGGGCGAGTGCGTCGGCATCGTCGGCAAGAACGGCACCGGCAAGTCGACCCTGCTCAAACTGATCGCCGGGGTGCTCATCCCCGACGAGGGCGAGGTGCACGTCCACGGCAAGGTCGCCCCCCTGCTGGAGCTGCGCGCCGGGTTCAACGACAACCTGACCGGCCGCGAGAACGTGTACCTGGTCGGCTCCCTGCACGGGATGACCGAACGGCAGATCGACGAGCGCTTCGACGAGATCGTCGACTTCGCCGAGATCGAGCCGAAGTTCGTGGACACCCCGGTGCGCCACTACTCCAGCGGTATGAAGGTGCGGCTCGGCTTCGCGCTGATCTCCCAGCTGGAGCACCCGGTCATGCTGGTCGACGAGGTGCTCGCGGTCGGCGACAAGGCGTTCAAGCGCAAGTGCTACGAGGCCATCGACCGGATGCTGGCCAACCAGCGCACGATGGTCCTGGTCTCGCACAACGAGAGCGACCTGCGCCGGTTCTGCAACCGCGGCCTGTACGTCAAGGGCGGCGGCCTCGCCCTGGACACCGACATCGACGCCGCGCTCGCCGCCTACAACGACGACACCAAGGCCAAGATCGCCGAGCGCGAGAAGCGCGACGCGGAGAGGAAGAAGCGGGCGGAGCGGGTCAAGAAGGAGCAGGCCGAGAAGCAGGCGGAACAGGACAAGGACGGCGACGGCGGCCAGACCGCCTGAACGGGCCGGTCCCCCGACCCCCGGCCCGGTTCCACCGGCCCGCCCGGCCGGACAGGCTTCCCGGGGTGCGCCCCGCCGGAGTCCTCCGGGGGTGCGCACCCTTCCGCGCGGACCCGTCCGAGGGGCCCCTGTTCCCTCCGCGGCGGCTCGGCGGCCGCGGGGTGTGTCAGTGTTTGAATGGCTACACACCGTGAGAAATGGTGTCTCTCAGTAGATCTGGGGAGGGCACGTCCATGGCCGACGGCGGCACGGTGGCGCGGCTGGCCGCGCGGTGGCTGGAACACGGACACCTCACCCGGGCCTCGATGACCCGGATCAGCCTCCTGGCGGCGGTCGGCGCCGCGGTCTGGTTCTCCCGGGCCGACGCGGTCGGCGGCCTGGCGGGGTCGGCGTTCCTGGGCGCGGTCCTGTTCTGCGACGCGGTCCGCGACCGCATGCGCGCCGACCAACGCGACGCGCTCACCCTGTGGCTCGCGGCGATGCTGTCGCGGCTGCGCGAGTACACGGTCCATCTCGGCCTGGTGTTCGGCGCCGTGGCCGCCGGGACCGGAGGCGTGTGGGGATGGGCGGCGGGCGCCCTCGTCGCGCTGGCCCTGCGCGACTCGCTCCTGACGGCGGGATCAGCCCCGGCGGCTCCGGGCCCGGGTCCGAACCCGGAACGGTCCACTCCCGCCGCCCAGAGACGAACTGGCGGCTTTCTGAGTGATCTCACGCCACAACCGCCCCAAGAGTCACGTGTCAGCGATCCCGTGCTGACGTCGCGCCTGTTCGGCACCACCGTGGTCACGGCCTCCGCGGGAACGGTGGCGCACTCCGCGGTGGAGGGGGAGAACAGGTCCGAAGGGGGACCCGAACGCCCCACCGCGGTCACGCCCGAGCCGGTCCGCCGCATCCTCTCCTTCCCCCAACCCGCGCGCTTCCTGGCCGTCGCGGTCACCGCCACGCTGTGGGACGCCCGCGTCACCTTCGTCACTCTCGTCGTCGGCTGCGTCGTCGCGGTCACCGCCCGGCTCGTCGACTCCACCGGCCACGGGGCGTGCCGGTGAACGCGGGCGGTGGGGGACGCGGAGGGGCACGGCCCCGGGCGCGGTTCGACCCCGCCAGCCCCGACCTGCGGACCCTTCGTGACGACAGCCGCCTCTCCCGCCTGCTCGGGAGGATCGCCCCGGGGGCCGTGCCGCCCCTGCTCTCCGCGCTCGCCGGGGCCCTGGTCGTCGGGACGCTCCTCGCGGCAGACCACGGACGGCTGGCAGGCATTACCCTGTTCGCACCGGTCGCCGCCCTGCTACTGTCCGGACTGGCCTCGGGCCACCCCCACGACGGACGGTTCGACTGGCTCGTGCCATCCGTCCTGCGCTGCACCGAGTACGGGTACCTGGCGGTCCTGGGCCTGGCGTCCGGTGTGCCGGGCCCCCTGGTTTTCGTACTCTTGATGGTGGTCGCCTGCCACCACCGCGACGACGCGGCACGTCCCGCGGCCGGAACGGTGCGGCCGGAGAGCGTGCGCACGGCGGCTCTGGGCTGGGACGGCCGCATGCTCGTCACCGCGGTCGGGGGCGCGTTCCACGCACTCACTCCCGTTTACGGCATACTCGCCGGATACCTGGCGGTGCTGCTGGTCCGCGAGGCCGTGCGCACCTGGAGCGCGACACCCGTGGCCGACGTGCGCGCCAGTGCCACCCCCGACGCCGGCGGCACCGGCCGGGCGGTTTCCGGAACCGCCGGGGCAGGCCACGCAGACGGGGGCCAACCGGCCGCCGGAACGAACGGGGAGGCGTGAGAGCCTTCCCGACCTAAGGAGGAACACCCTCATGCTCGGAATGGTTCTCGCCGCAGGCGCGGGGCGCCGTCTACGCCCCTACACCGACACCCTTCCCAAAGCCCTGGTGCCCGTCGACGGTGAGACGACCATCATGGACATCTCGCTGCGCAACCTGGCCGCCGCCGGGCTCACCGACGTCGTCATCGTGGTCGGCTACCGCGCCGAGGCGGTCGAGGCGCGCAAGGAGGCCCTGGAGGAGCGCCACGGCGTCCGTCTCACCCTCAGCTACAACGACAAGGCGGAGGAGTGGAACAACGCCTACTCCCTGTGGACCGCGCGTGAGTTCTTCTCCGAGGGCGTCCTCCTCGTCAACGGCGACACCGTCCACCCTGTGAGCGTCGAGGAAACGCTACTCGCCGCACGGGGTCCGGAACTCCTCCTCGCGGTGGACGACGTGAAAAGTCTCGCCGACGAGGAGATGAAGGTGACCCTGGACGAGGAGGGCCACCTGCGCGACATCACCAAGCTCATGGACCCGGCCACCGCCGCGGGCGAGTACATCGGCGCCACCCTCATCGAGGGCTCCCTGGACGCCCGTCTCGCCGACGCGCTCAAGGCCACCTGGGAGCGCGACCCCCAGCTGTACTACGAGGACGGCTACCAGGAGCTGGTCAACCGCGGGGAGAAGGTCTCCGTGGCCCCCATCGGCAAGGTGGACTGGGTCGAGGTCGACGACCACGACGACCTGGCCAAGGCGAGGGGGATCGCGTGCCGCTACTAGCCCGTATGCTCCCCTCGCCGCTGGCGATCGACGTCCGGCGGGGAGCCGTCGCCTCCCTGGGCACGGTGCTCGCCGACCGGCGGATCGCCACCGAGGGCCGCATCGCCGTGGCCGTGGGACCCGGTCAGGGCGCGCAGATCGCCGCGGACCTGGACCTGCCCAACTGCGAGGTCTTCCAGGTCGACGAGGGCACCGTCGACGCCGCCACCGAGCTGGGCAAGAAACTCCGCTCCGGCGCCTACGAGGCGGTCGCCGGGATCGGCGGCGGCAAGACCATCGACGTCACCAAGTTCGCCGCGACCATGGCGGGCATCCCCATGGTGGCCGTGGCCACGAACCTGGCGCACGACGGTATCGCCTCCCCCGTCAGTTCGCTGGAGCACGAGGGAGGTAAACCGTCCATCGGCGTGATCATGCCCATCGCCGTGGTCATCGACGTGGACTACGTCCGGGCGGCCCCCTCCCACCTGGTCCGGTCCGGCGTCGGCGACGTGATCAGCAACATCTCCGCCATCGAGGACTGGGAGCTCGCGGGCCGGGTGAACGGCGAGCCGGTGGACGGCATGGCCGTCACCTTCGCCAGGGTCGCGGCCGAGGCCGTGCTGCACCGGCCCGACTCGGTGGAGTCCGACGCCTTCCTCACGGTGCTGGCCGAGGGGCTGGTGCTCTCGGGCATGGCCATGTCGGTGGCCGGGTCCAGCCGCCCGGCCAGCGGTGCGTGCCACGAGATCCTGCACGCGGTCACCCAGCTCTACCCGGGTACCAGCAACCACGGTGAACTCGCCGGTCTGGGCGCGCTGTACGCGTCCTTCCTGCGGGTGCGGCACATGGGGTGGTCGGAGACGCGGATGCACGAGATCCGCGACTGCCTGATCCGCCACGACCTGCCCGTCGTGCCCTCGGACGTCGAACTCGACGAGGCGACGTTCGCACGGGCGGTGGCCCACGCGCCGGGCACCCGTCCGGGCCGTTTCACCATCCTGGAACACCTGAACCTCTCCGAGGACGAGATCGGACGGAGTGTCAAGGACTATGTCGAAGCCGTCGGTCGCTGAGGTCCGCGCGGGCGGACAGCCCGCCGGCATCAAGGAGAGAACGAACGAGGAGCACTGGGCGGGCCGCCTCTACATGCGCGACCTCTCCCCGTACCTGACCACGTTCTTCGTCCGGCTCGGTGTCCCCCCGAACCCGATCACCTACCTGATGATGGTGTTCGGGGTGCTGGCCGGGGTCTTGGTCGCCTTCGGCGGCCTGTGGTCGGCGATCGTGGCGGCGCTGTTCGTGCAGGTGTACCTGCTGCTGGACTGCTCCGACGGCGAGGTGGCCCGCTACACCGGCCGCACCAGCGTGGCCGGGATCTACCTGGACCGGATCGGCCACTACGTGTCCGAGATCGCCCTCCTGATCGGGCTGGGCGTGCGCGCCCAGGGTGAGTGGGAGGCGGGCGGCTGGGTCATCCTGGGCATGGCCGCCGCGATCGGTGTCGCGCTGATCAAGGCGGAGACCGACAACGTCGTGGTGGCACGCGCCAAGGCGGGCCTGCCGGAGAAGGTCTCGGACGAGGCTATGCGTCCGCGCTCGTCCGGTCTGAGCCTGGCCCGCCGCGCGGCCTCGGCGCTCAGGGTGCACCGCCTCATCCAGGCGGTGGAGCTGTCCCTGATCGTCGTGGTGGCGGCCGTCGTGGACGCCTTCCTCGGCGACCTGGCGGCCACCCGGATCCTCGTGGCGGCGTGTGCCGCCGTGGGGGCGGTGATGAGCTTCGCGCACTTCGTGAGCGTGCTCGCCTCGCGGCGCCTCGAATAGTTTCCGGTGACACGGATAACGCGCCAGTGACGATGACGTCATGTACGGGGCCGTGCAGGGTACCCTGTTCACGGCCCCGTGTACCTTCTGTTTATTCTTTCGTTAGTCTGTCCCTGCGAGCGTTGGCATGTGTCAACCTTCCCGCAACATGTCGTCCACTGAACGGTCGCAAGCATGGCCACACCCGTGACTCCGTCCTCGTCGAGCTCCGGAAACCCCGAGGCAGAGGTCTCCTCCCGAGTGCCCGAGGACGAACGTTCCCGAGCGCCCAGAGCCGAACGGAGCCGCCCCCAGGTGTCCGCGCCAACCCTGTCCTGCGTCCTGCTCACGATGGGCAACCGCCCCGCCGAACTGCGCCGGGCGATCACCAGCGTGTTCGAGCAGGAGGGCGTGGACGTCGAGGTCGTCGTGGTCGGTAACGGCGCGGACCTGCCGAAGATGCCCGAGGGCGTCACGCGGGTGCGCCTGCCGGAGAACGTGGGCATTCCCGAGGGGCGCAACCACGGGGTGCGGGCGACCACGGGCGACATCATCCTGTTCCTGGACGACGACGGCTGGTACCGCTCCCCGGACCTGGCCCGCCACGTGCGCGAGCGCTTCGTCGCCGACCCGTCACTGGGCGCCCTGTCCTTCCGGATCGCCGACCCCGACGGCGGCCCCGACCAGCGCCGCCACGTGCCGCGCCTGCGTGTGGGAGACTCGCGCAGATCGAGCTCGGTGACCACGTTCCTGGGCGGGGCGTGCGCGATCCGCCGTACCGCCTTCGAGGCGGGGGGCGGTCTGCCCGGCGACTTCTTCTACGCCCACGAGGAGACCGACCTCGCCTGGCGGATCATGGACGCGGGCTACGGGATCGAGTACGACGCCGAAGCGGTGATGTACCACCCGGCGGTGGCGCCGACCCGGCACGAGGACTTCTACCGGCTCAACGCCCGCAACCGGGTGTGGCTGGCCCGGCGCAACCTGCCGTGGCTCCTCGCCCTGATCTATCTGGCGACCTGGATGGGGCTGACCGTGCTGCGCGAGCGGAACCGTACCGCTCTGCGCTCCTGGTTCACGGGTTTCCGCGAGGGCTGGCGTGAGAACGCCGGTCCGCGCACCCCGATCAGCTGGTCGACCGCCTGGCGGATGGCTCGCGCCGGGCGTCCGCCGATCATCTGACCGAGCCCGCCGCCCCGTGCACGCGGGACACGGGAGAGGGGCCGGACACCCGGGAACGGTGTCCGGCCCCTCTCCTGTGCGCGGGTCGGCGGTCGGACACCGTCTTGCCATGGGTAAACTGTTGCCGCTTGACAATAGTTGCTTGTGTCGGCATTGTTTGCGACGGGGAAGTCCGCCCCAGCGGCGGTTGCGGCCCCGGACGGCACAGGGGAGGCGGAGGTCCCTTCGAGGGGGTGCCGGGCTGCCCGTCCGACCCGCGTGTCAGCGGCCTCAGGCCGTGCGGAAGTTCGGTCGTGCGGAACCGCCGGAGTGCGGGTCGGAGCGGTCCGCCGCCTCGTTGAAGGACACGAGTCCTTCCAGGAGCATCGCTCGCTTACGCGGGGGCATGCGGGCGATGACCTCGTGGAGCTCCGCCTCCCTGCGTGCCCTGAGGTCGCGCAGGAAGGACCGGCCGCTCTCGCTCAGCCAGAGCCTCAGCTCCCGTCGGCTGTTCGGACTCGCCGTCCGGCTGACGAAGCCGACCGCCTGGAGGCGGTCGCACAACCTGCTCACGGAGGGAGGGGTGGACCCCAGACGCTCGGTCACGGTTCGCAGGTTCACGCCGTCCTCTTCCTCCAGGACGAAGAGGACCTTGAGTTGCGAGGGAGAGACCGGTGAGGAAGCGACCTCCCGCCCACGCCCCCAGAGCACTTCCACCAGCTCGGTGAGGGCGGAGGCGGCCCGGGCCGCCTCGGCTGTCTGCTCCTGCGATTCAGGGCTCACTTCCCACTCTCACAAACACGTTCGTGAGTTGCACCCGGTCCCATGGTCGGTAATCGGGTATCTCTACGACCATAACGGAACACCCTGTTCCATGCCCGCCGACCGTACCCGTGCTGGTGCGCGGGCACTCCCCGTCCGGCACAGAAAACGCAGGTGGACACAGTGAACAGATCCGAGACCGTAGCGAGGGCCCTGCGCGGGGCCCCACCACACGGGCTCCTGACGGTTCTGCGCGAGGCGCTCGCGGAGGACTACGGGGCGGTGTCCGCCGAACTCTTCCTCGCCGACTACGGGCTCAAGACGCTCTGCCACATCTCCGAGCCCGGGGAGTGCACCGAGGACCTCTCCGTCTTCAACAGCGTCGTGGGAAGGGTGTTCGGCTCCCAGTCGGGCTTCGTCGAAAGCGACGCCGAATCCGCCGTCACGGCCGTCCACCTCCCGGTGAGCGCGCGCGGTGACCGGTTGGGCGTCCTCACCGTCGAACTGAAGGCGGGCGATCTCCCCAAGGAGACGCTCGGCGACCTGGCGCACGTCGCCAACGCCCTCGGGCACGAGATCCTCGTGGCCGAGCGCGACACCGACCTCTACCGGTCGGCCCGTCGCAGGGACCGCCTCACCCTGGCCGCCGAGATTCAGTGGGACCTGCTTCCCGGACGCGCCTACGAGTGTCCCGAGTACAGTCTCGGCGCCCAGCTCGAACCCGCCTACGCGGTACGCGGCGACAACTTCGACTGGTCCGCCGAGCCGGACCGGCTCAACCTCAGCATCACCAACGGCATGGGCGAGGGCATCAACGCCTCGCTTCTCTCCAACCTCGCGGTCAACGCACTGCGCAACGCGCGCCGCGGAGGCCTGCCGCTCGCCGACCAGGTCGCCCTCGCCGACAAGGCCGTCTACGCCCAGCACCGGGGCGAGTGCTACCTGGACGTCCTCTCCCTCGACTTCGACATCGACACGGGTGCCGTGGAGGCGGTCGACGCCGGTTCGCCCCGCCTCTACCTCCTGCGGGACGACCAGGTGAGCCAGACGCCCTTCGAGGCGCAGCTTCCCCTGGGAATGGCCGAGGACACGGTGTACACCGCGCAGGGCTTCGAGGCCGAACCCGGTGACCGCCTGGTCTTCGTCAGCGACGGGGTGTTCGACGCCCGAGGCAACTCGAAGGAGACCTTCGGGGACAGGGCACTGGCCCGGGCCGTCCTGGCCACCAGGCTGCTGCCCGCCGCCTCCGTCCCCCAGGAGGTCCTGCGCCACCTGTCCACGTACCAGGACGGGCGGGAGGCGACCGACGACGCGCTCGTGGTCTGCCTCGACTGGCGGGGGAGGGGCCACCGGGAGTAGGCGGTGAGGGCCTCGTCCCGTCCGCCACACCCCCGGCCGAGGCCCCGTGCTCTCCGCCGCCCCGGCTGATCACGACCGCTCGTGCTCGTCTGATAGATAGTTGTCAGGACGCAAGCAACGTGTGTGACGTACCTTTCCGGTGACACCCAGGGACAACAGGAGACGTATGACTGACGGAGCGACCGACCCCGCCGCGGCGGGGTCGGAGGCCGTGGCGGACCTTCTCAGGCGCCGCGGTGAGCAGATCGCCCAGCGGTGGGCGGACCTCCCCTTCTTCCAGACCGTGTTCACGGTCACACGGGACGAGGCCGTCGAGGCCGGCCACGCGGTCGTCGACTCCCTCTCGGCCGTCGCCGAGAGCGGACGCGTGGACGACCTGGAGGCCGTCGGCTTCCAGCCCATCCGGGAGCAGCTCGTCGCGATGACCGCCTCGCGCGCGAGCTCGGGTCTGTCCACGGCGCAGGTGGACCGCGAGGTCGGCGCCCTCCGCGAGGCCGCGCTGGAGCTGTTGGAGGCGGACACCTCCCGACTCGGGGCCGAGGAGGTCGGCGAGGCCCGTGTCCAGCTCCTCACACTGTTCGCGACCCTCCGGGTCCTGGTCGTGGACACCATGCTCCAGGAGAACCAGGAGATCGTCCTCCGTCAGCGCCAGCAGCTGCTGGAGATGGCGACCCCGGTCATCAAGCTCTGGGACCGCCTCGTCGCGGTGCCGCTCATCGGCATGCTCGACAGCGCGCGCAGCCAGGTGGTGATGGAGAACCTCCTGGAGGCCATCGTCGAGCACAAGGCCACGATCGCCATCCTCGACATCACCGGTGTGTCGACGGTGGACTCGCTCGTCGCGCACCACCTCATGAAGACCGTCGCCTCGGCACGGCTCATGGGGGCCGAGTGCGTGATCTCCGGCATCCGCCCCGCCATCGCCCAGACCATCGTTCAGCTCGGGCTCGACCTGGGACCGGTCACCACCCGCGCCAGCCTCGCCGACGCGCTGGAGTGGGCGCTGGAGCGCAGGGAGCGCAAGGAGCTGCCCACACGAGGAAACCCCTGAGAGCTGATTGGACAAGCACGTGACCAGTAGTCCCTCCACCATCCCCGTCCTCGACCTCGGTGGACTGCTGCTCGTCAGCATCCAGGGTGAGCTTCCCGACGAATCGGCCATCGCCCTCCAGGAGGACGTCACCACCGCGGTGGCGAACACCGGTTCGCGCGGGCTCATCATCGACATCAGCACGCTCGACATGGTCGACTCCTTCCTCGCGCGCGTCCTCGCCGAGGTCGCGGCGTCCTCACTCCTCCTCGCGGCCAGGACCGTGCTGGTCGGTATGCGTCCGGCGGTGGCCATCACCCTGGTCGAGCTGGGCCTGACCCTGCCCGGCATGGACACGGCCCGCACGGTCACCGAGGCGGCGGCCAGCTTCGGGGTCACCATCGAGCGAACGGGACGGGACGCGCCGTGAGCCAGGCCGCGCAGGAGCCGATACGGGTGCCCATCCGCAAGGACACGGACCTGACGGCGGTCCGTCAGCATGTGCGCGCCCTGGCGCAGCGGACCGGGTTCGGCCTGGTCCAGCAGACCAAGCTGGTGACCGCCGCCAGTGAGCTCGCCCGCAACACGCTCCTGCACGGGGGCGGGGGAGCCGCGGAGATCAGCGTCGTCCACGGCCGGACGGGCCCGGGACTGTCGGTGAGCTTCGTCGACTCCGGCCCGGGCATCCCGGACGTGGACCTCGCGCTGAGCGACGGCTACTCCACCGCGGGCGGGCTGGGCATGGGGCTGAGCGGTTCCAAGCGCCTGGTGCAGGAGTTCGCGATCGAAAGCGTCCCCGACGGTGGGACGAGGATCACGGTCACCTCCTGGGCCGATCCGTACTCCGCGAGGCAAGGGGCCCGATGACCAGGGTCTGGGAGGTGGAGGTCCGTGACGCCACGCGTGTGCCCGAGGCGGCCCGGGCCGCGGGCGAGGCGGCGCGCGGCCTCGGCCTGGACGAGGCCAGGACGGCCGACGCGGTCCTCACCGCGTCCGAGTTGGCGACCAACATGTGCAGGTACGCCGGAGGAGGCCGCTTCGTCGCCGAGGCGGCCCATGAGCCCTGGGGGAGGGCCCGGGCGCTGCAGATGCTCGCGCTGGACCACGGCCCGGGCATCCCCGACGTCTCCCGGGCCATGGAGGACGGCTTCTCCACCGCGGACTCCCTGGGCACCGGGTTGGGAGCCTGTGCGCGGGTCGCCGACTTCTTCGAACTCCAGAGCAGTCCGGGGAGGGGCACGGTCGCCGTGGCCCGGTTCGCCCGGCCCGACGAACGCTCCCACTTCGACACCCGGGCCGTGACCGGTGGGGTGCACGTGCCGCTGAGAGACCACAAGCGCTCCGGGGACGCACTGGCCTTCCGCAGCGGCGCCGGCCGCCGCACGGTGATGCTGGCGGACGGGCTCGGGCACGGGGACGCCGCCGCGGAGGCCTCCACCCTGGCGGCGCGCTTCGTCCTGCACCGCGGGGGGGAGACCCCCGAGGCGCTGCTGAGGGGACTGCACGAGGCCCTGCGCCGCACACGGGGCGCGGCCGTCGCGCTCGCCGAGATCGACGAGCCCAGGCACCGCCTCACCTTCTGCGGTGTCGGCAACATCGGCGCACGCCTGTACAGCGGCGGGCGCTGGGAGACGCTGCTCTCCCGGCCCGGGATCGTGGGGGCCTTCAGCCTGCGCACGCCGCTTCCGGGTCGGTACGAGTGGTCGCCGGGGGACATGCTCGTGTTACACAGTGACGGACTGCCCAGCCGGTGGACGCCCGCGGGCACCGAGCGCCTGCGCGACCGCGACGCCGCGGTCGTCGCCGGAGCGGTGTTCCGGGACTCCGGCAGCGCCGCCCGCCTGATGCGGGACGACACCAGTATCGCGGTGGCCACGCACACCGTACGCCCTGACGGGGAGGGACGATGAGGGAACCGCTGCTCGACCTCTCCTGCCACAGCACGGTCGACGTGGCGCTGGCCCGGGTGGCCATGGCGCGCGTGCTCGACCCGGAGTGCGCGTCGGACGAGGCCGGACTGGAGTTCCTCGGCACCGCCTCCTCGTGCGCGCTGCGGGAGGTCGAGGAGAGGGGAGCGGCCTCGCTGGTGGTGGAACTGGCCGAGGACGGGCTCGCCCTGCGGGCCACGGTCCGCGACGGCTCCGGCGCGGACCGCTGGTCCTCCACGCTCGGCCTCTCCAAGCCCCTGCCGGAGGTGGTGGAGGGGCCCGCGCCGCGACCGGACCTCGAACCGCTCTCGGCGGAGCTCCTGCGCACCTCGGAGCGGGCCGGGGCGGTGGCCGCGGTGTCGAGTGAGCGCGCGCGGGACCTGGAGTGGCACCAGCACGAGCTGGAGGAGACCAACCTGGGCGTGCTCGCGCTGCACGCCGAGCTCGCCGAGGCCAGCGACGAGCAGAGGAGGCTCCTGGCGGCCGAACGGGCGGCCCGGGACGAGGTGGAGGCCTCGCGCAACAGGCTGACGTTCCTCTCCACGGCCAGCGCCAGGCTGATGACCTCCCTGAGCCAGAGGGAGATCTTCTCCCGGCTCCGGGACCTCCTCGTGCCCCGGTACGCCGACTCGGTCGAGGTGTGGCTCCTCGGGGAGAACGGGGAGCTGTGCTCCTCCGACGCCTCCGCCTCCGAGGCCGACCCGCCGGGGGCGGTGCTCCTGGCCGCTGCCCGGCGGAGGTCGACGGACGTCCTGACGGAGCGGGGCGAACTGGCCCTGCCGCTGCTCACGGGCACCGACCTCCTCGGTGTGATGCTGCTGCGGCGCGGGAACGCGGTGGACCCCGACGACGAGGTCGTGCTGGTCGAGTTCTCACACAGGGTCGCGGTGGCGCTGGACAACGCGCGCCGCTTCGAACGCGAGCGCGACACGGCCGCCGCCCTGCAGCGGGCGATGCTCACCCGGCTGCCCAGCACCCCGGGGATGGAGCTGACCGCCCGCTACCTCCCGGCCACGCGGGGCATGAACGTGGGCGGCGACTGGTACGACGTCTTCCCCCTGGAGGACGGCGAGTTCATCGGCGTGGTGGGAGACGTCACCGGCCACGGCGTCCACGCCGCGGTGATGATGGGCCAGTTGCGGACGGCCCTGCGCGCGTACGCCATGGAGGAGCGGAGCCCGGCCGCGCTGATGGAACGCCTGCACCGGCTCCTGGGCCGCCTCGAACCCGACCTGTTCGCGACCGCCGTCATCGTGCGCTTCCGCCCGGGGGACCCGGAGATGGTGATGGCCGGTGCGGGCCACCCGCCGCCGCTGTGGCGGGACGGCGAGGGCAGGGCCCGGGCGGTGGAGCTTCCTCCCGGCGCAATGCTGGGCCTGCCGGTGGAACTGTCCTACACCGACCACACGGTCGAGCTGCCGCCGGGTTCGGCCCTGCTGCTGTACACCGACGGCCTCGTGGAGCGGCGCGGGGAGTCCATCGACGACGGGATCGCCCGGCTGCTGGAGGGCTTCGGCGGGCCGCCCTACTGGGAGTACGGTCCCGACAAGGCGGCGGACGACCTGCTGGACTCCATGGTCAAGCACCAGGACTGCGACGACGACGTGTGCCTGCTGGTCTTCCTCGCCGGAGGGACCCCGGGCACGGCCGGGTGAGGCCCGGGGCGGGGCCCCTCCCTCCTGGGAGGGCCCGACGCACCGGGGGCCGGGCACCCGACGGTGCCCGGCCCCCGGTGCGTCGGGTTCCCGGTGGATCAGACCTCGGTGAAGACCTCGTCGTGGTCCAGGCGCGGCAGGCGGTCGGACCACGCGTCCGGGCCCGGCCTGCCCACGTTCATGACCACGAGCGGCCGCCGCGGGGAGTCCTCGCCGAAGAACTCCCGGCGGACGGCCTCGGCGTCGAAGCCGCTCATCGGCCCGGCGGCCAGCCCCGCGGCGCGCACGCCCACGATGAGGTAGGCGATCTGCAGGAGCGCGTTCTGGTCGGCCGCGGCCCGGCGGGCTTCGACGGGCATCTCGGCGAAGTCGTCCCGCGCGGCGGGCGCGATCGGGAAGGTCTTCGGGAAGTGCTCGTGGAAGTCGGAGTCCGAGGCCAGGATCAGTGTCAGCGGCGCCGTCAGGGTCTTCTGGGCGTTGTTGCCCCACATGTGCGGCACGAGGCGCTCACGGGCCTGGCGGGACCGAACCGCGGTGACCCGCAGGGGCTGGTTGTTCATGGAGGTGGGGCCGTACTTGACCAGGTCGTGGATGGCGCGCACCTGCTCCTCGGTCACCGGCTCGTCGGTGAAGCTGTTGGCGCTGCGGGCGTCACGGAACAGGAGGTCCTGAGCCACCTTGTCCAGAACCAGCGTGTCAGTCATGTTCTTCCTCGGGCGTGTTCGTGTACGGCGGGACCGGGCTCGGCCGGCACGTGCGTCAACACCTATTGCCGAGGAAGATATTTCCTGGAACTGAAGATGTGGGGTCACTGTGATCCGGCCGGGGACCGGCGAAAGCGGTCTCGCCCACCGTGACGGCACGCTCTCGAAGAGGACCGTGACCGAGGTTGAACGCGCCCCGAGGGGGATCCGCCCCGAGGACCTGGGCGGTATCGGGCGGAGGGTACGGCCGGGGAAGCCCCGACGGGCCGCGTCGGCCACGCGTCCCCGCCGTCCCGCAGGGGCGTCCGGACGGAGGAGGCCGCACCACGGCCGGCGGCGCCCCGCCTCCACGCCCGGTCCTTCAGGGCCGGGTCAAGTCGCCTCGCCCACGGGCGTGCCCTGGTGCTGGCGTCCCCTCTGGCGTGGCACGACGGGAACCGGATCGGCCGCCTCGTCCGCCCACGCCTCCAGCCGCTTGACGAACAGCCGGGCCTGGACCGGCCAGTGGAAGGACGTCCGCGTGATCTGGTGCCCGGTGCGCGCCAGGCTCAGCCGCAGGTCACGGTCACGGCGCAGCCGCAGCACCGCCTCCGCCGCCGCCGACGCGTCGCCGAACGGCACGACCAGGCCCGCGGGGCCCTCCGGGCGTTCGGTCACCAGGTCCTGTGCCATCGGGTTGGGCGTGGTCACCACCGGAAGGCCGTGCGCCATGTACTCCACGACCTTGGTCGGCATCGAGTGCCGGTAGTTCGGGGTGTCGTGCAGCAGGCTCAGCCCTGCCATGGCACCCGTGCAGATCCGCAGCGCCCGGTCGTTGGGCACGAACCCGTACCAGTGCAGCACGTCCTCCTGCTGGGCCCGGCGCAGCAGTGGCCGCACGCCGACGTCGGCGCCGCCGATCACTTCCAGGCGCACCCCGTGCGGGCGCAGCATGCGGCCCAGTTCCACCAGTTCGCGCGCGCCGCGCGCCTCCGACACCTGGCCCAGGTACACCACCCGGTCGTCTCCCGGTTCGCGCGCCGGCGCCTCCGGTACCTCGGTGGTGTTGGGCACGACCGGGTGCTCGCAGCGGAAGCGGGAGCGGTAGCCCTCCTCGGCCAGCAGCAGCCGCATACGGCGCTCCGCGCGCCGCTCGAAGGAGCGCACCACCGCGCCCAGCGGGCGCCGCAGGGGCCGGGGCACCCACGCCTTGGTGAGCAGGGCCGCGGCCGTGTCCTCGTGCACGTCCCACACCGTCACCGGGCGCTTGGACGGCAGGGCCAGCAGGAGTTCGGGGTCGTGGAAGAGCAGCAGGTCGGCCTCGGGGGCCTGTTCGGCGAGAACCGCCCGTGCGACGCGCAGGGAGGACAGGCGCTCGCGGCCGGAGGCACGCGGCACGTCCACCGAGCGCAGCTCCTTCCACGGGGTCACCCCGCACTCGCGGAACGGCGCCACGTAGGTCACCGTGTGTCCAGCGTCCAGCAGGGCCCGGATCTGGCGGTGCAGGATCCGGGCGTCCTCAGGATGGTGCACAACCGTGGCCACAAGCGCGTGCATCGAGTTCACCTACCTGTGTCACCATGTGGGTGGTTTGTGACGATCTACAACGATCATCCACTTTGGGAAAGCCGTATGGGCCTTCCGACACGGTATTCGCCGGGAAAGACGGGCCGAGGAAAGCCCGGTGGCCGGTCGGAGTGCAGCGGGTGAACCTTCGGTCAGGGGAGTGTGAACACGAAAAGGCACGCCGGTGGACACCGGTGGGTGTCCGGATCGGCGTGCCTTCTCCGGGCGGGTGGACCCGGTCAGATCACAGGACCTGCAACCCCTCGCGCGGGGCGTGGCGGCGGACCTGGGCGGGGATCCCCGGAGCGGAGTCGGTCTCGGGCTCGGGGCGGCGCAGTACGCCCCGGGTGTCCAGGAGCAGCCGCGCGTACTCCTCCAGGCGCTTGGGCCGGTACTCGCTGTGGTCGGTGAGCAGGATGGTCAGGTCGGCGTCGGCCAGTGCCTGCTCCAGGTCGGTGGACCGGGGCACGTCCACCCCGTCGACCTGCCACGACTCCACGTGCGGGTCGTGGTAGGTGAGGGTGGCGCCCTTGGCGGCCAGCTTGCGCGCGACCGGACGGGCCGGGGACTCGCGCTGGTCGGCGATGTCGGCCTTGTAGGTCACGCCCAGCAGCAGCACCTTGGAGCGCGACAGCGCCAGGCCGGAGTCGTTGAGCAGCTCCTGCGCCCGCTGGATGACGTAGGACGGCATCCGGCCGTTGATCTCCTGGGCCAGCTCCACGAACCGGAACGGGTATCCGAGGGTCTTGACCTTGTACGACAGGTAGTTCGGGTCGATGGGGATGCAGTGCCCGCCCACGCCCGGACCCGGATAGAAGGGCTGGAAGCCGAACGGCTTGGTGGCGGCCGCCGCGATGGAGTCCCACAGGTCGATGCCCAACTCCTGGCAGAAGATGGCCATCTCGTTCACCAGCGCGATGTTGACGTGCCGGTAGGTGTTCTCCAACAGCTTGGCCATCTCGGCCTCGCGGGTGCCGCGCGCCCGCACCACCGTGTTCACGAAGTCCGCGTAGAAGACCGCCGCGGCCTCACCGCACTCGGGGGTGAGCCCGCCGACCACCTTGGGCGTGTTGGCCACGCCGAAGGTCGGGTTGCCGGGGTCGATGCGCTCGGGCGAGAACGCCAGGTGGAAGTCGGCGCCCGCGACGAGGCCGGACTTCTCCAGCAGCGGACGGACCACCTCCTCGGTGGTGCCGGGGTAGGTGGTGGACTCCAGGATGACCAGGGTGCCCGGCTGCAGTTGCGCGGCGATCGACGTGGCCGCCGAGGTGACCGCGCCCAGGTCCGGGCCGCCCTCGGGCGACAGCGGCGTGGGAACGCAGATCACGATGGTGCGCGTGGTGGACAGGCACGTCGGGTCCGTGGTCGCGGTGAAACCGCGGTCCAGCATCTGGTGGACGTCCTCCGAGGAGAGGTCGTCCACATGCGACACCGCGTTGTTGAGCCCGTCGACGACGTGACCGCTCACGTCGAGGCCGGTGACCTTCAGGCCCGCGGACACGGCCTCGGCCGCCAGCGGCAGGCCGACGTAGCCGAGGCCGAGGACGACGAGATCACTGACCGCGCCGACGGGCTGCTCGGAAACAGGTGCTGGGTTGGAGGCTGCGGCATCCACTTCGTGGTCACACTCGCATTCGTTTCGTGAACGGGCGTAAATAGCGGGGAGTGCCATTGCTCAGTGCGTTGGACGTCTGAGTGTAAGCACGCGTTGGCCCCGATTACGGGTTCTGTCCTGGTTCGGTCATTTTTCGAATCAGAACCCGATACGCCTGGTTATAGCGGTATGCGGCCTCGGTCCAGGTGCGGTCCGCGCCAACGAGGCTGCGACCTGCACGACCGTAGGAAGCCCGCTTTTCATGACTGTAAGCGAGTTTTGTCAGCAGATCGGCTAGGCATGCCGATTCGCCCGCAGGAATTAACTCTCCTGTCACTCCCGGTTCCACAATCTCTCGCAAAGCGGGGAGATCACTGGCCACCACGGGAAGCCCGCCCGCCATGGCCTCCACGGGCTTGAGCGGGGTGACCAGACGGCACACCCTCTCGTCCCTCCGCGGCACGGCGAACACGTCCAGCGCGGCGTGGTGGGCGCGCACCCGGTCGGCGGGGACCCGGCCGGGGAAGTGCGCGACGCCCCCCAGGCCCAGGGAGGCCGCCCGGGCGCGCAGCGTGGGCAGTTCCGGGCCGTCCCCCACCACCAGGGCATGGGCCGGCTCCCCGCGCTCGCGCATCAGGGCCACCGCCTCCAACAGCACGTCCAGGCCCTCGTAGCCGAAGCAGCTGGTGGTGGTGCCCACCACGAACTCCTCCGCGCCGATCCCCAGCTCCCGGCGCACCCCGTCCCCCGGAGGCAGCGGTTCGAGGAAGGAGGCGTCCACCGCGTTGGGGACCACCAGCAGGCGCTCGCGCGCCACCCCCCGCGCCTCGATGTCGGCACGCATCGCCTCGCCCAGCGTCACCACCAGGTCGGCGGCCAGCATGCACTCGGTCTCGCTCGCGCGCTCGGCCCGGTAGAAGGCGTCGTCCACACTGCGCGAGGGGTCGCGGGACAGCCACGACTCCTCCAGGAAGCCCCGCACCTCGTACACCACCGGCAGACCGAACCTGCGGCCCAGCTCCAGCGCCAGGCGGGCGTTGTGGTGGTTGCTCGCGGCGTGCAGCACGTGCGGGCGCACCGCCTCCACCAGCTCCGACGCCATCCGCAGCCCCACCTCCAGCTCCCCGGCGGGGTCGGCCGGCGCCGCCCACGGGATCAGCCGGTGGTAGGAGACGCCGTCCAGCCGCACCAGCGTGCGCGGGTCAGGGACGCCCTTGGTGAGCGGGTACCCCGCCCGCGTGGCCACGTGCACGTCCATCCCGGCCTCGCGCTGGGCGACCGCGATCCGGTGGGTGCGCTGGGTGTACCCGGCGTTGGTGTGCGGCAGCGCGTTGGTCACCAGGTGCAGCACCCGCAGCCCCGATCCGGGTGACGACGGATCACCGGCCACACGCCAGCGGTCACCGTCGGGAACCTCCGGTCGCCGAGCGTTCACCGTGTCGTCGGGCCGCGTTCGGGCATCGCGGGTTAACGTGATCCCGTGACGGTCGGGCGACGTGGACGGGGACGCGGGAACAGCGCGTCCCGTGGC
The DNA here is from genome assembly GCF_008638365.1 of Nocardiopsis quinghaiensis. Classification (GTDB taxonomy): domain Bacteria; phylum Actinomycetota; class Actinomycetes; order Streptosporangiales; family Streptosporangiaceae; genus Nocardiopsis; species Nocardiopsis quinghaiensis. Next base: position 370,227 of record NZ_VWVU01000002.1, on the reverse strand, counting down.
CAGGGCCGTCCGGTACTCCGCGGCCTCCCGGAGGGAACCCTCCGGGAGCCGCTCGACCAGCTCACGGGCGGTCTCCGCGTCTCCCGCCGCCAGGCAGGCCGCCACCAGGCGGCCCACCCGGCGGGGAGGGGCGCCGCTCGCCGCGGCGAGCACCGCCTCGCGGGCGTCGCCGCGTCGGCCCTGGTCCCACAGGGCGTAGGCACGGGCCCTGCCGCCCGCACGGGCGGCCAGGGCGCGGACCGCGCGCCGCGGTGGGCCGGGTACCAGTCGCAGCGTCAGCAGCGGCAGCCGGGCCGGGTCGGACCGCAGGTGTCGCCAGGCCAACGACAGGGTGAACGTCACCGCCCGCGGCCAGCGGGTACGAGGACGCGGAACCTGGGATTCGGAAGCTTGGGTGTCATGCACGGTCAGTCACACAACCACGCCGACGTGACCATGTGGTGACACCACGGCGACACGGACGGGACGGCTCGGGCAAAGAACGTCGCCGGACCACACCAGCCCCGCCGGTCACGGCGGGAACATCACCCCAACAGAAGGAAACGTGAGAGTCGTGGCAACGAGCGCCCCCCTGGGGAGCCAGGACACAGGGATCGTGCACGTCGTCGGCGCGCGCCCCAACTTCGTCAAGGCCGCGCCCGTCGTCTCCGCCCTGCGCGGGCGCGGCGCCCACCAGTCGGTCGTGCACACCGGCCAGCACTACGACGACCGCATGTCCGCCGTGTTCTTCCGCGACCTGAACCTGCCCACCCCCGATGTCGACCTCGGCGTGGGATCGGGCTCCCACGCGGCCCAGACCGCCGCCCTCATGGTGGGTCTGGAGAAGGAGTTCACCGCGCGCCAGCCCGGCATGGTGGTCGTCTACGGAGACGTCAACTCCACCGTCGCCGCCGCCCTGGTGGCCGCCAAGCTGCGGATCCCCGTGGCCCACGTGGAGGCGGGCCTGCGCTCCTTCGACGACACCATGCCCGAGGAGATCAACCGCCGGGTCACCGACCAGCTCAGCGACCTGTGCTTCGCCACCAGCCCGGAGGCCATCGGCCACCTGGCCGCCGAGGGCGTCGCGCCCGACCGCGTCCACCTGGTCGGCAACCCCATGATCGACACCCTGCTGGGCAACCTCGACCGCTTCGACGTCGAGGCCCTGCGGGACCGCCTCGACCTGCCCGAGCGCTACGTCGCCGCCACCCTGCACCGGCCCGCGAACGTGGACGACCCCGACAACGTCGCCCGACTCACCGAGCGCCTGCACGGGATCGCCGAGCTCGCCGACGTGGTCATGCCCGTGCACCCGCGCGGCAGGGCCGCCTTCGACCGGGTCGGGCTCGGCGACCACCCGCGCGTGCGACTCCTCGAACCCCTCGGCTACCTCGACTTCGTCGCCCTGACCCGCGGCGCCGCCGCCGTGGTCACCGACTCCGGCGGCGTGCAGGAGGAGACCACCATCCTCGGGGTCCCCTGCCTGACCCTGCGCCCCAACACCGAACGCCCCGTCACCATCACCCACGGCACCAACCAGCTCGTCACGGAGGCCGACCTCATCCAGGCCGTCACCAAGGTCCTGCACGGGCAGACCCCCGAGCGGATCGGCGACGACACCCCGCCCCTGTGGGACGGGCACGCCGGTGAGCGCATCGCCTCCGTCCTCACCCAGTGGTCCAGGTGAACCCCATGACACACGAGAACCGCAACCCCGTCCCCGAGCCCAGGCACGCCCGGGAGGGAACCCGGGAACGCGCCGTTCCCGCCCCGGCCCCGACGGGCGGCCGCGGCATCGTCCCGATTCCCCCACAGCGGTCCAGGTAACCCACCATGGCAAACGTCCATCAGTCCTCTCCGCCCAGACGCCCGGCCGGACCCGCGACACGCCTCGCCAAGGGCATCCGTACCCGGCCGGGCACGCGCCGGGGGTACCGCCCCGCGACGTCGGCCCCACCACAGCCGACCGACGCAGTGGTTTCGCCGATCCGACCAGAACACAAGGTGGCAGACCGTGAAACGGCGTGAACAGAGCCAGACCGAACAGCTCCGCCAGGCGCTGGCCGAGCGCGAGGCCCAGCTCCAGGAGGCACGCGTGCGGCTGGCGGCCGTGGAGGGCTCCACCTCTCTCCAGGTGGGGCGCGCGCTCACGGCCGCCGCGAAGAAGCCCGGCCGGTCCCTGGTCAAACTCCCGCGTGACCTCTACCGCCTCTGGCGGCGCAGCGGAACCACCCGGCACACCGAACGCCGCCGCGGCGTCGAGCCGGTCCGCTCCTTCGACGCGGACCGCCAGGAGGCCCGACTCCTCACGGGTGTACCGGGCGGCAGCGAGAACCTGCTCGTGGCCGCCACCGTCGTCGGCCCCGCCATCGCCGAGGCGATCGACCCGTACGTGCAGCCGGTCTCCCTGCGACCGCACGACGCCCAGATCGTCATGGACGGCGTGGACGTGGACCTGGTCCTGGTCTCCGCCTCGGCCGCCGCCCCGGGCTCGCCGTGGGCACACGTGGGCGACCCCGCGGTCGTGGACCGCACCCGTGCCCTGCACTGGGTGCTGGAGTCCGCCGCCGCACGGGGCATCCCCACCGTCCTGATCGACGACGCCCCCTCCCCGCCCGCACTGCGCGAACTGGGCTTCGACAGGATCCACAGGGGGGACGCCGGGGTCCCGCTGCACCTGTTCAACCCGGTGGCCGCCCACCTGACGCCCGGACCCAAGGCGGTGTTCGTGCGCGGCCACCGCGACGAGCCCGTCCCGGACGTCCTCACCGAGCTGGGCGCGGGCGTGGTGGACGCCGACTCCTCCGGCCTGGCCGACGCCCTGCGCGCCGCCAACGTCGCCGTCGTCCCCGCGTTCCCGAGCGAGGACACACGCCTGCGCCGACGTGCCTGGGCGTGCGGTACCCGCGTGGTCGCCCACGCGGCGGTCCCGGACCCGGACGACCCCGCCGCGGAGGGACTGGCGGTCACGGTGCCGCGCCTGCGTGCCGAGGAGCCCACACCCTCCGAGCAGCGGGGCATGCTCCGGCAGGTCTTCCTCCGGGAGGCCACGCCGGTCCGCCTCGCCGAGATCCTGGACGGCCTGGGCTTCCCGCCCGGGACCCCGGGCTCGGAACTGCCGCTGCGGGGCCGCTCCGTGGCCGTCCTCGCCGACCCGGCGGGGGAGGCCGACGCCGACCTGCTCGCCGACGACCTGCTGGCGGCGTTCCTGAAGCCCACGGAGGTGGTCGTGCCCAGCACGGCCTCACACCTGCCCGGGATCCGGCGGCTGCGGGCCGAGGGCGTCACCGTGCGCACCGCGCGCTTCAGCGCCCCGGACACCCCCGAGGAGCTGACCCGGAGCACACCCGACATCCGGGTCGGCGGGCTCGGGCCGGAGCGGTGGGCGGTCCTGGCCGAGCGCGCCACCGCGCCCTGGGCGCACCTGTGGACCGCACCCGTGGGACGCAGCCGGCTCGCCGACCTGGTGTGCGCGGTCGAGTGCTCGGACGCCGACGCGGTCGGCACCGTGGACCTCGGCTCCGGGGAGCCGGGCGGCGGCACGGGCGGCCAACCGCCGGGAGGCGGGGCACGCGGGCTCTTCGACCGCCCGAGCACCGGCGAGCAGCAGTACGTCTTCGTCAGCGCGGTCGTCCCGGAACTGGCCCGTACCGGACTGCTGCGGCGCGGCTGGGATCCCGCGGAGTGGAACCGCCGCGGTACCCGGCTCCTGGCCCTGGGGCCCGACCACGGTACGGGCACCGACCCCGACGCCGAGGACGCCGTGTACAACACCACGGACGCCCCGAGCGGTGCGGTCGGTTGACCACCGACCGCGCCGACCGCCCCGCACGGGCAACGAGAAAGCATCCGAAGGGAAGAACGTGAGTACACCGCCTCCGCGCGCACTCCTGTACGGGGACGTGGACCTCAACATCATCGACGGTTCCGCGATCTGGGCGCAGTCGATGGCGCAGGCCCTGGCCGCCGCCGGATGCGAGGTCACCCTGCTGCTGAAGGCGCCCGTGCGCACCGACCGGCTCACCGAGCCCCTGACCAGGGTGCCCGGAGTCAGGCTCCTGCATCCCCACGAGGACAAGGCACTGCCGGACCTGGAGCCGCGGGGGCTCACTCCGGAGCAGGCCGTCACCCTGATGACCAGGTACCACGAGCGCAGGGCCTTCGACCTGGTGGTCGTGCGCGGCCGCCGCCTGGCCGGGCTGGCCGCGCAGGAGGAGGCACTGGCGGGACGCCTGTGGACCTACCTGACCGACTTCCCGCACAGTGTGGGAGAGCTGTCGGCGACAGCCACCACCGAGCTCACCGAGATCGCGCTGGCCTCCCGGTTCCTGCTCTGCCAGACCGAGGAGCTGCGCGCCTTCCTGGAGGCGTCGGTGCCCGCCGCCTGCGGCCGGTCGGTCCTGTTCCCGCCCGTGGTGGTCGTTCCCGAGGACGCGCGCGCGGACGGGGAGGCGCACGCCCGGGCCCGCATGGCCTACACGGGCAAGTTCGCGCCGCGGTGGAACACCCTGGAGATGACCGAGCTGCCCGCCGAGCTGGCGCGGCGCGGGGTGGACGCCGAACTGGTGATGATCGGCGACAAGATCCACGCGGAGCCCGCCGACTGGGCCAGGCGCATGCGCAGGGCCCTGGAGGACACCCCGGAGGTGGACTGGCGCGGCGGGATGTCGCGTGCCGACGCGCTCCGCCAGGCCGCCGAGTGCGGCTTCGGGCTCTCCTGGCGCGACCCGTCCATGGACGCCAGCCTGGAGATGTCCACCAAGGTGCTGGAACTGGGCGCGCTCGGACTGCCGGTGGTGCTCAACCGCACTCCCATGCACGAGACGATGCTGGGAGCCGACTACCCGCTGTTCGCCGGCGCGGACGTCTCCTCGGTCGCCGAGGTGGTCGCCCGCGCCCACAACGACCGCGCGGTCTACGCGGACGCCGCCGCGCGCTGCCGCGACGCCGCGGCCGACCACACCCTGGAGCGGGCGGCCGAGCGGCTGCGCGGCTACCTCACCGAGGCGCTGCCCCCGGCACCGGCGGGCGCCGACCCGGACCGGCCGCTCAAGGTGGTCGTGGCCGGGCACGACATGAAGTTCTTCACCCGCCTGGCCGAGTACCTGGACTCGCTGCCCGGGCTGGACGTGCGCATGGACGAGTGGGAGGGGCTGAGCACCCACGACCAGTACCGGTCCCGCGAGCTGGCGGGCTGGGCGGACGTGGTGATCTGCGAGTGGTGCGGGCCCAACGCCCTGTTCTACGCCAAGTGGAAACGGCCCGACCAGCGGCTGATCGTGCGGCTGCACCGCTTCGAGCTGTACGCGGAGTGGCCGCGCAAGCTCGACATCGACAAGGTGGACGCCGTGGTGTGCGTGAGCCCCCACTACGCCGACCTGACCCGGGAGCTGACCGGATGGCCCGCCGACAAGGTGGTCGTGATGCCCAACTGGGTGGACGACGAGCAGTTGGACCGGCCCAAGCTCTCCGGCGTGGAGTACTCGATGGGCATGGTCGGGATCGCTCCGTCGCGCAAGCGCCTGGACCGGGGCCTGGACGTGCTGTCGGAGCTGCGGCGCATGGACCCGAGGTACACGCTGTCGGTGAAGACCAAGCAGCCGTGGGAGTACTGGTGGGTCTGGAACCGCCCGGAGGAGCGCGCCTACTTCGAACGCGTGTACCGGAGGATCCAGCGTGACGACCTCCTCGCCTCCGGGGTGGTGTTCGACCCGTTCGGGCCGGACGTGGCCACCTGGCTGCGGCGGGTGGGGTTCATGCTCTCCACCAGCGACGACGAGTCGTTCCATCTGGCTCCGGCCGAGTGCGCCGCCTCGGGCGGAGTGCCCGCGCTGCTGCCGTGGCCGGGCGCGGACACCATCTACGACCCGCACTGGATCCACGACGACGCGGTGGCGATGGCCGAGTCCATCCACGCGACCGTGAGCGAGGGACGCTTCGCCGCCGAGGCGGAGCGTGCGCGCGGGGAGGTCACCAAGGCCTACGGCCTGGGCCGGGTGCGTTCACTGTGGAGTGACCTGGTGGTGCGGGGCAAGACTCCCGACCAGGCGGAGCAGTCCACCGCCAGGGCGGACGCCTGAGGCCCGCATCCCGGAGTTCAGACCGGGCCGGTCATCTTCGACAGGCCGCCCGCCCCCGCGGGCAGGAACAGCGCGAAGGTGGTCGGCCTGGTCTGCACCAGCTCGATCCGTGCGCCCTCGGACTCGGCGATGTGCCGGGCCAGCGCCAGCCCCAGGCCGGTGCCGCCGCTCCCGCTGACCTCGCGTTCGAAGATCCGGCCCGCCAGGTGCTCGGGAACCCCCTCGCCCTCGTCGCTCACCTCGATGCGCACCGACTGGTCGGTGTCGAGGCGGCGGACGGTCACCGTGCCCGCGCCGTGCTTGTAGGCGTTCTCCACCAGGGTCGCGATGATCTGCGCCAGGTCGGTGGGGACGGTCATGGCCGTCAGCCCAGACACCCCGGTGACCAGCAGCCTGCGCTGCTCGGCATGGAAGACCGGCTGCCACTCGGCCTGGACGTGGTTGAGGACGGGGTCGACCTCCACCGCCTCCACCTCGGGGTTCTGACTCTTGCGGGCCCGCCCCAGCAGGCTCTCCACGGTCTCCACCAGGCGTTCGGTCTGGGCCAGGGCGGCCTCGCCCTCCTCACGGACCACCTCCGAGTCGTCGGCCTCGGCGAGGATCTCCTCCAGGCGCATCATCAGTGCGGTCAGCGGTGTGCGCAGCTGGTGTGAGGCGTCGGTGGCGAAGTGGCGCTCGGTGGCGATCAGCCCGGCGATGCGCTCGGCGCTGCGGTCCAGGACCTCCGCCACCCGGTCGGCCTCGGGGATCCCGTAGCGGTGGCCCCAGGGCGTGGTCACCCCGGATCCCAGCCGTTCGGCGGTGACCGCCAGGTCGATCAGGGGCAGTGTGAGCCTGCGGGCCTGGAACATCGACAGCCCCACGGCGACGCCGATGGCCAGCAGGGACAGGGACGCGATCCCCAGCCACGCGCGGACCACGCTCTGCTGCACGCCCTCGGCGCTCGTCCACACCTCGACGAGCGTGCCCCGCCCGGTGGTGGCCGTGGCCTTCAGCGCGCTCGGGGAGCCGGGAGCCTCGGGGTCGAGGGCGGGGTCGCCCGCGGTCACCGGGTCGGACGCGTCGGCCGGGGTGATCCGGATGAAGCGGTTCGGATGGTCCCGGTCGAACTCCCCCGGGTTGAGTTCGCCGCGGGCCTCCAGCATGGTGTCGCTCTCGGCACCGATCAACTCCGCCTCGCCCTGGAGCTGGCGGGTGCTCTCGTCGTACACCAGCTTGTACGTGAGCGCGCCCAGAGGCAGCCCGAGCAGCATGACGGCGATGACGGTCACCACCAGGGTGGAGAAAACCATCCGCCTGCGCATGTCACCTCATGTCCGTCCGACCCGGAGGCGGCCGACCGGCGCGGGGCGCCTCGGACCCGGGGCCGTGTCAGTCTCGTTCGAACCGGAAGCCCACACCCCGAACGGTCGTGATGTACGACGGCTGGTTGGCGTCGTCGCCCAGCTTGCGGCGCAGCCAGGAGATGTGCATGTCCAGGGTCTTGGTGGACCCCCACCAGTTGGTGTCCCAGACCTCGCGCATGATCTGCTCACGGGTGACCACCTTGCCCGCGTCCCGGACGAGTACGCGCAGGAGGTCGAACTCCTTGGTGGTGAGTTGTAGCTCGCGTTCGCCCAGCCAGGCGCGGCGGGAGTCGTTGTCGATGCGTACACCGTGCACGACGGGCACCTCGGCGCCGCCCCGGCGCAGCAGGGCACGGACACGGGCCAGCAGTTCGGCCAGTCGGAAGGGCTTGGTGACGTAGTCGTCGGCGCCCGCGTCGAGACCGACGACGGTGTCGACCTCGTCGGCGCGCGCGGTCAGGATGAGGATCGGCGTTCCGTGACCCTCGGCCCGGAGCCGACGTGCCACCTCGAGCCCATCCATTTCGGGCAGCCCGAGATCCAGGACCATGAGGTCGATGTCTCCCGCACGGGCACGGTCGAGTGTCTCAATGCCGTTGACGGTCACGTCCACCGTGTAACCCTCGCGTCGGAGTGCGCGCGCGAGAGGCTCGGAGATCGAGACATCGTCTTCGGCCAGCAAAACGCAGGTCATGGTGCCGATCGTAGGTCCGGGGTCGTGCATTTCCCTATTATGCGCGCCGGATGTGCCAAGGTTGGCCGAAAATACGCTAATCACATATCGGGCAAATCGTCCAATTAGCCATCTTGAGTGCTTTCTTTGTACTTACATGGTGAAACTGGGGTGCCCGTGGTGCGCGTGCTCCGAATGCCGCGCTGAGCGAGCCTAGGTCTCCCCCCGTATGAGCGCCGCGCTGGGAAAGTGACAGGATCCGTAGCAAACGGGTAATAAAGCGGCATGGACGGACGCCGAAACGCGATGGAGCGCCCGTCGCCCACCGACCGGCCTCCGCCGACGCGCGCCGCCTGGCCCGGCAGCCCAGACAGCGAGGAGACCGCACGTGAACCCACCTGAGACGCCCGGGCACGGCGGCGGACCCGGCCCGTGGCCCAGACAGCCTCCCCCGGGCCCGCCTCCGCAGGGTCCGCCTCTCCCGGGTCCGCCGACTCCACACGGGCCCCTCGGCCGGCGGCCGGCCCGGCCGGGCCGCTACGGCGCCGGTCTGGTGGCCGTCCTCGCCGTGATCGCGGTACTGGGGGGAGCCTCCTTCCTCGGCGGCGGGATCGCCCTCGGCGGGATGCTGACCGACCGTGTCGCGGCGGCCGGCGGTCCCGAGCCGTCGGAGGAGCCCAGCGAGGCGCCGTCGGAGCCGGCGTCGCCGACCGCGCCCCCGGCCCCCACCGAGGAACCCGCCGCGCCGACCGACGAGCCCGCACGGGAGCCGACGGAGGATCCGACCGCGGGGGAACTCATGTCATCCGAGGAGCTGGTCACCGGGTTGCGTGGCGACTTCGGCATCGACTCGCGCCAGGACATCACCGAGGAGGTCTGCGCCTCGACCGACGGGGAGGAGCACAACGTCTTCCAGTGCACCTCCTCGATGGACACCAACCTGGTGCGGGTGGCCGCCTTCGAGAACGACGGAATCGCCATGCTCACCGCGATGGCCATGCTGGAGAGCGAGGACAACACTGCGGAGGACGTCCAGGACGCCTGCCACTTCGTGCTGGTGTGGTTCGAGCACAACGGTCTGGACCAAGGCGAGCGCGACGACATGGCCGAGGCCGCGCGGGAGATCGCGGGCTGCCTCTGACCGGAGGCCGGGACCGTCCCCTTCCACCGGTGGCCGCCGGACACGGCAACGGGCCCGCCCCGGGTGTGCGACACCCGGGACGGGCCCGTCCCGTCAGCCGTGTGGGTCCGGCGCGGACCCGGGCCGTCGGCCTAGGAGTCCGGTTCCGCGGGCTCCCCGTCGGCGGGGCTCCCGCGCCTGCGGCCCAGGTAGAGCGCGGTACCGCCCGCGCCGGCGGCCACCACGGCGGCGGCGATCAGTCCGAACAGCGCGCCACCGGTCGTCGGCAGGGGGCCGTCGGCGTCCCCGCCGGGCTTGCCGGACCCGTCTCCCGGATCGGTCGGGCCCGTGCTCGGCGGGCCCGTGGGGCCGTCCGTCGGGTCGGCCGGGTCGGCCGGATCCGTGGGGTCACCGCTCGGCGGGTCGGTGGGACTCCCGCCGCCGTCGCCGTCCGGCACGGTGGCCCGCTCACCCACCACGATGCGGCCGGAACCGCCCTCGGGGTAGGCGGCCTCGGTGACCTGCCCCTCCAGAGTCCGGGTGAGCAGGTTCTCCAGGGCGCCCTGGTAGGTCGTGCCCACCACGGTGAAGTCCGCGCCGCGGAACGGGTACATGTCGCCGCCCCGTGCGGAGAAGTCGTTGGTCACGACCGTGACCGGGTCGCCGTCCACGACGTCGCCGTCCTCGACGAGCACCGTGCCGTCGTGCAGGACCACGTTGCGGACCCGCTCGCCGGGGGTGAGGACCTGACCGCCCTCGTCGACCACCTGCGCGGTGCGCTCCGGGTCGTAGGCGAAGTTGACCCCCGCTACCTGCATGAACGCGCCGCTGGCCGCGGGAGCGGCGGCCACGCCCTGCTCCAGCAGTTCCTTGACCTGTGAGCGGGGGAGGCTCGGGACCACCGCCACCTGGTTGGCGAACGGGGCGATCGAGTAGGTGTCCAGCGAGGTCAGCGGCCCCGCCGGGATCACCGAGGAGTTGCGGATGCCGCCGCCGTTCTGGATGCCGATCCGCGGCGCGGGGACCCCGTACTCGTCGGCGTTGCGGACGCCGGTGTCCAGCAGCGCGTCCGCCACCAGGTTGCCCAGGTTGGTCTCCTGGGTGCGGACGCCGGGGTCCCGGACGCCGTTGAGGTCGACCTCGCTCCGGGCCACCTCGGTCTCGGCCAGCCCGGTCACGTACTCGGAGACCGGTCCGGTCACCCGCGCCGCCACCTCGGGGTGGGGGTCGACCGCGTCCTCCCCGGTGCCGGAGACCCGGACCGGGCCGGAGCGGTCGGAGACCGACACCGCGTCGCCGTCGAAGTTCAGGACCAGGCGGCCCACGTACTTGTAGTTCGACCCGGCGGTGACGATCGGCACCTCGACGCCCTCGGGGTTGGTGGCCATCAGCGGGTAGGCCAGCGGCTCGCCGGTCTCCGGGTGCGCGGTGACCTCGTCGCCGGGCACCAGGGCGTCGTCCGGGTCGGCCATCACCTCGTGGCCGCCACCCGCGACGATGGCGTCCACGCCGGTCAGTTCCTGGGCGACGCTCTCCTCGTAGGCGATGTTCTGCAGGTGCGAGAGCAGGATGATCTTGTCCACGCCCTCGTCGGTCAGCCGGTCGACCTCGGTCTGGACCGGCTCGACGACGTCGCTCACCACCACGTCGCGCGGGCTGGTGATGGTGGCCAGCGGCGGGTACAGCGCGCCGACGACGCCGACCTCGTGCCCGGAGGCCTCCACCACGGTGCTGGGCGCGATCCGGCCCTCCTCCGCCAGCTGGGCCAGGCCGGGCTCGGCGGACACGTCCACGTTGGCGGCGACCACCGTGGTGTCCCCCTCCAGCTGTCCGAGGAAGTCCGCGTACACGTCCGGACCGAAGTCGAACTCGTGGTTGCCCATGGAGATCGCGTCGTAGTCCGCGTGGTTGGCGGCGATGGCGTCGTAGAAGGGCGCGCCGTCCTCGCGGGAGGCGGCGAACTCCGGACCCGGAAGGTACATGTCACCGGAGTTGACGGTCACGACACCGCGCTCGTCGGCCTCGTCGCCCTCCGCGCCGGCACCGCTGCCCTCGGAGTCGCGCAACCGGTCGAGCAGCGTGGTGAAGCGGTCGGCGCCGCCGAAGCCCTGCTGCTCGGGGGCGGGCAGCAGCTGGGACTCGGGGTCGTTGGCGTGCAGGATCGTCAGGGTGAAGTCGGCGCCGTCCTCGGGGTTCGCGGGAACGGACGCACTCGCTGTGGGCGCGAACGGGGCCGCCAGGGCACTCGTCAGCACCAGTGCGGCCGAGGCGCGCACGAGTCTGGACATCTTTCCGGGGCTCCTTCGGAGGATGAACGTCGTCGGGGGACGAACGGGATTTCCGCCGGGGCGGACGGGGATCAGAGTGGTTCACCCTAGAGGCGGACGGATGACGGTTCACGTGTCGCGGGATTACGATTTGCAGAATCTGCGGTACCAATACAGGTTTTCGGCACGTCCGTATCGCGCTGAGTGACCCGGCGGCCCCCTCGGTCGCACTGGGTGCGCCGCCCGCGTGGTCCGTCTCCCCGCCGGAACGGGAGGAACACCCGTCCGGTTCCGCGCCTCCCGCTCCCCGGCCTCTACCATGGGGGGACGAGTCGGCTCGATATCCCTCGGAGGACGTCTGTGTTTCCCTCTGGCCAGGACCCGTACGACCCCGACGGGGCGCGGGACGGAGGCGGCGTACCGCCGCGGGGGATGCCCGACTTCGGTGCCCACCTCGACGCGCTCCGCCCCGACGCGCCCCTGCCCAGGAAGGTGGCGCTCGTCCGCGTCCTGATGTTCGTGGGCGGCGCCTGCGGGCTCGCGATGTCCGCCCTCTTCCTCATGGGGCTGAGCGTGCCCTCCGAGACCATGGCCGAGGCCATGCGGCAGCAGGCCGACGCCGCCGGCGAGGAGAACGCCGAGTTCTTCGCCGACGTCGACGCGGTGCGCGCCATGATGGTCGCCATGGCGGCGATCACCGGCGTGTACGGGCTGCTGTCCACGCTCCTGGCCGCCAGGATCAGCCGCCGCACGGTCGGCGTGTTCTGGGGCGTCGTGCTCTTCCAGGCCGCCGCGGGCGCGCTCCTGCTGTGGAACCTGTTCGCCGGGGACTTCTTCGCGATCGTCCCGCTGGGCTTCGCCGCCACGATGGTGGCCCACATGTTCTCCCGGGGGGCCCGCGCCCACTACGGGCTGCTCTGACCGGCGGCCGTCCTCAGCCCCGACCGGGGCCGGACCCGCGGCCGAACAGCCCGAGCCCCCCGCGCGGGGGCTGCGGCGGGCGCACCGCCACCTCCGTCCACCGGCGCTCCAGCAGCCGTCGCACGGCCGCCGCGTCCGGTTCCGCCGCGGACTCCCCGGCGCCTTCCGGCGCGCGCACCCCGCCCTCCGGGTTCTCCAGGGCCAGGGCGGCGCGCAGCAGTTCCGTGGCCTCGGGCCGCTCACCGGGCTCCTTGGCCATCGCGGCCAGCACCAGACGTTCCAGGCCGGGCGGCAGGTACTCCAGGTCCGGCTCCTCGAACATCACGCGCCGGGCCATCTCCTTGACCCCGGCCCGCCCGAACGGGTCGTGCGCGGCGGCGGCGAAGGCCACCGTGGCCCCCCACAGGAACACGTCGGCCCTCTGCGTCGTGGGCTCGCGCCGGTACTGCTCGGGGCTGATCCACCCCGGTGTGCCCAGCTTGTCGACCTGCTCGGCGACCCGCTCGTCGGGCAGCGACTCCGGTGACGGCAGCCTGAGGTCCCGGTAGGCCCGGCGCATCCTGCGCAGCCGGATCCACTTGGTGGGGTCGGGATCCTCCACCGGGTGCGCGATCCCGAAGTCCAGCAGCTTGGGGCCCCTCCCGGAGAGCACCACGTTGCCGGGTTTGAGGTCCCGGTGGACCACTCCGGCGGCGTGGATGGCCCGCAGCGCCTCCGCGACGCCCACGGCCAGTCCCAGCAGCATCCCCCCGCGCAGGCGGCCGTGCCGCTCCACGTGGTGGCGCAGGGTGGGACCCGGCACGTACTCGGTGATCATCCACGGCGGGTCGGCCTCCACGTCGGCGCGCACGAACCGCGCCACGGAAGGGCTGTTCACCCGGGACAGCAGGCGGGCCTCGTGCGCGAAACGCTCCCGGAAGCGCCGGTCGGCGGCCTGCTCGGCGTGGACGACCTTGACCGCCAGGTAGCCGTGCACGCCGGGGGAGTCGGCGGCGTAGACCGTGCCCATACCGCCGGAGCCGATCCGTCCCCGCACCCGGTGTCCGCCGACCTCGCGGGGGTCGCCCGGTTCCAGGGGGTCGAGTCTGCGCACGCCTCGCGCCTTCATGGGGACTCCCGCTTCGCTGGTGACACAGGGGACGCTGCTGCGCCGGATCCTATCCGCCTCCGGCGCGTCGGCCGGAGGGCGCACACGGTCGCGAACCCCTACGCAGCGGGAGATTCCGATATGAAGACGTCTTGAAGTGCAAGCTCGGCCGCGCGCACGGAAGGAACACGATGGAGTTCACCCTCCCCGGCGGATACCCGGTCCGCCTCACCCCCGACATGGTTCGGGCCCTGCGACGAGCCGAGCCCCTCCCCGCACGGCAGGGCGTGTGGTGCCCCGACGTCCGGCGGGACGAGGACAGCACCGCACTCGTCGCCGAGGGCCTCGCCACGCGCGACGCCCGCGGTGTGCTCGTCCTCAGTGGGCGCGGGGTCCAGACGCGGTCCAGGCTGGTGCGCCTGATCGGCCTGGTCGGAGAACCCGGCCAGGAGGACAGGGCCACGCTCGACCCCTCCCTTCCGCCGGAACGCGGACGAACGCTGCGCATCGCCCTGGACGAGGCCCGTGCCCGGAGGACCCCGCGCGACACCGGCCACTCGGACGGCTGGGGAAAGGCACTCCTGCGGGTCTCCTACGGGGTCTCCTGGGCCCTGGTCATGACCTGGCTGATCCTCGACCTCCCGTTCGGTGCCGACCTCGCCCTCATGGCGGCCACCGCCCTCGCCGTGGGAGGCGCGTCCCTGGCCCACGTGTTCCGCCGGCGCCGGGACGGCGAACGCGACCCCGTGCGGATCGTCGAGTCCGCCGAGGGGGAGTTCGTGTCCCCCGGCACGCTCGACGACGGCTCCCGCGCCCTGCCGGAGCGTGCGCAGAGGGCCGTCGACGCGGTCCTGGCCTCCCCGCTCCACGGACGGGGACTCCTGTTGGACACCGTGCGCAACCGTGTGGTGCTGGCCGACGTGGAGTGGGCGGCCGCCCGGAGCCTGCTCCACCAGACCCGGGTCAGGGAGCGGATCGACCGGACGCCCACGCCCGGGGAACGCAGCCGGGAGGCCGCCGCCCGGGCCTGCGCCGTCCTGGCCGCCGAGACGGCCGAGGTGACGGCGCGGACCGGGGTGTCGGAGGACTACGCGGACCGCGTGCGCACCGCCGAACTGGAAGAACAGGACCGCGTGTCGGCCCGGGAGCTCGACGCGATCGCCGTGGAGACCGCCGAGGCCGGTACCGTGCACGAGCAGAGCGGAGCGGTGCTCGACTCCCTCGTGAGCGCACAGGGACTCGCCCTGCGGGTCGCCGCGCTGGCGGACGACCCGGACTGAGCGCCCCGTCGCGCCGCCCGCCCGCGGGGCCGTCCACAGGGTGAGGCGGGGAATCCCGAACGTCGGCGGTCTCTGGCACTGTCGGAGGCGGAGGAAGGGAGCACCGCCATGACCCCGGGACAGTTCATCGACGCCGCCCTGTGGTTCCCCGAGGCCGACGAGAGCGAGCCCTTCGGCCCGGGCGCCCTGGTATACAAGGTGGCCGGACAGAAGATGTTCGCCCTGCTCACGGGGGGAGGCGACGGGAGCGGGCCGGCCACGGCCAACCTCAAGTGCGACCCCGAACTGGCCCTGGAGCTGCGGGACCAGTTCCCCGCCGTCACGCCCGGATACCACATGAACAAGAAGCACTGGAACTCCGTGCTCCTGGACGGCACGGTGCCCGAGGACGAGATCGTGGAGATGCTCGGACACTCCTACGTCCTGGTGGCCCGGAGCCTGCGCCGGGCCGACCGCGACCGCGTGCTCGCGGTCCTGGGCGAGGACGCGCCGCCGATCGGCGGTGTGCCCGCGGAGCCGCCGGAGCGTACGTGACCCGGAGAGGACGACCACGTGTCCGACAAGACCGCCCAACCAGCCGTTGTCCAGGGCGTCCTGGAGCGGCTCACCTACGCCAACGAGGAGACCGGGTACACCGTCGCCCGCGTCGACACCGGCCGTGGCAGCGACCTGCTCACCGTGGTCGGCTCCCTCATGGGCGTCCAGCCCGGTGAGGCGCTGCGCATGCGCGGCCGCTGGGGCTCCCACCCCCAGTACGGCCGCCAGTTCCACGTGGACGACTACACGACCGTCCTGCCCGCCACCGTCCAGGGCATCCGCCGCTACCTCGGCTCCGGGCTGATCAAGGGCATCGGCCCGAGGATGGCCGAGCGGATCGTCGACCACTTCGGCACCGACGCCCTGGACGTCATCGAGGAGCACCCCGAACGGCTCATCGAGGTCCCGGGCCTCGGACCCAAGCGCACCAAGCTCATCGCGGACGCCTGGGAGGAGCAGAAGGCGATCAAGGAGGTGATGGTCTTCCTCCAGGGGGTCGAGGTCACCACATCCCTGGCCGTGCGCATCTACAAGAAGTACGGCGACGCCTCCATCGACATCGTGCAGAAGGAGCCCTACCGGTTGGCCACCGACGTGTGGGGGATCGGCTTCAAGACCGCCGACACCATCGCCCAGGCGGTCGGTATCCCGCACGACAGCCCGCAGCGGGTGATGGCCGGGATCCAGTTCACCCTCTCGGAGTCCACCGGGGACGGGCACTGCTACCTGCCCGAGGAGAAACTCATCTCCGCCGCCGTGAAGATCCTCCAGGTGGAGGCCGGACTGGTGATCGAGTGCGTCGCCGAACTCGTGGCCACCGAGGGCGTGGTCCGGGAGACCGTCCCCGGGCCCGGGGACGAGCCCGTGCGCGCGGTCTACCTGGTGCCCATGCACCGCGCCGAGGTCGGCCTCACCTCAGGGCTCCGCACCCTGCTCTCCCACCCGGTGGACCGCATGCCCGCGTTCGCCGGGGTGGACTGGGCCGTGGCCCTGGACTGGCTGCACTCCCGCACCCGGGTCGAACTCGCCGACGCCCAGCGCGAGGCCGTGCGCCTGGCGCTCTCCGAGAAGGTGTGCGTGCTCACCGGTGGACCGGGGTGCGGCAAGTCCTTCACCGTCGCCTCCGTCGTCACCCTGGCCGCGGCCAAGCAGGCCAGGGTCATCATGGCCGCGCCCACGGGGCGCGCCGCCAAACGCCTCACCGAGATCACCGGGATCGAGGCCTCCACGGTGCACCGGCTCCTCGAACTCCGTCCGGGGGGCGAGGCCACCTACGACCGCGACAACCCGCTCGACTGCGACCTGCTGGTGGTGGACGAGGCCTCCATGCTGGACGTGCTCCTGGCCAACAAGCTGGTCAAGGCGGTCCCGCCCGGAGCGCACCTGTTGTTCGTCGGCGACGTGGACCAGTTGCCCTCCGTCGGCGCGGGGCAGGTGCTGCGCGACCTGCTCGACGAGGAGTCGCCCGTTCCGAGCGTGCGCCTGACCCACGTCTTCCGCCAGGCCCAGCACTCCGGCGTGGTCACCAACGCCCACCGGATCAACAGCGGTGAACAGCCGCACTTCCAGGGCATGACCGACTTCTTCCTCTTCCCCTGCGAGGAGTCCGAGAACGCCGCCGAGATGACCGTGGACGTGGTCGCCCGCCGTATCCCGCGCCGGTTCGGCCTCGACCCGCGCCGGGACGTGCAGGTCCTGACCCCCATGAAGGGCGGTCCGGCCGGGGCCACCAACCTCAACACGGCGCTCCAGGCCGCCGTGACCCCCTCGGGTGAGCACATCCCCGAACGCCGGTTCGGCGGCCGTGTCTTCCGCGTCGGCGACAAGGTCACCCAGATCCGCAACAACTACGAGAAGGGCGAGAACGGGGTGTTCAACGGAACCCTCGGTGTGGTCACGGGTATCGACTCCGTCGCCCAGGAGGTCCTGGTGCGCACCGACGAGGACGAGGAGATCGCCTACGACTTCGCCGAGCTCGACGAACTCGCCCACGCCTACGCCGTCACCGTGCACCGGTCCCAGGGCAGCGAGTACCCCGCCGTGGTCGTCCCCGTCACCACCAGCGCCTGGATGATGCTCCAGCGCAACCTGCTGTACACCGCCGTCACCAGGGCGAAGAAGCTGGTCGTCCTCGTCGGCTCCCGGCGCGCCCTGGCCCAGGCGGTCCGCAACGTCTCCTCCGGGCGCAGGCACACGGCCCTGGCACACCGGCTGCGTTCCGCCCGGCGGGCACCGCGGGAGGCCGCCGAGCCGAACACCCCCTGACCGCTCCGCCGCCGGGACCGGTGATGTCGTGGAGGATCGATACGCTGGGCACCGTGGAACAACAGACACTGATCGTGGTGGGCGCCGCCGTCATCCGCGACGGCCGCGTCCTGGCCGCCCAGCGTGCCGGGCCCGAGGCCCTGCGCGGCCGGTGGGAGTTCCCCGGCGGCAAGGTCGACCCCGGGGAGACCCCGGCCCAGGCCGTGGTCCGCGAGTGCCGTGAGGAACTCGGCGCCGACGTGCGCCCCCTGCACCAGCTCGGCACGGAGGCGCCCTTCCCCGCACCCGGCCGGGGCCACACGCGCCCCGCCGTACTGCGGCTGTGGCGCGTGGAGCTGCTCTCCGGCGAGCCCCAGGCCCTGGAGCACCTCTCCCTGCGCTGGATCGCCGCCGCCGGTCTGCGTACCCTGGACTGGCTTCCCGCCGACGTGCCCTTCCTCGACCTCGTCGAACCCCTGCTCTCACCGGGCGCCGTCACCCGGCCCTGACGACGGTTTGGCCAGCACGTTTCCCCAAGGGGCCGCTATGACCCCATAAACTGGTAACGGGCCGTGGCAATCTGCGGTCTCTTCCCAGTACCAGGAGATCGAGACTTTCCCATGTCCAGCGCTACGCCCGTCGAGGGCTCCGCACGCCGCAGCGACCTCCGCAACGTCGCGATCGTGGCCCATGTGGACCACGGCAAGACGACCCTCGTTGACGCCATGCTCTGGCAATCCGGAGTGTTCCGCGAGAACCAGGACGTCGACGACCGTGTCATGGACTCCAACGACCTGGAGCGCGAGAAGGGCATCACCATTCTCGCGAAGAACACGGCGGTCCACTACACCACGCCCGAGGGCGAGGACGTGGTCATCAACATCATCGACACCCCCGGCCACGCCGACTTCGGTGGCGAGGTCGAGCGGGGCCTGTCGATGGTCGACGGCGTCGTGCTGCTCGTGGACGCCAGCGAGGGCCCGCTTCCACAGACCCGCTTCGTGCTCCGCAAGGCACTCCAGGCCAAGCTCCCCGTCATCCTCGTCATCAACAAGGTCGACCGGCCCGACAGCCGCATCGCCGAGGTCGTGGACGACACCTACGAGCTGTTCATGGACCTGGACGCCGACGAGTCGCAGATCGAGTTCCCGATCGTCTACGCCTGCGCGCGCGACGGCAAGGCCTCCCTGGAGCGCCCCGACAACGGGGGCATGCCCGACAACGACAACCTCGTGCCGCTGTTCAGCACCATCCTGAACACCATCCCGGCCCCCGAGTACGTCCCCGGAGGACCCCTCCAGGCCCACGTCACCAACCTGGACGCCTCCCCGTTCCTGGGCCGCCTGGCGCTGTGCCGCATCCAGCAGGGCGAACTGCGCAAGGGCCAGCAGGTGGCGTGGATCCGCACCGACGGCAGCGTCCAGCAGGTCAAGCTCACCGAGCTGCTCATGACCGAGGGCCTGCAGCGCAAGCCCGCCGAGAAGGCCGGTCCCGGCGACATCGTCGCCATCGCCGGTATCGAGGACATCATGATCGGCGAGACCCTCGCCGACCTGGAGAACCCGGTCCCGCTGCCGCTGATCCGGGTGGACGAGCCCGCGATCTCCATGACCATCGGCACCAACACCTCGCCGCTGGTCGGCAGGGTCAAGGGCGCCAAGGTCACCGCCCGCCTGGTCAAGGACCGCCTGGAGAAGGAGCTCGTCGGCAACGTCTCCCTGCGCGTGCTGCCCACCGAGCGCCCCGACACCTGGGAGGTGCAGGGACGCGGCGAGCTTGCGCTGGCCATCCTGGTCGAGCAGATGCGCCGCGAGGGCTACGAGCTGACCGTCGGCAAGCCCCAGGTGGTCACCAGGGTCGTCGACGGCAAGATCCACGAGCCCGTCGAGCGCCTCACCGTGGACGCCCCCGAGGAGTACATGGGTGCCATCACCCAGCTGCTCAGCGTCCGCAAGGGCCGGATGGAGAACATGGTCAACCACGGCACCGGCTGGGTGCGCATGGACTGGCTGGTGCCCTCCCGCGGCCTCATCGGCTTCCGCACCGAGTTCCTCACCGAGACCCGCGGTACCGGCATCGCCCACCACGTCTTCGAGAAGTTCGAGCCGTGGTTCGGTGACCTGCGCACCCGTGCCAACGGGTCCCTGGTGGCCGACCGCGCCGGCAACGCCGTCGCGTTCGCGATGTTCAACCTCCAGGAGCGCGGCACGCTCTTCGTCGAGCCGGGCACCGAGGTCTACGAGGGCATGATCGTGGGCGAGAACTCGCGCGCCGACGACATGGACGTCAACATCACCAAGGAGAAGAAGCTCACCAACATGCGCTCGGCCACCGGCGACGAGCTGGTGCGGCTGGTGCCGCCGCGCAAGCTCTCCCTGGAGCAGGCCCTGGAGTTCTGCCGCGAGGACGAGTGCGTGGAGGTCACCCCCGAGCACGTGCGCATCCGCAAGGTCGTCCTGGACCAGAAGGAGCGCGGCCGGATGACGGCCAACAAGAAGCGCCAGCAGCGGTAGCACCACCGCGCCCGGACGCGGGCGGGCCGCCCGTGCGGTCCGCCCGCGACGCGTTTTCCGTCCGGGTGGCTCGGGTAGACCCGTGAGCAGCATGAAGTCCGAGCCCACGTGTCCCCGCTGCGGGCGCACGGTCCAGCCTCCGGGGCTGTGGACCAGCGCCTGGCAGTGTGACGTCCACGGGCCCGTCGCGCCCCTGTGGCCGGTGCGGGCCCCCGGGACCGCGTCCCTGGAGGCTCTCCTGCCCCAGGCGCACGTCCCCGTGTGGATCCCCTGGCCGCTGCCCACCAACTGGGTGGTCACCGGCTTCGCCGAGTGCGGGGACGAGCGCAGCGGCACCCTCGCCACCGCCGTGGCCCTGTCCGGACCCGACCCGCTCGGCGGCGTCGGCGAGGCCGTCATCGTCGCCGAGGACCCCGGCGTGGGCCTCGGTGCCCGCCTCGCCGGACTGGAGGGTCCCGACCCCGGCGAAGGTTTCGACACCTCCGCGGCCGACGCCAAGGTGCGTTTCGACGGCCACGAGGTCGCGCTGTGGAACCTGGACGTGGGCCGTGACCGGGCCGTCTACACCGGTGAGGCGCTCGCCCACTGGCTGTGGCTGGTGTTCGCCGCCGCCGACACCGGCATGCTCATGTGCGAGATCAACGCGCTGCGCGACCTGCGTGACATCAGGGACGGGGGCATCGCGCTGGAACCGCCCTTCGGCGCGCCCAGCCCCTTCCTCGTCCGGAGCCTGGCACCCCGGGGCGAAACGGACTGAACCCGGCCGCGCCGCCCTCCCGCGCGGGGCGCGGCAACCGGGACTTACGTACAATCGCCCGGTGACACGTATCGACCTGCACTCACACAGCTCGGTCTCCGACGGAACCGACATCCCCGCCGACGTCGTCGAGTACGCGGTCGCCGCGGGTCTCGACGTGCTCGCCCTCACCGATCACGACACGGTCGGCGGTATCGAGGAGGCCGCCAAGCACCTGCCCCCCGGATTCACCCTCGTCCCCGGGATGGAGCTGTCCTGCGCCTACGCCGGGTCCAGCGTGCACCTGGTGTCCTATCTGTTCGACCCCGAGGATCCCGGCCTGGCCGAGGAGCTGCGCCGTGTCCGCTCCGACCGAGCCGTCCGCGCCGAGGAGATGGTCCGCAAGCTCCGCGATCTGGGAGTGGACCTCACCTGGGAACGGGTGCTGGAGATCGCCGGCGCGGGCCGTGACGAGTACGCCGACGCCAACACGATCGGACGCCCGCACCTGGCCCGCGCGATCGTGGAGGCGGGCGCGGCCAGGGACGTGCAGGACGCCTTCGACCGGTGGATCGGCTCGGGCGGCCCGGCCTACGCCTCGCGGTACGCGATCGATCCGGTCCGCGCGGTGGAGCTGGTGCGTGCGGCGGGCGGTGTGTGCTCGCTGGCCCACCCGGCGCGTGCGGAGGGCTCCCTCAACGGCGCGGTCCCCCTCGAACTGGTGGAGCGCATGGCCACCGCGGGCCTGGGCGGGATCGAGGCCGACCACCCCTCCCACAACCGGAAGCAGGCCGGATACTGGCGCGGGGTGGCCGGGGACCTGGGCGTGGTGGTCACCGGCTCCAGCGACGACCACGGGAGCCTGTCCGGCCGCAGACTGGGGTGCAGGACCACCGCCCCGGAGGCGTTCGAACGGCTCGTCGCGCCCGCGACGGGAGTGCCCCTTCTCCGGGGGTGAACCGTGTGTCGCCTCCCCGGAATCCGGTACGGTACCGATCACTGTGCGGGAGCGCGACAATGGTCGCAGCGTAATCCATCTCATACCCGGACGAAATCGAAAGGTCTGACGCCGTGTTCTGGAAGCGGAAGCCGAAGAAGCAGGACGGCCAGGAGGCCACCGACTCCGCTGCGGAGGCCGCGGCGGACCAGGAGGTCGAGGAGGAGGACTCCGCCGAGGCCGACACGGCTGACGCGAAGGAGCCCGTCGAGGAGTCCGCCGGGACCGACGTGGCCGGGAAGGCCGACGCCGAGACCGGTTCCAGCGACGCCGACGCCCCGGAGGAGTCCGAGGAGGAGTCCGACGGCTCCGAGGACGAGAAGAAGTCCGTGGAGGAGGACGCGTCCGCCGACGCCTTCGCCGACGAGGGCGAGGAGACCGGGGTGACCGGTCCCGACGCTGACAAGATCACCCGCGTGCGCACCGCCGGCGTCTTCGAGTTCGACGGCGAGAAGCACGACATCGTCAGCAACACCTGGATCGTCGAGGCCGACGACGAGGGCGTCATCGTCATCGACCCCGCCTACGACGCCGAGGCCGTCCTGGAGGCTGTCGGGGAGCGCGAGATCTACCTCGTGGCCTGTACCAACGCCTACAGCCCCCACATCGAGTCGGCCATCAAGGTCGCCGAGGAGTCCGAGGCCCCCATCGCCCTGCACCCGCGCGAGATGCGCGCCTGGCGCCGCCACCACGGCGCCGAGCACCGCCCCGAGATCGAGGTGGAGGGCCAGGGCGCCCTCGACATCGGCGACCTGCACATCGACGTCCTGGCCCTGCCCGGCACCGCCACCGGCACCGTCGGCTACTACGTCAGCGAGCTCGGGGTCGTCTTCAGCGGCGACACCCTGCGCAAGGGCGAGCCCGGCATGGTCGGCAGCACCTACGTCGACTACACGACGCAGCTCGCCTCCATCGGGGAGGCTCTGCTGTCCCTGCCGCCCGACACCCGGGTCCTGCCCGACCGCGGCCCCGCCACCACCACGGGTGCCGAGAGCAAGAACTTCGACTCCTGGGTCTAGCGGACTGGTCCAGAGGGGGTCCCTCCGCGCCGGTGTGCCCCTCCGGGGCTCCACCGCGCTCCGTCCGCCGCCGCGCCGCCGTCCTCCGGCGGCGCGGCCGTGCGCCACGGTCAGCGGCGGCCCACCGACTCCGCCTCGTTCCAGAACGCGGTGAGCGCGCTCGCCGTGGTCTCGGGGGCCTCCACGTTGGGGGAGTGGCCCGCGCCGGGGACCACCAGGCGCTTGGCCTCCAGCCGCTCGGCCATCCGGTCCTGCTCCTCCAGCGGCCAGGCCTCGTCGTTCTCGCCGTACAGGATCAGCTTGGGGATCTCCACACGGGCCAGCTCGTCCACGCGGTCAGGCGCGGCCAACAGCTCCTCGGCCATGTGCATCAGGCCCACGGCGCTGCTGGCCAGCAGCCGCTCGCGCAGGAAGTCGCGGATATCGGACCGGGGTGTGCGTCCCCGCGCCTCGGCGTCGAACTGCTCCTCCCACAGCTCCCGGAGCCGTTCGGGGGTGGGGTTCCTGGACACGGCGGCGATGAGGCCGCGCGTGGTGTCCGCGCTCGGACCGCTCAGGGCGCCGGGACCCGAGCACATCAGGGTGAGCGAGGCCAGCGGCGACATCTCGACCAGAGCGGCCTCGCGTGAGACCAACCCGCCGAAGGAGTGCCCCAGCAGGTGGACGGGGCCGCCGTCGCCGACCTGGTCCAGGACCTCGGCGACGACCGCGCCCAGGGAGGGCAGGCGGTAGTCCGGCCGTCGTACGCCGGACGGGAGAACGAGGGACTCCAGGCCCGGCGACTGGTAGGTGCCGGGAAGGTCGATCGCGACCACCTCCCGGCCGGCCTGGGCCAGGCTCTGGAGGAGGGCGATGAAGTCCTCCTTGCTGCCGGTGAACCCGTGTACCAGGACAGCGGGGGCCAACTCGGTGCCGCCGGAGGTGGGAAGCGCCCGCAGGGCGGCGACGGGACCGTACGACAGGGTCAGGTCCGCGCGCCGTACGCCCGGGGGCAGGTCGATGAACTGAGGTGTACTCACGTCGGGCCACCCTAGACGATCGGTGGCCCGGGCCGGTTGAACCCGGGCCGTGGCCGCGAGGGCCATCGGCACCGCGGGGAAGGCCCGTCGCCCGCCCCGCGTCGACCGCGGCGCCCGCTCGCGCGTGCGGGCGCCCGTGCGTCAGGTGTTCTCGGGGTCCCGTCGGGCGGCGCTGGCGCCGCCACGGGTGCGACGGCGTCGCCGCACCTTGCGGGCGCCCTCGTCGGAGGACTTGGCGCCTCCTCGCGATGCGTCCGGGGACGCCGGGGCGCCACCGCCCGCCTTCTCCGCGGAGCTCTCGGACCCGGCCGCGTCGTGGCCGCTGCGGGTACGGCGGCGCGAGCGGTTGCGGTTCCGGCCGCCGCCACCCTCGCCGCGGTCCCGGTCCCGGTCCCGGTCACGGTCCCGCCGACCGCCCCGGTCGCCCCGGGGCGTCCCGGTGTCGCCGATGTCCTCGACCTCCTCGGCCTCCAGACCCGCGTGCTCGTCGCGTTTGTTCGCGGCCAGCTTGCCCTTGGTCCCGGTCGGGATCCGCAGTGCCTCGAAGAAGTGCGGCGAGGTGGAGTAGGTCTCCTCCGGCTCGAAGAACGGAAGGTCGAGAGCGCTGTTGATCAGCTTCCAACGCGGCATCTCCTGCCAGTCCACGAAGGTGACGGCGGTGCCGCTGCGCCCGGCCCGGCCGGTACGGCCGATGCGGTGCGTGTAGGTCTTCTCGTCCTCGGGAGTCTCGTAGTTGACCACGTGCGTGACGTCGTCCACGTCGAGTCCCCGGGCTGCCACGTCGGTGGCGACCAGGATGTTGATCTTGCCGTTGCGGAAGGCCCGGAGGGCGCGTTCGCGCTGGCTCTGCCCCAGGTCGCCGTGGACGGCCGCGACGGCGAAACCGCGTGTCTTCAGGTCGCCCGCCACCCGGTCGCAGGCCCGCTTGGTCTGGCAGAACACCATGCTCTGGCCGTGGTCCTCCGCCTGGATCAGGCGGGCGAGCATCTCGATCTTGTCCATCTGGTGGGTGCGGAACGCGTGCTGCGTGATCTGCCCCGTGATGGCCGAGCCGTCGATCTCGTTGTCGTCACCCGCGCGCACGTGGGTGGGACGGGTCAGGTACTTGCGCGACAGGGAGACGATCTCGCTCGGCATGGTGGCCGAGAAGAGCATGGTCTGTCGCTCGTCCGGGGTCTTGGTGAGGATGCGCTCGATGTCGGGCAGGAAGCCCAGGTCGAGCATCTTGTCGGCCTCGTCCAGCACCACCGCGGACACCCCGTCCAGGCGCAGGTGCTTCTGGTTCTCCAGGTCCAGCAGGCGGCCCGGGGTGCCGACGACGACGTCGGTGCCCTCCTTGAGGCCGTTGACCTGCGGCTCGTAGGAACGGCCGCCGTAGACGGTCAGGACGCGGCCGCCGCTGCGCTTGCTGGCGGTGGTCAGGTCAGCGGCGACCTGGATGGCCAGCTCGCGTGTGGGGACCACGACCAGGGCACGGGGCCGCCTGGTCGTTCCGGGGGCCTCCTGCGCGCGCTGGAGCAGGGGCAGGCCGAAGGCCAGGGTCTTGCCGGTACCGGTTCGGGCCTGGCCGATGATGTCGCTGCCGTTCAGCGCGATCGGCAGGGCCAGTTCCTGGATGGGGAAGGGCTCGACGATCCCCTCCGCCTCCAGGGCGTCGGCGAACTCGGCGTTCACACCCAGGTCGCGGAAGGTGATCTTCGGTTTGGTTGTCTCGTCTGTGTTGCTCAGGGCTCAAGCCTCCATCTTGGCGGGCCGCAACGTTGGCGTGGCCGCGGCGGGATGCGGTCGCGATCGGCCCCTCACTGCCGTGCGGGCGCGGCTCACCGCTCGCCTCTCTCACGAGGCGTCGCGGTGGCGCAGCCTGCCGGATCCATGCGGCGCGGGGTTCCCCGCCGCGGAACAGGGGCCGTCCCCGTATTGGACGGGGAGCACATCCGTGGTTCGTCGTTGTCCTCGCGCGGCCGGCCACCGTGGTGGGGGTCCGCGCCTGTGCGGGCGCCGCCTCCGCGACGCCGCTGCGTGGGAGATCCCCGCGTGTGTGGGGAGAGTTCATGTCGGACGCACACGCCGGTCATCACGCAGAGTCTAGCTGGTGACGCGCCTGGTGGACATAGCAGTTCACCGGGCTGTGGACGGCGTGGATCGTACCCGCTCCCAGCGAGTGCAACCGTGCCTGCGGTTCGTTTAGTCCCCGGTTCGGTGCCGGGGTGACCGGGCGATACGCTGACCGGCATGATCCAAGGCCCCTCTGACAGCCCCGGCGTGATCGATCTGCTCGGGCTGCTCGCCTACGCCGAGCTCGGTTCCTTCTTCCGTCTCGCCGCCGACGCGGGGCTGGCCCCCTCCCTGCGCTCCAAGGGCCAGTTGGCCGCCCTCGCCGCCGCCGAGCAGGCGCACTACCAGACGCTGCGGGACCGGCTGGAGGAGCTGGGGGTCGACCCCGAGGAGGCCATGACGCCGTTCGTGGGTCCGCTGGACGCCTGGCACGCCCGGACCGAGCCGCAGAGCTGGTTGGAGAGCCTGGTCAAGACCTACGTCGGTGAGGGTATCGCGGGGGACTTCTACCGCAAGGCCGCCGCGCTGGCCGACGAGGAGACACGGACCCTGGTGGAGGGCGTGCTGGCCGAGACCGGTCGGGCCGAGTTCGTCTCGGAGACGGTGCGCGCCGCCGTGGAGGAGGACCCCAAGCTGGCCGGGCGCCTGTCCCTGTGGGCCCGTCGCCTGGTCGGAGAGGCGCTCAGCCAGGCGCAGTCGGTGGCGGTGGCCCGCCCCGACCTCGCCGCGCTGCTGGCCAAGGACCCCAGGGTCTCCGAGGACGGCACGGGTCTGGGCGACCTCGCCGCGGTCAGCAGGATGTTCGCCTCGCTCACCGACCGCCACTCGGCCCGCCTGGAGGCCATGGGACTGAGCGCCTGACCCCCGGGGAACCGGTTCCAGGCATTGCGCAATCTTGGCCTCAGCTTGGGCTGCCTTGGTCAAGTGCGGGTAATATCCAACACTTTCGTGACGATTCATTGGCTGATGCCCGTAAAATCGATGAGGCTCCCGTCTCCTGACCACCCGAGTAGGTACTTCCATGCCCAGTGGGACCTCCGTGCGCCATCCGCTGGCCGGACTGACCCGTGACTTCCATCGGATCGGCCCCCTCGACGGACCGGTCGAGCCCTGGATGTGCGCTGAGCTGGACCAGCACGCCGCACAGGTGTGCGAGGGCATCACCGCCTCCGGCGGCGAACTCAACGCCCGGACCCTCGGTACCTACCTCCACGGGTTCCTCGACGGCTGCCTCGAACGGGGTTGGGACTCCGAGGCGGTCGAGTACGACTGGGAGACCCTCCGCGTCCTCGCGATCTGCCGCCTGGCCAGGGATCGCGGTTTCGTCCGCTAGGTTGGTGGCATCCGCAGGCCGGCGCGGTCCACGACCCGAGCTCCCCGTGGCCGCCAGCCCTGCCAGTTCTCCGGTGGAAACCACATGCTGGGCGTACGCTGAAACGTACCGGCGACTCCACAGCGGCCGAGATCGGTCCGGCGCACCGTGGTCGAACCAGGGCCCTGCGGAATGCAACGTGGGACTGTCGGCGTTATGGAAGTCCGGAAAACGGACCGGCATGCGCCGTAACTGGCGGAGCGGCTCGTGGAGCCGCAAGAAAGGAAGGCGAATGAGGAGCGGGCGGCATGGGGCGGCGCGCCCACCGGTCGGCGTCCTGATTCAACAGGAACGCGTCGACTTCGCGCTTTTCGCACTGATCTTCGTCGTCGCACTGGCGTCGATGGTCTTCACCGGACCGGGGAACGTCGCCTTCTGGCTGGCCTTCCTTCCGATCATCGCCTCCGTGGTCCTGGCCTTCCGGCGGGTCGAACAACTCGCCCGCCTGGAGCTGCGAGACTCCGAGTTCCTCTAGGAACTCCGGCGGAACGCCCCGGGACGGGCACGGACGCACGGCGCACACGACGAAGGGCGGGACCGTCCGGTCCCGCCCTCACCGGTGTCCGCGGCCGTGGCGCGCGGCCCGGCTACGGGGTGGTCTGCTCACCGCCCCCGCCGCGGCGCGCGGTCTGGGACGTGGCCCCCTCACGCCGCTCCGCGCGCTCACCGGTACGGCTCATGGCCGCCTCACGCCCGGCGCGGTAACTGCTCTCCTCGCTGATCCGGCCGGTCTCACGCTCGGCGACGTCCAGCCAGCGCGCCCAGCGCGCCCGCATCGGCTCGATCATGCCGCCGCCGACGCCGACGACGAGGATGCCGCCGACCGTGGCCAGCACCGCGATCAGGACCGGCATGGTCACGCTCACGGCGACGCCCATCTGGTTCAGGGCGGCGATGACCCCGAGCGCCATGATGAACACGGCCGCCACGTTGGCCAGGACCGGGCCGTAGGACAGTCCGCCCAGGGCGCCGGAGATGACGTTGCGGACCGCCTTGGCGATCATCGCGGCCACCACGACGATCACCAGCGCCACGATGCCGCGCGGGATCCAGGCGATGACATCCTGGAGCAGCGCGCTGATCGGGTTCTGTCCGAAGACGTTGAACGCGAGCGTGAGCACGAACAACAGTCCGACGTAGTAGATGATCTTTCCGCACAGCTCGCTGGCGCTCCAGTTGCTGCGCTCGAAGTACTCGCCCACACCCCCGCGGTGCAGCGCGCGGTCCAGTCCGACGCTGTGCAGGCCCTTGGCGACCGCCTTGCCCACGATCCAGGCGACAAGCCAGCCCAGGACCAGGATCACCAGGAAGCCGATCAGCAGCGGAACGAAGCTGGCCACCGCCTCCCAGGCCGTCGTCAGTCCCTGACCCACGTTCATAACGTCTTCACCCCCAAATCGCTTGCTCCGCCGGGGGTCCGAAAAAGGACCGGGCGGATACCGCGAAGAGAAGCGCGTTACTTCTCATTCCGCCGATACCCGGAGGGCGGCAATTGAATCGCCTGTCCCACACGGGTTGGGGCGATTGCTGTTTCTTTGGGAATTCCTTACGAAATGATGGGTGGATGTTTCCCTCGTTCCGTGACGAAAGGACCCCCGGGCGCCGAACGCGCTCCGGGGGTCCTTTCACGGGAAGGGGTTCAGTCCTGTTCCTCGGCCGCGCGGTGCAGGTCCCAGCCGCTGATCCCGCGCCAGGCCAGGCGGGCCACCAGCTGCTCCGCGGCGCCCTTGGGAACGGAGCCGTGGTTGTTGAGCCAGTACCGGGCGCTGGTCTCGGCCATGCCGACCAGCCCGATGCTCAGCAGGTGCGCCTCCTCGTCGGAGATGCTGGTGTCCTGCCGGATCACCGCGCCGATCAGCTCGGCGCAGCGCTGGAAGGTCTCCTCGCTCTTCTCCCGCACGGCGGGCAGGTTGCGCAGGTCGGACTCGAACACCAGACGGAAGGCCTCGCCGTCGCCCGCGACGAAGTCGAAGTAGGCGCGAAAGCTCGCGATGACGCGCTGGCGGTTGTCGTCGGTGCTCTCCAGGGCCTCCCGCTGCTTCTCGACCAGCACCTCGGAGTGCTCCTCGAGCAGGGCCAGGTACAGCTCCAGTTTGCCTGGGAAGTGCTGGTAGAGCACGGGCTTGCTGACCCCGGCGCGGTCGGCGATCTCGTCCATCGCCGCCGCGTGGTACCCACGCGCGACGAAGACCTCCTGTGCCGCGGCCAGGAGCTGGCGGCGGCGCCTGACCCGGGGCAAGCGGGTGCCCCGGGCGCGGGCGTCTGAAGGAGCTGTCACACCCACACCCTCCGAACTCGGCATGGCAGATGCACGCCATCACCGGACATCTGCGTGGCTAGTGCCGTCGAACGCCTCCGGTCGGCGCGTTCCACGGCTTTCTCCCCCATCTTACTCCGGCGTAGGTTCCTCCCGGGCAGGGCGAGGTACGACCCGGGGTCGCGCGGCCCGACCGGAACACCCACGGAACAGGCGGTCGGGGGCGTGACCGACGGCCACGGGATATGTCCGGAGAAAAGCGGAGAACGGACCGGACACGGTCACCGCCGCTCGTCGTCATCGTCGCCGACGTCGAGCGCCTGCTCCACCACGTCCGCCTCGGCGGCCTGCTCGAAGCTCTCCGGCGACGGGGCGTCCCATCCGCTCCCGGCGTCCTCGTCCCCCGCCGGCGTGCGCTGCTCGGCCGCGTCGGCCTCGGACACCTCGACCACCTCGGTCTCCGGCGCCTCGGAGGCGGGGGGCTCGTTGGCGTCCGGGCGTCGTCTCGCGGAACGGTTCTCCTGTGCCACAGGGGCCTCCCAACGTCGTCGCCGACCGTACAAGCGACCACTACCCACCGCCCGGCACGGTACGCCGGCCCCACCGGGATGAACTCACGGCCGGTGTTGGTTGCCGTGGGGAGGACGTGCGTGAGCGCGTGTGTGCCCCCACACCTCCCGGGGGTGGGAATGGAAAACCCCACCCGTTAGGTTGGGTATGAGTGCAAGCACGCTTCGCGCCCTCCGTCCCCTCGCCCGGTGATCCCTTGGTACGGGCGGTGTGAAGCAACCGAACAGACATGAGGAGTCACCGTGTCGCTGCCGCCGCTGGTGGAACCAGCTGACGAGCTGACCGTGGACGAGGTGCGCCGATACTCGCGCCACCTGATCATCCCCGACGTGGGTATGAGCGGGCAGAAGCGCCTGAAGAACGCCAAGGTCCTGGTCGTCGGCGCGGGCGGCCTGGGCTCTCCGGCGCTGCTCTACCTGGCCGCCGCGGGGGTGGGCACGCTCGGCATCATCGACTTCGACGTCGTGGACGAGTCCAACCTCCAGCGCCAGATCATCCACGGACAGAGCGACGTCGGCCGTCCCAAGGCCGAGTCCGCCCGGGACAGCGTCAAGGAGGTGAACCCCAACACCCGCGTGGTCCTGCACCAGGAGCGACTGGAGTCGGACAACGCGTTGGAGGTCTTCGCCGACTACGACCTGGTCCTGGACGGGACCGACAACTTCGCGACCCGCTACCTGGTCAACGACGCCTGCGTCATCCTGGACAAGCCGTACGTGTGGGGCTCCATCTACCGCTTCGACGGCCAGGTCAGCGTCTTCTGGAACGAGCACGGGCCCCAGTACCGCGACCTGTACCCCGAGCCCCCGCCGCCCGGCATGGTGCCCTCCTGCGCCGAGGGCGGCGTCCTGGGCGTGCTGTGCGCCTCCATCGGCTCGGTCATGGTCAACGAGGCCATCAAGCTGATCACCGGCATCGGTGATCCCCTGGTGGGCCGCCTGCTCGTCTTCGACGCCCTGGAGATGAGCTGGCGCGAGGTCAAGGTCCGCAAGGACCCCGACACCGAGCCGGTCACCGAGCTCATCGACTACGAGGCGTTCTGCGGAGCCGTGTCGGAGGAGGCCACCGATGCCGCCGCCGGTGCCACGATCACCGCGGGCGAGCTCAAGGAACTGCTGGACAACAAGCCCGAGGACGTCTTCCTCGTGGACGTCCGGGAGAAGAACGAGTACGAGATCGTCAACATCCCGGGGGCCACGCTCATCCCCAAGGGCGAGTTCCTCAACGGCAAGGCGTTCGAGCAGCTGCCCCAGGACAAGCGCATCGTCCTGCACTGCAAGTCGGGCGTGCGCTCGGCCGAGGCGCTGGCGGCGGTGCACGCGGCCGGGTTCTCCGACGCCGTCCACGTGGGCGGCGGCGTCCTGGCCTGGGTCAACCAGGTCGACCCGAGCCTGCCCGCCTACTAGGCGGAGGGACGTCGTCTCCGTTCGTGGGGCGGCGCCGGGAGATCCCTCCCGGCGCCGCCCCACGCCGCTGCGCCCTCCCGTGCCTGCCCGGAGCCGTGACTGGGTAGGGGTCCGCCCAGAGGCCGCCGACCGACCGTCGGCGGCAGCCCTGACGCTGGGAGGTGCTCCATGCGATGGAAGGGACGCTGGGCGGACTGGGCGGCGATCCTCGCCGGCCTGGCCCTGGCATTGAGCTGGATCTGGCACGGAATGTACGGCTTCGGCGGGGGCGCGATGCTCGTCCTCGGCCTGGGGGTCATCGTGGCCGCGGTCGTCTCCATCACCCGTCCGGGAGCGCTGTCGGGCGAGGCGGGAATCCTCGGGATCGGTGTCCTGACGTTCGTCCTGCCGTGGGTGCTGGGTTTCACGGACCTCACCGCCGCCGCCTGGACGGCGTGGATCCTCGGCGTGGGCATCGCCGCGCTGGGGGCGTTCGGCCTGACGAGGGCGCGTCAGGCGCGCAAGCGCGACCCGGAGCTCGCCTGGAGCCCACAGGCCTACCAGGTCCACAACTGACCCGACGACCGAGTCCCTCCGGGGCCGCCTCCGCTCACGCGGGGCGGCCCCGTTCCCGTCGGCGGCCCTCCGTCGGCGGCCGACGCTACGCTGCGGGGGTGTTCACGGACGAGGAGGGCGGACCCGACGACTACGCCGAGGGTGTCCTGGCGCTGGTCGAGCGGATTCCGCCCGGACGGGTGATGGCCTACGGCGACATCGCCGAGTACGTCGGCAGGGGAGGGCCCCGCCAGGTCGGCTCGGTCATGTCCTCCTGGGGCGGAGGAGTGCCCTGGTGGCGCGTGGTGCGCGCGGACGGGCGCCCGGCCTCCGGACACGAGGTCCGCGCGCTGTCCCACTACGCGGCGGAGGGCACCCCGATGCGCCCGGGGAGCGACCGTGTGGACATGCGGCGGGCCCGGTGGGACGGGGGAGACGCGAGCTGAGGAAGCCCCTGTGGCACGGATGGCGTGCGGGATGGTCGCCATCCTCTGGTGAACTGGTGGGGTGAACACATCTCCGTACCGTCTCGTGCGGCGCGCCCACCAGGTGCAGCCGCCGCCGGTGCTGGACGACAACCAGCGGCGCGTGGTCGAACACGGGGGCGGCCCCCTCCTGGTGCTGGCCGGGCCCGGCACCGGCAAGACCACCACCATCGTCGAGGCCGTCGTCGACCGCATCGACCACCGCGGCGTGGACCCCTCACGCGTTCTGGTGCTCACCTTCAGCCGCAAGGCCGCCCAGGAACTGCGCGAGCGCATCACCGCACGGCTGCGCCGCACCACCCGCGAACCACTGGCCCTGACCTTCCACAGCTACGCCTACGCCCTGATCCGACGAGAGTTCCAGCGCCTGGGCGACCTGCCGCCGCGCCTGCTCTCGGGACCCGAGCAGCTGATGGAGGTCCGCGAACTCCTCACCGGCGAGGCCCTGGACGGCGCCGGGGACTGGCCCGAGCGCCTGCGTCCCGCCCTGGAGACCCGCGGGTTCGCCGAGGAACTCCGTGACTTCCTCATGCGCGCCCAGGAACGCGGCATGGGCCCGGCCGACCTGGAGCGGCTGGGCCGCGAGCGCGAACGAGACGACTGGGTCGCGGCCGCCGGGTTCCTGGACCGCTACACCGGCCGGTTCGACATCGCGCCCGTGCCCACGCTCAACTACGCCGAACTGGTGCGGGTCGCCGCGAACCTGCTCTCCGACCCCGAGGTCCAGGCACGCGAGCGCGCCGCCCACGAGACCGTGTTCGTCGACGAGTACCAGGACACCGACCCCGCGCAGGAGGAGCTCCTGCGCGCACTGGCCGGGGACGGCCGGGACCTGGTCGCGGTCGGCGACCCGGACCAGTCCATCTACGCCTTCCGGGGTGCCGAGGTCCACAACATCCTGGACTTCCCGCACCGCTTCCCGACCGCGCGGCGCACCGAGGCCCCCGTGGTCGCGCTGCGTACCTGCCGCCGCAGCGGCCCGGCCCTGCTGTCGGCCTCGCGCGCCCTGACCCGGCGCCTGCCCGCGGTCGCCTCCGCCCACGGCCACGTCAACGAGCACCGCGCACTGCTCCCGGCCGAGGGCCTCCCCGAGGGCGAGGTCCGCGTGCTGCTGGCCGACAGCGCCACCCAGGAGGCCGCGGTCATCGCCGACATCCTGCGGCGTGCCCACCTGGTCGACGGCGTCCCGTGGTCGGACATGGCCGTGCTGGTGCGCTCCTCCAGCCGCCAGCTTCCGGTGCTGCGCCGCGCCCTGACCGCCGCCTCGGTCCCCGTCGCGGTCGGTGCCGACGACCTCCCCGTGGCCGCCGAGCCCATCGTCCGGCCCATGCTCGCGCTGATCCGCTACGGCCTGTCCCCGCTGGAGCTGGACGAGGACGCCGCGCGGGAACTGCTCACCAGCCCCTTCGGCGAGGCCGACACGGTACGGCTGCGCAGGCTCGTGCGGGCGCTGCGCCGCCTGGACCTGGACCGCGCCCACGGCACCGCCTCCGGGGAGGAGACCGCCTACCGGCCCGGCTCCCGGCTGCTCGTGGACGCCCTGCTCGATCCGGCCGAGCTCACCCTCGTCGAGCCCGAGGTCGCGGCGCCCGCCACCCGTGTCGCCGAGGCACTGCGCACCGTCCGGGACATGTCCGCCAGGGGGGCCGACGCCGAACAGGTCCTGTGGGAGCTGTGGCGCGGCAGCGGCCTCGCCGACCGGCTCCTGCGCCACAGCCTGGCCGGAGGCCGCCGGGGCGCCGCGGCGGACCGCGACCTGGACGCCGTGGTCGCCCTGTTCGAGAGCGCCGCCCGCTACTGCGACCGGCTGCCCCCCGGCAGCCCCGCCGGGTTCCTGGAGGACCTCGCCGCCCAGGAGATCCCCGGCGACAGCCTCGCCGAGCGTGCGCCCGAGGGCGAGGCGGTGCGCGTCCTCACCGCCCACCGCGCCAAGGGCCTGGAGTGGGGCCTGGTCGTGGTCGCCGGAGCCCAGGAGGGCGACTGGCCCGACCTGCGGCTGCGCGGCTCCCTGCTCGGCGTGGAGGAGCTCGTCGACTCCGACGTGCACTCCGCCGACTCCTCCGGCACCGCCCTGGCCTCCAAGCTCCTGGACGAGGAGCGCCGCCTGTTCTACGTGGCCCTGACCCGCGCCCGCCGCACCCTGGTGGTGACCGCAGTGGGCGGCGAGGACACCGACGAGCGCCCCTCGCGCTTCCTCACCGAGATGGGCGTCGGCGACCCCGAGCCCGTCAGCACGGGCCTGCGCTGGCTGTCCCTGCCCTCGCTCGTCGCCGACCTGCGCTCGGTGGTCACCGACCCCGGAGCCCCCGAGCCGCTGCGTGACGCCGCCGCCCTCCACCTGGCCCGCCTGGCCGAGGAGGGTGTGCGCGGAGCCGACCCCTCGGAGTGGTACGCGCTCACCCCCTTCACCGACGACCGCCCCCTGGCGGACGCGGAGGACACCATCCGTGTCTCGCCCTCGCAGGTGGAGAGCTTCACCAACTGCCAGCTGCGCTGGCTCCTCGAACGCGCCGCCGGGGCCTCCTCGGGGGACTCCGCCTCGGCGCTGGGCACCGTCGTGCACGCCGTCGCCGTCCTGGTCGCCCAGGGCAGCACCCCCGCGGAGATCAGCGGGCGCATGGACGAGATCTGGGCCGACCTGGACTTCGGCGGCCCCTGGCAGTCCAGGGCCCAGCGCGACCGCGCCGACACGATGGTCCGCAAGCTCGTCGACTGGGAGGCGGCCAACGACCGCGAACTGGTCGTCACCGAGGAGGGGTTCCGGGTGGACGTGGGCGGCATCGAGATCACCGGCCGCGTGGACCGCCTCGAACGCGACGCCGAGGGCCGTGCCGTGGTCGTGGACATCAAGACCGGCAGGAACAAGGCCGACGACCTGGCCCGCCACCCACAGCTCGGCGTCTACCAGATGGCGGTCCTCAAGGGCGCCTTCGCCAGGATCGGCCTCACCGAGCCGGGCGGCGCCTCGCTCGTGCAGGTCGGAGAGAAGATCAAGGAGGCGCGGGAGCAACCCCAACCGCCCCTGGGCGAGGACCCCGATCCCGGGTGGGCCGGAACCCTGGTGCGCGAGGTCGCCACCGGTATGGGCGGGTCCCGCTTCACCGCCACACGAAACAAGGGCTGCAGATCGTGCGCCGTCCGCGCCTGCTGCCCGGTCCAGGACGAGGGCAGACATGTCTGAAACCCACCCCCACCAACCCCACTCCCCATCCGAACCGGACCCCCGGCCCCGCCTCCAGCCCCATCCCCGCTTCTCCCCCTCGGAACTCGCCCGCCTCCTCGGCCAGCCCGAACCCACCGCCGAGCAGTCCCAGGTCGTCTCCGCCCCCCTGGAACCCGGCGTGGTCATCGCGGGCGCGGGATCGGGCAAGAGCGAGACCATGGCCTCCCGGGTGGTGTGGCTGGTGGCCAACGGCCACGTGCGCCCCGAGCAGGTCCTCGGCCTGACCTTCACCCGCAAGGCCACCGCCGAGCTGGCCGAGCGCGTGCGCAAGCGCCTGGAGCAGCTGCGCGCCACCGAGCAGCTGCCCGAGGAGCTGTTCGACGGCGAGCCCACCGTGTCCACCTACAACGCCTACGCCGGGCGCATCGTCTCCGACCACGCCCTGCGCGAGGCCGTCGAGCCCACCTCCCGCCTGCTCAGCGAGGGCCAGGCCTGGCAGCTGGCCTCCCGGATCGTCGGTGAGTACGACGGCCCCATGGACCTGGTCACGGTCGGGGCCGACACCGTCACCCGCCGGGTCCTGGGCCTGTCCGGGCAGATCGCCGACCACCTCACCACCACCGAGCAGGTGCGCGGTATCGGCCGGTGGCTGAGGGCGGCCGTCGACGCCCTGCCGCGCAAGCCCGCGGTGCCCACCCGCAACCTGCTCAACGCCCAGCTGCGCCGCGAACAGCTCCTGCCGCTCGTGGAGCGCTACGAGCACGCCAAGCACGTCCGGGAGTCCATGGACTTCGGCGACCAGGTGTCCCTGGCCGCCCGCATCGCCGAGAACCACCCGGAGGTCGGCCTCATCGAGCGGGGCCGGTTCCGCGTGGTCCTGCTGGACGAGTACCAGGACACCAGCCACGCCCAGCTCGTGCTGCTGCGCGCCCTGTTCGGCGAGGGCCACCCGGTCACCGCCGTCGGCGACCCCTGCCAGTCCATCTACGGCTGGCGGGGGGCCGTGGCCGCCAACCTCACCAACTTCCCCAACGACTTCCCGGCCGCACCGGGCCGTGCCGCGCCCGTGCGCCGCCTGGCCACCAGCTTCCGCAACGGCGAACACGTCCTGGAGGTCGCCAAGCACATCTCCGAACCCCTGCGCGCCGAGAGCGCCGAGGTGCCCGTCCTGCACCCCGGCCCGGCCCGGCGCGGCCGGGGTACCGTCCGCACGGGCCTGTTCGTCGGCCAGAGGGACGAGGCCGCGTGGATCGCCGAACAGGTCGAGGGGTACCTTCGCGCCGCCCCCGGCGAGCCGGGCGGCGCCGAGACCGCTCCGGACGGGCTTCCCTGGCCTCCGGGAGAGCACGGCGCCGCCGCGGACGGCGGGATCAGCCCCGGCGACATCGCCGTGCTGTGCCGCAAGCGCTCCCAGTTCCCGGCGCTGCGCGAGGCCCTGGAGGAGCGCGAGATCCCCGTGGAGGTCGTCGGCCTGGGCGGGCTCATGATGGTGCCCGAGGTCCGCGACATCATCGCCACCCTGCGCGTGGTCCACGACGCCTCCGCGGGCAACGAGCTCGCCCGCGTCCTCACCGGTCCGCGCTGGCGGATCGGGCCGCGCGACCTCGCCGCGCTCGGCGCCCGCGCCGCGGAGCTGGCCCGCCACACCCGGCGCGACCTCACCTCGCCCGACCCCGGCGAGGCACCCGAGGACGACGTCCTGCGCCGCACCGTCCTCGACCTGACCGCCGAGAGCGGCAGTCTGGTGGACGCCCTGGACGACCCGGGCCCGGCCGAGAACTACTCCGAGGCCGCCCGCGAGCGGCTCGGCCGCCTCGCCGAGGAGCTGCGGATCCTGCGCAAACTCATCGGCCAGCCGCTGCCCGACCTGGTCACCGAGACCGAGCGGATGCTCGGCCTGGACATCGAGGTGGGCGCCCGCATCGGTCGCGACCCGCTGTCCGCGCGCGCGGACCTGGACGCGTTCGTCGACCACGCGGTCCGTTTCGCGGGCAACAGCGAGGACCCCACACTGGGCAGCTTCCTCAGCTACCTCAGGGCCGCGGCCGAGCGGGAGAGCGGCCTGGCCCCCGGCGAGCGCGTCAGCGGCAGCGACACCGTCAAGCTCATGACCATGCACGCCTCCAAGGGACTGCAGTGGCCCGTGGTGGTCGTGCCCGGTATCAGCGGCGGCAAGTACGCGCCGCTGTTCCCCACGAGCCTGTCCGAGGGCGACATGTGGATCAAGGGCGAGCACCTGCTGCCCTACCGGCTGCGCGGGGACCGGCGGAACCTGCCCGAGCTCCTGGCGGTCGACAAGAAGGGCATCGACGAGTTCAAGGCGGCCGAACAGGAGCGCCACCTGCTGGAGGAGCGGCGCCTGGCCTACGTCGCCGTCACCCGTGCCTCCTTCGCCCTGCTGTGCACCGGCCACTGGTGGGGGCGCGACGCCGCGAGCGAGCGCGGGCCCTCGCGGTTCCTGGAGGAGATCCAGCAGGCCTGCGGCGACGGCGGCCCCAGGAGGGTCGAGCACTGGGAGCCCCGGCCCGACCCCGACGACAACCCCTACGAGGAGGAAGAGGACGACACGGCCGTGTGGCCGCCCGAGGAGGACACCGGTTCCGGCGTGCCGGACGAGGAGGGCGCCGCCCCGGGTGGTACGCGCGACCGCCGTGCCGAGATCCTCGCCGGCGCCGACCTCGTCGAGCGCGCCCGCGCCCGCCTGCTCGCGGGGGAGACCGACCCCGCGGAGGAGAGGGACGCGCCGCCGCCCAAGCTGAGCCGCCGCCTGCGGGGGTGGGAACGCGACACCGAGCTGCTGCTCGCCCACCGCCACGCCGAGGAGGACAGGAGCGGAGAGGGAGTCGTCCAGGTCGAGCTGCCCGGCCACCTGTCGGTGTCGTCCATGGTGTGGCTGGCACGCGACCCCTCCGCACTGGCACGGCAGATCCGGCGTCCGCTGCCCCGTCCGCCCGCGCCGCACACCCGGCGCGGCACCGCCTTCCACGCCTGGCTGGAGCAGCGGTTCGGCCAGCGCGCCGCCCTGCTGGACGAGCTGCCCGGCGCCGCGGACGAGACCGCGGGGGAGGACGAGGACCTCGCCGAGCTCCAGACCCGCTTCGAGGAGAGCGAGTGGGGCTCGCGAGTCCCGGTGGAGGTGGAGGTGCCCTTCGAGACGGTCATCGGCGACCGGCTGATCCGGGGCCGTATGGACGCGGTCTTCCACGACTCCGGAACGGGCCGCTACGACGTGGTGGACTGGAAGACCGGCCGCCCTCCCTCCGGCGACGCCGAGCGCCGCGCCGCGGGCGTGCAGCTGGCCGCCTACCGCCTGGCCTGGGCGGACCTGGCGGGGGCGGAGCTGGAGGAGGTGCGCGCCGCCTTCCACTACGTGCGCGCGGGACTGACCGTGCGCCCCGCGGACCTGCTCGACGCCGAGGGCCTGGCCGCGCTCATCGAGGCCGTCCCCGAACCCGGGTGAGGGCGGGGCGCCGGGACCGGTCCCGGCGCCCCTTCCGTCCCACGCGCCCTGGGCCGGACCGGGCCGACGCCCGGCGGGCCGGGGTCAGACCACGCCGAAGACGAAGCCGCCCGGGGACCGCGTGTCGTCCCCGAACAGGTACTCCCGTGCCGAGAGCACGAACTCCTGGCGGCTGATGAACCCGTCCTCGTCGGTGTCCACCCCCGCGAACCGCTCCTCGGCGTCGGCGGCCCCCGCGCCGAGGGCGCCCGTGTACCGCAGGAACTCCTCCCGGCTGATCCGGTCGTCTCCGTCGGTGTCGAGCAGGTCGAACACCGCCTCGGCCACGCCCTCGGCGGCGTTGAACCGGCTCCGGTCCTCCGCCGCCGCGTGCATGGCCCCGACGAACGCCTCCCGCCCCAGGCGTTCCTCCTCCACGCCCGAGTGGCGCAGCAGCTCCTGCCAGAGCATCTGGTACGACACCCGGACCGCCTGCGCCCGGCGCTCCTGCGGGGCCAGCCCGTATCCGTGGACGTAGCGCTCCACGAGCCGCTGGTAGTCCGTCCAGGTCACGAAGCCGTCGTCGTCGGAGTCGAGCGCGTCGAAGAGCCGCCCGAACCTCTCGGTGATCGGGGCGGCGGGAACGGTGTCCACGGGCATTCCTCTCGTCTGCGGGCGGGCTGGTCCCGCCCCGTGCCCTTCGAGTGTCCCGCAGCCGAAAAGGTTCCCCACCGGCCTTCTCCGTCTGGAACGGAGGCGGCGTCCTCGGCGGTTCGTCCAGGTTCTAGGCTCGATTCCGACAAGGACGTCGAGAAAGGACGGGTCATATGGACGCACGCGCCTATATCGAGGCACACAGGGACGAGTTCGTCTCCTCCCTCAAGGAGTGGCTGGAGATCCCCTCGATCTCCGCCGACCCCGAGCACCACGGTGACGTGCACCGGTCCGCGCGGTGGCTCGCGAACCACCTCACCGCCACCGGGTTCCCCACCGTCGAGGTGTGGGAGACCCCCGGACTCCCCGCCGTGTTCGCCGAGTGGCCCGCCGCCGACCCCGCCGCCCCCACCGTGCTCGTCTACGGTCACCACGACGTCCAGCCCGTCGACCCGGTCGCCGAGTGGGAGACCGACCCGTTCACGCCCACCGAGCGCGGCACCTCCCTGCACGCGCGCGGCGCCTCCGACGACAAGGGGCAGGTGCTCTTCCACGCCCTCGGCGTGAGCGCCGCCATGGCCGCCTCCGGAGCCGACGCGCCGCCGGTCACGGTCAAGCTGCTCGTGGAGGGCGAGGAGGAGTCGGGCTCGGTGCACTTCGC
The DNA here is from genome assembly GCF_008638365.1 of Nocardiopsis quinghaiensis. Taxonomy (GTDB): domain Bacteria; phylum Actinomycetota; class Actinomycetes; order Streptosporangiales; family Streptosporangiaceae; genus Nocardiopsis; species Nocardiopsis quinghaiensis. The sequence continues at coordinate 329,813 of NZ_VWVU01000002.1, read as the reverse complement.
CGAGCTGATGCGGACCAACAGGGACCGCCTGGCCTGTGACGTCGCCGTCATCTCCGACACCACCATGTGGGCGGCCGACACCCCGTCCATGTGCGTGGGCATGCGCGGCGTCACCGACGTCGAGATCAGCCTGTACGGCCCCGAGCGCGACCTGCACAGCGGATCCTTCGGCGGAGCGGTCCCCAACCCGCTCAAGGCCATGGGCGACCTGCTGTCCGGCCTGCACGACGAGGACCACCGCGTCGCCGTCCCGGGGTTCCATGACGGGGTGGTCGAGGCCGGCCAGGCCGAACGCGACCTCATCGCCCAGCTGCCCTTCGACGAGCGCGAGTGGCTGGCCACCGCCGCCTCCACCGCCACATGGGGTGAGAGGGGGTACACCACGCTGGAGCGGATCTGGCTGCGCCCGACCGCCGAGATCAACGGCATGTGGGGCGGCCACACCGGCTCGGGCGGCAAGACCGTCGTCCCCCGCTCCGCGCACGCCAAGGTCAGCTTCCGACTGGTCCCCGGCCAGGAGCCGCTGCACGTGCAGGAGTGCGTCCGCGCCTACGTGGAGGCCAACACCCCCGCGGGGCTGCGCGCCGAGACGGAGTTCAGCGGTCCCGGCGTGCGCGCCTGCGCCTCCGACCTGTCCTCCACCGCGCTGAAGGCGGCCCGCGCGGCCATGGAGCGCGCCTTCGGCACGCAGGTCCTGTTCACCCGCGAGGGCGGCAGCGGACCCGAGGCCGACATCGCCGACATCCTCGAAACCCCGCTGGTGTTCGTCGCCGTCGGACTGGACGAGGACCGCATCCACGCACCCAACGAGAAGGTGGAGCTCCCCCTGCTGCTCAAGGGCGCCGAGAGCGCCGCCTACCTGTGGGAGGAACTCGGTACCGTCGGTCTGGGATGACGCCGGATGCGCACGGCCGCCACCGGTGCTATCCCTGTAGTGCGGACCGTGCCCCGCGGCTCCGCGAACCCCGGAAGGACCCATGGACGCTGACGCGACTCCCTCCCTGTCCCGCTTCTCCGTCGACCCGGCCGCGCACCGGCGCCTGGACGACGCATGGCTGGCCGAGGCGTGGGCGGACCCCGGCACGCGGGTCCTGGTCCTGGAGGGCGGCGATCCCGAGAGCCACGGCTGGCGGGCGCTCATGGCCAAGCAGTCCCGGGCACTGGTCACCACCGGTCCCACCCGCGGACTCGTGTTCACCACCCCCCGCGACGCACCCGGGGGCGAGCGCTACCTGCTCGGCACCGACGGCGAGCGCGTCTACTTCGCGGTGCGCTCCGCACGGGAGCTGACCGCCACGCCGCAGGCCGAGCCCGCGTCCCTGCGCGAGGTGGGCGCCCTGCTCGGTGACCGCGACACCGGTCTGCTGACCCGGGCCGTGGCCCTCGCCAACTGGAACGCCACCCACGGCTTCTGTCCCCGCTGCGGTTCTCCCACCGCGCAGGCCGCCGCCGGGCACGTGCGCGTGTGCGAGAGGGAGGGCAGTGAGCAGTACCCCCGGACGGACCCGGCGGTGATCATGCTGGTGCACCGCGAGCGCGACGGGCGCGAGGAGATGCTGCTCGGCAACAACCCCAGGTGGGACGCCCGCCGCTTCTCCGTGCTGGCCGGGTTCGTCGACGCGGGGGAGTCGCTGGAGCAGGCCGTGGTCCGCGAGGTCGCCGAGGAGGTGGGGATCGTGGTCGAGCGGCCGTGCTACCTGGCGTCCCAGCCCTGGCCGTTCCCGCGCAGCCTCATGGTGGGCTACACCGCGCGCGCCGTGGGTGAGACCGAGTGCACCGACGACGAGATCGCCGTCGCCCGCTGGTTCACCCGCTCCGAGCTGGCCGAGGCCGTGCACTCCGAGGAGGTCGTGCTGCCCGGCCGGGTGTCGATCGCCCGCACCCTCATCGAGCACTGGTACGGCGCCGAACTCCCCGGCGGCTGGTGACGGGACCGACGACCGGACCCCCGGCCCGGCGGCCCGGCCGCGTCCGTCCTCAGCGGGGGCCGGGCGAGGCGTCCAGCTCGTCGGGCAGGGCGGTGAGAGGGCTCGTGCTGCTCTCCACCACGTCCCGCGCCAGTTCGGCCACCTTCCGGCCGCGCGAGCGCGCCGAGGAGCGCAGCCGCTCGAAGGCCTCGCGCGGCTCCATCGTGTGCCGCTCCGCCAGGACCCCGATCGCCTGCTCCACCACCACACGCGAGTACAGGGCGTGCTCCAGTTGCGCGATGGTGTGCCGCAGCCGCTCGGCCTCGGACGCCCCCTCGGGGGCGCGGCCGGGCGCCTGCGCGCGTGGGACCCGGATCCCCGACTCCCGGGACAACAGGTCCGCCAGGACCATCGCGCTCACCAGGTCGGGCACCTCCTCGCCGCCGTCCACCCGCCACCCCGTCGGGGTGCGGCGGATCACGCCGCCGTCCACCGTGTCGGTGACCGCTGTGTCATGAGGCCGCATGTCCTCCCCCAACTCAACACTCCCCGTCGTCATCATTCGAGCCCTCCAAGGCCCGAGCGCCGTCGGAGGTGCGCCGCCGGAGGCGGGCCCCATGACGGGGCGGCGGCCGCACCCCTCCCGGGGCGCGACCGGCGGCCCGCGTCCGTCCTACGACAACTCGGCCAGCTTCTGCTTCACCTGAGCGAGAGACGGGTTGGTCATCGCCGCTCCGTCGCTGAAGACCAGCGTCGGGACCGTCTGGTTCCCTCCGTTGGCCCTCATCACGAGATCCGCGGCCTCCGGGTGCTCCTCGATGTTCACCTCGTGACCGGTGATCCCCTCACGGGAGAGCTGGCTCTTGAGCCGTTTGCAGTACCCGCACCACGGGGTGGTGTACATCGTGAACTGTCCGGTCGCAGCGCTCGTCATCTCGCTCACGCCTTTCTTCCGTCTACGGTCGGTGGGTGCATCCGGTCATCTCAACACCGAGGGGACCGGAGCGCTTCCCGCGACCGTGCGACACACCGTGGGACGCCTCACAGGCCCAACTGGTTCTGGAATGTCTGGTGCGCCGCGTGACCAGCGGTTCGGCGGAGCGCCGCGGCCGATCCGCTCCCCGGCACGGCTGATACTTGAGAGACTGGGCCGCCGACCCATTTGCCCCGACCCGATGCAGGAGCACCATGGACCCCGACCGCGTCCTGGAGGAACTGGACCCGGAGCAGACCCAGGCGGCGCGCGCCCTGCGCGGCCCCGTGTGCATCCTGGCCGGTGCCGGAACAGGGAAGACCCGCGCCATCACCCACCGCATCGCGTACGCGGTCGCCAGCGGGGTGGTGTCCGAACAGCAGGTCCTCGCGGTCACCTTCACCGCACGCGCCGCCGGCGAGATGCGCGGCCGCCTGCGCGGCCTGGGCGCCCCACGCGTGCAGGCCCGCACCTTCCACGCCGCCGCCCTGCGGCAGCTGTCCTTCTTCTGGCCGCAGGTCGTCGGCGGTGAGAAGCCCACCCTCGTCGAGAGCAAGATCCAGGCCGTCTCCCGCGCCGCCCACTCGGTCGGCCTGCAGCCCGACCGCGCCGGCCTGCGCGACCTGGCCAGCGAGATCGAGTGGGCCAAGGTCACCCAGGTGCGCCCCACCGACTACGACAAGGCCGTGGTCAAGGCGGGCCGCCAGCCCCCGATGTCCGCGGGTGAGGTGGCCCGCGTCTTCGAGGCATACGAGGACCTGCGCCGCGAGCACAACCTGCTCGACTTCGAGTCGATGCTCGAACTCACCGCGGGCATGATCAACGAGTACCCGGCCATCGCCCAGCGCGTGCGCGACCAGTACCGGTACTTCGTCGTCGACGAGTTCCAGGACGTCAACCCGCTTCAGCGGCTCCTGCTGGACGCCTGGCTGGGCGACCGCGACGACCTGTGCGTGGTGGGAGACCCCAGCCAGACCATCTACTCCTTCGCGGGCGCCACCCCCGGCTACCTGACCGGGTTCGCCGCGCGCTACCCGCACGCCACCATGGTCGAGCTGGTACGCGACTACCGCTCCACCCCCCAGGTGGTACGGGTGGCCAACCACGTCATCGCCCAGGCGCGCGGCACCACCTCCGCCCGGTACCTGACCCTCCAGGCGCAGCGACCCGAGGGCCCCGACCCGATGTACCAGGAGTACGAGGACGAGCCCGCCGAGGCCACCGGGGTCGCCCGCAAGGTCAGCGTCCTGATGGAGGGCGGCACCCCGGCCAGCGAGATCGCGGTGCTGGTGCGCACCAACGGCCAGTCGGCCGCCTACGAACAGGCCCTGACCGACGAGGGCGTGCCGTTCACCATGCGCGGCACCACACGCTTCTTCGAGCGCCCCGAGATCAAGCAGGCCGTGCACACCCTGCGCGGCGCCCGGCACGGCGCCGCGGGGGAGGAGGCCGACCCCCTGGTGCGCACGGTCCGCCAGCTGCTCGGCCAGCTCGGCCTGACCGAGAGCGCGCCCGAGGGCCGCCAGGCCCGCGAGCGCTGGGAGTCGCTGTCCGCGCTCGCCCAGCTGGCCGAGGACATGGCCGCCAAGCCGCGTCCCGACGGCCACCCGGTGACCATGGCCGACTTCGTGGAAGAGCTCGACATGCGGATGGCCACCGAGCACGCGCCGGGATTCGAGGGCGTCACGATCGCCTCCCTGCACTCGGCCAAGGGCCTGGAGTGGGACGCCGTCTTCCTGGTCGGCCTCACCGAGGGCATGATGCCGATCATCTACGCCGAGACCGACGAGCAGGTGGAGGAGGAGCGCCGCCTGTTCTACGTGGGCGTCACCCGGGCCCGCGAGCGCCTGATGATGTCGTGGTCCCTGGCCCGCTCGCCCGGCGGGAGGAAGACCCGCAGGCCCTCTCGGTTCCTGGACGGGCTGCGGCCCGCCTCCCCCTCCACCTCCTCCCGGCGCGCCGAGCGCCGCAAGGGCGGCGTGGCCCGCTGCCGGGTGTGCGGGACCACCCTCACCGACGCGGCCGAGCGCAAGCTGGGCCGCTGTCTGGACTGCCCGTCCAACTACGACGAGGCGCTGCTGGAGCGGCTGCGCGACTGGCGCCGTGAGAGCGCGCAGGAGCAGAAGGTGCCCGCCTACGTGATCTTCACCGACGCGACCCTCCAGGCCATCGCCGAGCAGGAGCCCACGAGCCTCACCCAGCTCTCGGCCGTGTCCGGTGTCGGCGCGGTGAAGCTCGATCGCTACGGTGATGCGGTACTCGCGCTGGTGTCCGGAGCCGAACCGGCGGAAGTCACGGACGAATCGGCGGAGGAGAACGGGGAGGAAGCAACGGATGAGTGACGGCGTCGACGCGCAGTTGCGGGGACAGTCCCTCGCCGACCTGCTGACGGTGTTGGACCTGGAGCGGATCGAGGACAACATCTTCCGGGGCAGCAGCCCCGCGGAGGGCCCGCAGCGGGTCTTCGGCGGCCAGGTCGCCGGGCAGGCGCTGGTGGCGGCGGGTCGTACCGTCCCGGTCGAGCGCTACGTGCACTCCCTGCACGCGTACTTCATCCGCCCGGGCGACCCGTCGGTGCCGATCGTCTACGAGGTGGACCGGGTCCGCGACGGGCGCTCGTTCACCACCCGGCGTGTGGTGGCCATCCAGCACGGCAAGCCGATCTTCACCCTGTCGGCCTCCTTCCACAAGGAGGAGCCGGGGCTGGACCACCAGATCCCGATGCCCGACGTCCCGCCGCCGGAGGACCTTCCGAGCACGCGCGAACGCCTGCGTGACTCGTTCGGGAGGGTGCCCGGGTTCGTGCGCTGGCACCCCATCGAGCTGCGCCCGGTGGGCCCGATGTCCTACGAGGCCGAGCGCGACCCGCGGCTGCGCACCGAGAACAACCCGGTGTGGCTGAAGGTGGACGGCGAACTGCCCGACGACCGGCTCACCCACGTGTGCCTGATGACCTACGCCTCGGACATGACCCTGCTGGACACCGTGCTGTTGCGGCACGGCCGCTCCTTCGCGGGTATCTCCATGGCCAGCCTCGACCACGCGATGTGGTTCCACCGGTCCTTCCGCGCCGACGAGTGGCTGCTGTACGCGCAGGAGGCCCCGAGCGCCCAGGGCGCGCGCGGGCTGGCGCGGGGCCTGGTGTACACGCGCGACGGAGAGCTCGTGTGCTCGGTGATGCAGGAGGGGCTGATCCGCGTGGTGGACGCCGAGGGTTGGTCCGACGCCCTGCCCGGCCCGCTCTAGGTGTGCTGACCTGAGAGGTTAGGTACACGCGAGGCCCCGGTCACCGACGGTGACCGGGGCCTCGCGTGCGCGGCGGGGCCGGTCACCCGGTCCGGCCGAGGGCGTACGGGGCCGTGGACGCCGGATGGCAACGCTCCCAAGGGCCGTCCCATTCCCGTGAATCCGTGGCCGGATGCGGACGTTTCCGCAGGTCAAAAATAGGTTGCTCTCTTTATGGGGCAGCCATAGTCTGTACACCGTCGCAATGACCGCTCTCGGCGAGGGTGGAAGATTCCCGTCGCCCGACTGTGAAGGAGGTGCCCGATCACATGACCAGCATCACGGAAACCATCGGCTTCATCGCCGGCTCCGCCATGCCGTCGCGTCGACTGTCGCTGACGACTGTTCCGGGTGCCGCCCTGAGCGGTCGCGTGCGCGTCCTCGCCGCTTTCGGCGAGCGCGCCACCACTGGTACCGGCGTCGGTGACGGCGGCACCACCGGTGGGTCCGGGGACCTCGGTCTCCGTCTCCCGCTGTCGGGGTCCCGACTCGGATGGACCGGTCACGGCAGTGGTGTGTCCGCCGAGTCCGGGCTGGCCCTTGAGCGGGGCGAGCCCATGGCGGCGCACGCAGAAGCCACCCAGCGCCTCCACGGCGTACCGGGGGAGTGTCCACGGAGGATTCCGGCCTAGAGCAGGACAGGCCGAGAGTTTCGACCGTGGCCGCGGACCCCGACACAGGGGCCGCGGCTTTCTTTGTATCTCCGTCCGCTTCCTCGTCCCCCAGGGACGAGGGAAGGACGGCGGCATCGCAAGTCCAGGTCCCTCACCGGATCGGATCCGGTGACCCATCACCGACCGCGTTGTACGAAACGATCAAAGATCTTGGAGGGCACCGATGCTTGCGTCGGTCCTGGAAACGCCCTGGCTGTCCGACACCGAGGTTCCCTGCCGCCTGGAGCCCGACCTGTTCTTCGCGGAGGCCCCCGCCGACGTCGAGGCGGCCAAGGCCGTCTGCGGCGCGTGCCCCGTCCGGGAGCAGTGCCTGACCGACGCGCTGGAGCGTCGGGAGCCGTGGGGCGTCTGGGGCGGGCAGCTGCTCGTCTCCGGGCAGGTCGTGGCGCGCAAGCGCCCCAGGGGCCGCCCCCGGAAGAACCCCGCTCCGGTCGCGGCCTGACAGAGCCCGAACAGAAGACCTCCGAAACCGCACAGATCCCAGAGGAACGAAAACCGATGACGATGATGGAACTCATGCGCGTGGTCGAGCAGATGGACGTCGAGACGCGTTACGTGCAGAACAGAAGGCTCACCGCCCGCCAGCTGCGCGCCCGCCAGCGCGAGGAGCGCCGGATGGAACTCGCGCTCATGGAAACCGCGTGGTCACGCCTGTGTTGATGTCGCGCCGCGCGGTGGAGTGACGGGACGCCCGGCGTGCCGAACCGATCCGGGGCCGGACGGAACACCCTCCAGGGGGCAACCGTTCGGCCTCATTTGTGCATCAAAACGGTAACAATAAAGCTCCGGAAACCTTCGTGGTGTCCCGTCCCACAGCCGAAAAACGGCGCTGGTCAGAGCGGAATGTGCTACAGGGTCGGATTTCCCGGTGACGTTCCGGGCAACAGGAATCCAGCAAAACCCGTGACATAACGGGACAAGGTGCACCTGTGCGGGAGCGCCTCGCTCGGATACCGTAAACTTTGTGCCCTCGAACACCAAAGTCGAGGTACGACGCAGTCCTCGTCGCCGACGCACGGTGTCGGCCTACAGGGACGGGGACACCACGGTCGTCCTCGTGCCCGCCACGTTCTCCCAGGCTGAGGAAAAGCGCTGGGTGGGCCGCATGCTGCAACGGCTGGAAGCCCGGGAGGGGCGCCGCCACCCGGGTGACCGCGAGCTCCACGAGCGCGCGCTGGAACTGGCCCGGCGCTACCTGGGCGGCACCGAGCTCCCCGACAGCGTGCGCTGGGTGGACAACCAGAACTCCCGCTGGGGATCGTGCACCCCCGAGACCCGCACGATCCGCATCTCCCGCCGCGTCGCCGGGATGCCCTCATGGGTGGTCGACTACGTCCTCATCCACGAACTCGCGCACCTGTTCATCCCGCACCACGGCCGGGAGTTCTGGGACCTGGTGCGCCGCTACCCCAAGGCCGAGCGCGCCCGCGGGTACCTGGAGGGCTTCAGCGCCGCCTCGCGCGGCGAGGCCTGTGACCCCTCCGCGGAAGAGGACGACGAGGAGCTCGACACGGCCGAGGTCGCCTTCGAGGAGTGAGGGCGCCTCCGCTCCGCCGGCGCCGCGGACATCCTCGCTCCAGGAGTGGCGGACGGATCAGGCCCCGGTGGCTCGGACGGTCCCACGGTGCGCGGCGACCGCCTCGGCGGCGGCGCGGACCAGGGCACGGCACGCGTCGTCGGAGGGCTCGGGCAGGTCGTCGACCGGGAACCAGCCCAGGTCGGCGGACTCGTCGGGGTCGCGTACCAGCACGGCGTCCTGGGGGGCGATCGCCGCGTACTGCACGTCCAGGTGAAGGCTCCCGCCGCCGCAGGGCACGGGGTGCCGGTCCAGCCGGACCGGACGGGGGAGCAGTGTGATCCCCCGGATCCCCGACTCCTCGGTGGCCTCGCGCAGGGCGGCCGCGCCCAGGGTGGCGTCCCCCGGCTCGCAGTGACCGCCGGTCTGCAGCCACATCCGGTGGATCCGGTGCAGGGTGAGCACCGCCCGCGAGCCGTCGGCGGACACGACCGCCGTACTCGCCGTCACGTGGCCGGGCAGGCAGTGACGCCACATCCCGTCCTCGTACGCCTCCAGGTGCTCAAGGTAGGAACGGCGCAGCTCCTCCTGCCGGGCGTCGGGCGCCGTCCACGCACCCAGCACCGCCCGGGCGTCCGCGTGCAGCGACACCTACGCGTCCTCTCCCCGGCCGCTGCCGGGCTCGCCGTCGTTCCCGGGGCCCTGGTCCCCGGAAGCCTCGTCCTTCCCGGGGACGTCCCCGGTCAGAGAGGAGATGTCGAAGTCGGCGTCGCCGAACTCCCCGGATCCGTGGACGAACGCGTCCGGGTCGTCCAGGTCGTCGCCGGTGGGCATCAGGTCGGGATGCTGCCACACCGCGTCCCTGCCCTCCACACCGCGCGCCTCCTCCAGCGCGGACCACAGAACGGAGGCCTCGCGCAGACGGCGCGGGCGCAGCTCCAGGCCGACCAGCGCGGCGAACGTGTGTTCGGCGGGCCCGCCGGTCGCCCGGCGCCGCCGGGTCGCCTCGGCCAGGGCGTCCGCCTGCGGCAGCCGTCCGGCCACCGCCGACGAGACCACGGTGGCCACCCAGCCCTCGATCAGCGCCAGGGCCGTCTCCAGCCGGTTCAGCGCCGCCTTCTGCTGCGGGGTGTCCTCGGGCTGGAGCAGCCCCTCGCCCCCGGCCCCGCCCAGGACCTCCTGGAGTGCCTCGGGGTTGGTGAGGTCGATCTCACCGAGCCGGTCCTCCAGCCCGCTGACGTCGAACGACATCCCGTCCGCGTACTCGTTGACCAGGCGGGACACGTGCGAGCGCAGCCACGGCACGTGCGAGTACAGCCGGTGCACGGCGGCCTCGCGCGCGGCCAGGTACAGCCGCACCTCGTCCTCGGGAACCCCCAGGCCCTCGGTGAACCGCCCCACGCCGGAGGGCAGCAGCGCGGCGTTGCCCTCACCGGCCAGCGGCATCCCGATGTCCGCGGTGCCGACCACCTCTCGGGACAGCTCGCCGACGGCCTGGCCCGCCTGGCGGCCGACCATCATGCTGCCCATCTGCTGGATCATGCCCAGCAGCGGGCCCGCCACGGACCGCATCTCCTCGGGAAGGTTCTGCCCCATGGACTGGACGGTCCTGCTGGTCAGCGGATCGCACAGCTGCACCCACGAGTCCATCGTCCGCTCGATCCACTCCGACCGGCTCCAGGCCTGGGCGGTGTGGACACCCGAAGGCAGGTCGGTAGCCTGGTCGAGCCACAGGTCGGCGAGGCGCAGCGCCTCCTCGACCTTGGCGTAGTCGGACACCGGCACACTCGGATCGCCCTCCTGGGCGACCGTCTGGCGCGCGACGTCCTTGGCCATCCCCCAGTTCACCCCGGACGACGGCGTGGCCTCGCCGCCGGTTCCGGGACCGGGCTGGGCCGACATCATGTCGGCGAACTGGCGCAGCATGTTGGCCATCTGCTGCGGGTCGCCGAACGGGAAGCCGTCCGGCATTCCGGAGCCTCCTCCGCCCGGGCCGCCGCTGCCGGCACCCGAGCCGGAGTCGCCAGAGTGGCGTCCGGACTCGTCATCGGGATCGTTCGGCATGCTGAAACCGAAAGGCTGGTCGCTCACAATCAGACCTCAGGCAGGATTAGGTTTGGTCTCCACTGTCACGTTAGCTGGGAGTCGCCCGGAGTGAATACCGAAAGCAGCCAGGTTCGCCCAGAGCACAGCCCATCCGGCGGCAAGGGCAAGGTGATCGCTGTCACCGGTGCCGCGTCCGGCGTGGGCCGGCTCCTCGTGCAACGCCTGGCCACGCCGGAAGGTTCCGCGGCCCCCCGGGAAGTCGTCGCCATCGACGACGAGCTCGCCGACCTGCGCGGGGTCACATGGCGTATCGCCGACGTGTGCGACCCCGGGCTGGTCTCCCGGCTCGGAGGGGTCGACGTGCTCGTGCACACCGCCGACGACCGCTCCCTGGAGACCCGTCCCGCGCGGCGCCGCGCGTACAACATCCGCGCGGCCCAGACGGTCCTCACCGCCGCGGCCGCCTCCGGGGTCCCACGCGTCATCCTCGTCACCAGCACCATGGTCTACGGCGCGGCTCCGGACAACCCCGTGCCGCTCGCGGAGAACGCCCCGCGTGTGTCCGACAACAGCGAGGGACTCATGGGCGACTTCGCCGAGACCGAGGCCCTCGCCGAGCGCGCCCGCCGCGCCCACCCCAGCCTCACCGTGACCGTCGTGCGCCCGGCGCCGCTTGTGGGGCCCGAACGCGACACCCTGCTCAGCCGTCACTTCTCCGCGCCCCGCCTGCTCACCGTCAAGGGGCACGAGCAGCGCTGGCAGTTCTGCCACGAGGACGACCTGGCCAGCGCCCTGGCCTTCTGCGCCATGCACGGGGTGGACGGCCCCGACGGCGTGGTCGCCGTGGCCAGCGAGGGCTCCCTCCCCCAGAGCGAGGTGGAGAGCGTCGCCGGGATGAAGCACTTCGAGGTCCCCGCCAACCTGGCCTTCGGTGCCGTCCGCCGCCTGCACCAGGCCCGGATCACCCCGGCCGCGGAGGGGGAGCTGAAGTTCCTCGTCTACCCGTGCGTGGTGGACTGCGCGGTGCTGCGCGGCGCCGGGTGGAAGCCCGGCTACGACAACGGGGCCGCCCTGGCGGCACTGCTGGAGTCCAGGAGCGGCAGGCCCGCTCTGGTGGGACGCAGCCTGGGCCGCAAGGAGGTCACCATCACCGCGGCCGGTGCCGCCGGCGCCGCCGCCGCGGCCATCGGCACCGCCGCCGCCATCCGCCACCTGCGCAAGCGCAAGGGCGCCTGACCCGCGGCGCGCGGCCACCGACACGGGGCGACGCCCGATTGGTACGGTCGTGTCGTGGAAGAGATCACTCTCGCGTCCGTACGCGACACCCCCCTCTCGGTGGACGAGGTCCTCGCCGCGGTCTCCGACCCGCGTGCGGGCGGCACCGCCGTGTTCGTCGGCACCGTTCGCGACCACGACCACGGCCGCGACGTCGCCCGGCTCGCCTACTCGGCGCACCCGACGGTGGAGGGGCAGCTGCGAGCCGTCATGGAGAAGGTGCTCGGCGACACCTCCGTTCCGGGCCGCCCGGTGGTGAGGATGGCCGCGGTGCACCGCGTCGGCCGGCTGGAGATCGGCGACACCGCCGTGGTCGTGGCCGCGGCCGCCGAGCACCGGGAGGAGGCGTTCGACGCCTGCCGCCGCCTCATCGACGACCTCAAGGCCCAGGTGCCCATCTGGAAGCAGCAGGACTTCGGGGACGGCGGGAGCGAGTGGGTGGGCTCGCCCTGAGCGGGCGGCGCGGTGCGGGCCGTCCCGGGTGCGGCCGTGGAAGGACGCCGACGGGGCACCACCCGCAATAGGCTGTGCGCATGCTTCGTCGTGTCATGACCCTCGTTGTCGCTCTCGTCCTTCTCGTCGGGCTCGGCGCCGGCAGCCTCCTCCTCCCCGTTCCCTACCTGGTGGCCGCGCCCGGCCTCACCGTGGACACGCTCGGAGAGGTCCGGGAGGAGCCGGTCATCCAGGTCGAGGGCGCGCGGAGCTACGAGCACGACGGCTCCCTGTCCATGGTGACCGTGCAGTACGCGGGCGGGCCCCAGCACCGGCTCGACTTCCTCACCGTCGTCACCGCGTGGCTCTCGCCCACCCAGGCGGTCCTGCCCGAGGAGCTCCTCTTCCCCGCCGGGCGCACGCCCGAGGAGGTCACCGAGCGGCAGACCGTGCAGATGAACGACTCGCAGACCGAAGCCACCGCCGCCGCGTTCAACGAGCTCGGCATGGAGTACGAGGCCGTCCCCGCGGTCGGCGGCACCGTCGAGGGCATGCCCGCGCACGGCGTGGTGGAGGAGGGCGACCTCATCCTGGCCGTGGACGGCGAACCCGTGCCCACCGAGGGCGGCGGTGGCTCCGAGGGCCCCGTGGGCAGCGCCGCGGTCGTGGAGATGGTCGGCGACCGCGAGCCCGGCGACCCGGTCGAGCTCGCCCTGGAGCGGGACGGTGAGGCCGTCGACGTGGAGATCACCGCCGAGGAGGACGAGTCGGGCGGCGCGGCGGTCGGTGTGCTCATCACCGACCGGATGGACTTCCCCGTGGACGTGGAGATCACCGTCGGAGACATCGGCGGACCCAGCGCGGGCATGATGTTCGCGCTCGGGATCATGGACCGGCTCAGCGAGGAGAGCCTCACCGGCGGGGCGGACGTCGCCGGGTCCGGCACCATCGCCGCCGACGGTCGGATCGGCGGGGTCAGCGGCATCCAGCAGAAGATGGTCAGCGCCCGGCGCGACGGGGCCGAGTACTTCCTCGTGGCCGCTGACAGCTGCTCCCAGGTGTCCCAGTCGGCCGCCTACGGGGAGCTGGACGTGGTGCGGGTCGAGACCCTCACCGACGCGGTGGACGCGCTTGAGGCCATCCGCGCCGGCGAGGACGGGCTGCCCCGCTGCGAGTAGGCAGTGCTTGCTTTGGGACTTCCGCTTCGCTTCAGTCCGTGTTCGGGCGCCCTATGGGCGGGAACCTTCGGATCCTCCGGTGTGACGGCTCGTTCCTCGCAGTCCCACCTACGAATCCTCCAGAACCCCGCCGGCGCCCGAACGACACCCCCAGGGGTTGGGCAGGCGTTCAGCGGGCAAGAGGACGGGTTCAGCCCTGCTCCGGCTCCCCCTCGCCCCGCTCCGGCTCCTCCTCGACGTCCAGGGTCAGCGCCAGCGCCGAGGTCAGCGCGGGGACCAGGTCCGCACCGTTGAGCACCTCCGACTCGCTGTCGTGGCTGCGCATGCGCATCGCGCAGTGGCGGGATCCGTCGCGCAGCACCCCCGCGACCATGCGGATCTCCTCGGTCTCCTTCTCGGAGGAGCTCGGGTCCTCGCCGGGGGTCAGTGTCTCGTCCGAGCCCTTCACCACCAGGCGCTCCATCACCAGAGCGCATCCGGCGACGCCCTCGGGCCACATGATGCGACCCAGCGCCTCCTCCAGCGGGACGTCGTCCGGCAAATGCTCCTGCTCGACCGGGGTCAACTCGTCGGGGTCCATCGGGGAGTCGATCCCCAGTAGTTCGGCCAGCGCGGGCTCCGCTTTCAGCAGGTCGGAGGTGGGTACCAGGGCGTACAGCCCCAGCGGCCGGTCCCAGCCCTGCTCTGCGGCGTGGCGTTCGAGGTCCATGACGGCTTCGCGAATGTTCGACACGTTTCCATAGTGACCGATGTGGAAACCCTTCCGTCTCCGTTTCCGGACAGTAGGGTCACCACGTGACCCCGGATGCCACTCTGATACACCAACGATGCAGCCTTGTCATGCGTAAGAGGGTGGTTTCGGGAACCCAGGGACCACCGTTTAAGTTTTTAGTAACAGGGCGCCACACGCGTCACCGAACGCACCTACCAAGCCAACCGAGGGGGAGGCGTGAGCTTCCGATCGCCCGGCGCACCACCTGCGCGTATGCCTCGCCGATCAAGGTTGCTCGCGCCAGTCGCAGCGACCGTGGTCGTCATCATCGCGGGGCTGATGCTCGCCGCGAACTTCTGGACCGACTACAAGTGGTTCGGATCCGTCGGGTTCACCTCGGTCTTCCTGACCGAGCTGTGGACCCGTGTACTGCTGTTCGCCGTCTCCGGCCTCGTCATGGCCGTCATCGTCGGCGCGAGCATCTTCTTCGCCTACCGCTCACGGCCCGGTATCCGGCCGATGAGCCTGGAACAGCAGGGCCTGGACCGCTACCGGCAGTCCATCGACCCGCACCGCAAGCTGTTCTTCTGGATCGCCGTGGGCGCCCTCGCCCTGCTGGCCGGAGTCGCGGCCAGCGGTGACTGGCGCTCCTACCTCCAGTTCATGAACAGCACCGAGTTCGGTGTGGACGACCCCGAGTTCGGCATGGACGTCGCGTTCTTCGCGTTCGTCTACCCGTTCCTGCGCGTCCTGCTCGGCTACCTGTACGCGGCGGTCATCCTGGCGTTCATCGCCGCGGTGGTCGTCCACTACCTGTACGGCGGCGTCCGCCTCCAGAACGACTCCGGTCAGCGCGCCACTCCCGCCGCCCGTGTGCACCTGTCGGTGCTGCTGGGCGTGTTCGTGCTGCTGCGTGCCTGCTCCTACTGGCTGGACCGCTACGGACTGGTCTTCTCCGAGCGCGGCTACACCTTCGGTGCCTCCTACACCGACGTGAACGCGGTCAAGACCGCCCTGCTGATCCTCACGGTCATCTCGGTCATCTGCGCCGTGCTGTTCTTCGCCAACATCTACTTCAAGAACACCATGGTCCCCATGGCCAGCCTCGGACTGCTGGTGCTGTCCGCCATCCTGGTCGGTGCCGCCTACCCCGCGATCGTGCAGAACTTCCAGGTCGACCCGAACGAGCAGCGCCTGGAGAGCCCCTACATCGAGCGCAACATCGAGCACACGCGCGACGCCTACGGCATCTCCGACGCCGAGGTGCAGGCCTACGACGCCACCACCGAGCTCAGCGCGCAGGACCTGGTGGAGGAGTCCCAGGGCACCACGGTGCGCCTGGTCGACCCCTCCGTGGTCTCGCAGACCTTCCAGCAGATGCAGCAGGTCCGCGGTTTCTACCAGTTCCCCGAGGTGCTGGAGGTCGACCGCTACCCGGACACCGACGGCAACCTGATCGACACGATCGTGGCCGTCCGCGAACTGGACGGACCGCCCTCGGACCAGAACAACTGGCTCAACCGGCACCTGATCTACACCCACGGCTACGGCATGGTCGCCGCCGCCGGCACCCAGATCGACGCCGAGGGCCGCCCGGTCTTCACCGAGTACAACATCCCGCCGCGCGGTGAGCTGAGCGACGTCGTCGGCGAGTACGAGCCGCGCATCTACTACGGCCGCGAGGGCGCCGACTACGTCATCGTCCAGGCCGAGGAGGAGTACGACTACCCCCTCGACTCGGAGGAGGACACGGGCGACGTGCCGACTCCCGAGGACGCCGTGGATACCGAGGTCAGCCCGAGTCCGGACGAGGCGCGGGCCCCGTCCGACGCCGACCAGGAGGGCACGGGCCAGGAGGACGCCGAGCAGGCCGAGGAGGAGCCCGCCGCCGAGGGCGGTGAGGGCGCCGAGGGCACGTCCGGCGGCTCCCAGGCCTACAACCGCTACGAGGGCAGCGGCGGCGTCCAGCTGAGCAGCTTCTTCGACCGTGTCCTGTACGCGATCAAGTACCAGGAACCGAACATCCTGCTCAACAGCGCCATCGCCAGCGACTCGCGCATCATCTACGAGCGCGATCCGGTGGAGCGCGTCGAGAAGGTCGCCCCGTTCCTGACCGTGGACAGCCGCCCCTATCCGGCGGTCGTCGACGGCAAGGTCTCGTGGATCGTGGACGCCTACACCACGTCCAACGGCTACCCGTACGCGTCTCCGATCGACTTCACCCAGGCGGTGACCGACACCTTCACGGACGGTTCGATCCAGCAGGTCGGCGCGTTGCCGGGCAACGAGGTCAACTACATCCGCAACTCGGTGAAGGCCACCGTCGACGCCTACGACGGCTCGGTCACCCTGTACGCCTGGGACGAGGAGGACCCGGTCCTGCAGACGTGGATGGACTCGTTCCCGGGCGTCATCACCGACCGGGGCGAGATGAGCGACGATCTCGTCGACCACCTGCGGTACCCGGACGACCTGTTCAAGGTGCAGCGCGAGATCATGCGCGAGTACCACGTGACGAACGCCTCCGCCTTCTACGGCGGTCAGGACTTCTGGTCGGTCCCGAACGACCCGACCGGCGGTACCGAGGCACCCGAGCCGCCCTACCGCCAGACCATCCACTACCCGGACGAGGAGGAGGCCACCTTCTCGCTGACCAGCACGTTCGTGCCGCGCGGCCGTGAGAACCTGGCGGCCTTCATGGCGGTGGACAGCGATCCCCGCTCGGAGGACTACGGCCAGCTCAAGCTGCTGGAACTGCCGCGGAGCACGGTGATCTTCGGTCCTGGACAGGTGCAGAACGCCTTCGACGCGGACGCGAACGTTCGCGAGGTGCTGCTACCGCTGGAGCAGTCCAACGCGGAGGTGACGCGGGGCAACCTGCTCACGCTGCCGTTCGCGGGCGGCCTGCTCTACGTCGAGCCGCTGTACGTGCAGGCCGGTGGCGGCGGAGCCGCCTCCTTCCCGCTGCTGCAGCAGGTCATGGTCGGCTTCGGCGAGGAGGTCGCGATCGGCAGCAGCCTGCCGGATGCGCTCAGCAACCTCTTCGACGGGGAGGCCCAGGCGCCGGAGGAAGGCGCCGAGGAGCCGCCTCCGGAGGAGGAGGCCGAGGCCGGAGCCGGTGACGGCGGTGGTGACGGCGGTGGTGACCAGGAGCTCACCGACGCCCTCAACGAGGCCGTCGAGGCCTGGGAGGAGGCCCAGGAGTCGAACGAGGAGGCCAACGAGCGCCTGCGTGAGGCCCTGGAGGCCCTTGAGGAGCAGATGAACGAGGAGTAGTCCGCCGTTCTCCGCACCGGTGCGGGGCGGGGCCCCCGGGCCCCGCCCCGTTCGTTCTGTCCGGTCCGGACGCGCTCGTCAGCCGGGTGGCCCACGTCTCGCTCCGCTGATTTGGGTTCTCGCCCGGAGCGCGCTAATGTGGAGACACAACAACGCGGGGTGGAGCAGTTCGGTAGCTCGCTGGGCTCATAACCCAGAGGTCGCAGGTTCAAATCCTGTCCCCGCTACCAGACCCGGACCCGGGAGAAATCCCGGGTCCGTTGGTTTTCCGGTTCCCGCCTTTTCGGCGGTATTCGGAAAGGACGCGCCCGAAGGGATGCGCCCACATGGTCGGACCGGGACTCAGGCCCTGGTAGGCTGGTCTCAGGCCGGTGGGGAAACCGACTGGCCGAAGGGGAGTCTCCACGGTTTTCCAAGCGGAAAGCCGATTTGCTCCCGGAGGTGAAAGCCTCTAGAATGGAGACACAACAACGCGGGGTGGAGCAGTTCGGTAGCTCGCTGGGCTCATAACCCAGAGGTCGCAGGTTCAAATCCTGTCCCCGCTACCAGGGAAACGCCGGGTGCGATTGCGCACCCGGCGTTTCTGCGTTCCGGGACGGCCCCGTGCCGGGGTTCGTGTGCCGCCCGGGGAACCGGGCGGCACACACTCAGCGGGTGCGGCCCTCCACCAGTTCCACCACGCGGTCGGTCCGCGCGGCCACCCTGGGGTCGTGGGTCACCACGACCACCGCCGCGTCACGGATCCTGGCCTGCTCCAGCAGCTGCTCCATGATCATGGTGCTGCTGGCGGCGTCCAGAGCGCCCGTGGGCTCGTCGGCGAGGATCAGGGCGGGTTCCCGGCTCAGCGCCCGGGCCAGGGCCACACGTTGCTGCTCACCGCCGGAGAGCTGGTGCGGCTGGGAGTGCAGCCGGTGCTCCAGCCCCACGGCCTCCAGCAGTTCGCGGGCCCGCGCCCTCCGGCGCAGCAGCGGCACGCCGCCGAGCACCATCGGCACGCCGACGTTGGCCAGGGCGGTGCGTCGCTCCAGCAGGTGGAACTGCTGGAACACGAAGCCGACGCCCTCGCCCCGCAGGCGGGACCGCGGCCCCTCGCCCAGGCGGGTGGTGTCCACCCCGTCGAACGTGTAGGTGCCGCCGCTGGGCCGGTCGAGCAGGCCCAGCAGGTTCAACAGGGTGGACTTGCCCGAACCGGACTGGCCGACGATCGCCACGACCTCGCCGCGCTCCACCTGGAACGTGCAGTCGTGCAGCACGTCGATCCGGGTCCCCGACACCGTGAAGTGCCGGGTGACCCCCTCCACGTTCAGCAGGGGGGCGGAACCGGGGCGAGGCGTGATGGCTCCGGGGGCCGCTGTGTCGACGGACACCTATTCCACCTCCTCCACCGCGATCTCCTCCTCGGTGAGGGGTTCCTCCTCGGAGTCCTGCCCCCCGGGGACGTCGAAGCGGGGGTCGAGCGGCACCGGGTCCAGGACCATGTCACCGACGCTCAGCCCCTTGGTGACCTCGATGAGCGAGCCGTCGGACACCCCGAGCTCCACCTCGCGGGTCTCCTCGGTCCCGTCGCCGGCGATCACCACGACCTCACCCGAGTCCACGTTGCCGCGTACGGCGGTCACCGGGACGACCAGGACGTTCTCCGCCCTGCCCGTACTGACGGACAGCTTGCCCCGGACCCCGTCGAAGACCTCCAGGTCCGCGGGCACCCGGCAGGCCAGCTCCGCGCCACCGCCACCGCCGCCGCCGGCTCCGCCCTCCTCCGGGGCCGCGCCACCGTCCTCGACCGCGCCCAGGGACAGGAACGCGCACTCGGAGGCGGGCGGCCCCTGGTCGATCTGGAGCAGGATGTCCCCCGGCTCCTCGTAGAACCGGTAGAGGTCGTTGGGCGGGATGGAGGCGACGGCGCGGAACTCGTCCGGAGCGACCGTGGCCACCACCGAGCCGGGCTCCAGCACGTCGCCGACCAGTACGTCCTCCAGCCCTGACACCGTGCCGCCCGCCGGCGCGTACAGGGTGGTCTCCCTGGTCGCGGGGGCGGAGGGGGCCTCTCCGCCGTCCCCGGTGACGGGTGCCGACCCGTCGGGCACCTTCACGTTCACGATCGGCGCTCCGCTCTCGACCTCGGCGCCCTCACCCACCCACAGGTGGGCGACCGTTCCTCCGTTGCGGGCCTTGACGTCCTCGCCGGGCTCGGCCCGGACGGCGGCGTCCAGCACCAGTTCGGAGCTGACCTCGCCCATCTCCACCTCGACCGGTGCGCCGCCCGTGTCCAGGGCGGACTCCTCCGGGGGCAGGTCCGTCCCGCCGCCCAGACGCGACACCAGCAGGTAGCCGGACCCGAACAGCCCGAGGACCACGACCAGGACCGCGCCGATGATGATCCACTTCTTCACGTGTGTGTCTCCTATTCCCGGAGTCCGGCGACGACGGATGCCCGCAGTGCACGCATCGCGGGGATGATCCCGGCCAGCAGCCCGACCAGGGCGGCGCTGCCCAGGCCGACGAGTACTCCGGAGGCGGGGATGTTCAGGGGGACGTCGTCGGGCAGCGACACGAAGCGCTCCAGTACCGCGCCGCCCGCGGTCACCGCGGCCCAGCATCCGGCGAGGGCGATGATCCCGGCCACCAGCGACACCACCACCGACTCCATGACCACGGCCACGAACAGGGTGGACCGGCTCGCGCCCAGGGCCCGGTAGGTCGCCAGTTCGCGGCGGCGCTCGCGCACGGTGACCAGGCCGACGTTGAGTACGCCGAGCAGGCCGGTGGTGAGGGTGATGACGGCGATGCCGGTCAGGCCCCAGGACATGTAGGTGATGATCTCCTCGACCTCCTCGGCGTAGTCCGCCCGGTGGGACGAGATGCTCTCGGTGTCCTCGATGCCCCAGCGCCACGACGCCGACGCCAGGCGCTCGGTGAAGACCTCGCCCCACGGGTCCTGCGCCGCCGGGTCCCGGGGGTCGATCCGCACCTGGTAGGTGGTCTGGGTGCCCATCATCGCGAACGGGCCACCCTCCTCCTCTCCCTCTCCGCCGGTGCCGGAGGAGGAACCGAAGAGCAGGTCGTCGGAGGCGGGGGAGCGCAGGAGGTAGGCGCTGTACCAGCCGAGGTCCAGCGCGGAGCTCTCCAGGACGCCGACGACGCGCACGTCCATCCACTGGTCGGTGCCGACCTGGACCCGTGTGAGGTCGCCGAGAGTGTCGGCGAGCGGCTGGTTGACGACCATGACCGGCGCCAGCGACTCGGCGTCGGCCTCGGTGAACCAGCGGCCCTCGGCCATGTTCATCCGCCGGATGTCGCCCAGGGCGGTGTCCACGCCGAGGAACTGCACCTCGGGGACCACCGAGCCGCCGGAGCGGACCATCGGTGTCTCGGAGGGCGTGTGGTAGACCGAGATGTCCTGGCCGCCCGCGCGGAGCAGGTCCTCCTCGAAGGCGGCGCGGTCGGTGACCTGGCCGAACACGGTGACCTGGAGGGTGGCCGGGCGGCCCGCGTTGGCCTCGCTGTAGGCGGTGGCGAACCGCTGGCCGAGGTCGCTGGCGGTGACCACCATGACCAGGGCGCCCACGCCGACGACGATGCCCGCGCAGGACAGGATGGTCCGGGCGACGTTGGCCCGTGAACCGGCGAAGGCCAGCACGATCCCGGCTGTGAGGGAACGCAGCATTCGGCCCCTTCCCGTGATGTCTGTGAGGTCCGGCCACCGCGGGGCGGGACCGGGATGCCCGCGGGGGTGGCGGGGTTTCAACAGACTTATCACTGGGAAGGGCGGATCCGGTTCACCCTGGTCGTGAGGAATCTCGGGTCGCTGGTGCCGACCCCGCGCCGGAGGGGCCGGGACGCGGTGCGGGTCAGTTCCGGCGCAGGGGTGTGGGACCGCCGTTGAGCCAGGTCAGTACCTGGTCGTGGACCATGCCGTTGGTGCACACGAGCGGACCGCCGTCCTCGAAGCCCTCACCGCGCAGGTCGGTGGCCCGCCCGCCCGCCTCCTCCAGGATGATCGGCAGCGGCGCGGCGTCCCACAGCGACAGTTCCGGCTCGGCGGAGACGTCCACGACGCCCTCGGCGACCATCACGTGCGACCAGAAGTCGCCGTAGGCGCGGGTGCGCCACACCGAGCGGGTCAGCCCGAGGAAGGAGTCGAGGCGGCCCTGCTCCTCCCAGCCGGTCAGCGAGGAGAAGCTCAGGGAGGCGTTCGACAGCTCCGACACCTTCGAGACGTGGCAGCGCGAGGCCTTCGACAGGCCGCGGCCCTGCCAGGTGCCGCCGCCCTTGGAGGCCCACCAGCGGCGGTGCAGGGCCGGGGCGGACACCACGCCCACGACGGGGCGGTCGCCCTCCAGCAGGGCGATCAGGGTCGCCCACACCGGCACGCCGCGCACGTAGTTCTTGGTGCCGTCGATGGGATCGATGACCCACACCCGGTTGCTGCTGCCGGTCCTGCCGTACTCCTCGCCCACCACGGCGTCACGCGGCCGGGCGCGGGAGAGCACGCCGCGCAGCGTCTCCTCGACCATCCGGTCGGCCTCGGTGACGGGGGTGAGGTCGGGCTTGGTGTCGACCACGAGGTCAAGCGCGCGGAAACGCTTGAGAGCGAGGTCGTCGGCCGCGTCGGCGAGCACGTGGGCAAGCCGCAGATCATCGTCGAAGGACGCCATGACCGGTAACGCTACCCTCCCGGGCACGAACATGGCCAAAGTGGCACACGCGCGTGACCAGAGCGTTAGTTACGCGGGAAAGGCGGAAACGCGGCGGAGGTGCTACTCGCGGGGCCGGATGCGAGGATGGGGACATGGACACCGGGAGCGGGCAGAGCCGTGCCGAGGGAGCCTCGGCACGGGAGCGGTTGATGGACGCCGCCTACGCCGAGGTCGTCTCCGGCGGATGGGCCGGTCGGCGCATGGCGGACATCGCGGCGGTCGCCCAGGTGTCCCGCCAGACCCTGTACAACGTGTTCGGCAGCAAGGAGGGCCTGCTCCAGGCCGTGGTGGTGCGCGAGGTCAACGCGCTGCTCGACAGGGTGGTGCGCCTCCTGGAGGAGGGCGGGGACCCGCCGCACGCGGTGAGCCGGGCGACCCGCCTGGTGCTGCTGTCCGCCCGGGACAACCCGCTGCTGCGCGCGGTGGTCACCGGCGACCACGGGCTCCTCCCGGTCCTCACCACGAGGTCGGAGCCCCTCCTGGAGGTCCTGGGCGAGCGCATCACCGCCCTGCTGGGCAGGCACGACCCGGGCCTGGCGGACTCCGCGGCCGAGGCCGCCGCCGACGTCGCCCTGCGTCTGACGGTGTCGTACTCGCTGCAGCCGATCGACCCGGACGAGGCCGCGCGCCGGGTCGAGACGGTCGTGCACGGGATGCTGCTGGTCGGCCGCTGAGGAGGTGGCGGGCGTGCCGGAGGGGCCGCTGACGGAGCGCGAGCGCCAGGAGGTGCTGCGCTCCCACATGCCGGACGGGCGGATCACCGCGATCCCGGTGCGCCGCTCCGCCCGTCTGGTCCTGCTCGACCAGGTCGCCCGCGCCTTCGAGCCCGGGGTCCGCTACAGCGCGGCCGAGGTCAACACGGTCCTGCGCGGATTCAGCGCGAACGTGTCGGTGCTCCGCCGCGGGCTGCTCGACGAGGGCTTCCTTGAGTGCGACCGCACCCGGTACTGGCGGTGCGGCGGGACCGTCGAGGTGTAGACGCGCCGGGCCTCAGCCTCGGGGCACGGCGAGCAGGTCGACGACCCCCGTGCCGTCCTCGTCGCCGTGCCCCTGGGCCAGGCGGCGCTCCATCATCTCCGCGTACGGGAGCAGGAGCGCGGTGCTCACGCCCTGTTCCTCGGCGGTGCGCAGCAGCGTCCGGTCGCCCCGTACCTGCATGGCGAGGTTGGAGACGACACCGGTGGTGTAGTCGCCGCTCTCCAGCCGTTCGGCGCTGGTGTGGACGCCGACGGTCATCGCGGTGAGCCAGTCGGAGAGCAGGGAGGCGAACTCCCCCAGACACACGTCCTCGTTCCGGACCAGGGCGAAGGCGTGCGCGACCCCGGCGAACATGCGGTTCACCGCGCTGAGCAGGGCCACGTCGTGCAGGTCGGCCAGCCCGGCGTCCCCGCCGACGAACACGGCCCCGGTCACGGCGGACAGGGACTCTCCTCGTGCTCGGTGAAGGCCTCCCGGGAGCCGCCGCCCCGGGTCGAGTACTCGCTGACCGGGCTCGGCAGGTCCCTGAACGAGGCTCTGAGCCCGCTCGGCGCCTGGGGGCGGGCACACGTCACCGGTACCGCCGAACCGGCCCCCGGGGGGTCTCCGGCCGGCTGAGGCCCGCGGGACCCGGCCCCGGCGGTCTCACGTCTCGTCGGTCTCGCCCTCGCGGCTGGCGAGCAGACGGTGCAGCGACGCCACCCGGTCCGGGTCCAGCTCCCCGCGCTCCAGGGCGGCCTGGACGGCGCAGTCGGGGGCCTCGGGCTGGTGGGAGCACGCGGGCGGGCAGTCCTCGGCGGCCCCGGCCAGGTCCGGGAAGCCCCCGACGATGTCCTCCGGGGCGATGTGCGCCAGTCCGAAGCTGCGCACGCCCGGGGTGTCGATCAGCCAGCCGCCCTCGAACGGCAGCGCGGCGGCCGACGTGGAGGTGTGGCGGCCGCGGCCGGTGACCGCGTTGACGTGGCCCACGGCCCGGTCGGTCCCGGGAACGAGCCGGTTGACCAGGGTGGACTTGCCCACACCCGAGGAGCCGACGAACACGGTGGTGCGGCCGTCCAGGCGGGCGCGCAGTCCGGTGGGATCGCTCTCGGGTCCGAGGACCTCGTAGGGCACGCCCAGGGGCTCGTACACGCGCAGCAGCTCGTCCGGGCCGGCCAGGTCGGCCTTGGTCAGGCACAGGAGCGGGTCGAGCCCCGCGTCGTAGGCGGCGACCAGGCAGCGGTCCACGAAGCGGGGCTGCGGGTCGGGGTCGGCCAGGGCGCACACGATCGCCAACTGGTCGGCGTTGGCGACGATCACCCGTTCGACCGGGTCGGTGTCGTCGGCCGTGCGCCGCAGTACGGACTCGCGCTCCCTGACCCGCACGACCCGGGCCAGGGTGTCGGGCCTGCCGGACAGGTCGCCGACCACGTCGACGCGGTCGCCGACGACGATGGACCCACGGCCGAGTTCGCGGGCCTTCATCGCCACGACGGGGACGCCCTCCACCAGGCAGCGGTACCGGCCCCGGTCGACCGCGGTGACCATGCCCTCCACGGCGTTCTCGTGCTTGGGCCGGTTGCGGGTGCGGGGCTTGGACCCGCCCCGGGCGCGCACACGGATGTCGTCCTCGTCCAGGTGGCGCCCTCCGCCCCGCGTGCGGCTCATGCCAGCGCCTCCGCCCACAGGCCCGGGAAGTCGGGCAGGGTCTTGCGCGTGGTGGCGATGTTCTCCACCTCCACACCGGGCACCGCGAGCCCGATCACCGCACCGGACGTGGCCATCCGGTGGTCGTCGTAGGAGTGGAACACCCCGCCGTGCAGCGGTCGCGGACGGATGACCAGGCCGTCGGGCAGTTCTTCGGCGTCGCCGCCCAGCCGGTTGACCTCGGCGGCCAGCGCGGCGATGCGGTCGGTCTCGTGGCGGCGCAGGTGCGCGATGCCGGTCAGCCGTGAGGGGGTCGAGGCCAGTGCGGCCACGGCGGCGATGGTGGGGGTGAGTTCACCCACGTCGCGCAGGTCGGTGTCGAGGCCCAGGATCCGGCCGGTGCCGCGCAGGGTGAGCCCCTCGGGGG
The DNA here is from genome assembly GCF_008638365.1 of Nocardiopsis quinghaiensis. Classification (GTDB taxonomy): domain Bacteria; phylum Actinomycetota; class Actinomycetes; order Streptosporangiales; family Streptosporangiaceae; genus Nocardiopsis; species Nocardiopsis quinghaiensis. The sequence goes on along the minus strand of NZ_VWVU01000002.1, from coordinate 304,808 downwards.
AGAGCGACACCTCGCCTCCCATGCGGGTGAACAGCGAGCGCAGCGCGTCGCCGGGCTGGGTGGTGTGCTCCGGCCAGCCCTCGACGGTCACCTCGCCCCCGCTGACCAGGGCCGCGGCGAGGAAGGGCGCCGCGTTGGAGAGGTCGGGCTCCACGGTGATGTCGGCTGCCTTGACCGGTCCGGGCCCGACCCTCCAGGAGTTCTCGGCGGTGGACACGGTCACCCCGGCCGAACGCAGCATCTCCACGGTCATGTCCAGGTGCGGCTGGGAGGGCACGGGCGGGCCGGAGTGGCGCACGTGCACGCCCTCGGTGAAGCGGGCGCCGCTCAGGAGCAGGGCGGACACGAACTGGGAGGAGCCGGACGCGTCCAGTGTCACCTCGCCGCCGCGTACGGCGCCGGTGCCGTGGATGGTGAGGGGCAGGGCTCCGCGGCCGCCGTCGTCGATGTCGGCGCCCAGCGCGCGCAGGGCGTCCAGGAGCTCGCCCACCGGGCGCTCGCGTGCACGCGGGTCGCCGTCGAAGCCGACGGTTCCGGAGGCCAGGGCCGCCAGGGGCGGCACGAACCGCATCACCGTGCCCGCGTTGCCGACGTCGACCGAGGCCGGGCCGCGCAGCGGAGCGGGGGTGACCGCCAGGTCCCCGCCCGAGTCCCCCGCGGGGGAGACCTCCACGCCCAGGGCGCGCAGGGCGCCGACCATCAGCTCGCTGTCCCGGCTGGCCAGGGGGCGGCGCACCAGGCAGGGGGTCTCCGACAGCGCGGCCAGGATCAGCGCGCGGTTGGTCATCGACTTGGACCCCGGCAGGGAGAGCCGCGCGCGCACCGGGCGCTCGGCCGTGGGCGCTGGCCAGTGGCCGCCGGAGGACCGGGCGGGGTCGGCGGGCTGGGCGGGCTGCGAGGACGCGGAGTCAGGCATGACACAAGGTTATCGGGATCGGGGCGGGTGGAGGAGGACGCCCTCGCACCTGTGGACAACCCGTCACGGGACCGGATTCCGGACGAGTCGCGGGCCGCGGGCGCCGGTTCCCCGGCACACCGTGGGCGCCGGTCGTGGAACGGAGGGGGTCCGGGGGCCGCGGGCGAATCGGGACGGACGTATCCTTGTGGAGCCATGGTGTATCTGGATCACGCTGCCACGACCGAGGTCCGCCCCGAGGTGGTCGCCGACGTCGCGGCCGAGCTCGGCGCCCTCGGCAACCCGTCGTCCCTGCACGGCCACGGGCGCGCCGCCCGTCGCGCGGTCGAGGAGGCCCGCGAGCGCGTCGCCGGGGCGCTCGGCTCCACCCCGCACGAGGTGGTCTTCACCGGCGGCGGCACCGAGTCGAACAACATCGCCGTCAAGGGCCTGTACTGGGCGCGCAACGCCGGGAGCGCGGAGCCTCGCAGGACGAGGATCCTCACCAGCGCCGTCGAGCACCACGCCGCCCTCGACCCCGCGCACTGGATGGCCGAGCACCAGGGCGCGACGCACGAGAAGCTCCCCGTGGACGCGCTGGGCCGCGTGAGCCCGTCATCGCTGCGGGAGGCGATCGAGGGCGGCCCCGGCCCGGAGTCGGTCGCGCTCGTGTCGGTCATGTGGGCCAACAACGAGGTGGGCACGGTGCAGCCGGTGGCCGAGCTGGCCGCCGTCGCCGCCGAGTACGGCATCCCCTTCCACACCGACGCCGTGCAGGCCGTGGGTGTGGAACCGGTCGACTTCGCCGCGAGCGGGGTGAGCGCCCTGACGGTCACCGGCCACAAGCTCGGCGGGCCGGTGGGCGCGGGAGCGCTGCTGGTCGGGCGCGGCCTGGCCCCGACGCCGGTCCTGCACGGTGGCGGGCAGGAGCGCGACATCCGTTCGGGCACCCTGTCCGCGCCGCTGCTGCGCGGGCTGGCCACGGCCGTCCACCTGGCGGTCGCCGAGCGCGAGGAGCACGTCAAGCATCTGACGGACCTCCGTGACGAGCTGGAGGAGCGGGTCCGCGCGGTGGTCCCCGACACGGTCGTCAACGGTGACCCCGAGCACAGGCTTCCGGGGATCTCGCACCTGTCCTTCCCCGGCTGCGAGGGCGACGCGCTGCTGATGCTGCTCGACGCCAGGGGCATCTCGTGCTCGACCGGCTCGGCGTGCTCGGCAGGAGTGGCCCAGCCCAGCCACGTGCTGCTGGAGATGGGGGCCGACCCCGACACGGCGCTGAGCAGCCTGCGGCTGTCGCTGGGCCGCACCTCCACCAGGGAGGACGTCGCGGCGCTGGCCGAGGCGATCGGCCCGGCCGTGGAGCGCGCCCGGACCGCGCGTGCCAAGCGCCGCCGCTGACGGGCGCCGCACGGTCCCCGGCGGCTACTCCTCGTTCTCGCGGTGGACGGTGACCGACTCCAGGACCACGTCCTGTACCGGGCGGTCGCTCGCGTCGGTCTCCACGCCGGCGATGCCGCTCAGCACGTCCATGGACTCCTCGTCCGAGACGTGCCCGAAGATCGTGTGCATGCCGTTCAGGTGCGGGGTCGGCTCGACGGTGAGGAAGAACTGCGAGCCGTTGGTGTCCTCGCCGCTGTTGGCCATGGCCAGCACACCCGGTGCGTCGAACTCCCGGCCGGAGCCGAACTCGTCCTCGAAGGTGTAGCCCGGGCCGCCCCGGCCGGTGCCCTGGGGGTCGCCGCCCTGGACCATGAACTCGTCGATCACCCGGTGGAACACGGTGCCGTCGTAGAACCCGGCCTCGCCCGTCACCGGGTTGGGCACGCCCTCGCCCTCGGCCAGGCCCACGAAGTTGGCCACCGTGAGAGGGGCGTCCTCCGGGAACAGCTCCACCTCGATGTCGCCCTCACTGGTGCGCAGGGTGGCGCCCTCGACGCCGCTGACGTCCACGTCGGCCGGGCCGCCGGCCTGATCGGGGCCGCTGGCCTGGTCCGAGCCGCTCCCGCCGCCGTCGGAGTCGTTCTGGGCGTCGGCGCCGTTGGCGCAGGCGGAGACGGCGAGCAGGGCGGTGCCGGCCAGGAGGGCCGTCATGGAGAGGGGCAGACGCTTCATCGGTTCACTTCCGAAAGGAGATTCGCGGCGGGGCGGCACACAGCGTACTCGGACGGGTCGGGTACCACCACCGTCGGGTCGCTTTCCGTCAGGGGATGACCACGGTGTGCTTCGATCGTCGGGTCACCCCGTGTCCGGACCCCCGCCGCGCCTCCTCCCGGCTCAGGGCTCAGGCGGAGTCCCCGGCCGCCTCGCCGTCATCCCGCGCCTCGCGCTCCCGCCGCTTCCGCTCCTGCGCCTCCCGGGCGCGCCGCCGCTGTCCCTCCGCGCGCTCGCGGCAGCGGCGGAGGAACTCCTCGTCCTCCTCGGGGGTGGCGGCGCGGGCCCGGCTCGGGTGGTCGTACTCGGGAAAGGCGGGGGGAGGGCCCGCGGGGGCGGTCACCGCCGGGTCGCGGTGCGGACGGCCCAGGGCGAACCACAGCAGCGCCCCGAGCTTGGGCAGGAGCAGGACGACCACGGTCCACGCGGGTTTGGGCAGGAGCCGCACGGAACCGGGATCCGAGCCGATCACCTCGAACAGGGCGTACACCCAGACGCAGATCGACAACACGGCGAGCAGGAGGAGGAAGTGGGCCACGGGGGACTGTCCAATCGGGGGTCGGGGCACCGTTCTCGGGCATGATGGGAACCGGGTGCCAGGGGGTCGGCCGGGACCGCGCCGGACTCCGGACGGCGTCGTCGGCCCCTCCGGTACGCGTCAATGAACTACCACGGATCGCCGTGCCAGTCCCGTCGCTTGACCGGCGGCCCGACACGGTACAGGGTCGTAGGAACGGCGGCGGGGTCGGTGGAGCTGGCCCGAAGGTGTGCCGGTTCGGTCCCGTCGGGCGACGGAGGAGGTTATGGGAGTGAACACTGCACTGCCGTCCGCGATGTGGCTCCCCTTCGCCGCGCGAGTACTGCGTGCGCGTTCGGACAGGGGGCTCTCGCGCGCCGAACTCGCCAAAACGGTGGGGGTGACCGACGACAAGCTCCGCGAGGTGGAGAACGCTTACTGCAGGCCGGCGCGATCGCTGGTCGAACGGGTGGACACGGCCCTGGGCACGGAGAACCAGCTGGTCGACGCGTGGGCGATCACCCTCCAGGCCGAGGCCTTCCCCAACGAGTTCGGCGACCAGCGCGAACTGGGCGTCCACGCCACCCACCTGTGGGAGCACCAGCCCATGGCGGTCCCGGTGTTCCTGCGCACCCGCGAGTACTCGCGGGCGGTCCTGCGTCCGCGCCACCCCGACCTGTCCCCGGACATGGTCGAGGCGATGGTGGAGGAGGAGATGGCCCACCGGGCGGCGATGACCGGGCCGGACGGGCCCGTGCTGCGGGTGGTCCTCAACGAGTCGGCTCTGCAGCGCCCCCAGGGCGGCGCGGCCGTACTCAACGCCCAGCGCGGCTTCCTCTCCGACCTGGTCGAGGCGGGCATCGTCACCCTGGGCGTGATCCCCGAGCAGACCCCGCACCACCCGGGACTGGGCGGCGCCTTCCGGATGATGGACTTCGCCGACCGCCCCAGCATGGTCTACGCGTTCGCGGCCGAGGGCGGCGACCTGACCGCCGAATCCGAGCAGGTGGGCCGCTGCACCATGGTGCGCGAGGCCATCGAGAACGCCACGGTGGAGCTCGCGCCACGGTCGGAGCTGCTGACCGCGCGCTGGCCCGCGGGTTAGGTCGTGTCCTCGCATCGTTCCGGGCTCGCGTCCGCCAGGCTGCCTCTCGCTACGCCTCCGCGCTCGTGAAGCACGGTCCGGCCTTGGGGAGACGCCCGATGATGGGCTAGGTTTCCCGCCATGGATATCGCGATCACATCCGGATACGTCGTGCCCGTCGACGGGGACCCCATCGACGGCGGCACCGTCCTCGTCACCGACGGCAGGATCACCGCCGTCGGCACGGACGCCGACGTCACGGTCCCCGAGGGCGCCACCGTCGTCGACGCCTCCGGCAAGTGGGTGCTCCCCGGTTTCGTGGAGGCCCACGGCCACATCGGCATCGACGAGGAGGGCATCGGCTGGGCCGGTGACGACACCAACGAGATGACCGACCCCAACGGCGCCCGCATGCGTGCGCTGGACGCCATCAACCCCGCCGACCGCGGCTTCGCCGACGCCCTGTCCGGAGGCGTCACCAGCTCCGTCGTCAAACCCGGATCGGGCAACCCCGTCGGCGGCCAGACCGTGGCCATCAAGTGCTGGGGCCGCAGTATGGAGGACCGGCTGGTCAAGCACCCGGCCAGCGTCAAGAGCGCCCTGGGCGAGAACCCCAAGCGGGTGTACGGCAACAAGGACAAGCTCCCCTCCACCCGCCAGGGCGTGGCCGCGGTCATCCGCGACGCCTTCACCAAGGCCCAGGACTACAAGGCCAAGCGCGACCACGCGTCGGCCGAGGGCACCCCGTTCGACCGGGACAACACCCTGGAGGTGCTGGTCAGAGTCCTGGACGGCGAACTCCCGTGGTGCCAGCACACGCACCGTGCCGACGACATCCACACCGCGATGCGCCTGGCGGACGAGTTCGGCTACCGGCTGATCATCAACCACTGCACCGAGGGCCACCTGCTGGCCGACGAGATCGCCGAGCGCGGTGTCCCCGTCATCACCGGTCCGCTCATGACCAGCCGGTCCAAGGTGGAGGTGAACAACAAGACCCTCGCCAACCCGGGCATCCTCGACAGGGCGGGCGTCAAGGTCGCCCTGACCACCGACCACCCGGTCGTCCCGATCGAGTTCCTGGTCCACCAGGCCACCCTGTGCGTCAAGGAGGGCATGGACCCCGTGGCCGCGATCCGCGCGCTCACGGTCAACCCCGCCGAGATCATGGGCATCTCCGACCGGGTCGGCTCCCTCAAGCCGGGCCTGGACGGCGACGTGGTCGTGTGGTCGGGCGATCCGCTGGACGTGATGAGCCGTGCCCTGCGCGTGTTCGTCGAGGGCCGCGAGGTCTACACCTACGACGAGGAGAGCCGCGAGCGCACCGTGCTCGACGCCTACTACCGGGAGGGGCGGCCCGAGGCCTGACAGCGGTGGTCCCGCCCCCTGCCGACGGTCGAGAGCGCCGGCAGGGGGAGGAAGCATCCGGAGGCGGTTCGCCGGGCAGGAGATCCCGTCATCACACCGGCACCGCTTCCGGCGGGCGGATCAGTCCAGCTCCACCGTCCGGAAGGGGGCCCCACCCGGGAACAGCGGTCCGTCCGTCCCGCGGACCGCCACGGTGACCCTCTCCATGTCGGCCCTCCTCAGGGCCTCCTCCGGACCCGCGGACTCCAGGGGCGTCAGGATGATCGGCGACCCCGCCGCGATCGGGGCCAGCAGTAGCTCCGCGCCCTCGCCGAGCAGGGTCAGCGGGGCGTCGGGCTCGGCGAACAGGCCCACCCGGTCCTCGGCGGTCAGCTTCCACCGCTCCGCCCGGCGGTGCGCGTCGGCGGCCAGGACCGCGCCGGTCCGGGAGCCGTGGCCGCGCAGCGCGGGCGCCTCCGGGTCGATCGGGTACGGCGAGAAGTGGTCCCCGTACCCGCGCACCTCCACCGAGTAGTCGAGCACCATGGGCGGCACCTCGGCCAACGGCAGGCCGAGCGGGTGCAGGGAGGTGCCCACGACCTCGTCCGCGCCGCTGTCCAGGGCGGCCTCCAGACGGCCGGCGTCGGCCACCGCGACCTGCGCCCCCTCGGGCAGGCCCGCGTCCGGCCGGACGAACTCCGCCACGGCGCCCACCGACCAGCACGAGACCAGCCACACCAGTGACTGCCAGTGCACCGGCAGGGCGATCACGACCCGGTCGCCGGGCTGCGCGCCGAGCCCGTCCACCAGCATGTTCGAGGTCTTGGAGACCCAGTTGTCGAAGGTGGCACGGGACAGTTCCACCCGGCCTCCCGAGGCGTCGTAGGAGGTCACGAACGGTCGGGACGGGTCGGCGGACACCAGGGCGCGCCACAGCTGCGCGGGAGTTTCGGACATGACCGCCACTCTAGGTCGTGGAGGCCGCCGTACCGACGGCCCCGTGTCCCGGCGGTGACCCGACCGGGGCCGTAAGGCAACGCAACGGTGACGTCGCACGGGCCCCGCGAACGCCACCGTGCGCTGACCAGCGCACACGCCTTCCGCGGTGGTCCAGGCCAACGGCTCGGAGAGGCCCCCGGGGGCGGCCCCGGGCTCCGCGGTGTGTGCGCCGGGTTTCGGAAACTGCCACAGTTGCCTCATGCGCTTGCCTCCCGGACGATTCCTCGCCCGTGTCACCGCGCTCCCCGCGATCGCCCTCTCGGCCTGGCTCCTGGTGGCCTTCCCCCTCCTGGCCCTGGGTTCCCTCACCCCCTTGGTGGCCGCCGTCCTCGGCGTGCCCGCCGTGGTCGCGGCCTGCGCGCTGGTGTCCCGGTTGGTCCCGGATCCGCCGGAGGAGGACGTGCCCTGGTGGCCCGTCGTCCTCGTCCTGGTGATCGTGGCCGCCTTCGCCGTCGTGCAGGTCGTCTACCACGCCGAGGCCCTGGTCATCCGTCGCGATCCGGCCTCCTACGCCATGTACACCGCATGGATCGCCGAGAACGGATACCTGCCCATCCCGCAGCAGCGGGAACTCATCGCGGGCGACGACCCCGCGCTCAGCTACCAGAGCCTGGCCTACTACGAGCGCGGCGACGTCATCTGGCCCCAGTTCATGGCCGGGGCGCCGCTGGTGGCCTCCATCGGCTACTGGCTGGGCGGGCTCGACGGGATGCTCGTGACCACCCCGTTCCTGGGCGCGCTGGGCGTGCTCACCTTCGCGGGGCTCACCGCCCGTCTGGTCGGCGCCCGCTGGGCGCCCCTGGCCGCCCTCGTCCTGGCCGTGTGCCTGCCCCAGCAGTGGGTCAGCCGCTTCACCTACAGCGAGCCCCTCACCCAGATCCTCCTGCTCGGCGGACTGGTCCTGGCCCACGACGCGCTCGTGCGGCGCACGCGGATCACCGACCGCTGGTCGTCCGCCCACACACTGGCCGCCGCGGCCGGGCTGGCGTTCGGCCTGGGGCTGGTGGTGCGCATCGACGCGATCCGCGACCTGTTGCCCGTGGTCGGGTTCGTCGGCCTGCTGCTCATCGCCCGACGGGGGCAGGCGCTGCCGCTGCTGGGCGGCATGGCCGTCGGCGCGGGCCTCGGCCTGTACGCCGGATACGGGCTGTCCCTGCCCTACCTGGAGTACCTGTCCGACTCCCTCAACCCCCTGCTGCTGATCAGCGCCGCCGTCATCGTGGCCACGGTCGTGGCCACCGCGGCCCTGTGGCGCCACGGGATCCCGCACGTGGAGCGCGTCCGCCGGCTCCCCGAAGCGATGGCCGCGCTCGTGCTGCTCACCATGGTGCTGCTCGCCGTCCGGCCCCTGCTGTGGCCCGACTACGGGCACGGCAGCGACTTCACCGACGGCTGGGTCGCCTACGTCCAGCAGCGTGAGGGCCTGCCCGTCGAGGGCAGCCGCACCTACTACGACATGAGCCTGTACTGGGTGGGCTGGTACGTGGGCCTGGCCACCGTCCTGTTCGCCTCCCTCGGCGTCGCCCTCGTACTGCGCCGCCTCTTCCAGCGGCGCGACCCCCAGTGGCTGCTGCCCGCCATGCTGCTGGTGTGGACGGTGACCACCACCCTGCTGCGCCCCGCCATCACCCCCGACCACCCCTGGGCCAGCAGACGGCTGATCGCGCTGGTCATCCCGGCGTTCATCCTGTTCGCCGTCTGGTTCCTGGCGTGGCTGACCCGCTACTGCGCCGTCGCCTCCAGCGCCGAGCGGCACACCGTCCCGGGCCGCGTGCTTCCGGCCGTGGTCGCCGCCACCGCCGCGGCGGCGCTGGTCGTGCCGACCGCCGCCACCGCGGTCGGCACGGTCAGGGTGGAGGCGGGCGGCACCGTCCCGTGGAACCCGTTCACCATGGAGATCTCCACCGACGGCGTGATGAGTTACCGGCAGGACGTCGGCACGGTCGGGGCCACGCACCGGCTCTGCGCCGCGTTGCCCGAGGACGCCTCGGTGCTCGTGGTCGACTCCGGTATGGCCGGGAACTACATGCCGTTGCTGCGCAACGTCTGCGGCGTACCCGTCGCGGCCGTGGACCGACCGACCCGGGAGAACGTGGACCGAGTCGTCTCCGAGATCCACGCCCGCGACCGCGACGCCGTGCTCGCCGCCTCGGACTGGGAACGGATCGAGCAGCTGACCGGCAGTGTGGCGGGGGCCGAGAGGCCCTTCCACGTCGTCGCCCGGATGGACCCGAGTACCCTCAGGAAACCGCCCACCGGTTCCTGGGCCTTCATCGGAAGCGTGTGGGTGTCCGTCCTCCCCGACGAGGGATGAGCCGGCCCCCTCGCCCTCCGCACCCGACCACACCCCCGTTGAGAAGAACCATGAGCGACACACGCGACGACGTCCCCCAGCGGCACGACCAGGACCCGCCGGTCCGCGTCACCATCGTGCTGCCCTGCTACAACGAGGAGAACCACGTCGTCGACGAGGTCAAACGGATCTGCGCCGCCATGGACGGGTCCGGGTACGGCTACGAGCTGCTCGCCGTGGACGACGCCTCCACGGACGACACCCTGGCCCGGCTGAGGGACGTGGAGGGCCTCTACCCGCACATGCGCGTCATCGCCTTCGGGCACAACGGCGGTTCGGGCACCGTCCGCCGGATCGGCAGCCAGCGGGCGCGTGGCGAGTTCGTCGTGTGGACCGACGCCGACATGAGCTACCCCAACGAGCGCATCCCCGAACTGGTCGCCATGCTCCAGGCCGATCCCGGGACCGACCAGGTCGTGGGCGCGCGCATCCAGGAGATGGGCAGCCACAAGGCGCTGCGGGTGCCCGCCAAGTGGGTCATCCGCAAGTTCGCCGAACGCCTCACCAACACGCGCATCCCCGACCTCAACTCCGGGCTGCGCGTGTTCCGCCGCGACATCGCCCGTCCCTACCTGAAGCTGCTGCCGCCCGGCTTCTCCTGCGTCACCACCATCACCCTGGCCTTCCTGTCCAACCAGCACCCCGTCAGGTACGTGCCCATCGAGTACGCCAAGAGGTCGGGCAGATCCAAGTTCCACTTCGTCAGCGACGCCTACCGGTACATCCTCCAGGTGCTGCGCATGGTGATGTACTTCAACCCGCTCAAGGTGATGATGCCGCCCGCCCTGGCGCTGCTCGGCCTCGGCACGGCCAAGTTCGTCTTCGACCAGGTGCGCAACCCGCTGTACGTCCCCAACAACACCGTCATGATCCTCATGACCGGACTGATCATCGCGGCGATCGGACTGTTGGCCGACCTGATCGTGCGCTCCCGGGAGAGCACGTGAGCGCTCTGCCCCGGGTCGCCCTGGTGGGGCCCGCCCACCCGTACAAGGGCGGTGGCGCCCGGCACACCACCGAACTGGCGCACCGGCTGCGGTCGCTCGGCCACCCGACGACCGTGGAGTCCTGGCGGGCCCAGTACCCGGCCGCCCTCTACCCGGGTCGGCAGACCATCGACGCCCCCGAGGGGGAGCCCTACCCCGGCACCCGCCACGGACTGGCCTGGTACCGGCCGGACGGGTGGTGGCGCACCGGGCGGCGCCTGGCCCGTGAGGCCGACCTGGTGGTGCTCACCCTCTTCTCGCCGGTCCAGGTGCCCGCCTACCTCGGAATCCTCGCGGGGGCGCGCTCCCGGCGGGGAGCGGGGACGCGGGTGGTGGCGCTGTGCCACAACGTGCTGCCCCACGAGCGGCGGGCCGTGGACGTGTCCCTCGTGCGCGCCCTGCTGCGCCGGGTGGACGCGGTGGTCACGCACTCGCCCGAGCAGGCCCTCCTCGCCGAGGGGCTGAGGGGGCCGGGCCGCCGGGACGTGGCGGTCGCCGAGATGCCCCCGCACCTGCCCGGGACCGGGGGAGCCCTCACCCCGCCGCCGGGGGAGCGGCGGCACCTGCTGTTCCTGGGCATCGTCCGCCCCTACAAGGGGGTCGACCTGCTGCTGAGGGCCCTGGCCGACGGTGCGCCCGACGACGTGGAACTCACCGTGGCCGGGGAGTTCTGGGGCGGTACCGGGGAGCTGGAGGCGCTGGCCGGGGAGCTGGGGGTCGCCGACCGGGTACGGCTGCGGGACGGGTACGTGCCCGCCGGTGAACTGCCGGAGCTGTTCGCGTCGGCGGACGCCGTGGTACTGCCGTACCGGACCGCCACCGCCACCCAGAACGTGTGGCTGGCGCACGAGCACGGTCTGCCGGTGGTGGCCACCCGGGCCGGGACCCTCGCCGACCACGTGCGCGAGGGCGTCGACGGGGTGCTGTGCGAGCCGGGCGACGCCGCCGGCCTGGCCCGCGCGCTGAAGGGCTTCTATACGCCCGGCGAGCCCGAGCGGCTGCGCGCCGGGGTCCGCCCGGTGGACGCCGAACCGTACTGGCGGGCGTACACGGGGCGGCTGCTCGGGGCCTGAGGCCGCCCTGCGGGGGAGGCCGCGGGGCGGCCGGTCCGCGGGGGAACGGGGGACCCGGTCGGTTCGGGTCCGGGCCGGGGTGGTCCCACCCCCTGCCGGCGGGCCGGCCGCAGACGTCGCGGATGTGAAGCAGGAGGTCCCGCGCCGGAGGACACCGCCCGGTGAACCTTTTCAGTCACCGCACCCGGGTCGGTCCCGCGCGAGGGTTCACGGCCGGTCCGGCGTCCCGGGTGCGGCGGCGGACACGGTTTCCGAGGGCGGGGAGGCGCGTCCTGCCAGCAGTACCGCCAGCCCCGCCCAGCCCACGTCCGCGACCGTCATCACCAGTCGCGACAGCACCGCCACCACCAGCGCCGCGCCGGCGTCCACCACCGGCGACAGCGCCACGACCAGCACCGCCTCGCGCACCCCCAGGCCCGCCGGGGCGAACACCACCAGCAGACCCAGCGTCCACGCCAGCGCGTACGCGCCCACCGCCGGGCCGACCGACCGCAGCGCGTCTCCGCCCACCGCCCAGGTCAGCACCCACACGTGCAGCCCCAGGGGCACCCACGCCACCAGGGTCCACCCCACGGCGGCGGCCACGGCCCGGCCCCGCACGTCGAGGGGCCCGGCCTCGGCGACCTCGCGGAACCGGGCGAACGGGCGTGCCGCCAGCCGGATGCCCCAGCCCACCACGCGCGGGTGCAGCGCGGCGAGCAGCAGTGGCGCCAGCGCCAGGGCCCACCACCAGCGGCGGGCCGCATCCGCCGACGACAGGGGCAGGGCCGCCGCGGCGACCGCCAGGCTCACCGCGACCGTCACCGCCACCGCGAGCAGGGTCGCCGCCGCACCCCGGGACCTGGGCACCCTCCAGTCGCGGGCCAGCTCCACCTGGGCGACGAACGCCCACACCGATCCCGGCAGGTACTTGCCGAGCTGGCCCACGAACATGACGCGGGCCGCCACCCGGTACGGCAGCGGCGAGCCCATCCCGGCCAGCAGCGCGCGCCAGGCGAGCATCTGGGCGGCCAGCCCCGTCATGCCCGCGAGCACCGCCGCGGGCAGCACCCACAGGGGCAGCGACGCCACGGCCTCACCGGCCCGCTCCCAGTTCGCCCGCAGGGCCAGCCCCGCGCACACGCACACCACCAGGAACAGCGCCAACCGCACCCACCGGTCACCGCGCAGCCGACTCAGCACGTTGTCTCCCTCCGTACGTGCCGACCCTACGCCGCGAGCTCCACCTCCCCGTTCCCGTGCGGAGCCCGTATCCCCGGCGCCTCCGCCGTTTCCGCGCCGACCGGTGGTGCGTCCACAAGTACGAAAAGGGCGGGGCGTAGGGTGCGCTCTATGAGTGGTGCGAACGACCCGGCCCCCGTCTTCTCCCCGACCCCGTCCGCCATGCGCAGGGCGTTGGCCCGTGCCCGGGACGGCAAGACCCTCGACGTCACCGAGACCGAGGTGCTCCTGCACGCCAGGGGCGAGGACCTGGAGGCCCTCCTCGAACATGCCGGAAGGGTGCGCGACGCCGGACTGGAGGCCGCGGGCCGCCCCGGTGTCATCACCTACAGCCGCAAGGTGTTCGTCCCCCTGACCCGCCTGTGCCGCGACCGCTGCCACTACTGCACGTTCGCCACGGTGCCCGGCCGGCTCGAAGCGCCGTTCCTGTCGCCCGACGAGGTTCTGGAGATCGCCCGCCAGGGTGCCGCCATGGGCTGCAAGGAAGCCCTGTTCACCCTCGGCGACCGGCCGGAGGACCGCTGGAAGCAGGCCGGCGAGTGGCTCAACGCCCACGGTTACGACGACACCCTGTCCTACGTCCGGGCCATGGCCATCATGGTGCTGGAGGAGACGGGCCTCCTCCCGCACCTCAACCCGGGTGTGCTGACCTGGACCGACTTCCAGCGGCTCAAACCCGTCTCCCCGTCCATGGGGATGATGCTGGAGACCACCTCCACCCGGCTGTTCACCGAGAAGGGGCAGGCCCACTACGGCAGCCCCGACAAGGACCCGGCGGTGCGGCTGCGCGTGCTGGAGGACGCCGGGCGCTCCAACGTCCCCTTCACCACCGGCATCCTCCTCGGCATCGGCGAGAACACCGCGGAGCGCGCCGAGTCCATCTTCGCGATGCGCGGGGCCGCCCGCCGCTACGGCGGCATCCAGGAGGTCATCGTGCAGAACTTCCGGGCCAAGCCCGAGACCGCGATGATGCACCGGCCCGACACCGAGCGCGAGGAGATGGCCGCCGCCATCGCCGTCACCCGCCTGGTCATGGGGCCCAAGGCGCACGTGCAGGCGCCGCCCAACCTGATCGGCGCCGAGCACGGCGGCGTGGACGAGTACGGACTGATGATCCGCGCGGGCATCGACGACTGGGGCGGTGTCTCCCCGCTGACCCCCGACCACGTCAACCCCGAGCGGCCCTGGCCGCAGATCGACGACCTGGCCGAGCGCACCGCCTCCCACGGCTTCACGCTGCGCGAGCGGCTCACCGTCTACCCCGAGTACGTCAGGGCCGGGGAGCCGTGGCTGGACCCGCGCGTGTCCGGACACGTGGCCGCGCTCGCCGACCCCGAGACCGGCATGGCCCGCGAGGACGCGCCCGTGGTGGGCCGGCCCTGGCAGGAACCCGAGGCGGTGCTGGTCTCCTCCGGCCGCACGGAACTGCACACGGAGATCGACACCGAGGGCCGCACCGACGACCGGCGCGGGGACTTCGACGCCGTCTACGGTGACTGGGAGGAGCTGCGCCCGGGTGTGGACCGGGAGGGGGCCGTGCCGCGCAGGTTCGACCCCGACATCGCCGCCGCGCTGCGCAGCGCCGAGTCCGACCCCGCGGGCCTGTCCGACGACGAGGCGCTCGCGCTGCTGCACGCCGACGGGTCCGAGCTGGAGGCGCTGACCTCCCTGGCCGACCGGGTGCGCCGGGACACGGTGGGCGACGACGTCACCTACGTGGTGACCAGGAACATCAACTTCACCAACGTCTGCTACACCGGGTGCCGGTTCTGCGCGTTCGCCCAGCGACGCACCGACGCCGACGCCTACACGCTCTCCCTGGAACAGGTGGCCGACCGCGCCGAGGAGGCGTGGAAGGCCGGGGCGACCGAGGTGTGCATGCAGGGCGGTATCCACCCGGACCTGCCCGGCACCGCCTACTTCGACATCGCCTCCGCCGTACGCGACCGCGTTCCGGACATGCACGTCCACGCGTTCAGCCCGATGGAGGTGGTCAACGGGGCGTCGCGCACGAACCTGCCGGTCCGCGAGTGGCTGACCCGTGCCCGCGACGCCGGGCTCGGGTCCATCCCCGGCACCGCGGCGGAGATCCTCGACGACGAGGTCCGCTGGATCCTCACCAAGGGCAAGCTGCCCACCAGCGAGTGGATCGACGTGGTCACCTCCGCCCACGACCTGGGCATCCCCACCACGTCCACGATGATGTACGGGCACGTGGACTCGCCGAGGCACTGGGTGTCGCACATCAAGCTGCTGCGCTCCCTGCAGGAGCGGTCGGTGGAGCGCAACGGCCACCGCGGGTTCACAGAGTTCGTGCCGCTGCCGTTCGTGCACACCAACGCGCCCATCTACCTGGCCGGGCTGGCCCGCACCGGACCGACCGTGCGGGAGAACCGGGCGGTGCACGCCCTGGCCCGCCTGCTGCTGCACGGGCACATCGACAACATCCAGTGCTCGTGGGTCAAGCTCGCCGAGGACACCTGCCGCCAGCTGCTCGCGGGCGGGGTGAACGACGTGGGCGGCACCCTGATGGAGGAGACCATCAGCCGGATGGCCGGTTCGGGGCAGGGATCGTTCAAGACCATCAGCGACATCCGCGCCCTGGTAGGGCCGACGGGCCGTCCCGTCCGCCAGCGCACCACCGCCTACGGACCGGTGTCCGAGGAGCGCCGGCGCGTCGCCGAGGCCAGTGACGGAGTGGCGCCCAGCGTCCTGCGGCCCACCCTGCCCGTGGTCTGAGGAGTGTCCCGCGGGACACGGATCTCCGGGACGGAGAAGAGAAGAGGGGCGAAGCGCCGGGGAGGCGCTTCGCCCCTCTTCTCGGGCGGCGGCCCGTCACCGAGGGGAGTGCGTGACGGGCCGCCGGGGAGCCGCGTGTAGCGGGAGAGGGACGGGGGATCCCTCCACGCGGCCTCGGGTCAGCAGGTGCCGACGAGCCTCCAGACCCCCCACTCGCCGGTCGTCCCGGGCTCCTCGCCCCGGGTCCACCACTGGGCGCGGTACTCCGAGCCCCCGTGGGAGACCACGTCGTCGCTGGTGTAGACGGTGTCGGAGGACCACGCCGGGGAGGTGCAGTCGCCGGGCTCGTCGGTCGGCTCGTCGGTGGGCTCGTCGGTCGGCTCGTCCGTGGGGCCGCCGTCGCCCGGGCCGCCGGCGAGGCGGGCCGAGACCGTGTCGGCGAAGGCGTAGCCGTTGGTGGCGTCCCAGTTGATGGACCAGGTCATCACGCCGCCGATGGGACCGTACGGGGTGTCCGGCGAGAAGGACCCGCAGTTGGTCCCCGCCTCCAGGCAGTCCAGGGCCCGGACGACCTGGCCGGGCGCCATGTAGCCGCCTCCGGCGGCCGACTGCACGGCGGGCAGGCCGAGGCCCACCTGGTCCGGGCTCAGCCCCATCTCAAGCTGGATGCAGGCCAGTGCCGCGACGAAGTCGGGGGTGCCCTGGGAGTACACCTGGTCGTCGCATCCCAGCATCGAGCCGGAGTTGTAGTACTGCATGTTCACGATGGTGAGGATGTCGGAGATGTTCGACGCCAGCTTGTAGTACTCCCGGTTGGCGCTCTGGAAGTCGATGGTCTGCGGCGCCATCGTGATGATCGTGCCCGAGCCGGTCCGGCCGGTCAGGTCGTGCAGGGCGTCGGACATGTACTGGGCGTTGATGCCGTGCTCCAGGTCGATGTCGACCCCGTCGAAGCCGTACTCCCGCATCAGCGCGTGGGTGGTGTCGGCGAAGTTGCGCGCCTGGGTCGCGTTGGCGACGTCCACGTGCCCGAGCTCGCCGCCCACGGAGATGATCACCTTGCGGCCCTCGGCCTGGATGGCGGCGATGTCGTCGCGGAACCGCTGGTCGGTGTAGCCGCCCAGCTCCTCGCTGGCGAGGTCGAACGTGATCCCGCCGTCGAGGGTCGGGTGGTTCTCGGCGAAGGCGACGGCCACCAGGTTGTACTCGCCGGGGATCTCGGACAGCGGCATCACGGTGGAGCCGTTGTCGAAGTTGTGCCAGTACCCGGTGAGCCACTGGCCGGTCTGCTGTGCCTGGAGGGACTCGCTGTCGGACACGGTCTCCACCTCGGCGGGGGCGGGGGAGAGCTGGGTGAAACCGGCGAGCAGCCCGGCGGTCAGGAGGGCGAACGCGCCGGTCAGCGCGGCTTTCGCACCTCGGGGAGTGGTCCTGCGACGGTGCTTGAGCATCAGGGGGTGCTCCTTTCGTCGAGCGGGGGAGACGAAGGGGGCTCTGGGAGCCATGTAATTGTTAAGAAACCTTAGAATTACCCTGCGGCCGCGTCAACGCAAATCGTAAATAAAGTTTGTAGTTTTTCTTTGGGACTCAGTACCGTTCACGAGCCCCAGAAGTCCCACCAGCACCCGACTTCGGGCCGCCACCGCGCCCCGTGACCTGTGCCGCGCGAAGACCCCGGTGCTTCCGCGCACGAGTCCTCCCGTGAAAGAACCCTCCTGCGGAGGACGCGGCGGCCTCCCCGGGACATCCGCTCCGGAAAGGCCGCCGCGCGGGGAGGGGCGGGAGGGGTTCCTAGCGCACGGTGACGAAGTCCTCCGGATCGCGCGGAGGCCGCTCTCCGGGCGCCTCGGCCGCGTGTCCCACGGCCACCGCGCCCATCGGCTGCCACTCCGCGGGCACGTCCAGCACCTCGCGCACCACGTCCGCGCAGAACATGGTCGAGGAGATCCAGGCCGACCCCAGGCCCTCCATGGCCAGACCCACCAGCAGGCTCTGCACCCCCGCGCCCATCGCCACCAGGAACATCGACCGCTCCGCGTCGGCCCGGCGCTCGTCCGGATACGGGTGCGCGCCGTCGGCCACCAGGAACGGCACCACCAGGTACGGCGCCCCGCGCAGCACGTCACCGCGCCTGGTGCGCCGGGTGATCTGCTCCTCGGTGAACCCGTCGCCGCGCAGGTCCGCCACCCACGCCCGGAGCATCGCGTCCAGCAACCGCCTCCTCGTCCGTGCCGACTCCACCAGCACGAACCGCCACGGGGTGGTGTGGTGCGGCGCGGGAGCCGTCACCGCCGAGGCCACCGCACGGCGCACGAGCGCCCCGTCCACCGGATCGTCGGTGAACGACCGCACCGTCCGCCGGGCCGGGACCACGTCCCGGGACCCGTACCGGAACAGGTCGGCGTCGGCCGAGCGGACCAGCGCCGCGGCACCCGGCCCGTCCTCCTCGGTGACCAGCGCGTCCAGACCGCTGACCACCGCGACCGGGACACCGCTCGTCTTGCCCTTGACCAGCTCGCCGGCACCGGCGATCTCGTCGGCCACCGCGTTGACGGTGGCCTCCATCAGGTTCCCGTGGGCGTCGGTCGTGCCCCGCAGGTCCTGCACGGCGGGCAGCCCGGCCGCACCGATGGCCACGTCCGTCTGCCCCACCCGCCACGGGCGCCCGAAGGTGTCGGAGACGACCACCCCCACGTTCACGCCCAGACGGGCGCGCAGCCCGGCGCGCAGTGCGCGGGCGGAGGCGTCGGCGTCCTCCGGCAGCAGCAGTACCGTGCCGGGCTCGACGTTGGAGGCGTCCACGCCGGCGGCGGCCATGACCAGTCCCCGACGGGTCTGGACGATCTTCGTCCTCCCCGCGCGGGCGACCACCCGCACGGTCTCGGCGTCGACCGCCTCCTCCCGGTCCATGCGGCGGGAGCGGCCCTCGGCCTTGCTGACGATCTTGGAGGTGACGACGAGCACGTCTCCGTCGGCCAGCGGAGTCCCGGAGGCCTCCGCGGCGTCGGCGACCAGGACGGTCAGGTCGTCGCCCCGACGCACCTCGGGGATGCCGCCGAGCCCGCGTACACGCAGTTCGGCGCTCACCCGCGGTCCCCCCTCTTCCCGGCCAGTTCCGCGGCCAGTTCCACGGCGGCCCGTGCGATCGCCTCGGTGGCGGCGGGGCCGCTCATGTACAGCGGGCGCGAGCGCACCTCGATCCCCTCCACGTCGGTGCCCGCGTCGGCATCGTCCACCAGCCAGCCGTCCAGCAGGTCCGGTCCCAGGTGCGCGGCGACCGCGCCCGCGCCGGTCTCCACACCGATCGCGCTCAGGCAGGCGTCGGCCATGCCGCGCACGGGTGCCCCGCCGATGATGGGGGAGACGCCCACGACGGTCTTGGCGGACATGGCCTCCCGGATGCCGGGGACGTTGAGGATGGACCCCACGCTGACCACCGGGTTGGACGGGGGCAGGACCACGGCGTCGGCCTCGGCGATCGCGGCCAGCACGCCGGGGGCCGGCTTCGCCTCCTCGGCGCCGACGCTGACGATCTGTTCGGCGGGCAGCGCGGCGCGGTGCCTGATCCACCACTCCTGGAAGTGGATGGCCCGGCGTCCCTGGTCGTCGTTGACGACCACGTGCGTCTCGACCTGGTCGTCGGTCATCGGCAGCAGCCGGACTCCCGGACGCCAGCGGTCGCACAGCGCCTCGGTGATCGTGGACAGCGGGTACCCGGCCGCGAGCATCTGCGCCCGTACGATGTGGGTGGCGGTGTCGCGGTCCCCCAGGCCGAACCAGGTGGGTTTCATCCCGTAGGCGGCGAGCTCCTCCTTGACGGTGAAGGTCTCGTCGGTCCTGCCCCAGCCCTGTTCCTCGTTGATCCCCCCGCCCAGGGTGTACATCACCGTGTCCAGATCCGGACAGATGCGCAGCCCGAACAGGGTGATGTCGTCACCGGTGTTGCCGATGACGGTGATGCTGCTGTCTGTGGTCTGTTCTTCGGCCGTCGCGTCGGTTCCGAGCACGGTCCTGAGACCTCGGAGGAACCGCGCACCGCCGATACCGCCAGCCGGTACGACTATCCGCATGCGTCCAAGTCTGGCAGGCTGGGGGCGTGTGTGGACCGCCTGCCCCGCCGGGGGACGGCCCGCACGCGACCGTTCCGGCGCCGGGAGTCCGTGAACCCCGTGGCGGCGGTCGCCATCCCACCCTTCGGCCCGGCCGGTGTCCCCACGCTCCCGTCCCGGACGTGGCCGATCCACCTGACAGCCCGACGCCGCTTCCACCGAAGTGACGGTGAAGTAGCAGCAGCAGAGGGGAACCTCTTTTGAAGAACGAAACACTGGAACGCCTGCGCCTGCCCGGGGCATGGGCCCTGCTCGCGGCCGCGGGCGTGCTCATGCTCTCCGGGCTCATCCAGGTCATCGTCCTGTCCAGCGCCGGCGAGTGGAACGCGCGCACGCCCTTCGCCAGCGCCATGTACGGAGCGGGAGCCGGCCACTTCTTCGGGGTGGGTCTGACCGCTCTCGTCGCCGTCGCCCTGGTCCTGGTCCTGACCAGCGACAGGGTCCGTCCCAGCGCGCCGCCGGTCGTGCTGACCGCGATGATCGTCACGGGTGTGGGTCTGCTCTTCTGCCTGATCACGGTGATCTGCGGGTTCATCGGCGCGATCAACATCGGCCACGGTTTCGCCCGGATGCTGGAGACGGCCGCCCAGGGCGCCGTGCTCGGCCTGGTGGGCTTCGCGGCGATGAAGGCCTACAACGATCCCACCCTGGTTCCCAGGGCGATGCCGCAGCAGGGCGCCTACCCGCAGCAGTTCCCGCCCGCGACCGGCGCGCAGCAGTCCTTCGCCCAGCCCGGCTACCCGGCGCAGGACGCCGCGCAGCAGCAGGCCGCGGCCGCCGCCGCGCAGCAGGGGTACGACGCCTCCGGCCAGCAGGCCGCCTACGGTCAGCAGTACGGCGCGGACGCCGCCCAGCAGTACGGGACCGGGGCCCAGCCGGCCTACGGCCAGTACGGCGCCGACGCCTCCGGCCAGCAGGCCGCCTACGGTCAGCAGTACGGCACCGACCCCGCCCAGCAGCAGGCCTACGGCTACGGGGCGGACGCGGCCGCCCAGCAGCCGGCCTATGGCCAGCAGTACGGCACCGACCCCGCCCAGCAGCAGGCCTACGGCCAGCAGTACGGCACGGGCGCCCAGCCGGCCTATGGCCAGCAGTACGGCACCGACCCCGCCCAGCAGCAGGCCTACGGCCAGCAGTACGGGACGGACGCCTACGGTCAGCAGGCCGCCTACGGTCAGCAGTACGGTGCGGGCGCCGCCCAGCAGTACGGGACCGGGGCCCAGCCGGCCTACGGCCAGTACGGCGCCGACGCCTCCGGTCAGCAGGCCGCCTACGGTCAGCAGTACGGCACCGACCCCGCCCAGCAGCAGGCCTACGGCCAGCAGGGCGAGTACGCCTACGACCCCTCCCAGTACGCCCCGCAGGGCACGGAGCAGCAGGCTCCCTCCGTCGAGCAGGCCGCCCAGGACGCGATCCAGTACGGCTGGTACCAGGGCGCCGACCAGGGCCAGCAGGCACAGGACGCACCCTCCGAGGGCGGACTTGATCCTTTCTTTAACTCCGGTGAGAACAACGGTTCCGAGACGCCCGGACAGGGCGGGGGATCGTACGGAGGCCAGTACGGCTCCGGGGCCGGATACGTTGCTGACCAGCAGGGACAGGACGGAACCGGTGGCCAGCAGGGCTGGTACGGCGGTGACGACAAGCGCTGACCCGGGCCCCGCCTCCCCTCGCCTTGGAAGGGCGTGAATTGTGTGGTAACCCGCATAACGGACACTGCGGGACTGTTGTCGCTGGTTTGTTACATGATATTCAGGGGACTACCACGCAAGGCGCTTGACTCACAGCAAGCGACCCACGTGTAATTTCACAGTGAGATTGCACCCGGCCCGGGGGACGAAAAGGGCCGGGGACATCTATGGGGGGCAACAGGAGGTGCGCATGAGCGAGGTCATCCCGCTGGCGCACGGCTCAGACGAAGAGCTGGGCTGGCAGGAACGCGCCCTGTGCGCGCAGACCGACCCGGAGGCGTTCTTCCCCGAGAAGGGCGGCTCCACACGGGAAGCCAAGAAGGTCTGCCAGTCGTGCGAGGTACGTGCGGAGTGCCTGGAATACGCACTGGAGCATGATGAGCGCTTCGGTATCTGGGGGGGACTCTCCGAACGTGAGCGCCGAAGGCTGAAGAAAGCCGCCGGGGGAGATTTCGATTTCCTGGCGGACATGCTCTAGGGCCGCGTGCAAGGCGCGCGTCCGGGCCACGGGCCCGGACGCGCGCCTTTCGTATGGGCGGTCCCGCGCGGTCTCTCCGTCGCGCGGCGATTGCACCGGCCGCAGTCACGCCCGGTAATGGGCGGATAGGGACCAACCGGGTCGGCACGTGACGAATAGACCTGCAATGGTGGCACGTGGCGTATCGTGATGTCCCGCGCGCGCGAGCCGCGCCCTACGCGTACACGCGCCCGCCGACCCCCTCCCGGTCGGACCCACGGACCCGAACGGGGTCCCGCCCCTTCTCCCGGAGAGAACCCACCACAGCCGTGCTTGACCAGGATTTCGCCCGACACGTCGTCACCGCGGTCATCGTGTCCCACGAGGGCGCCCGCTGGCTGCCCGAGGCGCTGGAGGCGGTCCGCGCCCAGTCCCGGCCCGTGCAGCGCGTCGTCGCCGCCGACACCGGCAGTACCGACGGCAGCGCCGACATCCTGGCCGGGTTCCTGCCCTCCGACGCCGTCATCGACCTGCCCGCGCGCACCGGATACGGCGACGCCGTCCGCGCCGCCCTGGACCTGCCCCGCTCCACCAGAGCCGTGCGAGGCTCCGACGAGGACGCCACCGAGTGGATCTGGCTCGTCCACGACGACCTCACCCCGGAGAGGGACACCCTCGCCCACCTGCTCGCCGCCGCCGACCAGGACCCGCGCGCCGCCGTCCTGGGGCCCAAGCTGCGCGACTGGTTCGACCGCCGCCTCCTGGTCGAGGCCGGCGTGACCATCGACGGCGCGGGCCGTCGCGATACGGGCCTCGAACAGCGTGAGTTCGACCACGGCCAGCACGACGGCACCCGCCAGGTCCTCGCGGTGTCCAGCGCGGGCATGCTCGTCCGCCGCGACGTGTGGGACCGGCTCGGCGGCTTCGACCGAGCCCTGCCCCTGTTCCGCGACGACATCGACTTCTGCTGGCGGGTGGGGGGAGCGGGACTGCGCGCCCTGCTCGTCACCGACGCGGTGGCCTACCACGCCGAGGCCTCCGCCCGGCGCCGCCGTCCCGTCACCGCCACCCGCAACCACCCGCGCCGGGTGGACCGCCGCCACGCCGTCTTCGTGCTGCTGGCCAACCTGCCCCTGGGCGGGATGGTGGCCGCCCTGGTCCGCAACTCCGTCGTCTCGCTGCTGCGCGTGGTGATGTACCTGCTCATCAAGCAGCCCGCCAACGCCCTGGACGAGGCCGCGGCGATCACGCTGGTGTACCTGCGCCCCTTCCGGCTGGCGCGGGCCCGCTTCCGGCGCCGCCGCGACCGTCGCCGCACCTACAGCGCCATCCGGCCCTTCCTCGCGCGCGGCGTGGCCCTGCGCCAGTTCCACGACGCGGTCACCGGTGTCCTGTCCGGTGAATCCGTCCTCGACACCCCCGGCCGCCACCAGGCCGTCACCGTCCCGCCCCCCGGGGAGGACGACGACGAGGCGCTCACCGACAGCACGGGCTTCGTGCGCCGCGTGGTGTTCAGGCCCGGGGTGCTGCTGGTCATCGGCCTGACCGCGGTCACGGTCGTCGCCGAGCGCTCCCTGCTGTTCGGGGACCTCCTCGCGGGCGGTGCACTGCCCCCGGTCGCGGGCACCGCACGCGACATGTGGGACCTGTACCTGTCCGGCAGCCCCGACAGCGGCCTCGGCTCCGGAGGAACGGTCCCGCCCTACGTCGGACTGCTCGCCCTGCTGTCCACGCTCACCCTGGGCAAGCCCTGGCTGGCCGTCACCCTCGTCCTGCTGGGCTGCGTGCCCCTGGCCGGGCTGACCTCCTACCTGCTCGCCCGCGAGGTGCTGGGCTTTCGTCCCGCGCGCCTGTGGATGGCCGCGACCTACGCGCTGCTGCCGGTGGCCACCGGAGCCATCGCCCAGGGCCGTCTGGGCACCGCGCTGGTCCACGTCCTGCTGCCGGTGCTGGGACTGCTCCTGGTACGGCTGGTGTCGATGCCGCCCAAGCCCTCCCGCCGGGCGGCCTGGGGACTGGGCCTGGTCCTGGCGGCGGCCACCGCGTTCGTGCCGATGGTGTGGCTGCTGTCCCTGGTCACCGGCCTGCTGGTGGCGGTGGCCTTCGGTCACCTGGGCCGCCGGATCTACGTCAGCGTCGCGCTGGGCCTGGCCGTCCCCGTCGTGGTGCTGCTGCCGTGGTCGCTCGAACTGCTCCTGCACCCCGGCCTGTGGCTTCTGGAAGCCGGGCTGCACCGCCCCGAGCTGTCGGAGCCGGGCGCCACCCCCCAGGAGCTGCTCATGCTCTCCCCGGGCGGACCCGGCACCCCTCCGTTCTGGGTCACCGCCGGATTCGCCGTCGCGGCCCTGTGCTCCCTGCTGCTGCTCCGCAACCGCATGCTGGTCGCCACGGGGTGGTCCCTGGCCCTGTTCGGGATCCTGATCGCCATCCTGACCAGCCGACTCGTCATCGAGCCCCACTTCGGCGGCCCGCCGGCGCCGGTCTGGCCGAGTGCGGCCCTGTCCTTCGCCGCCACGGCGGTGCTGCTGTCGGCGGCGACCGCCGCGCGCTCCTTCGGCGACATGTTCCGCCTCGGAGGGCTGCGGAGGGCCTTCGCGTTGACCGTGGCCGTACTCGCCCTGGCCACCCCGGTCTGCGCCTCCGCCCTGTGGATGCGTGAGGGCGTCCAGGGGCCGCTCACCAGCCACGCCGACCCCGCCATCCCCGGCGCGCTGGCCAGCGTCAGCGAGGACGGGACCGGACCGCGCACCCTCGTCCTCACCTCGGACGGGCGGGGCGGCGTGGACTACCTGGTGGCGCGCGGACGCGAACCACGCCTGGGGGAGGAACGCCTCGTACCCGAGGCGGGGGTCCGCGGGACCGTGGACCAGGTCGTGGCCGAGCTCACCGCGGGCCAGGGCGGTGACCAGACGCACACCCTGGCCGACTTCGGCATCCAGTACGTGCTTCACCCGAATCCGCGGATCAGCGGGGCCGACGGCGTCACCATGGTCGACACCCTGGACGGCACGCCCGGATTCGAACGGCAGTCGCTGTCCCGGCACTACGCGCTCTGGCGGCTGAGCGTGTCCACCGGCGCGCTGCGCGTGGTCACCGAGGACGGCGCCGGCTCCGAGGCCCTCACGGTGGAGGGCCCGGGGGAGGAGATGACCGCGCGGATCGCCGACGGCAACACCGGTCGGCGGCTCGCCCTGGCCGAGACCGCCGACAGCGGTTGGCGGGCCACCCTCGACGGCGCCGAACTGGCCCCGGTGGCCACCGAGAACGGCACCCAGGCGTGGACGCTGCCGGTGCGGGGCGGAGAGGTGCGCGTCTGGCACACCGACTACGTGCACGCGGCCTGGCTGCTCACACAGGGGGTCCTGTTCCTGGTGGTGGTGGTCCTCGCCGCACCCGGCGTGCGCACCGAGGAGGAGGCGCGGCTGATCGGCTCCACGCCCGCACCCCGGCCGCGGCGCCCGACGGGACTGCGTTCGGCCTCCCGCCGGGGAGCGCGGGCCGCTCGCGCGGGCGCCGACCGTGACGGGGACGCGACGCCGGAACGCGCCGACGGCACCGGGGCGTCCGAGCGGTCGGCCGGGACCACCGGTGCCGTCCGGGGCGGGGGCCGCCGCCGGGGCGCACGCAGTACCAGGCGTGCGGCGGGGCGACGTCGCGCGGGCGGCAGACCCGAGAGGGACGGCCGAGGCGGCGGGGACGCCGGGGCGTCCAGGACCGAGCGGGGGGAGTAGGGCGTGCGCCTGATCGTGGAGAACCGGTTCGCGCTGTTCGGACTGGTCGCGCTGGCCCTGGCCGCGCTGTTCGGTATCGCGTTCGCGACCGAACCGGTGACCGCCGAACTGGGCGTCACCGAGCCGGGCACCGTGCGCCCCGACCACGCGGTGCGGGTGTGCCCCGTGCCGCACGAACCGGGGGAGAGCTCCGTGGCCGCGTTCGCCCCGAGGGTGAGCCGCGACGACGAGGGCGGGCTGCGGGCGGAACCGGTCCCCGCCGCCCCGGGGGAGGACGAGGAGACCGACGGGCCCGAGGAGGACGGACCCCTCGGCGAGGAGCTGAACGAGCCCGGCCGCATGTGGAGCGCCGACACCGGCGGGGCCGTCGGCCCCACGGCCATCCGCGCCGAGGGAGCCCTGGCCTCCGGACTCGACGCCGCCCAGACCACCCTGTCCGACGGCTCGGTCACCGAGGTGCGCTGCGCCGAACCCTCCGTCGGAACCTGGTTCGCCCTGCCCGGCGGCGACGACACCGAGGGCATGCGGATCGAGTCGCTCACCGCGCACCTGGCCAACCCCGAGGACTCCCGGGCCACGGTCAGCGTGGACATCTACACCGAGGGCGGTCCCTCCTACTCGTCCGAGAGCCGGGGCGTCTCCCTGCTCGCCGGCGAGTCGACCGAGCTGGACCTGACCGAGCTGGTCCAGAGCACCAGTGCCCTCGGCGTCCATGTGCGCACCAGCACCGGAAGGGTCTCCGCCTCCCTGCTCGCCGAGCACGCCTCCGGCCCCGCCGACTGGGTGCCGCCCACGGCCGCGCCCGCCCGCGAGCACGTGGTTCCGGGCGTTCCCGGCGGTGACGGACGGCGCCGTCTGCTCGTGGCCGTGCCCGGCGACGAGCCCGTCGAGGTGCGCGTCCGCACCGTCGCCTCCGCCCCGGAAGACGGGGAGGAGGACGGGGGCCCGGGGACCGCCGAGGACCCGGTGGTGCTCAACGTGCCCCCGGCCGCCTCCGCCTGGCTCAGCCTGGAGAGCGTTCTGGGCGGCGAGCCGGGCACGGTCGTGCTGGAGTCGGACGCACCCGTGGTCGCCGGTGTCGCCGTGGAGGCGGTCGACGGCGAGGGCGAGGACGTCGAGGTGGTCGAGACCGCCTACACGTCCGCCGTACCGCCGCTCGGCTTCCCTCTGAACACCACCGCGGTCCTGCCCGACATCCCCCCGGGGGCCGAAACCGAGCTCGTTCTGGGCGCGGTCGGGGGCGACGCCATGCTGATGGCCACCCCGATCGGCGCGGACGGCACGCAGGGGGACGCCGTGCGCGTGGAGGTCGCGGCGGGGACCACCGCGGTGGCAGGTCCCGGGGACGGCGGCTGGCAGGCGCCCTCGGGCACCGGCCCGGAGGACGGCTACACGGTCCGCCTGGAGCTTCTGGAGGGCTCCGCCCCCGTCCACGCCGCCCGCGTACTGCGCGACGGCGTCGGGCTGGGTGTGCTGCCCGTGGGGCCCGCACCGGTGCGGATCCCGCTCCCGGTGGTGCGTGACAGCATGGTGGGAACCGTCCCGTAGGGGGGCCACCGGACGCACGGGGTCCCCGGGCCCCGCCCGGGGGCCGGGCGGAGCACGAGGGGGCGGTCAGCTCTCGGGGTCGACCGACTCGGGTTCCACACCGAGCAGGTTGGCGACCTCCTCGACGACCGTCTCGTGGACGAGGAGGGCCATCTCCTCGGGATCCTTCGTCCGGATCTCCACCGGGCGCCGGTACACCACGATGCGGGCCCGGCCCGAGGGATCGGTCTCCAGGCGGGAGAAGGGGATCGCCTCGGTCAGCGGTCCGTGGGGCGGGACCGGCGGGACGTCCTCCACGAGGAAGTCGACATTGGCCAGTTCACGCGCCCACAAGCGCTCCAGGCGTTCGACGGCGTCCAGGACAAGGTCGTCGAACGCCTGCGCTCGGCTACGGAAAACCGGCAGGTCGGACGGCACGAGAGGACCGCGGATGCCTCGGCCGCGGCGGTCCCGGCGCCGCACTCGGTCTGGTTGGCCACTGGAAAGGCGCACTCGTCGCACCCTTCGAGACTAAGCCATCACACGCCCCGCGCGTAGCCCTCCCGACCCCGAAAGCGGTTTCGGGGCCCACAGGGCGCCTTCCGGGGCCGGGCGGGCCAAGGCGGCACAGGTGTCGCGGAGGTGGCGAAGCGGTACATCGAGGCGTTGGAGGGGCGGAAACGACCAGTTCGCGGAACGATGCTGGCGTGTCCCTCGGTAAAGGCATACAGTCGAACGCTGTGAGCCCTGTCCGACGCTGCTCCCGTACTGCCTGCAGGCAGCCTGCCGTCTTCACGCTCACGTACGTCTACGCGGACTCGACGGCCGTCCTCGGTCCTCTCGCCGCCTACGTGGAACCGCACTGCTACGACCTCTGCGCCGTGCACGCCGACCGGTTGACGGCCCCGCGCGGCTGGGAGGTCGTCCGGCTCCCGGTCGAGACGTCGGGCGGTGGACCCGGCAGCGACGACCTGGAGGCCCTCGCGGACGCCGTACGTGAGGCGGCCCGTCCGCCTGCCCGCAAGAACCCCTCCGGCGACGAGGTCGGCGAGGGTACCGAGACGCTGCGCCGCGGACACCTGCGCGTGGTCAAGTCCGACCCCGGCCGCGGCGAACGGCAGCCGCCCCGCCGCCCCGACTGAGACGGGGGAGTGTTCCCGGCGTCGGTGGAACCGGCGGCGATGCCGGTGGGGGACCGCGAGGGCGGCTTGCTAGTTTTGTACCGTGCGCGGCCGGACCGCGCGGGACCGAACGTGGAGCAGGACCGATCTGGCCGGAGAAGACGTGGCTGACCTCGCAAGCATCTTCAAGGCATACGACGTGCGCGGTGTGATTCCCGACACCCTCAACGCGGACATCGCACGGGCGATCGGGGCGGCCTTCGCCCGGGTGGTCGGCGGCGGCGCCGTCGTGGTCGCCCACGACATGCGTCCCTCGTCGCCGGAACTGGCAACCGCCTTCAGCGAGGGCGTCACCAGCCAGGGCCTCGACGTGGTGTTCACCGGACTCGGCTCCACCGACCTGCTCTACTACGGGTCGGGCCACCTGGACCTGCCCGGCGCCATGTTCACCGCCAGCCACAACCCGGCCGAGTACAACGGCATCAAGATGTGCCGGGCCGGGGCGTCGCCCATCAGCGGCGACACCGGCCTGGACGAGATCCGTCACCTGGCCGAGGAGAGCCTGGGGCGAGGGGCGGGAGTGCCCGCCTACGACGGCCCCGCGGGGAGCGTCACCGAGCAGGACCTCCTGCCCGGCTACGCCGCCTACCTGCGTGGGCTGGTCGACCTGTCCGGTATCCGGCCGCTCAAGGTGGCCGTGGACGCGGGCAACGGCATGGGCGGCCACACCGTCCCCGCCGTCCTGGAGAAGGGCCTGCCGCTGGAGATCGTCCCCCTCTACTTCGAGCTGGACGGCACCTTCCCCAACCACCCGGCCAACCCGCTGGACCCCGACAACCTGGTCGACCTCCAGGCCCGGGTCCGCGAGACCGGCGCCGACATCGGCCTGGCCTTCGACGGAGACGCCGACCGCTGCTTCGTCGTGGACGAGAACGGTGACGCCGTGCCCCCCTCCGCCATCACGGCCATGGTCGCCGCCCAGGAGCTGAAGCGCGAGCCGGGTTCCACGGTCATCCACAACCTCATCACCTCCCGGGCCGTGCCCGAGATCGTGCGCGAGAGGGGCGGCGTGCCCGTGCGCACCCGCGTCGGCCACTCCTTCATCAAGGCCACCATGGCCGAGACCGGCGCGATCTTCGGCGGGGAGCACTCCGCCCACTACTACTTCCGCGAGTTCTGGCGGGCCGACACCGGTATGCTCGCGGCGATGCACGTCCTGCGGGTCCTGGGCAACGACGACCGCCCGCTCTCGCGGATCGCCGAGGAGTACTCGCGCTACGCCGGGTCCGGCGAGGTCAACTCCAGGGTCGACGACGCCCCCGGGCGGATGGCCGCGGTGCGCGCGGCCTTCGTCGACCGGAACGGCGTCACCGTCGACGAGCTCGACGGGCTGACCGTCTCCCTGCCCGACGGATCGTGGTTCAACGTGCGCGCCTCCAACACCGAACCGCTGCTGCGGCTCAACGTGGAGGCCCCCGACGAGGCGTCCACGGCCGCCCTGCGTGACGAGGTGCTGGCCATCGTCCGCGCCTGACCGGGCATCATGGTGGGGGAGGGAGCCGTACGGCGGACCCTTCCCCGCCCACCACCACGAGGAACGAGAACATGAGCACGAAGATCGACGGCTGGCTGCTGGAGATCCTGGCCTGCCCGCAGAGCCAGGCCCCGCTGCGCCATGACCCCGCGACCGACGAGCTGGTCTGCGACGAGAGCGGCCTGGCCTACCCCATCCGGGACGGCATCCCGGTCATGCTGATCGACGAGGCGCGGAAAATCGGTTGAGACGGGAGGGAACGCAGCGGGCGCTCCCACAGTCATAACGGATGCGGCAGGGTGGGAGGTCCCCTTCCGGCCATGGTGGGACGCGTCCCCGCGTTCCCCGCAACCCGTACCCTGTTCCTGCGCGTCCCCGCCCACGACGACCTCCCTGGAGAGCACCGATGCCCGGTTCCGAATCGCTACGGCCGAGCGATCCCTCCGCGTTCGGCGACTACAGCGTGACCGGACGCCTGGGCAAGGGCGGTCAGGGCATCGTCTACCTCGCCGAGGCCGCGGACGGGGAACAGTACGCGGTCAAGGTCCTCAACGACCAGTGGTCGCAGGACGGCGACCTGCGCAAGCGGTTCGAGAAGGAGGTCCGGGCCGCGCAGAAGGTCGCCTCCTTCTGCACCGCCGCGATCATCGACGCCCAGCTCGACGGCGACCCGCCCTACGTGGTCAGCGAGTTCGTCCCGGGCAAGGACCTGCAGGAGACCATCGCCAAGGGCAGCACGCAGAAGGGGTCCACCCTGCAGCGGCTCGCGGTCTCCACCGCCACCGCCCTGGTCGCCATCCACAGGGCGGGCATCGTCCACCGCGACTTCAAGCCCGGTAACGTACTGATCGGCCCGGACGGGCCACGCGTCATCGACTTCGGCATCGCCCGGGTCGACGACGGCACCGCCACCATGACCAACTCGATCGTCGGCACGCCCTCCTACATGGCGCCCGAGCAGATCGAGGGCCGCGGGATCACCGACAAGTGCGACATCTTCGCCTGGGGCTGCGTCATCGCCTTCGCCTCCACCGGCCGCGCCCCGTTCGGCTCCGACACCGTCCCCGCGGTCGTGCACCGCGTGGTCAGCGCGCCGCCGGACCTGAGCGACATGGACGAGGCGCTGCGGCCGATCGTGGAGTCCTGCCTGGACAAGAACCCCGACAACCGGCCCAACGCCCAGACACTGCTCATGCGCCTGCTGGGCCACGAGGGGCCGAACGACTCCGCGCCCTCCGCCGACGACGCCGTCAAGCAGGGCGAGCAGATCGCCCAGACCGGCCTGGTCACCGGCGGCCAGCTGCCCTACCGGCCCCAGCAGCCGACCACCGGACCGCAGGCGGGCGCCGGCGCCTATCCGCCGGGAACCTCCAACCCGCGTCCCGGCGTGCCGGGCCACCCCGTCAGCTCCGACCCCCGCCACGGGTTCGCGCACCCGGGCACCTCCAACCCGAGGCCGGGTGTGTCCGGCCACCCCGGCACGTCCAATCCGCGTCCGGGCGCACCCGCCTATCCGCCCCCGCCGCACGGCATGCCCCCCGCGGCGCACCCGATGGCCACGGGCATGAACCCGAACCAGACCTACGCCCACCCCGGAGCGCGGCAGCCCGTGCCGCGTCCGGCCCGGCAGGACCCGGTGCTCCAGCAGAGCTGGGTGATCCCCGCGGTGCTCATCACCATCGTGATCTTGCTGCTGGTGCTGCTCCTGATCACCATCAGCCGCTGACCGGACCCGTCCTCACACCCGGGTGAGCTCGTTCATGGCGCGCGAGACGGCCTCGTCCACGAGGTCGCGCACCTGCGGCCAGCGGTCGTCCACGCAGTCCGTGGGCATCACGGTCACACTGTCGGTGCCGGACATGCCCAGCGCGTCGCGTACCCCCTCCCGGGTGGTCATGCGCGCGTCGGCGGTGACCGCCAGGACCCCGGTCCGGGGCCGGCCCACCTCCTGCACCACCACGAACAGGCACAGCGACACCTCGCCCACCGCCAGTTCCAGCGCCGCCCACCAGTGTGCGGCGCCCGGCGTGAGCAGCGTCCGGGCCACGGTCTCCGCCGCGCCCCCGGGTTCGGCGTCGTCCGAACCGCCCGAGTACACCGAGGTGCGCGCCCCGTCGTCCAGCGCACGCAGGATCAGGGCGAGCGACTCCCGACGCGAGCGCACGTAGTCCAACACGCGGCGGCGGGTCACCGTGGCGAGCGGGGACACCGGCGAGCGCGGCTCGGGAACGGTTTCCGGGGTCCAGCTCAGCTCGTCCAGCAGTGTTCCGGTCACCAGCCGCGCGAAGTGGCGCACCACCCCGGCGAGGCGCTCGTCGGGCCCCCGGCCGGCCCGCGGCGGCGGGGAGGCCGGGTCGGGCAGCAGCGGCGGGAAGTCCGCCCGCCGCAGCACCAGCGAGGCCAGCGCCCACGGCAGCACCCACAGGTGCGAGTCCGCTCCCTCGGCCGGGTCCAGCTCGGTCAGCACGGCCACGCACTCGGTGTAGGTGTACGCGGCGCGCACCACCGGGTGGGCCGGCACCGAGGCGGCCTCGGCCACCCGCGACGCCCGTGCGAAGTCCAGGGGGCGTCCCGGGGGGCGTGAGGGGTCGTCCTCGGACAGGTCGCGGGCCCGCTCGGCCAGTTCCGCGACGAACGCGGCGGTGACCGGCTGTCCGGAGGTCCCGTCCACCGAGACGGACACCACCAGCTCCTCCAGGGCGGAACCGCCGCCCAGTTTCCGGACGCGGCGGCGCACCAGTTCCCGCCGCGCGGCCTCGCGCGCCTCCCGGGGCTGGCTCTGGCGGTGCTGGGCCCAGATGGCCCGCAACCGGTCGACATCCATGAGGTCTTCGCGTACCAGGCTCGGGAGCCGGTCCAGATCCGCACCGCAGCGTAGGGTATCCACGCTGTCTCCGTAGCCAGTGGGCAGTTGGCCAAAACCTGCCGGGCGGCCCAGGCCCGTGGCCGCTACCGGCCGCGTCCGCGTGTAAACCAGGTGTGCGCCGAGGCCGAGGCGGCCGGTGCCCGCAAGCCACCGGAAGCGAGCGGTGCCCGGGGCGGGGATCAGGGGCGACGGCCGTGCAGCAGCCGCATCGCCTTCTCCTGCTCGAAGTCCAGCGCGCGCGTGGGCGCCGCCGCGAGCCTGCCCAGCCGCTCCCCGTGCGCGCGCACCCGGGCCAGCACCTCGGGCTCGGCCAGGACGCGCAGCGCGAAGGCCAGCGCCGCGGGCGGGATGTCGAACTCGCGCTCCAACTCCAGGCCCACCGCGATCGTGCGCAGGTCCTCCTCGGTGAACCGGCGGTGCCGGTGGCCGCGTCCCGTGGGCTGCTCCTGGGTACGGGGCAGAAGGCCCAGGCCCTCCCGGTAGCGCAGCATCCGCGCGGTGGTGCCCACCCGGTCGGCGGCCGCGGAGATCGGCACGGGCCCGGTCGGCCGGGAGGACCGGTCGGGCGGGGGCGGAGCATCGTCGAGGGCGGCCATGGACGCGACCCTAACCGAACTCCACCACCGGTGAAAGCAAATCTGACATCACAATGTCAGTTTCTCTCCGATGTCGGGGCGGCGGCCCTAGAATCGGGAAGGCTACGACCATCACGAGTGAGGAACGCATGGCTTTCGACTTCAAGGTCGCCGATCTTTCCCTGGCCTCCTTCGGCCGCGACGAGATCCGTCTCGCCGAGCACGAGATGCCCGGCCTCATGGCCACCCGCGCCGAGTTCGGGGACAGCAAGCCGCTCCGGGGCGCCCGCATCATGGGCTCGCTGCACATGACCATCCAGACCGCGGTCCTCATCGAGACCCTGATCGCCCTGGGCGCCGAGGTGCGCTGGGTCAGCTGCAACATCTTCTCCACCCAGGACCACGCCGCCGCCGCGGTCGTCGTCGGCCCCGACGGCACCCCCGAGGACCCCAGGGGCGTGCCGGTCTTCGCCTGGAAGGGCGAGACCCTCGAAGAGTACTGGTGGTGCACCGAGCAGGCGCTGACCTGGCCGGGCGCCGAGGGCCCCAACATGATCCTGGACGACGGCGGCGACGCCACCATGCTCGTCCACAAGGGCGCCGAGTACGAGAGGGCGGGCGCGGTCCCCGACCCCGACAGCGTCGACAGCGAGGAGGTGGCGGTCGTCCTGCGCCTGCTGCGCGCCAGCCTGGAGCGCGACGCCACCAAGTGGACCGAGACCGCCAAGGGCATCCGGGGCGTCACCGAGGAGACCACCACCGGCGTGCTCCGCCTGTACGAGATGCGCCGTGAGGGCACCCTGGCCTTCCCGGCGATCAACGTCAACGACTCGGTCACCAAGAGCAAGTTCGACAACAAGTACGGCATCCGCCACTCGCTGCCCGACGGCATCATGCGCGCCACCGACGTGCTCATCGGCGGCAAGGTCTCCGTGGTCTGCGGCTACGGCGACGTGGGCAAGGGCGCGGCCGAGGCGCTGCGCGGCCAGGGCGCCCGCGTCATCATCACCGAGATCGACCCGATCAACGCCCTCCAGGCGGCCATGGACGGCTTCCAGGTCAGCACCCTGGAGGACGTGCTGGAGACCGGTGACATCTTCATCACCACCACCGGCAACTTCAACGTGATCATGGCCGACCAGATCACCCGCATGAAGCACCAGGCGATCATCGGCAACGTCGGCCACTTCGACAACGAGATCGACATGGCGGGCCTGGCGAGGGTCCCCGGCATCACCAAGAAGGAGATCAAGCCGCAGGTCCACGAGTGGACCCTCCCCGACGGGAAGTCCGTCCTGGTGCTCTCCGAGGGCCGCCTGCTCAACCTGGGCAACGCCACCGGCCACCCCAGCTTCGTGATGTCCAACAGCTTCACCAACCAGGTCATCGCGCAGATCGAGCTGTTCACCAAGCCCGACGAGTACCCGACCGACGTGTACACGCTGCCCAAGGTCCTGGACGAGAAGGTCGCCCGGCTGCACCTGGACGCGCTCGGCGTCAAGCTGACCACGCTCACCAAGGAACAGGCCGCCTACATCGGTGTGGACGTGGCGGGCCCGTACAAGCCCGACCACTACCGCTACTGAGTTCGGCGGCTTCCGGAGGAAGCACCGGCGTGGGACGGCTCCCGGGCCGTCCCACGCCCGCCTCCCCGGGGCGCGCAGGGCGCCGCCGGGCGGCGCCACCATCCCCCGCGGGCCCGAGGGCCCGCAAGACGAATCCGGTTGGTAGATGACACTCCCCTCACACGAGGTGGCCGACCTCGGCCTGGCCCGGGCCGGGGTCCGCCGCGTGGACTGGGCCGAACGCTCCATGCCGGTGCTGCGCAGCGTGCGCGAGCGCTTCGCCGCGGAGCGCCCCCTGGACGGGCTGCGCGTGGCCGCGTGCCAGCACGTGACCGCCGAGACCGCCAACCTGATGCGCGCCCTGCGCGCGGGCGGCGCCGAGGTGTGGCTGGCGGCGTCCAATCCGCTGTCCACCCAGGACGACACCGCCGCCGCGCTGGTCGCCGAGTACGGGGTTTCGGTTCACGCCTGGGCCGGGATGGACCCGGCCTCCTATGACCGGAACCTGGTCACGGTCCTGGAGTCGCGGCCGCACCTGCTGATCGACGACGGGTGCGATCTGGTCAACACGGCGCACCTGGTCCGCCCCGACCTGCTCGACGGGGTGCTGGGCGGCTGCGAACAGACCACCACAGGGGTGATCCGGCTGCGCCGGATGAGCGCTGAGGGCGAACTGCGGCTGCCGATGGTCGCGGTCAACGACACCGCCACCAAGCGCATGTTCGACAACCGGTACGGCACCGGTCAGTCCACCATCGACGGCATCCTGCGGGCCACCAACACCATGCTCGCCGGCCGCACCGTCGTGGTCGCGGGGTTCGGCTACTGCGGTCGCGGCCTGGCCGAGCGCGCCCGCGGTATGGGCGCCCGCGTGGTCGTCACCGAGGTCGACCCGGTCAAGGCCCTGGACGCGGTCATGCAGGGCTACACCGTCACCACGATGGAGGAGGCGGCCTCCGCCGGGGACGTGTTCGTCACCGTCACCGGCAACCGCGGCGTCATCCGCGCCGAGCACCTGGGGCGGATGAAGGACGGCGCGATCCTGGCCAACTCCGGCCACTTCGACCTGGAGATCGACCTGGACGCCCTGGAACGCGAGGCCGTGGAGGTCAACCGGGGCGTGCGCGAGCACGCCGACGAGTACGTGTTCGCGGACGGGCGCCGCATGCTGCTGCTCTCCGAGGGGCGCCTGGTCAACCTCGGCGCGGCGGAGGGGCACCCGGCCGCCGTCATGGACATGTCGTTCGCCGTCCAGGCCCTGACCACCGTGTGGCTGGCCGGCAACGCCGCCGACCTGGCGCCGGGCGTGGTGGAGGTGCCCGCCGAGACCGACACCGAGGTGGCGCGTCTCGAACTGGCGGCCCTGGACGTGCGCATCGACGCGCTCACCCCCGACCAGGAGGTCTACCTGCGCTCCTGGCGCCTCTGACGGAGGGCCTCAGGCGCGCTCAGGGGTGCTGGCCCCCCGGACCCCACCGGTGGCTCTGGGGGCCGTATCCGGATCCGGGCTGCTGGTGGCCGCCCTGGGGACGACCGGCCCGCTGCGCGGCGGCGACCTCGTGGCGGCGGCGCCGCTCGGCGAGCACCGCGGCCAGGAAGTAGGGCGGGGTGGTGCCGGGCGGCGGGGGCGGGCTGATCTGGGAGGCCACCGAGTCGGCCAGCCGGACGCCCATCTCGTACCGGGTGTGCTCGGCCAGCTCCCCGTACCGGAGCACGTACTGCCGGGCCGCCGCGACGGTCTCCGGGGACAGGCGGGACAGTTCGACGCCCATCGCCCAGCCCGCCAGCTGCGGCGGCATCGGGACGCCCTCCTCACGGCGTCCGCCGGCGCGCTCCTCCACGACCATCGTCCCGGCCACGAAGTCGCCCACGCGGCGTCCGTCCCGGTTGATCATCGAGGAGATCAGGGCGATCATGCCGGTCGTCATCCAGATCTCCACGAACGACGCCAGCGCGCGGCCCAGCGCCTGCCGGAACCGCTCGGGGGAACCGTCGGTGCCCACCACGCGCAGGCCCAGCGCCATCTTGCCCAGGGAGCGGCCGCGCGAGACGGTCTCGAAGACCGTCGGGTAGCCGACCAGGACCAGGACGGTGCCCGCCAGGGAGACGGCGGCGGTGATCGCGGGATCCAGGTTGCGGCCGATCCACGAGACGAGGACACCCAGCGCGATCAGGGCGATGACCTGGAGGAGGACGTCGATGGCCAGGGCCGCGGCCCTGGTGGCGAAGCCGGCCGGACGCAGGTCGAGGACCACCGCGTCACCGGTGACCAGCGGGGTGACGCCGTACACGTCGTCGCGGGCGTCGCCGTTGCCGGGATAGGACACCAGCATTCGCTCCCTCAGGGCTGTCTGAAACCGTCCACCCGACATTACCCGCCGCGCGGAACGTGTGTTCGCGAAGGTCGGCCGTGACCCGGGGCGCCGACCGGCCGGACCGGGGACCGCCCGAACCGGTAGGGTCCGATGCGTGGATATCGACGTGTTCGCCGCGGCGCACGCCCCGGAGTGGAAACGGCTGGACGACCTGGTGCGCAGGCGCCGCTCACTGGACGGTGAGGAGATCGACGAGCTCGTCGACCTCTACCAGCGCGTGTCCACCCACCTGTCGGTGGTGCGCTCCTCCGGGCAGGACCCCGCGCTGGTGGGCAGGCTGTCCGCGCTGGTCGCACGGGCCAGGTCGGCGGTGACCGGAGCGCACGCGTCCGCGTGGCGCGACGTCGGAGGGTTCTTCACCCGGGTGTTCCCGGCGGTGCTGTACCGGCTGCGGTGGTGGTGGATCGGCACCACGGCGGGCACGCTGGTGGTCGCGGGGGCCACCGCCGCCTGGGTCGCGGCCAACCCCGACGTGCTGCACGCCCTGGGTACGCCGGAGTTCATCGCGCGGTACGTCGACTACGAGTTCGCGAACTACTACATGGAGAACCCCCGGGGCTCGTTCGCCGCCCAGGTGTGGACCAACAACGCGTGGGTGGCGGCGCAGGCGATCATCTTCGGGGTGGCCTTCGGCCTGCCGACCCTGGCGGTGCTGCTGATGAACGCCGTCAACGTGGGTGTCGGCGCCGGGATCATGATCGCCCACGGCCAGGGCGACGTGTTCTTCGGGCTGATCCTGCCGCACGGCATGCTGGAGCTGACCGCCGTCTTCGTCGCGGGCGGGGTGGGCCTCAAACTCGGCTGGACGATCATCGCGCCGGGAGACCGCACCCGCGTGCGCGCCCTGGGCGAGGAGGCGCGTGCCGCCATCGCCGTGGCCCTCGGACTGGTCGTGGTGCTGTTCGTCTCCGGCCTCATCGAGGGCCTGGTGACCGGCAACGCGGCGGCGGGCCACATCCCGGTCCCGGTCGCCCTGGGCATCGGCGGCCTGGCGGAGCTGCTGTTCCTGGTCTACGTGTTCACGGTGGGGAAGAAGGCCTACCAGGAGGGCGAGACGGGCGACATCGAGAACGCCCCGCAGGCCGTGCCGGTGGCCTGAGGGCCTGTCCCGGGGGAGTCCGCCGTGCCATCGTCGGAGTATGGACACCGACGCCCCCCGCTGGTTCAAGAGTTCCCACAGCAGCTTCGAGGGCGGCTGCCTGGAGACCGCCTTCACCGACCGTCCCGTGCTACTGGTGCGGGACACCCAGAACCGGGAGGACGCGGTACTCGGTGTTGGCGCGGGCGAGTGGGCGGGGCTGCTGCGCCTGCTCAAGGCCTGACGGGGACGACCCCTGGCGGTGTCATTCCTCGTCGAGCTGACGGAGGGACCCCTCCTCCTGCTCCAGCGCCAGCAGGGTGTGGGGATGGTCCTCTCCCAGCAGTGACGTACGTATCCCGGCCACGCGGCCGAACATCGTGGCCGCCGCAGCGTGGTTCCCGCGAGCGGAGGCGACCCGGGCCAGGTAGTAGTCGGACATGACCGTGTCCGGATGCCGCTCGCCCAGAGTGCGTGCCCGGGCCCGGCGCACCCGCCGAAAACCGTCCTCGGCGGTGTCCAGGTCGCCTTTGAGCATGCGGACGTAGGCCAGGTTCTCCAACGCCTGCAACGCGGTCGGGTGCCCGTTCTCCTCCCCGTGGGCCTCCCAGAGGGCGTGGAACTCCGCTGCGGCTGTGTCCAGGTCGCCGCGGATCCCGGTCATCAGGGCGAGTTGGTGCCGGGTGCTCAGGGTGTCGGAGTGCGCGTGACCGAGCACGGCCGCCCGGTCGCGGTACACCGAACGGTAGACCTCCTCGGCTTCCCCGGTCCGCTCCTGCGCACGAAGGGCGTCGCCCAGCTCGTGTCTGGCCCGGAGCGTGGCCGGGTGCTTCTCTCCCAGGAGCTTCACCGCTTTCGCCAACGCCGGCCGGATGATGCCGAGCGCGAGCTCGGGAAAGCCGAGCACGGTCAGGGACCGGACACCGGACACCATGCTGTCGACCAGGATGGGGTCGTCCTCGGAGCGCAGCCGGGCGTCCAGCTCGGCGATCGCGGAACGGGCACGCACCTCGAAGCCCGGATCCCGGTCGCGCTGCCGGTCGAGCAGTTTCCGGGCCTCCTCCACCAGGGGGAGGTCCCCCTCCTCTAATCCGGCACGGACGGTCTCCGACACCAGCGGATGCAGGCGCAGCGCGGTCTCCCCCCGGGACGAGGTAACGGAGACCAGTCCGTGGACCGTCAGCGCGTTGACGGCTCTCGCCAGACCGGCTCCGTCCAGGGGCCCGAGGACGCCGCCGTCCAGCTCCGACAGCGGCAGCCGACGCAGCGGAACCCCGCTGGCGCCCGGCCCCAGCACCGACAGCAGCCCCAGTAGCGGAGCGGCCGTGGGCTCCTTCTCCGCCACCAGCCGCAGGGAGAGGTCCCACACCCCCGCCAACAGCCCGCGCTCGGCTTCGGTGCCGCTGACGAAGGGCGCGGCCAGCTCGTCCAGCGTGCCGATGTCCCCGCCGAGCCTGTCCAGCAGCGCGTGCGCGTCGGGGAACAGTATCCGGTGCGTGGCCAGGATGCGCCCGGCCAGGTGCAGGGCGAGCGGCACCCCGCCCAGGCGTCCGGCCAGCTCCTCCGCGCCCGCGAGCTCCGAGGGCCCGCCCAGCCCCGCGTGGTCGGCCAGGGCCGCGGTCGCGGCCGACACCTCCAGCTCCCCGAGCCGG
Organism: Nocardiopsis quinghaiensis; assembly: GCF_008638365.1. Taxonomy (GTDB): domain Bacteria; phylum Actinomycetota; class Actinomycetes; order Streptosporangiales; family Streptosporangiaceae; genus Nocardiopsis; species Nocardiopsis quinghaiensis. The sequence goes on along the minus strand of NZ_VWVU01000002.1, from coordinate 265,159 downwards.
TGCACCCGTGCGGGCGCCCACTGGGCGGGGTCGTCCACCCGGCTGGTCACCAGTACGAACCCGCCCGGGCTCGCCCGCATCCACCCCAACTGGTCACCGGGGCGGTTCGCCGGATCCAGCTCCTCGGGCCGGTCGGCGTTGTCGATCACCAGCAGCCACGGCCGGGGAGCGACGTCCAGGTGCCGCCACACCCACCGCGCCGCCTGGTGCCGGGTCCCCCTGACCTGCTCGGCCTCCTGTCGGGAGCCGCCCACCTCCACGGCGGCCTCCACCATGCTCGCCGCGACGTTTCCCGGCCGCACCCAGAACACCGTCCACCCGTCGTGCCGTGCCCGTTCGGCCAGCGCCGCCGCCACCGTGGTCTTGCCGAACCCGCCCGGCCCGGTCAACACGTGCGGAACCGGGGCTCCGGCCCCCATGGCCTCGGCGAAAGCCTCCAGGAGCTCCTCACGGCCGCGCACGGCGGTCGCCGGCCGGGGCGGGTCCAGGGACACATCCGCGGGCGGCGGAGGCGCCGCCGGGGGTGCCTGGAGGGTCACACCTCCGTGGATGTCGCGTGCCTGGAGCAGCTGGCCGTGGACGGCGCCGGAGGAGGCGTTGCCATGGGAACCGGGGGGAGAAGCCATGCCCCCATACTGCCCGCACGGGACGTCCCCGGGTGAGATGCTCTCGCACGGGTCCCGCAAGAGGCGGTACGGCGTGTCACACCCCGGCCGTATGACGGTGATCAGTCTTCGCCCGGGCGAGCGGACGGAACAGGGACCACAGGGGTTGGCGCACGGCCGTGACCGCTCCGCGCGTGGTGGCCTGTACCGCCTTCGAACGGACCGTCGGGTCCGGGGACACGAACGGCGCGGCCCGCGTCACCGCGTCGGACCGCGGGGCCCGTTCAGCCCGTCGACCGTGGTGGTCGCACCGCCGTCGACCGGCGGCTCCGGCCTCCCTACAGCCTTCCCCGCGCCTTGAGGTTGATGTAGGCGTCGGCCAGCGCGGGCGCGATGTGCTCCGGGTCGGCGTCGACCACCTCCACGCCCATCCGGCGCAGTTCGGCGGTCACCCGTCGCCGCTCGCCCAGCGTCCGCTCGGCCGCCGCCGCCCGGTACAGCGCGTCCGCACCGCCCCGCTCGGCGGCCATCCGGTCCACCTCGGGGTCCCTGACCGCCGCCACCAGGAGCAGGTGCCGGGAGGTCAGCGCGGGCAGCCTCGGCAGCAGCCCCTCCTCCAGGGCCACCGCGTTCAGGTCGGTCAGCAGCACCACCAGCCGCCGGGTCCGCCCCTGCGTACCCAGGACGGTCCCCACCAGCCCCGCCGGGTCGGACTCCACCAGTTCCGCCTCCAGCGGTGCCATGGCCTCCACGATCCGGCCCACCTGGCTGCCCTTGCCCGACGAGCGCACCTGCGCGCGCGTGCGCCGGTCGTAGGCCATGAAGTCCACCCGGTCGCCCGCCTTGCCCGCCAGCGCCGCCAGCAGCAGCGCCGCGTCCATGGCGTGGTCCAGACGCGGGGTGTCGCCCACCCGGCCGGCCGACGTGCGCCCGGTGTCCAGCACGATGAGGATGCGCCGGTCCCGCTCGGGCCGCCACGTGCGCACCACCACGCCGCTGCCCCGGGCCGTGGCCCGCCAGTCGATCGACCGCACGTCGTCTCCGGGCACGTAGTCGCGCAGCGAGTCGAACTCGCTGCCCTGACCGCGCACCATCGCCGTGTGCTGACCCTCCAGCTCGCGCAGTCGCGACAGCTTGCCCGGCAGGTGGCGCCTGCTGTGGAACGGCGGCAGTGTGCGTACCGTCCACGGCGCCGACAGCGTCCGCTGCCTGCCCGCCAGTCCCAGCGGTCCCACACTGCGCAGGGTCACTCCGGCGGCCCGGGCGTCGCCGCGCCGTGTCGGGGTCAGGGTGGTCCTCACCCGCCGCCGTTCCCCGGCCGCCACCCGCAGCGGCTGCCCGCGCGGCGCGGCGTGCGAGCTCGGCGGCCAGGCGTCGCGCACCGATCCGCGCAGGCCTCGCCGCGTGGGGTTGGCGACGACCACGGACACCGTCGCCGAGTCGCCCAGGCGCAGCGACGTGTCGCCGTCCCGGGACAGGCGCATCGCCCCGGGGCTGGCCGCCAGCAGAACGTCCACCGCCAGCAGCGCCACCAGCACCACCATGGCGACCGCGGTCGCCACGGCACCGATCAGACCGGACAGCGCCACCGCGACCGTCGCCGCCAGCGCCAGCAGTACCGCCCGGCCGGTGACCACCATCAGCGCGGTACCGGGACGGAGGCGAGCACACCGTCCAGGATGCCGTCGGTGGTGGCCCCCTCCAGCTCGGCCTCCGGGCGTAGCGCGATCCGGTGCCGCAGGGTCCCCTTGGCCAGGGCCTTCACGTCGTCGGGGGTGACGTAGTCGCGCCCCGACAGCCACGCCCACGCCCGGCTGGTGCGCAGCAGCGCCGTCGCACCGCGTGGGGACGCGCCCAGCTGCAGCGACGGCGACTGCCGGGTGGCCCGGCACAGGTCCACGATGTAACCCAGGACCTCGGGCGCCACCCGCACCCCCTCCACGGCCAGCCGACCGGCCCGCAGTTCGGCGGCACCCGCCACGGCGGTCACCCCGGCCGCCTCCAGGTCGCCCGGGTCGAAGCCGGCCGCGTGGCGGCCCAGCATCTCCACCTCGGCCGCCCGCGGGGGCAGGGGGATGGTCACCTTCAGCAGGAACCGGTCCAGCTGCGCCTCGGGCAGCGGGTAGGTGCCCTCGTACTCCACCGGGTTCTGGGTGGCGGCGACCATGAACGGCTCCGGCAGCGCGGCGGGCCTCCCCTCCACGGTCACCTGCCGCTCCTCCATGGCCTCCAGCAGCGACGCCTGGGTCTTGGGCGGGGTCCGGTTGATCTCGTCCGCCAGGAGCAGGTTGGTGAAGACCGGTCCCCTGAGGAACTCGAACTTCGCGGTGTGCTGGTCGTAGACGAGCGAACCCGTCACGTCGCCCGGCATCAGGTCCGGGGTGAACTGCACCCGCTTGTGGTCCAGGGACAGGGCCGCCGACACGGTGCGCACCAGCAGCGTCTTGGCGACACCGGGCACGCCCTCCATCAGCACGTGGCCGCGGCACAGCAGCGCCACGACCATCGCGGTCACCGTCTCGTCCTGACCCACGACCGCCTTGGCCACCTCGCGGCGCAGGGCGACCAACGCCGCACGCGCCTCGTCGGCTGATGGCAGTGCCTCGGGTGTGAAGGCGCTCACGTGCCGTCTACCTCTCTCGATACCTCAGTGGTCGTTCTCTGGTCCGTGCGTGTGGGCGTCATCGCAGCCTCCGAGCCCGTTCGTCGAGTTCGTCGGCGAGCCGGACCAGCGAGTCGTCGTCTCCCGCGTACGGGTCGGGCCGTCCGGGGTGGAGCAGTTCCCGCAGGTGCTGGGGATCGTCGCCGGTCCGCTCCGCGACGGCCGTCACGACCGCCTCGGGCCCGGCGTCCGCGCTCAGCCCGAGCTTGGGCACCGTCCGCTCCAGGAACCCGGCGCGCAGCGCCGCCGCGGCCCGGTCCCGGGCCTTGCGCGACTGGTACAGCCCCGCGCGGCCCTCGGTGGTCTCCGAGGCGCGCACCACCACGGGCAGCGACTCGGGCACCAGCGCGCCCATCCGGCGTCCCCGCCACAGAGCCAGCAGTGCCAGCGTCGCCACCAGCGGGACCAGGGACCAGAGCAGTCCCAGCGGCAGCAGCTCCCACAGGCTCGCACCGCCCTCCTGCTGGGGCGGGTCCGGGCGCAGCCACACCACGTCCTCTGCGTCCAGGAGGTTCAACGCCAGCGCGGCGTTGCCCCCGGCGCCGAGCGCGGTGTTGGTCAGCGGCCTCCCGGTGCCCAGCACCGTGGTGGTCGTCCCGTCCCCGCGCACCCGGACCAGTGCGTGGCCGTCCTCCCCCGGGTAACAGCTCACCGAGCCTGAGGGAGCCGTGTACAGCTCACCGCCGACCTGGGCGTCGCCCGCCGCCTCGGCGGCCGACAGGTCGCACCCGGGGGAGTAGGCGGTCTCCAGGAACCGGCCGGGCTCCTCCCGCCCGGTCATCTCCACCCCGGGCGCGAACGCCTCCAGGGATCGCGTGGACGGCCGCACCAGGACGGTGTCCACGTCGAGGGCGGCCAGGGAGTCCAGCTCCTCGGGAAGCAGCCGGTGGTCCAGGAAGACCGCCAGCACGGTGTCGTCCCCGGCCGCCGCCACGGCCTCCTCGGCGGCGGCCGAGGAGCGCGTCACGTGCACGTCGCGGTCCTGCTCCAGTACGTTCACCAGCGCCCGGGTGCCTTCGGGGGAGACGGACTCCGGTTCCAGGTGTCCTGTGGGGAACTGCTCGGTGCCCAGGGACAGCAGCACCGACACCGTGACGAGCGCGGTGACCACGGCGGCCGGGACGCGCACCGAGCGCCACACACGCAGGGCACGCGAGCCCTCGGGCGGCGGCGTGCGACCGGGCGCGGGTGCCCTGGGCGGCGCGGCGGGGGCGTCGGCCGTCATCTCCCCACCCCCTCGGCGGGACGTGCGGCCCGGAGCCGCGCGTCCAGCTCGCGCAGCACGCGCGCGGAGCCGGCGGTCGCCGGGCGGTCGCCGTAGACCACGTCGTTGAAGATCCGGGCGCCCTCGCGCAGGCCCCCGGCCTCGCCGGGCAGTACGGCCGAGGCCTCGGCGGCCAGTTCGGTGGCGGTGCGTCCCGCGCGCGGGGTGATGACCGCCCTGTCCTCCAGGTCCACGCTGACGGCCCTCAGCCTCTCGGTGACGGCGGCGGCGAACTCGCCCGCGGCCTCGTGCCGGTCGGCGGCGGCGCGGTGGTCGGTGGCCGTCATCGGCGCGTTCTCGTGCACGGGCACCCCGGCCGCGCGGTCGCGGGACGGGCGCAGCCAGACGATCAGCCAGACGACCAGGACCGCGACCAGCACCAGCAGCGGGCCCAGGACCGTCCAGCCGCCCAGGAACTCCGGCGCACCCTCCGTGAAGCTCGCGAGCAGCTCGCGGAGCCACAGGAGGAAACGGTCGATCAGCGACGGCTCCTGCTCCCCGTAGAGGGGATCGCTCAGCTCCTCGACGGCGCGGCGCCGCCCCTCCTCCCGGGTCACCTCATCGACGGCCGCGAGGTGCGTCCTCACGTCCGCGGCTCCGGCAGGTAGATCTCCGGACCCGCCTCGTAGCCCGCCTGGGCCGCGTCGTGCAGTCTCAGGTCGAGGCCCTCACGGCGCATCCTCAGGTCCACGTAGAGCAGGGTGTTGACCCCCGCGGAGAACGGCTGGGTGATGGCGTACACCAGCACCGTGCCCACGTAGGTCAGGGCGCCGGAGGCGACCACGGACCAGGTCGCGGTCGGATCGACGAAGCCGAACACGCCGGTGGCGATGCCGAACGGCATGTTGAGGATCATGCCGACCACGAGGACGAGGAGCCCGGTCAGCAGCCAGTAGCCGAGGGTGCGCCACCACTGGTCCTGGGACAGCCGCCAGGAGCGGGCCATGGCCCGGCCGGGGCCGAGGCGTTCGAGGACGACCAGAGGCATGGCGTAGTAGAGCCGGATCCAGATCCAGGTGCTCGGCGCGACGACGGCGGCCAGGGCCAGGACGAAGACGACGGCGCCCACGGCGAATCCGGCGCCCGGACCCGACTCCGTGCCCACGAAGAAGCCGAGTACGACCGCTCCGACCAGTCCGGCCGTGGCGACGATCCACATGAGGAACTGGATGCCCAGCTTGATCAGGGCGAGGCCGATGACCGCGCCCAGCCGTCCGCGCGCGGCCTCCCACGCCTGCCGCGGCGTGAGCCGGTGGCCGAGGACGGCCATGCCGATCGTCGCGGCGAGCAGTCCCAGCACGATGAATCCGCCGAGGTAGACGAAGAGCTCGCCCAGGTAGACCAGGCCGATGGTCAGCGGAGAGCTGGGGAAGAGCGGTGCGCTCGGGTCCATGGCCGTGGGGTCGGCCATGACCTCGTCCAGCCAGGTCGTGTAGTCGTTCAGGAACCAGGTCGAGGCCAGCGTGCTCAGGACGGCGGCGAAGGCCATGACGATCAGCGACAGGCCGACGGTGGTCCTGGGGTTGGTCCGGATGAGGCCGAACGCGCCGTTGAAGATGTCACCGAGGGACAGGGGCCGCAGCGGGACGACGCCGGGCTTGGGCGCGCGCGGCGCGCCGGGGGGCATCGGGGCGCCGTAACCGTACTGCTGTCCGTACTGTGGCTGCTGTCCGTAACCGGGGGGAGGACCGTATCCCGGCGGACCCCCGCCGTACGGCGGCTGCTGCCCGGAGGCGTACTGTCCGTACTGCTGTCCGTACTGTGGCTGCTGTCCGTAACCCGGGGGCGGACCGTGTCCCGGCGGCTGTCCGTGGGGTGCCTGCCCGCCGTGGCCCTGTTCCCCGTACCCGTACCGGCCGTAGCCGGGAGCCTGCCCGTATCCCTGCTGACCGGGGTGCCGTTGTTCCGGCCCCGGCTGCCGGCCGTGGGGCGTCTGCTCCCGCTCGGGAGGCGCGAACCCCGGTCGGCCCCCCGGGGGTGCGGCGGGCGCGGACGGGTTCTCCTGGCCGGGCGCCGCCCAGCCGCCGGGCTCCGGCCGGGGAGCGGACTCGGGAGTTCCACCGCCGCCCGGCCCGTCCGGGGCGTCCCCCGACGTGTCCCGGTGGTCGTCCTCCTGGGTCATCTGCCACGCCCTCCATGGGGTTCGTCCGAGCCGAGCGAGCGGATCGGCGCGATTCCTGCCGTCTGGGAAACCAACCTACCCGCCGGTTCCACCGCTGCCCGGCGGTACTGGTGCGTATGCAGGTTCAACCCACCCACTTCATTCCTTTTGTATGCTTTCTGTTATCAACAGGCCAAGTCGCGAAGGTTCACGGGCCAGCTCAGCAGGGCCGACGCGCCTGTGACCGAGACCGGTCCGTACGGACCGAAAAACATCGACCACTCTCCCAACACCGCCCGAAGGTGGCAAGGTGGGGAGAAGAAGCAGTTCTTTGCGTCGAGGGCGCACCGAACGTTTGTGCCGCTGAGTGTTTCCAGAGAGAGGAGTAGGCGCCGCCCACCCGCCCACGGGCGGGTCTGACTCCCGGCGCCGGACACACCGATGAAGGGACGTGTACTGGTTGTCGACGACGACCTCGCCCTCGCCGAGATGCTCGGTATCGTTCTGCGCGGTGAGGGGTTCGAGCCCTCGTTCGTGCATGACGGCGACAAGGCCATGGAGGCCTTCCGCGAGACCAAGCCCGACCTGGTCCTCCTCGACCTGATGCTGCCCGGGGCCGACGGGATCGACGTGTGCCGTCAGATCCGCACCGAGTCCGGTGTGCCCATCGTGATGCTCACGGCCAAGAGCGACACCATCGACGTCGTCCTGGGCCTGGAGTCCGGTGCTGACGACTACATCGTCAAGCCCTTCAAGCCCAAGGAGCTCGTGGCCCGCGTCCGCGTGCGGCTGCGCCGCACCGAGGAGCCCGCACCCGAGGTCCTGCAGATCGGGGACATCACCATCGACGTCGCCGGGCACGCCGTGCGCCGCGACGGCGAGCAGATCAGCCTCACCCCGCTGGAGTTCGACCTCCTGGTCGCCCTGGCCCGCAAACCGCGCCAGGTCTTCACCCGCGAGGTGCTGCTGGAACAGGTCTGGGGTTACCGGCACGCCGCCGACACCCGCCTGGTCAACGTCCACGTGCAGCGTCTGCGGGCCAAGATCGAGAAGGACCCGGAGCACCCCGAGGTCGTCGTGACCGTTCGCGGTGTCGGCTACAAGGCCGGTACCGCCTGATCCCACCGAGCCCCACATGACCGCAGGTACACCCGAGGAGGAGCGGGCGACCGCCTCCGAGGGGCGACGGTCCGGCCCGTCAGCCGGACCGCCCGAGACCGGCGGGCGCTGGCGCGACAGCGGCACGGGACTCACCCGCGCCTACCTGTTCGCCCAGCGTGCCGCCCGTGCCCTGGTGCGCGGCGTCCACACCAACTGGCGCCGTTCGCTGCACCTCAGGGTCATCTCCACCACCCTGGTGCTGTCCCTGGTGGTGATGGTGGGCCTGGGGTACGTCCTCATCTCACAGGTACGCACCGGCCTGCTCGACGCCAAGATCGCCACGGCCGTCACCGACCACCGCGCCGGACTCAGCTACGCGCTCGTCGAACTCCAGGAGAACGAGACGGCGGACAGCAAGCGGCTCCTGTACGACCTCGCCAACGAGCTCACCAGCCGCAGCGGCGACACCGGCCTGTACAGCGTGGTCATCCGGCCCTCGGTGGGTGACGAGATCGGGTGGGCCACCGGCGAGGGCAGCGTCCCGCAGCGCCTCATCGACCAGGTCCGCCGGTCCGAGGTCGACGAGCAGCAGTACCACACGTACACGCGCATCACCACCGAGGAGGGCGGCTCCGAGGAGCCCGCGCTGGTGGTCGGTTCGCAGCTCACGCACGCCTACGAGCTGTACTACCTCTTCCCGCTCCAGCACGAGCAGGAGATCCTCGACCTGGTCCAGAACACGGTCGTCCTGGTGGGGGCCCTGCTGGTCATCCTCCTCGGGCTGATCGCGTTCGTCATCACACGGCAGGTGGTCACCCCGGTGCGCTCGGCGGCCCAGTCCGCCGAGCGGCTCTCCTCGGGCGACCTGACCGAGCGCATGGCCGTGCACGGGGAGGACGACCTCGCCAGGCTGGCACTGTCGTTCAACGACATGGCGGGCAACCTCCAGGAGAAGATCCAGGAGCTGGAGGAGCTGTCCAAACTCCAGCGCCAGTTCGTCTCCGACGTCTCACACGAGCTGCGCACCCCGCTGACCACGATCAAGATGGCCGGGGACGTGCTCTTCGACGAGCGCGAGGAGCTCGACCCCACCATGCGCCGTTCGGTGGAGCTGCTGCAGGGCCAGGTGGAGCGCTTCGAGGAACTGCTCGCGGACCTGCTGGAGATCAGCCGCCACGACGCCGGGGCCGTCACCCTGGGCATCGAGTCCCTGGACATCCGGGACGCGGTCATGAAGGCCGTCGGCGACGCCGAGCAGATCGCTGAGAGGCGCGGGATCAAGGTCGTCCTGCGCCTGCCCGCCGAGTCCTGCACGGCCGAGTACGACGCCCGCCGGATCAACCGCATCCTGCGCAACCTGGTGGTCAACGCCATCGAACACAGCGAGGGCCGCGACGTGGTGGTCACCGCCGCGGGCGACCGCGACGCGGTGGCCGTGGCCGTGCGCGACTACGGGGTGGGGCTCAAGGAGGGGGAGGAGCACCTGTGCTTCGACCGCTTCTGGCGCGCCGACCCGGCCCGCGTGCGCACCACCGGCGGCACCGGCCTGGGACTGTCCATCGCCAAGGAGGACGCCATGCTGCACGGCGGCTGGCTCCAGGCGTGGGGCATGCCCGGACAGGGCTCCCAGTTCAGGCTGTCGCTACCGCGCCGCTCCGGCGCCGAGCTGCGCGGATCCCCACTGCCCCTGGTGCCGCCGGAGATCACGCTGGGCCGCAGCTTCACCCCGTTCGCGGGGGAGGGCGGCAACGGAGCGCCCCGGTCCGAGAGGGGGCCCTCCAGGGGCGACCAGGACGACACGGACAACGGTGACAGAGGAGCCGACCAGCGCGAGGACGAGGAGAACCTGTCATGAGCGCACTGAACCGCTTCGGCCGCGCCGCGCGCGCCTGCCTGGCCGCGGCCGTGGCGGGTGTGTCCATGGCGGCGTGCGCGTCCGTCCCGATCACCGGTCCCGTCGTGACCGGCGACGGCAACGGCTCCCAGAACGACCCCTACGGGGGCTACGTGCGTCTGCTGCCCGCGGGGCCCCAGGAGGGCGTGGACCCGGCGGGGCTGGTCAGCGGCCTCCTTCAGGACATGGGCAGCTTCGAGCAGGACTACGAGGCCGCCCGCAGCTACATGCTGCCCGAGACCGGCGAGGAGTGGTCTCCGGACGGCACGGTCAAGGTCTTCCCCGACCTCGACACGGTCGACCTGGACACCCAGGTCAGCGGCGACGGGCTCACCGCCACCGTGCGGGTGCGCAGCTCGCTGGTGGCCACCATCGACGAGGGCGGCAAGTACCTCCCCGGCGATCCCGAGCGGCTGCTCGACGAGCAGTTCGTCCTGGCCCGTGAGGACGGCGACCCCGACGGGGAGTGGCGTATCCAGAGCCTTCCCGACGAGCTCGTCCTCAGCAAGCTCGACGTGGAGCGCACCCACCGGCCCTTCAACCTGTACTTCTTCAACCCCGAAGAGAACGTCCTGGTCCCGGACCCGGTCTACCTGCCGGTGAGCAACGACGAACTGGCCGGACGCCTGCTGCACAGGCTCGTCGAGGGCCCCAGCGACTGGCTGGACCCGGCGGTGCACTCCTCCTTCTCCGAGGACGCCGACGCCGAGCTGCAGGTGGAGGACAACCGGGTGACCGTCAGCGTGGCCAGCACGGGCGAGGCCGACGAGTTCGGCATGGGCGCGCAGATCGCCTGGACCCTGCGCCAGCTGCCGGAGATCCAGGAGTTCACCCTCACCGTGAACGACTCCGAGGTCGGCTTCCCGGGATCCGAGGGCGGAAGCGCCGACCGGCCGAGCCCGGGCAGCGCCTACTGGGCCGACGTGAGCCCGGGGGTGACCACGTCCGACACCCGCGTCTACTACTCGCACGAGGGCCAGCTGTGGTCGGCCTCGGACTGGGACTCCGGCACCTTCGGCGAGGCGGGGCCGGTCCTCGGCCCCCTGGGAACGGGGGAGATCCCGCTGGAGCAGTTCGCGGTGTCGCTGGACGAGCAGACCATCGCCGGGGTCACCACGGGCGGCAGCGCGGTCGTCACGAGCCAGGCGACCTCGGGCGCCGCGGCCCGGGAGGTCCTGTCCGACGGGATCTTCACCGAGTTGTCCTGGGACGTCGACGGAAACCTGTGGGTGGTCGAGGAGATCCCCGACGAGGACGAGGAGGACGAGGAGGAGCCCATCGCCGATCCCCCCAACCTCAACGGCGCCCAGCCCGCGCCGGACTCCACCGCCCTGTGGCTGCTGCGCGGCGGCGAGGAGGTGGTGCGGGTGGACGTGTCCGACCTGGGCGGCGGCTCGATAGCGGACTTCCAGGTCGCGCGGGACGGCGCCCGTGCCGCCGTGGTGACGGAGGTGGACGGACAGCGCTCGCTCCAGGTGGGCCGCGTGGTGGAGGGCTCCGACGGGCAGGTCCTCCTGGAGGCTTTCATGCCGCTGGCCGACGAGCTGGAGCAGGTCACCGAGGTCTCCTGGCGTTCGGCCGACCAACTGGTCGTGCTGGGCAGCCGCGAGGGCGGCACGAGCCAGGCGCTCCTGGTCTCACTGGACGGCGGCACGTCGTCCGCCAGCGCCGGATCCCCCGTCGCGAGCATGGTGACGATCTCGGGCGCACCCGGGCATCCGCTGGTCGCCGGTTCGGACGACGGCAACATCTGGATCTCCAACGATCCGCTCAACTGGCAGAACGTGGTGGAGGGCGGCTCGCCCACCTTCCCCGGCTAGTGGTACTTCGCCAGGTTGCCGCGTTCGCGCCGGGGTGCGAACCAGGGGGTGCCCTCCGCGCTGGTCTTGCTCCTGGCTTCTCCGTGGAGCGCCGGCAGTGCCACTGGGAGCAAGATCACCGTGGTCGGGCGCATCCCGGCGAACCCCCGCGGTCACCGCGCTACTGGGTTTCTCGTTGGTTCCACGGGCACGAGGGGCTTGGCCGTGCGGGCGTCACGAACACGCCCCCCACTACCGGGTCCCCTGCCTCCGAGGAAGCCGTTCCACCGCTGACCCGCCCCCGGACCGGCCGTCTACGGACGCCGGGTCGTCCACGGGCCTCGTCGTCCACAGGCCTCGGAAAGGGCTGGTGAAGGCCGGGACGGGAACCGATCCTGGACTGATGAACGACGCGATCCGCCGTACCGGCGTGCTGCGGCGGACGCTCGCCGCGCTGCTCGACCTGCTCCTCCCGCATCCCTGCGCCGGGTGCGCGGGCCCCTCGGGGCCGCTGTGCGGGGGCTGCCTCGCCGTGCTGGAGCGCCGTCCCCACCGGTGTGCGCCCCGACCGGGCTGCCCTCCCGTCTGGGCGGCCGGTCCCTACGCCGGACACCACCGCCGCGTGCTGCTCGCCTACAAGGAGGGCGGCGCGGACGCCCTGGCCACGCCGCTGGGCGCACGGTTGGCCGCCGCCCACACCGCGTCGGGGCTGGCCGCTCCGGACACCCTGCTCATCCCCGTTCCCGGCCGTGGACCGCCGCACGACCCCCGTGCCCCGGTCACCCGGCTGACGCTCACCTGCCTGGCGGGCGCGGGCGGTGCGGACGCCGGAAGGATGGTGCCGCTGCTGCGCTACCGGGGACGGCCCCGCCGCCAGGCCGGCCTGGGCCGGGCCGAGCGCCTGGCCAACCGGGTGGGCGCCTTCGTCGCCGACCGCCCGGAGGCGTCCGGTACGGCGCTCGGAGGCGCGGCGGTCGTGGTGGACGACGTCCTCACCACGGGCGCGACGGTGGCCGAGGCGACCCGTGCCCTGCGGGTACGCGGGATCAGGGTGACGGGAGCGATCGTTCTCGCCGAGCGCCTTCCAGGACGTGCGCCCGGTGGGGCGGAGGGCGGGACAAGAAGGTTTTACGAACCCACCTGAGCAGGCGAAAAGTCCATGTGTACAGGGATTTGCGATGGTTACCGGCGAGTTGAGCGAGTGATCACTACCTGACATCCTCGTCAGGACAGGTTACGGTCACGGTATGGCACCCGTCCGGGTCCGTGGTTGCGTCGGAGCGTCTGAGCCCCCGGGAACACCGGGGCGCTACTCCGGCAAGCCGATGCCAGGCGCAGGCGAAACGGCCCACGTAAGGCGACTTTTCGTCGACCGATCACGGTGCGCCTTAGAGGTAAGCCCTGCCCCGCGGAGGGTCCAGATGTCCCTCATGACAGGGAGAAGAGCAGTAGTCGCGTATAAGAGCGGCGACACTCTCAGCAGGCGGATGTGGGGACGAAGACCAGGTCGGCCGGACGGGTGGCATCCCATCGCCCGGGAGTCCGCCAACGGCGGGCTCCCGGGGACACTCCTCCCCGTCCCCGGGGAGCGTCCTGTTCCCATTGCGGCAGAAATCCTTTCTCCCAGCTCGGCGGCTGTTACCAATCGTGTCCATGGGGCACGTGATGACGGCGCCCATGGTGGGTATACGCACTTCCAACCAAGCCGTGCCCCCCACAGGACAGGGGCACCAGCGGAAGGGGGCTAGCGCGGGACACCCCTTTCGCCCCCCTGGCGGCGGAAGGGATGCAGAGCAGCCTGGCCGTCGCCACGGCGGCGGCCACGCGATGAAGGGGGTCCTATGGACATCATCGTCAAGGGTCGACGCACCGATGTGAGTGAGAAGTTCCGCCAGCACGTCGACAACAAGCTCGACAGGCTCTCCAAGTGGGAGAAGAAGGGCATGATCGTCGACGTGGAGGTGTCCGAAGAGCGCAACCCCAGGCTCGCCGACGTCCGCGAGCGGGTCGAGCTGACCATCCGGACCAACGGGCCGGTCATCCGGAGTGAGGCCGCCGCCTCGGACCGGTACGGTGCCCTCGACCTGGCGATCGACAAGATCGAGGCCCGTCTTCGCAAGGCGGCGGACCGGCGCAAGGTCCACCGCGGCAACCACAGTCCCGTCTCCGTCGCGGCAGCCACCGCCGACCTCCCCGGGGACATGCCCTCGACCACCGCCACCGCCACGCAGGCGCCCCCCGCCCAGCGCGGCGATGAGGAGACCGACGCCGAGGCGGGCGGAAGGTTCTCCGACGAGTTCGTCGAACTGGAGACCCAGGGGGACGTTCCCCTCATCGTGCGGGAGAAGTTCCACCGGGCCAAGCCCATGAGCATCGACCAGGCGCTGATGGAGATGGAACTCGTCGGCCACGACTTCTACCTCTTCCACGACGAGGTCAAGGACACCCCGAGCGTCGTCTACCGGCGCAAGGGCTTCAACTACGGCGTGCTCAGGCTGGTCGACTAGGTGATGTCCTCGGGGCCCCGCCTCACCCCGTGGGCCCCGTAACGGGACCGGGGCCGTGCCCGGACGGAGGGCCCGTGTTCACACGGTCGCCCGCCGTCCGACGCCTTCGGCCCGGTCCCCTCCGGCTCCGCACCGGCACCCGCACGGAAGGAAGCGGGAAACCCCTCCGTCCGACGACACCCCCCGTCTACGACACCGCCGCGGGGGGGGGGCCCCCCGCCCCCCCCGCGGCGGTGTGTGCTCCGACCCGGATTCGGCTATTCGGGGCGCTGCCCGGGACTTTCACGCTTGATCCGGTGCAGCGGAGTGTCGTGCGGCTCCTCCGACTCCTGACGGGGCGTGTCGAGGACGACGTCGCTCATCATGTCGAAGAACAGGGCCACGACGCCCGCCGCGAGCATCAGGACTCCGGCGATCACCAGAAGGACCACGGACATCCCCATGACGACGCCGAGGGCGCCCACGGTGAATCCAGCGCAGGCCAGCACCACCGCCATCCAGGAACTGAGGCGCCCCCGGTGGGCGTTGCTCGGGGCCATGCTGCCGCCCTGGCGCTGGAAACCCCGGATGCGGCCGAACCGGCTGTTGCCGTCGGGGTGCTCGTCCTCCCAGGCCAGAGCCGGGTCGTCCTCCAGCGCGTCGCGCCGCATGACGGGTGTCTCGCCGACCACTTCCTTGGCGACGTCGTCGGGAGAACGGGGGGAGGGTGTGAGCAGGTCCTTGGTGTCGGGGGCCTTCCCGCCCTCGGTTCCGCTGCCCTTCCTGCTTCGATTCGTTCGCATGGTGATCCCCCTGGGAACACGTTCGCGTTCGACGGGCCGTGGCCGTCCGGCCACGGCCGACCTCCTGTGAGATGACTACCCACGAAAGCCGGGAGGCACCAGGGACGGTGCGAAAACGGTGGGAGAGTTCCGGGTTCCCGCGTGGGGGACGCCGCCCCCTCCGGTGCCGGATGCCATGAACAGGCGAACCCCTCCCGGCGCCCCGCGGCCATGGGGCGCCCGGATCACCGCGTGTGACGTGCGGGAACATAACAACCGGTTTGCTTCGTTCCCCAAGGGGAAACGTGCGGGCGGACCCCTCACCCGAGAGGGTGGGGTGTATGGTTCGCGTCCTCTAGGATGTAGGCCCGAGGGCCCAGGAACCCCCCGCCGTCCTCCGCGGCCACGGGAAAGCGGTCAGCGGGCCCAGAGGGTCTCCACACGCGTGGAGCCAACCGCGATCTGCGAGGAGCGCATAGGAAGTGCCAGGGATACTCAACAAGCTCCTGCGCGCGGGTGAGGGAAAGATCCTGCGCCGGCTCAACAAGCTGAAGGACCAGGTCAACTCACTCGAGGACGACTACGTCGACCTCACCGACGAGGAGCTGCGGGACCTCACCCAGGAGTACAAGGAACGCTACGAGGACGGCGAGTCTCTGGACGACCTGCTCCCAGAGGCTTTCGCGACCGTCCGCGAGGCGGCCAAGCGGACCCTGGGCCAGCGCCACTTCGACGTCCAGATCATGGGTGGCGCCGCGCTCCATCTCGGCAACATCGCCGAGATGAAGACCGGTGAGGGCAAGACCCTGACCGGTACCCTCGCGGTCTACCTCAACGCCCTCGCGGGCAAGGGCGCCCACGTCATCACGACCAACGACTACCTGGCCCGGCGTGACGCCCAGAACATGGGCCGCATCTACCAGTTCCTCGGTCTCGACGTCGGCGTCATCAGCCCGCAGATCACCTCGGCCGAGCGCCGCAAGGCCTACGAGGCCGACATCACCTACGGTACGAACAACGAGTTCGGCTTCGACTACCTGCGCGACAACATGGCGCTCTCGCTCAAGGACACCGTCCAGCGCGAGCACTTCTTCGCCCTGGTCGACGAGGTCGACTCCATCCTCATCGACGAGGCCCGTACCCCGCTGATCATCAGCGGCCCCTCGGAGCAGAACTCCCGCTGGTACGCCGAGTTCGCCAAGATCGCCCCGCGCCTGAAGCGCGAGACCGACTACGAGGTGGACGAGAAGAAGCGCACCGTCGGCATCACCGAGTCCGGTGTGGCCAAGGTCGAGGACTGGCTGGGCATCGACAACCTCTACGAGGCCGTCAACACCCCGCTCATCAGCTTCCTCAACAACTCGCTCAAGGCCAAGGAGCTCTACAAGCGCGACAAGGAGTACATCGTCAAGGACGGTGAGGTCCTCATCGTCGACGAGTTCACCGGTCGCGTCCTGGCCGGGCGCCGCTACAACGAGGGCATGCACCAGGCCATCGAGGCCAAGGAACGCGTCAAGATCAAGGACGAGAACCAGACGCTCGCCAAGGTCACCCTCCAGAACTACTTCCGCCTCTACGAGAAGCTCGCCGGTATGACCGGTACCGCCCAGACCGAGGCCGCGGAGTTCTCCCAGACCTACGAGGTCGGCGTGGTGCCCATCCCCACCAACAAGCCGATGATCCGCGAGGACGTCAAGGACGTCGTCTACAAGCACGAGGACGCCAAGTTCCAGGCGCTCGCCGAGGACATCGCCGAGCGGCACGAGGCCGGCCAGCCCGTCCTGGTCGGTACCACCAGCGTCGAGAAGTCCGAGCTGCTGTCCCGGATGCTCAAGCGCGAGGGTGTTCCGCACGAGGTCCTCAACGCCAAGAACCACGCCCGTGAGGCCGCGATCATCGCTCGCGCGGGCAAGCTCGGCGCGGTCACCGTCGCCACCAACATGGCCGGTCGCGGTACCGACATCATGCTGGGCGGCAACCCCGACTTCCTCGCCGACGAGGATCTCCAGAGCCGCGGCCTGAGCCCGCTGGAGACCCCCGAGGAGTACGAGGCCGCCTGGCCCGAGGCGCTGGAGAAGGCCAAGGCCGACTACGAGGAGGAGCACGAGAAGGTCGTCGAGGCGGGCGGCCTGTACGTGCTCGGCACCGAGCGGCACGAGTCGCGGCGCATCGACAACCAGCTGCGCGGCCGCTCCGGCCGTCAGGGCGACCCGGGTATCTCCCGCTTCTACCTGTCCCTTCAGGACGACCTGCTGCGTCTGTTCAACAGCACTCGTCTTGAGGCGTTCATGAACCAGCTGAACATCCCGGACGACCAACCCATCGAGTCCGGCATGGTCAGCAAGGCGATCGCCTCGGCGCAGGGACAGGTCGAGACGCAGAACTTCGAGATCCGCAAGAACGTCCTCAAGTACGACGAGGTCCTCAACCGGCAGCGCAAGGTCATCTACGCCGAGCGCCGCAAGGTCCTGGAGGGCCAGGACCTGCGCGACCAGGTCGTCAGCATGCTGGAGGAGGTCCTGCGCGGCTACGTCCTGGAGGAGACCGCCGCCGGCGACCCCAGCGACTGGGACCTCGACAGGCTCTGGAGGGCGTTCAAGCAGGTCTACCCGATCAGCCTCACGGTCGACGAGTTCATCGAGGAGAACGGCGACCTGCACACGCTGACCACCCAGGTGGTCGCCGACCGCGTGGTGGAGGACGCGAACGCCGCCTACGAGGCCCGTGAGAAGGAACTGGGCGACGAGGCCATGCGTGAGGTCGAGCGCCGGGTCATCCTGCAGGTCATGGACCGCAAGTGGCGTGAGCACCTCTACGAGATGGACTACCTCCAGGAGGGCATCGGGCTGCGCGCCATGGCACAGCGCAACCCGCTGATCGAGTTCCAGCGCGAGGGCTTCGACATGTTCCAGCAGATGCTGGAGGCCATCAAGGAGGAGTCGGTCGGCTACCTCTTCAACGTCGAGGTCCAGGTCCGCAAGAAGGACGAGTCCGCGCTCACCGCCACCGCCGCGGCGCAGACCGCGGCCACCGTCGGCGGTTCCGCCAGCGCGACGGCCGTCGCCACCGCGGTGGAGGAGGACGAGGAGGCCAAGGACGCCGCCCCGCCCGCGGAGGAGGCCGAGCCCGACGAGGACGTGGTCGTCCCCGGTTTCGGCGAGGGCCGGCCCGACAGGCTCCAGTACTCCGCGCCGAGCGAGGACGGCACCGTCGAGCGGCACAGCGAGACGGCCGACGAGTACGCCGGTACGGCGCGCAACGCGCCCTGCCCGTGCGGCTCCGGCAGGAAGTACAAGAAGTGCCACGGTGACCCGGCCGTCAAGTAGGCGCCGGTAGCCCCGGCGGAAGCCGGACACGCGCGTGGGCGCGGCCCCCTCGGGCCGCGCCCACGCGCGTGTCCGGGGCGGGCGCCCGGGCACCCGCACGGACTTCGCGCGGAGGGCGTCAGAGCCGGACGGGCGCCGATCCGAAGGCCACCGAGAAGCGGTCGCACCAGATCACCACACTGGTCATCCCGCCGAGGTCGGCCTCCGCCGGGACCTCGTAGTTGGCGTCCCCCTCGTTGCCCTTGAGCGGGCCGAGCGCCACGTAACGCCCGTCGCGGTACTTGGACCAGTCACCGCCCGCCTCCTGGTCGGTGATCCACACGTGCAGGTCGGGGCCGTCACTGGTGGCCAGGTCCGTCAGGCGTACGTGCCGCGAGCCGTCGGCCAACTCCAGCACGGTGGCCGTGCCCGAGGTCTCGTGCTCCTGGGTGAGGAACCCGCCCTCGCCCAGCACCACGGGCCCGGACTCCTCCGCCGGTGCGGACGACTCCGCCGATCCCGCGGGCGCCGACGGTTCCGACGGTGCCGCGACAGGGGGCGCCTCCCGCACCGTCTGGGAGGTGAACAGCCGCCAGGGCTGGAAGGCCCACAAGCCGACCGCCGCCAGGAGCAGGGCCAGTCCCGCCGCGGCCCAGGGCAGTGGGGAACGCCGACCGTTCCCCGATGTGCCGTTGCCGTTCCTCATCGTGCCGCCTCTCTCACGTGTGGGTTCGCCTCACCGTGTTCGGAGCCGAGGGGCCCGGGGCGACCCCCGGGGCGGCGCGTTCTTCCGTGCGGGCGGGGGAGGGGCGGGAGGCCCCCCTTGCCGGCTCTTCGTTCCGGCACCCCAGGGGGGACCCCCGCACCGCCGGGCCGGATCACGGCCTGTGGCCAACCCCGGTGGTCAGCCCGAGGACCCCGACCGGTCGTCCGGCGACTTCCCGGAGTCCGGGGGGTCCTCGCCGGTGTTGGTCTCGGTGTGCGCCCGCACGGTCTCACCCGGGTCGTCCGGATCCTGTTCGCGGCCCGGAGTGGGCAGGTCGAAGCGGGTGATGAGCACGTAGAAGATCCCGAAGTAGAGCACGAAGTAGATCAACCCGAGCAACAGGATCAACCCCAGCCCGGTCGTGTTCTCCTTCGTCGCGTTCAGCAACAGGTCGATCAGTCCCGCCGAGAACCCGAAGCCCAGATGGGCGTCCAGCGCGTTCAGGATCGCCATCGAGACACCGGTCAGCACCACGTGCACCACGAACAGCGCCGGGGCCACGAAGATGAACGCGAACTCCACCGGCTCGGTGATGCCCGTCGCGAACGCGGTCAGCGCCGCCGGGATCATGATCGAGCCGATCTGTGTCCGCCGCTCCTTGTGGGCCGTCAGCCACATCGCCAGAGCCGCACCGGGCAGGCCGAACATCAGCACCGGGAAGAACCCGGACAGCAGACCGCCCGCGTCCGGGTCGCCGGCGAAGTACCGGGTGATCTCGCCGTGCGTCACGACGCCGTCGGGGGCGGTGTAGGTGCCCGACACGAACCAGATGAACGAGTTCACCACGTGGTGCAGGCCCATCGGCAGCAGAAGGCGGTTGATCACGCCGTAGGCGCCCGCGCCCAGCGCACCGGCGCCGATGATGCCCTCGCCCAGGTTCTGGATCCATCCGCCGACGACCGGCCAGATCAGGCCCAGTGCCACACCCATCAGCAGACCGGCCAGCGCCGTCACGATCGGCACGAACCGGCGTCCGCCGAAGAAGCCCAGCCAGGTCGGCAGTTTGATCCGGTGGTAGCGCTGCCACAGCAGGGCCGCGACCAGGCCCACCGCGATACCGCCGAGCACGTCGGTCGGGTTCTTCACCGCGTGGTTGATGACCGGCATGACCGCGTTCACGGCCTCCGGGTCGGTCACCGGCTCCCGTGTCACCGGATCGACCGGCAGGGGATGGACGGTCAGCCGCGACCCCAGGTCGCCGGTGGGACCGTCGAAGGTCACCATCGTCCATGTGGCGACCCGGTCGAACACCAGGTAGCCGACCACCGCGGCCAGCGCGGTCGATCCGTCGGAGCGCTTGGCGAAGCCGATCGCCACACCGATCGCGAACAGCAGGGGAAGGGCCTGGAAGACCGCGTCGCCCGCGGTGCCGACGGCACCCGCGACCGGTTCCATCCACCCCATCCCGGAGAACCCGGCCAGGCCGTCCGCGCCGAGCAGGTCGGGCTGGCCGAGGCGGAGGAGGATCGCCGCGGCGGGCAGCACCGCGATCGGCATCATCAGGCTGCGGCCGAGCCGCTGGAGGACGGCGAGGGTGGAGGAGGGGCGTTTCGTCCTCCTCGCGGTGCCGCCCGGTGGTTCCGACGCGGCTGGTGCGGGGGTCTGGTCCGAACTCATGGTGGGGGGTCCTCCCTCGGACACGCGCCTCGTGGGCGCGGGGGCGTCAGTCGCCGTGCCGCCGCGGGTCCAGCCGGGAATGCAGCTGGTAGCGGTCGGCGCGGTAGGTGGACAGTGCCAGTTCCACGCACTGTCCCTTGGTGAAGCTTCGGCGCTGCATCACCAGCACCGGGCTTCCAGCGGGCAGACCGAGGAGCCGGGAGTCCGCCGAGTCGCAGATCCCGGCCTCGATGGTCTGTTCCCCGGAATCCAACAGGATGTCGAACTCGTTTTCCAGCACTTCGTAGAGGGACCGTTCGGCGAGGTCGAAGCCCTCCAGGCCCGGGACCATGGCGGCGGGGATGTTGGAGCGCTCCACGGCCATGGGCTCGTCGTCGGCGGTACGCATGCGCTCGATGTGGTGTACCAGGGTGCCCGGCGCGATGTCGAGCATGCGGGCCGTGTGACCGCTCGCCGGGATGACCTGGCGGATCAGCTCGCGCGCACCGGGCTCGAAACCGCGGGAGCGCATGTCCTCGCTGAAGGAGGCCAGCACCAGGGACATCTCGATCTTGGGACGGGCGATGAAGGTCCCCTTGCCGGGAACCCGGTACAGCCGCCCCTCGGCCACCATCAGGTCGATGGTCTGGCGGACGGTCATCCGCGAGAGCCCGTAGGTGGCGCTGAGCTCGCGCTCGGAGGGGATCATGTCGTCCACGCCCAGCCCGGCCTCGGTGATCCAGTCCAGAAGGAGGTCGCGTAGTTGGCTGTACTTGGGCAGCGGGTTGTTGGGATCGATCGACATGGAGCGGGCGGCCTTCTCGGTCGGCGGTGGAGTTGGCGTCAGACCCTAGCGCGGGACGGGGCCGCCCGCGCTCCGGGTGCTCGGTTCCGACTCTGCCGAGGGCTTTCCGGGGCAAGCCGGACATAACTGGTATAGTCCGGACTAGACCACAGCTGCGTTCACGTGTCAATCCGCCTGACAGCAGGCGGTTCGCGCCGTCACCAGGGAAGACCGGGAGGACGCGTTCCTCCTGGTCCGAGGGGTGCCCGGCGCGGCCTCCGGCGAACGGAACGCGGTCCGGGCAGCCTGGTATCCAACCGCCCGTCAACGCCTCACACAGGGGAAGGCCCTCCATGACCACCACGACGAGCGTGATGCGCTCCGAGATCGCCGAGCAGCCGGAGGCGCTGCGCCGCACCTTCGCCGAACTGCTGCCGCTGCGCTCCGAGATCGAGGCCCTGGGCCGTTCCACCAGGCAGGTGCTGTTCATCGCGCGCGGCTCCTCCGACAACGCGGCGGTCTACGGCAGCTACCTCCTCCAGGCGTACACCGGCCGCCTGGCCACCCTGGGCTCGCCGTCCATCGCCACCACCTACGGCGCCAGGGTCGACCTGTCCGGGGTCCTGGCCGTGGCCATCTCCCAGTCCGGCAGGACCGAGGAGATCGTCGAGACCATGCGCTGGGCCGCCGACTGCGGCGCCCGCACCGTCGGCGTCACCAACGGCGCCGAGTCCCCGCTGGCCATGGAGGCCGACGTCGCCCTGGTCACCCGCGCCGGGCACGAGGTCGCGGTGCCCGCCACCAAGACCTACAACACCCAACTGGCCGCCCTCGCGGTCCTGGCCCTGGGCCTGGGGGCCGACCTGGACCCCGGCGACCTGTCCCGGGTCTGCGAGGGCATCGAGGAGACCCTCGCGGCCCCCGCCGACGCCCTGGAGGAGATCGTCGAGCGGATGGTCGCCGTACAGGGAGCGGTCATCTCCGGGCGCGGCATGGCCTTCTCCACCGCGCTGGAGGCCGCGCTGAAGCTCAAGGAGGCCTGCTACCTCCACGCCATGGGCCTGTCCTACGCGGACCTGCTGCACGGCCCCATCGCCGTCGTGGACCCGCGCACCCCCGCCCTGCTCGTGGCCGCCCCCACCGGCCCGACCCTGCAGGGCACGGTCACCCTCGCCGAACGCGTCCGCTCCGTCGGCGCACCGGTGTTCGGCTTCGGCGGCGGCGATGCCCTGGCCGCCGTCAGCGACCTGTCCGTCCCCGTCCCGGACGTGCCCGAGTGGGTGTCCCCGATGAACCTGATCGTTCCCGCCCAGCTGCTCACCGAGCGCCTGGCCCGCCGCCTGGGTTACGACCCCGACGTCCCGCGCGGTCTGAACAAGGTCACCCAGACCTCCTGAGGCCGCCCCACCCAACACCCCGTTCGGCCGTGGGCCCTGGTGTGTGCGCCGCGTCGCCCATAAGCTCGCCCCCAGGCCTCGGGGACACCCCCGTTCCATGGCAGAACACGGAGGACACATGGCTGACAAGGCAACGGCGATCGTCGCCGGGCTGGGCGGTGCGGACAACATCGAGGACATCGAGGCCTGCATCACCCGCCTGCGCACCGAGGTGGCCGACCCCGGTCTGGTGGACGAGAACGCCCTCAAGGCGTCGGGCGCGCACGGGGTCCTCGTCTCGGGGAACGTCGTCCAGGTGGTGGTCGGCCCTGAGGCCGACTCCCTCACCGACGACATCCGGGACCTGCTCGAATAGGCGGTGTTCCCCGACGGTTCCTCTCCGCCCGGCCGTCGTGCGAACGACACCCCCACGTGCGGATCAAACCGTTCTGGAAGGGAAGGCATCCCCCATGTCAGACGTGACCGGTGCGCTGCGCGTACTCTCCCCCGTGCCCGGAACGGCGCTGTCCCTCGAAACGGTGCCCGACCCCGTGTTCTCCCAGTCCATGGTCGGACCCGGGGTCGCCGTCCACCCCGAGCCCGGCCAGGAGGGCGGGCAGGAGGGGTTCCAGGAAGCCGTGTCCCCCATCGGGGGGACCCTGGTGAAACTGCACCCCCACGCGTTCGTGGTGATGGCCCCCGACCAGCGCCGGGGCGTGCTCGTCCACCTGGGTATCGACACCGTCCAGCTGGCGGGGGAGGGGTTCACCCTCCTCGCCGCCGAGGGCGACGACGTCGAGGCGGGCACCCCGGTGGTCCGCTGGTCCCCGGGCATGGTCGCGGCCCAGGGGCGGCCGTCGGTGGTCCCGGTGGTCGCGCTGGACGCGCCGCCCGACGTGCTCGGCGACGTCGCCAGCGGCGCGGTCGAGCACGGGGACCTCCTCTTCACCTGGAGCTGAGCGGCCGGTGCGCGGGCGGGATCGTGCCCGCGCGCCGTGCCCCGGCCTCCCGGTCCGCTCGGGTTCTTCCAGGCCCTCCCCGTGGCGTCAGGGGACCCGGCCTTCGAAAACGGGTATTCTCCAGCGGCGAACCCACGACCCGCCGGAAGATGAGACCCGCCATGAGACTGCCCGTTCCGCACGCCCTGGCTCCGGCCTGCGTGGGGCTCGCCCTGATCGCCACCGCGTGCACCACAGAGGAGGTGGGTTCCTCGCCGGAGGACAACGAACCCCAGCCGTCGGCCGACGCGGAGCCCTTCGAGCCCGTGCTCGCGCCCCAGCTGCTCTCCGGGATGGACCTGGACGACAAGATCGGCCAGCTCCTCGTCCTGACCGCACAGGGCACCTCGGCCGCCGACAACGCCGCCCAGATCGAGTCCTACCGGCCCGGCGGCCTCATCTACTTCGACGCCAACCTCGAAGACGCCGGGCAGATCGCCACCATGTCGGCGGGCGTGCAGGACCTCGCCGCCGAACAGGGGCAGGGCGTCCCCCTCTTCCTGGGCATCGACCAGGAGCAGGGCCTCGTGGCCCGGCTTCCCGTGGGCACCCGCTTCCCCGACGCCATGGCCGTCGGCGCCACCCGCGACACCGGGCTGGCCGAGCTGCGCGCCTCCACCACGGCGGAGGAACTCACCGCGCTCGGCGTCAACCTCAACTACGCGCCCGACGCCGACGTCAACACCGATCCGAACAACCCGGTCATCGGCATCCGCTCCTTCGGCTCCGATCCCGACCTGGTCGCGCAGATGGCCGTCGCGGAGGCGGGCGCCTACTCCGCGAACGGCGTGGCGTCGGTGGTCAAGCACTTCCCCGGCCACGGCGACACCGACGTGGACAGCCACAGCGGCCTGCCCGTCATCGACCTGCCGCGCGACCGCTGGGAGGCCGAGCACCTGCCGCCGTTCGAGGCGGCCGTCGACGCGGGCGTGGACGCCATCATGACCGCGCACGTGCTCATGCCGCGGCTGGACGAGAGCGAGGACCCCGAACCCGCCACCATCTCCCCGGAGCTCATCGACGGCATCCTCCGCGAGGAGCTGGGCTATGACGGCCTGGTCACCACCGACGCCCTCAACATGGAGGGTGTGCGCCAGCGCCACTCCGACGGCGAGATCGCCGTGCGCGTCCTGGAGGCGGGCGTGGACCAGCTGCTCATGCCGCCGGACCCGGCCGCCGCGGTGTCCGCGATCCGCGAGGCCGTCGAACAGGGCCGCCTCACCGAGGAGCGCGTCGACGAGTCCGTACTGCGCGTCCTGACCCTCAAGGAGAAGCGCGGGGTCCTGGAGGCCGAACCGGTGGACGCGGAAGGTGCCGCGGCCGTCCTGGAGGACCCTGAGCACGCCGAGGCCGCCCAGCGCGTGGCGGACGCCTCGGCGACCCTGGTGCGCAACGAGGGCGGTCTGCTGCCGCTCGCGGAGGGCAGCGGTGTCCGGGTCCAGGGTGTGGGCGCGGAGGAGATCGCCGCCACGCTCACCGAGTCGGGGGTGAACGTGGTGAACGGGTCGGGCGGTGAGGCCGACGCCGTCGTCGTGGGCACCGGTGGAGGCAGCGGCGCCTCGGAGCAGAGCGGTCTGGTCGGGGCCGCGCGCGCCGAAGGGCTCCCGGTCGTCGTGGTGTCCCAGGGCACGCCCTACGACCTGGCGGCGTTCCCCGAGGCGGAGGCGTTCCTTGCCCTCTACTCGTCCGTGGACGTGTCCAGGGCGGCTGCCGCCCGGGTCATCGCGGGTCTGGTGGAGCCCTCCGGGAAGCTGCCGGTGGACATCCCCGCGGCCGATGTGGAGGCCGGGACCGGGCTCACCACCTGACCCGGGTCGGATCCGCGGTGGTTGAGACGGGCGGGGAACGGGAAGAACCGTTGCCCGCCCGACCCCTCGGGTGACCGAGGAGCGGGCGGCCGTCCGAACGGACGCGAGCGACCACCGACGACCAAGGAGGGGATCGGATGGACGGCAACCGACGCGGGGTCATCTGCGACTGGGGCGGCGTGCTCACACCGCCGCTGCGCGAGGGCATCCGGACCTGGCTGCACGCGGACCGCATCGACATCGAGCACTACCACGAGGTCATGCGCCCCTATTTCGACGACAGCTGTGACGGGGACAACCTCGTGCACGCGCTGGAGCGGGGCGAGATCGACACCTGTGAGTTCGAGCGCGAGCTGGCGGCCCTGCTGCGCTGCACGCACGGCGGCCCGGTGGTGGCCGAAGGGCTGATCGACCGCATGTTCCGCGACTTCGACCCGGTGCACGACATGTACGAGGTACTGCGCGAGGCCAGGGACAGCGGAGCCAGCACAGCCCTGCTGTCGAACTCCTGGGGCAACTGCTACCCCCGCGAGCACTTCGACAACGCCTTCGACGCGGTGGTGATCTCCGGTGAGGTGGGGATGCGCAAACCCGAGGAGCGCATCTACCTGCACACCTGTGAGCGACTCGGCCTGCGTCCCGAGGACTGCGTGTTCATCGACGACCTGGAGCACAACGTCCACATCGCCGAGGAGCTCGGCATGGCCGGCGTCCTGCACACCGACGTGGACGCCACGCGGCTGGAGCTGGAGCGGTTCCTGGCGCCGGACGGGGACGGCGCGCCCCCGGTTCCCGACGAGCGGGCGGCCTGATCCCTTCCGGCCCGGGCCGCCGGGGCGCCGGGGCGACCCGGATTTGGCACACTTGACGTGACCAGACCACACCCCGGAGAGCCGCTCACATGTACGTCTTCCTGCCCAGCACCATCCCCGCTCTGGCCCGCCTGTTGGAGGAGGGGCGGCTGGAGGACGTCCCGCCGACCGCGTTCACGGCCGTCCCCGGCCCCGACGAGGACGCCGAGGAGGCCGAGTACGAGGCCATGTACACCGCGGCCGAGGAGTCCCTGGCGCTGCTGGCCGCCGACCCCGGCGCGCCCCGCCGCCGGGTGGTGCTGGTCGCGGACATGCCCGACCGCGTGGTCGAGCACGAGGGCCGCGCGGGGGAGGGCGTGGCCCGGGTGAGGGTCACCGGAGCGGTCCCCTACAAGAAGCTGGCCTCGGCCCACGTGGACGACGCCGACGCCGCCCGCGACATCGCCATCGCGGTTCAGGACCCCGCCTCGGACGCCGCCGGGGGCCACGAGCTGATGTGGTTCGCCGTCCAGGAGCTGCGCTACCTCGTCCAGGAGGGCCGGGGCGGAGCGTGACAGTACGCTGCCGCGGCCGGACCCGGACGGAGGTTTCTGCCTTTCTCGGGCCATACGGCAAGATGGAGGGGTCCCTACAGGCCCGTCTCGCGAGGAGTCAGCCATCAGCCGCCTGGTGCTATGGAACATCGACCTCACCCTCCTCGACGTGGGGCAGGTGATGAGGGCCGCTTACGCCGAGGCCTTCGAGAAGGTCACCGGTGAGCCGCTGGTCTACCTGACCTCGTCGGCGGGACGAACCGACTCGGAGATGTTCTTCGAGTTCTGCGCCCGCAACTACGTCGACGTCGAACCGGACACCAGCATCCTGGGCGAGTTCCTGGACGCCCTGGAGGAGTCCTTCGGCAGGCGTTCCGAGGAGTTGCTGTCCAAGGGGCGGGCGATGCCCGGCGCGGCCGCCTCCCTGGCGGCCGTGGCCTCCATGCCCGACACCGTCCAGACCGTGGTCAGCGGCAGCACCCGTGCCAACGCCACGGCCAAGCTGGTCGCGTTCGGGCTGGACCCCTACCTCGACCTGTCCATCGGCGGATACGGTTCGGTCAACTACCCCAAGTCCAGCCTGATCCAGTCCATCCGCCTGCACGCGGCGGGCGAGGGCGGACGGGCCTACACCGAGGAGGAGACGGTGTTCGTCACCGACTCCGCACCGGACGTGCGCGCCGCCCTGATCGGTGGCGCGGTCCCGGTCGCGGTGCTCAGCGGTTCGGTGACGGAGGGCCAGCTGCGTGGGGCCGGGGCGGTCGCGGTCCTGCCCGACCTGACCGATCCGCGCGCCGTGATGACCGCGGTCCACCAGGTGACGTCCCGGTAGCGACATGTTCGCCGCCCCCCTGGGGTAGGTCGTGGCCCATGTACGAAGTCACCGATCACCGCAATCCGTTCCTAACGGTGGGTAATCATCATGTAACGGTGTCGGTCCTGTTTCCGGGGTCGAAAACCAGTAGCCTGGGCAGCGGGAGGGGCTGGGACAACGTGGTCCGGAGCCCCGCATCCCGACCGCCTGTGCGCACAGGCCAACCCTCAACCGTCACGCCGGCGGGTTCCTTGCGGCCCAGGGCGTTCACACGAAGTAACACACCAGCACACAGTTTCACAGACCATGTGACCGTTTGTTCTGCCAGCGCGCGTGCGACGTTGCTCACAAAGGAGTGAGAGATCCCTATGTCCGGGCAATCCGACGTCCATCTCCAGAAGCTGCTCAGCGACGCGGCCGCCAGGTGGTCCCCGGGGGCGCGCATCAGCCCCGAGGAGGCCGACGCGGTCCGGCGCTTCCTCCCCGCCTACTACCGCCACACGGACCCCGAGGAGATCAGCGGCCGTTCTCCGGAGCAGATCTGCGGCCCCGCCGAGGCCCACCTCGCCTTCGGCACCCACCGCGCCTCCGGAAGGGCCAAGGTCCGCGTCTACACCCCTGACGCCGAACGGGACGGCTGGGACCAGCAGACCAGCGTCCTGGAGGTCGTCACCGACAACGCCCCCTTCCTCGTCTCCTCCGTCACCATGGCCCTCAGCGACCTCGACGCCGGAGTCCGACTGATCATCCACCCGCAGATGACCGTCGGACGGGACCTGGACGGGCGCCTGCGCCAGGTCGACCCCGAGGCCGGCGGCGAGGGCCTGCTGCCCATCGACGAGTCCTGGATGCACATCGAGATCGACCCGCAGTCCAATCCCGAGCGCTTCGAGGAGATCGCCACCCGCGTGGAGAGCGTCCTGGCCGACGTGCGCTACGTGGACGAGGACGCCGCCAAGATGAGCGCCCGGGCCATCCGGATCGCCGACGAGCTGGCCGCCTACCCCGACCGCCTCGTGGCCGGGGGAGTGGACCCGCGCGAGATCGGTGAGAGCGTGGACTTCCTACGCTGGGTCTCCGGACGCAACTTCACCTTCATGGGCTACCGCGAGTACAGCCTGGTCACC
The DNA here is from genome assembly GCF_008638365.1 of Nocardiopsis quinghaiensis. GTDB lineage: Bacteria > Actinomycetota > Actinomycetes > Streptosporangiales > Streptosporangiaceae > Nocardiopsis > Nocardiopsis quinghaiensis. The sequence goes on along the minus strand of NZ_VWVU01000002.1, from coordinate 236,546 downwards.
GACGACAACGGCGACGACTCCCTGTGCCCCGAGCCCGGCTCCGGCCTGGGCATCCTGCGGATGGACTCGCCCGCCTCCACCAGCTTCTCCGCCCTGGCCCCCGAGATCCGCGCCAAGGCACGCGAGCCCTACACCCTCGTCCTGACCAAGGCCAACTCGCGCGCCACCGTCTACCGCCCCAAGTACCTGGACTACGTGGGCGTCAAGAAGTTCGACGCCCAGGGCAACATCGTCGGAGAGCGCCGCTTCCTCGGCCTGTTCACCTCCCAGGCCAACACCACCAGCATCTCCCAGATCCCCATCATGCGCCGCAAGCAGGCCGAGGTGCTGGCCCTGGCCGGGTTCGAGGCCGACAGCTACGACGGCAGGGACCTCATCGAGCTCCTGGAGACCTTCCCCCGGGAGGAGCTCCTGCAGATCCCCGTGGGCGAGCTGTACAACATCGTGCGGGGGGTCCTGCGCCTGCGCGACCGGCGCGGCACCAAGCTGTTCATGCGCCGCGACCCCTACGGCGGCCGGTACATGTCGTGCTTCGTGTACATGCCGCGCGACCAGTACAGCACCCGGGTGCGCCTGGACATCCAGAACGTCCTCGCCGACGCCTTCGAGGGCGCGACCATGGACCACAACGTGCTGATCGGCTCCGCCCCGCTCGCCCGCCTGTACCTGGTGGCGCGGGCCCGGCACGGGCAGACCCTCGCCGACATCGACCAGGTCGCCCTGGAGGAGAAGGTCCGCCAGGCCGCCCGCTCATGGGACGCGGACCTCGACGACGCCCTCACCGGGGCCTTCGGCCCCATGCGTACCACCGAGCTCAAGGACCGCTACTCCAGCGGCCTGACCGAGGCCTACAAGGTCGACAACAGTCCCGACACCGCGGCCACCGACATCGGCCAGCTGGAGAGGCTCCTCAACCGGACCGACCCCGAGCGGCGGCACGGCGAGTTCTCGGCCGTCCTGTACCAGCGCGAGGGCGCCGAGCCCGGCTACCACCGGTTCCGCCTCTACCGGATCGGGGAGCCCATCTCGCTCTCGCGCGTCATGCCAGTCCTGGAGAACCTGGGCGTGGAGGTCATCGACGAGTGGCCCTACGACATCACCGTCCGGGACGTGGGCCGGGTGTGGATCTACGACTTCGGCCTCGGTCCCGTCCCCGAGTCCGACCTGGCGCCCGAACGCCTCAAGGCCCTGTTCGAGGAGGCCTTCGACGCCTCCTGGCGTGACCTCGGCGAGAGCGACCGGTTCAACGCCCTGGTGGTGCGCGCCGGGCTCGACTGGCGCCAGCTCACCGTGCTGCGCGCCTACGCCAAGTACCTGCGCCAGACCGGTGCCACGTTCACGCCCGAGTACCTGGCCGACATCCTGGTCGCCAACGTGGGCATCGCCAACCTGCTGGTCGAGCTGTTCGAGACCCGGTTCGACCCCGACCAGCCCGACGAGGGCCGCGACGACCGCACCGGCGTCCTCGTCCGCAAGATCGAGGGAGAGCTGGACGCCGTGGCCAGCCTGGACCACGACCGCGTCCTGCGCTCGTTCCTGGCGGTCATCCGGGCCACCCTGCGCACCAACCACTACCAGGGCCATCCCTATCTGGTGCTCAAGCTCAACCCGCAGCAGATCCCGGACCTGCCGCACCCGCGGCCCCGGTACGAGATGTACGTGTACTCCCCGCGTGTGGAGGGCGTGCACCTGCGCTTCGGCGCGGTCGCACGCGGCGGGCTGCGCTGGTCGGACCGTCCGGAGGACTTCCGCACCGAGGTCCTGGGCCTGGTCAAGGCCCAGATGGTGAAGAACTCCGTCATCGTCCCCAGCGGCGCCAAGGGCGGCTTCGTGTGCAAGCGGCTGCCCCAGAACGGCTCCCGCGAGGAGACGATGGCCGAGGTCGTGTCCTGCTACAAGCAGTTCGTCAGCGGCCTCCTGGACGTCACCGACAACCTCGTGGACGGCGTGACCGTCCATCCCGAGCGCACCGTCCTGCACGACGGCGACGACTCCTACCTGGTGGTCGCCGCCGACAAGGGCACCGCCACCCTCTCCGACACCGCCAACGCCATCTCCACCGAGCGCGGCTTCTGGCTCGGCGACGCCTTCGCCTCCGGCGGCTCGGTCGGCTACGACCACAAGGCCATGGGCATCACCGCCCGCGGCGCCTGGGAGTCGGTGCGGTACCACTTCCGCGAGATGGGCGTGAACGTGCAGGAGGAGCCGTTCACGGTCGTGGGCGTCGGCGACATGTCCGGTGACGTGTTCGGCAACGGGATGCTGCTGTCCCGGCAGATCCGGTTGATCGCCGCCTTCGACCACCGCCACGTCTTCCTCGACCCGGATCCGGACCCGCACACCTCCTGGGTGGAGCGCAAGCGGGTGTTCGACCTGCCCCGCAGCACGTGGGAGGACTACGACCCGAAGCTGATCTCCGAGGGCGGCGGCGTGCACCCGCGCACCGCCAAGTCCGTGCCGATCACCCCGCAGGTGCGCGAGGCGCTCGGCATCGGGGACGGGGTGGAGGCCCTCACCCCGGACGAGCTGATCCGGTACGTGTTCACCGCGCCCGTCGACCTGCTGTGGAACGGCGGCATCGGCACCTACGTCAAGGCCAGTACCGAGACGCACGCCGACGTGGGCGACAAGGCCAACGACCAGCTGCGCGTGGACGCCGCCGACCTGCGCGTCAAGGTGATCGGCGAGGGCGGCAACCTGGGACTGACACAGGACGCGCGGATCGAGTTCGCCCGTGAGGGCGGACGGGTCAACACCGACTTCATCGACAACTCCGCCGGCGTGGACACCTCCGACCACGAGGTCAACATCAAGATCATGCTGGACCGCGAGGTGCGGGCGGGGAAGCTGGGCAAGGAGGACCGCGACCAGCTGTTCATCGACATGACCGACGAGGTCGCCGAGCTGGTACTGGACAACAACTACGCGCAGAACACCGCGCTGGCCGCCTCGCGCAAGCAGGACACCCAGATGCTGCACGTCCACGGCCGGTACATGCGGTACCTGGAGCGCACCAAGGTCCTCAAGCGCAAGCAGGAGGACCTGCCCTCCGACAAGGCGATCGCGGAGCGGCGCGCGGCGGGCGGCGGGCTGACCAGCCCGGAGTTCGCCACCCTGCTGTCGTACACCAAGATCAGCCTCAAGGACCAGATCACTCTGTCCGACCTGGCCGACGACCCCTACCTGGCCGACACGCTGACCGGGTACTTCCCGACACCGCTGCGGTCGGAGCGCTTCGCCGGGGGCATCGCCTCGCACCCGCTGCGCAGGGAGATCATCGTCAACCAGGTCGTCAACCACATGGTCAACCACTCCGGGGTGACCTTCGCGTTCCGGCTCCACGAGGAGCTGGGCGCCAACTCCGCCGACATCGCCCGCGCCTACCTGGTGGTGCAGGAGGTGCTGGGGCTGCGCCGGTTCTGGGACCGGGTGGAGGAGCTGGACCACAAGATCTCGGTGGACAACCAGCTCGCCCTCCTGCTGGAGACGCGCAAGCTCGCCGAGCGCTCCGCCCGGTGGCTGCTGCGCAACCGCACCTTCCCCTTCGACATCAGCAGCGAGATCGGCTACTTCGCCGAGGGCGTGGGCGAGGTGCTGCCGCAACTGGTCCAGCTGCTGCGGGGCCGCGACCGGGAGGCGTTCGTCGAGCGCCGCGACCGCTACACGTCGATGGGCGTGCCGACCGAGCTGGCCGAGCAGGTGGCCGTGATGGTGCCCGCCTACTCCACGCTGGACCTGGTGGAGATCGCCCACCGCACCGGCCGCTCCGTGGAGAAGGTCGCCGAGCTGTACTTCGAGCTGGCCGACCGGCTCAACATCAGCTGGTGGCGCGAGCGGATCATCGACCTGCCGCGGGACGACCGCTGGGCCACCACGGCGCGGGCCTCGCTGCGCGACGACCTGTACGCGGCGCACGCCGACCTGACGGCCCGGGTACTGGAGAGCGGTCCGGCGGAGGAGCCCTCGGAGCTGATCGCCGAGTGGCTCGACCAGAACGGGGGCCGGGTGGAGCGCGCGGGGACCACCCTGTCGGAGATCCAGGAGAACGAGCGGTTCGACCTGGCCACGCTGTCCGTGGCGCTGCGGTCCTTCCGCGGCCTGGTGGACTGAGCCCGGCCGCCCCGCTGGCGGCGGACCAGGGCACACGGGTTCCCCGCGCGCACTCGCGCGGGGAACCCGTGTGCGGTTTGGCCCCTACACTGGGGTCCGTGGCAGAACTGGACCCAGCAGAGAAGATCAAGGACCTCGCGGCGACCCTGGCGAGTGTCACCGCCGTGTTGGACCTGGAGGCCATGCACACCCAGATCGCCGAGCTGCGCGAGCAGTCCGCGGACCCCGAGCTGTGGTCGGACCAGAACAACGCGCAGAAGGTGACGCGCCAGCTCTCCATCCTGGAGTCCATGGTCAACAAGGTCAACGGCATCAGCCAGCGGCTCGACGACCTCAGCGTGCTCTACGAGCTGGCCGAGGGCGAGGACGACGCGGACACGCGTGCCGAGGCCGACCGCGAGCTCGACCAGCTGCGCAAGGAGATCGGCGAGCTGGAGGTGCGTACCCTCCTCAACGGACCGTACGACGAGCGCGAGGCCATCGTCACGATCAACTCCCAGGCGGGAGGCGTGGACGCCGCCGACTGGGCGCAGATACTCCAGCGCATGTACCTGCGCTGGGCCGAGCGGCACGGTTACCCCACGGACGTCTACGAGACCTCCTACGCGGAGGAGGCGGGCATCAAGTCCACGTCCTTCGCGGTCAAGGCCCCGTTCGCCTACGGCACCCTGCGCGGTGAGCACGGCACGCACCGGCTGGTGCGCATCTCGCCGTTCGACAACCAGAACCGGCGCCAGACCTCGTTCGCGGGCGTGGACGTCGTCCCGGTGGTGGAGCAGAGCGACCACATCGAGATCGACGAGAGCGAGCTGCGGGTGGACGTGTACCGCTCCAGCGGTCCCGGCGGCCAGGGCGTCAACACCACCGACTCGGCGGTGCGCATCACCCACCAGCCGACCGGCATCGTGGTGTCCTGCCAGAACGAGCGGTCGCAGCTGCAGAACAAGGCCACCGCGATGTCGATGCTCCAGGCCAAGCTGCTGGTGCGCAAGCGCGCGGAGGAGCAGGCGGAGCTGGACGAGATCCGCGGGGACTCGGTGAGCAGCTGGGGCACCCAGATGCGCAACTACGTACTGCACCCCTACCAGAGCGTCAAGGACGTGCGCACCGGCGCCGAGACCGGCAACACCTCGGGCGTCCTGGACGGGGAGATCGACGCCTTCATCGACGCCGAGATCCGGTGGATGCGCAGCCACGAGCGTTCCGGGAACAACTAGCGGCGTGCCCCGCCGGCGGCGCGAGCCGCGGGCGGGGGACACGCCCGGTCGTTCATCGCGCACCACAAGTGATGAACGCGGGGCACAAGCGGAGTTCGTATCCCAATGGTGATGATCGCGACTCCGCAGTTTTACCGGAACTACTATATGTGAACGTTATCATCGGTTGACACCTCCGATATGCTCGTGGCTGCTGTCCGCGAGGACACTGATCCGCGGGGCGTGACGCGACTTGGACAATCCGGGCCGCTCCCCCCTCTAAACTGTCGGTTGGCCATGCGGCCGGTACGATCCCGCACGGAGAGCCCTCCACGGCGGGTGCCCATACCTTCGAGAACCTTGTGATGCGCCTGTGATCCACTTCGATAACGTCACCAAGGTCTACCCGACCCAGAAGCGCCCCGCGCTCGACGGCGTTTCCATTGACGTAGACAAGGGCGAGTTCGTCTTCCTCGTCGGCCCGTCCGGCTCCGGAAAGTCGACCTTCCTCCGCCTGGTACTCAAGGAGGAGAAGCCTGACAAGGGGCGCGTCAACGTCGCCGGCAAGGACCTGGCACGCCTGTCCAACTGGAAGGTGCCGCACCTGCGCCGCCGTATCGGCTGTGTCTTCCAGGACTTCCGCCTGCTGCCCAACAAGAACGTCTTCGAGAACGTCGCCTTCGCTCTGGAGGTCATCGGCAAGCCCCGGCGCTTCATCAAGAGGGTCGTCCCCGAGGTCGTCGAACTCGTCGGACTGGAGGGCAAGGCCGGGCGCATGCCCCACGAGCTCTCGGGTGGTGAGCAGCAGCGTGTGGCCATCGCCCGCGCGTTCGTCAACCGCCCGCAGATCCTGCTGGCCGACGAGCCGACCGGAAACATCGACCCCGCGACCTCCATCGGCATCATGAAGGTGCTGGACCGAATCAACCGCACGGGCACCACAGTCGTCATGGCGACCCACGATGCCGCCATCGTCGACTCGATGCGTAAGCGCGTGATCGAGCTTGAAGAGGGCCTGGTAGTGCGCGACCAGACGCGCGGCGTCTACGGCCAGGCGTACTGACCTCTTGCTGCGAGGACCGGCGCGGCAAAGCCCCAAAGGATGGACCTTTAACAGATCATGCGAGCACAATTCGTTCTCTCCGAGACGTGGATCGGCCTTCGCCGAAACCTGACGATGACCATCGCCGTCATCACGACTGTGGCCATCTCACTGACCCTGTTCGGCGCCGGTCTACTGGTCAACCAGCAGGTCTCCGAGATGCGCAGCTACTGGGACGAGCGGATCACGCTCACCGTCTACATGTGCACCGACATCTCGCCGACCCAGACCTGTCAGGAGAACGGCGCGGCCACCGACGAGGACCGTGAGTCCCTCGAGGCCACCCTGAACGGCCTGAACGAGGTCGCGAGTTTCGACTACCTCACCGCGGCCGAGGCCTGGCAGGACTTCCAGGACCGGCTCGGCACCTCCAACGAGGCGTTGGCCAACGCCGCGCAGGAGGGCGACATCCCGGACAACTACCGGGTCCAGCTCACCGACCCGTCCCACTACGACACCGTGCGCAACGCGGTCGAGGGCGCGCCGGGTGTGGACACGGTCTCCGACGACCAGCGTGTACTCGAACAGTTCTTCGGCCTGTTGGACGGTCTGCGGGCGGCAGCGCTGGTGCTCGCGGGTGTACAGCTGGCCGCCGCCGCGCTGCTGATCGGCAACACCATCCGGCTGTCGGCCTACAGCCGCCGCCGGGAGACCGGCATCATGCGCCTGGTCGGCGCGTCGAACTTCTACATCCAGCTCCCCTTCCTGCTGGAGGGCGCGGTCGCCGGTCTCATCGGTGGTCTGATCGCCTCCGGGTTCATCGTGGCGACCCGGTACACACTGCTCACGCAGATCGAGGACTGGTTCCAGTTCGACGTCGCCCTGGGCGCGGGGTCGCTGATGTACGTCATCGGCGTCTCGGTGATCCTCGGTGTCCTGCTGTGCACCATCACCTCGTTCCTCACCCTGCGCCGCTACCTCAAGATCTGACGGGACCATCAGGGGCGGAAGGATTCTCAGCCGGGGGGCCTCGTGCCCCCCGGACGTATGAAGGGACACACCTGTGGCACGGGAAACCGGGCGCAAGCTCATCGCCCAGAACCGGCGAGCCCGGCACGACTACCACCTCGACGAGACCTACGAGGCGGGCATCGCCCTCACCGGCACCGAGGTCAAGTCGCTCAGACAGGGCCGAGCCTCCCTCGTGGACGGGTTCGCCCACATCAGCGACGGCGAGGTGTGGTTGGAGAACGTGCACATCCCCGAGTACTCACAGGGAACGTGGACCAACCACTCCGCAAAACGACCGCGTAAACTACTCCTGCACCGCGAGCAGATCTCCCGGCTGATCGGCAAGACCCGAGAGCCCGGCCGCACACTCGTCCCGCTGTCCCTGTACTTCAACGAGGGGCGGGCCAAGGTCGAGATCGCGCTGGCCCGCGGTAAGCGTGAGTACGACAAGCGCCACGACATCGCCGAGCGCGAGGCGAAGCGGGACATTGAACGCGCGCTCCGCCGCCGTCGATGAGGCGCCCGAAAGGAACACACACGGTGTCCCCCCGTCCCCTTGGCCGGATCACGGCCGCCGGCAGCGGCCTGCTCCTCGCCGCGACACTGGCCGCGTGCACACCGAACCCCAGTCCCGAGGTGGCGGTCAGGTCCTTCCTGCTCGCCTGGCAGGACGGGAACCACGCGGAGGCCGCCACCTACACCGACGGTGACCCCGAGCAGGTGGCGGCGGCGCTCACCGACATGCGCGAGCAGCTCGACCTGGCCTCCCTTCGGTTCGACCTGGGACCGATCTCCCGTGAGGGCGAGTCCGCCGACGCCGAGTTCGGCGTGCACGCCGACCTCGGTATCGGCGACCCGACCTGGAACTACACCGGTCGCATGCCCCTGGAGTGGGGTTCCGACGGCTGGAGGATCTCCTGGTCGACGAGTGTCCTGCACCCGGACCTGAGCGAGGACGAGCGGCTCGCGATCAGCTACGAGAGCCAGGAGCGCGGCCAGATCCTCGACCGTGAGGGCGACCCCCTGGTCACCGCCGACAGCGTGACGGCCTTCGGCGTCATGCCCGGCGAGATGGAGGACAAGGAGGCGGGGGTCACCCAGCTCGCCGAGATCCTGGACGAGGACCCCGACCCCCTGCTGAACCGGGTGCGCTCGGCGCCGCCCGAGCAGTTCCAGCCGCTCGTGCTCCTGCGCGGTTCCAGCGTGAACGAGAAGCTGCTCGACGAGGCGGGGGGGATCTCCGGCGTGGACACGCAGGAGGTCGAGGTCAACATGACTCCGTCGGTGGCGCCCTTCCTGCTGGGCGAGGTCGCGGGCACCGCCGAGCACAGGGTGTCCTCCCGGGTCCCGGGTCCCTACCAGGCGGGCGACACCGTCGGTCTGAGCGGACTGCAGAACATCTTCCAGCACGAGCTGGCCGGTTCGGGAACCACGCGGGTCGTCTCCCTGGACCAGTCCGGTGGGATCACCGACGTCCTGGAGTCCTGGGAGGGCGAGCGCAGCGGCGTCATCGGCACCACCCTGGACATAGACGTGCAGCGGGCCGCGGAGGCCGCCCTGGAGTCGCTTCCGGCGGACGGGTACCTGGTCGCGGTGGACACCGCCAGTGGTGAGATCCTGTCCGCGGCCAGCGCCTCGGGCAGCACCGCCGACGACAACGCGCTCACCGGCTCCTACGTGCCGGGAGGCGCCTTCACCCCGATCTCCACCCTGGCCGCCCTGGAGTCGGGCGCGGCCGGACCGGACGACGTGGTGCCCTGCGGCTACTCCACCGAGATCGGCGGGCGGACCTTCCGCAACCCGGGTTCCGGTTTCCTGTCCGGTCAGCCGGACCTGGCCCGCAACCTCGCCTTCAACTGCAATGTCGGGTTCGCCGACCTGTCCGCCGACGTGGGTCCGGACGCCGTCGCCAAGGCCGCCGGCCACCTGGGGATCGGTGCCGACTGGCAGCTGCCGGTCCCGGCGTCCTCTGGCGCGGTCTCCATCGGCGACGACGACGTGGACGTGGCCTCGGCGATGATCGGCGAGCACGGCGTCCGGGTGAGCCCGCTGTCGATGGCGCTGGCGACGGCGGCGATCGCGGACGGTACCTGGCACGCGCCGACCCTGGTCCCGGAGGAGGGCCCCGCCCCGGACGGTGAGACGGTTGTGGACGAGGCCCACCTGGAGGTGGTCCGCCAGGGGATGCGCGACGCGGTGACCCACCGGATGCCCCAGCTGCTCACCGGCGGGGGAGAGGTGTACGGGCAGGCGGCCGCCACCGAGCAGGACGGTACCGTCCTGCACTGGTTCATCGGCTACAAGGACGGTGTCGCCTTCGCCGTGCTGTCCGAGGTGAACCCGGACATGAGCGAATGGTCGCAGTACGCGGTGGACGCCGCGGGCACCTTCCTGACCTCGATGGCCGACGGCGTGCCCGCGGAGGAGAACGGTCCTCCGCTGGAGGAACCGGGCACCCCGTCCGGCGACGCCGACACGGTCGGCACCGGGGGAACGGCCCAGGGGACCGGCTGATAGTGGTCCGGCCGTCGGTGGAGGCCCGCGCGGGACGTCCCTCCATCCGAACGGGGCGGAGGGCGGAGCCCCGGGCAACCTTCCGGGGCCCCGCCCGCGTCTTCCCCTATGACTGGACCGCGACAGGGGGTAGCGGGCCAGTGTGAGAGGCAGGACCTCATCTCGGGGGAGATCCTGTCGTTTCCCAAGGTCGGCCCGACCCTGCCGACCGCCCCCGCGGGCCGCGTCGACCACCTCTTGAGTCCGCGCCCGCGGGGGTTTCTCCCCGTCCGGGGGGCCGGGAGCGATTTCTTCCCCCGGCGGGGAATCAGCTTGGCCCCCGTACTGTTCAATCAGGTAGAGTGACGAACGCGCAAGCGGTTCGCCGCTCGCATGCCGGCCGCTCCGTCCACCAGGCGGGGAGGCTGTGACAAGTGCACAGGGGGTGATCGGTTTCGACTTCGGTAGTCGTTCCAGGGGAAGCGGGTCGAGGGTTGCGTTTGTGACCTCGTTAATCCTGCATTCGCGTAAACACAAGTGCCAATTCTAAGCGCACTGAGTTCGCTCTCGCTGCTTAAGCGATAGCGTCTCTGTCGGCCTGGGCTCGTCATCGGCCCAGGTACCGGCATCAGCTAGATGACTTACCGCTCAGATCAGGCCACGGGGCCTGAGCGGGACATTCACGTGGCTGGGCCTGTCAGCGATGTGTCCGTGCAAGCGCTGGGGCCGAGTAGAACGACAGCGCGGACTGCACCCGGAGAAGCCCTGGCTCGGTGCTGAAGGACGCGGGTTCGATTCCCGCCACCTCCACGAGACGCGGGCTGTCGCCCGGCGGACTTCGTCCGCCTCGCGGCGGCCCGCGATTCTTTTCGGGGGACGCCCCCCCGGTTTCGAGGCGACCTTGCTCGGTGGACTCCGTCCACCCCGCGGGGTCGCCTCGCCGTGTTCCCGGGGGGAGGACCCCCGGGCCCCCGGTGCGCCTCTCGGCCCTCGGCCGCCGTGCTTCAGGGCACGGCCGGTCCCGGGCCGAGATCGGCTCTCCACCCGGACCCGGTCGCCGCCGCTGCTTCCTGGGTGCCAGGGGCGCACTCGCCATGACGGGCCTGTTCTGGGGCGTCGCCCGGCTGGCGGCGGTCCGACGCGACCGGGTGCGGGACTGACGCCCGTCACCACTCCTGTGGTTACGATGGGCGAGGGGCGGTGTCCCCCTGTCGCAGGCGCCTTCGAGGAACTAGTCTCGGGTCTCCGCCGACCCCGTATCACGGGTGTGCCGGGTCCCTTCGACAGAGAGCCCTTCCGATGCCGAAGAAGACAGCAGCTTCTCTCAACGCCAACCGATCGTCCCTGTCCCACAAGGTGCGCTACGCCCTGCGCAACCCCGGAAGGGTGGTGCCGTACGTACGCCGCTCGGCCCGGGACCTGAAACTGCGCCTGACCCACCGCGACCACGTGGACTACTACCGCGCGGTGATGGCCTCCGACGCGGCCCGCAACCCCAGGGCGGCGGTGGGCACCCCGAGCGAGGAGCACTGGCTGGCACTGGGCCGGATGCAGTTCGACTACCTGGTCGAGCACGGACTCAGACCCGGGCACCGGGTGCTGGACATCGGCTGCGGGAACCTGCGCGCGGGGTGGTGGCTGATCGACCACCTGGACACGGGCGGCTACTACGGGATCGACATCTCCCCGGACATCCTCATCGCGGCCAAGGACGTGCTGGCCGAGCGCGGGTTGCAGGACAAGCTGCCGCACATGACCCTCACGCACGACCTGACCTTCTCCTTCCTGCCGGAGGGGCACTTCGACGTGGTGCACGCGCACAGCGTCTTCTCGCACTCGCCCATCGGGGTGATCGACGAGTGCCTGGCCCACGTGGGGCGGATCCTGGCGCCGGACGGGTTCTTCGACTTCACCTACGACCGGACCGAGGGCACCGAGCACCACGTGCTGCGGGAGGACTTCTACTACCGGACCGAGACGCTGGTGGGGCTCGCGGAGCGGCACGGGCTGTCAGCGCGGTTCATGCGGGACTGGGAGGAGCGGCCGCACGGCCAGTCCAAGATCCGCGTCACCGCGCGTAGCTGAGGGGAGGCCGCCTCACCGCCCCTCCGGTCGGGAGAAGGGCGCGAGCGCGACCGCCAGCCGTTCCCGCGCGGCCGTCATCGACGGTCCGTACCAGGTCAGATCCCTGCCCTCGACGAGCACCGAGGGCAGTCCGGGGAAGGCGTCCGGGCCGTCGTCGGCGGTGAAGCGGTAGGGCTCGTCCGGCAGCACCACGACGTCGGGTCCGGCCGCGGCGACCTCCTCCGGCGGGAGTTGTGGATAGCGTCCCCCGGCGAGCACGTTCACCGCGCCCAGCCGGGACAGCACGTCGTCGGCGTAGGTGTCGCCGCCGACCCACATCCACGGGTCCCGCCAGATCGGCACGGCCACCCGGGGGCCGGAGGGCACGGGTGCCGACCAGGCGGCCTCGGCCCGTGCCAGCCAGTCCGGGGACGCGAAGGCGCAGGCAGCGAACAGGCGGCGCAGGGAGGCGAAAGCGCCCGGGACGGTGCGGATGTCGGTCACCCACACGGGGATCCCGGCCTCCCGCAGCTCCCGTACGTGCCGTTCCCGGTTCTCCTCCCGGTTGGCCACCACCAGGTCCGGCGCCAGTTCCACGATCCGCCGCACGTGCGGGTTCTTGGTGCCGCGCAGCCGTTCCACCTCCAGGTCGGCCGGGTGCGCGCACCACACGGTCGCGCCGACCAGCGCGCCCCGGGCGGTGTGGGCGACCGCCTCGGTCAGCGAGGGGACCAGGGACACGACCCGCCGTACCGGTTCCGGCAGGGGAACGGGATTCCCCAGGTCGTCGACGGGGACTCCTGCGACGCGGGAACTGCTCATGCGGTCGAGTATGGCGCGGCGACGCCACCGGGACCATCGGCCAGCAAGAAAATCTACGTCGTAAAGCCCGGTGGGCCCCGGCCTCCTCCTCGGAGGGGGTCCGGACGTGGGACGGGGGCGGAGCAGGCCTGCTCCGCCCCCGTCCCACGCTGGTGTCACTCCGCGGTGGCTCCCACGAGCCACGCGACCTTGTGGGCCGTGACGCCGAGACTTCCGCTGCTGCCCAGGTAGACCCCGAACGAGGCGATGAACGCGTAGTCGTGTTCGCGACGCTCGCAGATCACGTCCTCGACCGCGCAGGCGGATGACGGGTTGTGCACCCGCAGGCAGGCTGACCGGCCGTCGACCATGTCCGCCCGCAGGTCGTAGCGGGACAGTTCGGCGGCGAGCTTGTCGAGGTGCTCGTGCTCCTCGGAGGACGCATGGGCCGACTGTCCGTCCTTCGCCTGTCTCGACTGGGTCATGGCGCAGATCCTTTCGTGTCGAGCGTGGTGGCTCTCCTCGATGCCCCGCCGCCATTGTCGCCCAGTGTTATGTTACTAGTCCGTAGCGAGGCGACGACACGCCGTTACGCTACCCATTCGCCCCGGTACATCACGTCACGGACCGTGAGATCACCGTCGAGCACGACCAGGTCGGCGCGGCCTCCGGCCTCGATCCGGCCCGCGCCCTCCAGGCCCAGGGCCGCGGCCGGGACCGACGACGCCGACCGCACGGCCTCGGGCACGCCCACGCCCAGCCCCTCCACCGCGTTGCGCACCGCCTGGGGCAGCACGATCGTGCTGGAGGCGATCGCGCCGCTCTCCACCACGCGCGCCTCACCGCCTCTCACCCGCACACGCAGGTCGCCCAGTGTGTACTCGCCGTCTCCCAGGCCCGTCGCCGACATCGCGTCCGTCACCAGCGACACCCGGTCCGCCCCCGCGGCGCGGAACACCAGTCCGGCCGCGCCCGGGTGGACGTGCACGTTGTCCAGGATCAGTTCGACCGTCACCCGGTCGTCGCCCAGCGCCGCCGCGATCGGGCCCGGATCGCGGTGGTTGAGCGGGCGCATCGCGTTGTAGAGGTGCGTGGCCACCGACGCCCCCGCGTCGAAGGCGGCCAGGGTCTGCTCGTAGGACGCCTCGGTGTGCCCCACCGCCGCCACCACGCCGGAGGAGACCGCGGCGCGGATCAACTCCAGCGCGCCCGGCAGCTCCGGTGCCACCGTGATCATGCGGACGTGTCCCCGCCCGGCCGCGAGCCAGCGGTCGAACTCGGCGGTGTCCGGTTCGCGCAGCAGGTCCGGATCGTGCGCTCCGCACTTGGAACGCGCGATGAAGGGGCCCTCCAGGTAGATGCCCGCCAGCTCTCCGGCGTCGCACGACCCGGCCAGCGCCGACACCTGGCGGACGGTGTCCTCGGGCGTGGCCGCGACCAGGCCGCCCACCAGCGCCGTCACCCCGCGGGCACGGTTGAACGCGACGATCTCCCCGGTGCCCTCCGGGTCGGCGTCGGGGAAGGCGTGCCCGGCACCGCCGTGGATGTGGGTGTCGACCATCCCCGGCACGACCCAGGACCCCCCGACGTCGCGGCCCTCTCCACCCGGGGCGGGTTCTCCCGAGCCGAGCGCGGCCACACGGCCGTCCTCGACCCGCAGCCATCCGTCGTGGACTCCGCCGGGGGTCACGACGCGCGCGTTGGTGAGCGTGACGGGGGTGTGGGCCATGTTCGGGCTCTCTCCTGTGTCGTGGGAGCGGACGGTGGGCGGGGCGGCCGGGAAGGGTGTGTCGCACATTACACAGATGTGCGCGGGGCGTTCGCGCGGGGGGAACCTCCCCCCGCCCGGGCCCTCGTTTCCCCGTGGAGCTGGGAAAATCCCGACCCCTGGGACGGTTGTCCGAGGGCTGGACCGCCCCGTGTGCGGCGCGACCGCCCCGAGGAGGGGCGCGCGCACGCATTGACGATAGCGGCCGGGGCGCAGCATGATGGAGGCATGTCCGCCGGTGAGCTGCTTGTCCAGCGCCTGCATGTCGATCTGAGGCATCAGGCGAGCGCGCTCTGTCCTAGTTAGCGCCTTGCGGGGCCGTGCCCCGCGCCACGGGGGTACCCCCGTGCTCCGTGCCCTGACGCAGACACCGGACGCTCATCTCTCCCACCTCTGGGTACCCGGGCCTTTCTTCGGCCCGAGGAGCAACCCTGCCAGGCCCGACACACCGAGTCCCGGACGACGAGGTCCGCTCCCCGTGTCGGAAGAGGAACGACGTCCTCTCCGGTGTCAGTCCGATCACCGCCCCCCGACGTTTCCTCCGGTCGAACCCGGCTCGCTCTGACCGAACCCAGGAGTTCTCGCATGACCCGCTTCACCGTGCTCGTCGCCGCACCCCGGATCCGTTCCTCCGTCTACACCGCCGCGCTGCGCGCCGCCTCCGAGGTGGCCTCCCGCGTCGGCGTCGACTCCGAGCCCGACGTCATCGACATCGCCGAACTGGGCGCCGATCTGCTCGCGGAGTCCTCCGCCGCCGTCGAGGACGCCCTGGGCCTGCTGAGCCGCAGCGACGTCCTGCTCGTCGCCTCCCCGCAGGTGCACGGCACCTACACCGGTCTGCTCAAGGTCTTCCTCGACCGCCTGCCCGAGCTGGGGCTGGGACACACGGTCGCGGTGCCGCTGGCCGTGGTGGAGGACCTGCGCAACAGCCGCGGTATCGAGGAGGACCTGCGCATCCTCCTGGCCGACCTGGGCGCCTGGGTGGCCGAGCCCGGCCTGATCCTGGCCGAGGAGGAGGCCGACACGCCCGACAGCGTCGTGCGCGCCTGGGCCGACGTCGCCGCTCCCGGTCTGCGCGAGGCCGTGTCGGTGGCCGCCTGAGCAGGCGCCGAGGCCGACCGGCCGGCTGAAGGGGCCCGTGCCCGAGGCGGGCGGAGGGGGCCGTCAGGGCTTTTCGGCGCGGGTGCCGCCGACGGGGGCGGGATCCGCGCCCCGCGCGCGCTTGCGGCTGGTGTCGGCCTCGGCCTGGGCCACGTTGCCGCGGACCAGGACGACCACCACCAGGGTCAGGGCGAACCCGCCGATCCGCAGGCCCAGCATGGCCGGGTCCTCGGGGAGCCGCTCGCCGAACAGGAGCGTGCCCATGACGACCATGAACACGTTGCCCGCGACGTTGGCCACCGGGGCGGTGATGGAGGCGCGGGAGCGCTGCATCGAGGTCTGGAAGAGGACGATGCCCACCGCCCAGCCGACCGCGTACAGGTAGGGGTGGGGGGACAGCAGCGCGGGGGCGATGGCGTTCCACAGGCCGTGGTCGGCCAGCAGTCCGCCCAGCCCCTTGCCCTGGAGGCCCGCGCTGCCCTGGGCGAAACCGGCGGCGATGCCCATCGCGGCGGCCGACACGTACCGCCCCCGGCCGCCGGCCAGGCCCACGACGGCCAGGCAGGCCGCCACGGTGGCGAGGCTGACGAGGACCAGCAGCGGGGTGTGGGCGGTGGTCCCGGTCTCGGCGCCGTCGGCGGTGGACAGGCTGAGCAGACCGAGGGCGACCGGCATGACGCCGAGCGCCACGTACTCGCCCCGTGTGAGGCGTTCGCCCAGGACGAGGGTGAGGACGAGGATGCCGCAGGCCACTCCGGCGGCGAAGGCGGGCTGGACCACCGACACCGGGGCCAGGCCGAGCGAGACGATCAGGCCGACGCTGCCCAGGGCGGCGAAGGCGCAGCCGGACACCCAGCGGGGGTTGGTGAGCAGCACCCGTGCCAGGTGGAGCGGCCGGTTGATCGAGATCGGCTCGGAGCCGTGCAGTGCGCGCTGTTCCACGGTCAGGCCGACGGTGTAGACCACGGCGGACAGCAGCGCCACCAGGAGTCCGGTCACGGGGCGGGCCTGCTTTCTTGTGGGAGATCGCGACCGGCTTCGCACCGGGCAGCCGAGACGGGGGGAGCGGCCGCTAACGTCGTTGTCGGGGGGTCCTGCCCGGCCGGGATCGTCGGAAGGTTGACGGCCTCCATGTAACCAGTTCTAGTCTGGTCTGACGAGTCCTTGCTCTTACTTGGTCGGTGTCATGGTCAGCAGGGGTGCTGGAGCAGGGATAGAACCTGTTCCGGAAAAACACGGTCCGACGGCGAGGGATGGGCACGGTGCAGGACCCGCGTGAGCCCGACGAGGAAGTCCCGGACCCCCCGGGCGAGGGGACCTTCCGCTGGAACCGGCGGATCCGGCTCCACCTTCGGGAACTGTCCTGGAGCGACCTCGTCCCGTGGCGCCACCGCTCCTCGCGCTTCGAACCCGGAGCGCTCGGGCTGCTCGGCGTCATGCTCGCGGCGATGGCCGTGACCCTGCTGTTCCTCCAGACCGGCTCGGGTGGAACGGACGGCTCGGGCGGTGACCGCGCCGACGAGCCCGTCACCGTTCCCGGTCCGCCCGGGGGCGAACTGCGCGTCATGGTCGTCGGCGACTCCCTGTCCCAGGGCAGCAGCGGCGACTACACCTGGCGTTACCACCTGTGGTCCCATCTGCGCGAGACCGGGGTGGAGGCCGACTTCGTCGGTCCCCACGACGGCATGTACGGGCTGGACGGGGAGGAGACCGGGAACCAGGACTACGCCGATCCCGGCTTCGACACCGACCACGCCGCCCGCTGGGGCGCCTCCGCCCGGGAACTGGCCTCCGACGCCGCGCGGGTGGCGGCCGAGCACGACCCGCACTACCTGCTGCTCCTGGCCGGGACCGAGGACATCCTGGCCGGGGACGGCGCCGACCGGGCACTGGCGGGGATCGGTGAGACGGTGTCCACGGTGCGCGTCGTGCGGGGGGAGACCCGGTTCGTCCTCGGGGAGCTGCCGCCGGTGGAGGGCACCGGGGACGACGACCGGATCAACGCCGAGATCGACCGGTTCAACATGGGCGTGGTCGACCTCGCCGAGCAGCTCACCGCCGACGAATCGCCCGTGGTGGTCGCCCGGGTCGCCGACGGATACGCCCCGGCCCGTGACAACTGGGACGAGGCGCGTCCCAACACGCGCGGTGAGCTGAAGATCGCCGCGGCCTTCGCCGACGCGCTCGCCGACCCCCTGGGAGTCGGCCGGACCTACCCGCGGCCGCTGCCGAACCCGCCGGTCGGGCCGCTGACCGCTCCCGAGCCGGTCGCGGAGGAGTCCGGCGACGGCCTGGTGCTCAGCTGGGAGGCCGTACCGGGCGCGACCGACTACCGGGTGGTGCAGCGCCGGGTGTCGCCCGACCCGGACGAGCCCTCCGTGCTGCCCATAGACGTGGAGGGCGACGGCGACAGCCGGTCCGTGCTGGTGGATGCGCTGTTCAGCGGGGCCCGGTACGAGTTCGTGATCCGTCCGGTCAAGGGCCGGGACGGGGGCGCGGAGTCCGAGCCCCTCCAGTTGGTGTGGGACGACGATCCGCCCCCGGCGCCGTCCTGGGTGCGGGTCGGCGACGGCGGGGCCACCGTGGAGTGGGAGGAGGTGGAGGGGGCCTCCCACTACGAGGTGTGGGCGCGCGTCCTGGAGTGCTCGGTGGCCGACGACCGGCGCCGGCCCGCGGACACGGTGGTCGGCGAGTCCCCGACGCGTGAACCGACCGACGGAAGCGGGACCGAGCCGCCCGCGGGTGGCGGCGGTTCTCCCCGGCCCGGACCGGAGCCCACGCCCGGGCCCCGGTCCGAGCCCGATCCGGATCCTCCGTCTCCCGTGCCCAGTACCCCGGAGCCGGTCGTCGGCTGCGAGCCGCGTGACGGGCACGGTCCCGAGGACGGGTGGGGATGGCGCACGCTGGGCTCGGTGGGGGAGGATCCGCGCTGGTCGGTGACGCTGTCCGGCTCCTACGAGATCGTGGTCCGCTCCTACCGCGACTACGTGGAGGGCGGCTACTCCGACAGCGTCCTGCTCACGGAGGACTGATGGCCTCCGCGCACGGGGACGGTGCCGGGGGCGGCGCCGCGGGCCGGTGGACGGCCCGGCTGCTGCCGTGGGCGGTGGGGCTGTTCGCCGGGGTGCTGGCGCTCGGCCCGGCGCTGGGGCCGGGGTACGTGCTCCGCTACGACATGGTGTTCGTGCCCGACCTGTCGCTCGGCACGGTGCTGCGGGGCGCGGACGGGTTCCCCCGGGCGATCCCCAGCGACGCCGTGGTGGCGGTGCTGTCCTCCGTCCTGCCCGGGGACGTCGTGCAGTCGCTCGCGCTGCTGGCGGTGTTCGCCGTGGGCGGGGCCGGTGCCGCGCGCCTGGTGCCGCGTGCGTGGTACCGCCGTGGTCCGGCCGGTGGCCCGCACACGGGGGCGGTCGGGGGGCAGCTGGCGTCGGCCGCCGCCGGGCTGGCCTATGTGTGGAATCCGTTCGTGGCCGAACGCCTGCTGCTGGGGCAGTGGGCGGTGCTGCTGGGCTACGCGGGCCTGCCGTGGGTGGTGGGGGCCGCCGCGCGGTTGGCCGCGGCCCGACCGGTGGCGGGCTTCGCGGGCCTGGTGCGCGCGCTCGTACCGGCTGCCGTGGGCGGGTTCTCGTCGGTGGTGCTGACCGCCCTCACCGCCGGTCCCGTCGCGCTGGGGGCCGACGGAGCCCGGGAGGTCCGCACGGGTGCCGGGGAGGCCGTCCGTGGCGGGCGCTGGTGGGTGCGGGCGGGCCTGTTCGCACTGGCCCTGGCGGCGGTCTCCCTTCCGTGGCTGCTGCCGTCCCTGTCCAGCGGCGCGGACACCGACCCGGCGGGGGCGGAGGCGTTCGCGGCCCGTTCGGACACCCCGTTCGGGGTGGTCGGCTCCCTGCTGCTGTTGGGCGGGGTGTGGAACTCCGGCGCGGTCCCGGCGGGCTACGGCGAGCCGGTGGCGGCCTCGGTGCGGCTCGTGCTGTGCCTGGTGGCGCTGTCGGGCTGGGTGTGGTGGCTGTGCCGGAACCGCCCGGGGTTCGGCACGGGCCTGTCGGCGGCCGCCCTCATGGGGTTCGCGCTCGCCCTGCTGGGCGCCACCGGGCCGGGGCGTGAACTGTTGGCCTGGCTGATCGCCCTCTGGCCGGGCTTCGGGCCGCTGCGCGACGGCCAGCTGTACGTGGCGCCGTTGGCACTGGTGCAGGCCCTGGGGCTGGGGGCCTTCGTCCGGTGGCTGACCGGGGGCCGGGCCCCGAGGGGAGCCGGCACCGGTGTGCTGTGGCGGGTGGGAGTAGCGGTGTTCGCGGTACTTCTGCCGGTGGTGGTCCTTCCGGGGTTGCTGTGGGGCGCGGGTGAACGGCTGGTCCCGGTGCGCTATCCCGGGGAGTGGCGGGCGGCGCAGGCGGCGGTGGCCGCCGACGACCGGCCCGGCGCGGTGCTGGTGCTGCCCTGGAACGCCTACCGCGGCCCGGACTGGTCCGGTCGGCCCGTGGTCGTGCTGGATCCGGCGACCAAGCTCTTCGACCGGCGCACCCTGTGGAACGACGACCTGGTGGTCGGTACCCCGGGCGGCGGATCCGTCGTGGTGGCCGGTGAGGACGCACGGGCGGACCGGGTCGCCCGGGTGCTCGAACCGGATCCCCGGACCGGCATGCCCGAGCGGCTGGACGCCGGGGCACTGGGTGCCTTGGGCGTGCGCCACGTGGTGGTCTCCGCGCCGGTCGATAACCAGTTCTGGTCAGAGTCGGAGGGCTTGGCCGTGGTGGTGGAAGGACCGGACATGGTTCTCCTGCGGGTTCCGGAACAGCATGTAAGACCCGACAAAGCTGTCATTCCGGGGTTGGAAGTTACCGGGGGGTTAGTTACAGTTGGGGCAATCATCTGGTCTATGGCTAGATCAGGTTCTAGTCTCGTTTTCCAGCGCTTCGGACCCAGCGCGGGACCGGGCGCGCGGAAGGAGATCCCCAAGTGATCAAGGTAATCGCCGCCTGCGTCATCGGCGCGGCCCTGGCGGGAGGTGCCACCTTCGTGGCCACCAGCCTCGCCACGGACTCGACCGCCACCGCGGAGCCGGTGAACGAAACCCTCTACAACTACGGCGACCGCTAGGTCTTCCGTACGGCGGAGGCCGTGGACGCCCCGCCCCCAGCGGGGCGTCCCACCCCGCGACCCCCCCACGGCCCCGGACACCGCCCCCGGGGCGCACACCACCACTGACGTCCGGTCCACGGGCCTGTCCGGCGTGCGCTCCACCCTTCCCCCGGAAGGTCGCTGTCCGTGTCCGCCATGAAGCCGAGGGTGTCCGTGTTCGCGTTCGGCCGGACACCGCGCGGAAGGAGAGCGTGTGGTCTTCCAGAAGGTCCACCGGGTCCACCAGGACGCGGAGCCCGGCCTGCCCGCGGTCGCCCCCTCCCCGAGGGCGGGGGCCGACGCGGGTGCGCGCGCCGAACCGGAGACCCGCACCGATCCCGGGCCGCGCCTGGACGGCGTCCGCCTGGTCATGATCAACTGGCGCGACCCCTGGCAGTCCGCCGCGGGAGGAGCCGAGGAGTACGCCTGGCGGATCAGCCGCCACCTGGCCGAACGCGGTGCCATCGTCACCTTCCTCACCAGCCGCGAGCCCCACCAGGCCCGCGTGGAGACCCGGGACGGCGTGGTCATCCGCCGCATGGGCGGCAGGTTCACCGTCTACCCGCGCGTCATGGCGTGGCTGACCCTGTGGCGCCGCGAGTACCAGCTCGCCTTCGACTGCATGAACGGCGTCCCCTTCCTCTCCCGGCTCGTGCTGCGTCGCCGCACCAGGGTGGTCAGCGTCGTCCACCACGTCCACGACCTGCAGTTCGACGCCTACTTCTCGCCGCCGATGGCCTGGCTGGGCCGGTTCATCGAGTCCTCCGTGGCCTCGCGCGTCTACCGCGGCTGCACCACCGTCACCGTCTCGGAGTCCTCCCGCCGGGCCATGCGCGACAGACTCGGCTGGCGCGCGCCCATCGAGATCGTCCACAACGGCGGACTCCCGGGGCTCTCCCAGACCCTCGGCGACGCCTCCGAGCCGTCGGCGCGCACTCCCTTCCCGGCGGTGGTGAGCCTGGGCCGCCTGGTGGTCCAGAAGCGCGTCTCCCAGGTGGCCGACCTCGCCCGCCAGCTCCGCGACGACCACCCCGGCCTGAGGGTGCACATCATCGGCCGGGGCCCCGAGGGCGCCCCGTTGGCCGAGCGGACCGAGCGCGACGGCACCGGCGACCGCGTCGTCCTGCACGGCTTCCTGCCGGAGGAGGACAAGAACGGCGTCCTGGCCTCCTGCCACCTCCACGTCACCGCCTCGGAGTTCGAGGGCTGGGGGCTGACCGTCATCGAGGCGGCCCGCCTCGGCGTGCCCACCGTGGCCTACGATGTGGACGGACTTCGCGATTCGGTCCGCGACGGTGAGACCGGGTGGCTGGTGCGCGACGGCGAGAACCTCGCCGACGTCGTCGCCCGGGCCCTCAAGGAGCTCTCCGACCCGCGGCGGGCCCGGGAGGTCCGGCGCGCCTGCCGCGCGTGGGCGTCCCGGTTCACATGGGAGGCCAGCGGCGCGCGGATGACCCGACTCGTCGCCCGGGAGCTCGGCCTCCCCGGCGGCACGGTCCCCGACACTCCCGACGCCCCGTGCGCCCCCGAGGCTCCGGGCACCGCAGGCGTCCCGGACACGGAACCAGGCAGGAAAGCGACAAGGTGACTTCGACGGAATCCACCGCCAGGCGCGAACCGGAGGATTCCAGCACACCGTCCTCCCCGTCCCCCGCTCCCGCCGGGGGCAGGGACGAGCGGCTGCTCACGCGGCTGAAGCTCGTCACGGTGTGCCTGCTCCTGGGAGCGTTGACGGCCAGTATCGACCCCGGCAGGGTCGTCGGCGACACCAAGCTGGACCTGACGGCCAACCCCCTGGGGTTCCTGGAGCGCGCCCTGCACATGTGGGACGCCTCCTACTTCGGCCAGATCCAGAACCAGGCATTCGGGTACTTCTTCCCCAACGGCCCCTTCCACCTGCTGTTCGACCTGCTCGGCATGCCCGACTGGCTCATCCAGCGCCTGTGGATGACCGTCCTGCTCACCGCGGCGTTCACCGGTGTGTACAAGGTCGCCGAGGCGCTGGGCATCGGCACCGTCAACACCCGCATCCTGGCCGGGACCGCCTACGCCCTCGCCCCGCGCGTACTGACGCTGCTGTCGTACAACTCCGCCGAGCTGCAGCCGATGCTGCTCATGCCGTGGATCCTGCTGCCGCTCGTGCTCGGCACCAGGCGCGGGTACCCACCGGTCCGCATGGCCCTGCTCTCGGGGCTGGCCTTCCTGCTGTGCGGCGGCACCAACGCCGCCTCCGAGCTTGCGGTACTGGTCGTTCCCGGCCTGTACCTGCTCACCCGGGAGAACGGTCCCCGCAAGTGGCGGATCACCGCCTGGTGGGCGGTCGCCCTGGCCCTGGCCTCGTTCTGGTACATCGTGCCGCTGCTCGTCATGTCGCGGTACGTGTTCTCGTTCATGCCCTACACCGAGCACGCCGCCGTCACCACCGGCATCACGTCGCTGCTCAACACGCTGCGCGGCACCTCCAACTGGATGGGCTTCCTCCCCGACCAGGGCAACACCGCCCTGCCCTCGGGCGCGGAGCTGTCCGTCACGCCCTGGCTGATCGCGGCGACCGCCCTGGTCGCCGGGCTCGGCCTGGCCGGGCTCATCAACCGGCGCACCCCCGAGCGCCTCTTCCTCACGGCGAGCCTGCTCACCGGCACCGCGATCATCGTCGCGGGCTTCACCGGCGACCTCACCGGCCCCTTCGCGGGGACGGTGCGCGAGCTGTTCGACGGCGCGCTGTCCCCCTTCCGCAACGTGCACAAGTTCGACGCGCTCGTGCGCCTGCCCCTGGTCCTGGGCCTGGCCCACCTGCCCGTGGTGGTGGCCCGGGACCGGGCCGACCGGCACGGCACCCCGGTGTCCGGAAGGGTGCGCCGCGCCGTCGCGGGCGGTACCTCCGCCGTCTTCCTGGTCACCCTCGTGCCCATCGGCACCGTCGGCGTCGCCCCCGCGGGCTCGTACGTGGAGATCCCCGACTACTGGCACGAGGCCACCGACTGGCTGGAGGAGCGCTCCGACGATCGCGGCATGACCATGGCCCTGCCCGGCTCGGCGCGCGGGGAGTACGAGTGGGGCCGTCCCATGGACGAGCCCATGCAGCCGCTGCTGGAGGGCGCGTGGACCAACCACCAGATCGTCCCGTGGGGTTCGGCGGGCATCTCCCGGATCACCCACGAGATCGACCAGCGCGTCTCCTCCGGGCGCGGTTCGGCCGGGCTCACCGCCGCCCTCACCCGCATGGGCGTCACCCACCTCATCGTGCGCAACGACCTCCAGCGCGCCGGTAACGGCGGCGGCTGGCCCTCCCGTGTCCACCAGGCACTGCGGGACTCGCCGGGGATCGCCCTCGCGGCCGAGTTCGGCCCGTTCATCGGCTCCTTGGACCACCAGTCCGCCTCGCAGTGGTTCGACCAGCCCTACCGGTCCCTGACGATCTACGAGGTGGAGGACGCCGCGCCCACCGTCGGTACCGTGCCCGCCGGCGAGACGCTGCGGGTCACCGGCGGCCCCGAGTCCGTGCTCCACCTGGCCGAACAGGGACTGGTCGACGACGACCGCCCGATCCTGCTCGGAGACGATCCCGGAGCCGAGCGGATTGCCGCCGGGGACACGGTCGTCACCGACACCGCCCGCCGCCGCGAGGTCGTCTACCCCGACGTGCGACGCAACGTGTCGGCCACCCTCACCAAGGACGAGGAGATCGAACGCGACGTCCCCGCGCCCGACGTCCTCGATCCGGCGTGGGAGGACCACGTCGCCCACGCCGAGGACGTCGGGATCGCCTCGGTGCGCGCCTCCTCCTCCGAGGGCGGGGCGGGTGCGCGTCCCGCCGACCGCGACCCCGGGCACGCCCCGCACGCCGCGCTCGACGACGACCTCGCCACCTCGTGGCGGTCCAGCGCCTTCACCGGCGCCCTGGGCGAGTGGATCGAGGTCGAGTTCGGCGAGCCGCAGGACCTGACCGGGCTCAGCGTCGCCTTCGAGCGGCTGGACGACGATCCGCCGCCCTCCCGGGTCACCCTCGTCACCGACAACGGCGAGGCGCGGGTACCGGTCGCCGAGACCGGCGAGCCCCAGGAGCTGGCGGCCCCGCCGGGATTGACCACCACACTGCGCGTGCGTGTGGACGAGCTGGCCTGGGAACCGGAGTACCGGTTCGGCACCCGGGTGGGCATCGCCTCGATCTCCGTACCCGGTCTGGACCCGGCCCGTACGCTGCGGGTGCCCGGCCCGGCCGACACCGGGACCCTGCTGTTCACCGGCTCCACCGGTACCGCGCCCGGCTGCATGGAGGGCTCCCATGTGTGGGTGTGCAACCCCCGCCTGCAGGTGCGGGGCGAGGACGCGCGCCGCCTGGACCGCACGTTCGAGCTGTCCGCGGACTCGGCCGCCGCCACGCACACGGTCTCGGGCGAGGTCGTGCTCACCGACCCGAGGGAGGCGGAGAACGCCGCCAACCGCGCCGGCCCCCCTCCGCACGTGACCTCCTCCTCCACCGCCGTGCAGCACCCCGCCGCCATGGGCCGCGGCGCGCTGGACGACGACGAGAGCACCGTCTGGTACCCGGACCCGGAGGAGAAGAACCCCTGGCTCGACATCGAGCTGGGCGCACCCACCGCGGTCGACCACCTGGAGGTCGACTTCCCCCGCGTGGACAGCGTGCTGCGGCCGATCCGGGTCACCGTCGAGGGCGGGGACACCGTCCGCGAGGGATGGCTGGACGGCAGCGGCCGGGTGGACTTCGCCGAGCTCACCGCACAGTCGCTGCGGGTGACCTTCGAGCGTCCCGAGGGCCAGTCCCTGGAGATCGGCACCGTCACCCTGCCCGGGGTGGACCCGGTGGACCCGCTGCCCGGGGGCGGGGCCTCCACCCCCTGCGGGCTCGGCCCCACCCTGCGGGTCAACGGCCAGCGGGTGGAGACCCGCGTCAGCGAGGGCACCCTCGCCGACCAGCTCACCGGCCGCCCGCTGCGCTACGAGAGCTGCACCGACCTGGACCTGGTCGCGGGTGAGAACCGGATCGTGGTCGACCCCGGCAACCGCTACGAGGTGCGCTCGGCCCTGGTGGAGTCCACCGACCCGGTCGCGGACCGGCCCGGGGTCACCATGGCCGGGGTGGAGGCCCTGCACGAGTGGGGGCCTGGTGAGCGCCGCTTCGACGTGGACGTCGACGAGGACAGCCTGCTCGTGGTCAACGAGAACTTCAACGAGGGCTGGGAGGCACGCCTGGAGGGGGCCGGCGGGCCGCTGGAGCCGATCCGGCTGGAGGGGTGGAAGCAGGCCTGGGTGCTCCCCGAAGGCAGCGCGGGCACCGTCACCCTCACCTACGTCCCCGACACCGCCTACCAGCGGGCCCTCGCCGTGGGCGCTGGACTGGCCGTGCTGCTGGCGGTGCTGGCCCTGTGGCCGAGGCGCCTGCTGCCCGGGGGCGCGACGCCGCGGACCTCGCCGCCGCGCGGCGCGCGCGCCCTGCCCGACGCCGGACCCGGGTGGATGAGCCGGTGGGCGGTGCTGCCGCTCGGCCTCGTCTACGGGGTGTGGGTGGCCGGCGCCGTCGGGGCGGCCCTGGTCGGGCTGATCCTGCTGTGCATGTGGTGGCTGGGCCGACGGGCTCCCCGGCGCCTGCGGCACGCCAAACCGGGACGGCCGTTCATGGGCGGACGCCTGCTGCCCCACCTGGCGGGACCGTGGCCGGTGGCGGTGTCGCTCGGGCTGGCCGGGGTGGCCATGGCCGTGGGCACCTACCTGGCGCTGTACATGCCCTTCCACGACGTCACCGGGGTGTTCGGTCCGGCGTTGCGCGATCGGGTCCCCCAGCTGCTGTGCCTGCCCGCGTTGGCCCGGCTCGTCCTGGCCCTGGGACAGCGGGGTGACGGCGAACCCGCCGACGCCGACCCGCCGTCGGTCCGGGCCCGGGACTCCGCCGCCCCTGGTGTGTACGGGCCGTCCGGGGCCGCCGTGAGCGGTGACGCCGCTGGGACGCACGCCGATGGCGGGGCCGGCGGTGCGGTCGCGACACACGCGTCCGGTG
Source organism: Nocardiopsis quinghaiensis (assembly GCF_008638365.1). Taxonomy (GTDB): domain Bacteria; phylum Actinomycetota; class Actinomycetes; order Streptosporangiales; family Streptosporangiaceae; genus Nocardiopsis; species Nocardiopsis quinghaiensis. Next base: position 209,829 of record NZ_VWVU01000002.1, on the reverse strand, counting down.
GCGGGAGACCGTCCCGGGGCGAGGACCTGCGAGAACCCGCCCCCGAGGAGGCCCCGACATGAGCGCGACCGAGGCCGACGGACCGGCCCGCCACCAGGTCGGGCCGGAACCGGGACCGGGGAGAGCTCCGTCTGCAGGCACCATCCTGGTGGCCGTGGGCGCGTTCCTGTTCACCCTGGCCGCCCTGCTGCCCCTGTACGTGCACGACCGGATGGCCCTGCTGCCCGCCGGGACCGAGTTCGACATCCGCATGGCCGACGAGGGCGCCTGGTACCTGGACACCTCCACATGGTCGTGGGTGGAGGCCTCCGAGCTCACGCGGGTCACCCGGGTGGAGGCCTCGGCGCACGGCGACGACTGGTCGGCGTGGGAGATGTCCGTGGACACCTCCGTGCCCGGGCGGATGATCGACCACTGGAGCCGACGGGTCATCGTCGACCGGGAGACCGGCCGGGCGGTCAACTGCTGCGGAGAGCACGTCGACGGCGACCGCGCGGTCCGGCAGGCGGGGCTGGTGTTCCTCTGGCCGCCCGGCGCCGGGGAGGGCGACCACTCGTTCTACGACGCCGAGGTGCGCGCGGCTCCCGCGGTGGAGTTCCGGGGTGAGGAGGAGATGGCCGGTGTGCCGGTCCGCCGGTACGACCAGACGATCGAGACCACCCAGGTGCCCGACTCGGCGCGTCCGGTACCCGCCGACCTGTTCCGTCCGGGGGCCTCGGGTACGGTCACCGCCACCCGCTGGATCGAGGTCAGCCGCACGTTCTGGGTCGAGCCGGTCAGCGGGATCGTCGTCAACGCCCACGAGACACGTGCGGAGACCCTGCGCCCGCGGAACGACTCCGGCGAGGTACCGCTGCTGTACGCGGAGCTGGGCATGGTGGACCACCAGGTCTCGGCCTACGCCGAGCAGGCCCGCGTCCGCTCGGTGCTGCTGAGTGCTCTGGGCTCCTGGGTGCCGTGGACCCTGGCTCCACTGGGAGCCCTGGCCGTGCTGGCCGGCCTGGTCCGGGCCTGGCGCGCCCGGAACGCGAACGAGGCGGGGGAGGGGACGAGCGGTACCGGGGACACGGGTGTTCGGGGGGAGGACGAGCCGGCCACGCCGTAGGATCACACGCATGTGCGGTCGTTATGCCCAGTCCCGGAACGTGCACCAGTTGCAGCTCGCCTTCGGCCTGCCGGAGCAGGCCCTGCCCGAGGAGGCCGACCCCCGGGCGTGGCCCCCGCTGGAGGAACTGGCGCCGGACTACAACATCTCGCCCGGCAGGCCCGTGTACGCGGTGCTCGGCCCGCCGCCCCGGTCCGAGGACCAGGGGCCGCCCGGTCCGCGCTCCCTGCACACCATGCGCTGGGGCCTGGTCCCCTCCTGGGCCAAGGACCGCAACATCGGCTACCGGATGATCAACGCGCGCGCTGAGACCGTCGCCGACAAGCCCGCCTTCCGCACGGCCTTCCGGCGCCGCCGCTGCCTGCTCCCCGCCGACGCCTACTACGAGTGGCAGCTGGTCGGCAGGGACGGGGCGGTCCAGGCCAGCACCTCGCCCGTCACCGACCCCCACCACAAGAAGCGCAAGTCCAAGGCGGACAAGAAGCCCTACTCCATCCGCTACCGCGACGGCCGGCCGCTGGCCATGGCGGGGGTCTTCGAGCGCTGGCGCGACCCGGAGGCAGCCGAGGACGACCCCGCCGCGTGGGTGTGGAGCTGCGCCGTCATCACCACCGGGGCCGCTCCCGAGCTCGCCCACATCCACGAGCGCATGCCCGTCGTCGTGCCCCCCGAGGACTGGGCCGCCTGGCTGGACCCGGCGACCGGGTCCGACGACCTGACCCACCTGCTGGAGGACACCCCGGTCGACCGTTTCGCGGTCGACGAGGTCTCCACCGACGTCAACAGCATCAAGAACAACCATCCCGACCTGCTCGAACCCGTCCCCTCCACCGAGGGTGGCGAACCGGAGACACTTTTCTGACCCCGGAGACGGTGGACGGACCCGGGGAGCAGCTGGATATGGTGTCCGAGGCCAGCGGGACCGACGGACCGGTCCCGGTGCCCGGGGCGCGTCCCACGTGCCCGCACATCTTCATACGCAACGCGGGAGCTCGCACCATGGCGGGCTGAGAGGGTGACTCAACGGTGTCGCCGACCGCAGAACCTGTTCGGGTAATTCCGACGTAGGGAGGCATGCCATGACGGCTCTCGACGGCCGCGACACCGGTTCCACCGACGAGCACCGGGTGACCACCGGCCCCATCACGGGATCGACCAAGGTCTACCAGGAAGTCGACACCCCCGAGGGACACACGCTCCGCGTCCCGCGTCGACGGGTGGGACTCAGCAACGGCAGCCACTTCGATCTGTACGACACCTCCGGCCCGTACACCGACGACACCGCGCGCGTCGACGTCCACCAGGGCCTTCCCCCGGCCCGGCGGGAGTGGACCGCCGCGCGTACCCCGGCCGGCGGCGCGGTCACCCAGCTGGCCCACGCCAAGGCCGGGACCATCACCCCGGAGATGCGCTTCGCGGCCGCCCGCGAGGGCATGGACCCCGAGTTCGTCCGCCAGGAGGTGGCCATCGGCCGGGCGGTCATCCCCGCCAACCGGTGCCACCCCGAGTCCGAACCGATGATCATCGGCAAGAACTTCCTGGTCAAGATCAACGCCAACATCGGCAACTCCGCCGTCACCTCCTCCGTCCCCGAGGAGGTGGAGAAGATGGTGTGGGCCACCCGCTGGGGCGCCGACACCGTCATGGACCTGTCCACCGGCAAGCGCATCCACGAGACCCGTGAGCGCATCCTGCGCAACTCGCCCGTCCCGATCGGCACCGTGCCCATCTACCAGGCGCTGGAGAAGGTCGACGGCGACCCGGCCGCGCTGAGCTGGGAGGTCTACCGGGACACCGTCATCGAGCAGTGCGAGCAGGGCGTGGACTACATGACCGTGCACGCGGGCGTGCTGCTGCGCTACGTGCCGCTCACCGCCCGCAGGGTCACCGGCATCGTCTCGCGCGGCGGCTCCATCATGGCGGCCTGGTGCCTGGCCCACCACAGGGAGAGCTTCCTGTACACCCACTACGAGGAGCTGTGCGAGATCCTCGGGGAGTACGACGTCACCTTCTCCCTCGGCGACGGGCTGCGCCCGGGCTCGATCGCCGACGCCAACGACGAGGCCCAGTTCGCCGAACTGCGCACCCTCGGCGAGCTCACCCACATCGCCCGCGCACACGACGTGCAGGTGATGATCGAGGGGCCCGGGCACGTGCCGATGCACAAGGTCGCGGAGAACGTGCGGCTGGAGGAGGAGCTGTGCGGGGAGGCGCCGTTCTACACGCTCGGCCCCCTGGCCACCGACGTCGCACCCGGCTACGACCACATCACCTCGGCGATCGGCGCCGCCCAGATCGGCTGGCACGGCACGGCGATGCTGTGCTACGTCACCCCCAAGGAGCACCTGGGGCTGCCCAACCGGGACGACGTCAAGACCGGTGTGATCACCTACAAGCTCGCCGCGCACGCAGCCGACCTGGCCAAGGGACACCCCAGGGCGCAGGAGTGGGACGACGAGCTGTCCAAGGCGCGGTTCGAGTTCCGCTGGCAGGACCAGTTCCACCTGGCGCTGGACCCTGACACCGCGCAGGCCTTCCACGACGAGACCCTGCCCGCCGAACCGGCCAAGACCGCGCACTTCTGCTCCATGTGCGGGCCGAAGTTCTGCTCCATGAAGATCACCCAGGACGTGCGCAGGTACGCCGAGGAGAACGGGCTGGAGACGGTCGCCGCCATCGAGAAGGGCATGGCCGACAAGTCCGCGGAGTTCGCGGAGCACGGCAACCGCGTCTACCTCCCCCTCGCGGAGTAGCCCCGGCGTGCCCGGGAGCCCGTTCCGGCCCCCGGGCACGCCCGCTCACGTTCCCGTGGCGCGGCCGACGCCCTCCGCCGGCCCGCGCTGCCACAGGAGGCACCGGTGGAGCTGACCGCGCGCAGGACCACGGTGCGCTCCAGGGCGCGGGGGACGGTCGCGACCAGGGCGGTCCCCGGTCCCGGACGCACACCGGCGAGGAGCCGGTGGTCGCTGTCCGCGCCGACTCCCACCCCGGTGCCACCGGGCGGGGGAGCGGTACCGGGGGGCGACGCCCTAGCGGGGCTTCCTCGCGCTCGCCACCAGGTGCACGCCCACGTAGTCGTCGGACTCCGTGGCGCGCAGTTCCATCTCCACCAGGCGTCCCATCGACCTCGGGTCGCGCGCCAGCATCATCTCCACGGTGGAGGCGGACAGCACCGTGCGCGGCTTGATCCACTCCAGTTCCAGACCGGCGTCGGTGAGCGTGTCGGTGAGCTGCTCGGCCGTGAAGCACCGCGTGATGGAACCGTCCGGCCAGGGCACCAGGAGCACGTCCGCCGTGGGCGCGTGGCTCAGTTCGGGCCAGCGGTCCTGTTCGGCCAGCAGCGCCATCCCCAGTACCACCGAGTCCACGCACAACAGCGCCCTGCCCCCGGGGCGCAGCACACGGGCGACCTCGGACAGGGCCGCCTCGGTGGCCAGGTGCCGGGACAGCACCCGGTTGTCGGCGATGACCCCGTCGAAGACCTCGGAGGCGAAGTTGCGCAGGAAGGCGGAGTCGCCCACCACGTGGCGCAGCCGACCGCGCGGCGCGGGCGGCGGCACCATCGCGCGGCCGTTCACCAGGGTCAGCGGGCGGCGTACCGCCGTGTCCGCGGAGGGCAGCAGCGTGACCACGTCGTGCCCGGCGGCCACCGCGCGCGGGGTGCCCTGGTAGTCGGGGCTGGACACGTCGAGCAGGCGGGAGGGCGCGTCCGGGAGCCACCGGGCGATCTGGGCCTCGGCGACCGCCCAGTAGAACCGCCAGTAGTCCGACAGCCGGTCGGGGGTGGCGAACTGCGCGGCCGGCGACCGAGGGCGGTTGGAGGCCGGGGTTGAGGACGGTCGCACGTGCACTCCTCTCCCATCCTTAGAAGGTCCTACCCGCACTCTGCCATGCCTCACCACCGATGACGGAGCCAAACGACAAAGTTCCGGACGGAGGGACCGTTCGCGTGTGGCCCGGAATCAGCCCGCGGAGAACGTTGTTGTCTTCGACATCGCGTCCTGCACGGACATCCGGGCGCGTGACACGCGAGTATCTGGGGAGGGTCGTCAGACCATGCCGACTGCCGGGTCGTGCCTTACGCACGAGGAAGCGGTGTCGACGCCACGCGGCGCCGATGCGCGGGTCCGTGCCACGGGACCGTATCGTTGGGGTATGGATGCCCCAGCTGGGACCAGCGCGAGGAGGCCGACGGGCTTGGAACAGGGCCAGGAGCAGGAGACAGCCGAGGAACGGGACGAGCGCTTCGAGAGGGACGTGCTTCCCTACCTCGACCAGCTCTACTCCGCGGCGCTGCGGATGACCCGTAACCCCGCGGACGCGGAGGACCTCGTTCAGGAGACCTTCGCCAAGGCGTTTGGTTCGTTCCACCAGTTCAGACAGGGAACGAACCTCAAGGCGTGGCTCTACCGCATCCTCACCAACACCTTCATCAACTCCTATCGCAAGAAGCAGCGTGAGCCGAAGCAGTCGGGGAACGAGGACGTCGAGGACTGGCAGTTGGCGCAGGCCGCGTCGCACACCGCGGCGGGCCTGAAGTCGGCTGAGGCCGAGGCGCTCGAACACCTCCCCGACACCGACGTCAAGAGGGCGCTCCAGGAGCTGCCCGAGGACTTCCGGATCGCGGTGTACCTCGCCGACGTCGAGGGCTTCGCGTACAAGGAGGTCGCCGAGATCATGGCGACGCCCATCGGGACGGTCATGTCCCGGTTGCACAGGGGGCGCCGCCAGCTCCGGTCTCTTCTTGAGGAGTACGCGATGGAGCGGGGGTTCCTCCCGGCGAGGGCGGCGGCGGAGGCCGCCGCGGTCGCCTCGGGGACGTCCGCGCGTGGGCGGGGACAGGACGGCTCGGATCGAGGAGATCGGCAATGAGCGGTGGCCACGACAAGCACAGCGGCACCCCGTGTAGCGAGGTGCTCAACAAGCTCTACACCTACATCGACGGTGAACTCGAAGAGCCCAACTGCGAGCAGATCCGGCAGCACCTGGACGAGTGCGGCCCCTGCCTGGAGGAACACGGGCTCGAAGAGGCGGTGAAGAAGCTCGTGGCCAAGCACTGCGGCTGCGATCCGGTGCCGATGGACCTGAGGGACAAGGTGCTCGGGCGCCTGTCGCAGGCGCGGACGGAGCAGTTGGCCCGTGAGGCCCGGGCGGAGACCCCCGGTACACGCGCCTGAGGGCACCTCCACGGGATCCCCGCGACCTGGAACACACGGTGGCGGAAGCTGGAATTCCAGCTTCCGCCACTTTTTTGATGCCATTAGCATCTTTCCCGCATATTGATAGCTTGTGTTGTGGTGTGCGAATTTTGTGCGGTTTTGTGCAGGTGTCGCGCTGAAACCCCCATGCCTGTCGGGGTTTTGGTCACGCGTCTTCCGAACCGCATTCTGGGTGCGTCCCCCGACACGCCCGGCGCGCCCGGGGTGTTCTCGTGCGTGACCGACTCGGAATGATTTTTCCTGCGGGTTCCTGGTCTGTTTCATGTAGTTACTACCTGTAGTCATGCCTGGTGGTTCCGCCTGGTGGGGGGTGTGTGCAACCGGCATCGCCGTGGAGCTTTGGCGTCGGACGTCCGGTGTGCCATGGTTACGCATGGTAATCAAAAGGCATCACTAATTGAATTCGTAGTTCCATATTCCGGAACTTGGCGCCGGTGGGGAGGTCCGTGGCGGAGGTGGTTCGGGTTGGTGGTAATCAGGAGTCCGCCGTTGGCCGTTAAACTGGACGCCATATCCAACGAATGGGGTAATTCACGCGGCGTGCCCGGGGAAATGTCGGTGCGCCTGCGTTCGGAAGAGGGGAGAACGATGTTCGTCGGTATGCTCTACGTCGCGATGGTAACTGTTTGGGCGGCAGCCGCCTTCACCGGATGGTCCTGGTGGTAGAACAGAACTGGTGAAATCATGACAGTCCGGTTGTTGTCAGCGGGGGGTGAACGGGGGTGCGGGCTCTTCCTGGGGGCGCGCGTGTCTACGTCGGAATCATCGTTGTCAGTGCTGTCACCATCATGCTCATCGGTCCCTACGAGGGCATCGATCTGCGTACGCTGGCCCTGATCGCGATCCTCTTCGTGGTCGCGGAGTCGATCAGCACACTCGTCCTCACGGGCGTCAAGGCGGGGATCTCCCCGAGTTCGGCGGTGTCCCTGGCCGCGGTCGTCCTGGTCGGACCGGTGGGGGCGGCGGTGGTCGGTTTCGCCTCCTGCTTCTCCATCCGCAGGCAGAACCTCGTCAAGAGGGCCTTCAACGGGGCACAGTTCGCACTGGCGGCCTACGCGGCCGGACACGCCTACCTTCTACTCGGCGGAACGGTGGGGGAGCCGGGACGGGAGGACTTTCCGGCCCTCGTCCTTCCCTACGTCGCCGCCGTCCTGACGCACTCCCTGGTCAACTCGGCGCTCATCGCCGTCCTGATGTGGACGCTGGGCGCCGTGCGGCCCGGCGGCCCCCGGGGCAGGTTCCACTGGCGTCCCCTGATGGCGGTGGAGCTGTCCTCCATGGGGTACCAGATGCTCGGGCTGGCCATCGCCGCGGTCTGGGGCGGGGTCGGTCTCGTCGCACCGCTGCTGGTGCTGCTGCCGCTGTTCATCGCGCGCTGGACCTTCGCCCAGCAGTTGGACGAGACCCGCGCGCACGAGGCCACCCTGGCCACGCTCTGCCAGGCGGTCGAGACCAAGGACTACTACACCCGGGGCCACTGCATGCGCGTCGCGGAGGGCTCCGCCATGATCGCCCGGGAACTGGGTATGCCCGCCGAACGGGTGCAGAAGATCCGGTACGCCGGAATGCTGCACGACATCGGCAAGCTCGGAGTCCCCACCAAGGTGTTGCAGAAGACCGGAAGACTCACCGACGACGAGTACGCGGCCATCAAGCTGCACCCGACACGGGGCTACGAGATCGTGCGGGAGATCAGTTTCCTGGACGAGGCCCTGGCCGGGATCCGGCACCACCACGAGCGGTTGGACGGGCGCGGGTACCCCATGGGGCTGGTCGGGATGGAGATCCCCGAGTCCGCACGCGTCATCAGCGTCGCCGACGTGTTCGACTGCCTGACCTCCACGAGGTCCTACCGCAACGCGTGGTCGGTGGACGAGGCCGTCGCCGAGCTGCGGGCCTGCGCCGGGACCCAGTTCGACCCCAGGATGGTCGAGGCGCTCGTGCGCGCCGTGGAGCGCGAGGGTTGGGAGACGCCGGACATCGCCGAGCCCCCGGGCGGCTGCTACGGGGCGAGGGCCGCCGATGAGTCCGACACCCACGCCGCGGAGGCCGCCCAGGCGGCTGGGGGAGCCCCCGCCGTGGTGGAGGCGATCGCCGGCCCCGAGGACTCCGCCGCCTCCGCTGAGGCTGTGACGGGTGGACGTGACCGATGATGACGCAGCGACAGTCGGAGGGGCCCCGCTCGTCCGGTCCCGTGCTGAGCGGGCCGGAGGGCGGGGCGCTGAGCCACCAGCGTCCGCGCGGGCCGATCTGGCGGACCTCCCGCCCGATGAGCGCCGTGCTGGTCGCCGCGGTGGGGGGCGGTGCCCTGGCCGCTCTGATCTGGACCGCCGCGACCGGGTTCGTGGAACCGTACGTGGCGCTGTCGTTCTGCCTGGTCATCGCGGTCGGCGAACTGGCCAGGATCACCCTGCCGGGTCACCGGGAGGCCGCGCCCATCGCCTCGGCCGGTGCGATCAGCTACGCGTTCCTGCTGACGCTGGGTGCCGGGCCCCTGCACCACTCCGCCTGGCAGGTGGTGGCGGTGGTCGCCCTGGGCGTGGCCCTGGGCGAGCTGCCCCACATCGCCGTGGGGCGCGGTCCGCAGGTCGAGGACGTGGCCCGCCGGGTGTTCGTCGCGGTGCTGCTCGCGGTCACCTTCCGCCCCCTGGCCGAACAGCTCGGCCTGTCGGGTCCGTCGGTGACGGCGACACTGCTGATGGCGGCACTGGTCATGCTCGCCTGGCTTGCGGACGCCCTGGTGGCTGCGGTGCTGCGGGCCGAGCGCCTGCGCACCAGCCTGGGGGTCGCGGTCCGTGACGAGTTGCGGGCACAGTCCGCCATGGGCGCGGCGATCGGTTCCAGCGGTGTGCTCATCGCCCTGGCCTGTACGGTGACCGGCCTGGCGGGCCTGTTGGTGTTCACCGCTCCGCTGCTGGTCTCACAGGTGGCCTTCCGCCGCCACGCGGAGGTGCGGCGGACCTACCTGGAGACGGTGCGGGCGCTGTCGCGCGTCACCGAGGTGGGCGGATACGTGGAGAACGGGCACTCCCGCCGCGTCAGCCACCTGTCGCACGGGATCGCCTGCGAGCTGGGTCTGGCCGAGGCCGAGCTGCTGGAGCTGGAGTACGCCGCCCTGATGCACGACATCGGCCAGCTGTCCCTGCGCGAGCCCATCGCGGGCGGCGCCACCGTGCTCGCCTCGCCGAGGGAGCAGCGCCGGATAGCGGAGCTCGGCTCGGCGATCATCCGCGAGACCGGTGTGCTGGACAACGTGGCCGAGATGGTCCGCCGCCAGTGCGAGCCGCTCGCCGGTGACGGGGACGAGGGCGTGCCGCCGCTGGGCAGCCGGATCATCAAGGTGGCCAACGCCTTCGACGACCTGGTCGGCGAGAACGGCGACCCGGAGCGCCGGGCCGCCGTCCTGGAGCGCCTGCGGATGGACACCGACAGCGAGTACGACCCCCGCGTGGTGGACGCCCTGGCGTCGGTGCTCTGCCGCCCCTGAGGTCCGCTCCGAGCCGCGTGGGACCATCCCCGGCTCCGGCCCCCGAGCCCGTCAGTCCATGGGGGGACGCAGGCGTGTGACGAACTTGTAGCGGTCCCCCCGGTACAGCGAGCGCACCCACTCCACCGGGTGCCCGTCACCGTCGAAGCTGTGCTGGCAGTGCAGTACCAGTGGCAGGCCCACGTCCACGCCCAGCAGGCGCGCCTCGTTGGGAGTGGCCAAGACGGTCTCGATCGACGCCTCCGCCTCGGCCAGGGAGACGTCGTAGGCGCTCGCCAGAGCCTCGTAGAGGGAGGCGTAGCGGTCCAGCTGCCGACGCAGGCCCGGAAAGCGCCGTGCGGCCAGGTGCGCGGTCTCCACGGCCATCGGCTCGCCGTTGGCCAGCCGCAGCCGCTCGATGCGCAGCACGCGCCCGCCGGAGCGGATGGCCAGGAGTTCGGCGAGCTGGTCGTCGGCGTTGATGTAGCTCACGTCCAGGATCCGCGTGGCGGGGTGCAGGCCGTGCGCGCGCATCTCCTGGGTGTAGCTGGTGAGCTGGAGGATCTGGGCCACCTTCGGCTTGGCCACGAAGGTGCCCTTGCCCTGGATGCGCAGCAGGCGGCCCTCGACCACCATCTCGGTGAGGGCCTGGCGCACCGTGGTCCGCGAGGTACCGAACTGCGTCGCCAGGGCACGCTCCGGGGGAACCGGGTTGCCCGCGGCCATCGCCTCGATCAGCTCCAGGAGCTGCTTCTTCACCTGGTAGTACTTCGGCACCCGCGGGTTGCCGTCCAGTGTGCGCTGACCAGTCATCAGTCTCCTCCGCCGAGTTCCGCGCTTGCCACACACGCCTCTCCGGTGTGGCCGGTACGGCGGGTTCGCGACCGCCGATTGGTGTGGACCACTGGTCGAGTGCGTATCTCTTGAGTATGCACGCCTTCATGGGATGATTTGTGAGTGCCTCACCTCAGCGATCTCATCAGACGTCACACTCCTCTCAAGCAGGCCGACCTTGCATGGATCCACTCCCTGGTCTCGGACTGGCAGCTCCTGGCCGACCTGTCCTTCGCCGACCTCGTGCTGTGGGTGCGTCTGCGCGAGGACGACGGCTGGGTGGCAGTCGCCCAGATGCGTCCCACCACCGGCCCGACCGCCTTCCAGGACGACCTGGTCGAGACGGTCCTGCGCGACGACATGGCCGATGTCACGTCCCGTTCCGCGCCGCGCGTGGTCGGGCGCAGGGCCCTCATCGACCGCGCCTGGGAGGAGGGACGTATCTGCCGCGACGGCGACCCGGACTGGTCGGGCGGTGTCCCGGTGCGGGAGGAGACCATCCCGGTACGCCGCGAGGGCAGGCTCATCGGGGTCATCCAGCGCAGTACCAACCTCAGTTCGGCTCGCACGCCCAGCCGGCTGGAGCTCACCTACCTCCAGAGCGCGGGCGACCTGGCGCAGATGATCGCCGAGGGCGCGTTCCCGTTCAGTGACCAGGGGCCGCTGATGGTGCGCTCGCCCAGGGTCGGCGACGGGCTGCTGCGACTGGACCAGAACGGCGAGGTGGTCTACGCCAGCCCCAACGCGCTGTCCGCCTACCGCAGGCTCGGCCTGACCGCCGATCTCGTGGGCGCCCGCCTGGACCGCACCACGCTGGAGCTGTCCGCGCCCGGAGAGGCGCGCGACGAGGCGCTGACCTACACGGCGAGCGGCCGGGCGCCGCAGGAGGCGGAGGTGGACGCGCGCGGGGTCACCGTGCAGTTGCGCGCCATCCCGCTGGTCATCGACGGCGTGCGGATCGGCGCCCTGGTGATGGTGCGCGACGTCACGGAGTTGCGCCGACGTGAGCGCGAGCTGATGACCAAGGACGCCACCATCCGGGAGATCCACCACCGGGTGAAGAACAACCTGCAGACGGTGGCGGCGCTGCTGCGCCTGCAGTCACGACGCCTGGACGTGCCCGAGGCACGGGCCGCGCTGGACGAGGCGGTGGGCCGGGTCGGCTCCATCGCGATCGTGCACGAGATGCTCTCGCACACCCCCGACGAGGTGGTGGACTTCGACGACATCGCCGACCGGGTGATCCAGATGGCGGCCGAGGTGTCCTCGACCGGCAGCGCGGTGGTGCCGCGCCGGACCGGCGGGTTCGGCCTGTTGAACGCGCTGGTGGCCACACCGCTGTCGATGGTCCTGGCCGAGCTGGTGCAGAACGCGGTGGAGCACGGGCTGGGTCAGGGACCGGGCCGGATAGAGGTGCGGGTGCGCAGGTTCGACGCCGTGCCGGGTAGCTCGGGGCCGAGCAGCCTGGAACTGGCCGTCTCCGACGACGGCGGGGGACTGCCCGAGGACTTCGATCTGGAGGGGACCACGAGCCTGGGCCTGCAGATCGTGCGGACCCTCATCGTGGGCGAGTTGGGGGGCACCCTGGCGATCAAGCCCAAGGAGAGCGGTGGGACCGAGGTGGCGATCACCCTGCCGCTGGAACACGAGGAGGGAGAGGTGCCCTGAGGGGAGAGGATCCTGGCGGGCGTCGGCTCCGCCGGGAGCGGACCGACCCGGGGCCGCCCCGTCCGGGGCGTGCCCGCCGCGTGTCCGGCAGGGGAGGGCGTGTCAGCTGCGGACCATGGTGCGGTACGCGCTGCCGCGGCGCTTCTTGAGCATGCGGCGCTCGTCCTCGCTGGTGCCGCCCCAGACACCGCCGTCCTGGCCGCTCTCCAGTGCCCACTTCAGGCATGCGGAGCTGACCGGGCAGCGCTGACAGACTGCCTTCGCCTCCTCGATCTGGATCAGGGCGGGGCCGAAGTTCCCGATGGGGAAGAAGAGTTCGGGGTCTTCGTCACGGCAGGCTGCGTCATGGCGCCAGTCCATGCGGTCCACTCCTCACGGTGAGGCGATCGGGGGCTTGTGAAGCTTTTCACGATCGTGCGCGTGTCAGGATTGTGCGGAGGGCGCCCGATGGATGGGTCCCATCGGGGAGTCGTCCGGACCGGGATGGTCCGGGTTTCATCCCACGGCCACGTGGGAAGCGCCCCATTAACTCGCCCGTAACTCGCGGCGATATCTTGAGCGTGACAGGACCGAACGACCCATGCAAGAGCTCACGGGGCCGAAGGTCCTGTTCGGCGTGTCGGGTGCGTCACAGTGCCCGTGAATGGTCTCTTCCGGCGTAATTAACAGATGATTCGTAATGCCTTTGGTACAGACTGGAAGTTGACCTGTTCGCGGTCTCCCAGGTACTCACCGTCGATTTGGAACGCCCTGGGATGAGATGACGTGATCTGGAGAGAGTCCTGGTCATGCCAGGTCATGTAGCCGTCCCCGCGAGCCGGGAGGCCTTTGGGGAAGAACATTTGGGAAAGGATCCAGCCGGTGACCGCGGGCGAGGAGTGGGTCAGCGCGAAAGCGTCCAGGCCCAGTTCGAAACGCGAGGACGGGGTCGGCTGAAGTGGAAGGGTCCCCGCGTACGTCCAGGGCGTGGTGTTGGTGACGATCGCGAAATACGCCCCCACAAGGGATCTTCCGCGGCTGACCACGCTTAGTGACGGATCCTGGATATCGCCCTGGAAGAACAGCTTCACCGCCACTTCCGCGTACAGCGCCGGGGTGGCCCTGCGGCCTTGCGCGCGCTCGTTCTCCACCTGCTGGACCACATCGGCGTCCCAGCCGAAACCGGCGCAGAAAGTGAAGTACCGGTCGTCCTGGTCGCTGGTGATCCGCCCGAGGCTGATCTCGCGCTCGCGGCCCTCCCGAAGCGCCTCCAGGACCACGCCGGTGGCCTCCACCGGGTCGCCGGGCACGCCGAGGGAGCGGATGAAGACGTTGGCGCTGCCGCCGGGGATCACCGCGTAACGCGGGCGTCGGAGCCCGCTCGGAGTGGACAGGAGCCCGTTGACCACCTCGTTGACGGTGCCGTCGCCGCCGAGGCTCAGCACGAGGTCGTAGCCGTTCCCGGCCGCCTGACGGGCGAGCTCTCCCGCGTGGTCGCGGTACTCGGTCGCGGCGGCGGTGACGTCCAACTCCGACGCCAGGGCGCCCAGGATCACCTCACGCGTGCGCGAGGTGGTCGTGGTCGCCTGGGGGTTCACGATGAAAAGGGCGCGCACCGGGCCAGTCTAGTGCCGGGGGGCGGAGATGGGCCCGCCCGGAACGCGTATAGGCTCGTCAGGTGTCATCTCGCCCCGTCACCGTCGTCATCGCCGCCGCGCTGGAGGCCCTGGTCGGGCTGGCCGCGGTGCTCGGCGGCCTCTACAGCCTCTTCGGCGCCGTCAGCGGTCGGGCCCACGACCTCACCAGCGCGATCCCCCTGACCGCCCTGGGCCTGGGCGTGGGCGTGCTGCTGGTGTTCGTCGCGCGTGGGCTCTGGCGGCTGAGGGACTGGGCGCGGACGCCGGTGTTCCTCACCCAGGTCTTCCTCGCCGTGGTCGCCTACTACATGTTCACCAGCCAGCAGTACGTGTACGGCGTGGTGCTCCTGGGCGTGGCGGTGTGCGCCGCGGCGGCGGTCCTCTCACCGCCGACGACCGCGGCGCTCTTCCCCGAGGAACGGGAGAAGTAGCCCCGCGGCCGTCCGTGGCGACCGGCGTCCGGTCAGTCGTCGGTGGTCAGCGCCTGGCGCAGCTGTGCCAGGGTGCGGGCCAGCAGACGGGACACGTGCATCTGAGATATCCCCAGCTCCTGGGCGATCTGTGACTGTGTCATGTTGCCGAAGAAACGCAGAAGCAGGATGCGCTTCTCCCTGGGCGGGAGCTGTTCCAGGAGCGGCTTGAGCGACTCCCGGTACTCCACGCCCTCCAGGGACTCGTCCACGATGCCCAGCGAGTCGGCCACGGCGGGGGCGTCCTCGTCCCCGCTGTCGGGCGCGTCCAGCGACACCGTCGAGTAGGCGTTGGCGGACTCCAGGCCCTCCAGCACCTCCTCCTCGGACATCTGCAGGTGCGCGGCGAGTTCGGCGACGGTCGGGGAGCGCCCCTCCCGCTGCGACAGGTCGCTGACCGCCTTGGTGAGCGAGAGCTTCAGCTCCTGCAGGCGGCGGGGGACCCGTACAGCCCAGCCCTTGTCGCGGAAGTGCCGTTTGATCTCCCCGACGATCGTCGGGGTCGCGTAGGTGGAGAACTCCACCCCGCGGTCCAGGTCGAACCGGTCGATGGACTTGATCAGCCCGATCGTGGCCACCTGGGTGAGATCGTCCAGCCACTCACCGCGGTTGCGGAACCGGCGGGCCAGGTACTCCACCAAGGGCAGGTGGAGCTCCACCAGTTCGTCGCGGATCCGCCGGCGCTCCTCGGAGTCCGCGTCGAGCTCGCCAAGGCGCTCGAACAACTCTCTGGCGCGGGCCCGGTCGGGCACCGCGTGCTCGGTCTTCGCTGTCAGAGCGGGCCCCCTCTCGCTCACGCCGACTCCAGGGTGCCGCGGCGCTTGTACAGGACGATGTGGACGCGGTCGTCCGGTCCGGCCCCCGCGTCGACCTCTCCCGCCAAAGCGGACAGGACGGTCCAGGCGAAGGTGTCGCGTGCGGGAAGGCGCCCGTCGGCGGTGAGCACCGAGACGGATATACGCATTCCCTCAGGGGTGAGTTCGAACTCCGTGGTCAGTTCCGTACCGGGCAGCGCCTGGGAGAGGAGCATCGCACAGGCCTCGTCGACACCGATCCTCAGATCCTCGATCTCGTCGAGGGTGAAGTCGAGCCGTGCGGCCAGACCCGCCGTCGCCGTCCGCAAGACGGACAAGTAGGCGCTGTCCGCAGGCATGTTGACAGTGACAGCGTCCCGGACACCGATGGCGTCGGCCGTGGGTACAGCGGTTTCTTCGGTCACGTCCCTCCTTCGGGGGAGCGGGGTTGCCGCTTGAGAGCAATGTATCTGGTTTCACCCTGCCACTGCGGCAGGGAGAACGGATCGTGTCCACACGATCCGGAACGAAAGCAAGACGGACGGCATGTCTCAGTCCTGTCCGGCACCCAGTACGGTCAGCGCGTCACCGTCCAGACGGCGGACCGTCCACCCGTCCATCGGCTGGGAGCCCAGGGATTCGTAGAACCGGATCGAGGGTTCGTTCCAGTCGAGCACGGACCACTCCAGGCGCGTGTAACCGCGTTCCACGCAGATCCGCGCCAGGGTACGCAGCAGTCCCAGCCCGTGTCCCCGGCCGCGCGCCTCGGGGCGCACGTACAGGTCCTCCAGGTGGATGCCGTGCCTGCCGGTCCAGGTGGAGTAGTTGCGGAACCAGAGCGCGAACCCGGCGACGGCGGTGCCCCCGTCCACGTGCTCGGCGACGTGCGCGAACACCGCCGGTTCGGGGCCGAACAGGGCCGTGCGCAGGTCCTGCTCGGTGGCCGCGACCGCGTCCGGTTCCTTCTCGTACTCGGCGAGCTCTCCGATCATCGCGTGGATGACGGGGACGTCGTCGGGGCGGGCAGGGCGGATCATCGGACCACCTCGGAGCGGGGACAGCGTTCCTTTCAGGATATGCGCTGGACCGGAGGTGTTCTGCGGTCGGACCGGACCGCTCAGGGACGGTGGGCGACCACCCGCTCGACCAGCCCGAGGAACAGGCGGTCGTGGTGGCCGACCTCGAACCCCACCTCGGCGGCCACCTCCCGTGGCAGGCGGCGCGGGTGCTCACGGCGCTGTTCCAGGAGCCGTCCGGGAAAGCCGGCGTACTCGACGTGGTCGACCATCAGCAGCCTGCCGCCCGGCACCAGCACCCGGTACAGCTCCGACAGGGCGCGGTGCTGGTCGGGGACGGCGCCCATGGCCAGCGTGCACAGAACCGTGTCGAAGCTCTGGTCGGGGAAGTCCAGCGACTGCGCGTCGCCCTCCAGGAACCGGGCGGCCATCCCCAGCTCGTCGGCCCTCCTCCGGGCGCGGGCGAGCATCTCCGGGCTGAGGTCGATGGCGGTGAGGCGGACCTGGGGCGGGTAGTAGGACAGGTTCCGGCCGGTCCCGACCGCCACCTCCAGGGTCCGGCCGCGGGCCCCGGCGCACAGGATCTCGCGGGTGCGGCGCATGGCGGGGCTCTGGAAGCGCTCGCCGTGCTCGCGGTAGGAGGCCATGCGGTTCCAGCGCCTGCGTGTGTGTTCCGTGCGCGCGTCCATGTCCCTCCCCGGGCGGTTCCTACCCCACGACTCTGGGTGTACGCCATCGCGCGGTCAAGACTTCGTGCGGCGTTTCCCGCCCCGGGCGAGGGGGACCGCGGGACGCCGGCGCCCCGCACCCCCGGCGGGGCACGGGGCGTCGGCGGGGATCACCGCGCCTGGTCAGAGCACCTTGGAGAGGAAGGCCTGGGTGCGCTCGTGGCGCGGAGCGGAGAGCACCTCCGCGGGTGTCCCCGACTCCACCACCATGCCGTCGTCCATGAAGACCAGGGAGTCGCCGACCTCGCGGGCGAACCCCATCTCGTGGGTGACGACCACCATCGTCATCCCGCCCTCGGCCAGGTCGCGCATGACGTCCAGGACCTCGCCGACCAGCTCCGGGTCCAGGGCGCTGGTGGGTTCGTCGAACAGCATCAGCGACGGTTCCATGGCCAGCGCGCGGGCGATCGCCACGCGCTGCTGCTGGCCGCCGGAGAGCTGGTCGGGATAGGCGTCGGCCTTGTCCGGCAGGCCCACCCGCTCCAGCAGTTCCACGGCCCTGGCGGTGGCCTCGGCCCTGGGCACCCGCTTGACCTGTACGGGCGCCTCGGTGACGTTGCCGAGGGCGCTCAGGTGCGGGAACAGGTTGAACCGCTGGAAGACCATGCCGATGTCGCTGCGCTGGGCGGCGATCTCGTTGTCGCGCAGCTCGTACAGCCGCCCGCGCTTCTGCCGGTACCCCATCAGGTCGCCGTTGACCCACAGGCGACCCGCGGTGAGCTTCTCCAGGTGGTTGATGCAGCGCAGGAACGTGGACTTGCCGGACCCGGACGGGCCGACGATGCACATGACCTCACCGCGCCTCACGTGCAGGTCGATGCCCTTGAGGACCTCCAGGCGGCCGAAGCTCTTGTGCACGTTCTCCGCCACGACCAGCGCGTCGACGGGTGGACCTGTGCCCTCGGACGCCTCCACGACGGTCCCCTCCTGGATCTGCTCGCTCATCTGTGCGCCCCTCCGACGATGCGGTTCCGGATGCTGCCGTGCTGTCCCGGGTTGAACCTGCGCTCGATGAAGTACTGGCCGACCATCAGCACACTGGTGATGGCCAGGTACCACAGGCACGCCGCCACCAGCATCGGGAAGATCTGGTAGGTCCGGGCGCCGATGGCCTGCAGCTGGTAGAACAGCTCGATGGTCACCGGCACGTACGCCAGCAGCGCGGTGTCCTTGAGCATGGCGATGGTCTCGTTGCCCGTGGGCGGGATGACCACCCGCATCGCCTGCGGGAGGGTGATCCGGCGCAGGACCCTGCCCCGGCTCATGCCGAGCGCCTGCGCGGCCTCGGTCTGGCCCTTGTCCACCGACTGCAGGCCCGCGCGGATGATCTCGGCCATGTAGGCGCCCTCGGACAGCGACAGCGCGAGCAGGCCCGCGGTGTAGCCGCTGAGCGCGGTGCGGGTGTCGATCTCGAAGAAGCGGGCGTCACCCTCCATGCCCAGCCACGCCATCCAGTAGTTGTCGAAGGGCAGGCCGAGCTCGACGGTCTGGTACAGGATGGCGAGGTTGCCGAAGAGCACCGCCAGCACCAGGCGGGGCACACCCCGGAAGAACCAGGTGTACAGCCAGGAGACGGACACCAGGACCGGGTTGCCGGAAAGCCGCATCACCGCCAGGACGATGCCCAGGACGACGCCGATGACCATCGACAGCACGGTGGCGCTGAGGGTGATCCACACACCGCGTACGACCGGCTCCGAGAACATGTGGTCGGCCATGAACGGCCAGTTGAACGCGTCGTTCGTGACCAGCATGTGCACGAACATGGCCGCGAGGACCAGGATGACACCGGCGGCGATCCACCGTTCGGGGTAGCGCACGGGGACGGCGGTGACGGGCTCGGTCGAGCGGGCCGGGGTCGAGGTCTTCGACACCGGCCCGCCCACCGGTTCGGTCGGTGAGGACACGGGTCAGTCTTTCGCTCGGTGGGGGTCGGTGAGGGACTCGGTCTACTCCGAGAGCTCGGGGTTGACCTCGGCGGCCTCCAGTCCGCCGGCGTCCACGCCCCACTGCTCCAGGACCTCGGAGTAGGTGCCGTCCTCCATCAGGGCGTTGAAGGCGGCGGCGACGGCCTCGGCCAGCTCGGTGTCGTCCTGGTGGGTGAGGACGCCGTAGGGGGCGGCGTTGTACTGCTCGCCGACGAACTCCAGGACGCCCTCGCCGGTCTGGTCCAGCGCGTACGCGGAGGTCGGCATGTCGGCGAGCGAGGCGTCGTTGACGCCGGAGACGACCGTCTCGGTGGCCAGCGGCTGGCTCTCGAACTTCTGGATGGTGATGGGATCCTCACCGGCGTCGACGCAGGCCGTGCTGCGCTCCTCGATGTCGGTGTCGTGGGTGGTGTTGGCCTGCACCGCGATCCGCATGCCGCAGGCGTTGTCGGGGTCCACGTCCTGGGGGTTGCCCGCCTGGGCGAACCACTGGGTGCCCGAGGAGAAGTAGCTGACCATGTTGACCTGCTCCATGCGCTCCTCGGTGACGGTGAAGGAGGAGGAGCCGAGGTCGTAGGTGCCCGTGTCCACACCGATGATGATGGAGTCGAAGGCGGTGGGCTCCCACTGGCCCTCCAGGCCGAGCTTGCCCAGCGCGGCGTTGACGAGGTCCACGTTGAAGCCCTGGACGGTCTCGCCGTCCTCCTCCAGGAACTCGCCCGGCGGGTAGGAGGCCTCGACACCGATCTTGACGCTCCCGGCCTCGGCGATGTCGGCGGGGACGAGGGCGGCGAGCTCCTCGTCGGACTCGACGGTGGGCGCCTCGGGCGCGGCGGTCTCCTCGGTGCTCCCGCCGTCGCCGCCGCAGGCGGACAGCGCCAGGACACCGGCGAGGGACAGGGCTCCAAGGGTGAGCGGCGCGGGCAGGGGCTTGTGCAGGGCCATCGTGGTGTCTCCTTCGGGGGCGCGGAGCGCCTGGTCGGAGGCGGGTTCGTGACCTCACCACCCGAGCCAAAACGACATTCAGAACATCATGCTTTAAAAGCTGATAAGTCGGTGCTGTCTCATCGTGCCGACCCGCGATTTTCCTGTGGTCACCGTTGTGAGAGGATTGCGTAACGGGTCATCCCCGTGAGAGCGGCCGCGCAGTAACTCGCATAGGAGTCCAGCGAAGAACGACTCTCCCCGGCGACACCACCGGTCATGGCCGACCGGCGCCGAGGAGGAGTCCCCCTAGCATCTTCACGTCTTCGCGCGCGGTTCGCACCACTGCCGGTCCGTCCCGCCGTCATGGCCGATGGCAGGGTGGAACACGCAAGACCTTGAGGGGTTTGAAGTAGTGACCACCGTTTCGCGTTCCCAGAACCTGGATGAGGATCCCGCCTTCGCGCTGCACCGCGGTGGCAAGCTCCACGTGACCTCGTCCGTCGACGTCCACGACCACGAGGGCCTGTCCCTCGCCTACACCCCCGGTGTCGCCCGCGTCTGCGACGCCATCGCCGAGACCCCCGAACTCGTCGAGACCTACACCTGGAAGAGCAACCTGGTCGCCGTCGTCACCGACGGCACCGCGGTCCTGGGCCTGGGCGACATCGGTCCCGAGGCCTCCCTGCCGGTCATGGAGGGCAAGTCGCTGCTGTTCAAGCAGTTCGGCGACGTCGACTCCGTGCCGATCGCGCTGGGCTGCACCGGGGTCGACGAGATCGTCGAGACCGTCGTGCGCATGGCCCCCTCCTTCGGCGGGATCAACCTGGAGGACATCTCCGCCCCCCGCTGCTTCGAGATCGAGCGGCAACTGCGCGAGCGCCTGGACATCCCCGTCTTCCACGACGACCAGCACGGCACCGCGATCGTCACCGTCGCCGCTCTGCGCAACGCCGCCCGGCTGACCGGGCGCACCCTGGGCGACCTGCGCGTCGTGGTCTCCGGGGCGGGCGCCGCGGGCGTGGCCGTCACCAAGATGCTCCTCGACGGCGGGATCGGCGACATCGCCGTGGCCGACTCCAAGGGCATGATCCACGACGGCCGGGAGGGTCTGACGGCCGTCAAGCAGGAGTTGGCCTCCATCAGCAACAAGGCGGGGGTGAGCGGGTCCATCGAGAGCGCGCTGGAGGGGGCCGACGTGTTCATCGGCCTGTCCGCCGGGGAGGTCCCCGAGTCCGTGGTCTCCACCATGGCCGAGAACGCGATCATCTTCGCGATGGCCAACCCCAACCCGGAGGTGCACCCCGACGTCGCCCGCCGGCACGCGAGCGTCGTCGCCACCGGGCGCAGCGACTTCCCGAACCAGATCAACAACGTGCTGGCCTTCCCCGGCGTGTTCCGGGGCGCCCTCGACGCGGGCGCGACGGACATCACCGAGAACATGAAGCTGGCCGCCGCCACGGCGCTGGCGGACCTGGTCGGGGACGACCTGGCCGCCGACTACATCCTCCCCAGCTCCTTCGACGGGCGGGTGGTCCCGGCGGTGTCCGCAGCGGTCGCCGCCCAGGCCCGTGAGGACGGCGTCGCCCGCCGCTAGACACCCAGGCGCGGGAGGGGCCCGGCACCGTGTGGTGCCGGGCCCCGACCGTTCCTGCCCGGCGAGGGCCCGGAGGACGCGCCCCTGCGGTGTCCTCCGGGCGTCCTCACCGGACTACCTGCCGTCGCCGGTGTCGTCGACCGCCTGGCTCCACGGGTCGCCGCCGGAGGGCGGCTCCGGCGGCGACCCGGGCTTCTCGGCGGCCCCCTCGGCGGACTCCTCCGTAGGCTTCTCGGCGGGTTCCCCGGAGGAGGGCTCCGGCTCGGCGGCGCCTCCCTCCCCCGAGGCGGCGGGCTCCCCGGTGGTCCCCGGGCCCTCCTCCGGGCGGTCGGCGGGCGGGCCCCAGTGCCGCATGTCCCGGCGGATCACCTCGACCGTGTCGTCCAGGATGCGCCGCAGGTCGCCGGCGGCGGCCTCTCCCACGTGGCCCGCCTCGCGGAAGGTGTCGCGGACCCGGTCGCCGAAGTCGCGCAGCGCCCGCTCGAACTCCGGGGCCTGTGAGGCGCGCTCGGAGTCGCCCCGGCCCCAGGCGGCGCCGAAGGCACCGAAACCCTGGGAGAAGCGCCCCCACTCACGGGTCCACCGCGAGCCCTCCTCGCAGCCCTGCCTCCCGTGCCGCTCACGGTGCTCCCCGGACGGCTCCCCGGCCTCCTCGGAGCCCTCGGAGCCGCGCGGGCCCTCCCCGGAATCGGGGCGGCGCGCCTCTCCGGAGGCGAACTTCAGCTCCTCACGCAGCGAGCTGATCGTCGCCCGCACGTCCTGCTTGACCGCGCGGGCGATGTCGCGCACCGAGTCGGTGATCTCCCGCTCCAGGTCGTTCAGGTCGCCGCTGCGCTCACGCAGTTCCTCGCGGCCCTTGTCGGTGAGGCGGTAGACCTTGCGGCCGCCCTCCTCGGTGTGGGTGACCAGCCCCTCCTCCTCCAGCCGCGCGAGCCGGGGGTAGATGGTTCCGGGCGAGGGCGAGTACACCCCGAGGAAGCGGTCGCGGAGCAGGCTGATGATCTCGTAACCGTGCCGCGGGTTCTCGTCCAGCAGCTTGAGCAGGTAGAGCCGGAGTCTTCCGTGGCCGAAGATGGTGCTCATTCAGGCCCCCTCGGGAATCGCGGCCGGAGCCTCGGGCGCGCGCCGCAGCAGCGCCGTCCGGCCGGACGCGGAGTTGATGGTGATGGACGCCGGGTCGACGCCGCCGCCGATCTTCCCGCTCAGGACCGTCCTGCCCGGGGCGTTGCGGCGGTCCAGGCCGAAGTCGGACTCCACCGGGGCCTTCGCGGTGCGCAGCTCCACGGCCGCCGAGGTCTCGGAGGGCACCCGCAGGGCGATCTCGCCGGAGATCGAGTTGAGCCGGACCCGCCCCGCCGGGGCGATGTCGGTGTCGGCCAGCAGCTGTCCGGAGACGGTCTTGGCCTTCATCGCGGAGAGCCGTCCACCCGCCACCGCCAGCTGACCGCTGACGCTGTTGAACTTGAGGGTGCCGTGGGGGTTGCGCACGGCGGTGCTGCCCGAGACGGTGCCGATCTCGGTCTCCCCAGCGGTGTCGTCGAGGGTGATCTCCCCGGAGGCGGTCCGCAGATGGCTGCGGGCGCTGAGCCCGGCGGCCACGATCGACGCGCTGGCCGTGCTGACCTCGACCGGGCAGTCCTTGGGTAGCCGCAGGTTCACGGTGGCCTTCCGGTGCTGCACCCGCTTGTAGCCGCTGAGCTGGACGGGCCGCAGCCGGTCCAGGAGTCCCTGACTGGTGAGGTCCTCGTAGTGGATGGTGAGGATGCCCGCCTCCTGCGTGACCAGGAGGGGCTCGCCGACGATGTCGGTGACCTCGAAGGTGACCGGGTCGTCGGTGGGAAGAATGTTGACGTGGCCTCCGATGATCCGGACCCGCAACGCGACGATGCCGTCCAGTGTCTGGGTCATCGGCCTGTCGATGGTCCAACGTGCCATCGTGTGACCCCTTTCGCTCGCTCCGTGGCTTCACGATATGTCGCGTGTCTGGGGAACTCAAGATATGTCGCGGATCTACGGGTCGGTTCAGGGAGACCCCCGGGTGTACCCCGAGGCCACGGGGGCCCGGACCGGGGCGGCACCGGGGTCGCCGGGGCCTGCGGTCGAGTGGCCGACCGGGCCGTCCGGGCCGTCCGCACGGCCTGGGGAAACCGAGGACGCACCATCCCCCGAAGCCCGCCCCCATACGGCGGGAGGCGGTCGGGCACCCGCACGTGCCCCGCGCCCTCAGGTTCCCGCGCGACCGGAGCCCGACCCGGCCCGGAACACGCGAAGGGGCCCGGGTCGTGGTGACCCGGGCCCCTCACCGTTCGCGCCGCGAACGGTTCCTACTCGTCGTCCTCGTCGTCCAGCCGGGCCAGCCAGGTGGCCAGCCGGTCGACCGGGGTCTCGAACTCGGGGTTGATGTCGGTGAACGCCCGCAGCTGCTCGGCGAGCCAGGCGAAGCTGACCTCCTCGTCGCCGCGGCGGCTCTCCAACTCCTCGATTCCGCGATCGGTGTAGTACACGTCGTTCCCCCGCCTGCTAGTCGGCGGGCGGGAACACCGTGTCCACCAGGGCACGCTGTTCGGCCTCGTGGCGCTTGGCCGAACCGGCCGCGGGCGCGGAGGAGGCCGGACGCGAGATCCGGGTGAACGGTCGGTCGAGCTGTTCGGAGAAGACCAGCGCGACGAAGGGCCACGGGCCCATGTTCGCCGGCTCCTCCTGCACCCACAGGACCTCGCCCGCGTTCGGGTAGGCCCTGAGCTGCTCGCGGATCTCCTCGATCGGCAGCGGGTAGAGCCGCTCCGTCCGGATGATCGCGGTGTGCTTGTCACCGCTCTTGCGGCGCGCGGCGTCCAGCTCGTAGTAGACCTTGCCCGTGCACAGCACCACGCGGCGCACCTTGTCCGGCGCGATCGAGCCGTCCGTGATCAGCGGCTGGAAGTGGCCCGAGGTGAAGTCCTCGGTGGCCGAGGTCGCGGTCTTCAGACGCAGCAGCGACTTGGGCGTGAACACCACCAGCGGACGCTGGAACGGCGACTTGGCCTGCCAGCGCAGCAGGTGGAAGTAGCTCGCCGGGTTGCTCGGGTAGGCCACCGTCATGTTCTCCTGCGCGCACAGCTGCAGGAAGCGCTCGATGCGCGCGGAGGAGTGGTCCGGCCCCTGGCCCTCGTAGCCGTGCGGCAGCAGCAGGGTCACGCTGGAGCGCTGGCCCCACTTCTGCTCGCCCGCGCTCATGTACTCGTCGATGATGGTCTGGGCGCCGTTGACGAAGTCGCCGAACTGGGCCTCCCACATCACCAGCGCGTCGGGGCGGGTGAGCGAGTAGCCGTACTCGAAGCCCAGCGCCGCGTACTCGCTCAGCAGCGAGTCGTGCACGTGGAACCGGGTGATGCCGTCGTCGAACGTCTTGAGCGGCGTGTGGGTCTCACCGGTCTCGCGGTCCATCAGCGTGGCGTGGCGCTGGCCGAAGGTACCGCGGCGGGTGTCCTGGCCGATCAGGCGGACCGGGTGGCCGTCCATCAGCAGACCGCCGAAGGCCAGCAGCTCACCGGTCGCCCAGTCGATGGCGTCGGACTCGACCATCGACGCGCGCCGGGCCAGCTGGGGAGCCAGCCGCGGGTGCGGGGTGAAGCCCTCGGGCAGCGACACCTGGGTGTCCACGATCCGCTTGACCGCCTCGGTGCTGATCGCGGTCTCGACCGCGGTGTGGTCCAGGCGGCTCTCGGTGAACACCTCGGGCTTGACCACCGCACCCGGCTCGACCGGCTTCTTCTCGACCTCGCGGGTCTCGGTGAAGGCCCGTTCCAGCTCGGACTGGTAGTCGCGCAGCGCCGACTCCGCGTCCTCCACCGTGATGTCGCCGCGGCCGATGAGGGCCTCGGTGAACAGCTTGCGGGTGGAGCGCTTGGCGTCGATGACGTCGTACATCAGAGGCTGGGTGAACGCCGGGTTGTCGCCCTCGTTGTGACCGCGGCGGCGGTAGCAGACCAGGTCGATCACGACGTCCTTGTTGAACGTCTGCCGGTAGGCGAAGGCCAGGTGCGCGACCCGGACCACGGCCTCGGGGTCGTCCCCGTTGACGTGGAAGATCGGCGCCTGCACCATCCGGGCCACGTCCGTGGCGTAGACGCTGGAGCGGCTGTCGTCCGGCGAGGTGGTGAAGCCCACCTGGTTGTTCACGATGACGTGCACCGTGCCGCCGGTCCGGTAGCCGCGCAGCTGCGACAGGTTCAGCGTCTCGGCGACCACGCCCTGTCCGGCGAACGCGGCGTCGCCGTGGATCAGGATCGGCAGCACCGTGAAGCCCTGCGGGCCCTTGTTGAGCACGTCCTGCTTGGCGCGAACGATGCCCTCGGCGACCGGGTCGACCGTCTCCAGGTGGGAGGGGTTGGCCGACAGCGAGATGTTGATCCTGTTGCCGTCGTGGGTCTCGAAGGTGCCCTCGGTGCCCAGGTGGTACTTGACGTCGCCTGAGCCGTGCGCGCTGCGCGGGTCGAGGTTGCCCTCGAACTCACCGAAGATCTGCCCGTAGGACTTGCCGCAGATGTTGGCCAGCACGTTCAGGCGGCCGCGGTGGGCCATGCCGATGACGGCCTCGTCCAGCTCGGCCCTGGCCGCCCTGGAGATCACGCCGTCCAGCAGCGGAATCAGCGACTCGCCGCCCTCCAGGGAGAAGCGCTTCTGACCCACGTACTTGGTCTGCAGGAAGGTCTCGAAGGCCTCGGCGCTGTTGAGCCGGTGCAGGATGTGCAGCTGCTCGTCGCGGTCGAGCTTCTCGTGCTCGCGCTCGACGTGCGTCTGGATCCACTCCCGCTCCTCCGGGCTCTGGATGTGCATGTACTCGATACCCACCGTGCGGCAGTAGGTGTTGCGGAGTACGCCCAGGACGTCGCGGAGCTTCATGACCTGCTTGCCGCCGAAGCCCCCGGTCGGGAACTCGCGGTCCAGGTCCCACAGGGTCAGGCCGTGTTCGAGCACGTCCAGGTCGGGGTGCTTGCGCTGCTCGTGGTCGAGCGGGTTGGTGTCGGCCATCAGGTGGCCGCGCACGCGGTAGGCGTGGACCAGCTCCTGGACCCGGGTGGCCTTGTCGAGCTGGGTGGCCTTGTTGACGTGGATGTCCTGCACCCAGCGCACCGGCTCGTAGGGGATGCGCAGCGAGTTGAAGACCTCGTCGTAGAAACCGTCCTCGCCCAGCAGCAGCTGGTGGATCCGGCGCAGGAACTCACCGGACTGCGCACCCTGGATGATGCGGTGGTCGTAGGTGGAGGTCAGCGTCATGACCTTGCTGATGCCCAGCTCGGCCAGGGTGTCGGAGGAGGCGCCCTGGAACTCGGCCGGGTACTCCATCGCGCCCACGCCCAGGATGGTGCCCTGGCCCGGCATCAGGCGCGGGACCGAGTGCACGGTGCCGATGCCGCCGGGGTTGGTGAGGCTGATGGTGGTGCCCTGGAAGTCCGGCACGCCCAGCTTGTTGTTGCGGGCCTTGCGGACCAGGTCCTCGTAGCCGCCCCAGAACTCCTTGAAGTCCATCTCGTCGGACTTCTTGATGGAGGGGACGACGAGCTGGCGCGAGCCGTCGGGCTTCTGCAGGTCGATCGCCAGTCCGAAGTTCACGTGTTCGGGCTTGGCGACGCCGGGCTTGCCGTCGACCTCCGCGTAGGAGTGGTTCATCTCCGGCAGGGCCTTGAGGGCCCTGACCATCGCGTAGCCGATGAGGTGGGTGAAGGAGACCTTCCCGCCACGGCCGCGTCGGAGGTGGTTGTTGATGACGATGCGGTTGTCGAAGAGCAGTTTGACCGGTACCGCGCGCACACTCGTCGCGGTGGGCAGCCCCAGGCTCGACTCCATGTTGGTCGCGGTCCGCGCGGACGCCCCGCGCAGGCGCTCCTGCTTGACCTGGAGGGCCTCGTCCTTGCTCTCCTTGTCGTCCTTCTTCTTGCTGTCGTCCTTCTTGCCGCTCTGCTTGGAGGCAGGGGCGCTGGGGGCACTCGGCTTCTTCTCGGGTGAGGAGGCCGTGGGGGCCTTCTCGGCCTGCGCCTTCGCGCCGCCCCCACCCTTCGCACCAGCAGTCTCCGCGGGCTTGTAGTCCGCGAAGAAGTTCCACCAGGCCTTGTCAACGGAGTTCGGGTCGTTCAAGTACTTCTGATAAAGCTCCTCGACCAACCACTCGTTGGGACCGAAATCTGTCAGGGGTTGAGACGCCTCAGACGACACGGCGGAGATCGCCCACTTCCGCAGCTCGCTTGTGAATGTGTAGGAAGACGGGTGGCTGCTGGCAAGGCGGCTCAAAGGAACGTGGGAGCTGTCCCGCGCATGCGGGAAGCATCTGCCCTGGCCAGCACTCGTCGGTTACCAGGCTACTTGTAGCAACCTGCCCACGGGGAACGCGTGCGTTGACGAAACTAGGAGATAGGTAACAATCTTTCACATCTGCGTTGCCTCTACGTGCAGGGATCCAAGCCCAGGGTAGTAAATGTGCCGGATTTGTGCCTTTCTGTGGTGATTCTATGATGTGAAGACGCTGGCCGTGTCCGGCCAGGAAGAGTGTGGCGTGTAACACGACGCGCCGACGGGAACCCGCCGGGACGGGCCCGCGCCTCCCGGTCCGGTCCGGCCCACTGCCTGTTTCTCTTGCGTCCGGTGGCCGTTCGCTGGTGAAACGCCGGTGACCGGTGCCGAGGATGTACGGATCTGTGCGCTCTTCGGCGTTCTCCCACGCCGGGGACCGCGCCGTGCCTACGATCTCCGGGATGAGCACAACCGAGGGCGAACGCGTGCGAGGGAGACCCATGAGGGGGCTGGGGGAACTGGAGGCGGCGATCATGGACGCGCTGTGGCGGTCCGACGAGCCGCTTCCGGTGCGCCGGGTCCGCGAGACCATGGTCTACGACCGGGAGGTCGCCTACACGACCGTCATGACGGTCGCCGACATCCTCTTCCACAAGGGACTGCTGGACCGGGAGAAGACCGGCCGCGCCTGGACGTACTGGCCGTGCGAGTCACACGCCGAGTACACCGCCAGGATGATGGACGAGGTGCTCAACACCGGCCCGGACCCCGGCGTCACCCTGATGCGCTTCGTGGAGCGCTTCAGCGACGAGGACACGGCGCGCTTCCACCGACTCCTGAGCCAGGCCCGGGGCAGCCGGGGCGCCGCGAGGTAGCCGTGCCTGTTCCGGGGCTCCGCTTCGCCCCGTGTCCGGGTGCCCCGAGGCGGGGACCCTCGGAGCCCGGGCCACGCCCCCAGGGGCCGGGCGGGCACTCGCCGACATGGTCCCCGGGGTGCCGCTCAGCGGCGGCGCAGGGTCCGCACACCGCGCGAGGAGACCGCCGTCAGCGTGGCCAGCAGGGTCAGCGCCGACACCAGTACCAGGGCCGGGCCCGGCCCGAACGACTCGGCGAACGGGCCGATCGCGATCTGCCCGACGGGCATCGCGACGAACGACCCCAGCGCGTCGTAGGAGTAGACCCGAGACAGCTTCTCCTGGGGGACGTTCTCCTGGACCGAGACCTCCCAGGCCACGGTGAACTGCTCCACGGCCACGCCCGCGACGAACATCGCGGCGAACAGGACCGGTAGCGGCGAGGGCCCCGTCAGAGCGAGGAACGGCAGTGCGTGCGTCGCCACCAGGGCCGTGCCGAAGACCAGTGCCCGCCGAGGCTGCCAGCGGGCCGCCAGCACCCCGCCGACCAGCAGGCCGACGCTGTTGGCGGCCATGAGCAGGCCCCAGGCGGTCCGGCCGAAGGTCTCGTCGGCGATCGCCGGGCCCAGCACGGCCGTGACCGCCGACCAGCCCGCGTTGACCACCGTGAACTGCAGCACGATGATCCACACCCACGGGCGGGAGACGAACTCGCCCCACCCGTCCCGGAGGTCGCGCAGCACGTCGGCGGACCCGGCCTCCCCGGCCCGGGCGGTCGGGGGGACCCGCACGGACAGCAGGGCCGCGCCGGCGCAGGCGAACAGCACCCCGTCCACGGTGATCGCCCAACCCGCGCCCAGCAGGCCCACCACCACACCGCCCGCCGACATGCCGAGGAACGTGCCGCCCTGGACGCCCACGCCCGCCACGGCGTTGGCCTGGCGCAGCAGGTTCCGGGGCACGGTCTGCGGGGTCAGCGCCGCCGAGGCGGGCAGGTTCACGGCCGCGGCGGCGCCGTTGACCAGGCTCAGCGCGACCATCAGCGGAAGCGACGCGGCTCCCGCCAGCAGTGTCCCGCCCAGGACCCCCTGGGAGAGCGCGGCCAGGGCGCATCCTCCCTGGAGCACCAGTGTCCGCGGCAGCCGGTCCGCGACGACGCCGCCGAGCAGCAGCAGGGACACGTTGGCGACCGAGCGCGCGCCCACCACCAGCCCCACGTGGGTCAGGGAGCCCGTCACGTCCAGTACGGCGAAGGCCAGCGCCACCGACGCCATGCCGTTGCCGAAGGCCATCAGGGTCCGGCCCAGGGCCAGCCCGCGGAAGGCCGGATGCCTCAGCGGAGCGGCGAACCCCGCACCCGGACCTGATCCGGTACGCACCATGGCCCCCGCCCCGCTCGCCCGCCCAACCGCCCGCCCGCCCGACCCCGGAGCACGATTCCGACCGCGCGGCGGGCCGTCAACCGGTTTTCCCGCCAACGGAGCGGAACCGCCGGAGGGGAGCGGCCCGGTGCGTGTCCGCCGAACGCGGACGGGGAGCGTGCCTCAGAAGGCCTTCGGGTCAGCGGGGGACAGGGCCTGCCCCAGGACCCAGCTGCGCCCCTCGGCGGCCAGCTTCTCCACCAGGGTGGTGCTGTCGTGCTCCTTGGCGAACAGGTGCTCGGGACGGGTGACCGGCACGATCCACAGCCACCGCACGGGATCGCCCTGGAAGGAGAGCCCGGAGGTGTCCGGGGGCCGGTGGTCGGGATGGGCGACCAGGGGGGAGGGGTCCTCCAGCAGCAGGACCGCGCCCGCGCCGCCGCGCATGGCCCGGTCCTCGGGGTTGTCCAGCCACTTGACGGTGTGCCCGGTACCGAACCAGGTCACCGCCCGCCAGGGGAAGGCGCCGATCCACCGGAAGACGCGGGCGGCGTGGTGCGCGGGCATGGTCGTGGCCAGGGCCAGCTCCACCCGGGCGTACCGGGAGGTGTCGGCCATGTAGCGGTCCAGGGTGGGCATCCGCTGACCGCACATGCCGACCGTGGACAGCACCGTGAACGGGCGCTCCGCGGTGGGCGGGCGCTCCGAGACGCGCAGCAGCGGCGGGTGGCCGTCGGACACGTCCCAGTAGTGGCCGGGCTCGCCCACGTGCCGGTTCAGGTGGCTGAGCACGGTGCGCTGCACGCTGCGCCAGGCACCCGAGGCACGCCGCCAGTCCCAGTAGGCCTCGGCGTGGACCACGCGCGGCCACAGCTGGTCGCGTACCGGGTCCAGCTCCCAGGCGTAGGCGCTGCGGCCGATCGCCTCGCGCGCGTACCCGGGCAGGCCGCTGTCGGCCTCGGCCCAGCCGGGGATGACGGCGAGCAGCCCCTCTCCGTCCACGAGGGCGACCCCGTCACCCTCCTCGAACCACACGGCGCGCAGGCGGTCGGGGTCGAGGCGGGGGAGGCCCTGGGGGTGCTTGGTGTGGGCCTCGGGCATGAGCGGAGCCCGGCCCTCGTACAGTCCGCCGGACTCGCTGGCGCGGGGCGCGATCTCGTGGTTGGCCAGCCACACCGGGACGCGGATGCGGCCGCGCGCGTCCAGCAGGTAGGCGGCCGTGGTGTGGGAGTCGCACTCGACGACGACCCTGCGGCTCTGGTACGGGCTGATCTCGTCGAGTAGGACGTCGATCCCTGTCACCGGCCCTCCCACACGCCGATCCCGGTTGTCGTGATCCGGCGGACCCGTCCGGCCCGTCCACACAGTGCGTAGAATCGACGGTAGTGCCCTGACAGGCGGAGCTGCAGCGCGGCGGCGTATAGGTCGTATAACGACCCGGGTCGCCGCCGTCCCGCGCCGGGCCGAGACCACCGACTCCACTTCCTACGGACTGTCTATGCCCGCCGAGCTCAACTTCGTCGCACCCCGTCGCGCCAAGCCTCCCCGGCACCTGGCCGACCTCAGTCCCGAGGAGCGGGCCGAGGTCGTCAACGAGCTGGGGGAGAAGCCCTTCCGCGCCAAACAGCTCGCCCAGCACTACTTCGGCGCCCTGGAGTCGGACACCACGGCGATGACCGACCTGCCCGCCTCCTCCCGGGAGCGGCTGGGCGAGGCGCTGCTGCCCACCCTGCTCACCCCGGTACGCCACATCACCTGTGACAACGGGATGACCCGCAAGACCCTGTGGAAGGCCTTCGACGGGGTGATGTTCGAGTCGGTGCTCATGCGCTACCCCGACCGCGTCACCCTGTGCATCTCCTCACAGGCCGGATGCGGCATGAACTGCCCGTTCTGCGCCACCGGCCAGGCGGGCCTGACCCGCAACCTGTCCACCGGCGAGATCGTCGAGCAGGTGGTCGCCAGCGCCCGGGACCTGGCGCGCGGCGAGGTCACCGGGGGCCCGGGCCGGATCAGCAACATCGTGTTCATGGGCATGGGCGAGCCCATGGCCAACTACAAGCGCGTGCTGCAGACGGTGCGCCGTATCACCGACCCCGTCCCGAACGGGCTCGGCATCTCCCAGCGCGGCGTGACCGTGTCCACGGTCGGCCTGGTGCCCGCGATCAACAAGCTCATCGACGAGGACATGCAGGTCCGCCTTGCGATCTCCCTGCACGCCCCCGACGACGAGCTGCGCGACGAGCTGGTGCCGGTCAACAACCGCTGGAAGGTCGAGGAGGTCCTGGACTCGGCCTGGCGCTACGCCGGTACCACCGGTCGCCGGGTCTCCATCGAGTACGCGCTGATCAAGGACATCAACGACCAGGCGTGGCGGGCGGATCTGCTCGGCGAGCTCCTCAAGGGGCACCTGGTGCACGTCAACCTCATCCCGCTCAACCCCACCCCGGGCTCCAAGTGGACGGCCTCGCGCCCCGAGGACGAGCGCGAGTTCGTCCGCAGGCTGCAGGCGCACGGGGTGTCCGTCACCGTCCGCGACACCCGTGGCCAGGAGATCGACGGGGCGTGCGGGCAGCTCGCGGCGGCCGAGAACTGACCGGCCGGCCGGCGGAGTCCGGGGGCGCGGTGTGATCGAGACCGCGCTGGCCTTCGTGGCCGCCCTCGTCTTCGGGGTCGTCCCGGTCTTCAGCATCGAGGTCTACCTGGTGGGCGCCGTCGTCGCGGTGGACGACGGCGCCCTGGCCCCGATGGCGGTCGCGGCGGGAGCGGGGCAGGCCCTCGGCAAGCTGCCCTACTACTACGTCGGCCGAGGATCGCTCTCCCTCCCGTGGCTCCGGCGCCGGGCGCGGACCCCGGGCAAGTGGGCCGCGCGCGCCGAGGACTGGCGGCGCAGGGCCGAGGAACACCCGGTGTGGGGCGCGGGCCTGGTGGCGCTGAGCTCCTTCGCGAGTGTCCCGCCGTTCCTGATGGTGTCCGTCCTGGCCGGAGTGACGCGGATGAACGCCGTGCTGTTCCTCGCGGTCACCTTCGTCACCCGCACGGCGCGCTTCCTCATCGTGGTGTTCGGCCCCGCCTGGGGCCTGTCCTTCCTCCCGGGGTGACGGCGGTCTCCGGCCGGTGGACCGGCCGGGCGGCACGGGTTCACCGGACGTGGCCGGCCAGGCGGGTGAACGCGGCCACCACCCTCGGCCCGTGCACCAGCTCCGCGTCGTTGTGCCCGACGCCCTCCAGGACGACCTCCTCGACCAGGTTCGGGCTGGCCCCGGCCACCTCCCGGCTCTGTTCGGCGGGCACGATCGTGTCGGCTTCACCCATCGCGACGGAGGTGGGCACGTCGACGTCCCCGACGGTCTCGACCACCGGGTAGGTGTCGCGCAGCAGCGAACTCGACACGAAGGGGTAGTGCGTCCGGGCCATGTCGGCCAGTGAGCTGAACGGCGAGCGCAGGAACAGCCCGGCGGGCGGGCGCTCGTCGGCCAGGCCGACCACGACGGCGGCGCCGAGGCTCTCGCCGAAGTAGAGGGTGCCGTCCGGGCCGTGGCCGCGCTCGGCCAGGGCGTCGGCCGCCGCACGCGCGTCCGACGCCAGCCCCTCCTCGGAGGGGGTGCCGGGGTTGCCGCCGTAGCCCCGGTAGTCGAACAGCAGCACGGAGAAGCCCCGCTCGGACAACGCGCGGGCCAGCGGCGCCCGCATCTCGCGGTTCCCGGCGTTGCCGTTGGCGACCAGGACCGCCGTCCCGCGGTCCCCGTCCCGGGCGGGGACGTACCACGCGCCGAGTTCCAGCCCGTCGTCCGTGTGCAGGCGCACGTCCTCAGCGCCCTCGATCACCTCTCCGGCGGAGGGCGGCTCGCCGCCCGTCGGAAGGTAGATGAGTGAGCGCTGCAGGCCCCACACGAGTCCTCCCAGCAGTACGAGCACGGCGACGGCGGTGACGGTCACGACGGCGGCGCGGCGGAGGCGCCGCCGGGGACGTCCCCCGTCCGTCACGGTCATGGCGCGGCCCCCTCCCGAAAGCGGTCCGCCATGTGGGGTACCCGCGCCCTCCTGCCGCTCACCGGATTCTCCCGGGCGATTCGGCCCGTGACGCAACAGGCCCACGTTGCGAACCGCCGCCTTCCGCCCTGCCGCGAGGCCGCCGACAGGTGGGACGGCACCGGGACCCGACCGGGACGTGCACCCGTGCCCACGGGAGGCGGGCGCGCCGTCGGTCCCCCGGACTCCGACGGCGCGCCCGCGCCAGGGACCTGTCCTGTCAGACGGTGGCCAGGTCGCGGCGGCGGAAGCCCGCCAGGGCGACCGCGCTGACCGCGAGCACCGCCCCCAGCGCGATGGCCACCGGAACGGCGTCGAACTCCTCGCTCGGCAGCTTGGGCAGCAGCTCGAACGCGCTCAGGTTCAGCAGCCACTCGTCCAGACCGAGCAGGTCGCCGAACATGGACGCCAGGAGGCTGTAGCCCAGCCACGCCCACACGAGCGGGATCAGGCGCGGCGCCGCCCCCACCAGCAGCGCGGTCAGCGCGGCGAACAGCAGCGCCACCGGCAGCTGGGCCAGCGCGGCCCCGATCATCGTCCACGTCCAGGAGGAGTCCCCCAGGGCGGCGGACGCGCTCAGGCCCATGCCGAGGCCGCCCATCACCACGATCAGGGCCGAGGACAGCACGCTGACCAGCAGCGCGTTGCCGAACCAGCGGACCCTGCCGACGGCCGTGGACAGGGTGAGCTCGGCGCGTCCGGAGGTCTCCTCGGTCCGCGTCCGCAGCACCGAGACGGCGGCGTAGGCCGAGGCGGCCATCAGTACGTAGCCGCCCATGACACCGAGGAAGCCCTCCGTGGCGTCCTCGGCGGCGTCGCTCACCATGGCCATCAGGTCGGGGTTCTCCTCCAGCATCCCCTCCACCTCGGTGGCCAGCGAGCCGAACGAGAGGGCGAAGAGGAAGGTGGCGGCCGTCCAGGCGAGGACGGCCCCGCGCTGCTGGTGCAGGTGCAGCGCGAACGTGTTGCCGAGCAGCCTGCCCGCACCGGCCGGACCGGGCCGGGAGGCGACCAGGCCCGCGCCGAGGTCGCGCCGCCTCGCCAGGGCGTAGGTCAGGGCGAAGAGCACCACGATGAGGGCCGCGTACAGCGTCAGCGGCCACCAGCGCAGGTCGTCGAACACACGGGTCTGCTGGCCCCAGGCGAACGGCGACAGCCAGGACAGGGCGTTGCCGCCGTCCTCGGCCATGTCGCCGACGACCCGGAACATGAACAGCGCTCCGATGGACAGGAAGGCCAGTCCGGCGGCGCTGCGCCCGTGCTCCACGATCTGGGCGCACACGGCGGCGATGGCGCCGAAGGAGACGCCCGCCAGGGCCAGGCCCAGACCGTAGGCCACCGAGTCGGCGGCATCCAGGCCGTTGCCGACCAGGACCAGGGTGGTCAGGCCGCCGATGAGCAGGTTGACGAGCGAGACGGTGACCAGCGCGGCGGTCATCTGGGCGCTCGCCCCGAGCACGTTGGCGCGCAGCAGTTCGGCGCGTCCGCTCTCCTCCTCGGCGCGGGTGTGCCGGACCACGTGCAGGATGCTCATGACCGCCAGGGCGATGAGCATGCTCATGGTCAGCTCGTTGACGATCATCGGGCCGAGCTGGTAGTCGTCCAGCCCGTACCCGGGACCGCCGAAGACGATCCCGGTCGGGGTGTCCATGAGCGCGGCCCGGGCCTGGCGCTGGGCGTCGGTGGAGAACATGTCGTTGAGCGCCGGGATGGTCGCGACGACGGTGCCGACCAGGGCGAGGACCCAGACCGTCAGCCGGATGCGGTCGCGGCGCAGGACGAACCGGACGAGGGTGCCGGTGCCGGTGAACGCGCTCATGCCGCCGTGCTCCCGTTCCCGTGGCCGTTGAGTGCGGCCAGCTCGTCGCCGTAGTGGCGCATGAACAGCTCCTCCAGGGAGGGCGGGTTGCTCACCAGGGAGCGGATCCCGAGGCCGGTGAGCGTGCGCATGGCGGCGTCCATGTGGATGTTGTCGACGTCGAAGGTGACCGTGTCACCGTCGGTCCGCAGGTTGTGCACCCCCTCCACGCCCTCCAGGGCCCCGGCGTCGCCGTCGATGGTGGCGCGCACGGTGGAGCGGGTCAGGTGGCGCAGGTCGTCCAGGGTCCCGGACTCGACCGAGCGGCCCTTGCGGATGATGGTGACGGTGTCACACAGCTTCTCCACCTCGGACAGGATGTGGCTGGAGAGCAGCACGGTGCGCCCCTGGGCCTTGGCCTCCAGGACACACTCGGTGAACACGGACTCCATGAGCGGGTCCAGGCCGGAGGTGGGCTCGTCCAGGATGAGCAGTTCGGCCTCGGAGGACAGGGCGGCGACCAGGGCGACCTTCTGCCGGTTGCCCTTGGAGTAGGTGCGCGCCTTCTTGGTCGGGTCCAGCTCGAAGCGGGCCAGCAGGTCCTTCTTGCGCGCGGGGTCGAGCCCGCCGCGCAGCCGCCCGAGCAGGTCGATCGCCTGCCCTCCGGTCAGGTTGGGCCACAGGGTGACGTCGCCGGGGACGTAGGCCAGGCGTCGGTGCAGGGTGACGGCGTCCCTCCAGGGGTCGCCGCCGAGCAGGCCGACCGATCCGGCGTCGGCCCTGAGCAGGCCGAGCAGCACGCGGATGGTGGTGGACTTACCGGAGCCGTTGGGCCCGAGGAAACCCGCGACCTCGCCCGTGTGGACGGTCAGGTCCAGCTTGTCCAGGGCCTGGAAGCGGCCGAAGTACTTGTCGACGCCGCGGACTTCGATGGCGGTTGATGGCATGGGCGGGGTTCCTCTGTACGTGGTGGGGATCGTGGTCGTGGGTTCACCGTGGTCAACCGGACTCCGCGGGAGGGTCGCTGACGTAGAGGAGATAGGCGTCGA
Organism: Nocardiopsis quinghaiensis; assembly: GCF_008638365.1. GTDB lineage: Bacteria > Actinomycetota > Actinomycetes > Streptosporangiales > Streptosporangiaceae > Nocardiopsis > Nocardiopsis quinghaiensis. Next base: position 173,100 of record NZ_VWVU01000002.1, on the reverse strand, counting down.
GCATCGTGCGCTCGGTCAGGAGACCCTCGGTGTAGACCTCAAGGGCTGGGAGTATGTACTCCTCCGACCACTCGCGGATGATCCGGACGAAGTCGATCTGCTGTCCGGGCTGCTGCATGGTGATGAGCACGAGCACCGCCCCGAAGGAGTTGGCCGCCATCCAGCGGGCCCGCTTGGCGGGGTCCCGGCTCGGGCGGACCGTGCCCTCGGCCTCGCCCGCGGCGAGGTAGCCCTCGACGTCGGCGATCATGCGCTCGTAGAGCGAGACCGCGATCGGCCCCCCGGCCTGGACCGCCCGGAAGACGTAGGCGATGTAGGGGGTGTACTCCTCCACCGCCGCGAGCTGGTGGAGGAAGGTCCTGCTGTCGTGGCTGGTGATCGACTCCGTCTTGATCTCGTTGACGAGGGCGATCACGTGGTCGTCACAGGCCTGCCTGAGCTTGTCCTTGGACCCGAAGTGGTGGATCACCAGGCCGGGGGAGACCCCGGCCTGTTCGGCGACCGCTCGCACGGTCACGCCGAACCCGTGCTGGCCGAAGCACTCGATGGCCGCGTCCCGGATGCGGGCGCGCGCCGTCAGGTCCGACGCGCTGTCGGAGCGCTTGGCTGAACTCATGTTCAATAGGTTAAACGCCCGTTCAGCCCCCTGGCAAGAGGAGTGGGGCTCGCCGTGCGCCGGGCCCCGGAGAAGCCTCCCGCGTCCGGTCCCCCGGGTGCGGGCGCGGCCCCGGGAGCTGGTCGTACACTCGGGGCACGGCGTACGCCGGAACGCCCCACGCCGACGAGGAGAGGTCTGATGGTGCAGGTCGCGGTCGCCCAGTTCGCCCCCGGTCAGGACAAGGCCGAGAACCAGCGCTCGGTGGCGGAGCTGACCGCCCGTGCGGCGTCCGAGGGCGCCGACGTGGTCCTGCTGCCCGAGTACACGATGTTCACCGCCTCGCGCACCGACCACCGCTACGTGGCGGCGGCCGAGCCCCTGGACGGGCCCTTCGTCGCCGCGGCGGCCGACGCCGCCCGCAGGGAGGGCGTGCACCTGGTGCTGGGGGTCAACGAGGCCGAGGACGGAGCCGACGCCACCCACTTCACCAACACGCTCGTGGCGCTGTCGCCGGAGGGGAAGCGGGTCGCGCACTACCGCAAGATCCACCTGTACGACGCGTTCGGGGCCAGGGAGTCGGACGTGCTGCGCCCCGGTCCGATCGAGGAGCCGGAGACCTTCACCGCGGACGGCGTGGTGTTCGGCCTGCAGACCTGCTATGACCTGCGCTTCCCGGAGGTGACGCGCCGTGTCGCGGACGCCGGTGCGCACGTGCTGCTGCTGGCCGCGCAGTGGGTGCCCGGGCCGCTGAAGGAGGAGCACTGGCGGACGCTGGTGCGGGCGCGTGCCATCGAGAACACCGTGTACGTGGCGGCCTCCGGGCAGGCGGCGCCCACGGGCGCGGGCAACAGCATGGTGGTCGACCCCATGGGGACACCGCTCGCGGCGCTGGGGGAGCAGACCTTCGCCGTCACCTCGGCCAGGGTTTCGGCCGCTCGGGTGGAAGAGGTGCGGAACATTAATCCGGCTCTATCGCTGCGCCGTTTTTCGGTCTCTGCGCGGGTGGAGAGCTGAGGCGCCGGACCGCCACTGCTTGGTAGATACTCAGGCAAAACGGATGAAAATCTTCCTATCGAGCAGGGTCTTCCCAGGGTTCGTCACCTACGGTTATGCTTCACCTGCATGATGTGATGGAAATCGGTCAGGAACCTTCCAGGCGTTCAAAGCTTCTGATTCAATAAAGAGCCGGTAACTATCGGCCCGCCAGACTGTCCTAAACCACGGGGGGAGCAAGGACATTGCGCGGAACGAGCATGATGTGCGAACCAGATACGCGGCCCGCAATCGATGCCTACGTCTACGACCCGAACCTGCTGAGCTGGGCGCAGTGCATGGGGGATGCCTGCGTCGCCTGCCACACCAAGTGGCCCCGGCCCCGTCGGCTCCTCGGCGAACTGCCGGACGGAAGCCACGTGTTCGGTTGTGAGGAGTGCGCGGGCATCATCGGCGCGGAACCCCGGGTTTCCGCTGGTGAACGGCTGTTCGCGGCCCGCTAGGAGGAGACGGTCGCGCTCCGGGTCCAGGGGGAGAGGCGGACCCGGAGCGCTTCCGTTGACGCGCCCGCTTCCATCGGGGAGGAGGGGAAATGAGCGCGTCCTTCCCGGGATGGTTCGTGTGCCGCCGACAGCGTCGACCACGCCCCGTGAGGAGCGTCTGACGACAACGATACTCCCTGTCGTTCGTGGTCGACCGACAGTGAGGCGGATCCATCCGCTATTTCCGTGAAGTCCCGTTCAGCCGTTGGTGGGAAAGCCCAGGTCGACGCCGCCCTCGGGCCTCTGGCCCGGGTCCGTCCAGCGCGCGGTGACCGCCTTCGTGCGGGTGTAGAAGTGGACACCCTCCGTGCCGTGCGCGTGCGAGTCGCCGAACAGCGACTGCTTCCAGCCGCCGAAGGAGTAGTAGGCCATCGGCACCGGGATGGGGACGTTGATCCCCACCATGCCGACCTCGATCTCGTTCTGGAAGCGCCGTGCGGCACCGCCGTCGTTGGTGAAGATCGCCGTCCCGTTGCCGTAGGGATTGCCGTTGACGAGCTTCACGGCCTCGTCGTAGTCGCCCACCCGCACCATGCTCAGCACCGGGCCGAAGATCTCGTCCCCGTAGCAGGACATCTCCGGGCCGACGTGGTCCAGCAGTGAGGGGCCCAGCCAGAAACCGTCCGGGTCCCCGCCCAGCACCGGGTGCATCCGTCCGTCGATCGCCAGGGTCGCGCCCTCGCGCACCCCCGACTCCAGGTAGGAGGCGACCTTGTCGCGGTGCTCGCGGGTGACCAGCGGGCCCATCTCGCTCCGGTCGTCGTCGCCGGGGCCCACGCGCAGGCGCGCCACCCGCTCGCGGATCCGCTCCACCAGTTCGTCGGCGACCGAGTCCACCACGGCCAGCGCCGAGATGGCCATGCACCGCTCGCCGGCCGAGCCGAACCCGGCCGAGACCGCCGCGTCCGCGGCCAGGTCCAGGTCGGCGTCGGGCAGTACCACCATGTGGTTCTTCGCCCCGCCCAGGGCCTGGACGCGCTTGCCGTGCTCGGCGGCGGTCCGGTAGATGTACCGGGCGATCGGGGTCGAGCCCACGAAGCTGACCGCCGCCACGTCCGGGTGCTCCAGGAGGGCGTCGACCGCGGTCCTGTCACCGTGCACGACGCTGAACACCCCGTCGGGCAGCCCCGCCTCGGCCCACAGCTCGGCCATCACGACGGCCGCGGACGGGTCCTTCTCGCTGGGCTTGAGCACGAACGTGTTGCCGCAGGCTATGGCCACCGGGAACATCCACATCGGCACCATCGCGGGGAAGTTGAACGGTGTGACGCCGGTCACCACGCCGAGCGGCTGCATGATCGAGTAGGAGTCCACGCCCGTGGACACGTTCTCGGAGTAGCCGCCCTTGAGCAGGTGCGGGATGCCGCAGGCGAAGTCGACGACGTCCAGGCCGCGGGACACCTCGCCCAGGGCGTCGGAGAGGACCTTGCCGTGCTCGGCGCTGATCAGCTCCGCCAGCCGCTCCTTGTTTCCGTTGAGCAGTTCGCGGAAGCGGAACAGGATCTGGACCCGCTTGGAGAGCGAGGTGTCGCGCCACCCCGGGAAGGCCTCCCGCGCCGCGGTCACCGCCGCGTCGACCTCCCGCGGTCCCGCGAGGTCGACCGTGCCGGTGACCTGGCCGGACGCCGGATTGTAGATGTCCCCCCGGCGCTGTGCCGGCCCCTCGTGGGCGGCCCCGCCGATCCAGTGGGTGACGTGCTTGCTCATACCGTTCTCTTCCTTGTCCACAGGCGGGGAGTGTCCGCTTGTACGGGCGGGATTCGGGGAACCCCTCGAAATGGGGGACCCCGGTTCACATCGGTCCCAGGGGCCGCGCAAGGCCGGGTCAGGCCCCGGCGTCCACCGAGCGCACCGCGTCCAGCAGCGCGTCGCGGCCCTCCGCGGCGTCCTCCTGGGACAGCGTCAGCGGCGGCGCCATCCGCAGCACGTTGCCGTGCACACCGCCCTTGCCCACCAGCAGCCCGCGCTCGCGCGCGGCCTCCAGCACCTTCCCCGCGAGCGGCGACGAGGGAGCGCCGGTGGCGGGGTCGGCCATCTCCACGGCGAACATCAGGCCCTTGCCGCGCACGTCCCGCACGCTCGGCAGCGCGGTCAGCGCCTTGAGGCCCTCCAGGATCAGGGAACCCTGCCGCCGGGCGTTGCTCTGGAGGTCGTGCTCCAGGACGTAGTCCAGGGTCGCCCCGGCCGCCGCCATCGACACGGGGTTGCCGCCGAAGGTGGCCACGCCCAGTGCGCCCAGCCGGTCCATCAGGTCGCCGCGCGCCACGACGCCGCCCACGGCGAAGCCGTTGCCCAGCCCCTTGGCGAAGGTCATGGCGTCCGGGGTCACGCCGTGGTCGCCGATGCCGAAGAAGCTCGTGCCGGTGCGGCCCCACCCGGTCTGCACCTCGTCGGACACGAACAGGATGCCGTGTTCGTCCAGCACCTCCTTGTAGGCGGCGTACAGTCCGTCCGGCGGCATCGCGAACCCGCCCACGCCCTGGACCGGCTCGGCGATCAGGCACGCCACGTTCGGCGCGGTGGTGTCCAGCACGTCGCGCAGGTCGGCGACGCACGCCTCGACGTACTCCTGGTCGGTCATCCCGCGAAAGGCCGGGGAGGCGTGGTCGGTGCCGTGCAGGTAGTGCACGTTCAGCGGCGACAGCGAGGAGTTCTTCCACGCCCGGTTGCCGGTCACCGCCACGGTGCCGAACGAGCGCCCGTGGTAGCTGCCGCGCATCGCGAGCACCTCGTCGCTGCCGCGCGCGTACGTGGCCAGGAGCAGGGCGGTCTCGTTGGCCTCGGTACCGGAGTTGGTGAAGAAGACCTTGGCGTCCGGGATCCCCGAGAGGCGGGCGATCTTCTCCGCCAGCTCGACCTGGTTGCGGATGAGGTACAGGGTGGAGGTGTGCACGACCCCCCTGGCGATCTGGCGCTCCACGGCCTCGCGCACCTCGGCCACGTCGTAGCCGAGCATGTTGGTCACGATGCCGGTGAAGAAGTCCAGGTAGGTGTTGCCGTCGGCGTCCGTGACACGGGCGCCCTTGCCGCTGGTGATCTCCAGCGGGGACTCGTAGTACAGGGGCAGCCAGGAGGGCATGACCGCGCGGTGGCGCGAGAGAAGTTCCGACATGCATCCAGTCTCGCCCCGCCCTCCGCGCTTGGCCAGGATCAGCATGTTGACAACGTGGTGGTTGGGCTTACGACATGTAAGGACCCCCGGGTGGCTACGCGACCTGGGGACGGGGCGCGTGCCGACGTACACACTGTAATTGGAGGAGTCCGGTATCTGACACTACGTTCGGTTCTTCGTCCCTAGAATGGAAACCGTGCTTCCCACCCTTGCCGAGGTCCTCCAGCTGCCCGCCCTCCAACGTGCCCGCCCCCGGGTCGTGGTGGGCTCCGAACACCTGGACGTGGCCGTGCGCTGGGTCCACATCGCCGAGGTCACCGACCTCGCCCACCTGCTTCGGGGCGGTGAGCTGGTGCTCAGCACCGGTATCGCCATGCCCGACGACCCCGACGCGCTGCGCCGCTACATCGACGACCTCTCCGCGGTCGGGGTCAGCGGTATCGCGGTCGAGCTCGGCCGCAAGTACCATGCCGAGCTTCCACGCGCCTTCCTCGACGCCGCCCGCGACGCGGGCGTGCCGGTCATCCTGCTCGACCGCGAGGCCCGCTTCGTGGAGATCACCGAGGCCGTGCACATCCGGGTGGTCAACGAGCAGCTGGAGGAACTGCGCGAGTCCGAGAAGCTGCACTCGGTGTTCACCCGGCTGTCGGTGGAGGGTGCCGACGCCGGGCGCATCCTGCACGAGGTCGTCCAGCTCTCCGACTGTCCGGTGGTCCTGGAGAACCTCACCCACCAGGTGCTGGCCTGTGACCTCAACGGCGAGGACCCCGGCACCCTGCTCACCTCGTGGGAGAGCCGCTCGCGCGCGGCCCGCTCGGGTTCGCGCACCGTCCACACGCCCGCCACCGGGTGGCTGGTCACCATGGTCGGGGCGCGTGGCCAGGACTGGGGACGGCTGATCCTCGTCGTCGGGGCCAGCCCCACCCCCCGCCAGAGCATGCTCGTCGAACGCGCCGCCACCACCCTGGCCCTGGGCCGACTGCTGGAACGCCACCAGGAGAGCCTGGAGCGGCAGACGCACCGCACGATCATCGCGGGCATCATCGACCGCGCCTACTCCGACCCGGAGGAGGCCCTGGTCCGGGCCCGCGCGGTGGGCGTGCCGCTCAAGGACCGTGCCCTGGTGGGGCTGGTGCTGCGCCTGCGTGAGAGCGGTACCGGCCTGGCAGCCCAGGCGCGCCTGTCCGACACGGCCGAGGGCGCCGCGCGCGCCTGCCGCGAGCTGCGCCTGCCCGCCCTGGTGGGCTCGCTCGACGACCTGCGGGTGGGCATCCTGCTGGCATTGCCCGGACGCCAGAGCCTGGACACGACGCTGCACATGCTCGCCGACCGCGTCCGGGGCACCGTGGGCGACGCCGCGGTCCTGGCGGTGGGCTCCTCCGCGGACGGCGTCCGCGAGGTACGGCGCTCCTTCCTGGAGGCCCGCCAGGTCGGCGACGTGGCCATCCGACAGAACGACCGGCGCCCCTTCTACCGGCTGCCCGACCTGCACCTGCGCGGCCTGCTGCACCTGTTCCGCGACGACGAGCGACTGCAGACCTACGTCGAGCGCGAGCTGGGACCGCTGCTGGACCACGACGCGCGGCACGGCGGCGACCTGACCGACATGCTCCGCCACTACCTGGGCGCGGGCCGCAACAAGGCGCTGGCGGCCGGACGCGCCCACCTCTCACGGCCCGCGTTCTACGACCGGCTGCGACGGATCTCCCACGTGCTGGACACGGACCTGGAGTCGGTGGAGACCTGCCTGTCCCTGCACGTGGCGCTGCTGTCGCTGGACTCGGTCCGCGACGAGTGCTGAACCGGTGCTCCCGGAACGCCGGCGGCCGGGCGGACCGCCGCCGAGCAGGGCGAACCCCGGCCCCATGAGCGCGCTCCGACTCCGTTGCACGCGTGCAGTACCTTGGAATCCGTTGTGCGGTGCGCAGGCAACAATGAAATCCACTGGTCGGCGCACTGGCAGAAACTGGATTCCATTCACCGAAAGCCGAGGGACCCCGTGGTCGAGCAGCCGGACCCCAGCCCCACGCGCAGGATCAACGGTGTCGTCCTCGACGACACCGCCAAGCGCATCATCGAGGTGCTGCAGGAGGACGGCCGACGGTCCTACGCGGCCATCGGCAAGGCCGTCGGCCTGTCGGAGGCGGCGGTGCGCCAGCGTGTGCAGCGCCTGCTGGAGGCCGGAGCGGTCCAGGTGGTGGGCGTCACCGACCCCATGATGCTGGGCTTCAACCGCCAGGCCATGATCGGCGTGCGCACCACCGGCGACCTCAACGCCGCCGCAGACGCCGTCGCGGAGGTCGAGGGCGTGGAGTACGTGGTGATCACGGCGGGCTCCTTCGACCTGATGGTCGAGGTCGTCGCCGAGGACGACCCCAAACTGCTGGACATCCTGGCGAACATCCGTGCCATCGACACCGTGTCCACCACCGAGACGTTCCTCTACCTCAAGCTGCGCAAGCAGACCTACGCCTGGGGCACCCGGTAGACGAGTCCGGCGGCGGCACCGGGACCGGGACGGACGGCCCCGGCGGTCCTCACAGCTGGGCGAAGGCCTCCTCCAGCAGGTCCAGCCCCTCGTGCAGCAGCTCGTCGCCGATCACCAGCGGCGGCAGCATGCGGATCACGTTGCCGTAGGTTCCCGCGCTCAGCAGCACCAGGCCCCGGGAGTGGCAGTAGGACAGCACCTTGGCCAGCGCCTCGGGGTCGGGCGTCCTGTCCCCGTCCCTGACCAGCTCGATCGCGACCATCGCGCCGCGTCCGCGCACGTCGCCGACGACCTCGTACCTGGCGGCCAGCTCGCGCAGGCGTCCCAGCATCAGGTCGCCGATCTCGCGGGCCCGCTCCACCAGGCCGTCGGACCCGATGGCCTCCAGCGTGGCCAGCGCGGCGGCGCACGCCGCCGGGTTGCCGCCGTAGGTGCCGCCGAGGCCACCGCCGTGCACGGCGTCCATCAGCTCGGCGCGACCGGTCACGGCGGCCAGCGGCAGGCCGCCCGCGATGCCCTTGGCGGTCGCGACCAGGTCCGGGACCACGCCCTCGTGCTCGCAGGCGAACATGTGGCCGGTGCGCGCGAAGCCGGTCTGTACCTCGTCGGCGACGAACACGATGCCGTTCGAGCGGCAGAACTCCGCCAGCGCGGGCAGGAAGCCGGCGCCGGGCTCGATGAGGCCGCCCTCGCCCTGGATCGGCTCGATCACCACGGCCGCGACGTTCGAGGCACCGATCTGCTTGGTGATCTGGTCGGCCACCATGGCCGCGGCCTCGGGCCCGCAGCGGTCCGGGCCGGTCGGCCAGCGGTACGGGTAGGCCATCGGCATCCGGTGGATCTCACCGGCGAACGGACCGAAGCCCTGCTTGTAGGGCATGTTCTTCGCGGTCAGCCCCATGGTGAGGTTGGTGCGGCCGTGGTAGGCGTGGTCGAACACCACCACCGCCTGGCGTCCGGTCGCGCTGCGGGCGACCTTCACCGCGTTCTCGACCGCCTCGGCGCCCGAGTTGAGCAGGACCGACCGCTTCTCGTGGTCGCCCGGCGTAATCCGGTTCAGCGCCTCGCACACGTCCACGTACGCCTCGTACGGGTTCACCATGAAACAGGTGTGCGTGAACCGGCCGAGCTGCTCGGCGGCACGCTCCACCACACGCGGGTCGGCGTTGCCGACGTTGGCCACGGCGATGCCGGAGCCGAAGTCGATCAGGGCGTTGCCGTCGACGTCCTCGACGATGCCGCCGCCCGCGCGCTCGACGTAGACGGGCAGGACGCTGCCGACGCCCTGGGCGACGGCCGAACGGCGGCGCTCCTGGATCGCGAGGGACTTGGGGCCGGGGATCCCGGTGACGATCCGGCGGGACTGGGCGACCTCGGTCGCTGCCATGCGGCTGCCTCCTTCTGCGGTGGGCGGGGAGGGGAGATCGGGGGTGGTCTCCCCGACCCGCATGACACTAGGGCGCTCCGAACCCCTCGCACATGGACACAGTGGATAATCGAAGCAGAGCCTTGTGCCAACGCGTCAGGGTTCGGACGGCGCACGTCTGCCGGAGCGAGAGCGGACGGCCCGACAGCCGGAGCGGGAGGAAAGCGATGCCACCGACCCTGGGGGCCCTGACGCGGGCACCGCGCCTGCGGCTGAACCTGCTCACCGGGCAGGAGAGCCTGGACCGGCAGGTGGAGTGGGTCGCGGTCAGCGAACTGGAGGATCCCACCCCCTACCTGGCGGGCGGCGAGCTCCTCCTCACCACCGGCGTGCGCTGGGCGGCCGGCGTCCCCGACCTGCGCGACTACACCCGCCGCCTGGCCGAGCGCCGGATCGCCGGACTGGGCTTCGCCGTCGGCGTGGTCCTGGACGAGACCCCCGCCGAACTCCGCGAGGCCGCCGCCGAGTTCGGTCTCGCCCTGTTGGAGGTCCCCCGGCGGACCCCCTTCATCGCGATCGGCAAGGAGGTGTCCCGGCTCCTGGCCAAGGAGGAGTACGAGGGCCTGAGCCGGACCTTCGCCGCACAGCGCGACCTCACCCGCGCCGCGCTCACCGGCGCATCGGCGATCGTGGACCGGCTGGCCGGCGACCTCGGCGCCTGGGTGCTGCTGCTCTCCGCCGACGGCACCGCCCGGCACGCCGCTCCCGCCCGGGCCGCCACACGCGCCGCCGGACTGGCCGGCGAACTCGACCGGCTGCGAGAGGCGGGTGTGCGCGCCAGTGCCTCCCTGAACTCCGGAAGCGAACGCGTCTCGGTGCAGCCCCTGGCCACCGGTCGGCGGGTTCGCGGGTTCCTCGCCGTGGGCACCGGCGGGAGGCTCGGCTCGGACGAGCGCACCCTGGTCAACGCCGCGGTCTCCCTGCTCTCCCTCGAACTGGAGCGCACCGTCCACAGCGTCACGGACCGGGTGCGTGAGGGGGTGCTCGCGGCGCTGTTCGCCGGGGCCCTGGACCCCCTCCACCCGGGGGCGGAGCGTCTGCGGGAGGTTCTTCCCGACGAACCCGTCGTGGTGGCGGTGGCCGAGGGGACCGGGCCCGCCCAGCCGCCCGAGGGCGTCCTGGTCACCGAGCACGACGGGCGCGCTCTGCTGCTGGCCCCCGCGGGCACGGACACGGGGGTGATCGGCGGGGTGCTGGAGGGGCCGGTCGGTGTGAGTGACCCCTCCCCCTACACGGAGCTGTCCGCGGCGCTGTCCCAGGCCGAGCGCGCGCTGGAGGCCGCACGCGGCGCGGGGGAGGGCCTGCTCCGGGCCGGGGACCTGCCCGGCGGTCTGCTCGGCCTGGCGGACACCCCCGCCGGGGCCCGGATGGCCGCGGACCTGCTCGCCCCGCTCATGCGGCAGCGGACCTCCGCCGAACTGCTCGCCTCACTGCGCGCCTACCTCGCGGCCTCGGGCCGGTGGGAGGCCGCGGCGGAGGCCCTGGGCGTCCACAGGCACACGCTCCGCTACCGCATGCGGCGCATCCGCGACCTGCTCCCCGGGGACCTCGACGACCCCGACCACCGGGCCGAGCTCTGGATAGCCCTGCGCGTCCACGGCGCCAGGGAGGCGTCCACACGCTCCCAGAGGCATCACGCAGGGTGAAAGTCGTGACGGTTTCCGGCGTTCCGCGGGTCCGGGGCGGACCGGTCCACGACAATGGGCGTTGCTGTCGGGGAGTAATCACCTGATCACGGGGTCAGGGGCCGGGGGGATACGTGAGGTCACTACGCGACGACGAGCACGGGATCGGGTACGCGCCGGGAACGGAGCAGAGGGTCCCCGTGATCCTCCCCGCCGCCCCCGGCCAGGTCAGCCGGTCGGGGGTCGGTACCGCCTCGCTGCGCTGGAAACCGCCGATCGACCGCGACGAGGTCCGGTCCCTCCTGGCCTACCTGCGCGCCTGCCTGCGCCGGGAGGCCGTGCACACCCACGCCGTCCACGCCGGAGAGATCGGCTCCGACGCCTGCGCCTGCCTGCCCGCGGGGCCCGAGGTCCTGTTCAGCGGAGCCCGGGAGACCCTCACGCTGCCCCCGGAGGCCGCCCGGGTCCTGCGCCTGGCACGGAGCCGGGGCCAGGCGCCGCGCTACGGCTACCCGCTCGTGTTCCTGGGAGAAGGGGACGACCGCCTCGCCCTGCCCCTGCTCATCGTCGACGTGCTGGCGGTGGAGGACACCGGTGACCCCCGTGCCGCGCCCGAGGGCACGCTGGTCCGCGCGGTCGGCCCGCCCGACGTCAACCCCGCCCTCCTGGAGCGGCTCGGCGTCACCGACCCCGAGGACCTGCTCGAACTGCGCACCCGGTTGCGTTCCGGGGCCCCCGATCCCCTGCGCCGCCCCGCCGCCGTCGCCGGCCTCGCCGACAAGATCCGTGCCCTGCTCGCCCGGCTGGAGGTCGAGAGGGTGGACGACATCGCCCCACCCGGCACCCGGAGCGCCCCGCGCACCGATATCGACGGCGCCCACAACGTCGCCGTGTTCCTCCGCGCCGGACCCGGCGGCCGGCACGGGACCGAGGAGCATGGCCCCGCCGGTGTCGAGAGCGTCCTGGCCGACCTGGACCCCTCCGAACGGGACGGCCTCAACCCCGACGACATCGGAGGGACGGCTCTGGAGTCCCTCCTCGGACGGACCACGGCGGCCCGGCGGGCCGACACCACCGCACCGGCTCCCCCCGGACGGCTCTTCGGCGGTGGCCGGGGGAGTCCTCGGCGCGCGGCCCGCGTCGTCCCCCCGCACGCAGGCGCCGGCGGCTCCACCGTCCCGGTCTGCGCGACCCCCCTCGACCAGTCCCAGTACGCCGTCCTGGGCGCCGCCATGCGCGATCAGCTCACCGTGGCCGCCGCTCCCCCCGGAAGCGGTGTGCACGACCTGGTCGACGCCCTCGTCCGCACCGCCGTCAGCAACGGCCAGCGCGTCCTGGTCTGCGGGCACGCCGAGACCGACATCGCCGAGACCCGCGCACGCGCCGGCACCTCGACCGCGCACACCCTCGTACGCGCCGGCGGGAACGAGCACCGCGCCGCCGAGGTACTGCTGCTCACCCGGCTCCTCACCGAGCACGCCCGGAGCATGTCCACCGCCTGCGCCGACTCCGGCGGGGAGGACCCCCTCACCCGCTGGACGGACCTGGCCGAGGACTGGGCGCGGGTCCGCGCGGCGTGGCGGACGATGGACGCCATGGCCTCCGGCGGGTACGCGCTCGCCCACCTGGCGGAGGAACGCGGCCGCGTCATCGCCCAGGGCTGGGACCCCGACTCCCTCTTCACCCCGGAGCGGGGCGGCCCCGAGTACTGGCTGCAGCGGGCCGAGCGCGCCAGGGCGGGATCCCTGACGGGGCTGCGCCACCGCGGCGCCGTCCGCCGTGAGCTGGGGGTGGGCACCGACCCCGAGAGCCTCGCCCGGCTGTGCGTGGTCGCCCGTATGGAGAGCGAGTGGCGGTCGGCGGTGGACCGGCGTACCCGCTGTGCTCCGCTGGGAGAGCTGACCGCCGAGCTGGCCGAGGCCCTGGACCGGCACCGCGGGTCCAGCGCCGCCTACCTGCGCTCGGTCGTCGAACCCCGGCTGTGGCGGGGCCGCGCCGCCGTCGAGAACCGGCTGGAGAGCCTCAACTGGCACCACGGCAACGGCTGGCCCGGGCTGGACAACCTCCTCGACACCCTGCCCGCGTGGGTGTGCCGCACCGACCAGGTCAGGGCGCTGCCCCCGCGTGCGGGCCTGTTCGACCTGGTCGTCGTGGTCGGCGCGGAGCGCACCCGGGTGGCCGAACTGCTGCCGGCGCTCTACCGCGCCAACCGCGCCGTGGTCTTCGGCGACCCGGCGCACCCCGGGCCGGCGAGCTCGCTGGAACCGGACGAGGAGCGCCGTGCGCTGGCCACCGCGGGGCTGGTCGCGGACCAGTTGGACGACCGGGGCCTGCGCCACGGCACGGGTTCGGCGATGCGCGCCCTGTACCGGGCGGCGTCGCCCCTGATGTGGCTGGACGAGCACGACGGAGCGCCGCCCCGGCTCGCCGAGGCCGCCTCACGGCACTGCTACGGGGGCAGGCTCGCGGTGCGCACCACCCCCGATCCCGCCGGGGGCCCGGCGTTCGAGTGGCGCGACGTCACCGGGGTCTGCGAGGCGGCTCCCGGCGCGTCCCACGTCAACCGGGACGAGGCCTACCGGGTGGCGGTGGTGGTGGACGAGATCGACGAGCACCTGCCGCATGGCAGGGTGATCGCGGTCGTCGCGCCGACCCAGCCCCAGGTCGCCCTGGTCCGCCGCCTGCTGCGCAAGCGCGTCCTGCGGCACGAGGTGCGGGTCGGCGGCCCGGACCTCCTGGCGTGCGACCGCGACGCGGTGGACGTCACCGTGCTCTCGCCGATGCTCACCCCCGGCGCGCCCACCATCGTCGAGCACCGGGTCCGCCGGATGGGCCACCTGTGGTCGTCGGTGCTGACCCGCACCCGCCAGCGGCTGGTCGTGGTGGGCGACCGCGGGTACTGGTCGGGCGACGACGGGCCGTTGGGCGGTCTGGAGGCGATGGCCGCGGGCACCCGCGCGGTGCGGGCCGACCCGGCCGCTTCCGCGCTGGTGGCGGAGCTGCGCCGGGTGGGGACGGAGGTGACCCTCCAGCAGACGGTCGAGGGCTGGACCGCCGACATGGTGGTCCGGTTCGGCTCCCGCCGCCTGCTGCTCCTGCTCGACCGCGAACCCGACGGCCGGTCCCTGCGCCACCTGCTCGCCCGGGGCGAGTCGCTCAACCGCGTCACCGGGGATCCCGTGGTGCTGGTGCCCTCCTGGCGCTGCCTGGCCGACCCGGGAACCCTCGTGGAAGAGATCCTCACCGCCCGCTGACACACCGGCCGGCCGGCGCTCGGAGGAGCACTACCCTGGATCCGGACGCCCGGAACGCGGTGGTTCGTCCACCGTTCCGGGCCGGCAGGAGAGGGGAACACGGGTGCCTGAGGGCCACACGCTGCACCGGCTGGCGGCGCACTTCGACAAGACCTTCGGCGGCGGCACGGTGCGCGCGAGCAGCCCGCAGGGCCGCTTCGCCGACGGCGCCGCCCGCGTGGACGGCCGGGTCCTCACCGAGAGCGAGGCGCACGGCAAGCACCTCTTCCTCGGGTTCGACTCGGGGGAGTGGCTACGGGTCCACCTGGGCCTGTACGGCGCCTGGTCCTTCGGCGGCGCCGACGGCGCACGCCACCTGGGCGCGCCGCGCGCCGGGGCCGGAGCCCGCCTGGACCTGGTCCGCGACGAGGAGGGCTTCGCCGTGCCGCCGGCGCCGGTCGGCGCGGTACGCGCCCGGCTGGTCAACTCCTCGGGCTGGGCCGACCTGCGCGGGCCCTCCGCCTGCGAGGTCATCACCGAGGGGGAGAAGCGGTCCGTCCAGGACCGGCTGGGTCCCGACCCCCTGCGCGACGACGCCGACCCCGAGCGGGCCTGGCGCGTGGTCAACCGCTCCCGGACCAGTATCGCCGCGCTGCTCATGCGCCAGGACGTCGTGGCGGGGATCGGCAACATCTACCGGGCCGAGTCGCTGTTCCGGGCGGGCCTGGACCCCCTGACACCGGGCCGCGACCTCACGTCCGACCAGTGGGCGCGGCTGTGGGACGACCTCGCCGGGCTGCTTCGCGACGGCGTGCGCGACGGCTCCATCATCACCACCCTGCCCGAGCACCGCCCCGAACCCGACGCCCACCCCGTCCCCCGACCGGACACCCTCTACGTCTGCTACCGCACGGGCGACCCCTGCCGCGTGTGCTCCTCGCCGATCGCCTCCTCCGAACTGGCCGGGCGCACCCTCTACTGGTGCCCCGGGTGCCAGGGGGGCTCGCGGCGTTGACAGGGCCTTTGTTCGAATAGGCCCCGAGGGCATGCAGTAGAATCCCTAGCCGTCTGCTTAACCGGTTCAGTTTTCTGTGATCAGGGGGACGAATGGGGGGACTGATGCGGCGTCCGACCATCATGGACATCGCCAAGGCCGCCGGGGTGTCCAAGGGTGCCGTATCGTATGCCCTCAACGGGCGGCCGGGGGTCTCGGAGGAGACCCGCGGCCGCATCCTGGCGATCGCCCGTGATCTGGGCTGGGCGCCCAGCAGCCCGGCGCGGGCGCTCTCGCCCGGCGGCCGGGTCGGGGCGATCGGCCTGGTGGTCGACCGCCCCGCCCACTCTCTGGGCCTGGAACCCTTCTTCATGCAGTTGGTCTCGGGAATCGAGACGGAGCTGGCCTCCTCGGGGGTGGACCTCCTGCTGCAGGTCACCGAGGACATGGGCGCCGAGATCGCGGCCTACCGGCGCTGGTCGGCCGAGCGCCGGGTCGACGGCGTGGTCATGGTGGACCTGCGCGTGGACGACCCCCGCGTTCGGCTGGTGGAGGAACTCCCCCTGCCCGCCGTGCTGCTGGGCGGCCCCGAGGGCGTGGGCTCCCTGCCCTGCCTGTACACCGACGACGCCGGCGCCATGCGCGAGGTCGTCCACTACCTGGCCGCGCTCGGCCACCGGCGTATCGTCCAGGTGGCGGGCCCGGAGGAGT
The DNA here is from genome assembly GCF_008638365.1 of Nocardiopsis quinghaiensis. Classification (GTDB taxonomy): domain Bacteria; phylum Actinomycetota; class Actinomycetes; order Streptosporangiales; family Streptosporangiaceae; genus Nocardiopsis; species Nocardiopsis quinghaiensis. Next base: position 157,378 of record NZ_VWVU01000002.1, on the reverse strand, counting down.
TCATGCACACACGTGCGCGTGTGAGGGCCTTCCTGGACGCGGCGGAGCAGGCCGGGCTGGGTGAGGCCCGCTCGGTGTACGCCGACTACACGGGTGAGGCGGGCACGAGGACCACGCGCAGGCTGTTGGCGACCACCGACCGGCCGACCGCGCTGGTCTACGACAACGACCTGATGGCCGTGGCCGGCCTGGGCGTGGCCCGCGAGATGGGCGTCGGCGTGCCCTCCCAGCTGTCCATCGTGGCCTGGGACGACTCGGTGCTGTGCCGGCTGGTCCGCCCGTCGCTGACCGCGATCGCCCGCGACGTCATCTCCTACGGCCGCCAGGCCGCGCTGATGCTGGGTGCGGCGATCGGGGGCGGTTCGGTGGAGAACCGGGAGGCATCCCGGGGCGAGCTGTACCCGCGGGCGAGCACCGGCCCCCTGAGCGCCTGATTCGACCGGGCCCGTTCCGTCTCCGCGCTCCTGAGCGGCGACCGGGCGCCCCACTTCTGGTCCACCCTGCCGGGACAGGGCGTGAGCACGCGTGCGGAACCGGTTCAGTAAGGGCAAAGTTACTGACATACCCGCATCTGTGCTGTTACAAGCGAGTAACAGCGAAGTGTCGGGCATTGACGGGCTTCCCGTGGACGTGTTGTTGTTAACATCACTTACCCGGTTCAGCAACGACCCTGCGCACTCACTACTGGGAGCGCTCCCACCCCTCCGCGTCATGGAGGGGATCCCCCCCACGGGTCGGCCGGGTGGAAGGAGGAGTCGAGATGAAAACTCTGCGGCTTCCGGCGGCACTCGCGGCACTGGCCATCGCGGCCACTGCATGCTCGGGTGGCGGCGGGGACGACGGCGGCGCCGAGTCCGGGCAGTATCCCCGGAACGAAACGCTGTACACCACGGGTACGGCGTGGTCGGCGCCGACCAGCTGGAACCCCATGATGAGGGGAGGTTACGCGGTCGGCACGATCGGCCTGGTCTACGAGTCGCTCTTCCACTACGACCCGGAGACCGGCGAGTACGTGCACTGGCTCGCCGAGAGCGACGAGTGGACCTCGGACACCGTGCACGAGATCACCCTGCGCGAGGGCATCACGTGGACCGACGGTGAACCCCTGGTCGCCGAGGACGTGGTCGCCACGCTGGAGCTCGGTCAGATCGACGGAGTCTCCTACAGCAACGTCTGGGACTACATCGAGAGCGTCGAGGCCACCGACGAGCGCACGGTCGCCGTCACCTTCTCGGAGAGCCGTCCGCAGGAGTGGATGAACTGGGCCTACTCCAACCCCATCCTCCCCGCGCACGTCTGGTCCGACATGGAGGAGACCGCGGTCACCGACAGCGCCAACGAGGACCCCGTCGGCACCGGCCCCTACGTCTACGAGTCGCACGCCGACGATCGCATGATCTGGGAGCGCAACGACGACTGGTGGGGCGTCGAAGCCCTCGACATGGACATGGACGCGCGCTACATCGTCGACATCGTCAACGCCTCCAACGAGGTGACGATGGGCATGCTGAACCAGGACGAGGTCGACCTCTCGAACAACTTCCTTCCGGGAATCGACCAGGTCCTCAACAGCAACGACAACGTCACCAGCTTCTTCGACGGTCCCCCGTACATGAAGAGCGCCAACACGGCGTGGCTGGTGCCGAACACCACCCGCGCTCCGCTCGACGACGTGGAGTTCCGCCAGGCCCTGGCCCACTCCGTCAACATCACCGAGATCGTCGAGGGCCCCTACGCCAACCTCGTCGAGCCGGCCAGCCCCACCGGCCTGCTGCCCGAGTGGGACGCCTACGTCGACCAGGAACTGGTCGCGGACGAGGGCTTCAGGTACGACGCGGGTGAGGCTGTGGGCCTCCTCGAGGAGGCCGGCTACCTCGACGAGGACGGCGACGGCTTCGTCGAGACGCCCGACGGCGAGCCCATCGCCCTGACCCTGGAGGTTCCCTCCGGCTGGACCGACTGGATGGAGGCGGCCCGCCTGATCGCGGAGCACGCCCAGGAGGTCGGCATCAACATCGAGGCCGAGTTCCCCGACGAGGCCCTGCTCAGGGACCACCGCAACTCGGGTGAGTTCGACCTGGTCATCAACAACGAGCGGCAGCTGAGCAACACGCCGTGGACCTACTACGACTACCTCTTCCAGATGCCCGTCCAGGAGCAGCAGACCACGGTGAACTTCCACCGTTACGAGAACGAGGAGGCGTGGGACCTCACCGAGCAGCTCGCGGCGGTGCCCGTGGACGACGTCGAGGCCGCGGCCGACATCACCTCGCAGCTGCAGGCGATCCAGCTGGCCGAACTTCCGGCCATCCCGCTCTGGTACAACGGCCTCTGGGCGCAGTCCACCAACTCGACCTGGACCAACTGGCCCAGTGAGCACGAGGACACGCCCAACAGCGCGCCCACCCTCTGGAACGGCTGGATGGAGCAGGGCGGCGTCACCACTCTCGCGGAGATCGAACCGGTCGAGTAGGGGCGGGGGAGACACTCCCCCTCCATCCCGCTGACCATCCCCCACCCCCGGCCGAGGCACGGCGCGAGAGATGCCCTGCCGGGGGAGCCCCGGGCGAGCGGGCACGGTACGGGTCTTCCACAGGGCCCGCACCGTGCCCCCGCCGGGGCCGCTCGACTGTCCGCCGCCATCACCTGGAGGAACGTGTGTGGCGCTACATCGGTCGTAAGCTCTTCGTCTACCTGCTTACGTTCATCGTCGCGGTCACCATCAACTGGATGATTCCGCGCTTCATGCCTGGCGATCCCGTCCAGAGCATGCTCTCCCGCGCTCAGGTCAGTGACCCCGAGGCCCTGGAGGCCATGACCAGCTACTACGAGAACCTGTTCGGCCTCGACTCGCCTCTGTACGAGCAGTACCTGAACTTCTGGTGGGGTCTGCTCCAGGGCGACCTGGGCATCAGCGTGATGCGCTACCCCGAGCCGGTCACCGACATCATCCTGGGGGCGGTGCCCTACACCCTGGCCCTGCTGCTCCCCGCGATCCTGCTCAGCTGGATCGTCGGCAACCGCTTCGGCGCCTTCGCCGCCCGGAGCAAGATCCTGGACAACACGGTCCTGCCGGTCGGGTACATCCTCACCGCCACGCCGTACATGTGGCTGGCCCTGCTGCTGGCCTGGAGCCTGGGCATCGTCGCCGGGATCTTCCCGGCCTCCGGCGGCTACAGCTTCTCCCTGCGCCCCGAGTTCAGCTGGCTGTTCGTCTCCGACCTGATCGCCCACTGGTTCCTGCCGTTCCTGTCCATGTTCCTGGTGGCGCTCGGCGGTTGGGCGATCGGTATGCGCAACATGATCATCTACGAGCTGGAGGCGGACTACGCCAACTACCTCCAGGCCCTCGGCGCCCCGCGCAAGCTGATCCGCCGCTACGCGTTCCGCAACGCGATGCTGCCGCAGATCACCGGTCTGGCGGTCCAGCTGGGCACGATCATCGCGGGCTCCCTGCTCACCGAGATCGTGTTCAACTACCCCGGCCTCGGCAGTCTCATCCTGGACTCCCTGAACAACCGGGACTTCTTCCTGCTCCAGGGGGTCTTCCTGTTCGTGGTCGTCGGGGTACTGATCGCCAACTTCATCATCGACATCGTCTACGTACTGATCGACCCGCGCACCCGGGTCCAGATGACGGGAGGCTCCTCATGACGAGCGTCGCTGGAGCATCGGGGACCGCGGACTCCGCCGACTCCCCGAAACCGGTCGGCGAGCGCAGGTTCTCCGAGACCCTGCACTTCGCCCGGCGCAACCCCAAGCTGCTCATCGGCCTGGGCATCGTCCTCGCGTTCCTGCTGCTCGGGATCATCGGCCCGTTCTTCGTCGGCCACGACCCCAACGAGTACGTCGGCCCGCAGACCCAGCCGCCCAGCGGTGAGTACTGGTTGGGCACCACCACGTTCGGCCAGGACATCTGGGCCCAGTTCGTGTACGGGCTGCGCTCCACGTTCCTCATCGGCGTGTTCGGCGGCGGCGTCGCCTTCGTCATCGGCACGGCGGTCGGCTTCGTCGCCGGGTACAAGGGCGGGATCATCGACGAGATCCTCAACATGATCACGAACGTGGTCCTGGTCCTGCCCGCCATGGTCGTCCTCATCGTCGCGATCGCCTACCTGGAGGCGCGCGGCCTGTTCGTGCAGGGCCTGTTCATCGGCCTGACCTCCTGGCCGTGGGCGGCGCGCGCCGTCCGCTCCCAGGCGCTGTCGCTGGCCACCCGCGACTACGTGGACCTGGCCCGGCTCAGCGGCCGGCGCACGTGGAAGATCATCACCACCGAGATCGCTCCCAACATGAGCTCCTACCTGGTGATGTCCTTCATCCTGCTCTTCGGCGGAGCCATCCTGATCGCCGCCGGCCTGGACTTCATCGGCCTCGGCCCGGCGGGCGGCGTGTCCCTCGGACTGATGCTGCAGAGCGCCAGCCAGTGGAGCGCCCTGCAGCTCAGCATGTGGTGGTGGTTCATCCCGCCGGGGCTCGGCATCACGGCGATCGTGGGCTCGCTGTACATCCTCAACGTCGGGTTGGACGAAGTGTTCAACCCCAAGCTGCGGGAGCTGTAATGACCCTGCGCGTCAACGACCTGAAGGTCTACTACCAGACCCTGCGCGGGGACGTCCACGCCCTCGACGGCGTCACGTTCGACCTCGCGGACGGGGAGATCATGGGCCTGGCCGGCGAGTCCGGCTGCGGCAAGACCACCCTGGGCAAGAGCATGATCCGCCTGGACTCGCGGATGCGCCACGTCGGCGGCACCATCGAGTTGAACGGTAAGGACGTGCCCATCGCGGACGACAACGCGATGGTCCCCCTCCGGTACCACGAGATCTCGCTCATCCCGCAGTACGCGATGAGCGCCCTCAACCCCACCCGCAAGATCGGGCGGATGGTCAACGAGCTGCTGCGCGCACGCGGTGTCCGGCCCGCCGACATCGCCGACGAGCTCAACCGTCGGCTGGAGCTGGTCGGTCTGGACACGGATGTGCTCAACCGGTTCCCGATCGAGCTGTCCGGCGGCATGAAGCAGCGCGTCGTCATGGTGATCTCCACCCTGCTCGACCCGTCGCTGCTGATCGCGGACGAGGTCACCTCGGCCCTGGACGTGTCCACGCAGCGGGCCGTCGCCGAGTCGATGGTGGAGTTCCGCGACCGCGGATACGTCAAGAGCATGATCTTCGTGACCCACGACATCTCGCTCGTGTACCAGATGGCGGACACGATCATGGTGATGTACGCGGGCCACATCGTGGAGAAGGCGCCCGCCACGACCATCATCAACGAGCCCAAGCACCCCTACACCCAGATGCTCATCGGTGCTCTGCCCGAGGTCGGCTCCACCACGGTGCAGGGTCGGCTGGAGGGCATCCCCGGTACCCCGCCGGGCCTGCTCGATCCGCCCACCGGCTGCCGGTTCAAGGACCGCTGCCCGATGGCGTTCTCCAAGTGCTCCGAACAGCCGCCGCTGGTGGAGATCGAACCCGGCCACTGGGCCGCCTGCTGGAAGACGGGGTGAGACAGACCATGCTGGAACTCAGCCAAGTGCACAAGGTGTACAAGGTGGGCGCGTTCGGCGGCGGCCGCCTGCGTGCCGTACGCGACGTCAACCTGACGGTGGAGCCGGGCGAGGTCGTCTCACTGATCGGTGAGAGCGGAAGCGGCAAGAGCACCCTCGGCAAGATGGTGCTGGGGCTGTCCACGCCCTCCTCCGGACGGATCACCTTCGAGGGCACCGACATCACCACGATCCGGGGCCACTCCGCGCGCAAGGAGTACTACCGCCGGGTGCAGGGGGTCTTCCAGGACCCGTTCAGCTGCTTCAACCCGATCTTCAAGGCCGACCGGGTCTTCGAGATGGTCCACACCTCCTACTTCCCGCGGACGTCGTCCGCGGACTGGAAGGACAAGGTGCTGGACGCACTGGCCACGGTGCGCCTGGACCCGGGCAACGTCCTCGGCAAGTACCCGCACCAGCTCAGCGGCGGCCAGCTGCAGCGGCTGCTGATCGCGCGGGCGCTGCTACTGGACATCAAGCTGCTGGTGGCCGACGAGATCATCAGCATGTTGGACGCCTCCACGCGTATCGACGTGCTGAACCTGCTCGCCGACCTCAAGGAGCGCGGGCTCGGCATCCTGTTCGTCACCCACGACCTGTCGCTGGGCAACTACGTCAGCGACAAGTCGGTGATCCTGCGCAAGGGCGCGATCGCGGAGATGGGGCCCACGGCCAGGGTGTTCGACAACCCGTTGCACCCCTACAGCCGCCACCTGCTCTCCTGCGTGCCCCAGCTGCACCGCACCTGGGCGGAGGTCGACGCCGAACTGAAGGCCAACCCGCCCGAGGACGTCACACTGCCGACGGCTCCCGACGAGGAGTCGGCACCGCTCATCGAGGTCGAGGAGAACCACTTCGTGGGGATCGACCAGGGCTGAGGTTCCCGCCCTTCCCCGTCCGGCGCCCGTTCACCCCCCGCGGGCGCCTCGGCTTTTCCCGCCGCCTTCTCCCGTGACGGCGGTACCGACCACCGAAAGGCGGAATTCGATGCCGCTCCGGCGGCTCCGCCGTCCGGGAGCCCGCGCACCCTCCTGGTCACCGTAGGTGTGGGCCCGGGCCGGAGGCGTTCACGGACACGGGCATCCTGACGTGCGTGAACGAAGCTCCGACACCCACGACCCGAACAGAACGTGACATCGGGGCGGCTGTCACGCGCGCCCCGCGCTTACCCCGTTCGGCCCACGGGTATTCCCTGGCGGGGCCGTGCTCGTCGCCACACCGAGATCCTCCGCCAGGGCGCGGGGCTGTGGTAAGTTCGAGGAAGATTGTTAGTCGTTGAATTTCGCAGTTGGTGTCTTGCCCGCGGAGTTTGTGACCGGCGGGCGGTTTCTCTTGGAGTCGGCTCGCGGCAATTTTCGGACGTGAGTATGCGTCCGTGTACACCGAGCTGAAGGAGAAAACATGGCTCAGGGAACTGTGAAGTGGTTCAACGGCGAGAAGGGCTTCGGCTTCATCTCCCCCGACGACGGTGGCCCCGACGCCTTCGTTCACTACAGCGCGATCCAGGGTAGCGGCTTCCGCAACCTTGAGGAGAACCAGCGCGTGGAGTTCGACGTCGTCGCCGGCACCCGCGGCCCGCAGGCCGAGAACGTCGTCGGCATCTAAGACGTAGACGTCGCAGAACGCCCCGGAAGGCAGAGCCTCCCGGGGCGTTCGCGTTTCCTGCGGACCCCACGCGCTCCGCGCGGTCCCTCCCCTCAACCGCCCTCGACGGGCGACTCGCTCCCCAACAGGGCCTCGGTGCGCCGGCGCACCTCCGGGGTGGCCAGTCCGCGCACGGTCACGGTGGTGCGTCGGCGCAGCACGTCGTCCGCGGTCACCGCCCACTCGTGGTCCCGGGCGAACACCACCTGCGCCCAGATGTCGGGACCGTCGGGGTGGATGCGCTCTCCCAGCTCCGGCTCCTCGCGCACCAGCGCCGCGATGTCCATCGCCAGACTGCCGTAGTGCGACGCCAGGTGCCGGGACACCAGCGGGTCCAGCCGGGCTCCGGGAACACGGTCGGTGATCAGCCGCTGGGTCACCGCGTCCGGGCTGGCCAGACCGGGCAGCGGTACCGTCCGCAGCGGGTCGGCCATGTCCTCGGCCAGCGGTACCGCGCTCACCCGGCGCAGTTCCTCCAGGACGGTCCGGCCGATGTGCCGGTAGGTCGTCCACTTTCCGCCCGCCACCGAGAGCATCCCGCCCCGGCCCTGGCTGACCACGGTCTCCCGCTTGGCCGCGCTGGTGCCGCCGGGCCCGCCGGGCAGCACCCGCAGGCCCGCGAACGAGTAGTCGACGTGGGAGGCGTCCAGGTAGGGGGCGTCGATGCCCAGCTTCGCCTCGCCCAGGATCTGGTCGACGTCCGAGGGCAGCACCGACACCTCGGCCGGGTCGCCGGTGTACTCCTCGTCGGTGGTGCCCAGGAGCAGCCTGCCCTCCCACGGGATGGCGAACGACACCCGGTACTTGTCCACGGGGATGGTCAGTGCGGCACGCCACGGCTCCGGGGTGCGCAGTACCAGGTGGGCGCCCTTGGAGAGCCGGACGCTGGGTGAGGCGGACGGGTCCTCCATGTGACGCAGCCGGTCCACCCACGGGCCGGTGGCGTTGAGGACCACCCGCGCGTCGATCCCGAACTCGCCGCCGTCGACGCGGTCGCGCAGGTCGGCGCCGCTGACCCGGCCCCGGGTGGTGCGCAGGCCCGCGACCTCGGCGTGGTTGAGCACCACGGCCCCGGCGTCCACGGCCGCGCGCACGGTCATGACGGCCATCCGGCTGTCGTTCATTTGGTGGTCGCTGTAGGCGGCCACCGACCTGAGTCCGTCGGTGCGCAGGCCGGGGGCGAGGCGCCGCGCCTGGGCGGGGGAGAGCAGGCGGCCCACACCGTCGCCGAAGGCCGACAGGGCCGAGTACAGGAACACCCCGGCGCCCATCTTCGCCGAGCTGTGCGGTCCGCCGGAGTAGACGGGGACCAGGAACGGCATGTGGCTGACCAGGTGCGGTGCCACGTCCGAGGCCAGGGAGCGGCGTTCGCGGTGGTTCTCCGCGACCAGGCGCACGTTGCCCGTCTGGAGGTAGCGCAGGCCGCCGTGCACCAGCTTGGAGGAGGCGCTGGAGGTGGCGCCGGCGAAGTCCCCGGCGTCGACCATGGCCACGCGCAGACCCGCCTGGGTGGCGGTCCAGGCGACGGAGGTGCCGAGGATGCCGCCGCCGATGACCAGGAGGTCGAAGGTTCCCCGGGTGAGCTCGTCCCGCGTGCGGGAGCGCGCGGAGGCGGTGCGGTTCGGGCTGGTGTTGGTGGTCATGGCTGGTGCTCCGTCCGTTCGGAGGGATGGCGGGGGTCTCGCGTGCGGCTGAACGGGCTCCGCGTTTCAGGCGAGTACCAATCACATAATACGACAATGCCGAACGCTAGTGAAAGAGGAGGGGGTGTACGGTCCCTGTTGGGGCATAATGTCGGGATTTTCACGGGAAGCTGGATCTCTTGGGTTGCTGAGGGGATGCATGTGGGCACATGTTGTGCAAGTAGTGCGGCATTGTCGAACATGATGTGTTCATGCGCGGTGCCGGTCCCCGCCCGGCCGCTCCGTGCTCCGGGGGAGACGTACGACCGCGCACGGCGGAACCCGCGTGGGTTGCTCCGCCGTGGGTCCCGCCGCCGAGGGGGCCCCTCTCCGCGCCGCCCGCCGGACGTCCTCCCGCGGCCGGCTCCGGCAGAGCGAGGGCGCCCGGCGAACACGCCGGACGCCCTGGGTGGCGGTGCGGGGGCCGGATCAGCTCCCGAAGCCGGTCAGCCGCCAGATCCACGCGCCGGTCACACCGCCCACCAGCGGTGCCACCACGGGGAGCCAGGCGTACCCCCAGTCGGACGGGCCCTTGCCCGGGATGGGCAGCAGCGCGTGCGCGATACGCGGGCCCAGGTCACGGGCCGGGTTGATGGCGTATCCCGTCGGGCCGCCCAGCGACAGGCCGATCGCCAGCACCAGCAGGCCGATCAGCAGCGGCGCGAGGCCGTTGGTGAACAGGCCGCTCAGGTCGACGCCCTCGTCGACGGAGACGTACCCCGAGTTCGCGCCGATGCCCAGCACCCCCAGGAGCAGCATCGCGGTACCGATGACCTCGGTGACGAAGTTGGCGACCGTGTTGCGCATGGCCGGGATCGTGCTGAAGACGCCCAGCTTCGTCTCCGGGTCCTCGGTCACCTTCCAGTGCGGAAGGTAGACCAGGTAGACGAGGACGGCACCGGTGAACGCGCCGGCCAGCTGGGCCAGCACGTAGCCGGGCACCCGTGCCCAGTCGAACTCGCCGACGCTGGCCAGGCCGAGTGTGACCGCCGGGTTGATGTGGGCGCCGCTGGTGGCGCCGACGACGTAGACGGCCATCGCGACCGCCATGCCCCAGCCGAACGTGACGACGATCCAGCCTCCGCTGAGGGCCTTGGACCGTGCGAGCGAGACACCGGCGACGACGCCGCAGCCGAGGAGTGTCAGGATCGCCGTACCGATGAACTCTGCCAGATACACCATGGGGACCTCCGCCCGTGAGGGGGAAACAGGGTCACGGGGGGTCTCATCCTCCGGTGTGGACCGATGGAGCGGTGCACAAGGGGATAATCAGACACACCCGTCACACAGGGATGGGATGGAGCGGGTCGCTTTCGGCGTCCCGCGGACCGCTCCCAGGGGCCGAAGGTGGCAGCCGGGGCCCCTGGGAGCCGGTCGTTCGGTGGGTGGGGTGTGCGCCCCGCGCTACTCGCCGTCCTCGTGCTCGACCCAGTCCAGGGTGCGGCGCACGGCCTTCTTCCAGTTGTGGTACTCGCGCTCGCGGACGGCGGAGTCCATCTTCGGGGTCCACTCGGCGGCCTTGTGCCAGTTGACGCGCAGGGTCTCCACGTCGGGCCAGTAGCCCACCGCCAGTCCGGCGGCGTAGGCGGCGCCCAGGCAGGTGGTCTCGGCGACCATCGGACGGACGACCTCGGTGTCGAGCACGTCGGAGAGGATCTGCATGAGCAGGTTGTCGGCGGTCATGCCGCCGTCCACCTTCAGCGTGGTCGGCTCCGTCGGCGCGTCGGCGTTCATCGCGTCGACGACCTCGCGGGTCTGCCAGGCGGTCGCCTCCAGGACGGCGCGCGCGATGTGGCCCTTGTTGACGTAGCCGGTCAGACCCGCCATGACGCCGCGCGCGTCGCTGCGCCAGTGCGGGGCGAACAGGCCGGAGAAGGCGGGCACGATGTAGCAGCCGCCGTTGTCCTCCACGGTGCGGGCGAGCGTCTCGATCTCCGGCGCGGTGGAGATCAGGCCCAGGTTGTCGCGCAGCCACTGCACCAGGGAGCCGGTGACGGCGATGGAGCCCTCCAGGGCGTACACGGCCGGCTCGTCGCCGAGCTTGTAGCCCAGGGTGGTGAGCAGGCCGTTCTCGGAGGTCACCGGCTCGGTGCCGGTGTTCATGACCAGGAAGGTCCCGGTGCCGTAGGTGCCCTTGACGTCGCCGGGGTCGAAGCAGGTCTGGCCGAACAGGGCCGCGTGCTGGTCGCCGAGCGCGGACGCGACGGGGGTACCCGCCAGGTGGCCGCGGGCCTCGCCGTAGACCTCCGAGGACGAGCGGATCTCGGGCAGGATGCCCGCGGGGATGCCCATGGCGTCCAGGATCTCGGGGTCCCACTGCAGCGTGGACAGGTTCATCAGCATGGTGCGGCTGGCGTTGGTCACGTCGGTGACGTGGCGGCCGGTCAGCTTCCAGATGATCCAGGTGTCCATGGTGCCGAACAGGACCTCGCCGCGTTCGGCGCGCTCGCTGAGGCCGTCGACGTTGTCGAGCAGCCAGCGCAGCTTGGGGCCGGAGAAGTAGGTGGCCAGCGGCAGCCCGCACCTGTCGCGGAAGCGGTCCTGTCCGGCCTCGCCGCCGAGTTCGCGGGCCAGGCCGTCGGTGCGGGTGTCCTGCCAGACGATGGCGTTGTGTACGGGCTTGCCGGTCTCGCGGTCCCAGACCAGGGTGGTCTCGCGCTGGTTGGTGATACCGACGGCGGCGATCTGGTCGGGAGTGATGTCGTTCTTTTCGAGGGACTCCCGGATGACCACCTCGACGTTGGCCCAGATCTCCTCGGCGTCGTGCTCGACCCATCCGGGCTTGGGGAAGATCTGCCTGTGCTCGCGTTGGTCGACCGAGACGATACGCCCGTCGTGGTCGAAGAGGATGCAGCGGCTCGACGTGGTGCCCTGGTCGATCGCGGCGACGTACTGCTGGCTCATCGGATGCTCGCCTTCAGGATGGGGAGGGCTCGGAACGGGGCGGGGCCGCACGTACGTGGATCCGGTCATACCCGCACGTTGTACGACATTGACGTATGGTTAGGCGTTAGTTTCATCCGTCTTTCCTTCCCATGTCAAGGCGGTGTGACCCAATCGTGTCGCGTGCGTCACGTCGTCCGTCGGGTGGCGAACGGTGCCAGGGAAGGGCGGCGAGCGGAAGCCGACGCGCGGGGGCGACGCGGCGGACGGGCCCGTACCGGCCTCAGTACGGCGTGGAGCCGAGATCGCGGGAGACGGCCCGGGCGGCGTCGCGCACGTAGGAGACCTGCTCCATGTCGGGCTTGCCGCCCTCCTCGCGCAGGCGCTCGACCGCGCCGCGCACCCCGATGGCGCCGACGGTGGTGCCGCGCCGGTCCCGGATGGGCGCGGCGATGGACACCTCGCCGTCCACGAGTTCCTCGGCCTCCCAGGCCCAGCCGTTGTCCCGTACCTCGTCCAGCTGCCGTTCCAGCGCGGCGGGGGAGGTGACGGTGTGCCGGGTGAAGGAGGTCAGGAACGTGGCCCCGTCCGCCTCGGCGGCGGCCGGGTCCTCCTCCGGCGCGGCCAGGGGGTCGAAGGCCATGAGCACCTTGCCGATGGCCGTGGCGTGCAGCGGCAGGAGGGCGCCCACGTCGAGCGTCTGCTGGGAGGCGTCCGGGCGGAACACGTGGTGCACCACGAGCACCTGGTGCTTGTGCAGCGTGCCGATCCGCACGCTCTCGCCGCTACGCGAGGCCAGGCTGTCCGCCCAGTTCAGGGCGCGTGTGCGCAGCTCGTTGCCGTCCAGGTAGCGGGTGCCGAGGCTGAGCATGCCCCCGCCCAGGCGGTAGCGCCCCGACTCGGGGTCCTGTTCGACGAAGCCGACGTGCTGGAGGGTGCGCAGGATACCGAGGGCGGTGCCCTTGGGCAGTTCCAGGGAGCGGGAGATCTCCGCCAGGCTCAGCCCCCGGGCGCCGGTGGCCAGGATCCGAAGGATGGCCGCGGCGCGTTCGATCGACTGGATTCTTCCCGGCATCGCGGTGCTACCACTCTCTAGTACGACAATGTCATACGCTCATGCTACTACGCGGTGTGACGCGCGGCATGTCCCGGTCGGCGGCACGGGCGATCGGCACAGTTTAGGGCGTGTCCGACAGGCGCTCGTCCCGGCCGACCGCCGCCGCGCCGACCGGGGCGGCCGCGGCGTTCACAGTTCCACGGCGGCCTTGGCCACGCTCCGGGCGGCCTCCCCGACCTCGCGGTCGGTGGTCTCCAGGTGCACCACCAGGCGGACCGCGTCGCCGATCCCCATTCCCGCGACCCCGTGGCGTGCGAAGGCCTCGGCGTAGCGGGCGCCCTGCCCGGCCGGTGTCCGCACCAGCACCATGTTGGTCCGCGCCCGTGCGTCCAACCCGGACAGCTCGGTGACCAGCCGGGCCAGCTCCGCGGCGCGCTCGTGGTCCTGCGCCACCCGCTCCCGGTGGTGGCGCAGCGCGTACAGGGCCCCGGCGGCGATGATGCCGACCTGGCGCATCCCCGCACCGAGCATCTTGCGCCCGCGCCGGGCCCGCCGCACGGTGTCGGCGTCCCCCGCCAGCGCTGAGCCCACCGGTGCGCCCAGGCCCTTGGAGAAGCACACCGACACGGTGTCGAACCCGTCGGCGACCTCGGAGGGGACCGCCCCGAGGGCGGTGGCCGCGTTCCACAGCCGCGCCCCGTCCAGGTGCGCGCGGAGCCCGTGGCGGTGCGCGAAACCGGTCACGCGCCGCTGCTCGGCCAGCGGCACCACCCGGCCGGTGAAGGTGTTCTCCACCCACACCAGCGCGGGCTCGGCCCGGTGGATGTCGCCCCGGCCGGCGATCCACGACTCCAGCAGCTCGTCGGTCGGGAGGAGCCCGTCCGAGTACAGGCGCGGAAGCGCCCGCGCCAGCACCGCCGTGGCGCCCTGCTCGTCCCCGATGAGGTGGTGGTGTTCGTGTGCCCACACCTCCTCGCCGCCGCGGGTGGACACGTACAGACCCAGCTGGTTGGCCATGTGCCCGGACGGCACGTACAGCGCGGCCTCCTTGCCCAGCAGCCCGGCGGTCTCCTCCTCCAGCTCCCGCACGGTCGGGTCCTCACCCCACACGTCGTCGCCGACCTCGGCCTCGGCCATGGCCCTGCGCATGGCCGGGGTGGGACGGGTGACGGTGTCGGAGCGCAGGTCGATCATGGCGGATTCCTCCTCGTGGGACGCGTGCCCGGCCGGACTCGGAGACGGGATCACGGGGCCGGGGCACGTCACCGACGATACTGCCCCGGCCTCACCCGCCTCCGATCCGGTCCAGAGCTCGTGAGAGCCGGCGCAGCGACTCCAGCGCGCGCTCGGCGTCCTTCTCCCCGAGCTCGGCCACCAGGGCCTCGGCCACCCTGCTGTGGTCGGGGTCGATCCGGTGCAGGGCGGTCAGGCCCCGCTCGGTGGGCGCGAGCAGCTTGGCCCGACTGTGCGCGGGGTTGGGGCGGTACTCGGCCAGTCCCTGCTCCACCAGCAGGTCGGCGATGCGCTGCACGCTCTGGCGGGTGGTGCCGAAGCGGCGCGCGACCGCCGACACCGGCAGGGGCTCGTCGATCACCGCACCGAGCACCTGCCAGCGCGCGGCCGTCAGGCCGGCGGTGCGGGCCAGCTCCTCGGCCACCGACAGGAACTGGCCGTTGAGGCGGAAGACGGTGAGCGCGGCCCCGGTGAGCAGTTCGGAGTGACTCTCCTCGGACTGCGTCATGCTCAGGCCCCCTCCAACAGCACGTGGTAGGCCTCCGGGTCGTGTTCGGCGTGCAGCCGGTACCAGGCGTCGAGGACGCGGGGGGTGTAGAGGTCCAGGGCCGCGAAGACCTCACGGGCGAACTCCAGGGGAGCGGTGGGGCCGGCGGTGATGAGCCCGTCGTCGGTGACCGCGAGGGCGGAGCGGTAGCGCCCGGTTCCGGCGTAGCCGGTGGACAGCAGGTACTCCGGCGCGGCACTGGTGTGGTCGCGGTAGTCGAGCAGGCCCTCGCGGGCGAGCCCGGCGGTGGCGCCGCAGATGGCGGCGACCGGTACCCCGGCGTCGAGCCAGATCCCCGCGGCCGAGGCGAAGAGGGAGAGGGACTCGGGGTCGGTGTCCCAGCCGTCGGCGCCGGGCAGGAGCAGCATCGCGCTGGAGGAGGGCTTGAGCTGGGGGAGGGTGATGTCCGGCAGGATGGTCAGCCCTCCGGCGGTCGTGACGGGGGCACCGGTGAGCCCGACGGTCACCACGTCGTAGCGGCCGGGGGCGCGCTGCCAGTCGCCGTTGCGGACGGTGGCGACGGCGTGCCCGATCTCCCAGTCGGCGAGCTGGTCGTAGACGGCGAGGTGAACGATCTTCCTGGTGTCTGCGCTCATGACAACATGCTGTCAAATCGACAGTTTGCTGTCAATGCTGGAGTGCGAGCGGACCCCGCCCGCGGTGCCGTTCACACCTGGGGCGGGACGCGTCCCTGCTCCTGCGGGGCCAGCTTCGCAGGGTTCGGGCGTCCACGTGAGCGTTTTCGCGTCATTTCCGCCTGGTGGGGGCACTGCGCCGCGCGATGGCGCCACGTGCCGCCCCGCATGGTCCGGGGCGCCCCGGGGGGATGGCCGGAGCCACGTTCCGATCGCATGGGGGAAGTGTGGCGCGAGTGTTCACAGAACCTCACAAATGGTATTACCATTCTCGGAGCCTGCCCCCAGAGCAGGCGGGGCCCGCGCTCCGGCGCGACCCAGCACCACCGCACACCGACGGAAGGCTCCGGCGTGGAGAACTTCGAGCCCGTCTACGGGACGGGCCCCCTCCTCGGGATCGCTGCGGGCGCCATCGCCCTCCTGCTGTTCCTGATCATCCGCTTCAAACTGCACGCGTTCGTCGCGCTCATCCTGGTCAGCGTCCTGACCGCGCTCGCGGCCGGCATCCCGGTCTCCGGGGTGGTGCCCACCCTCCTGGACGGCTTCGGCGGGACCCTGGCCAGCGTCGCCCTGCTCGTGGGTCTCGGCGTGATGATCGGTCGCCTGCTGGAGATCACCGGGGGCGCCGCCGTCCTCGCCGGCGTGCTGATCAGGACCTTCGGCGAGAGGCGGGCGCCCCTGGCGCTGGGGGTGGCCTCGCTGCTCTTCGGCTTCCCGATCTTCTTCGACGCCGGCCTCATCGTCATGCTGCCGATCGTCTTCAGCGTGGCCCGCCGCGTCGGCGGGTCCGTGCTCACCTACGCCCTGCCCACGGCGGGCGCCTTCGCGGTCATGCACGCCTTCGTGCCCCCGCACCCCGGGCCGGTCACCGCCGCCGTCGAGATCGGCGCCGACATGGGCCTGACCCTGCTCGTCGGACTCCTCCTGGCCATCCCCACCTGGTACCTGGCCAGCTACCTGTTCGGCCTGTGGGCCGGGAGGAAGTGGGAGCTCCCGGTTCCCGAGGACATCATGTCCGACGGCACCGTCGACCACGAGGACCCCCCGAGCCTGGGCACCGTCCTGGCCGTCCTCCTGCTGCCGATGCTGCTGATCTTCGCCAACACCGGCGTGAGCACCCTGGTCTCCGTCGGTACCCTCCCCGAGGGAGTCCTGTGGGTGGAGAGCCTCCAGCTGGTCGGGCAGACCCCGGTCGCGCTGCTCATCACCGTGCTCTTCGCGATGGTCGTGCTCAGCAGCGGGCGCTTCACCCGCCAGCGGGTCGAGGAGATCGTCGGCGGTGCGCTCGGCCCGGTCTGCGCGATCATCCTCATCACCGGCGCGGGCGGCATGTTCGGCGGCGTGCTGCAGGCCAGCGGCATCGGTGGCGCCCTCGCCGACACCCTGGAGACCACCGGCCTGCCGGTGATCGTGGCGGCCTTCGTCATCGCGCTCGCGCTGCGCGTCGCCCAGGGCTCGGCGACCGTCGCCCTCACCACGGCGGCCGGGCTCATCGCCCCGGCCGTGCAGGCCTCCACCGGTCTGTCCTCGATCGACCTGGCGCTGATCGTCATCGCGATCGCCTCCGGGGCCACCGCCCTGTCGCACGTCAACGACTCCGGGTTCTGGCTTGTCGGCCGCTTCCTGGGTATGGATGTCAAGACCACACTCAAGACCTGGACCGTCATGGAGACCCTGATCGGCTTCATCGGGTTCGGGTTCGCGTTCGGTCTCAGCCTGGTGCTGTGACACACGGGGGCGGGTGGTGGGCCGCCCGCCCCCTCAGGGCGCGGGCCGCGCGCTCCGATCGCCGTCCGGGTCCTCCAGGGCGACGGCCACCTCGGTGACGATGGAGCGCATCGCGGCCTCGGCGACGTCGGGGAGGCCGTCCCGGATGGCCTGGGCCACGGCCTTGTGCAGCCGCAGTGCCTCGGGGCGCGGGTTGCGCGGCATCAGGTGGTAGGAGGTGCGTCCGACCAGGACCTCCGACACCACCTGGGCCAGGCCGACGAACATCTCGTTGTCGGACAACTCCAGGATGCGACGGTGAAAGGTGATGTCCAGATCCAGAAAGGTCTCCAGGTCACCGGCGCGGCCGGTACGGACCATCTGGTCGGCGACCACCACCAGCTGGGCCCGTTCCTCGGCGCCGCCGCGCTCCGCGGCGAGGGCCGCGGCACCGGGCTCCACGGCGGCACGCAGTTCGTTGAGCGAGCGCAGCTGCTCCATCCGCCGGGGCCCGGCCAGGCGCCAGCGGATCAGCTGGGGGTCGAAGACGCTCCAGTCCCTGCGCGGGCGCACACGGATGCCGGTGCGGGGACGGCTGACCACCAACCGCATGGACTCCAGGACACGGACGGCCTCGCGCGCGACGGTCCGGGAGACGCCGAAGTCCTGTTCGAGGCCCTGGAGGGTGAAGGTGTGGCCGGTAGCGTACTCGTCTGCGGCGATGGCGGGCCCGAGCACCGCCAGCACCCGGTTGTGCAGTGTGCGGTGATCAGTGCCCATCGTTCTCCTCAAAGCTCCGGAGCCCTCCGAACCGGCCACATCCGGTCGGGGGTCAGGCTGCAGCCTAGCCGGATTGATTGATATCACTATTAATGGTGGCGCTTGCGGCCGCGCAGGGGCACCACGACACGGAGAAACCATGCATTTCGTCTTCATGGGCGTATCGGGCAGCGGTAAGACCACCGTCGCCGAAGGTGTGGCCAAGCAGCTCGGGCTCCCCTTCGCCGAGGCCGACGACTTCCACCCACAGGCCAACATCGACAGGATGGCGGTGGGGACCCCCCTGACCGACCAGGACCGCTGGCCGTGGCTGCGCAAGCTGGCCGGATGGATCGCCGAGCACGACGCCCTCGGCGAGTCCACGGCCATGGCGTGTTCCGCCCTCAAGCACAGCTACCGCGACGTCCTGCGCCAGGGCGCTCCCGGGGTGCACTTCCTGCACATGCACGGCAGCTTCGAGGTGGTCTGGGCGCGTATCGACGCACGCCAGGACCACTTCATGCCACCCGCGCTGCTGGAGTCGCAGTTCGAGACCCTCGAACCGCTCGGACCCGACGAGCCGGGCCGGGAGTTCGACATCCGCGACGACGCCGGGACGCTCACCGGGCAGGCCCTGGAGTACGTGGAGCGGCGGCTGCGGTCGGCGCGGACGCCGCACGCCGGGGACTGAGGCCCCGGCGCGGCCGCGGGCACGTCACCGTCGGGTCACCATTCGCACGCGGGTTCGCAGGAACCTTGCACGGGCACGCCCGGCACGCGACCCTGTTCGTCATGCAAGATTCCGTTTCGTCCCCCGCCGCACCCCCCGAAGCGCCTGCCGAAGGGCTTCCGAAGGCCTCCTCCGAAGTGTCCCCGGAAGCCTCTTCCGAGGCGTCCTCCACGCCGCGGCCCGCGGCATCCGCGGCGGCGACCGCGGCGACCGCGGCGGTGACAGCGGCGGCGACCGCCCTCAGGTTCCTCAGTTCGGCCTGGGCCAACGCGCTGGGCCTCGTGGCGGTGCGCCGGCCCGGTGTGCGGCCTCCACCGGACGTGCGGCAGACCTGTGTCCTCATGTTCGCCGTGATGCCCGCCTACGGCCTGCTCGCCTATCTGTCCTGGGACCGGACGGCCTCCGGCCTGCCCGGGGACTTCGTCGACGACCTGCGCGTCCTGACGGCCGCCGCCGTCCTGGTGGGCGTCCTCCTGGCGGTCCTGGCCGTGCCGGTGCGCCGCGGCGGCCACGCCCTGTGGCGCGCCGCCCAGGTCGGGGCCGTGGCCGCTCTGGGCGTCGCCCTGTCCACGCTGCACATGGCCGCGCGGCTGGCGGACACGCCGCTGCTGCTGGCCGGGATCCTCGTGGCGGCGGCCGCCATCGTCGTGAACATAGCGCTGTGGAGCACCGATGTCCGCCGCTGGTGCGGCCTGTAGCACCTGTGGCACCGGGCCGGCGCCGTTCCCGGCCCGGCCCGGCTACCCCTCGTCGCCGTCGCCGTCGGCGATGACGTGCAGCCGTGCCAGGTGCTCGCCGCCGTCCTCCCCGTGGTGGCTGAGGTAGATCTCGCGCGCCTCGTCGGCGATGTCGGCCGCCTCGTCCTCGAACCCGTAGTCGGTGAGGTCGTCCAGCAGGTCCAGGACCCTGTGCAGGGCGTCGTCGTCGGAGCTCCCCGCGGCCTCCTGCGGCACATGGTCCGCCACACCGGTGAGGACGGCGGTACGCGCTCCGTCCACGGCGCTCTCGGATCCGGCCGCGGCGACCAGCCGGATCCGGGTGATGGGGTCCTCGTCGGCGACCAGCATGAGCTGTTCGGCCAGCCAGGTGGGCTCCTGGCCTTCGAGGAACGCGGTCAGAGCCGCGTCGTCAAGGGGTGTGGTCATCCGCAGATCATAAGCCGGGCGGGACCCGCCGACGACATCGGAGTCCGGGGACCGGAAACGGACACCGTGCCGAGAACATTGATTCGTCCCATGACCGGATAATGTGCGTGCCATTGTGCGCGGCGCCGCGCACGGAACAACGGGGGTGTTGTCCGATGGGCTTCCGTGGTAGGGGCGCCCCGTTCGACACGCCGTCATCGAAAATACGCCTATGGATCGCGGCACAGATGTGAAACGGTTGTATTAATACCCAGCCGTCTATCTTCACAGTCGCTCGCGAAGCGGTCTAGGGTCCACTCAATCGTTCCAGGGCCCACGCCCCCACATTGAGGTGGACCATGTTCGCGAAGTCTTCCCGAAAGCCGCTGGCCCTCCTGGCCACCGCGGCGGCGCTCACGCTGGTGGCCACGGCGTGTGCCGAGAGCACCCGAGACGACGGCGGTGCCGACGAGTCGGAGCCGTTCGTCTTCGCCTCCGCAGGTGACATCAAGACCCTCGACCCCTTCCTCACCAGCGACGGTGAGACCTTCCGCTACAGCCGACAGGTCTTCGAGACCCTCCTGGAGCACGAGTCGGGCGGAAGCGAGATCGTCGGCGGCCTGGCCGAGGAGTGGGAGCAGTCCGAGGACGGCACCGAATGGACCTTCGAACTGCGTGAGGGCGTGCTGTTCCACGACGGCGACGAACTCGACGCCGAGGCGGTCTGCGCCAACTTCGACCGGTGGTACAACCTCTCGGGCGGTTACCAGAGCTCGAACAACTCCTATTACTGGCAGTCGATCTTCGGTGGTTTCGCGGAGAACGAGAGCGAGGACATCTCCGAACCCCGGTTCGTCTCCTGTGAGGCCCCGGACGAACTGACCGCGGTCATCACGATCGACGAGTACTCCTCGGTCTTCCCGGGCGGCTTCAGCCTCGCCTCGTTCGGCATCATGAGCCCCAGCACCCTGGAGGCCATCGCCGACCAGGAGATCACCGGCGAGGAGGGCAACTACACCCTGCCCGAGTACAGCCAGACGGCCGGGACGGTCGCGGGCACCGGCCCGTTCACCGTCGAGGAGTGGGACCACGACCAGGCCGCGGTGACCCTCAACCGCTTCGACGACTACTGGGGCGACGCCGCGGGCTTCGAGACGATGATCCTGCGCGCCATCCCGGACGAGACCGCCCGTCGCCAGGCGCTGGAGGCCGGTGACATCCACGGCTACGACCTGGTCGCGCCCGCCGACGTGGACCCGCTGACCGAGGCCGGTTTCCAGGTGCCCACCCGCGACGTGTTCAACATCCTGTACATGGCCTACCAGCAGGAGGCCGAGGAGGCCCTCGCCGACCTGGAGGTGCGCCAGGCCCTCGCGCACGCGGTGGACCGCCAGCGCATCGTCGACACGATCCTCCCCGAGGGCGGTGAGGTCGCGACGCAGTTCCACCCCGACACCCTCGACGGCTGGTCCCCGGACGTGCAGACCTACGAGTACGACCCCGACCTGGCCCAGGAGATGCTGGCCGACGCCGGGCAGGAGGACCTGACCCTGGAGTTCTGCTACCCGACCGACGTCACCCGCCCCTACATGCCCGCGCCGCGCGACATCTTCGACGTCGTCGCCGCGGACCTGGAGGCGGTCGGCGTCACCGTGGAGCCGGTCACCTACGAGTGGACCGAGTACATCCCCAAGACCAACTCCGGTGAGTGCCCGCTGTACCTGCTCGGCTGGACCGGCGACTACAACGACGCCTACAACTTCATCGGCACCTGGTTCTCCGGGTACAACAGCGAGTTCGGCTTCCGCGACGAGGACCTGTTCTCGGCCATGGAGGAGGCGAGCGGCAACCCGAACGACGAGGAGCGCGTCGCCGCCTACCAGGAGCTGAACAACCAGATCATGGACATCCTGCCGGGGCTGCCCATCTCCAGCTCCCCGCCGTCCATCGCCTTCGCCGAGAACGTCAACCCGCCCAACGTCAGCGCGCTGACCCAGGAGAACTTCGCCGAGGCCTCCTGGAAGTAGCCTGACCCGCTCCCCGGAGGAGAGGGAGGGCCCGACCGGCCCCGACAACGGCCGGTCGGGCCCGCGCACTGCCCGGGACACCGGGCTCCGCGGGGCACGGCCCCGGGGCGGGATCCCGCGAGAGCCGGCGGGACCCGACGGCGTGCGGGCACACCGACCGCCCTCCCGGGAGGGCGCGTCACCTCCCCGGCGGCACGTCCACCGGCCGCGCCACACACACGCGGGGCGCACGTGCCTCCGAGTGCCCGCATCCCCACAGTTCCCGAACTCCCCGCCCCACCCCGGCGGGGACGCTTCGCGTCCATCGTTCCCACCACTGGCGAAAGGCGGCGAAGGTGCTGCGATTCATCGTCAGGCGTCTCCTCCAGCTGATCCCGACACTGGGCGGCCTGTCGATCCTGCTGTTCGTCTGGCTGCAGCGGCTGCCGGGCGGCCCGGAGTACGCCCTCCTTCCCGACGACGCGACAGCCGAACAGCGCGCCGCGCTGCGGCGGTCCCTGGGCCTGGACGAGCCGATCACGGTTCAGTACCTGGCCTTCCTGCGCCGTATCCTCCAAGGCGACCTCGGTACCTCGCTCAACACCGGGCGGTCGGTCACCGAGGAGTTCTTCACACGTTTCCCGGCCACGTTCGAACTGGGCTTCACCGCGATGCTGATCGCGGTCGCCGCGGGCGTCCCCCTCGGCTACCTCGCCGCGCGCAGGCGGGGGACCGTACTGGACTTCGCCGCCGTCGGCGGCTCCCTGCTGGGCATCTGCACGCCGGTGTTCTTCCTCGCCTTCATCCTGAAGGTGGTCTTCGCCGAGCGCCTCGGCCTGTTCCCCTCGGCCTTCCGGCTCTCACCCGGGATGAACCGCACCGACCTCACCGGCTTCGTCGTCCTGGACGGCCTCAGGACCGGAGAGTTCGACGTGGTGTGGGACGCCCTGCTCCACCTGGTGCTGCCCGGGCTCGCCCTGGCCTCGATCCCGCTCGCCGTGATCGTCCGCATGACCCGAGCCAGCGTCCTGGAGGTGCTCGGCGAGGACTACGTGCGCACCGCCAACGCCAAGGGCCTGCACCGCAACACCGTGCGCACCCGCCACGTGATGCGCAACGCCATGCTCCCCGTGGTGACCGCCGTCGGCCTGCTCACCGGAAGCCTGTTCGCCGGGGCGGTGCTCACCGAGAGCGTCTTCGCCTTCCCCGGCATCGGCTCGTTCGTCTACGCCGCCACGCAGGGGCGCGACTACCCCGTGCTCACCGGATTCATCCTGCTCATCGCCACCATGTACGTGCTCATCAACCTCCTGGTGGACATCTCCTACAGCCTCCTCGACCCGAGAGTGCGGGCCCAGTGATGCCAACGACACCGAGCTCCCAGAACCGGTCCGGACCCGAGAGCGCCCCGGAGACCCCGGCGGACGCCCCGGACGGGCACGCGCCCCTCCTGGGGCGCAAGGCGGCCAGGATCGACCGGCTGGCCGAACTCATGGGCCACCGCGAGGAGGGCGACCACGGCGCCGGGGTCTGGCGCACCGCGTTCGCCCGCATGCGCCGCAGCCCCATGGCCATCACCGGGGCCGTCATCGTCGTGGTGTTCCTGGTCGTGGCGCTGTTCTCCCCGCTCATCGCCCCCTACAGCCCCACGTCCCAGGCCTGGGGCGCGGAGGTCTTCCCCAACCGCAACGTGTTCGTCGGCCCGCGCGCCGAGAACTGGCTCGGCCTGGACAACCTCGGCCGCGACCAGTTCTCCCGCATGGTGATCGGAGCCCGGCAGACCCTCCTGGTCGGCGTGGTCGCCACCCTGGTCGGCTTCGGCGTCGGCGCGCTGCTCGGCGGCGCGGCGGGCGCGGCGTCGGTCCTGGGCGGACGGTGGGGGCGCCAGGTCGACAACCTCGTCATGCGCGTCATCGACATGATGCTGGCGCTGCCCACCCTGCTGCTCGCGGTCACCATCGCCGCCCTCGTCGGCTCCAGCCTCACCACGGTCATGATCGCGGTCGGTGTCGCCCAGGTCCCCATCTTCGCCCGCCTGCTGCGCGGCGCGATGCTCTCCCAGGGCAGCCGCGACTACGTGCTGGCCGCCCGCGCGCTGGGCGTGCGCAAGCACAGGATCGCGCTCGTGCACATCCTGCCCAACTCGCTCGGCCCGGTGATCGTGCAGTCCACGCTCACCCTGGCCACCGCCATCATCGACGCGGCGGCCCTGTCCTACCTGGGTCTGGGCAACCCGGACCCGGCCTTCCCCGAGTGGGGGACGATGCTCGCCGACGCCCAGCGGTTCCTGTCCAGCGCACCGCAGCTGGCCGTGTACCCGGCGCTGGCCATCATCGTCACCGCCCTGGGCTTCACCCTGCTGGGTGAGGCGATGCGGGAAGCGCTCGACCCCAAGCTGAGGAAGTGACCATGAGTTCCAGCACGCCGCTTCTGGCGGTGGACGAGCTGTCCGTGGTGTTCCGCGGACGCGGCTCCGACGAGGTGCGGGCCGTGGACGGGGTGTCCTTCACCCTGGAGGAGGGGCGGGTGACCGGCCTGGTCGGCGAGTCCGGCTGCGGCAAGAGCGTCACCTCGCTCGCCCTCATGGGCCTGCTCCCCGACCGGGGGGTGGAGGTCGGCGGCAGCGCCGTCATGCGGCTGCCCGAGGGCAGGGCCGACCTGCTGAAGCTGTCACAGAGGCGCATGCGCGACCTGCGCGGCTCGCAGATGGCGATGATCTTCCAGGATCCGCTCAGCTCCCTCAACCCCGTGGTGCCCATCGGCCGCCAGGTCACCGAGATCCTTCGGAGGCACCGGGGCATGCGCGGACCGGCCGCCGGCAAGGAGGCCGCGGAGCTGCTGAACCGGGTGGGCATCCCCGACCCCGACCGGCGGCTGCGCGAGTACCCGCACCAGCTGTCGGGCGGCATGCGCCAGCGCGCGCTCATCGCCATGGCGGTGGCCTGCCGTCCCAAGGTGATGATCGCCGACGAGCCCACCACCGCCCTGGACGTCACCATCCAGGCGCAGATCCTGGAGCTGCTCAGGGACCTGGTCACCGAGGAGGGCACCGCCCTGCTGATGATCACCCACGACCTGGGCGTGGTCGCCGGGCTGTGCGACGACATCAACGTCCTGTACGCGGGCCGGGCGGTGGAGAAGGCGCCGCGCGCGCCGCTGTTCTCCGGCCCCACCCACCCCTACACGGTCGGCCTGCTGGGCTCCATCCCCCGGCTGGACGCCCCGCGCGGCGAACCGCTCACCCCCATCCGGGGGTCGATCAACGACAACATCGCCTGGTCGCAGGGGTGCGCGTTCGCGCCCCGCTGCGACCACTACACGATGGAGTGCCTGCAGGGACCGCCCGCGCTGGTGGCGGCGGGCACCGCCGCCGGGGCGGACGCCCGCGGGCCGGACGGCGGTTCCGGGGGGAACCCCGCCACCGCACACGTGCACCGGTGCGTGAACCCCCTCCGCCGCGCGGACACGGCGGACCGGTCCGCGCCGGAGAATCCGGCCGCGGCCGGCGAAGACGAGGAGGCGCAGGGATGAGCCTGCTGCGGATCAACGACCTCAAGGTGCACTTCCCCATCCGGCGGGGGGTGCTCTTCGACCGCACCATCGGCCACGTGCGCGCGGTCGACGGCGTGAGCCTGGAGGTCCGGAGGGGCCAGACCTACGGTTTGGTCGGAGAGTCCGGGTGCGGCAAGACCACCCTGGGCCGGGCCGTGCTGCGGCTGGTGGACATCACGGAGGGCGAGGTGTCCTTCGACGGCCGGGACCTGGCCGGGCTGGACAACGAGTCGATGCGCCGCGAGCGCAAGCACCTGCAGATGGTGTTCCAGGACCCGCTGGGCAGCCTCAACCCCCGGCAGAACATCGGCTCCATCCTCCTGGAGGGACTGCAGACCCACGGGATCGGCGGACCCGCCGAGGGGGAGGGGCCGCCGGCGGGCAGGGAGCGGCGCGCCCTGGTGCTGGAGGACCAGCGCAGGCGCGTGGTCGGCGCCCTGGA
This sequence comes from Nocardiopsis quinghaiensis, assembly GCF_008638365.1. Classification (GTDB taxonomy): domain Bacteria; phylum Actinomycetota; class Actinomycetes; order Streptosporangiales; family Streptosporangiaceae; genus Nocardiopsis; species Nocardiopsis quinghaiensis. Next base: position 131,826 of record NZ_VWVU01000002.1, on the reverse strand, counting down.
GAGGGTGGGCCTGTCGGCGAAGGCGCTCACCCGCTACCCGCACGAGTTCTCCGGGGGGCAGCGCCAGCGCATCGGCATCGCCCGCGCGCTGGTGCTGGAGCCCGACCTGATCATCTGCGACGAGCCGGTGTCGGCGCTGGACGTGTCGATCCAGGCCCAGGTGCTCAACCTGCTGGAGGAGCTGCAGGACGAGCTGGGGCTGACCTACCTGGTGATCGCGCACGACCTGGCGGTGGTCCGCCACGTCAGCGACGTGGTCGGGGTGATGTACCTGGGTGGGCTGGTGGAGGAGGCCTCCGGCGACGAGCTGTACGAGACGCCGATGCACCCGTACACGCGGTCGCTGATGTCGGCGGTGCCGGTCCCGGACCCGCGGGTGGAGGACACCCGCGAGCGCATCCTGCTCGCCGGGGACCTGCCCTCGCCCGCCGATCCGCCGCAGGGGTGCCGGTTCCACACCCGCTGCCCGTGGCGGCAGGAGGAGCGGTGCGACACCGAGCGGCCCGAGCTGCGCCCGGTCGAGGGCGCTGTGGAGGGCAGCACCCACCGCGTGGCCTGCCACTACGCCGAGCGGATCCTCTCCGGTGAGATCCGCCCCAACGAGGAGATGGCCGAGCGCATCGTGCACGGCGCCGGTTGAGCCGACCGGCGGGGCGGCCGTCCGCGTCGGGGTGGCCGCCCCACCGGGCGGGCCCGGGTCACCGGGCGGCGGACCGCTCGTTGGCGGCCTCCCGGGCCAGGAGGTCCGCCCACACCAGGTTCCGGCCGTGGCGCTGCCACAGGTAGGCGGCCAGGAGCAGGGCGAGCCCGTACAGCCCCCAGGGGTCGGGCACCAGTCCCAGGAGGAGGAGGGAGGCGGGCATGAGCACCAGCCCCGTCATCCAGCCGGTGAACCCGTCGAAACCGCGCATGTAGCGCCGCACGTTCGCGGGGATGGTCACGATCCTGGCCACGTGCCACACGGACGGTGCGGTCACGCTCAGGGTCACCACGAGCGCGAGCAGGAGCGGGCCGAGGTCGTCCGACGTCGTGAGCGCCCCTGTCAACAGGGCGAACGGCGCGGCGAGGACGGAGTGCCGGTTCACCCGCAGCCCGGTCCTGGCGATACCCGTGTACATGATCCTCGCGGCTCCCCGGGCACGCGGGTTGAGCGACATCAGCAGCGCGCTGTGGGCCGCCGCGCCGCGCAGTCTGCCCCGCAGCGCGTCGACGGCGCTCAGGCCCCTCAACGCGCCCTCGTGCTGCGGCTCCAGCTCCAGCGCCCGGCGGTAGGCGGCCTCCGCGTGGGAGAGCAGGTTCAGCTCGCGGTACATGTCTCCCGCCTGGCTGTGCGCGGACGCCCTGTCCGCGTCCAGCGTGCCCGCGCGTGTCAGCGCCTCGTGGATGGTGTTGAGCGACCGGGGGTTGTGCACGCCCATGGAGAGGTGGAGGCGGGTCAGGGCCTCGGCCGCCAGCAGGTGGCCGACGCCCTCCTCGGGCTTCCTGGCCACCAGGTCGTTGAAGACCCGCAGTGCCTCGTCGGCGCGCCCGCCCAGCAGCAGGGACTGCCCCAGCATGTTGAGGGCCGCGGTGTCGTCCGGATCGATCCGCAGGCACTGGCGGGCGGCCTCGTAGGAGTCCGGGAGCTGGTGCAGGGCCAGATGGCAGAAGGCCTTGAGCCGCCAGCCCGCCGAGAGGCCGGGATGCCTCCCGACGAAGGGGTCGATCTCGGCCAGCGCCTGCCCGTACCGGCCGGTCCCGACGAGCATGTGGACCCGCCGCAGCGACTCCGCGCCCTCCTCCGTCACCGCCAGAACCCGCCGCGCCCGTGCAGGTAGTCGGCCAGCTCCTGGTAGCTGTTGTCCTTGTTGGCGAAGGCCACGGCGGCGCGGGCGCCCTCGAACCAGTCACCGGTCGAGGCGCGCACCTCCGCCAGGGCGTGCTCGAAGTCGGGCATGCCGATGGGGCGGACCCGGCCCAGCCGGGAGGAGTCCAGCAGCGCACGCTCGGCGGCGCTCTCGCCCAGGTGGGACAGGTCGGCCCCGGACAGTCCCTCGGTGCGCCGGGCCAGCGTGGTGACGTTCAGCCCCTCGGTGGGGCGGTCCCTGAGGCCCGAGGTGAGGATGGCGGCACGGGCGGTCCCGTCCGGCGGCGGCACGAACAGCATGCGGTCGAGGCGGCCCGGCCTGCGCAGCGCCGGGTCGACGTCCCAGGGGTGGTTGGTGGCGGCCAGGAGGAACACGCCCTCGTTGTCCTCGGCGACCGAGTCCAGTTCCGTGAGCAGCTGGGTGACGACGTTGCGCAGGTAGGGGCCGACCTTGTTGCGGCGTCCGCCGATGGCGTCGAGTTCGTCCAGGAAGACGACACACGGGCTGTACTCGCGGGCACGCTGGAACAGCGCCTGGATGTTGCGCTCGCTGTTGCCGATGTAGCGGTCCAGGACGTCGGCGAGGGAGACGGTGAGGAAGTCCGCGCCCATCTCGCCGGCGACGCCCCGGGCGAGGAAGGTCTTGCCGCAGCCGGGCGGCCCGTACAGCAGCAGGCCGCCGCGCAGGCTCTTGCCGAAGGCCCTGCGCAGCTCGGCGTTGCGCATGGGAGCCAGGAACGCCGCCTCCAGGCGGTCCTTGACGGACCGCATGCCCGCGACGTCGGCGAGGGTGACGCGGGAGGAGGTGAACTCGTAGTCGTCGGGACGCAGGGGAGCCCCGTCGTCCTGGGAAGTCCCGGAGCGGCCGGAGCGCTCGGCGGACGGGGGAGGCGGGGCGGTCGCGGGAGCGGGCCGGGCCCCGGAGACCTCAGGGTCGGCGGTGGGGGCGGATCGCGGACCGGTGCCCAGGGCACGTGCCATCAGCGCCCGGGCCCGTTCCGAGCCGGGGTCCTGCTGCAGGGCCGTGGCCAGATGGGGGATGGCGGTCTGGGAGTCCCCGGAGTCCACTAACAGCTCACCCAGGTGCAGGCGCAGGACCGGATCGTCGGGGGCCGCTGCCACGGCGGAGGCCATACTGGTGATCAGCCGGGAGTCGGGGGAGGACATCACTGCCCTTTCGTGGTCACGGTGTAACGGATCCTCGCGGTCGGAACCTTATCCGTGCTCGATGACAGGAGGTGTGCCGCCCTGTCCGGACGACGCCGGCCACCGCCGTTGACGGTGTCGGTGCGGACCGGAGGGGGATCCCGCCCGTCCGCGCGCCGGCGCGGGGCGCGGAGGCGGTGATGACACGTGTCATCCCGAAGCCGCCGAATCCTCACGGTCCACAGGTGACAGCGGCGACTTCTGCCGGGATGCCGTCCGCGGCAGCCTGGGGGCATGGCTTTCGTCCGCCCCCGGACCAGGCCACCGGCCCCCGCCCGGATCCCAGGCCCCGGCGACCGCGTCCAACCCGGTGACGACTCTCCTGATGGTGGTGTTTCCGCCCATGCTGCTGATCTCCCTCATACTGCGCCGCCGCACCCGGATCGCCCGGCGCCTGCTGGAACGGCTGCGGACCGTGTCCCTGTCCCTGGGACCCACCGCCTGGCCGGCCGCGGGTCAGCGCTGGGGAGACTGGGCGGCGGCCCCGATGATCCTGTGGGCGCTGGGCGCGGGTTTGGTGGCCGCCGGGATCACCGTCGGCGTGTGGCACTTCCGCCGGGTTCCTACCGAGGCCGGAAAGGAGCGCTGGCCGCACGTGTCGGTGTTCGTCCTGTCGGTCGTGTTCTCCCTGACCCTCGGTTCCCTGATGGTGTGGAGCGTGGTCGCCACGGCCTGATCCGGTGGGGGAGGAGGGCGGAAGAGGCAGGTGGGAGGCGGTATTTCTTTGGCGATCTGTGATGTGTGTACCGCTGCGGGGAGCGGGGAAGGAAGATAAGTTTGACTCGCGCTTCAACATGAGCCCGCTCTGCTCCCGCGGGCATCTCTACAAATCAGGAGTCCCCTTGTCCCCCAATCCTGGTACGGGCGCGCTCGGTGCCCGTCTCCTGCTCGGTGCCGCCCTGGTCGCGGGCACCGTTCTCGGCGGCACCTCCGCGGCGTTCGCCAGCCCCAACCCTCCCGGCGACAACGGAACCGTCAAGGTCCACAAGCCGGGGACCCCCGACGAAGAGCGGAAGCACGAGCCCAAGGTCTGCGACTTCCAGCTCAACGCCTTCAACTTCGACAGTGCCCAGGAGGCCACCTGGGAGATCAAGGTGAAGGAGGAGAACGGCGGTTGGTCGAAGGAGCCCGTGCTGGAGGGCGCCATCACCCTGGACGAGGAGGGTGACGGCAGCACGGAGGTCCTCGACCTTCCCAACGGCCACTACAAGCTCTACTGGCAGAACACCAAGAACAAGAAGCACAAGGTCTTCAAGGTCGTCTGCGAGGAGGAGCCGGAGGACCCGGAGCCGACCGCTCCCGAGGAGACCCCCGGCGAGGAGCCCACCACGCCTCCGGGCGAGGAGGAGACCCCGGGCGAGTCCCCCGACCCGACGGACCCGACCGATCCGACGGACCCGACCGACCCGGCCGAGCCGACCGTTCCCGAGGAGACCGACGGGCCCGAGCCGACGACCGGCCCCGACGCCCCCGAGGCCGATGAAGAGAAGGCCCCGGCCGACGAGGACGAGGAGGCCGCTCCCAGCCTTCCCGTGACCGGCTCGGCCCTGACCGCCCTGGTGGCCGCCGGAGCCGTCGCCGTCGCCGGTGGTGGCGCGGCCGTCTACTTCACCCGCAAGCGGAGGAACGCCGGCGCGCAGGAGTAGGAACCGCGAGTCCTGAGGGGGTGGTCACGGTCGTGGCCGCCCCCTTCGGCGTGTCCGGGCCCCGGGGGTCTCGGGCCCCGTTGCGGTCACCCGTCCGCCGGAGGGCACCGGATCCCGCACGACGACGGCTGTGCGGTTGCCCACTCCGGGACGCGGAGTGCCAGGTGGGACCGGGGAGGAGCGCCCGTTCCCGGCGGAGCCGGAGAAACACCGAGGAGGACCGGGAGAAACCAGCCGACACCGGGCACGATGGTGGCATGAGGCCTTCGCTGGACACCGTCCCCGGCACCGGGGCGTTCCTGTACGACCGGGACTGTGGTTTCTGCAGGCGTTCGGTCGTCCTCGCCCGCGACCGGCTGCGCGTGCGCAGCCGCTTCGTGGCCTGGCAGGACTTCGACCTCGACTCGGTGGGCCTGACCCCGGAGCAGACCGACGCCAGCGCCTGGTTCGTGTACGCGGACGGACGCCGTTTCTCGGGCGGCGACGCCGTCGCCGAACTCCTGCTCCACGGGCGGCCCCTCACCCGGCCGCTGGGCCGCCTGGCACGCTTTCCGCTGCTGCGCGCGCTCAACCGGGCCGCCTACCGCTGGGTGTCCGCCAACCGCCACCGCCTGCCCGTGCCGTAGTCCCTCCCGCGGCTTCGTCCCCGTCCGCCGGAGAACGGGGTGGCACCGGGCGGCGCGGTGCGCGCGCCGCTCCCGCCGGGCACTCAGGCGGCGCGTAGGGCCCGGCACACGTCGAGCAGGCGCTCACGCAGCACCGCTCCGCGTTCGGCGAAGTCCTGCTGCGCCTCCATGTACGCGGCCTTGCCCCCGGCGGTCTCGATGCGCACCGGCTCGTACCCCCACTCCGTCAGGTCGTAGGGGGAGGCGCGCATGTCCAGCGTCCGGATCTCCCGCGAGAGCTCGAAGCAGTCCACCACCAGCTCCGAGGGGACCGCGGGGGCGAGCTTGTACGCCCACTTGTACAGGTCCATGTTGGCGTGCAGGCACCCCGGCTGGTCCAGCTCGGCCTGCCGCTCCCGCGTGGGCCGCAGGGTGTTGCGCGGGCGCGCGGGCTCGGTGAAGAACCGGAACGCGTCGAAGTGCGAGCACCGGATCCGGTGCGACTCCACCACCCGGTCGGTGCCCTCGTGGCCCAGCCGCAGCGGCACCTGTCCGTGCCGCACCTCCTCGGTCCGGTACACCATCGCCCACTCGTGCAACCCGAAGCAGCCCAGGTGGGCGGGGCGCGAGGCGACCGACGACAGCAGACGCTCCACGAAGTCCAGCACCGGCCGGGCCGCCAGGAACGCCCCGGTGTCCAGGCCCACCGCCCCGCCGGGCAGCTCCTTGTAGAACCGCTCGTCCAGGCGGGCGCGGGCGCCCCCGCCCAGCAGCACCGTTCCCACACCCGGGTGCCAGCGCCGCAGTTGGGCGGGCTTGAGGTTGTAGTAGGTGAACAGGAAGTCCTCCACCGGGTGGCGCGCACCCTCCCTGCGGCGCCGCAGGTGGTCGGCGACCAGCGCGTCCACGCGGCGCCCGTGCTGGTCGGCGCGCTCGCGCCACAGCGCCTCGGCGAGGGCGGTCGGTGCCTGAGAGCTCGTTCCCGTCACGGCGCCCAGGGTACGCGGAGTCAGTTCGACTGCTGTACGGGCAGGTGGCGGCCCAGGTAGCCGATGTACACGCGGTTGGTGGTGCCCGGGCCCAGGTGCGGGTAGAAGTACAGCCTCGGGCAGATCCCGTACTCGATGTCGAGCTTGATGTGCGCGTACATGGGCACCCGTCCGTTGGGCTCGACCTCCTCGGGGACCCGGAAGAGGCGCTTGTCGTTGAGCTTGCCCCGGTTGCGCACGTAGTCCGACTCCTGGGAGGCCAGCCGTTTGACGGGGATCACCTGGTACCCGTCGGGCGTCTCCCTCAGATAGGAGTGGAAACCCAGCCCGCTGCCCGGGTTGTCGAACTGGTAGCGGGCGTAGTCGTTCAGGGCCAGCAGCGCCTCCCAGGCGCGGGTGACCCACAGGGACTCCTTGCGGCTGTCGGACAGCTCGTACACCGTCTGGTCCTCGATGGTGAAGTACAGGTGCGGCAGCACGGAGTCGTCGGTGATGCGCTCCAGGAGCTCGCTCACGCTCGCGGGCGGCCGCCGTTGCGGGTCGCGGGGTGCGGGCGCGGCGGCCAGCCGGAACAGCCCGGCCTCGCGTGCCTGCTCGCGCAGCCAGCGGGTCTCGTAGCGGGCGGCGCGCAACTGCTCCCGGGCGGTGCCGAGCTCCTCGCCCAGGTCGGCGGTCTCGGCCAGGAGCCCCTGGCGCTCCTCGGAGAGCTCGTTGATCCGCGTGCCGAGCCGGGTGACCTCCTCGCGCAGCCGCTGGGCCTGCTGTTCCAGCGCCTCGCGCTCCTGGGCGGAGGCGGTGTCGGCCGGTCCCTGCGCCGTGCGGTGGACGACGGCCGAACCCCTGGACGCGGGCACGGCCGCCCGGGACCGGGCGGCCGTACCGCTGCCCCACGGGGCTCGTCGTACGTCGTCGGTCTCCTCGCCCAGGAAGGCGTCCACAGCCTGGAGCGGATCGGGCAGGCACACGTCCAGCGCGTTGTCGCGTACCCGCCGCGACAGGGCGGAGCCCACCCAGTTGCGGATGCGCTCGCCGTCGCGGGCGGTGTCGAGCGTGGTGGGGCTCATCCGGGGGTGGCGCGCCGCGTCCCCCTCGTCGAGCAGGTCCACATGGGGTAAGAACGTGCGCACCCCGCCGGACGGCACGTCCAGGATCCGGGGCAGGAGGGCGCCGACACGCTCCTGGGCGGCGGCGTCGAGCACGTACCCGGCGCACATGCCGGTACACCGGGACAGGGCGCCGGCCATGGCGATCCGCCAGTCGGCGACGGTGACGTCCCGGGGGGCGCCGGTGGCCACCACCGCCATGCGCCGCCGGGGATCGCGGATCGTGGCCACGAGCGTGTCGACGAGGGAGTCGTCGCGCCCGCGCACGATCTTGGGTGTGGGCGGCAGCGGGTGGTCACCGTCGTGGCCGTTCACGGCGTCCAGGAGCATGCGGGCCGCCTCAGGCGGCATGACGTCCAACCGGGGCGACTCGGAGCCGAGCCGGGCGGAGGCGGCCGGGTCCACGGTCATGTCGATCCACGCGTACTGCCACGGGGACAGTTCGGGGTCCACGACCACGGTGGCGATGGTGCGCCATGTCCCGTCCGGCTTGTCGGACTCCGTGGTCAGCCGCAGGAAGGACAGTCCCTCATCGGGGTTGTCGTGCCGGACGACCAGCGCGCGGGAGCGGTTGCTCAGTTCGAAGCGGCCCGAGGCCGCGAAGTCCACCCGCGCACCCGAGTTCCCGCGCTTGCTCAGCCACCGGGACAGGACCGTGGCGGTGGCGGCGACCAGATCGCCGTCGTGTTCCGGGGCTGCGACGAGTGTGCGATAGACAAGCGGCAATGAGCACTCCCGGGCTCCCGTCGACGGCGGTGGACCCGAGGGTCCGGCCGAACACACTGGCAGAGCCCTCCTGACCACTCTGAACGAAGGAGCCCGCTGACGCCAGTCGGTCGGCCAAAGATCCCCGGCCAGGAGGTCGGTTCCGCGGAGAGCGTGACCGCGGGCCCGGCCCCTCCGGGCGCTCGCGCGCCCGGTCCGGGGACTGGTGGTCCTCAAGGTACTACTTCGTCGGCCACGCCGTACCCGTCGGACGCGTGACCGGGGAGGGGGCCGTCTACGGGGCGGGTCGGCGTCCCGGCGGAGGGCGTCCCGCGATGGTGGTTACTCCACTGTGGCCAATCCTCGTGCGGGGATTGGCGAACCTGGACAAGGCGCCTGGAGGGAAGGGGGCACTAGCGTCACGGTCATGTCTACGCGTCCGTTCTGGCTGGCCGGCACCGCCGCGACCGGCGACACCGAGATCACCGTCGTCAACCCCTACACCGGCGAGGACGCGGGTAAGGTCTCCGTCCCCACCGTCGAGCAGGTCGAGGAGGCCGTGGCCGCCGCGCACGCGGTCGCCGCCGAGGCCGCCGCCCTGCCGGCCCATGTTCGGGCCGACGCCCTCGGCCACGTCTCACGGCGTATCGGCGAGCGCGCCGAGGAGATCGCCCGCACCATCACCGCCGAGAGCGGCAAGCCGATCAAGTGGGCCCGGGCCGAGGCCGGACGCGCCGTGTCCGTGTTCCGCTGGGCGGCCGAGGAGGCCCGCCGCGACAGCGGAGAACTCCAGCGCCTGGACACCGACCCCGGCGGTACCGGGCGCATGGCCGTGGTCCGGCGCGTTCCCAAGGGGCCGGTCCTGGGCATCTCCCCGTTCAACTTCCCCCTCAACCTGGTCGCCCACAAGGTCGCCCCGGCGCTCGCCGTCGGCGCCCCCATCATCCTCAAGCCCGCCCCCGCCACCCCGATGACCGCCCTGGTCCTGGGCGGGATCATCGCCGAGACGGACCTGCCCGGCGGCATGGTGTCGGTGTTGCCCATGCCCAACGACCGTGCCGCCTCGCTGATCACCGACGAGCGCCTGCCCGTCATCTCCTTCACCGGAGGCCCGTTCGGCTGGAAGCTGCCCGAGCTGGCCCCGCGCAAGCACGTCACCCTGGAGCTGGGCGGCAACGCCGCGGCCGTTGTGCTCTCCGACGCCGACCTGGACTGGGCGGCCCGGCGCGTGGCGCTGTTCGGCAACAACCAGGCGGGGCAGGTCTGCATCGGCGTGCAGCGCGTCATCGTCGAGGACTCCGTCTACGACGAGTTCGTGCCGCGCCTGGTGGAGCGGGTGGAGGCCCTCGGCACGGGCGACCCCGCGGATCCGGCCACCGACGTGGGCCCGCTCGTGGAGGAGGCCGCCGCCGAGCGCGTCGCCGAGTGGATCGAGGAGGCCGTCACCGCCGGGGCCGAGCTCCTGACCGGCGGCACCCGCGAGGGGGTCACGGTGGCGCCGACCGTGCTCGCGGACGTGCCCGCCGACGCCAGGGTGGTGCGCGAGGAGGTCTTCGGCCCGGTGCTGGTCCTCCAGCGCGCGGCCGGCGTCGACGCGGCCTTCGCCGCGGTCAACGACAGCGACTTCGGACTCCAGGCGGGCGTGTTCACCCGTGACCTGCCCACCGCGTTCCGGGCCCACCGGGAACTGGAGGTCGGCGGCGTGGTGATCGGCGACGTGCCCAGCTTCCGTGCCGACCAGATGCCCTACGGCGGCGTCAAGGGGTCGGGCGTGGGCAAGGAGGGCGTGCGCGCCGCCATGACCGACCTGAGCTACGAGCGGGTCCTGGTGCTCACCGGTATCGACCTGTAGCTGTGCTTGTTCCGGGGCTCCGCCCCGCCCCGTGTCCGGGCCCCGGAGGCGGGAACCTCCGGCGCCTCCGGGCCCGAACCGGCGGCGCCCGGAGAGGGCGCCGCCGCACCGGGACGAGTGACTAGAGCCGGGCAGCGCGGTCGTAGAGCTTGCGCGCCTGCTCGCCGAGCCGGGGGCCGTACTGGGTGTGGCGGTCGTCGGCGTACTTGAAGCTGATCACCGAGGAGATCGTCCCCCTGCCGGTCCGGGGATCGAAGGCGGTGAACCAGGGGCCGCCGCTGGAGCCCTGGGTCATGGCGCAGCGCACCCCGTTGGCGGTGGTGCCGCCGGTGTCGGGCGTGGTGCGGCCCGAGCAGTAGTGCAGGTGCCTGCCCCCGTACGGCGACGACGACGGGTACCCGAACGCGTACACCTGCACCCCGTCGCGCACCCCGTCCTCCGTCCAGGAGTCGAACGCGATCCGCTGGGCGCCGACCCGGTCCTGGACGGGCGTGCCGTCGTCGGTGTTGACCACCACCATGGCGAAGTCGTAGCTGTCGTCGGCCCGGCGCGACCACTCGGGCGACACCAGCATGTCGCTGGCGGTGAACCTGCCGTACGGGCTGTCCCCGGCCGAGTAGGCGGGCACGAAGGTCCAGTTGCGCGCCCAGGACCCCCTGCCGTCCTTGGCGCAGTGTCCGGCGGTGACCAGGGTGCTCCTGTTCGCGGCGTCCACGACCGACGCCGAACAGGTGAAGTCGCGCCCGTTCATGGTCAGGTAGACCTTGCCGGTGGTCCTGGTGACCAGGCCGTCCGCGGGCCAGCGCTCACCCCTGCTGTCGGAGCGCGGCGAGGACTGGTGCTCGACCCCGCCGTCGGGGAGCAGGCCGTCCCCGGCCATCGGGAGGACCCCCTCCAGCATGCTGGTGATGGGTTTGGCGGCGGCCATGCGCTCGTCGGTCCAGTAGTCCAGGACGGCCTGGCTCGCGTCACCGGTCACCGCGGCCGCCTGGTGGGAGACCCCGTCCACGTGCGACAGCTCTTCACGGTCCCGGCCCACGGCCGTACCGGGGGAGTACGCCGTGTGCACGGCCTGGGTGACGGCGGAGGCGGGTGCGGGGAGCTTGTCGGCGAGGGCGAGGCCCCCCAGGGCGACCGCCGCGGCGGCCAGGGGGGCGAGGATCTTGTGTGTGGTGGACGAGGTCATAACCAGATCCTTGCACACTTAGAGTAACCATACTGCTACTTCAGGTTTGTGTCGCGGATCTGAGGGGCAGAAAGGGCCGCCTCCGGCGCGGGGGTTCCGCCGGAGGCGGCCGAAGGTGTCCGGGGCGGACGCCGCGGGAGCTGGCGCGCGCCCCGGACACCGGTCAGGCGAACGGCACCGTGATCCGTGCGGGCGCGCCCTCGGGGGAGGTCACGCGCACCCGGTCTCCGATGTCGCTCTCGCTTCGGTAGCGGGCGTCCCGGCTGTCCACCACCACGGCCAGGCGGTGCCCCGCGGGCACGTCCCACACCACCGGGGCCAGTTCGGTGTCCACCGTGACGGGCTCACCGGGGGCGGCGTCCCGCAGGGTGTGGGGCGCGTGCGAGAGCAGGGAGCCCCTCCCGTCGCCGTCGAGCGCGTACAGGTACACGTACACCGACTGGTCACCCGCGGTCGGCGTGAGCGTGAGCGAAACCTCCGGTGTGCCCGCCACGCGCGCCCCGTCGGGGTAGGCGGGGCCGGTCCACACGGCCGCCCTGTAGCGGTCCACCGTCGGCAGCAGCACTCCGGTCGGAACGTCGAAGAACTGCTGGAGAGCCCCGGACAGCATCACCGTGCCGCTCTCGGCGGAGGTGCCGATCCCGGTCCGGAAGCCGTAGCCCCAGCCGGTGGAGGGTTGGGGCCCCATGGCGCCGCTGGCACGCCAGCGGAACCAGTCGGTGCTCGGCCTGGCCAGGTGGTACCGCTCGGTGTCGCCGGTCACCGACGGCCAGTCGGCGTGCGAGGTCCACCCTCCGCGTCCGTTGTTGGGCCTGACGTGCACGGGACCCCCGGTGTCCGTCTCGTTGCCCCGGCCCTGGAGGTGGTGGTCGAACCAGTCGCCGAGGGCCTCCCAGACCTCGTCGGGCAGCCCGGCGGCACCGAACAGCTCCTGTGTGGCGTGGTCGCCGGGGGAGAGCATCAGCCGCTTGGGGACCTCCAACTCCTCGTAGAAGTCGGTGATGTGGCCGACGGGGAAGATGCCGTCGTTCCAGGCGTGGGCCATCATCACGGCCGTGCCGTTGGCGTTGAGGGCGTCGACCTTGGTGGCCGCCGAGCGGTCGGCGGCAATATCCAGGGCGGGCTGGATATTGCCGCGCCGGTACTCGCGCCCGATCTCCCGCAGTTCCTCGCCGGGATCGCCCGTGAGGTGGCCCGCCGTCAGGAGGAGCTCGGCCGACTGCGTGTCGACGGTTCCGTTGGGATACAGGGAGGTGGCCAGGTCGGCCCAGCCGCTCAGCGAGGCCACGGCCCGGACCCGGTCGTCCTCGGCGGCGGTCAGCAGGCTGATGCCGCCGCCGTAGGAGATCCCGGCCATGCCGATGCGTTCGGGGTCGGCGTCGGTGTTCTCCAGGGCCCAGTCGATGACGGCGCTGGCGTCGGCGCGGTCCTCGGGGCCGGCGACCCCGATCCCGCCACCGGAGTCCCAGAAGCCGCGCGAGGTGTAGGCGACGACCTGGTAGCCGGACTCGTGCGCCAGCTTGGCGGCGGCGCCGACGTAGAGGAGGTGTGGTGTGCCCCAGGCCGAGGGCATGACCAGCAGCGGGTGCGGGCCCTCCACACCGGTGGGGGTGATGACCTTGGCCCTCAGCTCGGTGCCGTCATGGCTGACGACGGTCTCGTAGCTGATGGTGGCGCTGACGGCGGCGGCCGGTGCCGGGGAGAGCGTCGCCGCGGCGACCACGGCCGCGAGGACGCAGGACAGCAGGCGGGGCAGGAGACGTGCGGAGGTGCGGAGCCCGGATCCGGGCCCGTTCGCCGCGGAGGGGGGTCCGGATCCGGGAGGAGCGGGGGCTTTCCTGGCATGGCGCATGGTGGGGGACCTCGGGGCCGGCGGGGAGGGGGGACCGATGGGTCGTCGCGCCGTCTCGCCATCGGGAGGGGGCCGGTGCTGGTCGGACCGGCGGGGAGTGGGACAGGGGGGTCGCTTAACCGTGGGTCAACTTACTCACCGGTTAAGTTAGATCACCGGACACCGGTTGTAAAGACCCGGTGACATCCGGAGGCGCGCCCCCTTCTTTCCGGAGGCCGGGGGATCCCGGTGAGACCCGCCGGGCGGACTTCCCCGCCCCTTCCTCCCGTACGCCCAGGGAGGAGCGGGCGCCTCCCCGCCATCCCCGACGCGGCCTCCTCCCGCGCGGCTTCCCCGGTGCGGAACAATGGAACCGTGCGAGAAGAACAGCAGCGAACAGTAGCGATCCTCGGTTCCACCGGCTCGATCGGAACCCAGGCCATCGACATCGTCCAGCGCAACCCCCACCGCTTCCGCGTGGTGGGTCTGGCGGCGGGCGGCGGGCGCGCGGACCTGCTCGCCAAGCAGGCCGCCGAACTCGACGTCGCGCTGGTCGCCGTCGCCGACCCCGGCCGTGCCGCCGAACTCTCGCGCTCCCTGGCCGAACACGGCAGCCGTGCCACCGTCCTGGCCGGACCCGACGGGGTCGCCGAACTCGCCGGGAGCGAGTGCGACGTCGTCCTCAACGGCATCACCGGCGCCCTGGGCCTGGAGTCCACCCTCGCCGCGCTGCGCGCCGGGAGCACCCTCGCCCTGGCCAACAAGGAGTCCCTCATCATCGGCGGGCCGCTCGTGCGCGACCTGGCCCGGCCGGGCCAGATCCTCCCCGTCGACTCCGAGCACTTCGCCATCGCCCAGTGCTTCCCCCACCTGCCCGAGGACGAACTCGCCAGTCCCGCCCAGGGCCACGTGCACGCCCGCCGCGACGAGGTGCGCCGCCTCGTCGTCACCGCCAGCGGCGGTCCCTTCCGCGGCAGGGGGCGGGACGAGTTGGCCTCCGTCACCCCGGCCGACGCCCTCAACCACCCCACCTGGAGCATGGGGCCCGTCATCACCGTCAACTCCGCCACCCTGGTCAACAAGGGGCTGGAGGTCATCGAGGCCAACCTGCTGTTCGACGTGCCCTTCGACCGGATCGACGTGGTGGTCCACCCGCAGTCGATCGTCCACTCCATGGTCGAGTACGTGGACGGTTCCACCATCGCCAAGGCCAGCCCGCCCAGCATGATGATCCCCATCGCCTACGGCCTCGGTGCGCCCGACAGGGTGCCCGACGCCGCACCCGGCATGGACTGGACCCGTGCCCAGACCTGGACCTTCGAACCCCTGGACCACGAGGCCTTCCCCGCCGTCCGCCTGGCCTGTGAGGTCGGCGCGGCGGGCGGGACGGCGCCCGCGGTCTACAACGCGGCCAACGAGGAGGCGGTCGACGCCTTCCTTCGGGGAAACCTCGCGTTTCCGGCGATCATGGACACCGTCTCCCGGGTAGTCTCGGAGCACCAGCGAACAGACCGTCCCGGGGGAGCGTCCCACCACGGCGGGGGACTGAGCCTGGATGACGTGTACGCCGCTGACACCTGGGCCCGCTCGCGCGCGCGCGAGCTGTTGGCGCGCCGGGTCTGACACCGCCTTGAGGAGAGATGCATGGTCGCTCTGATGACCGTGGTCGGGATCGTCCTGTTCGTCTTCGGCCTGCTGTTCTCGATCGCCTGGCACGAGCTGGGGCACATGTCCACGGCCAAGATGTTCGGGATCAAGTGCACCGAGTTCATGGTGGGTTTCGGCAGGACCCTGTGGTCCGTCCGCAGGGGTGAGACCGAGTACGGCGTCAAGGCGATCCCGCTGGGCGGGTTCGTACGCATGGTCGGCATGCTCCCGCCCGCACGGCAGGCCTCCGACGGCGGCTCCCGCAAGCTCTCCCGCTGGCGGGCCATGGCCGAGGACGCCCGTGAGGCCTCCTACGTCGAACTCTCCCCCGAGGACGAGGACCGGCAGTTCTACCAGCGGGCGCCGTGGAAGCGGCTCATCGTGATGTTCGCCGGACCCGGCATGAACGTCATCCTGGCCGCGATCCTGCTCGGCGTGCTGTTCATGGGCATCGGCGTTCCCCAGAGCACCACCCAGATCGGCCAGGTCAGCGAGTGCGTGGTCCCCGCCGGCAGCGCCGTCACCGACTGCGAGGACGCGCCGCCCACCCCGGCCGCCGAGGCGGGGATCCAGCCCGGCGACGTCATCGTCGCGATCGACGGCGAGCCCACCCCGGACTGGAACGCCGCCAACCAGCAGATCCGCGAGTCCCTGGGCAGCACCGAGATCGTGGTCGAGCGCGACGGCGAGCGCCTGCCGCTGGACGTCGGCATCGTGGAGAACGAGCTTCCGGCCCGCGACGCCGAGGGCGAGATCCTCTACGAGACCGACGCCGACGGCGACTACGTCTACGACGAGCAGGGCTACCGGACCTACGAGACCGAGACCGTGGGCTTCCTCGGCATCGTCTTCGCCACCGAGCGCGCTCCGCTCACCCTCGGCGAGTCCGCCGCGGAGATGGGCGGCATGATGGTCGGTGTCTTCGACGCGCTCATCTCCCTGCCCAGCAAGGTCCCCGAGGTGTTCGCCGCCGCATTCCTGGGCGAGGAGCGCACACAGGACTCCCCGGTGGGCATCGTCGGCATCTCCCGCATCGGCGGCGAGATCATGGCCCAGGGGCTGCCCGTGGCGGACACCGCCGCGATCATGCTCCAGATCCTGGCCGGGGTGAACCTCTTCCTGTTCGCCTTCAACATGCTGCCGATCCTGCCGCTGGACGGCGGGCACATGGCCGGTGCCTTCTGGGAGTGGGCCAAGCGCGGCTGGGCCAGGCTGTTCCGCCGCCCCGAGCCCGCTCCGGTGGACGTGGCGATGCTGACACCGGTGGCCTACGTCGTGGTGGCCTGCTTCCTGGTGTTCAGCGTGGTCCTCCTGGTGGCCGACCTGTTCAATCCGGTCAAGCTCTTCGGCTGACCCTCCGTGGCCCGGCGCCAGGCCGGGCCACGGGCGCTGCGCGACCGCTGCCGGCCACCCCGGTGACACCGGGCGTTCACACTGGTCCCGGACATGCTCCTGTGAGGTGAGGCACCTCCCCGGGTGCGGGTAACCTGGTGGTCGCGATCCGGGAACGACGGTGTCGCCGAGGCCACCGCGCGCGGTGGCACCCGGACGCGTCTCCGTGCGCTGCGCCGGACACCCATTCCCGAAACGGACGAATCAAGTGCCGCCCCCCTCCGGCGGCAGACGAGGTGAATCAAGCGTGACCGTCGAGCTCGGTATTCCCACCGCACCGCCGCGCCCGCTGGCGACCCGGCGCAGGACGCGGCAGATCATGGTCGGAAACGTCCCCGTCGGCGGGGACGCTCCGGTGTCCGTGCAGTCGATGACGACCACCCGTACCTCCGACATCAACGCGACGCTCCAGCAGATCGCGGAGCTGACCGCCTCGGGCTGCCAGATCGTCCGCGTGGCCGTGCCCACCAACGACGACGCCGACGCGCTGGCGACCATCGCCAAGAAGTCGCAGATCCCGGTGATCGCCGACATCCACTTCCAGCCCAAGTACGTGTTCGCGGCCATCGACGCCGGCTGCGCGGCCGTGCGCGTCAACCCGGGCAACATCAAGAAGTTCGACGACAAGGTCGCCGAGATCGCCAAGGCGGCCGGTGACGCCGGTACGCCGATCCGCATCGGCGTCAACGCCGGCTCGCTGGACAAGCGCCTGCTGGAGAAGTACGGCAGGGCCACCCCGGAGGCCCTGGTCGAGTCGGCGCTGTGGGAGTGCTCGCTGTTCGAGGAGCACGGCTTCCGCGACATCAAGATCTCGGTCAAGCACAACGACCCCGTGGTCATGGTCAACGCCTACCGGCTGCTGTCCGAGGCGTGCGACTACCCGCTGCACCTGGGCGTGACCGAGGCCGGCCCGGCCTTCCAGGGCACCATCAAGTCCTCGGTGGCCTTCGGCGCGCTGCTCTCGGAGGGCATCGGCGACACCATCCGCGTGTCCCTGTCCGCGCCCCCCGCCGAGGAGGTCAAGGTCGGCAACCAGATCCTGGAGTCGCTGGGACTGCGCGAGCGCGGCCTGGAGATCGTCTCCTGCCCGAGCTGCGGCCGGGCCCAGGTGGACGTGTACACACTCGCCGAGGAGGTCACCGCCGGCCTCGAGGGCATGGAGGTTCCTCTGCGCGTGGCCGTCATGGGCTGCGTCGTGAACGGTCCGGGCGAGGCGCGCGACGCGGACCTGGGTGTGGCCTCCGGCAACGGCAAGGGCCAGATCTTCGTCAAGGGCGAGGTCATCAAGACCGTGCCCGAGTCCAAGATCGTGGAGACCCTCATCGAGGAGGCCATGCGCATCGCCGAGGAGATGGGCGAGGCCGGGGCCGAGTCGGGCGAGCCGACCGTCTCCGTGGCCGGCTGACCCTTCCCCTGCTCCGAACGGGGCGCGCGGCGACCGCCGCGCGCCCCGCTTTCGTGTGTGGCGGGTCGGTCCGCACGAGGCCGGTCCCCGGGGCCTCCGCGCGGGGAAGCGATGTCCTCGCAGGTCAGGCGGAATTGGTGACCTAACGTGACGATATGTGGCATGTATCACGCTTGCGTGCGTTATGTTGCACGAGAACGCAGGATTGCTTCACTTGTCCCTGAGAGACGCAACGAATGTGGGTCATGTTACGTAGGTAACGCCGCTACCGTTGCTGAGGGCATTTTCGGGTCGTTGCAGGTACGAAGCGCCCCCTTCCGCCCCCCACCGTTCCTTCTCCCGGGGATCGGTGTGCCCGTGTACAGGAACGAGGAGTAGTCACGTGGTGGACCAGAAGAGCCCGGCGGGCAACCGCGGGCCCGGAGGCCCGGGCGGTGCGCCCGCGCTGAAGGAGCGTCTCACCCGGCGTAAGCCGATCGAGAGGCTCATCGCCGAGACGGAGGACAGCGAGGGCACCGGCCTCCAGAGGCACATGGGCTTCTGGCAGTTGTCCATGATCGGCATCGGCGCCACCCTCGGCACCGGGATCTTCGTCGTGCTGGGCGAGGCCGTGCCCGTCGCCGGACCCGCCGTCATCCTCTCGTTCGTGCTCGCCGGGATCACCGCGCTGTTCTCCGCGCTCGCCTACGCCGAGATGGCCGGGATGATCCCCGCCTCGGGGTCGGCCTACTCCTACAGCTACGCCACCATCGGCGAGTTCATGGCCTGGGTGTGCGGCTGGTGCCTCATGCTCACCTACGGCGTGTCGGTCGCCGCCGTCGGCGTCGGCTGGGGCGAGTACGTCAACGAACTCCTCCGGCTCACCACCGGCATGTCCCTGCCGAGCGCAGTGCTCGCCGGTCCGCTGGAGGGCGGCCTGGTCAACCTGCCCGCCGCCGTCGTGGTCGTGCTGGCCATGTTCGCCCTGCTCGCGGGGGTCCGCGAGAGCAGCCGCGCCAACGCCGTCATGGTCGCCGTCAAGGTCGCCATCCTGGTCATGTTCGTGGTCATCGCGATCACCGCCGTCCAGGACGGCAACTTCGCCCCGTTCATGCCGATGGGCATGGCCGGTGTCAGCGCCGCGGGCGCCACACTGTTCTTCTCCTACATCGGTTTCGACTCGGTCTCCACGGCGAGTGAGGAGGCCAGGAACCCGCAGCGCGACCTGCCCCGCGCGATCATGTTCGCGATGATCCTGGTGACGGCGATCTACTGCCTGGTCGCCTTCACGGCGGTCGGCGCGCTCGACTGGACCGGCTTCGTCGACGGTGAGACCACGCTGGCGGGCATCCTGACCGAGGTCACCGGCACCCCCGTGTGGGCGGTCATCTTCGCCGCCGGTGCGGTCCTGGCCCTGGCCAGCGTGGTCCTGGTCGTGCTCTACAGCCAGACCCGCATCCTCTACGCGATGTCGCGCGACGGGCTCGTCCCCAGGGCCTTCTCCACCCTGGACGCCAAGGGCACCCCGCGTACGAACACCCTCATCACCTCCCTGCTCATCGCGGTGCTCGCCGCGCTGGTCCCGCTCGGCCCGCTCGCCGACGCCACCGCCATCGGCACGCTCTTCGCGTTCGCCCTGGTCAACGTGGCCGTCCTGGTGCTGCGCCGTACCCGTTCCGACCTGCCGCGCGCCTTCCGCGTGCCCGGTTCCCCGGTCACCCCGGTCCTGGGCGTGCTCGCCTGCGCCTACCTGATGTTCAGCATGCCGCTGAGCGTGTGGGCGGCCTTCCTGGTCTGGCTGGCCGTGGGCATGGCCATCTACTTCGGCTACAGCATGCGCCGCTCCGCGCTGGAGGCCGAGCCGACCGAGCCGGTCTCCGGGGCCCGCTCCTGACGGACACGTGAACAGACGGGGGCCGGGGAGACTCCCCGGCCCCCGTCTGTTCTCCGAAGGCTCTCCGCGCACCGATGTCGGCACGGATCCACGCAGACGCGCAATGAAGCGCCACGGTCCAGCGAGAATACGCAGGATTCCACGGGTTCGGCGCACTGTTCGGACGCCTTCGCCCACCTAGAGTGGACGCGGCGCCCAGCGACGGAGGAAACAGGAGGTGAGGCGTGACACGCGGACCCCTGCGCGTGGCCCTGGACCAGGGCACCGGACACAGCGGCGACCCCGCCGACGCCCTCGACCGGCTCGCCGACCGCGCCGCGGCCGCGGCCGGTGCCGGAGCCCGTCTGCTCGTCGGCCCCGAGATGTCGCTGACCGGCTACAACCTCGGCCCCGGAGCCCTGGCCGCACTCGCCGAGCCCGCTGACGGCCCCCTCGGCGAGGCCGTCGCCGCCATCGCCGCCGACACCGGCGTCGCCATCGTGCACGGCTTCCCCGAGCGGGCCGACGGCACCGTGTACAACTCCGTCCAGCTCGTGGACGCCACCGGTACCCGCCTGGCGACCTACCGCAAGACCCACCTGTTCGGGGACCTGGACCGCGGCGCCTTCACCGCGGGCGCCGACCCGGTCGTCCAGGCCGACCTCGGCGGAGTCCGCGTCGGCCTGCTGGTCTGCTACGACGTCGAGTTCCCCGAGGCCGTGCGCGCCCACGCCCTGGCCGGTACCGAGCTCCTCGTGGTCCCCACCGCGCTCATGCTGCCCTTCACCGAGGTCCCCGAGCGGATCGTGCCCGTGCGCGCCCTGGAGAACCAGCTCCACCTGGCCTACGTGAACCGCTGCGACACCGAGGGGAACCTGCGCTACGCGGGCCGGAGCGTCCTGCTCGCCCCCGACGGCTCCGAGACGCTGCGCGCCGGATCCGGTGAGCAGCTCCTGGTCGGCGACGTGGATCCGGACGCGGTCGCCCGCGTCCGCCGGGAGCAGTCCTACCTGGGCGACCGCCGCCCGGACCTGTACCGGACGCTCACCGTGTGACCGCGCTCCGCACCCGCCGGACAGGTGGCGCCGACCCGACCGGTGCCCGGCTCCGGGCGCCGCCCCGAGCAGCGCTTGGAGGGCCTCCGGGCACACCACGAACACCATTCGCACGCACGCAACCGACCGGTACTTCGCCGGAGGACACCCATGTGAAGGAGGGGCCTGATGACGTCTGCCGTGCCCACGGCCGCTGGCGCCGCACCCACGCGGAGCACGCCGCTGAACATGTGCGGGCCGGACTTCCCGTTCGCCTACGACGCCTATCTAGAGCACCCCGCCGGACTCGGGCAGGTCCCGGCCGCGCACCACGGCACCGAGGTCGCCGTCATCGGCGGCGGGCTGTCGGGGATCGTCACCGCCTACGAGCTCATGAAGATGGGCCTCAAACCGGTCGTCTACGAGGCCGACCGCATCGGCGGGCGGCTGCGCACGGAGAAGTTCGAGGGCTGCCCCGACGACGTGGTGGCCGAGATGGGCGCCATGCGCTTCCCGCCCTCCTCCACCGCCTTCTGGCACTACGCGAACCGGGCGGGCCTGGAGACGGAGCCCTTCCCCAACCCTCTCTCCCCGGCCACCCCCAGCACCGTGGTCGACCTCAAGGGGAGGTCCCACTACGCCACCACCCTCGACGACCTGCCCGAGGTCTACCGCGAGGTGGCGCGCGCCTGGGAGGCCACCCTGGAGCGGGCCCAGCACACCCGCATGCAGCAGGCCATCCGCGAGCGCGACGTGGCCACCCAGAAGGAGATCTGGAACGAGCTGGTCGCCCGGCTCGACAACCAGACCTTCTACGGCTTCCTGTGCGAGTCCCCGGCCTTCGCCTCCTTCCGCCACCGGGAGATCTTCGGTCAGGTGGGCTTTGGCACCGGCGGCTGGGACACCGACTTCCCCAACTCCATCCTGGAGATCCTGCGCGTCACCTACACCGGCGCCGACGACGACCACATGGGCATCGTCGGCGGCGTGGAGCAGCTGCCGCTGCGCCTGTGGGAGGACGCCCCGGACAAGCTCGTGCACTGGGCGGGGGGCACCACCCTGGCCTCTCTGCACGAGGGCGGACCGAGGCCGGCCGTCACCGCGCTGCGCCGCACCGCGGCCAAGGGCTCCCCGGCCGGGAACATCACGGTCACCGACGCGTCGGGGTCCACCCGTACCTACGCGACGGCCGTGTTCACCGCGCAGAGCTGGATGATGCTGTCCAAGATCGACTGCGACGAGGACCTGCTGCCCATCGACCACTGGACGGCGATCGAGCGCACCCACTACATGGAGTCCTCGAAGCTCTTCGTTCCGGTGGACCGCGCGTTCTGGCGGGACAAGGACCCCGAGACCGGCCGTGACGTCATGAGCATGACGCTCACCGACCGCATGACCCGGGGCACCTACCTCCTGGAGGGCTCCGACCCGGAGGGCCCGGCGGCGATCTGCATGTCCTACACCTGGTGCGACGACTCGCTCAAGTGGCTGCCGCTGCCGGCCAACGAGCGCCTGGAGGTCATGCTCTCGTCGCTGTCCAAGATCTACCCGGGCGTGGACGTGCGCTCGCACATCACCGGCGACCCGGTGACGGTGTCGTGGGAGGGCGAGCCCTACTTCATGGGCGCGTTCAAGGCCAACCTGCCGGGCCACTACCGCTACCAGCGCCGCCTGTTCACACACTTCCGCCAGGACGGACTGGAGGAGCGCCACCGCGGCCTGTTCCTGGCCGGTGACGACGTGTCCTGGACGGCGGGCTGGGCCGAGGGCGCCGTGCAGACCGCGCTGAACGCCGTGTGGGGCGTGGTCCACCACCTCGGCGGTGAGACCGACCCGGGCAACCCGGGCCCGGGTGACCTGTTCGACGAACTCGCCCCGGTCGCCCTTCCGGAGGACTGAGGCGGCGCCCCTCCGGGGCTCCGCTCCTCCCCGTGTTCCGGCGCCTCGCAGGCGGGAGCCCCCGGATCCTCCGGTGCGACGACGACGGCCCCGGCCGCACGACGACGTGCGACCGGGGCCGTCGTCCGTGTCCGGGAGCGGGGGTCAGGGCAGGTCGGCGGTTCCGGCGAGGATGGGCCGGTCCACCAGACGGGACAGGACCAGCGTGCTCTTGGTCCGCACCACGAACGGCTCGGCGCCCAGCCGCTCGATGACCTCCTCCAGGTGGTGGGTGTCGCGGGCCCGGACCTGCACGATGGCGTCCGCGTCCCCGGTGACCGTGTACGCGGAGGTGATCTCGGCGTATCCCGCCAGGCCGGTCCGGATCTCTCCCGGAGAGGTGCGGGCGCGGCAGTACAGCTCGATGAACGCCTCGGTGGTCCATCCGACGGCCTGGGGCTCCACCACCACCGTGAACCCGCGCACCGCGCCGGACCCCACCATCCGGTCCACGCGACGCTTGACCGCCGAGGGGCTCAGTCCGACCTGACCGCCGATCTCGGCGAAGCTCATCCGCGCGTCCGCGCCGAGTATCGCGATGATCCGCTCATCGACACGATCCAGCCGCATGGTGTTCCTTCGCCCCGTCTGTTTTGTCCAAATCTGCTCCAGGCAGGGCACATGCTACCGGGGCACACCCGCTTGGACCTGGTGAGTGGACGCGTCACTTCCGTTTGTAACTCTACGCATTGGTAATAATTCATAGAGTAACAAAGGGTGCGAGGGGGTAGACGAGTGCGAGCACGAACCCGGGCCGCGGTCTCGGCAGGGGCGGTCCTGGCCTCCCTGGTCGCCACGGTCCCCGCCCAGGCCGATCCGGTCGAACGGGCCCGCGAGAGCGTCCGCGTCGACGAGGGGACCCTCACGTGGGGACCCTGCGAGGACCTGCGGCCCGTCGCCGGCGAGGACCTGGAGTGCGCCACCCTCACGGTCCCCCTCGCCCGCACCTCCGACGGCGGCCGGATCGGCGACGACACCGTCCAGATCGCCCTGTCCCGGGTCCCCGCCACCGGAGAGGCCCGGCACACCCTGCTGGTCAACCCCGGCGGTCCCGGCAGCGCCGGACGCGTGTGGGCCTCCCACACCCATCAGCGCCTGCCCGCGCGGCTGCGCGGGATCTACGACGTCGTCGCCTTCGATCCGCGCGGGGTCGGCGCCTCCACGCCCTCCATCACCTGCGATCCGGACTTCTTCGCGCCCGTGCGCCCCGACACCGTCCCGGCGGACGCCACCGCCGAGGCCGCCCTGCGCGCCGACGCCGCGGACTACGCCCGGTCCTGTGCGGACAACACCGGACCCCTCCTCCAGCACACCCGGACCGAGGACACCGCCCACGACATGGACGCCATCCGGGCGGCCCTGGGCCGGGACCGGATCGACTACCTCGGTTACTCCTACGGCAGCTACCTGGGCACCGTCTACTCCGCGCTCCACCCCGACCGGGTCCGCGCCCTGGTCCTGGACAGCGTCGTCGACCCCGACAACCCCTGGTACGAGAGCAACCTCGTCCAGAGCAGGGCCCTGGACCGCGCGGCCCGGAACTTCTTCGACTGGACGGCCCGCCACGACGGCGTCTACGGACTCGGCACGACCGGGGAGGAGGTCGCCGAGGCCTACCACGCCCTGCGCTCCGACCTGGCCGACGAGCCCGCCGGGGGCACCGTCGGCCCCACCGAGCTGGAGGGCGCCGTCATCGTCATCGCCTACAGCGGTGCCTCCTGGCCCTCGGTCGCCAGGGTGCTCGCGGCCCGGATCAACGACGGTGACGACGCGCCGCTGCTCGCGCTGTACGAGGCCCACGGGGAGGACGCTGGCTCCGACCGGGGCTACGGCGGCTACCTCGCGGTCCAGTGCACCGACGCCCACTGGCCCCGGGACTGGTCCACCTGGCGTGCCGACGCCGGGAAGGCCCACCGGGAGGCCCCCTTCATGGCATGGAACAACACCTGGTACAACGCTCCGTGCGCGACCTGGGGCGCCGAGTCCGACGACTGGTTCCAGGTCGGCGACGGCCCGGGCGAGCACCCCGCCTACGGCGGCGACGCACTCCTCGTGCACGCCACCGAGGACGGCGCCACCCCGGTGGAGGGAGCCTTCGCCCTTCGCGAGCGCCTGCCCGGGGCGGCCCTGGTGACCGAGGAGGGCGGCCTCACCCACGGCGTCGCGCTCAGCGGGAACACCTGTGTGGACGAGGTCGTCACCGCCTACCTCCGCGACGGGGAACTGCCCGCCCGCGCCGACGGCACCGGCCCCGACGTCACCTGCCAGACACGCCCCGAGCCCCGTCCCGGCACCGTGCGCGACGAGCCCGGGAACCCGGCCGAACCCGTCGCCCTCGGGGTGCGGGGGGCATCCGGGCAACCGGTCGAATAGGCTGGAAACAGCGCGAACAGGCTCGACCAGTCGTCCTCCGGGGCCCACATGAGGCGACCGGGAAGAGGGGGGAGATGCGATGCTGCGAACCTCGCCGATACGGATCCTGGGAGAACGCGACCGGGAGCCCGTCCGGGCGCTTCTGGACACCGATCCCGTCGGCAACGTGTTCGTCGCCTCCCGCCTGATGGCCACGGGTATCTCCGGCAGATCCAGCGGTACCGAGGTGTGGGGACACGTGGAGCGGGGCCGTCTGACCGCCCTGTGCTACTCCGGCGCCAACATGGTCCCCGTCAACGCCGGCCCGGCCGCCATCCGCAGCTTCGCCGACCACGCCCGCTGGCGCGGCCGCCGCTGCTCCTCGATCGTCGGCCCGGTCGACGCGGTCAGCGACTTCTGGCAGCAGGTCACCCCCGCGTGGGGGCCCGCCCGCGCCATCCGGGCCAGCCAGCCGGTACTGGAGATCAGCGGCGAGCCCGTCGTGCCCGCCGACCCCCTGGTGCGCCGGGTCCGCCTGTCCGAGATCAACACCCTCGTGCCCGCGTGCGTGGCCATGTTCACGGAGGAGGTCGGCGTCCCGCCGGACTCCGGCGACGGCGGCACGCTCTACCGGGCCCGTGTGGAGGAGCTGGTGCGCACCGGCCGGGCCTTCGCGCGCATCGAGAACGGCCGTGTGGTGTTCAAGGCCGAGATCGGCGCGGTCACCCAGCACGCCTGCCAGGTCCAGGGGGTGTGGGTGCACCCGGACCTGCGCGGTCGGGGCCACTCCACGGCGGGGATGGCGGCCGTGGTCAACTACGCGCTCGCGGAGATCGCACCCCGCGTGACCCTCTACGTCAACGACTTCAACACCCCGGCCCGGGCCGCCTACCAGAAGGTCGGCTTCCGGCAGGTGGGAGAGGTGATGTCGGTACTCTTCTAGGGTGCCGGCCCGATCCGTCCCTTCCGAACCGGACGCTTCCTGACGGCCCCGCGTCGGTCCCGCCCCCGCCGGACCGCCGGAGACGGCCGCCGCGGCCAGCCCGACGTCAGGTTCGCGGCGCGCAGCGCCCTCCGTCCCCATGAGAGAGCGCCGATGCAGCACAATCCGACCGGCAGGGCACGTCTGGGCCTCGCCCTCCTCCTCGGCATGCTCGCCGTCCTGGGGCCGCTCAACATCGACATGTACCTGCCCGGCTTCCCCGAGATCGCCGCCGACCTGGACGCCAGCGCCTCCCACGTGCAGCTGAGCCTGACCACCTGCCTGGTCGGACTCGCCGTCGGCCAGGTGGTGGTGGGCCCGATCAGCGACGCCCGGGGCAGGCGCGGGCCGCTGATCGCCTCCCTGGTCCTGTTCGTGCTGTCGTCGCTGCTGTGCGCGCTGGCCCCCGACATCGCCGTCCTGGCGGCGGCCCGCTTCCTCCAGGGATTCACCGCCTCCGCCGGGGTCGTGCTCTCCCGCGCGGTCGTGCGCGACGTGTTCTCCGGCAACGACCTGACCAGGTTCTTCGCCCTGCTGATGGTGATCAACGCGGTCGCGCCCCTGGCGGCGCCGATCGCGGGCGGCGCCATCCTGTGGCCGTCCTTCACCGGCTGGGAGGCCGTCTTCCTGGCCCTGGCGCTGCTCGGCGTGGTGATCGTCCTGGTCGTGGCGCTGCGGCTGGAGGAGACCCTGCCGGTGGAGCGGCGCATCCCCGGCACGGTCGGCGGCACCCTGCGGACGATGGGCGCGCTGCTACGGGACCGCTCCTTCCTCGGCTACGCCCTGGTGGTCGGCCTCGTGCACGGCGGCAGCTTCGCCTACGTCGCCGGGACGCCGTTCGTCTACCAGGACCTGTACGGCGCGTCCCCGCAGGCCTTCGGGATCCTGTTCGGGATCAACGGCGCCGCCATCATCGCCGGAAGCTGGGCGGTGGGGCGGTTCAGCGCCCGGTTCGGCGAGCGCCCCCTGCTGCTGGGCGCCGTGGCCACGGCGGTGGCGGTGACCGGTGTGCTGTTCGTGGCGACGCTGGCCGGCGGCCCGCTGATGACCCTCGTGGTGCCCGTCTTCGTGTACATGACGTGCATGGGGATGATCCTCACCAGCTCCTTCGCGCTGGCCATGCACGGCCAGGAACGGAGGGCGGGCAGCGCCAGCGCGGTACTGGGTGCCCTGTCCCCGCTGTTCGGCGCGGTGGTGGCGCCGCTGGTGGGGCTGGACGAGAGCACCGCCGTACCCATGGGCGCCGCCCTGTTCGCCACCTCCGCCCTCGGACTGGTGGCCCTGCTGGCCCTGACCCCGCCGCGTGCGCGCGTACCGGAGGCCGACCGGGCACGGTGACCGGTGGCTCCGGTCCGCTACTCCGAGGTCCCGGCGAGGGCGGGCTGGAAGTCCGGGGTGTCCGAGATCAGCGCGCGCGTGTACTCGTGCTCGGGCGCCGACATCACCCGGCCGACCGGTCCGTACTCCACGATCCGTCCCTGGTCGAGCACCGCCACCCGCTGGGCGATGTTGGACACCAGCGCGATGTTGTGGGTGACGAACAGGAGCGCCATCCCGCCGTCCTGCAGGTTCCGCAGCAACTGCACGATCTCCGCCTGCACCGACACGTCCAGGGCGGAGGTGATCTCGTCGCACACCATCAGGTCGGGGCGGGTGGCCACGGCACGCGCGATGCACACGCGCTGGCGCTCGCCGCCGCTGAGCTGCTCGGGGAAGCGGTCGGCGTAGGAGGCGGACAGCGCCGCCCGCTCCAGTGCCTCGGCCACCACCGCGTCGGGGTCCCCGGGCCTGCCCGTCAGGTGCCGGTAGGGGCCCAGGATCTGGTCGCGCACCCGCTTGCGCGGATTGAGCGCCTCGTAGGGGTTCTGGAACACGTACTGCACCCGGCGCCGCTGCTCGGCGGTGCGCCGGTAGCTGCTGGTGGCCATCCGCCGACCGTCGAAGAGCACCTCGCCGGTGAACTGGTGGTGCAGTCCCGCCACCGAGCGCGCCAGGGTGGTCTTGCCCGAGCCGGACTCGCCCAGCAGCGCCACGCACTCGCCCCGGGAGACCGACACGTCGATGCCCTCCAGCACCCGTGTGCGTCCGTACCCGGCCGACAGCCCCGAGACCCGCAGCAGCGGCTCCCCCTCGGGCTCCGCCTCGTCCTCGTGCCCTTCGGTGCGCAGCAGCGGCACCGCCCGCAGCAGTTGGCGTGTGTAGTGGTGCTCGGGAGCGCTCATCACCTCGTCGGTGCGCCCGCGCTCGACCAGCTCGCCCCGGTACATGACCGCGACCTCGTCGGCCAGGTCGGCGACCACCGCCATGTCATGGCTGATGTAGACCCCCGCCGTCCCGTACTCGCGGGTCATCCGGCGGATCGTCCCCAGCACGTGCGCCTGGGTGGTCACGTCCAGGCCGGTGGTCGGCTCGTCCAGCACGATCACGTCCGGGCGGCCCACGAAGGCCATCGCGATGGCCACCCGCTGCTGCTGGCCGCCGGACAGCTGGTGCGGGTAGCGGGTCAGGAACGCGTCGTCGTCGGGCAGCGCCACCTCGCGCAGGACCTCGCGCATCCGCGCCACGGCCTCGGCCGCCGACAACGACGCGTCGTGCAGGGCCTCGCCCAACTGCGTGCGCAGCCGCAGGGCCGGGTTGAGCGCCGAGGCGGGCGACTGCGGGATGTAGGCCACCGCACGCCCGCGCAGCTCGCGCACGCCCCGCTCCGACAGTGACGCCAGGTCCTTCCCCGCCACCTCCACGCGCCCGGCGCTGATCCGCGTGGCGCGCTTGCAGTGCGCCAGCAGCGACAGCCCCAGGGTGGTCTTGCCCGAGCCGGACTCGCCCACCAGGCTGAGGATCTCGCCCCGGCCGACCGAGACCGACACCCCGCTGACGATCTCCACGTCCGAGGGCCGTCCGATGACCTTCAGTCCGTCCACCGCCAGTACGGTCTCCCCAGCGGTCGTGTCCTGGTCCTGTGCCTTGTCCCGTGTCACTTCCCGACCCCCCGGTCGATACCGATGGCCGCCCGCGACAGCCCGTCGGTGATGAGGTTGACTCCGATGGTCAGGACCGCGATCGCCGTCACGGGCAGCGCCACCGCCCACGGCTGCGCGGCCATGCCCTGCCGGTTCTCGTTGATCATCAGGCCCCAGTCGGCGGTCGGCGGCTGCAGGCCCATGCCCAGGAAGCCCAGCACCGCGACCACACCGATCGAGTAGGTCAGCCGCAGACCCAGCTCCACCAGCAGCGGGCTGGACACGTTCGGCAGGATCTCCACCGCCATGATCCGCCAGCGCGGCAGACCGATCGCCTCGGCGGCCTTCACGTAGTCCTGCTCGATCACCTTGCGCGTCGCCTCGCGGACGACCCGGGCCACACGCGGCATGTGCGAGACCGCGATGACCGCGACGATCAGCCACACCTGTGGACCGAGGACCGACATCACCAGCAGCGCGGCGATCAGCTGGGGGAAGGCCAGCAGGATGTCGTTGGCACGCATGAGCGCGTCGTCCAGCCAGCCGCGCTGGTAGCCCGCGACCACGCCGACCACGGCTCCGGCCACCACGCCGATCCCGGCCGCGGAGCCCGCGAGCAGCAGGAGAGTCCATCCGCCCCACAGGAAACGGGTGAGCACGTCGCGTCCGCGGTTGTCACCGCCGAACACGGTGCCGTCCGCACCCGTCTCGAAGGGCTTGGCCACGAACTCGGTGGGCGTGTACGGGGCGACGAACGGCCCCGCCACCGCGATCAGGACGATCAGGCCCGTCAGGACCACGCCCACCTTCGTCCGGCCGAAGCCCCACGCGGTACGCAGCAGTCCGGCGCCGCGGGTGCGCACCGCCGCGGGCACCGTGTCCGTCTTCGAAGGAGCGCTCATCGGTTCGCCACCCTCACCTTCGGGTTGGCCGCCAGCCCGGTCACGTCGGCGAGCAGGTTGACGAGGATGTACACCCCGGCGATGAGCAGCACCACGGCCTGGATCAGCGGTACGTCGCGGTTCTCGATGGCGTCCATGAGGATCTTTCCGACGCCGGGGAAGTTGAACAGGAACTCGACGGCCACCACGCCGCCCGCCAGCCAGGCGAGCTGCAGGGCGACCACCTGGGCGACCGGTCCGATGGCGTTGGGCGCGGCGTGCCGCCAGAGCACCACACGCTCGTCCAGGCCCTTGAGCCGCGCCTGCTGCACGTACTCGCTCTCCAGGACCTCGATCATCGTCGCCCGCATCATCCGTACGATCGGCGGCGCCACGGCGAAGGCCAGGGTCAGTACCGGGAGCACCCACTGGTCGGGGCCGCCCACACGGGAGTACACCGACGGGAGCAGGTCGAGCCCGCCGGGGCCCAGCAGCAGGATCAGCAGGATGCCGACCACGAACTCGGGGATGGAGGCCACGACCAGCGTCCCCAGGGAGGAGGCGTGGTCGAAGGTCCGGTCCCTCCGCAGCGCGCTGAACGCGCCCACGGCCAGGGCGACGGGGGTGGCCACCAGGGCGGCCATCCCCATGAGGGCCAGCGAGCTGCCCACCGGAGAGGCGAGGACCTCGCTCACGGGCATCCGGTTGGAGTAGGAGGTGCCCAGGTCGCCCTGGACGATCCCCTGGAGCCACTGCATGTACTGCACGGCCACCGGCTCGTGCAGGTTGAGCTGGTCGCGCAGCACCTCCACGCGCTGCGGCGTCGCGTCGCGGCCGAGGATCATCTGGGCGGCGTCGCCGGGCAGTGCCTGCGTGGCCGCGAAGACCACGAGGGACACCGCCCAGAGCGTCAGCGCGCCGAAGAGGAGGCGGACGACGATGAGTCGGGTCATGGGGAGCTTCCGGTGGTGGTCGGCTTCGGCGGGGAGGGGAGCCGGCCCACTACTGCTCCATCCAGACCCGGTGGAAGGCGTAGGAGCCCAGCGGGTGCCCGGAGACGGAGGGCTCCAGCCCGTGCACGGCGGTGCTGTGGCCGTCGAGCAGGTTCACGAAGCCCCACACGATGTAGCCGCCCTCCTCGTACTCGACCCGCTGCGCCTCGCGGATCAGCTCGTGGCGCTCCTCCTCGTCGGCGGTGCGGCGGGCCTCCTCCAGGTAGCCCAGCCACTCCTCGTGCTCGCCCCACATGGTCTCGTTGTAGGGGGCGCCCACCACCGAGCCCTGAGCGGTCTGGGTGATGTAGTTGCGCGCGCTCCAGAAGTCCTGGCCGAAGGCGTAGGGGAAGCCCTCCTCCTCGCTCCAGTAGTCGCTGGGGTTGACGCGGCGCAGGTCGACGGTGACCCCGGCCTCGCGGGCCTGCTCCTGGAAGACCTCGGCGGCGGCCACCACGCCCGCGTTGATGTCGGAGGTGACCAGCTCGACCTCCAGGCCGTCCTCGTGCCCGGCCTCGGCCAGCAGGCGCTTGGCCTCGTCGATGTCCTGCTCGCGCTGCTCGAAGTCCTCGGGGTAGGAGGGGTCCATCCGCGCGTACATGTCGTTGCCGACCTGGCCGTATCCGGCGAGCGCCTGGTCGATCATCTCCTGACGGTCCACGATGAGGCGGAAGGCCTGGCGGACCCGGACGTCGTCGAAGGGCGCCTGGTCCACGCGCATGGTGAACGGCAGCCACATGCCGGTCTCGGACTCCATGATGTCCACGTCCGGGTTGCCCTCCAGCACGGGCACCTGCGCGTGCGGGACCTGGGAGATGAGGTCGACGCTGCCGCTGCTGAGGGCGTTGACACGCGCGTCGTCCTCGGGGAAGTCCACGATCTCCAGCTCGTCCACGTAGGGCAGGCCCTCCTCGTGGTAGCCCTCGTGGCGCTCGAAGAGGCTGTACTCGCCCGCGGTGAACTCCGCGTGGCGGAACGGGCCGCAACCGACCGGGGCCTTCGGGTCGTAGCCCTCCGGCACGACGCAGTTGTAGTACTCCGCCAGCGCGTCGGGCAGGGTGACCGTGGGCTCGGTGCAGTGGATGACGACGGTGCGCTCGTCCACGACCTCCAGCGCGTCGGGGTCCACGCCGGCCAGGTCGCCCGCACCGCGCAGGGGCTCGTCCGGGTCCAGGATGCGCTGGAGCGAGAAGACGACGGAGTCGGCGGTGACGGGGGAGTCGTCGTGGAAGGTCAGGCCCTCCTTGAGCACGACGGTCCACTCGGTGGCGTCCTCGTTGGGCTCGAAGGACTCGGCCAGGTGGTTCTCGATGACGCCTTCGTTGGTGTAGCGCACCAGGGTGGCGTAGAGGGCGTGGTTACGCGCGATGTCCACGTTGTCGGTGGGCTTGTGCGCGTCCAGGGTGTCGTTGACACCGCCGCCCGCCACACCGACGCGCAGCCGACCGCCCGACTGGGGCTCGTCCCCGCCCGACCCCCCGGAGCCGGAGTCCCCTCCGCAGGCGGCCAGTACCGGGGCGACGGCCATACCCGTCGCCGACGCGCGGAGCAGGGAACGGCGGCTGGGGACGAGGGCACGGGAGGTCTGGGGATCTTCGGGCAGGGACGGCACTGGGCACCTCGTGTGGGGACGGATAACTTCGGTCGTCCGGCACCGGGGAGGGCGCCCGGGGGCGGCGCCGGGGGGACACCGGACGGGTGTCGGACCCCAACGATCCTTGTTCTTCCACCTGAAAGCGTCAAACCGGGTCGGAACGGATGTTTTGGTGCATGCGAAGCTTCACCCCGGCGTCACGGGTGCGTGTTCGAAGAGGCGACGGGATCCGCTGTGACCTGGTGCTTCGGGCGGCTTCGGGCGGGTGCCGCGCGCTTCCGTGTGAGCGTGGCGCCCGCCCGCCCGCCGTGCCGTACGGTGCGGTGTGAGTGGCCCCGGTTGTACTCCAATCGATGTCATGGGGAAGTGAAAATGTGGTGTTTAGTGTGGGATTTGTCGTTTTTGTCTTTCTTTGTGTTGACTTAATCAACCAGTGAGAGCTGTGGGACCCATGAGGAAGTCGGGGTCCAACTGGGCGGCCAGGTCCGCGCCCTTGGCCTCGTTGGCCCACGCCCGCGCGTTGCGCAGGTGGAACTCCGCCGACTGCCGTGTGAACTTCTCCCAGTCCTTGGGCGCGGCGTCCACCATGTCCCGCATCCGGGCCAGGGTCTTGACGTTGTCCTCCTCCAGGTCCGACAGGTCCGGGTGGCGGCCCTTCTCCATCGAGCGCACGAACCCCGAGTGCGTCATCCACCCCGACAGCGCCTCGCCCACGTGCTCACGCAGGAACTCCACGTCCGCCTCGTCCTGCACCTTGTTGCCGATCACCCGGACGGCCACGTCGTGGTCGCGGGCGTACTCGGCGTACTGGCGGTACACGCCCACGCCGCGCACGGTGGGCTCGGCGACCAGGAAGGTCATGTCGAAGCGGGTGAACATCCCCGACGCGAAGGAGTCTGCGCCCGCGGTCATGTCCACGACCACGTACTCGCCCGGGCCGTCCACCAGGTGGTTGAGGTACATCTCGGCCGCGCCCACCTTGGAGTGGTAGCAGGACACGCCCAGGTCCCCCTCTGCGAACGGGCCGGTGACCATGAGGGTGGCGCCCCGGGCCGGTGCGCCGAAGCGCGAGTGCAGCGGGTTGTCCCCGGTCACGGTCAGCAGGCGCGATCCACGGCCCGGCGGCGTGGTCTTGATCATCGCCTGTGCCGAGGCGATGCGCGGATTGTCCCCGCGCAGCAACTCCTTGATCTCCTCCAGGTGGGCGCCCAGGGGCGGGAGCCCGGCCAGGCTCTCCTCCGGCACGCCCAGGGCGGCACCCAGGTTCTGGTTGATGTCGGCGTCGATGGCCACCACGGGGACGTGCTGGGCGGCCAGGTGGCGGGTGAACAGTGCGGAGAGGGTGGTCTTGCCGCTGCCGCCCTTGCCCGCGAACGCGATCTTCATGTGGCCCCTTCGGTGTCGGCGCGCGGGCGTCCTCGCCCACGGCGGATGGCGGGCCGGAGGCGGCCCGAATATGGGAACGATTATCGTTCCTGTCCATCGTTCTGTCAGCGGAACCGCTGATCCGGGCGTGTATTGCCAACGTGTTACACCTCACATGGGTGACCCTGGGGTCCGGACTGTTTCCTTTGTCCACTTCGGGGATGACACGTGACGGGGTTTTGTGGCCGATCTCGGGCAGGGGGAACCCGGGTGTGCTGTTCTGGAGCCAGTACACCCTTGTCTAAGGTGAGTGCAGGCGGCGCAACCCGCGCGCCCGTCGCGGGTGATTGGAGTGACCGGATGGCTGAGGCGAGGCAACTCCGGGAATACGTGCCCGCGGAGGTGCCGGAGGGCATGGCTCCGACCGCACCGCCCATCGAGACGGGGGACCTCACCGGAGGGGTCACCGACCACACGGTGTGGAGCTGTGCGGGGAACCTGACCGCGGTGCGCTCGATCCGCGCGCGCGTGCGCGACTTCCTCGCCCGGGCGGAGCACTCCGAGAGCTCACTGGACGACGCCGAGCTGGCCGTCAGCGAACTGGCGACCAACGCCCTGCTGCACTCGCGCTCCGGGCAGAGCGGCGGCGTCATGACGCTGTTCATACGCTCCGGAACCGGGCGCCTGCGCGTGGCCGTCGCCGACCAGGGAGCGCGCGACGGCGAGGGCCTTCACTCACGCGAGGACGGCGGTGACTTCGGCCGGGGCAAACTCATCGTCGACAGCTGCGCCACCCGCAGCGGCGAGTACTGGAGCGAGGCCACGCACGTGGCCTGGTTCGAGATCGACGACCAGCTGCCCGGCGACGACACCGACGAGGAGTCCCCGACGGCGGAGATGGCGCTCGGGGACTGAACCGGTCCGCGGCCGCCCCCGGTCGCGGCGCCTCCCCTCACGCCCCGACGGTCAGTACGCTCCGGCGGCCGGTGGTTCGGCGACCCGCTCCGGTTCGGGAGCGCAGCGCACCGTCACCTGGCGTCCCTCGGGCGGCGGACAACCCGCACCCGCCACCACGCACGCCCCCGTCCACAGGGCCAGTGCCACCAGCACCACCCGTGCCACCTCGTCCCCGCTCTCGTCCACCGCCACCACGTCGTCGGAGGTGAGTTCGAGCCGGTCGCGCAGCTCCGCGAAGCGCGCCATCAGGTCGCTGTAGGGATACAGCGTGGTCAGCAGTCCGTTTCCGGTGCGCTCATAGCCCAGGATGCCGTTGTCGAACAGGCCGCGGGCGGGGCTGTAGCCGCTGCCGTCCGGGCTGGGCTGCAGCAGTTCCCTGAAGGGCGTCGTCCCCAGCGCCGTTCCGAACGAGATGACCTGCCGCACCCTCGAACGCTCCGCGAGCTCCAACGCGGTCGGAGCCATGTCGGCGCTGACGAACAGCAGGCGCGTGTCGGTCTCGGTGAGCACGGCGCACTGGGTCTCCATGTCGGAGGTGACCGACAGGGGCAGGGCGCGCCCGCCCACGGCCTTCACCGTGTACGTGGCCAGGAACCGATGGGGGGAGACCGGCGCGAGGATCCCCACCACGTCGCCGAAACATATGCCGCGGTGGCTCAGTCCGGCGGCGGCCCGTTCCACCTCGGTCGCGAAGGAGAGCGCGTCCACGCGGTACCCGTGTCCGCGGATCGTTCCCACCCGTCCGGACCGCAGACGCAGCCGTTCGCACAGGCCACCGGTCAACGAGCCGATCGGGTCGTCCCGACGCGGCAGGTGGCGTCCCGGTCGTCCGGTTCCTGAAGACAGCCCTACCCCCATACGTACCCCCAGCTCACCCATCTGTCGGTGGCACCGCCACCCGGGCTCGTCACGCCCCCTCCACGTGGCGAACCCGGCGGCGGCGCTCCGGTCGGCGGGTACGGTCTTCCTCCCCAGGACGCACCTCGCGCCGACGCGGTCTCCCCTCGGCTCCGAAGACCTTCCCGGAACCGGGGGCCGTGGCACTCCCGGTTCTGGATCCGGTCCCCGACGGCCGTTTCCGGGACCCACACGTTCGTGTCACCGCAGTGTCACGAACGTGATGTCCCATGGCTTGAAGCCTAACGCGTTCACAGCCAGATGCACATGCATCTTGCCATGCACATGCATATGTAGATTCGATGGGGAAGGAGATCGCCCACCCGGGAGTGGGGCGGAACCGGGCAGATCGGACAGTCAGTCCGGCCTCTGGTGACGCCGTACCCATGCGGCGATCTGCGTACGTGAGTGGAAGCCCATCTTGCGGTTGATGTTGGCCACGTGTCGTGCCGCCGTCGACGAGGTGATGAACAGCGCACGGGCTATTCCGGGGTTGCTCTCTCCCCGGCTCACCAGGAGGGCGACCTCCAGCTCGCGCCTGGTCAGGGTCTCCTCGGGGGTCACCGAGTCCGGCGAGGGAGGTACCACCTTCCGCGCCTCGCGCCCGCGTTCGTTACGCCTGGCCTGCGGTGAGGTACCGCGGCGCGGCGGGGGGCGCCGTCCCTCCTCGACCAGCCGCTCGCCCTCGCGGACCGCGCCCGACAGGCCCAGGCCACGGCCCTGCTCCCACCAGTGGACCAGGCGGCGGCGCCGGCGACGCGTCCTCTCCTCGTCCGCGAACGGCCACGGGGCCGCGTGCACGGGCAGTCCCAGCCGCTCGCGCACGCTCGTCGCCGCACCGGCCAGGCGGCAGGCGGACTCGCGCAGTCCGGAGCCGAAGGCCACCCGGGCGATCGCGGTCAGAGCACAGGCCGCGTCGGCGCGCTGTCCCGTCGAGTGGCTCAGCAGCAGCCCCTCGCTCAGGTAGTCGTAGGCCTGGCCCGTGGAGCCCTGGGCATGGGCCACCCGGCCGATTCCGGCCAGGCAGCGCGCCTCCTCGGCCACCGCGCCGATCATCCGCTGGGTGTCCAGCGCCTCCCGGTAACAGCGGTCCGCCGTCACCAGGTCCCCACCGGCCTCGGCCGCGTGGGCCTGGCCGATGAGGGTGACGCCCACCCCCCACCGGTGGTCGATACCGCGCAGCAGGGTCAGAGCGGCGTTGTAGTGGTGGTCGGCCGTGGGATGGTCACCCTGCTGGGCGACCAGGGCCGCCCGGGTCCCCAGAGCTATCGCCTCGCCCCACAGGTCGCCCGCGTCACGGCACAGCCGCAGCGCCTCCTCCACCCGCACCGCGGCCTGGTCCGGTACGCGGTTGAGCACCTCCACCAGGGCGAGCAGGTTCAGCGCGGCGCGGACGGACACGTCGTCCCCGGCCTCCCGGCACAGCCGCAGACCCTCCTCGCCCAGGGACAGGGCCAGCGCGTGGTCGTGCCGCACCCGCGCGAGCTGGGCCCGGCCCACCAGCGCCCGCGCCCGTGAGGGCGCCTTCGCCGCGTCATCCAGCTCCAGCAGCCGGTCCATCCAGTAAGTGCCCTCGGCGTAGTGCTGGTGACTCACCCAGTGCGCGACCAGGCTGGCGCACAGCCGCAGTCCCGGCTCGGCCGCGCCGTGGTCCAGCGACCAGCGCAACAGCGAGCGCAGTGTGTCGCACTCGGCGCCCACCCGCCGCCGTGCGGAGTCGCGCTCTTTCCACGGCATGGACCGGCTCGACTCCAACGTGCGCCCCAGGTCCTCGACCAGGTGCAGCATCCGGTTCATGAGCCGCTCCTGGAACAGTTCGGCCTCGCCCTCGGCGACCAGCCGGGAGCGCGCGAACCGCCGTACCGCCTCCGGCAACCGGTAGCGCACACGGCCCTCGAACTCGCCGGTCACCGTGATCAGCGAGCGGTTCAGCAACGACGCCGACAGGTCGAGGACGGCCGACTCCGGCAGCGCCTCGTCGGCGCACACCCGCTCTGCCAGCTCCAGGTCCCACCCCCGGAACACCGACAGGCGCCGCAACAGCACCCGCTCGGCCTCCGGCAGGCCGCTGTACACGAAGTCCAGCACCAGGGGCAGCATCTCGATGCGTGAGACGGCCTGGCCCGGCCCGGGCCGGGCCGCGGGGGAGGCCAGGTACGCGCGCAGCTTCTCGACGAGCTCCCCGGGACCGGTCCCGGGCGCACTCGCGCCCAGCACCTCGATCCCCAGCGGGATCCCGCCCGCCAGGTCGCACAGCTCCGTCACGGTCTCCAGCTCCCGGGCCGAGACCGAGAAGCGGGGGTCGCACGTGCGCGCGCGGTCCAGGAACAGCCGTACCGCCTCCGAACCCGAGGGGTCGGGCGGCGGCCCCTTGCGCGCGGGCAGCGGCAGGGCCATCGGGGTCACCCGCCACACCGTTCCGCCCGACAACCGGAACGGGTCCTCGCTGGTGAGCAGGACCGACACGGCGGGGCAGGCGGCCAGCAGGGCCTCGCCGACCTCCGTCACCTCGTCGATGACGTGCTCGCAGGAGTCCAGCACCAGCAGCAGGCGGCGGTCGCGCAGCGCGTCGGTCACCGTGGCCGAAAGCGGCTGTCCGGGCTCCTCGACCACGCCCACCGCGGCGCACACCCGCGCGTACACCTCCAGGGCCGTGCGCGCGTCCGCCAGGTCGGCCATCCACACGCCGTCGGGGAAGGAGACGGTGGACTGCTCGGCCAGGCGTATCGCCAGACGGGTCTTCCCCATCCCGTCGGCTCCGCACAACGTGACGGAGCGGCTGGAGCCGAGCAGGCGGAGCAGATCACTCAGGTCCCGTTCGCGGCCCACGAATCCGGTGCCCGGACGGGGGAGGTTGTGCCGCGCGGGCGCGGTCAAAGGTGCCATGGCCTTCACATGTAGGGGCGGTCGGGGAGGGTTCTCACCAGGGACGGGGGAGAAGGTCGGCAGGGTGGACGTGGTCGGGTGGGCGTTGGTACCTGGGGTTCCTGTCTTAGCGGGTGCACGCGCACTGTGCAAGTGCTTCCCGCCGTCCGCGACCCCTCTCAGACACCGTCCTCCGACACGGCCCAGCCGGTCAACTGTGCCCTGGAGGAAATCGATAGTTTTCTGAAGATGTTCGCGATATGTCGGGCTGCGGTCGCCTGGCTGATCGTCAGCCGCTCGGCGATCTCCCGGTTGGACAGGCCCCGTTCGACGAGTTCGGCCACCTCCCTCTCCCGGGGGGTCAGGGAGCCCGGACCGGTGGTTCCTGGGGCCGGGGGCCGGGGAAATGCCAGCGCCCGGTCGAGCACCTGCTCCAGGGGCAGGGAGCGCCACGCGTTCCACGCCTCGGCGGTCCGCGCTCCGCCCACCCGCCGCTCCACCGCCGACCGGAGCCGCAGCGTCTCGGCCGAGGGCTGGTCCAGCGACGTGCGAAGGTCGGCGGCCACCCCCACCAGGGCGGCGGCCCGCTCCGCCTCGTCCTCGGCCAGCGCCAGTTCCGCCAGCGCCTCCAGGGCGCGCGCCACGGCGATACGCTGCCCGGAGGTGAAGCTCACCCGCAGACACGTCGACAGGGGCTCCCTGGCCCGCAGCGCCTCGCCCTCGGCCAGGTACAGGCGCCCCAGCTCCCGGGCGCAGTGCGCGGTCGCCGGAGCCGCCTCCAGCTCGCCGAAGACCGACAGCGCCTCGGCGAACAGGGCGCGCGCCCGCGGGAAGTCCCGCCGTTCGGCGGCGATCGATCCCAGCCCGTGCAGACAGCGGGCCACGCTCCACCGGTCGCCCAGGTTCTCGGCCACCGAGATGCTCTGCTCCAGGTAGCCGCTCGCCAGGGCGGCATCGCCGCGGCGGCGCGCCAACTGCGCCAGCACGTCCAGCGTGGTCACCTCGGTGACGGGGTCGTCGACCTGGGAGGCCCACTCCCTGGCCCGCTCGGCGTGCCGCTGCCCCTCGTCCAGCGCGCCGGTGCGCTGGGACAGCACCGCCTTGGTGGCCAGGGACGAGGCCGCGGCCCCCGCCTCACGGCAGGCCCGCGCCGCTTCCAGGGCGCACGTGGCCAGGGTGGACACGCGCGGCGCCGTGTCCAGGTCCAGACGCAGTTCGGCGTGCAGGGCCAGGGCACGCGCCCTCAGGCGCGGGGACTGCCTGTCGGGGTCGGTGTCCAGCGCCCGCTCCAGGACGCGGCTGCCCTCGGCGGCCAGACCGCGCACCATCCAGTAGGAGCGCAGAGCCACGCACACCCGCAGGGCCTCGTCCACGCGTCCCCGCGACAGCGCCCAGTCCACCACCCGGACGTGGTTCTCCCTGTGGTGGTCGAGCAGCCTCAGACGTGCCAGGCGCTCGCCCCAGGCCAGCGGTGCGCAGTCGGCCTTGGCCCACTCCTCCAGGTGGGTGACGCAGAAGCGCAGGTAACGCTCCCACCGGTCGTCCCCGCCACCGCTCCGCGCCAGGTGCTCGGCGGCGTAGGCGCGCACCGTCTCGGTCAGCCGGTAGTGGGTGGTGCCGTCGATCTCGGCGTCCATCACCACCAGCGACTTGTCCAGCAGGGAGAAGTGCAGCGGCAGGATGTCGGAGGGGTCGACCCCCTCGCCCGAGCAGACGTCCTCGGCGACCTCCAGGTACCACGTGGAGAACACCGACAGACGGTGCAGCAGGAGCCGCTCCGCGTCGGTGAGCAGGTCGTGGCTCCATTCCAGGACCGCGCGCAGGGTGCGCTGGCGCGGCGGCAGGTCCTCGGAGCCGTCGCTGGTCAGAAGCTGGAAGCGGTCGTCCAGGCGGTGCAGGATCTGTTGCACGGACAGCAGCCGGATACGGGCGGCGGCCAGTTCGATCGCCAGCGGCATGCCGTCCAGCATCCGGCAGATCTCCGCGATGTAGCCGGAGTTCTCCCTGGTCATCTCGAACCCGGTGCGGGCGGCGTGCGCGCGGGTGACGAACAGCCGTACCGACTCGTAGCGCTGCGTGTCGCGACGGGGGATGGGATCGGGGCCGGCCGCGTGGGGGTCGGTGGGGGTGGGCCGCGCGGGCAGGGACAGCGGGGGCACACGCCAGATGGTCTCCTCGGGCACGTGCAGCGGCTGGCGGCTGGTCGCCAGGATGCGGACCCGGGGGCAGTCGCGCAGCACCGCCTGGCACAGCTTGGCCATCGGCCCCACGGCGTGCTCGCAGGTGTCCAGGAGCAGCAGCAGGTTGCGGGTGCGCAGCGAGGTGATGACGGCGTCCATCGCCGTGCGCGAGTCGTCCTCCACCGCCTGCAGGCCGACCGCCACCGCGCGCAGCGCCTGGTCGTGGGTGGAGGCCTCGCTGAGGTCGATGAAGCGCACGCCGTCGGGGAACCGGCGCATGACGCGCTCGGCCAGGTGCAGGGCCAGGCGCGTCTTGCCGATGCCTCCGGTACCGGTCAGCGTGACCATCCTGGCGGTACCGAGGAGGCGGCCCAGATCGACGATGTCGCGTTCACGCCCGACGAAGCTGACGAACTCGCCGGCGGACAGGGGCAGATTGTGGCGGGGAGGAGACATGGCCTCGATTACTAGGACACCGAACCGGCCCGTGCACCGCGCCGGACGCGGCGCACGGGGAACTCCGTCTCCAGTGTCGCACTCGCGGGTCGGACCTGTCCCCACGGTGGCCGGTTCCGGCACGAGCGGGCCGAAACCGCCCATCCCGACCGGGAAGGTGGTAGGGCGTGTCCCGTGTTCGCCGAACACGCCCCCGAAGCGGCTACCCCGCGGTGCCCGTGCCCGTGCCCGGCTCCGAGGCCGTGACCGTGTCGCCGGGAGCCCAGGTGCCGGGATCGGCGGGGCCCTGCTCGCCGGAGCCCATGTCCTTGACCTCGTGGTCGCCGTCGGCGTCGAACGGCGGGAACCACACGAAGGGGATGCCCTTCTTGGCGGCGTACTGGATCTGCTTGCCGACCTTGGCGGCGGAGTGGAACACCTCGGTGTTGAACCCGCGGCCGCGCAGCAGCTCGCCGGTGCGCAGGGCCTCGCGGCGGCGCTCGGCGCCGGGCACCACGACCATCACGTCGGTGGGGCAGGACCGCCCCTCCCGGATCCGGCCCTCCGCGACGAGCTTGGCGAAGATGCGGGTGAGACCGATGGAGATGCCCACGCCCGGCAGCCTCCTGCGGATGAACTGCCCGGCCAGGTCCTCGTACCGGCCGCCCGCGCAGATGCTCCCGTACCCGGGGTCGTCGTCGAAGGAGGCCTCGTAGACCGTGCCGGTGTAGTAGTCCAGGCCGCGGGCGATGGACAGGTCGGCGACGACGCTGTCCCCGGGCAGGTCGGCCAGGTCGCCCATGACGAAGGCGAGCTCGTCCAGGCCCTCGTC
Source organism: Nocardiopsis quinghaiensis (assembly GCF_008638365.1). Lineage (GTDB taxonomy): Bacteria > Actinomycetota > Actinomycetes > Streptosporangiales > Streptosporangiaceae > Nocardiopsis > Nocardiopsis quinghaiensis. The sequence goes on along the minus strand of NZ_VWVU01000002.1, from coordinate 90,297 downwards.
GAGCAGCTCGGAGGAGGCCCCCAGGGCGCGGACCCGCTCGGCGACGTCGGACCCGGTACCCCGGATCCGGGCCAGCGCCAGGCACGCGTCGGCCTGCTCGCCGGTCAGGCCGTCGGCCAGCAGGATCCGGCGCACGCCGTCGTCACCGATCTTGTGGAGCTTGTCCACGGCGCGGATGACCGCGACCGGGTCCTTGACGCCCAAGCCCTCGTAGAAGCCCTGGAGGACCTTGCGGTTGTTGACGTTGAGCGTCCAGGCGGGGATGTCCAGGCCGCTGAGCACCCGGTGCACGATGCGCGGCAGTTCGGCGTCGAAGTGCAGCGGCACGGAGTCGACGTTGATGACGTCGATGTCGCACTGGGTGAACTCGCGGAAACGCCCCTCCTGGGGGCGCTCACCCCGCCACACGCGCTGCATCTGGTAGCGCTTGAACGGGAAGGTCAGCTCGTTGAAGTGCTGGGCGACGTACCGGGCGAAGGGCACGGTCAGGTCGAAGTGCAGTCCGAGCCTGGCGTCGGAGTCGTCCTTGGCGTCGGACTGGAGGCGGTGCAGGGTGTAGACCTCCTGGGAGGTCTCGCCCTTGGCCATCAGCACGTCCAGGTTCTCCACGGACGGGGTCTCCACCGACGCGAAGCCGAAGGACTCGAACCCGGCGCGGATATGGTCCAGCCAGCGCTGCTCCACGGCCCGGACCTGGGGGGTCCACTCGGGGAAACCGCTGATGGGAGTGGGGCGGACGACGCGCTGATCGGACATGTGGGGTTCTCGGCTCACAGTTTCGTCTCGGACTTGCTTGCCCCGGCCGCGCCCTCGCGCACGTACGCGCGCGGGTGTGAGAAGTGATGCTGGAACGGACGGGGAGGGCCAGCCCATACTACGGCCAACGTGGGTGGCGGGTCGCGGATACTCCGGCCCGGCACCTCCGGACGCGGTGCCCGTCCTGCGGCGGCGGGAGCGCGGGGCCGCGGGAGCGGGCGGGGGAAGGCCGCCACCGGCCCACGTGGACGGTTGTGGGCCGGTGGGGCGCCGGAGCGCCGACCGGGGGTACCGACCGGCCGACGCCGAAGAGCGAGACGTCGGCGGGTGGTCGTCCACCCGGGACGCCGCCGAGGCTCCCGCGGATGGTCGCGTCCTCGTGCCAGGAGTCTTTTCCGCGACCGCACTTGCCGGTGCGGGGGCCTGCCTCCACCGTAGACTCCGGGGACCGAGCCAGACAGGGATCGGCACGGCCGAAAGCGGCCGAAAATGACCGCTCACAATGTCGTAAAGTCCCCCCTTCAGGGTACAAATGTGTGCTTACCTGGTTACACTCAGTTCCGAGTGGAGGATCCATCGCCACGGAAGGTCGCCGGCGTCCGTGACTCCCCAGACTGCCCGCGCCCCGTGGTCCCCCTGTCTCACGAAAGCTGTGTTCCGTTACACCAAAGAGCCGAAACGCCGTCTCTGACGGCTATCCGGTGTTAGGTTCCAGGAGCGGTGCCTCTCGCGGCGGTACCAAACCCGGCGAGTCCCGTACCCCTCAGGACCGGGTCGTGCGAGCCCCTCAGCTCCCACAGGCCCGGCACTCCCGCTAGGACTAACTGTGATCGATCCAGCAAACAGCACGAACCATGTCCACGCATCCAACGAGCTGTCCACCAAGATCATCGTCGCCGGGGGCTTCGGGGTCGGGAAGACCACGTTCGTCGGCGCCGTCTCTGAGATCCCGCCCGTCCGCACCGAGGCCGCGGTCACCGCCGCCAGCGTCGGTGTCGACGACCTCTCCCACACGCCGGACAAGACGAGCACCACGGTCGCGATGGACTTCGGTCGTATCTCGTTGGACACCGATCTGACCCTCTTCCTGTTCGGTACCCCGGGCCAGCAGCGCTTCTGGTTCATGTGGGACGACCTGGTACGCGGCGCGCTGGGCGCGGTGATCCTGGCCGACACCCGCCGCCTGGAGGACACCTTCCAGGCACTGGACTACTTCGAGCGCCAGTACCGGCTGCCCTTCGTCGTGGCCGTCAACGAGTTCGACCCCGAGGCGCTCTACAGTCCCGATGAGCTGCGCGAAGCCCTGGACCTGCCCCCGGAGGTCCCCGTCGTCTACTGCGACGCCCGCGACCGCAACTCCGTCATCCGGGTCCTGGTGACGCTGGTCAAGTACGGCATGGCCCTGGAGGCCCGGCAGGGCCACCACCGCCAGCTCGCCTGAGCCGCGGGTGCCCCCATCGACGCCGGGGAGAGGTCGCGACCGAAGTATCCGGATATGTGGGCACCCGTGGTTCCACAAACATGTGTGTCCGGCGTTACTCTGTGGTGGTGTTCGGACGAATGGCGGAAAGCGTCCGCCGCTTCCTGGGTAAGCCCGGTGCGGTGGATCTACGGCCCTATACCAAGCTCCTGTCGGCGATCGAGGCCGAGGAGGATGGTCTGCGTGAGCTCAGCGATGCCGAGCTGACGGACAAGGCCATCGAACTCGGCAACGCCGAACTCCCCTACGGTCGTGAAGACCTCGTGCTGCTGTGTGCCGTCGGTCGTGAGGCCGCCCGGCGCTCCCTCGACGAGCGACCATTCGACGTGCAGCTCCTCGGTGTCATGGCCCTGCTCGACGGCCACGTCGCCGAGATGGCCACGGGCGAGGGCAAGACCCTCTCGGGCGCCCTGGCCGCCGCCGGATTCGCGCTGCGCGGCCAGCGTGTGCACCTGCTGAGCGTCAACGACTACCTGGCCAAGCGCGACGCCGAGTGGATGCGCCCCCTCTACGACATGCTCGGCGTCACCGTGGGCTGGATCAACGAGGACTCCACGCCGCAGGAGCGCCGCGCGGCCTACTCCTGCGACGTCACCTACGCGGCCGTCAGCGAGCTGGGCTTCGACATCCTGCGCGACCGCATGGTCACCGACATCGCGGACCGGGTCGTGCCGCCGCCCAACGTGGCGATCGTCGACGAGGCCGACTCGGTGCTCGTCGACGAGGCCCGTGTCCCGCTGGTGCTGGCCGGTGCCGCCGAGAGCGTGGCCGCCGACATGGAGATGGCCGACGTCGTCCGCACACTCAAGCCGCGTCTGCACTACGAGGTCGACGCCGAGGGGCGCAACGTCCAGCTCACCGACGCCGGGATCGACGCCGTGGAGAAGACGCTGGGCGGTGTGGACCTCTACTCCGAGGACGACACCTCCGTCCTTCCGCAGGTCAACCTGGCCCTGCACGCCCACGTCCTGCTCCAGCGCGACATCCACTACGTGGTGCGCGACGGCGAGGTCCGGATCATCAACGAGTCGCGCGGACGCATCGCCCTGCTCCAGCGCTGGCCGGACGGCCTGCAGGCCGCGGTCGAGGCCAAGGAGAAGGTGGCGCTCAGCGCGACCGGCGAGGTGCTGGACTCCATCACCGTGCAGTCGCTCGTCCTGCGCTATCCCACGCGCGGCGGTATGACCGGTACCGCGATGGCCGTCGCCGAGCAGTTCCGCGAGTTCTACGAGCTGGAGGTCGCGGTCATCCCCTCCAACAAGCCGAACATCCGGGAGGACCACGGCACGCGCCTGTACGCCACGCGCGAGGAGAAGGAGGACGCCCTCGTCGTCCAGGTGGAGGAGGTCCACAAGACCGGGCGGCCGATCCTCATCGGCACCCAGGACGTGGCCGAGTCCGAACTGCTGGCCGGGCGCCTGCGCGAGGCCGGGCTGGAGTGCGTGGTCCTCAACGCCAAGAACGACGCCGACGAGGCCTCCATCATCGCCGAGGCGGGCACCTACGGCGCCGTCACCGTCTCCACGCAGATGGCGGGCCGCGGTACCGACATCCGCCTGGGCGGCAGCGACATGACCGACCGCGACCGGGTGGTGGAGACCGGCGGCCTGTACGTGATGGGCTTCGGCCGCTACCCCAGCAGCCGCCTGGACGGGCAGCTCCGCGGCCGCGCCGGGCGTCAGGGCGACCCGGGCGACTCCATCTTCTTCGTCAGCATGGACGACGACCTGGTGGTCAACCACGCCTCGGAGACCACGGGGTACAAGACCACCGCCGAGGGCGAGATCACCGACGAGGGCTGGCTGAACATGGTGGACCACGCGCAGCGGGTCGCCGAGGGACAGCTGTTGGAGGTGCACCGCAACACCTGGCGGTACAACCAGCTGATCGACGTGCAGCGCGACGTGGTGCTGGAGCACCGTGAGATGGTCCTGACCGGGGACCAGGGCGACCGGCAGATCAGGGCCGACCGCAAGGAGCGGCACGCGGAGCTGGTGGAGGAGCTGGACGAGGAGAAGGTCGCGGAGGCGGCGCGCCTCATCACCCTGTACCACCTGGACCGGGGCTGGACCGACCACAACGCCTTCCTGTCGGAGCTGCGTGAGGGCATCCACCTGCGCTTCCTGGGCCGCCGTGACCCGCTGGACGAGTTCAACCGCGAGGCGGTGCCGGTCTTCAAGGGCTTCCTGGACGAGGCACGCGCCCACGCCGCGGAGAGCTTTGAGGAGCTGGAGGTGGAGGACGGCGAACTCGACGTCGGCTCGGTGGGTGTCAAGCGCCCGTCGATGACGTGGACCTACATGGTGCACGACCACCCGTTCAGCTCGGCGTTCGAGACTCTGGTGGGCAGGCTCAAGGGCGGCCGGGGCTCCTCCGGGGACTGATAATTCAGTCATTCACCGATGCGCGGGTCAGGACTTTGGTCCCGACCCGCGCATTACTTTTGTCAGTGACTTCGCTCGAAACGACGTGTGGGCCCGAAAACGGCGTCCACAATGGCTCTGTCCGGGTTAGCATGGCTGCGCTTTCAATGGAATCCGAGACGGTTGGGACTGAATCCACTGTGGTCCACGAGGTCGGCGCGCAGGAGAAGATCAGTTACGGGCGGAACGACCGCTTCGCGGGAGGCCCGGTCGGCGGGGGCAGCTTCTGGACCGGTGATGACGGTCAGGCGGTCGCCAAGATCGGGGGGCCGAAGGAGTGGCGCCCCACGCCCATGATCGACGTCCGTGTGGGCGATGTGTTCAGTGTCGGCGGCCAGGCGTGGAGGGTGACCGATATCGTCGACGCGGACAGCCCTTCCGCGTATCTGCTGGCCACGCGGATAAGCTGACTCCGTGCCCGGGGCGAGTACCCCCGGGCACACGCCTTTCTTGCACCGACCGGGAATCGCAACCCCGTGCAACCTTCCCCCGGGTTGTCGCGGAGCGTTTCGGCTCCCGGTTTTTCTGTTGCCGCTTCTCGTGGGAAGGGGTTCGTTTCCTTGCGGTTTCTGGGGCTTTTGTATCCCCTGTGGGTGCTGGGGTTCTGGAGGTGCGTGGAGGAGGGGGAGCGCGTTCGCGCAGGTCACGAATCAGGGCGGGGTGTCCACCGGGGCGAATCGAGACGCTCCGGTTATCTGATGGGGGGTGTTCGCGTTACCGGTGCATCGTTAACGTCTGTTGGGTAGGACGCGCCCCGGCGGGGAGGATCCCCCACCTCCGGCAGACTCGGGCCGCTGCGCCCTGCCGCCCCCCAAGGTCGGTCCCAGGGGCTGTCCCCCGCCCCTGGGCCTGACCGCCCCGCGACGGCGGGAAGGAGTTCCCCCGGCTCCGACCGCGCCGTCGCCGGGCGGGGACGCGCCGCCGTGCGTTGCGCGGCCCTCGCGCCGCCGGTCGTGCCGTGTGTGCTCCACCGCCGGATCCGGTCGCCCTGACCGGCATTCTGTTCCGGCCGAGCCGATGAGATCCTGTTCCAACGCCATGGCTGGCCCTGTTCTCCTTGGTTTGTGCGGTATTCGGATAGAGTCCTGGGCCTTGCGGTAGAACGCGTTCCAGTATTAATCTCTGGGTGTGCCTGGACCGGTGAGGGCGCCCGGCGGTTCGCCCGCGGGGTGTCAGCGGACGGCAGGCGAGGACCGTCGCCCGTCGAAGTCGGATCGCGCCCCGACTTCGGCGGGCGACGTCCGTTTCGGGAGGTCCTCGGATGTGGCGGTCGGAGCCGGCGGGGCCGGTCCCGCCTCGACGGCGAAGCGGCGGATCACCGGACCGGTTCCCGGGCGGCTAGGGGAGAAGGCGGCGGAGCCGGGCGAAGGTGGGGCAGGGCCAGGCCAGGAGGCACCCGCGGCAGTGACACGCGCCGGGCTCCCCCGTGTCGGGGGCGTGCAGGTGCAGCAGGTCCACGCACGCACCGGCCAGGGCGGACACCTCCTCGCGGGCGTTCGCGTAGAAGGCGACGTCGTTGATACGGACCAGGGCACTGGAGGGCCCGGTGGCCGGGACCCCGACCGTGCCCGGTTCCCAGGGGGCCGCCCGCGCCGAGCGCTCCCGGACGCACAACACGTACTGGAGCAGCCTCGCGTGTTCGGAGAGGTGGCCCCTTCCCGACGCTGGCCTGGTGAACGGCGGCATCGCTGATCTCCCCCAACGGGTGGACGCGCAGCTTCGCTTGGTCACACAGCGTATACCCATCATTGCCTGCTGTCGCGACATGCCGGGGCGGGGGAGTGAGGCCTGGCCGGAACATGGGAGCGGGCCACCCGGTGGGGGCGGCCCGCAGGAAGGGGACAGGGGTTCTCCGGCTCCCGGGGGGCCCGGGGCCGGAGGTTCTCTAGCTGCAGCTTCCGCCGCAACTGCAGGAGCCGCCGCTCTGGCAGCCGCAGCCGCAGCCCGATCCGCAGCTGCATCCGCTCAGGTCGGGGGTTGTGGTCAGGGGGTGAGTCACAGTCCCTCCTCAGGGGCTCGACAACGCCCGCGCACGAGCACGCCGTAGCCCTCCCCCGGTGGGAGGGGCGCCACGGGCGTGTTTCCCGGACGGGGACGTGCCCGCTCTCCCGACTCCCCAACCCGGCGAGGATGCCCCGGCAGGCGCCACGGAACCGCTGTGGGACAGCCGTACACGTGGTGACCTGGGTGTTCCCCTGGCCGGGTCAGGAACAGAAGGTCGGTGCGACCGCCGGACGGCGTGTCATTCGGTAGAGCCAAACCCGGCCGACGAACATGACCGGAACCACGGGGACCAGAGCCGCCCACACGAACACCGTGACCGTGGAGGGTAACGGGGCCCGTGGGGGCGCCGTCATCCGGTGGGAGGGTCTTCCGGCGCCGGCGTACTCCCCGCGGAGTACGGGGAACCGTTCTCCGGTCGGATCCACGGGCGCGGAAGGGCCACCACCCCGGGCGTGCTCTCCGCCACGGCGTCCAGCAGTCCGAACGGCGGTGTACCCGAGGCCTCCTCCGCACCGTCCTTGGTGAACTCCACACTCCCCGCGACGAACTCCGACCTGTGGAAGCTCGCGCCGCCCTCCTCGAAGCGGGAGTCGTGGAACAGGACTTCGGCGCCGTCGAAGCGCGCCTTGGCGAAGTCGACGTGCGTGCCCTGGAGCCGCACGGCCTCGGGATCGCCGCCCCGGCCCCCGGGGAGGCCGTGGTGCCTGCCCGACAGCCGCACGTGGCGGAAGTTGACGGTCCCTCCGTTGAAGTGGGCGCGGCGGAAGGACACGGTGGCGCGGCCGAACCGCGAGTAGCGGAAGTCGACCTCTCCTCCGTTGAAACGCGCCTCGTCGAAGTTCAGACGGCCCGAGACGAGGTCCAGCCTGCGGAAGTGCCCGCCGTCGAAGGCAGCGCCGGTGAAGTCGAAGTTGTGGCCCTGCCAAAGGCTGTCCGCCTGCCGCAGACGATCGCTGACGACGCGGAGGATGCTGTGCCGAACCTCCCGGAAGGACGCGGACTCCAGCCGTCTGGCGTGGTCCTCGTCGGACTGCCGCGCAGTCCCCTCCTGTCCGCTGAGCAGGAGGAGGGATCCGTGTTCGACGGCGCGTTCCGCCCCGGATCCGGGATCGGCCCCGTAGGGCATGCGGACGTAGGCGCACAGGACGTCGATGCAGGTCTGCCTCAGCTCGCGGTCGGGCGCGTCGTCGGCCAGGTGGGCCAGGGCGTGGACGGCCCCCAGCCGGACGGCCGCGTGCCCGCCGCCGAGCTCGGTGTAGGCGGCGGTGAAGCGGTCGTTGAAGAGCTTGACGTCCTCGCGCTCGGCCGCCTTCCGCGCGCGCAGGTTCTCCTGGTTGTTGTTGCGCTGCCGGTGGTAGGCGATCACCAGCAGGGCGATACCGCTCAGTCCGGCGACGACGGCGAACGCGCGGGTGGCGATGGCGTCCAGGGCGGTCACCGGGATCTGATCCGGGCGGTCGATCTCCGGGAAGCCCAGGAACCACAGGATGCCGAGGCTGGTCGCGCACACCCCGCCGACCGTGACCACCCACGCGCCCAGGATGTGCGGCCACAGTCGCGGAGCCGGCTCCTCCCGTGCCCCGGGAACGGCGGGACGCGTCCTGCGGATGCCGCGTATGGGCCCGGGGAAGACTCGCATGGCCCAACGGTAGGGCTTTTCCGTCTTGCCCCGCTATGGGTTAGAAGACGCCGTCCGGGGGAGCGGGGGAGTCGACGGCGCCGGCGTCGTGGACGGGGACGCGGCCCGAGACGAAGCGGTCCAGGTCCTCGCCCTCCAGCAGGCGGGCCATCTCCGGATCGCGGTGGGCCCGGCGGTCCAGCTCGTCCAGGGGGAGGGGCCGGTGGGAGGCGGTCAGGACGAGATTGCCGAACCGGCGCCCGCGCAGCACGCCCGGTTCGGCGGACAGCGCCGTGTGCGGCAGCGCCGTCCGCGCGGTCGCCACCTGGCCCCGGGCGTGGATCAGGCCCCCGCCGTCGCCGATGTTGACCACCAGTATCCCGGTGGGCCGCAGGACACGCGCCAGCTCGGCGTAGAACTCCGCCGACGTCAGCCGGGCCGGGGTGCGCGCGCCGGCGAACACGTCGCTGATCACCAGGTCCGCGCTGTCGGTGCGCCGGGCGGCGATCCACTCCCGGGCGTCGCCGATGCCCACGCGCAGCTGCGCCCTGCGGTCCCAGGGCAGGCGTCGGCGCACCATGTCGACCAGGGGCGCGTCCACGTCCACCGCGCGCTGCCGGGACCCGGGCCGGGTGTGCGCCACGTAGCGGGCCAGGGTGAGCGCGCCCGCGCCCAGGTGCAGGACCTCGACGGGCTCTCCCGGGGGCGCCACGAGGTCGGCGGCGTGCGCGATCCGGCGCATGTAGGAGAAGTCCAGGTAGGAGGGGTCGGACAGGTCCACGTGGGACTGGGGCGTGCCCTCCACCACCAGGAACCACGAGTCCGGCCGGTCGGCGTCGGCGAGCAGCTCCATGCCCGGCTCCCCGGCCGGCTCCTCCTGCTCCCGCTCCCGCTCCCGCGTGCGGCGTCTGCCCACTTCCGCCTCCGTTCCTCGGCCCCAGGCTATGCGTACGCGTCCGCGCGAGCGCGCCCGCACTAGCGCTAGCCTGGGGATCCCGACTCCCTCCGGGTCTGCCGGAGGTGTTCGGGACTTCCAGTTTTCCTGCGTATCCCACGAGGAGTGGCCGTGCTACTGCGGATGTCGACCCTGTTCCTGCGCACCCTGCGTGAGGACCCGGCGGACGCCGAGGTGCCGAGCCACAAGCTGCTCGTCCGCGCCGGCCTGGTGCGCCGCGCGGCCCCGGGCGTCTACTCCTGGCTGCCCCTGGGCAAGCTCGTCCTGGACAACGTCTCACGGGTCGTGCGCGAGGAGATGGGCGCCATCGGCGCACAGGAGGTCCTCCTGCCCTCGCTGCTGCCCAGGGAGTACTACGAGGCCAGCGGGCGCTGGGAGGAGTACGGCGACACCCTCTTCCGCCTCAAGGACCGCAAGGGCGCCGACTACCTGCTCGGCCCCACCCACGAGGAGCTGTTCACGCTCCTGGTCAAGGGCGAGTACTCCTCCTACAAGGACTTCCCGGTCATCCTGTACCAGATCCAGGAGAAGTTCCGCGACGAGGCGCGTCCCCGGGCCGGTGTGCTGCGCGGCCGCGAGTTCCACATGAAGGACTCCTACTCCTTCGACATCGACGACGAGGGCCTGCGGACCTCCTACGGCAAGCACCGCGACGCCTACATCCGGATCTTCGACCGGCTGGGCCTGGAGTACGTGGTCGTGTCGGCCACCTCGGGCGCGATGGGCGGCTCGGCCTCCGAGGAGTTCCTGGCCGTCGCCCCGAACGGCGAGGACACCTTCGTGCGCAGCACGGAGTCCGACTACGCCGCCAACGTCGAGGCCGTGTCCGTCCCGGCTCCCGACGCGCTGCCCGTCGAGGGGCTGCCCGAGGCCGTGGTGCACCACACCCCGGGCACAGCCACCATCCAGACCCTGGTGGACTTCCTCAACGGGGCCGGTCTGGGCCGCGACTTCAGCGAGGCCGACACCCTCAAGAACCTCCTGGTCAAGACCCGCGCCCCCGGCTCCAAGGAGTGGGAGCTGCTGGCCGTCGGCCTGCCCGGCGACCGCGAGGTGGACCTCAAGCGCCTGGAGGCCGCGCTGGAGCCCACCGAGGTCGCGCTCCTGGAGGAGTCCGACTTCGCCGCCAACCCGTTCCTGGTCAAGGGCTACGTCGGCCCCCGCGCGCTGCTGGACAACAAGGTCCGCTACCTGGTCGACCCGAGGGTGGTCACCGGTACCGCCTGGGTGACCGGCGCGGACAAGGCCGAGCACCACGTCATCGACCTGGTCGCGGGCCGCGACTTCACCCCGGACGGCACCATCGACGTCGCCGAGGTGCGCGACGGCGACCCCTCCCCCGACGGGCAGGGCACGCTGTACACCGCGCGCGGCATCGAGATCGGCCACATCTTCCAGCTGGGACGCAAGTACACCGACACCTTCCAGGTGGACGCGCTGGGCGCGGACGGCAAGCCGAAGCGGATCACCATGGGCTCCTACGGGATCGGCGTCTCGCGCACCGTCGCCTCGATCGTCGAGCAGTCCCACGACGACAAGGGCATCGTCTGGCCGCGCGAGATCGCGCCCGCCGACGTGCACGTGGTCGGTACCGGCAAGGGCGAGCAGATCGAGGAGTCGCTGCGCATCGCCCGGGAGCTGGAGGGCCGGGGCCTGCGCGTGCTGGTGGACGACCGTAAGGGGGTCTCCCCCGGCGTGAAGTTCACCGACGCCGAGCTGCTGGGCGTCCCGACCGGGGTCATCGTCGGCCGTGGTCTCAAGGACGGCGTGGTGGAGCTGCGCGACCGCGCCACCGGGGACCGCGAGGAGGTCGCCCTGGCCGAGATCGTGGAGCGCGTCGTCGCCGCCTGCCGCCGGTAGGGACGAGGGGGAGGGCCGGGGGCGCTCCCCGGTCCCCTACCCGGCCTCGTCGAACCCGGGCAGGGCGTCCAGCGCCCCGCCCCACTCCAGTGCGCGTACGGTCGCCTCCTGCAGGGCCCTCGCCCCGGTCACCCGGAGCCCGGTGTCCCGCGAGGCCGTCAGCCACAGGTAGGCGTGTACCGTCGTCTCCTCCAGTGCCACGGCGTAGGAGTCGACGGCCTCGTCGCCGTGCCCCTGCGCGAGCGGATACGAGGCCAGGGCGGGCGGCGGGTCGAAACCCCGCTCCACCGCGGCCGCGTGCAGCGCGTCGCGCAGCGCCTTGTGCTGGTAGGCGTTGTCCCTCGCGCGCTCGCGGCGGTCCTCGTCCTCGGCCACCCCGCCGACGTACTCGTACCCGTACACGGCCGCGTGCTCGGCGCGCAGCGCCTCGGCCAGCGCGTCCGGACCGACGTCCGGGGGGTCCTGCCCGGGGGACGCGGAGCTCTCCCTCACCTGCCACCTGCCTTCTGTCTCGGGGTACCCGACCGTCCGCCGCTCCCGTCGGACTAGGCCTCGGCCAACAGGTGCGCGTGCCCTGCCTCGCAGGCGCCGATCGCACTGATCAGCTGGGACAGGCCCGGGTCGGTGACGGCGCCGGCCTGGTCCAGCCGGGCGCTCGTCGCGGCCGCCTCCAGCACGCCGAGCCCGGCGGCGCCCCGGACCGCGTCCAGCGCGGGATCCTCCTCCGGGGCCGACGGGGACGCGTCCGGCCCCTCCGCCGAAGGCGTGGGCGCGGAGTCCTCGGGCAGGGCCTCCAGCAGCGCGTCCAGGTGGGACAGGTGGTGCTCCAGGAACCGCTCCAGCAGCTCCGGAGGCCCCGAGTCCCCGGCGACCGCGGCCTCGTAGCGCGTGACCATCCGTTCCTTCTCACGGATCACGGAACGCAGCACGTACTCGTCCGGGGTCATGTCCGAGGGGTACCACTCGGTCCCGCCGCATCCGGCCAGGACCCCGGTACCCACCGCGGCCGTCGCGCCCAGCACCGTGCGACGGCTGACGCAGCCGATCCCCACACGCTCTCCCTCCGTGCCAGCGGACCGCCCGTGGCGGCGGCCGGTCCCCATCTTTCCACGCCCCGCGCGGGCCCGGTCCGCCGCCTCACAGGCACTTCCCGCGCACGGGGGCCACACGGCGACGCGCCCCCGACACTGACGGCGACCTGGAAGGGGTCCGGGTGTGGATACCCTTGCAGCACAGCCGCCGTCGTACGCGACGCGCGGGCGGTCCGCGTCCCCGTCCAAGGGGAGCGGACCGGTTTCAGTCGAAGACTACGTACAGAGCTGGACCGCCCCGTACACCGGCCCGACGGCCGAGCGGGCGGGATTTCGCCGTTGGAGGGGCAAGACCACATGGGAGCGCAGTCGCGCGAGGAGCGCATCGCCGAGCTGCTGGAGCCGGTACTGGCCGAGGTCGGACTGGACCTGGAGGCCGTCGAACTGACACCGGCGGGCAAGCGGCGCGTCCTGCGCGTGGTCGTGGACTCCGACAACGGGGTCGACCTGGACACGGTCGGCAAGGTCAGCCAGGAGGTCAACACCGTCCTGGACTCCTCCGACGTCATGGGCCGGCAGCCCTACGTCCTGGAGGTCACCTCACCAGGGGTGGACCGTCCGCTGACGCAGCCGAGGCACTGGCGCCGCTCCCGCGGCCGTCGGGTGCAGGCCCCCCTCGCCGAGGGCGGGCAGGTCACCGGCCGCGTCACCGACGCCGACGACGAAGGGGTCACCCTGGACGTCGAGGGCCAGCCCCGCACCTTCACCCACGCCGAACTCGGCAAGGGCAGGATCCAGGTGGAATTCCGCCGCGAAGCCGACACCGACGCGGCGGACTAGAGGGGGAGCCCCGTGGACATTGACATGAGCGTTCTGCGCAGCCTGGAACGCGAGAAGGACATCTCGGTCGAGCTGGTGGCCAAGGCCATCGAGGACGCGCTACTGATCGCCTACCACCGCGAGGAGGGCCCCGACAAGCGGGCGCGCGTGGAGCTCAACCGCTCCAGCGGCCACGTGGTCGTGTGGGTGACCGACACCAACGAGGACGGCGAGGTCGTCGGCGAGTTCGACGGCACCCCGACCGGGTTCGGCCGCATCGCCACCTCCACCGCCAAACAGGTCATCCTCCAGCGCCTGCGCGACGCCGAGGACGAGTTGACCCTCGGCGAGTTCGCCGGGCGCGAGCACGACATCGTCTCCGGGATCATCCAGCAGGGCAGGGACCCCCGCAACGTGCTGGTGGACCTCGGCAGGATCGAGGCGGTCCTGCCCCCGCAGGAGCAGGTGCCCACCGAGACCTACACCCACGGCGAGCGCCTGCGCGCCTACGTCGTGCAGGTCCGCAAGGGCCACCGCGGCCCCTCGGTCACCCTCTCGCGCACGCACCCCAACCTGGTGCGCAAGCTCTTCGAGCTGGAGGTGCCCGAGATCGCCGACAACACCGTCGAGATCGCGGCGATCGCCCGTGAGGCCGGGCACCGCACCAAGATGGCGGTGCACTCCAACCGGGGCGGCGTCAACGCCAAGGGCGCCTGCATCGGCCCGCTGGGCAGCCGCGTCCGCAACGTCATGGCCGAACTCCACGGGGAGAAGATCGACATCGTCGACCACTCCGAGGACCCGGCCGAGTTCGTGGCCAACGCCCTGTCCCCCGCACGGGTCAACTCCGTGGAAATCCTCGACATGGCCGCCCGGGTCGCACGCGTGGTCGTGCCCGACTACCAGCAGTCCCTGGCGATCGGCAAGGAGGGCCAGAACGCCCGCCTGGCCGCACGTCTGACCGGTTGGCGCATCGACATCCGCTCCGACGCCGACCCCAGTGAGAGCATCCGTGACCAGGGTGCGACCGAGGACGACGACGCCACCGCGACCGGCTGATCGGACCGCGGGGATGTCTCGACGCGCTAGAGTGGTCCCAGACGGTCCTGACCGTCCCGTGCGTACGTGCGTGGGGTGCCGGTCGCGGGCAGTCCAGTCCGACCTCGTGCGGCTGGTGGCTGTGGGCTCAACCATCACGCCCGACACCCGGGGTCGACGTCCGGGGCGCGGCGCCTACCTGCACCACGACCGGCGGTGCTTCGAGTTCGCCGAGCGACGCAGGGTGTGGTCCCGCGCATACCGGAGGGGAGCGGGGGACGCCGGATGGGACACCTCGTCCGTGGCGGCCCTGTTCGACGCCGCCCCGTGTGGCGGATCGAGTCAGCGCTCCCGATAGGGTTGGAATGTCTGGGTCGATCTTCGGGTTGTACTGACCGAGGTCGGCGTACCAGTGCTGTGTCGGCACCTAAGAACCGGCCCATTGTTGTGTAGCGATGAGGAAGCAGGTCGAGATTGCGATGAGCGCCTGATGAGTACGCAGCGATGAGTAACTCAAGCTAACGACGGTCCGGCACGAGCCCATGTCCCGGACCGAAGCTGAAGGAGAGTAGTGGCGAAGGTCCGGGTGTACGAACTCGCCAAAGAGTTCGGTGTGGAGAGCAAGGCCGTTCTGGCCAAGCTCAACGAGATGGGCGAATTCGTTCGTTCGGCGTCCTCGACGATAGAGGCCCCCGTCGTACGACGCCTACAAGAAGCTTTCAACAACGGTTCCGACGGTGGACAGAAGGGCCCGGCAGCCAAGCCCGGCCCGCGTGCCGCCGCGGACAACGGCGCCGCCCCGAAGCCGGGTCCGGCGCCCAAGCCGGGTCCCAAGCCGGGTCCCGCGCCCAAGCCGGCCGCGCAGGGCGAGTCCGCCCCGCGTCCGGGCGCGCCCAGGCCCGGTCCCAAGGGGCCCAAGGGCGAGGCGGGTTCCCGCCCCGGTGGTGCGCCCAAGCCCGGTGCTCCGGCGGGCCGTCCCGAAGCCGTCCGTCCCGAGGACGGTCGTTCCGAGGGCGACCGTTCCGAGGGTGACCGCCCTGAAGGCGGTCGCTCCGAGGGTGGCCGTCCCGAGCGCCCGCAGCGCGGCGACCGTCCCCAGCGTGGTGACCGCGCCGAGCGCGGCGGAGCCCGTCCGGGCCCGCGTCCGACCGGTCCGCGTCCGGGTAACAACCCGTTCGCGTCCAACGCCTCCGGCATGGGCTCCAAGCCCGCTCCGCGTCCGGGTGGCGGCGCTCCGCGTCCGGGTCCGCGTCCCGGCCCGCAGGGCGGCGGCGACCAGCGTGCCCCCCGTCCCGGTGGCGGCGCTCCGCGTCCGGGTCCGCGTCCCGGCCCCCAGGGCGGCGGCGACCAGCGCGCCCCGCGTCCCGGTGGCGCCGGCGCTCCCCGTCCGGGTGGTGCCGCCGGCGGCGGCCCGCGTCCGGGCCCCCGTCCCGGTGGCCCGCGTCCCAGCCCGATGAACATGCCCTCGTCCCGTCCGACCCCGCCCGCCGGCGCCGGTCGCGGCGGTGGCGGCGGTCGTCCCGCCGGCGGTGGCCGCGGTCGCGGGGGAGCCCCCGCGGGTGCCGGTCCGCGTCCCGGTGGCGGCGGTGGCCGTCCGGGTGGCTTCGGCGGTCGTCCCGGTGGCGGCGGTCGCGGTCGCGGCGGCGGTACGGCCGGTGCGTTCGGCCGTCCCGGCGGTCGTCCCGGGCGCGCCCGCAAGTCCAAGAAGCAGCGGCGCCAGGAGTTCCACGACCTCCAGGCCCCGTCCTTCGGCGGCGTCAAGATCCCGAGCGGCAACAACCAGACCATCCGCCTGTCCCGCGGCGCCTCGCTGTCGGACTTCGGCGACAAGATCGACGTCAACCCGGCGTCGCTGGTCCAGGTCATGATGCACCTGGGCGAGATGGTCACCGCGACCCAGTCCCTTCCGGACGAGACCCTCCAGCTGCTCGGTGACGAGCTGAAGTACCGGGTCGAGGTCGTCAGCCCGGAGGACGAGGACCGCGAGCTGCTGGAGTCGTTCTCCATCGAGTTCGGTGAGAACGAGGGCACCGACGAGGACCTGCGTCCGCGTCCGCCCGTGGTCACCGTCATGGGTCACGTCGACCACGGTAAGACCCGGCTGCTGGACACCATCCGCAAGACCAACGTCGTCAGCGGCGAGGCCGGCGGTATCACCCAGCACATCGGTGCCTACCAGGTCGCCACCGAGGTGGACGGTGAAGAGCGCAAGATCACCTTCATCGACACCCCCGGTCACGAGGCGTTCACCGCCATGCGTGCCCGCGGTGCGAAGGTCACCGACGTCGCGGTGCTGGTCGTGGCCGCCGACGACGGTGTCAAGCCGCAGACGGCGGAGGCCATCGACCACGCCAAGGCGGCCGAGGTCCCGATCGTGGTCGCGGTCAACAAGATCGACGTCGAGGGCGCCGACCCGCAGCGGGTGCGCGCCCAGATGACCGAGTACGGCCTGGTGGCCGAGGAGTTCGGCGGCGACGTCCAGTTCGTGGACATCTCCGCGCTCAAGGGCGACAACATCGACGCCCTGCTCGAGTCGGTCGTGCTGACCTCCGACGCGGCCCTGGACCTCCAGGCCAACCCGGAGATGTCGGCGCAGGGTCTGGCGATCGAGGCCTACCTGGACCGCGGTCGCGGTTCCATGGCCACGGTGCTGGTCCAGCGCGGCACGCTCAACGTCGGCGACTCGATCGTCTGCGGCGACGCCTTCGGCCGCGTTCGCGCCATGCTCGACGAGCACGGCCAGAACGTGCAGAGCGCCGAGCCGTCCCGTCCGGTGCAGGTGCTGGGTCTGACCAACGTTCCCAGCGCCGGTGACAACTTCCTGGTCGTCAAGGACGACCGGGTGGCGCGGCAGATCGCCCAGCAGCGTGAGGCGCGCGAGCGCTTCGCCCAGCAGGCGCGTTCGACCCGCCGGGTCACCCTCGACAACTGGCAGAACGCCATCAAGGAGGGTGAGCGCTCCGAGCTGCTCCTCCTCATCAAGGGCGACATGTCCGGTTCCGTCGAGGCGCTGGAGGAGTCCCTGCTCAAGATCGACGCGGGTGGCGACGAGGTCAGTATCCGGATCATCGGGCGCGGTGTCGGTGCGATCACGCAGAACGACATCAACCTGGCGGCGTCCGCGGACGCGATCATCGTCGGCTTCAACGTTCGGCCCGAGGGCAAGAACAGCCAGCTGGCCGACCGCATGGGCGTCGACATCCGGTACTACTCGGTCATCTACCAGGCCATCGACGAGGTCGAAGCCGCCGTCAAGGGTCTCCTCAAGCCCATCTACGAGGAGGTCCAGCTCGGCAGCGCCGAGATCCGCGAGGTCTTCAAGGTGCCGAAGATCGGCAACATCGCCGGTTCGATCATCCGCAGCGGCCTCATCCGCCGCAACGCCAAGGCGCGGCTCATCCGTGAGGGCGTCGTCGTCTCCTCGAACCTCAACGTGGACTCGCTGCGTCGGTTCAAGGACGACGCGACCGAGGTCCGCGAGGGCTTCGAGTGCGGTATCGGCGTCGGCTACAACGACTTGCGTGTCGGTGACGTCATCGAGACCTACGAGATGCAGGAGAAGCCCCGCGACTGACACCCGCGGAGCTTGATCCGACGGGGCCCCGGCCGTGTGGCCGGGGCCCCGCGTTTGAGACCGAGTACGGTTTTCCCGCAACCTCACACACCACGGGTGATCACTTGTACGTTGGGGCGCTGACCCTGGACGTCCTTCTCGGTGACGTCCACTCGCTCAAACAGAAGCGTTCGCTGGTGCGGCCGGTCACCGCCGAGCTGCGCCGCAAGTTCTCTGTATCGGTCTCCGAGGTGGGGGACCAGGACCTGTACCGCCGGGCCAGGATCGGCGTCGCGGTGGTCGCTCCGACGGCGGCGCACGTCCGGGACCTGATGGACACCTGCGAGCGCTTCGTCGCGGCCCGTCCCGAACTGGAGCTGCTCTCCGCCAGGCAGCGGCTCTTCAACGAAGAGGAAGACTGACGATGGTTGACGCCGCACGCGCGCGGAAGATCGCCGACCGTATCCAGCGCATCGTCGCCGAGATGCTGGACCGGCGGATCAAGGACCCGCGCCTGGGATTCGTCACCGTGACCGACGCGCGTATCACCGCCGACCTGCGGGACGCCAAGGTGTACTACACGGTGTTCGGCACCCCGGAGGAGAAGGCCGCCTCCGCCGCCGCACTGGAGAGCGCCAAGGGCGTGATCCGCACCGAGGTGGGTCGCCAGACCGGTATCCGCCACACGCCGAGCCTGACCTTCGTCCTCGACGAGGTGCAGGAGAACGCCCAGCACATCGAAGAGCTGCTGCTCAAGGCGCGCGAGTCCGACGAGGAGCTGGCCAAGCGCGCCAGCGGCGCCAAGCCCGCAGGCGAGGCCGATCCCTACCGGGTTCCGCGCGAGTACGAGGACGAGGACGAGTAACACCCCGGCGGCGGCGCGGACAGCGCCGCCGCCCCACCCTTTTCGAGGAGTTCCATGGCCGAGAGCGGCGTCGTGGTCGTCGACAAGCCCGCCGACTGGACCTCGCACGACGTGGTCGCCAAGACGCGCGGGCTGGCACGCACCCGCAGGGTGGGCCACGCCGGCACCCTGGATCCGATGGCCACCGGTGTCCTGGTGCTGGGAATCGAGAAGGGCACCAAGCTCCTCGGTCACCTGACCCTGACCGAGAAGGTCTACGAGACCACCGTCCGGCTGGGCCTGACCACCAACACCGACGACGCCGAGGGCGAGCCCGGTGTCCGGGTGGACGCCTCCGGTGTCTCCGCCGATGCCGTGCGGGCGGCGGCCGAGAAGCTCACCGGTCGGATCCAGCAGGTCCCGCCCCAGGTCAGCGCGATCAAGGTGGACGGCAAGCGCGCCTACAAGTCGGCGCGCGAGGGCAAGGAGGTCGTCCTCAGGGCCCGTACGGTCACCGTCTCGGAGTTCGCCGTCACGGACGTGCGCCGCGTTTCCGACGCCGACGGTGACTTCGTGGACGTGGACGCCGCCGTCACCTGCTCCAGCGGCACCTACATCCGCTCGCTGGCCCGCGACATGGGTACCGGCCTGGGCGTGGGCGGTCACCTGACCGCGCTGCGGCGTACCCGCGTGGGCCCCTACGACCTGTCCCGGGCACGCACGCTGGACCAGCTGGCCCAGGAGTTCGCGCAGGTCCCGCTGGCCGAGGCCGTCGCCGCCGCCTTCCCCCCGCGCGCGCTCACCGAGCAGGAGACGCGCCGCATCCAGCACGGTAACCGGATCGAGCCCGACGGGTCGGGGAGCGGGCCGGTCGGCCTGTTCGCCCCGGACGGCCGTGTGATCGCTCTGGGGGAGAACCGCCGGGACCACATGAAGCCCGTGGTGGTCTTCGAGCCCGCCTGACCTCACGCGGCCCCCGCCCCGGTCAGGGGGCGGCCAGGAACTCCGCGAGGGCGGCGGTCAGCTCGGCGGGGCGCTCCACGGACGGCAGGTGGCCGGTGTCGGCCAGCTCCAGCAGCCGTGCTCGGGGCACGTTCCCGGCGTACAGGTCCGCGAGTTCCCGCACCTGCGCGATCTCGGAGGCCCCCTTGACCACCAGTGTCGGCACGGCGATCTCGCCGAGGCGCTCCTTGGCGGGCCGCTCGGGCCAGCGGGTGGCGCCGACGGGGCCGGACCACCGGCGCGCGAACAGCTCACGCAGCATCAGCAGTGTCAGGTCCCACGCCTCGATCGGCATGTCCTCGGGTACGCGCCCGGGGCCCAGCACCATGAACCGGGCCTGGGCCTCGGCCATCGCCGCCACGTCGCCGGGGTCCGGGTCGGCGTGGCCCGCCCGGTACACCTCCAGCTGCTCGTGGGGGACGGCGCCCAGCACCATCTTCCGTGCCTCCCGGGTGAACGCCTCCGGCCACTCGTGCCCCGACATGCCCGGGCACACCAGGGCCAGTGCCTCCACCCGCTCTGGGGCGGCCAGCGCGGCGTCCGCGCAGTAGGCGGCCCCGAGGGAGGCGCCGACCAGGACCGCCCGGTCGATGTCCAGCGCGTCCATGAGGGCCAGCAGGTCCTCGTGGTGGGCGACGGGCCCCTCGTGGTCGGCCGAGCCGCCATGGCCGCGCCAGTCGTAGCGGACCACGCGGTGGGTCCTCGCGAGCGCGGTGAACTGGTGGTCCCACATACGACGGTCGGCCACTCCGGCGTGCACGAACACGATCGCGGGACCGGAGCCGGCCTCGTCGTAGGCCAGACGGGTCGTACCCGTGTCGATCATCGCCATCCGGGAACGGTAGCCGCCGTCCGCACGTGTGCCAACCCGAATCCGCGCAGGGCGGAGCGCAGACGTGTGGCGGTCACCCCCACCCGCGACGGCAGGTCCGGCGCCGTGGCGCTCTCCGTGGACGGCCGCGGGCCCGTGCCCGCACGT
Source organism: Nocardiopsis quinghaiensis (assembly GCF_008638365.1). Taxonomy (GTDB): domain Bacteria; phylum Actinomycetota; class Actinomycetes; order Streptosporangiales; family Streptosporangiaceae; genus Nocardiopsis; species Nocardiopsis quinghaiensis. The sequence continues at coordinate 69,935 of NZ_VWVU01000002.1, read as the reverse complement.
CACGGCGCTCGTCACGGCGCCGGACGTCCGGGGTCGCTCCGAGGTCCACCACCACTCGGGAAGAGCTGGTTCCGGGAGTTCTGGCAGTGGCGCTCGGCGTGTGCCGGGCCACACACCCCCTTGTGGCGATGGGGATCCGCGGACGTGGCACCCTTGGTTCGGGCGGAACCCGGCCGCGCTGGGCACGGCGGGGTTCGCGCGGATCACGAGGAGCAACGAGCAGGGGAGCCTGACGTGCGGCGATGGGACGGGCTGGAGGGCGTGCCCTCCGGATGGGGGCGCTCCGTGGTGGCGGTCGGCGTGTTCGACGGAGTGCACCGGGGCCACCAGGCCATCCTGGAGACCGCGGCCGGGCACGGCCGTGAACTCGGGCTCCCGGTGGTCGTGGTGACCTTCGACCCCCATCCCGAGACGGTGCTGCGCGGCACCACCCCACCGGTGCTCACCCCGCTGGAGCGGCGCCTGGCGCTGCTCGGCGAACACGGTGCCGAAGCCGTGTGCGTCCTGTCCTTCGGCAAGGACCTGTCCTCCCTGTCCCCCGAGGAGTTCGTCCAGCGAGTCCTGGTCGACCGCCTGCACGCCTCGGCCGTGGTCGTGGGAGAGGACTTCCGCTTCGGGCACCGCGCGGCCGGCGACGTCGCCACGCTGACCGGGCTGGGCGCCGAGTACGGCTTCACCGCCGACGGGGTCGCGCTGGTCGCGGACGGCGACACCATCACCTCCACCCGTGTGCGCGGACTGCTCGCCGAGGGCTCCGTGACCAAGGCCGCCGAGCTGCTCGGCCGCCCGCACCGGGTCGAGGGCGAGGTCGTGCACGGGGCCGCGCGCGGACGCGAACTGCTGGGCTTTCCCACCGCCAACATGGACCTGCTCCCCGACACCGCCGTCCCCGGCGACGGCGTCTACGCGGGCTGGTTGAACCGCGCGGTCCCGGCCACCGGGGAGGAGGCGTGCTGGCCCGCGGCCATCTCCGTGGGCACCAACCCCACGTTCGACGGCGCCGAGCGCACCGTGGAGGCCTACGCCCTGGACCGGGACGACCTGGACCTGTACGGACTGCGCATGTCGGTGGACTTCACCGTGCGCATCCGCGGCCAGGAGCGCTTCGAGAGCATCGACGAACTGATCGTGGCCATGCGCCGCGACGTGGACCGGTGCCGCGAGGTCCTGAGCGCCGGGTAGACGGGCGGGAGGGAGGGCCCGCCCCGCTCGCGTCGCGGGCCCGCCACCTCCCCGTTTACGGTAGGGTGGTCGATGTCCACGTGTGCCCTGCGGCCGGTCGCCTCACCGCGACACGCCGCCGGGGGAGCGCGGTGCACCCACGCCATCGGCGGCGGGCCGCGCAGCCACACGCGACGGCGACTGTTCGTACGCGCGGTCGTCGCGTCTGATCCCGGTCGCGCACCGGGTTCGTCCTGCGTACCGACTTTCTAGAGAAGGAGCGTTGTGTCGATCGACACCGCCACCAAAGAGAAGATCATCGCGGAGTACGGCACCACGGAAGGTGACACCGGCTCCCCCGAGGTCCAGGTCGCTCTGCTCACGCACCGCATCATCGAGCTGACCGAGCACCTCAAGGGTCACAAGCACGACCACCACAGCCGCCGTGGCCTGCTGCTGATGGTCGGTCGCCGCCGCCGTCTGCTCAAGTACGTCGCCAAGCAGGACATCACCCGTTACCGCTCGCTGATCGAGCGCCTGGGTCTGCGCCGCTAGGCCGACCGGCGGGAGTGGCTTCGGCCGCTCCCGCTTTGTTAGTAAGGTGTAACACGACGGGGGCCACGGGCCGCCGTCCGCACCGAACTCCACAGAGAACCACCCGCGCCTCTCCCTCGGCCGCAGAGTCGAGGCCGGTCCTCGGTAGTGGCCTCCGGACATCCCCGCCAGGGTATGCCGTGGGCTTCGATCGATGACCGGCCGTCATCAACTCCGGGGCACGGACGCGGGAAGACGTAATGACGGTCGCGCACAGGGCACCCCGTGTCCAGCGCGACGAACGCGAATCACGTGTAGTAGGAGGTCGCCCATGGAGGGCGTGTACTCGGCCGAAGCCGTCATCGACAACGGCTCTTTCGGCACCCGCAACATCCGCTTCGAGACCGGTCGCCTGGCTCGCCAGGCCGCCGGTGCGGCCACGGTGTACCTGGACGACGAGACCGTCGTGCTGTCCGCCACCACCGCCTCGAAGCGTCCCAAGGAGAACCTCGACTTCTTCCCCCTGACGGTGGACGTCGAGGAGCGCATGTACGCCGCGGGCCGTATCCCCGGCTCCTTCTTCCGGCGTGAGGGGCGTCCCTCCGAGGACGCCGTCCTCACCTGCCGTCTGATCGACCGGCCGCTGCGCCCGTCGTTCAAGAAGGGCCTGCGCAACGAGATCCAGGTCGTCGAGACGATCCTGGCCCTGCACCCCGAGCACCTGTACGACGTCGTCGCCATCAACGCGGCCTCGTTGTCCACGCAGATCTCCGGGATCCCCTTCTCCGGTCCGATCGGCGGCGTGCGCGTCGCCCTCATCGACGGCCAGTGGGTGGGTTTCCCGACCCACACCGAGCTGGGGAAGGCCACCTTCGACATGGTGGTCGCCGGTCGCGTCCTGGAGGACGGCGACGTCGCCATCATGATGGTGGAGGCCGAGTCCACGCCCCACACCCTCAAGCTGGTCTCCGAGGGCGCCGTCGGCCCCAACGAGCAGACCATCTCCGAGGGCCTGGAGGCCGCCAAGCCCTTCATCAAGGTCCTGTGCAAGGCCCAGCAGGCCGTCGCAGACCAGGCCAGCCGTGAGCAGGCCGAGTTCCCGATCTTCCTCGACTACGAGGACGACGTGTACGCCGCCGTGGAGGGCGCCGTCCGCGAGGAGCTGTCCAAGGCGCTCACCATCGCCGACAAGCAGGAGCGCGAGGCCGAGCTGGACCGCGTCAAGGCCACGGCGGGCGAGAGGCTCGCCGAGGACTTCGAGGGTCGCGAGAAGGAGGTCGGCGCCGCCTTCCGCTCCCTGAGCAAGCAGCTCATGCGTGAGCGCGTGCTGCGCGAGCAGATCCGTATCGACGGCCGTGGCCCCAAGGACATCCGCCAGCTCAGCGCCGAGGTCGGCGTGCTGCCGCGGGTGCACGGCTCGGCCCTCTTCGAGCGCGGTGAGACCCAGATCCTGGGCGTCACCACACTCAACATGCTGCGCATGGAGCAGATGGTTGACACGCTCAACCCGGACAAGACCAAGCGCTACATGCACAACTACAACTTCCCGCCCTACTCCACCGGTGAGACCGGCCGGGTGGGTTCGCCCAAGCGGCGCGAGATCGGGCACGGCGCCCTCGCCGAGCGCGCCCTGCTCCCGGTCCTGCCCGCCCGTGACGAGTTCCCCTACGCCATCCGGCAGGTCTCCGAGGCGCTGGGCTCCAACGGTTCCACCTCGATGGGCTCGGTCTGCGCCTCCACCATGTCCCTGATGGCGGCCGGCGTGCCCCTGAAGGAGATGGTGTCGGGTATCGCCATGGGCCTGATCAGCGAGGGCGACAAGTTCGTCACGCTGACCGACATCCTCGGCGCCGAGGACGCGTTCGGCGACATGGACTTCAAGGTCGCCGGCACCCGCGACCTCATCACGGCCCTGCAGCTGGACACCAAGCTCGACGGCATCCCCGCCGAGCAGCTGGCGCTCGCGCTCCAGCAGGCCCGTGGCGCCCGCCTGGCCATCCTCGACGTCATGCGCGAGGCCATCGAGCGTCCGTCCGAGATGAGCCCGTACGCTCCGCGCATCCTGACCGTCAAGGTTCCGACCGAGAAGATCGGCGAGGTCATCGGCCCCAAGGGCAAGATGATCAACTCGATCCAGGACGACACCGGCGCCGAGATCTCGATCGAGGACGACGGCACCATCTACATCGGTGCCACCGACGGCCCCTCGGCCGAGGCCGCGCGGGACACGATCAACCAGATCGCGAACCCGACGATGCCCGAGGTCGGCGACCGCTACCTGGGTACCGTCGTCAAGACGACCGCGTTCGGTGCGTTCGTGTCGCTGCTGCCCGGCAAGGACGGCCTGCTGCACATCTCGCAGATCCGCAAGCTGCACGGCGGCAAGCGGATCGAGAACCTCGACGACGTGATCGGCATCGGCGAGAAGATCCAGGTCGAGATCCGCGAGATCGACGACCGCGGCAAGCTGTCGCTGGTCCCGGTCGAGGTCGTGGAGGCCGAGTCCGCTCCCGCCCCGGCCGAGTCCGCCCCGGAGGAGGACGCCGGGTCCTCGGACGAGGACGGCGACGGCGGGGAGAAGGCCGAGCGGAACGGGGACGCCCCGCGTCGCCGCCGCCGCCGCAGCTCGGCGCGCTCCGAGAACACCTGAGCCTGACCGACGCCTGAAGGGGGCGGTCGCACCGTGGGGTGCGGCCGCCCCCACCGCGTATCCTCGGCTGGGCCCGCCGGGCGGGCCCGGCCACCGACGTCCGACGAAGAAGAAGGATCTATGAGCTCTGTCCCCATCGCCGCCGAACAGGAGCCGGGCACGACCGTGACGCTGCTGGAGCCGGACGGCGGCTCCGGCCTGGTGCGCCGCACGGTGCTGCCCGGCGGGTTGCGCGTGGTCACCGAGACCGTCCCGGGCGGTCGGTCCGCCGCGTTCGGGATCTCGGCGACCACGGGTTCCCGCGACGAGGACTCCGCGCACGCGGGGTCCTCGCACTTCCTGGAGCACCTGCTGTTCAAGGGGACCAAGGCTCGCTCGACTCTGGAGATCTCCGCGCTGTTGGACGGTGTGGGGGCGGACCACAACGCCTACACCACCAAGGAGCACACCTGCTACTACGCCAAGGTGCTCGACCGGGACCTGCCGCTGGCCGTTGACGTGGTGGGCGACATGGTGGCCAACTCGGTGCTCGACGAGGGCGAGGTGGAGACCGAGCGGGGCGTGATCCTGGAGGAGATCGCCATGTACGAGGACGAGCCCGCCGACCTGGTGGACGACGTCTTCGCGGCGCACTTCTTCGGCGACTCGCCCCTGGGGCGCCCGATCCTGGGCACCAACGACACCATCCGGGCGCTGTCCCGGGACCGGATCGCCGAGCAGTACCGCGACGCGTACGTGCCCGGCGGGCTGATCGTGACCGCCGCGGGCAGCCTGGACCACGACCGGGTGGTGGAGCAGGTCCGGGAGGTCTTCGCCGAGCAGCTGGCCGCCTCCGGTGACGCCCGCCCGGTGCGCCCCCGCGCGGGCGGCTCCCCGGCGGCCACCCACGGGGGCACGGTGGTGGAGTCGCGCGAGACCGAGCAGGCGCACATCATCCTCGGCTCGGAGGGCCTGACCCGCAACGACCCGCGTTGGAACGCGCTGCGGCTGCTCAGCGCCGCCCTGGGCGGCGGGATGTCGTCCCGGCTGTTCCAGGAGGTGCGCGAGAAGCGGGGCCTGGCCTACGCCGTGCACGCCTACCACACCAGCTACGCCGACACCGGCATCTTCCAGATCTACGCGGGCTGCCTGCCGGAGAAGGCCGACGAGGTCATCGGGGTCTGCCGCGAGGAACTGGCGAAGGTGGCCGCCTCGGGGCTCACCGGCGAGGAGCTGAAGCGCGCCAAGGGCCAGATCCAGGGGTCGCTGGTGCTGGGCACCGAGGGCACCAACGCGCGGATGGGACGGCTGCTCTCGCACGAGCTGAACCGTCCCCGCCACTTCTCGATCGACGAGGACCTGGCGCTGGTCGAGGCCGTGACCGGGGAGGAGGTGGCCGAGGTGGCCGCCGACCTGCTGGCGAAGCCCCGAGCGCTGGCCGTGATCGGCCCCTACGAGGCCGACCGGACCTTCTAGAGGCCGGCGCCTTCGACGCACCGCCCGCTCTCCCGGACGCCCCGGGTCCCCGCCGCCCACGCGGCCGGGACCCGGGGCGTCGGCGCTCCACACCGCCGACGTGCTCCGGTCCGCCTTCCTCAGGCGGTGAACCCGCGTAGCAGCTCGTCGCGGGCGCGGGCGACCCGCGAGCGGATCGTGCCCACGGGGACACCCGCCGACCGGGCGGCCTCGGCGTAGGTCAGGCCCTCGACCTGGGTGAGGACGAACGCCCGCCGCCGCTCGGCCGGGAGCCCGTCCAGCAGGGCGCGCAGGGCGACGTACTCGTCGAACCGGGCCGACCGCTCGGGCAGGAGGTCCCAGTCGGCCGGGCCCACGCAGTCGGGCCGTGCGGCGTCGCTGCGGTAGCGGTCGACGACGGTGTTGCGGGCGATGGCCAGCAGCCAGGCCCGTGCCGGGGCGCGTCCGGCGAACCGCGGCAGGCCGTGCAGTGCCCGCAGGTAGGTCTCCTGGGTGAGCTCCTCGACCCGGTCGGAGTGGACCCTGCGGGAGATGTAGCGGGCGACGTCGGGACGGGTGCACCGGACGAACGCCTCCAGCGCGGTGTCCGAGCCCCGGCGTGCGGCGAGCGCCAGCCGGTCGAGTTCGCGGTCGTGTTCCTCGGGGGAGCGGGGCTCTCCCCCCGGGCTCGGTGCGGTGCTTCGGGGTGCACCCGCGGGACGGTCGGTCCGCGGGCGGTGCGTGGGACGTCGGGAGGGGTGCCGCGCCCGGACCGGGCGCTGTTCCTGGGACGTGGTTTCGGTGGGCATCGGTGCTCCGGGTTCCGGGCGCGCACGACCGGCCCGGCGGCGGACGGCCTCGGGCGGGGTGGTGCGCGCGGTGGTGGAAGGCGTGCGGGGCCGGCCTCGTGGAGGGGGACCGGACGCGGGCACGCGGGAACCGGGCGTGCGCGGGAGGCGCGTGTGGCGCGGTGGGGCCGCGGCACGGCGCGGGGCACGCCGGGGCCGCGGTCCTCCCGGGTCGCGCGGGCGCGGGGAAGACGGCGGGGGAGCGCGGGCGCGAAGCGGTCCGGGACGGACGGCGGCCTAAAGCCCCGGCGGACCCCTCAGAACCAGGCTGTGCCGCAGGTAGGGCGTGACGGGCGCGGGCGCGTCCCGCTCGGGGAACGGGGACGACGGTACCCGCTCGTGCGTCGGACGCGGTACCGCGAGCACCAGGACGGGCAGCAGCGCGGCGGCGGTCAGCCGCAGGTAGGAGAAGAGCGCCGCCTCGCCCTGGCGAAGCCACCAGGCGCACACGGCGCCCGCCACCACGTGGGCGGCGAGCATGTCGGCGCCGCCCGAGGCGGCCTCCACGGCGGCGGGGCCGACCGTGTGGGCGCCGTGGGCGCCCGCTGACCAGTCCGCGGAGAACACCAGGTGCAGGCCCAGTTGGCCCCACGCCATCCACCCGGCGATCGTGCCGAACCCGCGTTCGCGGCCGGTCGCGGCCCAGGCGAAGGCGTAGACCAGGACGGCGCCCACGAGCAGGCCGCCGAGCGGAACGCCGTGGTCCGAGGTCAGGGTGTGGCCGCCCACGGACACGGCGGTGCACACCGAGGCGAACACCCCGGCGCGGGCCGCGCGCAGGGGTGGCCGCTCCGTCATGGACTCATCGTCGCACCCGCTCGTCCCGCCCTGTGTCCGGGGCCCGAGGCGGGGCCGTTCCAGAAGGTGCGGCACGCGGACGGGTACGGGGCTCTCATCCTTCGAGCAGGGGCCGGCCCACGTATCCTCCCTCCTCGCAGCCCGGCGGAAGGGCGAACACCGCCGATCCCACGGCGGTCGTCCACTGGTTGAGCAGATCCAGTTCGTCCAGGCGCTGCTGGACGGGTGCGAACTGGCGCAGCGGGTCGGCCTGGTAGGAGGCGAACAGCAACCCCGCGTCCTGGCCGCCGGAATCCCGGTGGTCGTAGTTGTAGCCGCGGCGGAAGATCCGCTGGCCCGGGTCGTCGGTGCGGGCCCGGCGCACGTGCGCGAACGCGGGGATGGCCGGCAGCCCCGAGGAGTCGGTGGCGTCCAGGTCCACCTCGTCGTGCTCCTCGGTGCCGGTCAGCGGCGCGCCGTTGTCCACGCGGCGGCCGATGACCGCCTCCCGCGCGGGCCGGTCCAGCTCGTCCCAGGTGTCCAGGTGGGTGGCGATCCGACGCAACACCAGGCTCGTGCCGCCCTCCAGCCACTCCGGTTCGCCGCCGACCCACACGAGACGGTCGAACTCCTCGGTCCCCGGCACCGGGTTGACGGTACCGTCCACCTGCCCCATCAGGTTGCGCATGGTGGTGCCCCCGGGCTGGGATCCGTGGGCACGGCGGAACCCGGTCTGTGTCCACCGCACCCGCGCGAAGGACCGCGCGTCCTTGAGCATCATCCGCACCGCGTGGGAGACGGTGACGGGATCGTCCGCGCACACCTGGAGCAGCAGGTCCGCCCCGCCCCAGGCCGGGTCGAGCCGGTCGTGGTCGAATTCCGGCAGCGGCCCCAGCCAGTCCGGTACGGCGGTGGCGTCCACCCGTTCCACCAGGCCCCTGCCGAACCCGAACGTGGTGGTGAGCCGGGCCGGGACCTCGGCGAGTTCGGGCTCGGTGTCGGCCAGGGCGGGTTCGCCTTGGGACATGCGTGCCGCGTCGTCGCTGAGCAGCCGCATGAGCCGCCGAACCCCGTCGGCGTCGGTCCCCGGTTCCAGATCCAGGGCGACGAAGGTGCCGTGCGCCTGCGGCGGCGTCTCCACCCCCGCCTGCCGGGTGCCGTGGAACGGTACGGTCAGCGTGCCGTTGAGGACGGGGGCCCGGGGAGCCGGCGCCGGCTCCGCCGTCCACCGGTGGGCGAGCGCGCCCCCGGCGGCACCGGCACCGGCGGCGGCGCCTCCGAGGAGCAGGCCCCGGCGGCTGAACTGTGCCTCGCCGTCACCCATCAGTGGTCCTCGTGCCCTTCGTGCCCCCCGTCCTGGGACTCCTCCGGCCCTTCGCCCCCGTACTCCTCGTCGGCTCCGGCGTAGTCCTTGACGGCCGCGGTGAACTCGGCCGTGGAACCGTCGGAGAACTCCACGGTGACGTTCGCGTCGGCGCCCGGTTCGAGGTCCTCGGCCAGGTCCATGACCATGATGTGGTCGGCGCCGGGCTCCAGCACATGGCTGCCTTCCGGGGGGACGGTGAAGCCGCCCTCCTTCTCGCGCATGGTGGAGTCCGCCCCCTCGGTGACGGACTCGTGCAGTTCGACCTTCCCGGCCGCGCCGTAGCTCGCGGAGACGAGGGTGATCTCCTGGCCGGAGCCGTTGACCAGCTCCCCGAAGACGCCGGTCATCCCCTCCTCGGCGGTGACGGCCTTGATCCAGGGATCGGTCACGGAGAAGGAGTCGGCTTCGGTCGCCGCGGCGCCGGCCTCCTGGTCCGCTGGGGCGGTGCCCTCCTCCGGGGCCCCGCCGCAGGCGGTGAGGGCGAGGCCGAGGCAGAGCAGGGAGGCCGCCCAGGCGGTGTGAGCGGTACGGATGGTGCGGACGCGATCCATGTTCTCTCCATGGGTTCGGGCCGCGCTCTCGCGGCCGTTCACCCCACGGGTCGGTCCGGGGCGCCGTTCGGTTCCCGGCGACTTCCGTCACACGCGCCGCACATGGCGGGGCCCCGCGGGAATGCTCCCGCGGGGCCCCGCCGACGGTTCAGGACTTCTGGTCCCGGGACCGCCTGCGCACGGTGATGCGCTTGGGCCCCTTGGCGTTGGCGGCGCCGTGCACCACCACCTCCAGCAGCCCCTCGTCGTAGCTGGCCTCGATGTCCTTCTCCTCCACCTCCTCCGGGAGGCTGATCTCCCGGCGGAACTTTCCCATGAACCGCTCGGAGGAGTAGTAGACGACGCTGCTCTCCTCGTCCCGCTGACGCTCGCCGGTGATGGTGAGGATTCCGTGGTTGAGGCTGACGGACACGTCCTGTTCCCGCACACCGGGCACTTCGCAGCGGATGATCAGCTCGTTGCCCCGGGCGAGGATGTCGGTGGGCGGGCTCCACGCGTCGGCGTGTCCGCGCTCGCGCTCACCGACGTGCCCGGTCTCCACCGAGGCCATGCTGTCGGAGATGCGGTTCATCTCGGTGATCATGTCCACCACACCGTGGAAGGGGTTGTTGAATCTCTTCGGCGCCACGGTCGCCTCCTTTCTTCGTGCTGTCTGGGACTACACGCGCGGCTGTCCCTCAGGGAACGGGCCGGAGGGTTGACGGTCCTCGGCGCGCCGTTCCCTCGGGCCCCCCGGCCTGGGTTCGTCCGACAGTGCCTTGACCAGGCCCCACACCATGAACAACAGGATGATCGCGAAGGGCAGACCGGTGACGACGGACGCGGCCTGTAGGGCCGCCAGCGCGTTCTCGCCGCCCAGCACCAGCAGGATCAGGGTGACCGCGCCCTCGCTGATGGCCCAGAAGGCGCGCTGGGCCCGGACCGGCCTGATGCCGCCGCCGCTGGTGAGCGTGTCCACCACCAGGGATCCGGAGTCGGAGGAGGTGATGAAGAAGACGGTCACCACGATGATCAGCAGGAGGGAGATGAGGCCTCCGACGATCGCTCCCCCCGGCAGCAGTTCCAGCAGGCGGAAGGACCGGTCCTCCTCGCTCAGCGCGTTCAGGCCGCCGTCGCCGAACAGCTCGTAGTAGAGCCCGGAACCGCCGAACACGCCGAACCACAGGATGGACACGACGACCGGGGCGAACAGCGCCCCGAGCACGAACTCGCGGATGGTGCGTCCGTAGGAGATCCGGGCCAGGAAGATGCCGACGAACGGTGCCCAGGAGATCCACCAGCCCCAGTAGAAGATGCTCCAGGCGGTGACCCACTCGAACGCCTGCGGGTCCACGCGCGGGCTGGGGAAGGACAGGCTCCAGGGAATGAGGTTGTTCAGGTACTCGCCCGCGCCCGTGGTCATCATGCTGATGATCCACAGCTTGGGACCCAGGGCGAAGACGACCACCAACAGCAGGAACGCCAGCCACAGGTTGATGACGGACAGTCGGCGGATGCCCTTGTCGATGCCCGAGAGCACGCTGACCAGGGCGACCCCGGTGATCACGATGATGATCAACGACTGCACGGTGGAGTTGGACGGAATGCCGAAGACGGAGGTGAGGCCGCCGTTGATCTGGAGCGTTCCCAGGCCCAGGGACGTGGCCAGGCCGAAGATGGTGCCGAACACGGCCACGATGTCCACGATGTTGCCGGGCCAGCCGAAGGCGCGGTCGCCCAGCAGCGGGTAGAGCGCGGAGGCGGGGCGCAGGGGGAGGCCCTTGCGGAATGCGAAGTAGCCCAGGGACAGGCCGAGCGCGATGTAGATCGCCCAGGGGTGGAGGCCCCAGTGGAAGTAGCTCAGGGCCAGGGCGTCGTTGGCGGCCTCCGCCAGGGGCGGTGACCCCTCGACAGGGGTCAGCTCCGCGGAGCGGGGCGCGTGCAGGTGGTGAATGGGTTCTGAGACCCCCCAGAACACCAGGCCGATCCCCATGCCGGTGGTGAAGAGCATGGCGAACCAGGGCAGCGTCCCGAACTCGGGGCGCGAGTCGTCGGGGCCCAGACGGACCTTCCCGAACCGGCTGAGCATGAGGAAGAACGCCAGCAGGAGGAAGAAGGTGGTGGACAGGACGTAGACCCAGCCCAGGGTCTCACCGATCCAGTCCCGTGCGGTCGTGGCCGCGGTCAGCAACGGATCGGTGGCGACGATGCCGATGACGACGAAGGCGAGGATCACGATCCCGGAGACTCCGAAGACCGTGGGGTTGGTGTGTTCTCGGATGTACTCACGTAGGGGTGAGATGGTGGCTCCTTCCCAGCCCCGGAGGGTCGGGCGTCCCCTCTGGTCGGGGGATGCCGGGCCGTGCGTGTCCGGCCCATGGTCATGTCTCGTGGGATGGTAGGGGCTGAGCGCCATGTCGTGAAGCAACCGCACGATCGCGGAGTGTTGGCTTACGAGAGACAAAGCGCGTTTTTGGGGTTTATGGGTCCCATTCGGCCATGTCGGACTGTGTTGTGCCGTGGAAGAGGGCGACCGCGCCCCGCGTCCCCGTCAGCCGGACGGCCATCCGGTACGGCGAGCGGGTGAAGCCGACCGGCGAGTCGCTGCCCGTCGCTCCGGAGAGCGTCGTAGAGTTCGGCGCGCGACCTGATTTCCGGATCCACCGGACGGGGCTCCCCGGAACCGGGTGGAGAGGACGCGGTCGACGCGGTGTCCATGCCTCCTCTCCCGCACTCGTGCGACCGGCGCCTCCGGCCGTCCCCGGAAGTCCGAGCGTGGCGGCTCGCCGGGCCCAGCCCGAAGCGGGACACGTCTTCGACGCGGGGATTCATCCTCGGCGAGGGGGGAAGTGGTTCGCCTACCAAGATGCATGGACTCTGAGTCTTCCGGGCGCGAAGTCCGGGACCATCCCGGGGAGGATGCCGTCAATCCCATCCTGAACACCCACAGGCACACCGACCACGGGAACGGCGCGGCCGGGGACGAGCGTGCCGCCCTGGACGACGCGCTGCGGCACTACCTCGACCGCAGGCTCGACGAGGCCGGGCGCGTCGACGGTGAGTTCGGCAGGGACCTGGCCGGGACGACCGCCCGCTTCACCCTGGGCGGGGGCAAGAGGATGCGGTCCCGGCTGGCGTGGTGGGGATGGACCGCGGGCGGGGGCGCGTCCAGCGGGGACACGGCGCGCTCCGCCCTCCAGGCCTGCGCCGCCCTGGAACTCATCCAGACCTGCGCGCTCGTCCACGACGACGTGATGGACGGCTCCCCGACCCGCCGGGGCCGCCCCTCGGTGCACGCCCACCACATCGGCGAGCACCTGCGTGACGGACTCGTCGGAGAGCCCCGCCGCTACGGCGAGGCGCTGGCCGTGCTCGTGGGGGACCTCGCCCTGGTGTGGGCCGACGACATGCTGGGAGAGGCCCTGCCGGGCGTCCCCGAGCCCACGCGGGCTCGGGCCGTGTGGCGGGAGCTGCGCACCGAGATCATGGCCGGACAGTTCCTCGACGTGCGCGCCCAGGCCCGCAGGGAGCGCTCGGAGGAGGCGGCCCTGCGCGTGGACCTGCTCAAGACGGCCTCGTACAGCGTCGAGCGGCCCCTGCACCTGGGCGCGGCGATGGCCGGGGCCGACCCGGCGACGGTGGACGTGCTGCGCGGCTACGGCAGGGACGTCGGCACGGCCTTCCAGCTGCGCGACGACCTCCTCGGCGTCTACGGGGACAGCGGCCGGACCGGCAAACCGGTGGGCGAGGACATCCGCGAGGGCAAGTGCACCCTGCTGCTCGTGGCCGGCATCCGCCTGGCCCGGGAGCGCGGGGACACCGCCGCGCTGCGGCTGCTCGACCTGGTCGGTGCCCCCGACACGGACGCGGACCCCGCCGAGGTGGCCGACGCCCTGGACCGCGTCGGCGCCCGCGACCTGGTTCGGCGCAGGTGCCGGGAACTCGCCGCGCGGGGCGAGGCCCGGCTGGAGGGACTCGACGCGCCCGGGCCCGTGCTGGAGGGGCTGCGCACTCTGTCGGCCCTGACCGCGCGGGAGTCCCCATGACGGGCCGTGCGTGACCACGGCGCGGGAAGGCGTCCGAGGTGTCCGTCCGACCGGAGAGGAGTACCGCCGTGCCCGACCCCGAGAAACCCGAGCCGCGAACGGCCCCGCCCAGGACGCGGTCGGGACCGCGCGGACGCGATCCCGTGGTGGTCGTGGGCGCCGGGCTGTCCGGACTGGCCTGCGCGCTGCACCTGCTGGGCGCCGGCCGAGAGGTCACCGTGGTCGAGCGCGAGCCGCATCCGGGCGGGCGTGCGGGTCGGCTCGACCTGGACGGCTTCCAGATCGACACCGGCCCCACCGTGCTCACCATGCCCGAACTCCTCGACGAGGCCCTGGGCGCGGTCGGCGAGACCGTGGCCGACCGCCTCGACCTGGTGCCGCTGAGCCCCGCCTACCGGGCCTCCTTCGCCGACGGATCCTCGATCGACGTGCACACCGAGCGCGAGGCGATGGCCGCCGAGGTCGCCCGGGTGGCCGGACCGCGCGAGGCCGACGGCTACCTGCGGCTGCGCGACTGGCTCACCCGGCTGTACCGGGTGGAGATGCGCTCCTTCATCGACGCCCAGTTCGACTCGCCGCTGGACCTGGTCCGCCCCGACCTCCTCCGGCTCGCCGCGATGGGGGGTTTCGGCAGGCTGGCCCCGGCGGTGGGCCGCCACGTGCGGGACGAGCGGCTGCGCCGTGTCTTCTCCTTCCAGTCGCTGTACGCGGGGGTGGCGCCGGAGAGAGCCCTGGCCGCCTACGCCGTCATCGCCTACATGGACACCGTCGCCGGGGTCCACTTCCCCAGGGGCGGGATGCGCGCGCTGGGCGAGGCCCTGGCGGGCGCGGTCGTCAAGGCCGGGGGAACCGTGCGCTACGGGGACGCGGTCTCCCGGCTCGAACGCGCCGGTACGCGGGTCACCGCCGTCGTCACCGAGGAGGGGGACCGGCTGGCCTGCGACCAGGTGGTGCTCACCACCGACCTGCCCGCCGCCCACCGGCTGCTCGGCCACACACCCCGGCGTCCGGTGGCCACGCGCTACTCGCCCTCGGCGGTAGTCCTGCACCTGGGCACCGACCGCACCTGGGAGGGACTGGGCCACCACACCATCTCCTTCGGTGACGCCTGGAAGCGCACCTTCACCGAGATCATCCACCGGGGCCGCACCATGAGCGACCCCTCCCTGCTGGTCACCCAGCCCAGCCGCACCGACCCGACGCTCGCCCCCGAGGGCCGACACCTGCTGTACGTGCTCGCCCCGGCGCCCAACCTGGCCGCGGGCGACATCGACTGGGACCGGGAGGGCCCCCGCTACCGGGACCACCTGGTCGAGGTGCTGGAACAGCGGGGACTGGACGGGCTGGACGCCTCCGTGCGCACCGAGCACCTGGTCACCCCGGCGGACTGGGCACGGCAGGGGCTCGCCCACGGCACGCCGTTCTCGCTGGCGCACACCTTCGCGCAGACCGGGCCCTTCCGGCCCCGCAACACCGTTCCCGGGACCTCCAACGCCGTCCTGGCCGGATGCGGGACCACACCGGGGGTCGGCCTGCCGACCGTGCTGATCTCGGGCAAGCTCGCCGCCGCCAAGGTGGTCCGACGGACGGGAGGGCGCCGATGAGCGCGGGGACCGCGGAACTGGACGCAGCGGGGATCACCGGCCAGCCGTTGCGGGAGGCCTACCTCAGGTGCCGCACCCTGCACGCCCGTCACGGGCGCACGTACTACACGGCCACGCGGGTGCTGCCGCCCGAGCACCGGCCCGGGGTGCACGCACTGTACGGGTTCGCCCGGTGGGTGGACGACATCGTGGACGAGCCGCCGTCCGGCACCACCCCGGGAGACCAGGCCGCGCGTCTGGACGGCATCGGCGCCGACCTCGCCCGCGTGCTGGCCGGAGGGCGGGCGCGGGACGCCGAGAACGCGCCCGTGCTCAGCGCCCTGGCGCACACGGTGGACCGGTACGGGCTGCCGTACGTCTACTTCACCGCGTTCATGTCCTCCATGCGCATGGACCTGGCCGTCACCGGCTACCGCGACCTGGACCACCTGCGCGAGTACATGTACGGCTCGGCGGCGGTGATCGGCCTGCAGGTCCTGCCGGTCCTGGGGACGGTGGTCCCGCGGGAGGAGGCGGCCCCGCACGCCGCCGCGCTGGGCGAGGCCTTCCAGCTCACCAACTTCCTGCGCGACGTGGCCGAGGACCTGCGGCGCGGCCGCGTCTACCTGCCCCGGGACGTGCTGGCGGCGCACGGCGTGGACCGGGACCTGCTGGAGCGGTGCGAGCGGGCACGGGAGTCCCATCCGCGCGTGCGCGACGCCCTGGCCGACCTGGTGGAGGTCAACCAGGGCTTCTACCGGCGGGCCGAACCGGGCATCGCCATGCTCTCGCCGGTGGCGCGCCCGTGTGTCGCCACCGCCTTCCGGCTCTACCGCGCGATCCTGGACGAGGTGCGCGCGGCCGACTACGACGTGTGGAGCGTCCGGCACCGCGTCTCGGACACCCGCAAGGCGGCCGCGGCCGTGCCCGCCCTCGCGCGCTCGCTGTTCGCCCGGTCGCTGAGGGGCAGGGTGCCGCGTCCCCGGACCGGCTGAGGAGGCGGCTCCCCGGCCCGGCCGGCTCCGGACGGATCCGGCGGGTCCTGCCCGGCTCCGGGCGGACCCGGTCCCCGGCCCCGAACCCCTCGGCCCGACGTATCTGGAGGACTCCCGTGACACTGCCCGATCCCCGGCCGCGGCGGTTTCCCCTGCGCCGCATGCCCGCCACCATGTGGAGGGCCCAGGAGCCCACCTGGCGGGAGGGGTCGCCCGCCGTCATCGAAGCGGCGCTCAAACGCGCTCTCGCCCGTCCCTCCGGGAACTGGTTCGTGCTGGCCGCGAGCGCCGAGGTGCGCGCGGACCGGCCGTTCGGACGCGTCGTGGCGGGAACCGAGCTGGTGGCCTGGCGCACGCCGGACGGGACCGCGCACGCGGGGCCGGGCGCCTGCCCCCACCTGGGTGCCCCGCTGTGCCGGGGGGCGGTGGACTCCGGGCGCCTGGTGTGCCGGTGGCACGGGCTGTCGCTGGACGGGGACGGGTTCCCCGGCTGGGACCCCTATCCGGTCCACGACGACGGCGTGCTGGTGTGGGTGCGCCTGGACCACGCGGGCGGTGAGGAGCCCCTGGACGCGCCGGTGGTGCCCGAGCGCCCCGGTCCCGGGGGGAGCCTGGCCGCGGTGGAGAGTATGGCCGGGCGGTGCGAACCCGAGGACGTGGTGGCCAACCGGCTCGATCCGTGGCACGGCTCGTGGTTCCATCCCTACTCGTTCGTGGGGTTGGAGGTGACCGAGGTGCCCCGGGGAGCCGATCCGGACCCGGACCGGATGGTGGTGGACGTGGGTTTCCGTGTGGCGGGCCGGTGGGGCGTACCGGTGCGCGCGGAGTTCCACTGCCCCGAACCGCGCACCGTGGTCATGCGCGTCATCGAGGGTGAGGGGCTGGGCAGCGTGGTGGAGACGCACGCCACCCCGCTGGGCGTGGACGGGCGCGGGGTTCCGCGCACGGCGGTCATCGAGGCCACGGTGGCGAGTTCGGAGCGGACCGGGTTCGCGATCGCCAGGAAGGTGGCCGGGGCGGTGGTGCGCCCCGCCATACGGATGGCCGCCCGGCGCCTGTGGAGGGACGACCTGGCCTACGCCGAGCGCCGGTACCTGCTGAGGAGCACCGGCCGCTGGCCCGGCTGACACGGCCTCCTGCCGCGGTGCGGTGACCGGGCGCCTTCACCGGATGCTCTTGCTCCCGGCGGCACTCTCGACCACCGACAGTGCCGCTGGGAGCGAGATCATCGCTGTGCGCGCCCTAACGCGAGCGCCGGGCCCACCGGGCGAGTGCCCGAAGCGGGGCAGACCTGCCCCGCCGGGGCACGGTCCACACCGTGTGTCCCGGCCTCCCCCAGCGCGACAGCAGCGCGTTGGCGGCGAGCAGGCCGCTGGTGGCCGCGCGTTCCATGAGCGCCACGGGCAGGTCCGTGCGCACGTGGTCGCCCGCCACCACCACGAACGGGTCGGGGGCGGCCACCCCGCAGCGGTCGCGGTGGCTTCCGGGGGCGAACAGCGGGCAGTCCGCGCGCGTCTCGTGCCGGGAGTCCACCGCCCGGGCCCGCGCGAGCTCCGGGTAGACGGTCCGCGCCTGCTCCCACAGCCTGCGCCGTTCGAGCACGGGATCGCACCCCTCCTCCAGCGCGTAGGCGTGCAGTTCCACCACGGACCCGCCGGTGCGCCGCGCCCATGCGCGGGCCTCGTCCTCGTAGCGATCCAGCACGCTGACGTTGTCCAGCGTCGGGTAGCCCGCCGTGCCCAGGAAGGCGGGCCGGTGCGGACGCACGGGCCGGTCCAGCCAGTAGCGCGACACTAGGAACGGGGGAGCCGTCTCCACACGGGCCATCCGGTCGCGCCACTCCCGGCCGCCCCCCGACTCCGGGCCGCCCGGTCCGGGGGCGCCCAGCCCCGGCGATGCCGCCACCAGGCCGCGCGTCCCGGCCGGGGTGGCGGCGAGCACCACGGCGTCGGCCCCGGCCTCGAAGGACCCGCCCTCGGGCGCCCGGCCGCGCACCGAGAACCGGTGCTCCCGGCCCGGGTGGACCGCGTCGACCGGGGAGGCCGTGCGAAAGCGCACCCCGAGCTTGGCGAGGTGGCGTTCCAGGGGGTCCCACAGCGCCTGCGGGAACGGCGAGCGCGGCACGTCGAACACCAGCCCCTCGGACGAGCCGAGGAAGTAGACGTGGAACATCACCGCCAGCTCGGCCGCCGACAGCCGTCCCGGATCGGCGAAGAAGCTGCGCGTGAACACCTCGAACGCCAGGTGCCGGGCCGTGGGCGGGAAGCGCACCGCCTCCAGCAGGTCCCGGGCGCTCAGCCGGTCCAGGCGCTCGTACACGCCGGGCACGTCCACGTCGAGCAGTTGTAGCGCCGCGGGCACGTTGACCCGGGCCAGGTCGCGTGGCGGGAAGCTCGGACTGGTCGCCGCCAGGACGGCGGCGTTCCACGGCGGCGTCGGGGGCAGCCCCGAGAAGCGGTCGCGCGGGCCGTTCCGGTGCACGAGCGGGTAGTCGGTGAGCGGGACCAGGGAGTCGAGCCCCGGGTCCGCGCGGCGCAGCAGTGCGCGCAGGTTGTAGTACTGGCGGAAGAACGCGTGGAAGCCCCGGGTCATGGTCGCGGGCGAGCCGTCGGAGAGCGTCGTGGTCCAGCCGCGCAGGCGGCCACCGAGCGAGGGCTCGCGTTCGAACACCGTCACGTCCACGTCCCGTTCGGCCAGGGCGCAGGCCGCGGCCAGCCCGGCGATGCCGCCGCCGACCACGGCCACGTGGGGCACGGCCGCCGTGCGCGGCCCGATGGGCGGGGCGGGCGGAACGGCCTCGGCCAGGGGGTCGCGTACGCCCTCGGGCCGGGCGGCGCCGTCAGCGGCCATCGGCGGGGCCCTCGTGGGCGTCGAGCGGGCGCCGGCCGACGAAGGTGTGCGTGACCCCGTACTGCCAGCCCGGCAGCGGCGCGCTGGCCACCGACTCCAGTCCCGCGCGGCGCATCCGCTCCAGCAGCGCGGTCCGGCCGTCGAACTCCAGGACGCTGCGCCACAGGTACCGGAACAGGTCGGCGCGGCCGGTCAGCACCCTTCCCGCCGGGATCACCGCGCCCCAGCACACCGCCGACCACACCATCCGTGCCGACGCCGAGTCGGCCACGGAGTACTCGTGCAGGGCGATCCGCCCGCCGGGCCGCAGCAGGGCGCGCACGGCCGACAGCAGGGCGTCGGGGTCGGGGCAGTTGCGGATCAGGTAGGCCCCGAACACCGCGTCCACGGGTCCGTCAAGGTGCTCGGCCGCCCACGCGGGGGTGAGCTCCTCCGCCCGGGCCCGGCGGAAGGAGACCGAGGCGGGCCAGCGCTTGGCGCGTGCGGCCTCCAGCATGCCGTCCGAGGCGTCCACACCCGCGATCCGGGCCCCGGGAAGCGCGTGCAGCAGGGCGGCGGTGGAGGCCCCGGTGCCACATCCGAGGTCGAGCAGGCGCAGCCCCGATCCGTCGCCGGGCAGTCCCAGCCGCCTCGCGGAGATCCGCAGGTGGGCGTGGTAGCCGGGGTTGGCGGCCACGAGCCGGTCGTAGGCCCCGGCGGCGTGGTCGAACTCGTCGGTGACCGCGCCGTCCTTCATCGCGTGCGTCGTGGTGTTCACGGACTCTCCCGGGGCGGGTGTTCACTGCGGGCACGGACGGACTCCCAGTGCATGCTGGGAACATGGCCGACTACGACGTGGCGATCATCGGCGGGGGAGCCGCTGGGCTCAGCCTCACCCACCAGCTCCGCGGGGTCAACGACCGACGTGGCCGACCGTTGCGCGTCGCCCTGGTGGAGCCGCCGCCGGGCCCGCACACGCCTCCCGCGCGCACATGGTGCTTCTGGGAGCCCGACGGCGGGTCGTGGGACGACCTGCTGGCCGCCCGCTGGGAGCACCTGTCGGTGGTGGCGGCCGACGGGGCCGAGCACTCCTCCCCGGCCTCGCCCTACGTGTACAAGATGCTGAGGTCGGCCGACGTGGACGCGCACGTACGCGCCTCGGCGGGCGGGCGCGTGGACCAGTTGCCGCTGCTGGTCACCGAGGTCCGCGACGGCGCGGACCACGCCGTGGTCCGGGGCGGGGAGCCCGGCGGGGGGACGGCGTCCCTGACCGCGGAGTGGGTGTTCGACTCGCGGCCCCCCCAGCCCGTCCCACGGGGGCGGACCCACCTGCTCCAGCACTTCCGGGGATGGTTCGTGCGCACCTCCCACGACGCCTTCGACCCCGCCTCGGCCGTGCTGATGGACCTGCGCCCTCCCCAGCCCCCGGCCGGGGTGGCCTTCGGCTACGTGCTGCCGCTGTCGCCGCGCGAGGCGCTGGTGGAGTACACCGAGTTCGGCCGCGAGGCGCTCACCACCCCCGAGTACGAGCGCGCGCTCAAGGACTACTGCGGGCTGCTGGGCCTGGCGGACGTGGAGGTGACGGCCGCGGAGCAGGGTGTCATCCCGATGACCGACGCCCGCTTCCGGCCCCGGGCGGGGCGGCGCGTGTTCCGGCTGGGCACGGCGGGCGGCGCCACCCGGCCCTCGACCGGGTACACGTTCAGCGGGGTGCGGCGCCAGACGGCGGCCGTGGCGCGGGCCCTGGCCGAGGGGCGCGTCCCGGTCCCGCCGGTGCCGCACCGGCGCCGACACCTGGCGATGGACGCGGTCATGCTGCGGGCCCTGGACACCGGCAGGGTCCGGGGCTCGGAGTTCTTCTCCGGACTGTTCGCGGCCAACCGCCTCGGTGACGTGCTGGCCTTCCTCGACGGAGGCTCGCGCCTGCACCGGGAGCTGGCCATGGGGTTCACGACCCCGGTGGCGGCCATGTCGCTGACCAGCCTGGACCAGGCGTGGTACTCGCTGCGCACCAGGCACTCCCGCCCCTGAGCGGCCGGCTCCGCCGGACGCGGAGACGGGGCCGTTGACCAGGCGGTTCGGCTTGTGATGCGCGCCCTGGTGCCCGACTCTTTCCGGGAGGACACCGAAGGGGGAATCACCATGGAACTGGACACCGGACGCCCGGCCGACCGCCACCGTCCCAGCGCGGACCGCCACACCCGCACCGCCGGGGCGGCGGGATGACGGCGGGACCGACCCTGGTCACCGGGGCCACCGGCTACATCGGCGGGCGCCTGGTCCCGGAGCTGCTCGACGCCGGTTACCGCGTCCGCTGTCTGGCCCGTGCCCCGGACAAGCTGCGCGACCAGCCCTGGCGCGACCGCGTGGAGGTGGTCCGGGGCGACGTCGTCAGTGGTGAGGGCCTCGACGAGGCCCTCCGGGACGTGGCCACCGCCTACTACCTCGTGCACTCGATGTCCGGAGGGCGCGACTTCGGGGGCACCGACGCCGACGCGGCGCGCAACTTCGCGCGCGCCGCGGAGCGGGCGGGGGCGTCCCGCCTGGTCTACCTGGGCGGACTCGCCCCGGAGGGGGTCCGGCTGTCGCCGCACATGGCCTCGCGCGAGGAGGTCGGCCGGATCCTGCTGGAGTCGGGCGTGCCCACCGCCGTGCTGCGCGCGGCGGTGATCCTCGGTTCCGGATCGGCCTCCTTCGAGATGCTGCGGTACCTCACCGAGCGGCTGCCGGTGATGACCACGCCCCGGTGGGTGCGCAGCCGCGTGCAGCCGATCGCCGTGCGCGACGTGCTGCGGCTGCTGGTCGGCACGGCCGGGCTCCCCGACCACGTGGACCGGACCTTCGACATCGGCGGTCCGGAGGTGCTCACCTACGCGGAGATGGTCCAGCGCTTCGCGCGTGCGGCGGGGGTTCCCAGAAGGACGATCATCCCCGTCCCGGTGCTCACCCCGGGGCTGTCCAGCCTGTGGGTGGGGCTGGTCACGCCGGTTCCGCCAGCGATCGCCCGGCCCCTGGTGGAGTCGCTGCGCCACGACGCCGTGGTCGGCGAGGACGACCTGTCCGAACTGCTGGGGGACCGCGACAGGCTCCGCTTCGACCACGCGGTGGAGTTGGCCCTGCGCAGTACCGACGAGTCCCGCGTGGACACCTGGTGGTCCTCGGCGGCCTGGCCGAGCGCCCCGTCCGACCCGCTGCCGACCGACCCCGACTGGGCGGGCGGCAGCCTCTACACCGACGTGCGCGCCCGCTACGTGGACGCCGCTCCCGAGGCGGTGTGGAGGGTGATCGAGGGGATCGGCGGCGAGCACGGCTGGTACTCGTGGCCCCTGGCCTGGGCGGCGCGCGGGTGGATCGACCTGGCCGTGGGCGGGGTCGGTCCGCGCCGGGGGAGGCGCGACCCCTCACGGCTGCGGGTGGGCGACTCCCTGGACTCCTGGAGGGTGGAGGAGGTCGTCCCGGGCGGACTGCTGCGTCTGCGCGCGGAGATGCGGCTGCCGGGTCCGGCCTGGCTGGAGCTGGGCGTGAGCCGTGTGCGCGGGCGCACGGTCTACCACCAGCGCGCGCTCTTCCAACCGCGCGGCCTGGCGGGGCACCTGTACTGGAAGGCCGTGACGCCCTTCCACGGGCTCGTGTTCGGTGCCATGGCCGACAACATCGCCGCGACCGCCGAGGCCGGGGAGACGGGAGAGGCAGGACCCGAGGCCCCCTGACCTTCCCGCGCATGCCGGGGGCCGCGGACGTGCCCGTGCGAGGGCCGGTGCCCCGGGGCGGGTGTGACGTGAGGGGGCCGGGGTAGGGGCTGGCTCCGTCATCGACCCGCAAAGCGCGATTCTCGTTCTCCAGGCCGAAAGCCGCTGGCAGCAGTAGGGGCCCGTACGTGGACAAGGACAACGGCCGACCAGTCCGGCGGTCGCGCTGGTGGATCGGTGCGGCCCTGCTGGTCGCCCTGGTGTGGCTGCTGGGAGCCGGGCCCCTGGGCATGTTCCTGGGCAGGCTCGGCGAGGTGCAGACCAACGACCCCGGCGCGTTCCTGCCCGTGGGCGCCGAGTCCACCGAGGTCGCCGAGATCGCCGAGGAGTTCGACCGGGAGGACTCCGCACCGGCGGTCGTCGTCTACTCCCGGGAGGACGGCGGCGGGGAGATCTCCGGGGAGGAACTGGCCGACATCGCGGCGGTCGCCGAGGACGTCGCCGGGGAGCCCTGGGTCTCCGGCGACGTCGCCGGACCCTTCCCCGGCACCGAGGACCCCTCCGTCGCCCAGTTCGTCGTCCCGGTCGACTCGGCCGCCGACACGGGCGACGCGGTCACCGAACTGCGCGCGCTGCTGGACGAGGATCCCGTCTCCGGGCTCCGGGCCCAGGTCACCGGGCCCGCCGGCTACGCGGCCGACCTCGCCGCGGCCTTCGGCGGCATCGACTCCACCCTGCTGGTCGTCGCCGTCTCGGCGGTCCTGGTCATCCTCGTGGCCGTCTACCGCTCACCGCTGCTGCCGGTGCTGGTCATCCTCGCCTGCCTGCTCGCCCTCGGCCTGTCCGGGGCACTGGTCTACCTGGCCGCCGACACCGGGTTGGTCAGCCTCAACGGCCAGAGCCAGGGCATCCTGTTCATCCTGGTCGTGGGCGCCTGCACCGACTACGCCCTGCTGCTCGTGGCCCGCTACCGGGAGGAGCTGGCCGTCCGGGAACGGGTCCCCGAGGCCGTCCTGGCCGCCGTACGGGGGGTGACCGGTCCGGTCCTGGCCTCCGGCGGCACCGTCGTCCTCGGCCTGCTCTGCCTGCTCGCCGCCGACCTGGCCTCCACCCGCAGCCTCGGACCCGTCGTGGCCGTCGGCGTCGTCGCCGCACTGCTCGCGGCGACGACCTTCCTGCCCGCGGTGCTCGCGCTGTGCGGACGCGCGGCGTTCTGGCCCGTGGCGCCGCACGGGGCGCCCGGAGGGGAGGGGGGCTTCGAGGAGGTCGCCGCCCGCCACCGGTTCTGGGGGGACCTGGCGACGGCCGTCGCCCGCAGGCCCCGAACGTACTGGGTCCTCACCACGGCGGTCCTGGCGGCCGCGGCGGTGTTCGCGCCACGGTTCGACGCCGGGGGAACCGGCCAGGCCGAGGTCTTTCGCACCGAGGTGGAGGCGGTGGAGGCGCAGGAGGTGCTCGACCGGGGCTTCGGCTCCGACGCCAGCGCCGCCCCCGCCCTCGTGGTCGCCGACGCCGACCGTCTGGACGAGGTCGTCCGGGTCGCGGAGGGCCTGCCGCTGGTGGACGAGGCCGCGCCGGTCACCGAGCCCGGCCCGCACGGAGCCGACCCGCCGCCCCTGGAGGAGGACGGCCGCGTGCTGGTCGAGGCCGTCCTCACGGTCGGCCCCGAGTCGCCCGAGGCGGTGGACGCCGTGCGGGACCTGCGCGAGGAGTCGCGCGCCGTGGAGGGCGCCGACGCGCTGGTCGGCGGGGTGAGCGCCACCGACCTGGACACCCTGGAGACGGCGCGGCGCGACTTCGCGGTCGTGGTGCCGCTCGTGCTCGTCGTGGTCTTCCTCGTGCTCATCCCGCTGCTGCGTTCACTGGTGGCGCCACTGCTGCTGATGGCGGTCAACGTGCTGTCCTTCGCGGCCGCGCTGGGTGTGGGAACCGTGGTCTTCGACCACGTGCTCGACCTGCCCGGAGCCGACCCGGTGGTGCCGCTGTTCGCTTTCGTGTTCCTGGTGGCGCTGGGGATCGACTACAGCATCTTCCTGATGTCCCGGGCCCGGGAGGAGACCCTGGAACACGGGCACCGCGAGGGCGTGCTGCGCGCGCTCACCGTCACCGGCGGGGTGATCACCTCCGCCGGGGTGGTCCTGGCCGTGACCTTCGCCGCGCTGGCGGTGATCCCGCTGTTGTTCCTGCTCCAGTTGGCGTTCCTGGTGGCGTTCGGGGTACTGGTGGACGCGCTGCTCGTGAGGACCGTGCTGGTGCCCGCGCTGGCGCTGGACATCGGGCCGCGCGTGTGGTGGCCGGGCGGGGCCCGGACGGCGGGGAACCGACCGGCGGGGGAACCCGCGGGCTACAGCGGTTCGTCGGGGAGCGCGGAGTAGGCGGCGGCGAGCTTGCGGACCAGTGCCGGCTGCGGCAGGTGGACGCCGTCGATGGCGGCCACCGGTCGCACCCCGGTGGTGGCGTTGGTGACGAACGCGCCCGCCGTCCGGGTGCTCGCGGCCGAGGCGATCGGCCGGGTGCTCACCGGAACGCCCAGTTCCCCGGCCACCCGCTCGATCAGCCGTGTCGTCACACCGGGGAGGCACGGGGCCTGCGGCCAGACGATGCCGCCGCCGTCCAGGAAGCCGATGTTCCAGGTGGGGCCCTCCGAGACCCGGCCGTCCACGCCCGTGAACAGGGCGTCGTCGTAGCCGTCCAACTGGGCGGAGCGCCGCTGCTGGATCGCCCCGAACAGCCCGGTGCTCTTGATCCGCGGGGTGTCGCGGGTGAACAGCCGGGTACCCAGGCGCACGGGTGGTGGTGTGGTGCCGGGCGCGGAACGGGTGGTGACCAGGATGTGCGGGAGCTGGCGCGCGGAGGGGCGGCCCAGGTCCATGCGGGGGTCGAACACGGTCACGCGCACCACCGCGGGGGAGGGGTGCGCGCGGGCGGTGCGGCGGGCGAGTTCACGGACCCGGGAGAGGTCCAGGTCGGCGCCGAAGAGGGCACGGCAGTCGCGGCTCAGGCGCTCCATGTGCAGGTCGAGCCCGCGAACGCGCAGGTCGTTGACGAGCATGGTGGTGAAGTGGCCGTAGCCGTGCAGGGCGAGGCCCGCGAGTTCCCCGGTGCTGACGGGGCGTCCGTTCAGTTCCATGGTGTCCTCATGATGGCACTTCGGGACTCCGGCCACCGGGCTTTCCGCGTCCGGTCCTCCGGGTGCGCAGGGCCCCACGCCGAAGGGCTGGCCGGTTCTCCTCCGTTCCGGGTGCTCAGCCGCGGGGGTCAGGGGGAGCGGGGTCCTCTGGCGGCCGCCTGGGCCCGTGGGGTTGGCAGAGCCTCCAGCGGACCCCGACCAGGCATCCGTAGGGCGCGGGCTGGTGGCCCGCCGAAGAGGGTCGGCGTAGGGCGTTCCGGTGGTCCCGGCCAGGCACCCGTAGGGGGAGGTCCGCCCCTGTGGTTCTCCCGACCCGGCTGGGGCGGAGGTTGGCAGTCGGCTTCTCGACCCCAGGGGCGGGCCACTCCCGCACGTGCGCGGGATCCGCCCCTCAGCCCCGGGCGGCTGACAGCACCACGTCGACCAGGCGCTCGGCGGCGTCGGGCCGCCCGTGCTCACGGGCCCGCTCCGCGATCCGCGCGCGCCGCTGCGGGTCGTCCAGCAGCGGCTCCACCGCCGCCTGGAGCCCCTGCGCCGTGACCTCGTCCAAGAGGGCCACCGCGGCACCCGACTCCTGGAGGTGGCGGGCGTTGTGCCGCTGCTCGTCGCCGGCGGAGGAGGCGAGCGGAACCAGCACGGCTGCCTTGCCCAGCGCGGTCAGCTCCGCGATCGTCCCCGCACCGCTGCGGGAGATCACCACGTCGGCCAGCGCCAGCACGTCGGGCAGTTCCGGGCCGACGAAGTCCGTCAGGTGGTACCGCTCGGCGAGGCCGGGCGGAAGGTCGGCCGCGCTGTGGCGCAGCCCCTCCAGGTTCGCCGCTCCGCACTGGTGGACGACGTTGGCGCGTGCGAGCAGCCACGGCAGGACGGCGCGGACCGTGTCGTTGATCTGCGCCGAACCCTGCGCCCCGCCCGTGACGTAGACGGTGGGGAGCGCGGGGTCGTGCCCCTCGAACCCGAGCCCCTTGGCCGCGCGGTCGGCCTGCCCGGTCAGCACCTCCGGACGCACCGGGTTGCCGGTCACGGCGGCGTGGGCACGCACGGGCGCCGGAAGCAGTTCGATCGTGGACGGGGAGGACACGGCGACACGGGCCGACACACGGGCGAGGACCTTGTTGGCCAGGCCCAGGCGGACCGTCTGTTCGTGCACGACGAGCGGGCGGCGGCACAGCTTCGCGGCCAGGCCCACGGGAACCGCCACGTAACCGCCGGTGGCCAGCACCGCGTCGGGCGCGAAGCCGGCGACCAGGCGCCGGGCCTGCGCGATCCCCCGGGGGACGTTGGCCATGTCCCTGATGTTGGCCGGGGAGAGAAGTCCGAGCGGGTTCTTCGAGCGGCGGATCTTGCCCGTCGCGACCGGCGCGAAGGCGATCCCCTCAGCCGCCGCGACCCGGGACTCCAGGCTGTCCGCCGTGCCCACCCACAGCACGTCCAGGCCGTGGCCAGCCGCCTCCAGCCGATCCCGCAGCGTGCGGACGGAGGTGAGGGCGGGATAGGTGTGTCCACCCGTTCCCCCTCCGGTCACGATCAGACGGATATCCCGCGGAGGGAGGTCGTCGCTGTTCACATGGTTCCCATCTGGTCGCCCCGAGGCGGGGCAGAGCGAAGGTATGACAAGGAAGGAGGCACATGCGGGCGATGTGGTGCCCGCGCCGTGCCCCCACAGCACGTTAGCCTCCGGAGGACCCGTCGCAGAACAGGCGTTCCCGTGCCGTCGCGGTGGACGGGGACGGAGTACGCGGACGCCCGTGGTTCCCCTGATGCGCGCCGGAGGGATCGTCACGGACAATCAGGACTCCCTTACGGAAAGGAGTCGACGATGCGATCCTCCCTCGCACCCGTCCTCACCGCACTGACCCTGGCCTCCGCGGTCATGGTCCCGGCGACCGCCCACGCCCAGGAACGCGACCCCGTCCTCTTCGTGCACGGCTACAGCGGGAGCGGAGACAACTGGGACTCGATGATCGCCGACTTCACCGACGACGGATGGAACGGCGACCGGCTGTACACCATCAGCTACGACTACGACGCCTCCAACGAGGCGACCGCCCGGCTGATCGGACGGGAGGTCGACAGGATCCTCGACGAGACCGGACACGACGCGGTGGACCTGGTCACCCACTCCATGGGCGGGCTGTCCTCCCGCTGGTACCTGAAGTTCCTCGACGGGCACGAGGACGTCGACGACTGGGTCTCGCTCGCCGGCCCCAACGAGGGCTCCCTCGTGCGGCTGCCGTGCGTGGAGACCTCCCCCTCGTGTCAGGAGGTGGTCGTGGGGTCGGAGTTCCTGGAGGAGCTCAACTCCGGCGACCCGACTCCGGGAGACGTCACGTACACGACCTTCCGGTCGTTGTGCGACTTCGTCGTCCGGCCCTCCACCAGCGTCACCCTTCCCGGGGCCGACAACCACCGGGTCGGCTGCGTCGGACACATCTCGTTCCTCACCGACCCCGAGGTGTCCCAGGACGTGCGCGACACGCTGTCCTGACGCTCCCCGGCGCCCGCTCTCCGTTCCGGAGCGCAGAACGGGCGGGCCCGGCGGCGGCGCCCGCCGCGGTCAGGCCCGCTCCTCCATGGCGGTGAACGCGGTGACCAACTGGTCCTCGGAGGTGTCCAGGTAGGTCGCCAGCTCCTCCGCCGCGCGCCGCGGGTCGCCCGAGGCCAGCAGCATGTGGATCCGGCGGTTCCAGTCCAGGTACGGGGCGTGGAACTCCCGGGGCGCGTCCATCACGTGGAAGACCAACCGGGTCTCGGCCAGTACCTGGCTCATGAACTCGTTCAGCCGCGCGCTCTCCGAGAGTCCGGCGACGGCCTGGTGGAAGCGCATGTTGGCGGTACCCATCCGCCACCAGTCCTCCCGCTCCCGCGCGGCCTCGCCCTCGTCCACGGCCGCGCCCACCAGGCGCACCGCCTCCTCGGCGGGGGCCGTGGCCTCGCGCAGCGCGGGGAGTTCCAGGGTCCTGCGGGCCTTGAACAGGTCGCGGACGTCATCGCTGGTCGGAAGGCCGACGAACACGCCCCGGTGCATCTGGTGCACCAGCAGCCGCTCGCGCACCAGCAGCCGGAACGCCTCGCGCAGGGTGTTGCGGGAGACCCCGAGCTCCTCGCACAGGCGCTCCTCCGACAACCGCCGCCCCGGCGGGTACACCCCGTCGATGAGGGACTCGCGCAGCAGCTCCGCGACCCGTTCGGCCTGGGTCGGCATCGGGGGGAGGAGGCGCGTACGGCCGGTGGACCGGTCGGCGCGGGCGTCCGTGGCCGTCACAGGTTCTCCTTCGGTGCTGGCGTCGGTCGTTCCATTGTCGCCGACGCGCCGCACTCCTGGGGGAGCGGGGCGCCGGAGATACCGGGCCATCGGACCATCGGACCATCGTGGCAGAGCTCTCCGAAGGGGCCTCAGAGGCGGGTGAAACAGGTGGATCCCCTGCCACGCGGGTGACCTGGGATTTTTGCTGACCCACCCTTTACCCGGCTTGTTGAATTGAAGTATCGTTCAACAATCCAACGATGGCACGGCCGTCGGTCGTCGCGTCACCGCCCCCGTCCCGCACCCCCTGGAGAGCTCCATGGGCGACACGCCCCCCGCACCCCCGAAGGTGCGCCCCCGCCCCGGGCGGATCGTGCTGAGCAGCAGCCTGCTCGGCGCGATGTTCCTCATGGCGACCAGCGCCATCGGTCCCGGCTTCATCACCCAGACCACCACCTTCACCGCCCAGCTCGGCGCGACCTTCGCGTTCGCCATCCTGGTCTCGGTCCTGGTCGACATCGCCGTCCAGCTGAACATCTGGCGGATCATCGGGATCGCCGACATGCGCGCCCAGGACCTGGCCAACAAGGTCCTCCCCGGCGCGGGCTACCTGCTGGCCGCCCTGATCGTCTTCGGCGGCCTGGTCTTCAACGTCGGCAACCTCGCGGGCACGGGCCTCGGGCTGAACGCGATGCTCGGATTCGATCCCGAGCTCGGCGCCGTCCTCTCCGCGCTCCTCGCCGTCGTCATCCTCGGCGTCAAGAAGCTGGGCGTGGCCCTCGACCGCGTCCTGATCGTGCTCGGCCTGGCCATGATCTGCCTGACCGTGTACGTCGCCTTCGTGTCCCAGCCCCCGGTCGGCGACGCCCTGCGCCAGGCCGTCTGGCCCGAGCGGATGGGCACGGACGTCTTCCTCGCCACGGTCACCATCATCGGCGGCACGGTCGGCGGCTACATCACCTACGCGGGCGTGCACCGCCTCGTCGAGTCGGGCCGGGGCGGCCGCGGCAACCTCCGGGCCATCACGCAGACCTCCGTCACCGGCATCGTCGTCACCGGGGTCATGCGCGTGGTCCTGTTCCTGGCCATCCTCGGCGTCGTCGCCGGCGGAGCCGACATCCTGGCAGCCCCCAACCCCTCCGCGGAGGCCTTCCACCAGGCCGCGGGCGAGGCCGGGATGCGCCTGTTCGGCATGATCATGTGGGCCGCGGCGGTCAGCTCCGTCATCGGCGCCTCCTACACCTCGGTCTCCTTCGTCACGAGCTTCCACCCGTGGCTGGAGAAGCGCCGCGGCGTCCTGGTCACCGTGTTCATCGGCGTCTCGCTGGGGATCCTGCTGCTGTCCGGACAGGCCCCCAACACGCTGCTGATCCTGGCCGGCGCGCTGAACGGCGTGATCCTGCCGGTCGGCCTCGGCATCATGCTGTGGGTCGCGGCCCGCCGCTCCGGTGACCTGCTGGGCGGCTACCGATACCCGCGCTGGCTCATCGCCGTCGGCGTCGCCGCCTGGGCGCTCACCGCCTACATGGCGGCCAGTTCCCTGAGCGGCATCGTCGCCCTCTGGCAGTAGGAACCGGTCCGCGGTCCGGGCGGGGTAGGAACCCCCGTGAGGAACCAGAAGAAGAACGAGGAGCACCGACGTTGCGCATCGACCTCAACTCCGACCTCGGCGAGAGCTTCGGCCGCTGGGAGCTAGGCGACGACCAGGCCCTGCTGTCCATCGTCACCAGCGCCAACGTCGCCTGCGGATTCCACGCCGGTGACCCGTCCGTGCTGCGCCGCACCACAAGCGAGGCCGCGGCCAGGGGGGTGGCCGTCGGCGCGCACGTGAGCTACCGCGACCTCGCCGGGTTCGGCCGCCGCTTCGTCGACGTACCGCCCGCCGAGCTGACCGACGAGGTCGTCTACCAGCTCGGCGCCCTGTCCGCGTTCACCCGCCTGGCCGGGGACCGCGTCCGCTACGTCAAGCCGCACGGTGCGCTCTACAACACGATCGTGCACCACGAGGAGCAGGCCGCCGCGGTCGTCGCGGCCGTGAGGGCCTTCGACCCCCACCTGCCCGTGCTCGGGCTGCCCGGGTCCCGGTTCCTGCGCCTGGCGGAGGAGGCCGGACTGCCCACCCACCGCGAGGCGTTCGCCGACCGCGCCTACACCCCGGAGGGCGTACTGGTGCCGCGCCGCGAACCCGGCGCCGTGCTCCACGACCCGGAGGAGATCGCCGAACGCTGTCTGCGCATCGCCCACGGCGAGCCGGTCGAGGCGGTCGACGGCACCCGGATCCGCGTCGAGGCCGACTCCCTGTGCGTGCACGGCGACAGCCCCGGAGCCGTGGACATCGCCCGGGCCGTGGCCGCGAGGCTGCGCGCCGGGGGCGTCACCGTCGCACCGTTCACGGGGGAGAACGCGTGAACCCCGCCGGGAAGGAGGAGTCCTCGTGCGTTTCCTGAGGTGTGCCGACACCGGCGTGCTCGTGGAGGTCGCCGACCTGGCCGAGGTGATCGCGCTGCGTGCCGCACTGGAGGCGGATCCCGTCCCCGGCGTCACCGACGTCGTCCCGGCCGCCCGTACGCTGCTGCTGCGCATCGGGCCCGGTACCGACCCGGACGCGGTCGCCGGGGCCGTCTCCGGGCTGCGGCCGGCTCCCGGGGCCGGACCGGGCTCCGGCGAGACGGTCACCATCCCGGTGGCCTACGACGGGGAGGACCTGGACGACATCGCCGAGCTGACCGGCCTGACCAGGCGCGGTGTGGTCGAGGCGCACACCGGCGCCCTCTGGACCGTCGCGTTCTGCGGCTTCGCGCCCGGGTTCGGCTACATGGTCGGCGACGACCCGCGCCTGCACGTGCCCCGGCGCGGTGAGGCGCGCACCCGCGTGCCGGCCGGTTCGGTGGCGCTGGCCGGGGAGTTCACGGGTGTGTACCCGCGCAGCTCGCCCGGGGGCTGGCAGCTGCTCGGCCGTACCGACGCCCGGATCTGGGACCTGGACCGCGATCCGCCCGGCCTGCTCAGGCCCGGTGTCCGCGTGCGCTTCACCGAGGCGGAGGCCTCATGAGCGGCGACGCCCGGCGCAGCGCCCTGGAGGTCCTGGCCGCGGGGCCCATGACCACGGTCCAGGACACGGGCCGCTTCGGCCACGCCGACCTGGGCGTGGGCCGCTCCGGCGCCGCCGACGCCGACTCCCACGCCCTGGCCAACCGGCTGCTCGCCAACCCCCCGGACGCCGCCGCCCTGGAGACCACCCTGGGCGGGCTGCGCGTGCGCGCCCGCGGCCCGGTGACCGTCGCTGTCACCGGTGCCGAGGCGCCCCTGAGGGTGGAAGGGCGCGGCGCGGCCGCCAACACGGTGCTGCACCTGCCCGACGGAGCGGAGCTGACCATGGGGATGCCCGACCAGGGGCTGCGCTCCTACCTGGGCGTACGCGGCGGGGTGGACGTCCCGCCGGTCCTGGGCTCGCGCAGCACCGACGTCCTGGCCGGGCTGGGACCCGGCCTCCCCGTGCCCGGGGCGCTGCTCCCGGTCGGACCCGCGCCCGCGGCGCTGCCGAACGCGGACCACGCCCCCACCGCGCCTGTCGGCGGACCCGAGGCGGTCCTGCGGGTCGTCCTGGGGCCGCGCGACGGCTGGTTCACCGAGGCGGCCGTCGACACGCTGCTGTCGTGCGGGTACGAGGTGACCCCGCGCAGCGACAGGGTCGGCGCCCGCCTGTCCGGTCCCGGCCTGGAACGCGCCCGCACGGGTGAACTGCCCAGCGAGGGCATGGTCGCGGGATCGATCCAGGTCCCGCCGGGCGGCGAACCGGTGCTGTTCCTGGCCGACCACCCCGTGACCGGCGGCTACCCGGTGGTGGCCGTCGTGTGCTCGGCGGACCTGCCCGGGGCGGCCCAGGCGCGTCCGGGCACCCTGGTCCGCTTCACCCTCTGACCCCGCCAGACCCGACCGGACCCCACCAGGGACGAAGGACAGGAAACGATGACCTCTCCGGCCGACCTCTCCCCGGCCCGAGCCCGCGCGCTGTTCCGCGACGGGCTGCGGGTCCCCACCTCCGGATACAGCGCGGGATACGCGCAGGCCAACCTCATCGCCCTGCCCCGCGAGGCGGCCTTCGACCTTCTGCTGTTCGCCCAGCGCAACCCCAAGCCCTGCCCGGTCCTGGACGTCACCGAGCCGGGCGAGACCAGTGCCTCGGTCTTCGACGGCGACCTGCGCACGGACCTGCCCGCCTACCGGGTCTACCGCGACGGCGAACTGGTGGAGGAGCGCACCGACGTCACCGACCTGTGGCGGGACGACCTGGTGGCCTTCCTCATCGGGTGCAGCTTCACGTTCGAGGCACCGCTGCTGGAGGCCGGTGTGCCGGTCCGCCACATCGAGACGGGCGGCAACGTCGCCATGTACGCGACCAACCGGCGGTGCCGTCCGGCGGGCCGGTTCCACGGCCCGCTGGTGGTGTCCATGCGGCCGGTCCCCGCCGACCGGGTGGCCGACGCGGTGCGCGTCACCTCACGCTATCCGGCGGTCCACGGCGCGCCGGTACATGTGGGCGACCCCGCCGCGCTGGGCATCGAGGACCTGGGTCGGCCCGACTACGGCGACCCGGTGGAGGTGCGTCCCGGTGAGATCCCGGTCTTCTGGGCGTGCGGAGTCACCCCGCAGGCCGCCGTGGCCGCCTCCGCCCCCGAGCTCGCCATCGGCCACGCGCCCGGCCACATGGCCGTCACCGACGTGCGCGACGCCTCCTACCAGGTGCCCTGACGGGTTTGTGGCCAGGCCGCCGGGGTAGTCGCGGGACCGAGGACATGCCAGACCGCAACCTTAGGGGGACGCACAGTGGATGCCCGTGAGCAGTTCATCTCCTGGCTCAACGACGCCTACTCGATGGAGAAGTCTCTGGAGGAGACCCTGGAGCGCCACGCCAAGGACGCGGAGGGCGAGCCCGAGGTCCACGCGCGCATCACGCGCCACATCGATGAGACGCGTAGCCAGGCGGAGACGGTCCAGGGATGTATCGAGTCCATGGGCGGCAAGGTCTCGAAGGTCAAGAGCGCGTTGTCGGGGATGATGGGCGCCGCGCAGGGCATGTCGAACAAGCCCGCGAGTGACACGATGGTCAAGAACGCCATCTCCGACTACGCGGCCGAGCACTTCGAGATCGCCTCGTACCGTGCGCTGATCGAGTCCGCCCACGCGCTGGGCGAGGAGCAGATCGCCCTCAAACTGACCTCCATCCTGCACCAGGAGGAGGACATGGCCCGCTTCCTGGAGGAGAAGCTCCCGGAGGCGGTGCGCGGAGCGCTCTCCTCCGCCCAGTCCTCCCAGAGGTAACGGCACGGCGGTCGGGGGCCGGCCGCACCGTGTCCGAACGCCCCGGGAGGCCGCGCCTCCCGGGGCGTTCGTGTGCCGTGGCCCTTCCGACAGGACCGCGGCACGGTGTCCGGGCCCGGGTCAGGACCCCTGCGGGGGTTCGGTCCCCTGGTCGGGGGTGGGACGGCCCCTGTCCGTCTGCTCGCCCCGGACCACACCCCTTCGGCCCCGACCGCTCCGGTCGCCGTCCCGGGCCCCGTCCCCGCCGGTCCGCCTCTCCCCGGCCGGCGGGGTTACGGGTGACCGCTGACGGCCGCTCTTGCGTGAGTAGCCCGACTGGCTGGCGTACAGCGTCTTGGAGGTTCGGGCCGCGTCGTCGGTCCGCGCCATCCGCGCCATCCGCTCCAGTTCGGCGACCTGCTCGGCCACCTCCGGGGGCGGAGGCGCCGACGCGGCGGCCCCCCGCCCCGCCCCGGGAGCCGGGGGCCCCAGCAGGTCCCGGCGGGCCCGTTCCAACCTCTCGGCGGCGGTACCGCGATCGCCCCCGCGCAGGGCCTCGCTGGCCTCGCGCTTGGCGGTCTGCGCCCGTTGCAGGGCCTCCTCGGTGCGCACCTCCGGCCGGGGCACCCTTCCGGCGGCCTCGTCGCCCGGGACCACGTTGACCGCGACGGGCAGGGTCACGGTGTAGGTGGTCAGCGTCGCCGGGTCCACGTAGGTGGCTTCGAGGGTGGTGACGGCGGCGGTGCCCAGGGAGGACACGCCGGGTACCTCCAGGCGCAGAAGGAGGCGGCGCCTCTCCCCGGAGTGGAAGTCGCCCAGATCCACCACCACCGACCGGTCCGCCCGCTGATGGGAGGGCATCTCGCCCACCACGCTGATCGCGCGCAGGTGCGGGCCGACCGGGACCCGCAGCGACACGGCCTGGGCGGTCTTGGCCAACAGGTACTCGGCCTCCTGGGCGATGAGGCCGCCCGCGGTGTCGGGGTCCTCGGCGAACAGCGCGCTGCCCGCGCCGCCGTCGGCCACCGTCCCGAGCAGCTCCTCGTCGTAGCCCAGGCCGTATCCCAGGGTCGTGGTGGTGACCCCGTGCGCGTAGGCGTCGCCCGACACCTGCGCGAGCAGGCCGTGGTCGGTGACGCCCTGGTTGGCGTGCCCGTCCGAGATCAGCAGCAGGGTGGCGCCCCCGTCTGCGCTGGTGCGTCGGGCCTCCTGCACGCCGCGCAGCAACCCGCTGGAGAGGTCGGTGCCCCCGGAGGCGCGCAGGGCCGAGATCCGGCGGCGCGCCTCCGCCTTGTCGGCCAGCGGTCCGCTCGGCACCTCGACGCGGGCCTGCTGGTTGAAGGACACGAGTCCGAAGTTGTCCGAGGGCGCCAGCCGGTCCACCAGCGAGAGCAGGGCCCGGACCGCGCCGTCCAGGCGCCCGCCGCCCATGGAGCCGCTGCGGTCCAGCACGACCTGGAGGGTCGCGGGCGGGCGTTCTGCGTCCTCCTCGCGTTCGGGCGCGGTGACGTCGAGCAGGACGGACACGGCGTCGTCGGTGTCCAGGGGGACGGCGTCGAAGTCCAACAGTGCGGACAGGTGCATGCTGTCTCCGTGGGTTGTGGGGGCGGCCCTCCCGGGGGCGGCTTGGTCCCAGCTTAGGAAGCGGTACCGACACGTGGGAGGGGCACGCCTGGCCGGACGGGGACGCTCCCGCGCGGACCGCACGCGGGGCGTGCCCGGGGGGACACGGACCGGGGCCGCGGGGGCTCAGAACCCGCGCAGCCCCAGGCGGCGCAGCTCCAGGGAGGCCAGCGCGTGCACGGCCTCCCGGTCATCGGAGCGCCAGGCGCCCGCCGGGTCCTCGTGCGCACCGGCCAGTCTGGACGGGGACACCGACGACAGGGCGCGCAGGGCCAGCAGCCGGGACCGCGCCTCGGGCGTGAGCCCGCGCAGGCGTCGGGTGGAGGCGGCCTGGCGTACCCACCGCGCACGGGCGGGCAGCCACGTCGCGGCGAGCAGCAGCAGCGGGAGTGCGGCGGTGAGCAGCGGCAGGGCCAGCGCGAGCGAGGCCACCGACTCCTGGAGGGACGCGCCCGCCGCGGAGAGGGACTCGCCGGTCCCGCTCATGTTGGTGAACGGTGTGGACAGGGCCTCCCCGGCCAGGGGAACCTTCAGGGCCTGCTCGGCCGCGCTGTCCATGTGCTCGGTGAAGCCCTCGCCGGTGCTCGCCATCAGCTCGCCGGGACGGTTCAGGGCCAGGACGGTCTCGCGCAGCGACAGGGCCGCCCTGATCCACAGGTACACCCAGGCCAGGGCGAGCAGGTCGGCGGCGATCTGGAGGAACATCCGCACGGGGTTGTCGGCGTACAGTTTCACGGTGGCTCCGAAGGTCGGGGGACGGAAGGCGCGGGCCCTCGGGACCCACGGCTGCCGATTATCCGCTCCGAAGCCCCGGCACGCCGCGGGCCGTCCTCCCACAGCGGCTCGGGACCGCCCCCACCGTCGAAAGCGGCCCTCGGCCGTGTCGGCGGCATCCGGCCGGTGCCGGAACGAAAGCGTGGCCCCGGCCCTCTTTGAAAAAAGTGCTGTTACCTGCTAAAAAGATTTTCACCCTCCGCTGCGCTGCCCAGGGTTCCGTCCCAGTCAATGGGGCGATGTTCAAATCGAGGTCACGCCATGTACCTGGTCCAGCTCTCTTTCCTTCCCTCCGTGGGAGGTCGGGAGTTCCCCAGCGATGTCCGGGAAATGATCTACTCCAGCGCCCGTGCGGAGGACGGTCTCGAACACGTGAGTGTCAGTGAAAAGCCCGGTGCCGACCCCGTGATCGGGCTCTTCCTCCTTTCTCCGAACCTCGCCGGGGCCGAGTGCACAGCGGTTCTCCTGTGGGGGCGAGCCGCCGACCGGCACCCGGAACTCGCTGATCACCAGCTTTTCAAGGCGGAGGCGCCCCTCATCGGCGACGGTGGTGACTGGCCTGGGGAAGGGGTGTAGCCGTGCGTCTTCTGAGGCTCCCGAGGGGTGGACAAAAGGGGCCATGGACCGTTTAGGACACGGCTGGAACCTTCACTTCAATTCGGGGCTGTGCTCATAATGGACATCACAGGGGCAGCAGCAGAAAAGAAGGGAAAACCCAGTGTCCATTCGCGTAAACGCTCTTTATGTGGCCGCTTTCTCCGCATTCGCCATTGCCTTCTCGTTTTTTGTCGGACTTTCTCCCGCGTCGGCGGTGGACGGCGACGCGGAAACGCTCCGGGCCGCCTCCGCGGCCATCTCGGAGGACTCCGGCTGGCAGTCGGACGGCACCGACCTCCAGCCGGACGACTCGGGCTGGCAGTAGGGGCGGAAGCGGTCCGCCACATCCCACGAACGACCGACGGAAGGTGAAAGGTGCCCACCACCGAGTCCCCAGGACCCGACCACGTACAACTCGCAGAGGAGTTCGGAACCCCGCTCTTCGTCTACGACGCCCAGACCGTCGAACGCTCCTACACCGACCTCAGACGGGCGCTCCCCGAGGGCGTCGACATCATGTACTCCCTCAAGGCCAACCCGAACGTCAGCGTCTGCGCGCTGCTCGGCTCACTCGGGGCCGGCGCCGAGGTCAGCTCCCACGCCGAACTCGTCACCGCGCTGCGGGCCGGGATCGCACCCGAGGACGTCATCTTCCTCGGACCGGGAAAGTCACGCCAGGAACTGGAGGCGTGCCTGGACGCGGGGATCACCGCGCTGGTCTGCGAGTCCCTGGACGAGGTGGAACGCATCGACGCGCTGGTCGGACAGCGCGGCTCGGCGCCCTTCCCGGTGATGCTCAGGGTGAACCCGTCCTTCGCCGCCAAGGGACAGGGCCTGGCCATGGGCGGCAAACCCCGCCAGTTCGGGATCGACGAGGCGGTGGTACGCGACGCCAAACGCCGTCTGGGCGACCTCTCCGGCGTCCGGATCACGGGGATCCACGCCTACATGGGCACGAGGTTCCTCGACCACACCAGCGTCGTCCGCAACACCGAGCGCATCCTCGGCCTGGCCGAGTCCCTCGCCGCCGACCTGGGGATCGGCCTGGAGGTGGTGGACTTCGGCGGCGGTCTCGGCGTCGCCTACTTCGCGGGCGAGAACGATCCGGACATGGCGGCCCTGGGCCGGGGCATGCACGAGGCGGTCGCCGACTTCCGGGACCGCAACCCCCGCTGCCGCCTGATGATGGAGTCCGGCCGCTACCTGACCGCCGCGTCGGGTACCTACGTGGTGCGCGTACGCGAGGTCAAGGAGTCCATGGGCGAACTGTTCGCCGTGGCCGACGGGGGGACCAACCACCACATGGCCGCCGTGGGCGTCGGCAGCTTCGCCAAGCGGAACTTCCCCGTGCGCCGCCTCGGCCCGGTGGAGGTGCCCGCCACGCACGAGTACTCCGTCACCGGGCCACTGTGCACGCCCAACGACCTCATCGCCAAGAAGGTCGTCCTGCCCGAACTGCGCGCGGGCGACCTGCTCGGAGTCGGGCGCTCGGGTGCCTACGGGCCCACCGCCTCACCCGTGTTGTTCCTCAGCCACGGCTATCCCGCCGAGGTCATGGTCCACCGGGGCCGCGCCCACCTGGTGCGGCTCCCCGACACCACCGGGGACCTGCTGGGCAGGCAGCGCCTCGTCGACCTCCGGTGAGTACGTGTACCGGCTCCACCGCCCTGCGCGTCGGCGTCGACGTCCTGGACCGGCGCGAACTGGACCGGCTCACGCGCCGACCGTGGTTCCTGCGCTTCGGGTACGCGCCGGGCGAGGTGGAGGAGGCCGCCGGCATGGGCGCGCGGCGCCGGTCGGAGTTCCTGTCGGGGCGCTTCGCCGCCAAGGAGGCGGTCCTCAAGGCACTGGGACACGGACTGCTCCAGGGAGTGGCGCCGAGCGACATCTGGGTGGTCCGGGAGGAGGGAGGCGCGCCCCGGGTCGTCTTCCTCGGGGAGGCCGCGCGGATGGGCCTGCCCCCCGTGTCCCTGTCGATCTCGCACAAGGAGAACGTCGTCGTCGCCGTGGCCCTGTGCGTGCGTGGAAGCGGCGCACCGCGTCCCCCGGGGAGCGGACCGAACGACGAGAAGGAGGTAGGAGTACATGAGCACCACCACTGAACGGCCCGAGCTGCGGGAAGCGCCCACCGCCTCGGCGGACGGGGGCCGGGAGACCGGCGAGACCACGGCGTTCCTGCGGGTGCGCCTGAACGAGGCCGACGCCTACTACGGCGGGAACGTGGTGGAGGGCGCCCGCGTCCTGCGCCTGTTCGGCGACCTGGTCACCGAGATCACCGTCCGGGAGGACGGGGACGAGGGCCTGCTGGCCAGTTACTCGGACGTGCGCTTCACCGCTCCCGTCTCGCCCGGCGACTACCTGGAGGTCCGCGGCCGCCTCGTGCGCCGGACCCGGTTGCGCAGGGTCGTGGAGATGACCGCCCACAAGGTGATCGCCGCCGACTCCGGGACGCGTCCCAGCGCGGCACGCCTCCTCCCCGAACCCCGGCTCGTGTGCGCCGCGACGGCCACGACCGTGGTCCCCCACGAAGCAGTGAGAAAGAAGGAGTCCTCGTGAACACCGAGCCGCGACTACTGCACGACCTGCTCGACCGAGCGGCCGAGCGCGACCCGCACGCCCCCTTCCTGTCCTTCCGCGACCAGGCCGCCGGTCTCGGCGATCTCGCCGCCACCAGCACCCGCATCGCCCACCACCTGCGTGAACGCGGCGTGGGCCGTGCGGACCGGGTGGTCGTGCGGACCGGGGACCCGCTGGCGGCCGTCGCCGCGCTCTTCGCCGTCTCCCGCGTCGGCGGGGTGTTCAGCCTCCTGCACGAGAGCGTTCGCGACGGCGCCCTGTCCCACGTCCTCAAAGACTGCGAGCCCGCGGTCGTGGTCTGCGACACCGACGAGGCCGAGGACGAGGCCATGGCGAGGGGCGCCGACTTCCTGACCACGGACGACCTGCTCAGCGCGGCCGACGGGCCCGCTCCGGCCCACGCGCCCATCGGCTCCGGCCACGACCGTGCGCTGGAGGTGGACCCGGTGTGCATGATCTACACCTCCGGCACCACCTCCCGGCCCAAGGCCGTGGTGAGCACGCACCAGCAGGTGCTGTTCTCCGCCCGGGCCATTCAGCGGCGCCTGGCCTACCGGTCCGACGACACGGTGTACTGCCCGCTGCCGGTCTCCTTCGACTACGGGCTCTACCAGGTCTACCTGGTGCTGCTGGCCGGTGCGCGGATGCGTTTCGGCACGGCCGCCGAGTCCGGGCCGCCGCTGCTGCGCAGCCTGGTCGAGAGCGGCGCGACCGTCCTGGCCGGTGTGCCCGCCGTCTCCGACCGGCTGGCGTGGCTGTCGGCCCGGACCGAGCACAGGCCCACCTCCCTGCGCCTGCTCACCAACACCGGCGCCGCGCTCTCGGAGAAGACCGTCGCCTCGCTGAGGAGCTCTCTTCCCGGGCTGCGGGTGCAGGTGATGTACGGCCTGACCGAGTGCAAGCGGGCCACCATCATGCCGCCGGACGGCGACCTGGACCATCCGGGCTCGTGCGGCCTGCCGCTGGACGGGACCGAGGTCTTCGTCACCGGTCCCGACGGTGAGCGGCTCCCGCCCGGCGAGACCGGCCAGATCGTGGTACGCGGCCCCAACGTCATGGCCGGCTACTGGAGGCGCGAGGAGCTGACGGCCGAGCGCTTCCACCGCAGGGACGGGCTCTTCCCGGAGCTGCGGACGGGCGACTACGGATGGCAGGACGAGGACGGCTACCTGTACTTCGACGGCCGTAGGGACGACATCTACAAGGAGCGCGGCTTCCGGGTCAGCGCGACCGAGGTCGAGGCGGCCGCCCACCGGGTCGACGGCGTGACCTCCGCGATCGTCCTCCCGCCGGAGGGCCGGCGCCCCGCCCAGCTCGCGGTCATCGCCGCCATCCCCAGGGAGGAGGTCCTGCTGAGGATGCGCGCGGAGATCGAGGAGTACAAGATCCCCCGGGTCTGCACCCGGTTCGAGGACCTGCCCACCAACGGCAACGGCAAGGTCGACCGCAAGCGGCTCGCCCGGCTGATCTCGGCCGGAAGGGGCCGCGACTGAGCGACGACCGCGCACGAGCCGAAGACGACACCCGCATCACCACAGCAAGGAGACGAACATGCAGCGCAACGACGTGACCAAGGCTCTCGAAACGGCCCTCTCGGAGGCCCTGGAGCGAGAGGTCGCCGACCTGGACGGCGGCGTCCGCCTCTTCGACGACCTGCACCTGGACTCCACCTCGATGCTGGAGGTCCTCATGGGCCTGGAGGAGTCCATCGGACTGGAGGTGGCCCCGGAGGACCTGGAGATCGAGGTGTTCGACTCCGTGGACACCCTCACCGACTTCGTCCTGGCCTCCACCCGGCCCGCCGCGGTCTGAGCACGACGCCCCCACCGAATCCCCACCCCCAGAGAGGCCGCCATGCTGATCCGTTCCTTCGCGGAGATCGAGGACACCGAACGCCACGTCAAGGGTGCCAAGGGCACCTGGGAGAGCAAGCGGATCGTGCTCGCCAGGGAGGACGTCGGGTTCTCCCTGCACGAGACCACCGTCTACGCGGGCACCGAGACGTCCCTGTGGTACGCCAACCACTACGAGGCCGTCCTGTGCGTCGAGGGCGAGATGGAGCTGACCAACGACGAGACCGGTGAGAAGCACTGGATCACCCCCGGGGTCATGTACCTGCTCGACGGACACGAGCGGCACACCCTGCGCCCGACCAGGGACTCCCGTTTCGTCTGTGTGTTCAACCCCCCGGTCACCGGCCGCGAGGACCACGACGAGAACGGCGCCTACCCCCTCCTGACCGACACGGCGGACGCCTGACGCCGCCCCCGTCCACCGCCCACGGCCCCGCGGGCGACGACCTAGACACGACCACCATGACCAAGGAGTCACGATGACCGTCACGATGGAAGACCGGTCCCCCGTCCCCGCGCGCGACCGGGTCGTCTTCCGCAGGCCCGAGCCCTCCGACGCCCACGCCGTCCGGGAGATGGTGGACGCCTCCGAGGAACTCGACAACAACAGCGAGTACTACTACATGATCTGGTTCCGCGACTTCGCGCGGACCTCGATGGTGGCCGACCTCGACGGCGAGGTCATCGGCTTCCTCAGCGGCTACCGCCGTCCCGACCGGCCCGACACCTACTTCGTCTGGCAGGAGGCGGTCACACCCAGGCACGGCATCCCCTTCCTCGGGGTGAAGCTCTTCGACCACGCCGTGGAACAGGAGCTCCTGGCCGGCGCCAGGTACGTGGAGGCGACCGTCTCCGAGGCCAACACGCCGATCGTGATGGTGCTCAAGCGGTTCGCCAAGCGGTGGGGCGCCGACATCGACAGGAGCGTGCTCTTCACCAGCGCGGACTTCGGCGGCGGCCACCACGAGGAGACCCTGTACCGGATCGGTCCGG
Organism: Nocardiopsis quinghaiensis; assembly: GCF_008638365.1. Taxonomy (GTDB): domain Bacteria; phylum Actinomycetota; class Actinomycetes; order Streptosporangiales; family Streptosporangiaceae; genus Nocardiopsis; species Nocardiopsis quinghaiensis. The sequence continues at coordinate 27,398 of NZ_VWVU01000002.1, read as the reverse complement.
TCGCGCCCTGACACGGTGGCCGCGTAACCGGTGAACAGCGCACCGGGACGGTGGGAGGACCCACCGCCCCGGTGCTCGTGTGCGTGGGGTCCGCGCACGGCGCCGGCGTGGTCAGGCCGCGTGCGACGTGCCCCGGAAGGTGCGCCGGTAGGCGCTGGGCGACACGCCGAGCTCGGCGTGCATGTGCTGGCGCAGGGACGCCGCCGTGCCGAAACCCGCCTCGTGCGCGATCCGGTCCACCGGCAGGTCCGACTCCTCCAGCAGTTGCCGGGCCCGGTCCAGGCGCTGTTGGGCGACCCACTGCCCGGGCGAGAGCCCCACCTCGTCGCGGAAGCGGCGGGTGAAGGTGCGCACGCTCATGGACTCCTGGCGGGCCATCTCCCGCAGGTTCGGCTGGAGGTGGAGGTGGTCCAGGGCCCAGGAGCGCGCGCGGCCGGTCGCGGCCCGTTCCGGTGCGGGCACGGGGTGGCGGATGTACTGGGCCTGGCCGCCGTCCCGGTGGGGCGGCACGACGGTGCTGCGCGCCACCTCGTTGGCCACGGCGGCGCCGTGGTCGACACGGATCATGTGCAGGCTCAGGTCGATGCCGGAGGCGACCCCGGCGGCGGTCAGCACGCGCCCGTTGTCGGTGTACAGCACGTTCGGGTCCAGGTCGATGCCGGGGTACATGGCGCGGAAGAAGCCCGCCGACTTCCAGTGGGTGGTCACACGGCACCCGGCCAGCAGCCCCGCGGCGGCGAGCACGAACGCCCCGGTGCAGATGGAGGCCACGCGCGCGTCCGGCCGGATGCGGGCGACGGCCGCGGCCAGGGCCGGGGCGAGGGGGTCGTGCGGGCGTTCGACGTAGTCCTCGTCGGCGGCGGGCAGGATCACCGTCCGGGCCTCGCGGAGCACCTCCGGGCCGTGGGCGACGTTGACGGTGAAGTCGGTGTCGGTCCTGATCTCACCGGGCTCCAGGGCACAGGTGAGGACCTCGTAGAGCAGTTCTCCTTCACTGTCGCGGGCCTGGCCGAAGAGGCGGTGGACGATGCCCGCCTCGATGGGCAGCACGCCGTGCCGGACGAGTACGGCCACGCTGTGGCGTTCGGGGTGGGTGAAAACGCTCATGGCCCGATTCTTGCGCATGTTGGCTTTCAGGACACTGTCGGGGGCGGGGGTCCCCGAAGGACTCTGGAGGCATGGTTGAGGACACCGCTTCCGCACGGAAGCCAGCACACACCCCGTTCCACCGCGCGTGGCTGATCGCCCTGGTCGCGTGCCTGACCATCGTGGCCGCGGCGGCCTTCGCCGCGATGCCCGGACTGCTGACCGACCCCCTGCACACCGAGTACTCGTGGTCCCGCGGGACGATCGGTGTGGCGGCCTCGGTCAACATGATCGTCTACGGCCTGATCGCCCCGTTCGCCGCCGCCCTGATGGACCGGTTCGGTATCCGCCGCATCGCCCTGGTGGCACTGGCGACCATCGTCGTGGGCGCCGGACTGACCACCCTCATGACCGCCGCCTGGCAGCTGACCCTGTACTGGGGACTGCTCATCGGCGCGGGTACCGGATCGCTGGCGATGACGTTCGCCGCCACCGTCACCAACAACTGGTTCGTCGAGCGCCGCGGGCTGGTCATCGGGACCCTGACCGGGGCCAGCGCCTTCGGGCAGCTGGTGTTCCTGCCCGCGCTGGCGTGGATCATCGACCACCAGGGATGGCGGCCGGCCATCGTGACCCTGGCGCTGACCGCGGGCGTGATGATCGTCCTCATCGCCTTCGTGCTGCGGGACCACCCGGCCGACCTGGGCCAGCGGCCCTACGGGGCGACGGCCTTCGTGGAGAAGCCCAAGACGGACCAGGGCGCGGCGCGCCGGACCCTGAGGGTCCTGTACTCCTCGGTCAACAGCCGTCAGTTCTGGCTCCTGGGCGGGACGTTCGCGGTGTGCGGGGCGACCACCAACGGCATCCTGTGGACCCACTTCGTGCCCGCCGCACAGGACCAGGGGATGGCCGTCACCGTCGCCGCCGCGCTGGTGTCGACGGTCGGTGTGTTCTCCCTCGTGGGAACGGTCCTGTCGGGATGGCTCACCGACCGGATGGACCCGCGTGTGCTCCTGGTCGTCTACTACGTGAGCCGGGGCGCCCTCCTGGCCATGCTGCCCGCGCTGCTGGGCCCCGACGCGGGGGCGGCGATGATGGCCTTCGTCGTGGTGTTCGGCCTGCTCGACGTCGCCACGGTTCCGCCGACCATCATGCTGTGCCACCGGGTCTTCGGCGCGGACGGCGCCATCGTCTTCGGCTGGGTCAACGCCGTCCACCAGGTCGGCGCGGGGACCATGGCGGTCTTCGGCGGCTTCACCCGTGACGTGACCGGCGGCTACGGGCCGGTGTGGCTGCTCGCGGCCGCCCTGTGCGGTGTGGCCGCGGTGCTCGCCCTCCAGATCGGCCGCGGCGGCGGGAGCGGCGCGGAGAAGCCCGCCGAGGAGAGTCATGAGGACGAGGGAGCGAGGGCATGAGCACTCCGAGGACGCTCGGCACCGGCACCGGCACCGGCACCGGCACCACCGGAGGCGTTGCCACCGGCCACGCCGGCGGACACGACACGCGGAGGAGCCGCCGACGTCCGTCCCCGCAGTTCTCCGTCGTCGTCGTGGTCCTCGCCGCACTGGTGGCCCACGTGGGTTTCGCCGGACTGGAGCAGGGGCTGCGCGCGGCGCGCGGCGAGGGCACTCCGGGAGTGTTCAACGTGAGCAGTATCACGTGCGTCCAGCATCCGGGGCACGAGTCGTGCACCTGCAACGGTTCCTTCGCCGAGGCCGGGGGAGGGGAGCCGCGAGCGGTGTACCTGCACGCGGCCGGGCGTGACACCTGCGAGGAGGGAGCGCGGATCCCGGCCGTGGACGCCGGGGCGTCCAACCGCGTCTACGGGCCGGACGGCTCCCGGGAGTGGCTCCTGTCGTCGTTCGTCCTCGCGGCGTGCCTGGCCGTGGTCGGCGGCGTCGCGGTGAACTGGGTGCGCTATCTGCGGAGAACGGGAAGGACCAGGTAATTTCCCGTGGGTAATGTGTTTCGGCAGCTCTTTCTTCCTCGTGAACCACTCGGTAAGTGTTAATCGGTAACAAAGTACATAAATTGGTACATTTGTGTTCTAAATGTACAAGGATTCCTTTCTCGTGATATAAGAACACTGGTTCTGGCAACGGCCGTCGGCGGTGCCGTGGCGGCGTTCACGAGGATGGTAAACGGTGTTGAACGGTCTTGGCATCGACCCTGTGGCCGAGTCGGTCTACCGGCGCATGCTGTCCCACCCCGACGACGGGGTCGCGGAACTCGCGGCCGGGCTGGACGTTCCCGAGAACCGCGTCCGTGAAGCCCTGGACCTGCTGAACGAAATGGCGCTGGTCCGCTCGTCGAGCCGTGCCGGAGGGCGGTTGCACGCCGTCAACCCGCAGTTGGGAATGGAGATCCTGCTTTCGCATCAACAGGCCGATCTGGCCCGGCGGCAGCAGCGCCTGGAGGAGAGCAGGGCGGTGGCGGTCGAGCTGATCGCCGAGTTCTCCGAGGCCGGGAACGCGGTACCCGATGATTCGGGGCTGACGGTGATCTGGGGACTGGAACAGATCCGGGACAACCTGCGCATGATCAACGAGCAGGTGCGGGAGGAGTTCCTGACCTTCGCCCCCGGCGGGTCGCAGACCGCCGAGAACATGGAGGCGGGCCAGCCCCTGAACCGCAGGCTCCTGGAGCGGGGAGTACGGATGCGGACCGTGTACCTGGACAGCCTGACCAACGACCCCGACAGCGTCGCCCACGCCAAACACCTCGTGGAGCTCGGGGCGCAGGTGCGCACCGCGCCGACTCTGCCCACGCGGATGATCGTCTGTGACCGCAGTATCGCGGTCGTCGCCGCGGACAACGAGGACACGGGCAAGGGCGCGGTCCTGATCAGGGCGCCCGGACTGGTGACGGCGCTGTGCACGCTCTTCGACGCGGTGTGGCGCGAGGCCCGGGAGTTGGCGCCCACGCAGAGCAAGGACCCCGACGGCGACATGACCCCCCAGCAGGCCGAGGCGCTGCGTCTGCTCGCCGAGGGGCACACGGACGAGGTGATCGCCCGCAGGCTGGGGGTCTCGCCCCGCACGGCCCGCAGGTTCGCGTCGGAGATCATGGTGAGACTGGGCGCGAGGAGCCGTTTCCAGGCGGGCGTCAACGCCGTACGCCAGGACCGCCTGCCCACCGAGTGAGGAGCCCCTCCCGGCGCTCCCGCCGTGCCCGGTGGTCCGGCCTGGCGGACCCGGCCGTGAGGAGCAGGCCGGTGACCCGGACGCGGCCACGGTCAGAGGTCGGGACGCGCGGCACCGCGCGGGGAACGCGGGTCAGGGCGGGGAGGAGGCCTTCGGGCGCGCCCGCACCACCTGGCTGAGCAGGGCCAGCACCGGGAGTTCCAGGAGCGGACCGGCCACCAGGGCCACCGCGATGAGCGGCCGGCCGGGGAAGGCCGCCACGGCGATCGCCAGGGCGATCGGGGAGTTGCGGGCCACCGTCGTCATCGTCAGGGTGACCCGTTGGTCGGCGGGCAGCCGCAGCAGCCGGGCGGCGAGCACCGCCACCAGCGGTGCGACCGTGAAGAACACCGCCAGGGGCGGCAGCAGCGCCACCAGGTCGCCCAGGTGGGCGAGCACCGTGCGCGCCTGCCAGGCGAACATGGCCAGCACCGCCGCGTACAGCAGCGGCAGCACCGCGCCGGAGGCCCACGGGACCAGGACCGCGTCGCGCCAGGCGTCGCCCCTCCACCGGCGGGCCGCCTCCCTGAGGAGCACCGCCAACACCAGCGGTACCACCAGAACCAGGAGCACCGCCTCCACCAGGGTTCCGGTGTCCACCCTCGCCGCCTCGCCGCCGAGCAGCAGCACGTACACCGGCAACAGCAGTAGCTGAAGCACCAGGTTCACCGGCAGCACCGCGGCCGCCACACCCATGTGCCCCCGAGCCAACCCGGTGAACACCAGGTACCAGTCCGTACACGGTGTGACCAGCAGCAACAGCAGGCCGATCCGCAGGTCGGGAAAGCCGCCCAGGAGCCCGGCGCCCAGGGCCCAGGCCACCAGCGGGGTGAACACGAAGTTGAGTACGAGGCTGGCGGCGACCACCGTGCGCGCGGACCTGGCCCGGCGGACCTGACCGGCGTCGACCTGCGCGAACACCGCCGTCAGCATCAGCATCAGGGCGGGGAGCACGAGGTGGCCCGCCGCCCCGCCGACCGGCCACAGCAGGCCGACGCCCAGTCCGACGAGGGCGGCCAGCGCCACGAACACGCTCTGGAACTTCTCCGACGTGGACACGGGCTGCTTCCTGGGTCGTGGTGTGGGACGGCGCCTCCACGCTAGCCGAGGGCGCGCGGGGCCGCGCCGGGGCGTCAGCCCGTGATCTCACCGCGGGCGATCGCGGCCCGCCGCCGGGCCTCCACGTTCTCTACCAGCAGGTCGATCATCTCGGCGGTCACGCCCAGACCGAACGTGCGCAGGGTGGCCAGCGGCATGGAGTCGGCCATGCGCAGCAGGTCTTCGGGCACCTCGGAGAGCTCCGGCATACCCGCCCGCAGCTCGGCCATCACCGGTCCGCCGACCGGGTGCGCACGCCACTCTCCGACGGTCGAACACGCGGTCAGCGGAGGAGCGAACCGGTCCCCGGGCGTGCTCACCTCGGCGGTGAGCCGGATGTCGCGGGAGGACGCGCCCACGGCCACGGTGTACGTCCCCTCGGCCAGCGACCACCTCTGGTGTTCGGGGTCCCATGTGGACAGGTCCCTTCCGGTCAGCGCCAGCTCGACCCGCTCGCCGCGCCCCGGCTCCAGGAACACCTTCGCGAAACCGCGCAGCTCGCGACGCGGCCGGGTCGGGTACTCCTGCTCCACGCCCGTGTACAGCTGGGCGACCTCGGCGGCGGCCCGCTCCCCGGTGTTGGTGACGGTGAAGGCCACCCGCCAGGAGTCCTCCCCGGCGGCGGTCACCGCCAGGTCCGAGTAGGCGAACTCCGTGTAGGTGAGCCCGTGCCCGAACGGGTAGGCGACCGGCCGATCCAGGGTGTCGAAGTACCGGTAGCCGACGAAGACGCCCTCCCCGTAGACCGATCTCCCGTGTTCGCCCGGGAAGGCCAGGTAGGAGGCGTGGTCGCTCAACCGCAGCGGAACGGTCTCGGTGAGCCTGCCGGACGGGGACGCCGCCCCGGTCAGGACGTCGGCGACGGCGGCGCCACCGGCCTGCCCGAGCAGCCACCCCTCCAGGACGGCGTCGGCGTCGTGCTCCCAGTCGGTCACCGACACCACGCCCCCGTTGGACAGCACGACCACCACCCGTTCGCAGGCCCGCCGGACCCGGGACAGCAGGGCGAGCTGGTCGGAGGGCAGGTCGAGCGTGGTGCGGTCGTAGCCCTCGGACTCGGCGGCCTCGGGCAGGCCCAGGAAGACCACGGCCGTGCCGGCGGCGGCCGCCGCCGACACGGCCTCCTCCACCAGCGCCGGGTCGGCCGTGCCGTCGAGCCGGAACCCGGGCGCGAACGCCACCCCGCCGGGAACGGCCTCGGTGAGCGACTCCAACGCGCTGTGCACCCGGGTCGGCACCACGTGGGAGGAGCCGCCGCCCTGGTAGCGGGGGGTGCGGGCGAACTCGCCGATGACCGCGACCGGCCGGTCCGGGGCCAGGGGCAGCACGCCGCCGTCGTTCCTGAGCAGGACGAGCGCCTCGCGGGCGGCCTCGCGGGCCAGCGCGTCGTGCGCCTCGTGCTCCAGCGGACGGGAGGTGTCGGCGGAGACCCTCTCCTGGAGCCGCCTCAGCCGCTCCATGACCGTGTCCAGCACGGACTCGTCCAGATCGCCCCGCTCGACGGCGTCGACGACCTCCTGGTCGGTGCCGCTGGGCGGCATCTCCAGGTCCAGCCCGGCGCGTACCGCCGCGACGCGGTCCACCACGGCGCCCCAGTCGGAGACCACGGCCCCGTCGAACCCCCACTCGCCGCGCAGCAGTTCGGTGAGCAGCCACGGGTCCTGACTGGTGTGCACGCCGTTGACCCGGTTGTAGGAGCACATCACCATCGACGGCCTCGTGGTGGTGATGACCTCCTCGAACGCCCTGAGGTAGATCTCGCGCAGGGTGCGGTCGTCCACGTCGGCGCTGACCCGCATCCGGTCGGTCTCCTGGTTGTTGGCGGCGAAGTGCTTGACGCACGCGCCGACCCCCTGGGACTGGACGCCCTCCACCAGCGCGGCGGCGATCCGCGCCGTGACGTGCGGGTCCTCGGAGACGTACTCGAAGTTGCGTCCGCACAGCGGTGACCGCTTGATGTTCATTCCCGGACCCAGGAGTACGTCCACGCCCATGGCGCCGGCCTCGGCGCCCAGCGCCTCGCCGACCCGGCGCACGAGGGCGGGGTTCCAGGTGGCGCCCAGGCCGACGGCTGGCGGGAAGCAGGTGGCGGGCAGGCTGCCGCCGATCCCCAGGTGGTCGCCCTCCTCCGGCTGTTGGCGCACGCCGTGCGGGCCGTCGGCCAGGTGCAGCGAGCGCAGGTCGGTGCCGACGGCGGTGGTGTGCCAGGTGTCGGAGCCGGAGGTGGCGGAGGCCTTGGCGGTCAGGTCGGGGGTACTCATCTGGGGCCTTTCAAGCTCGGTCGGGCGGCCCGGGCCGCTGGTCCCGGTCACGGGCGTCCTGGTGCGGGACCCCTCACCCATGGGCACCGCCTCCTCCATGGCCGGCGGCGCGGTGGGGCTCGGGGATCCTCCGTTTCCCAGTCAACCGTGCACGGCGAGGGGACGCCAGACCCGGGCCGTCCCTGTGGACGCCCGGTCCCGGTGCCCCCTCGCCGCCGGCCGTGTGCGCGACCAGTCCGCCCGGGGCGGGCAGCTCAGCGCGCCCCGGGAGCCGCCGCGGTCACCGTTTCCATGCCCCGGCGGCCCCGGCCCGGCGGGCGTACTCGTCGAAGCCGGTGGCCGGACGGCCCAGCGCCCGCTCCACGCCGTCGGCGGGCTCGACGTTGCGACCGTCCAGGATCTCCCCGAGCAGGTCGGCCAGCCCCTGGGCCACATCCCCGGGAACCCCGGCCGCGACCGCCCCGGCGACGAAGTCCTCCGCCGACACCTCCTGGTACACGACCGTGCGCCCGGCCGCCCGGCCCAGCACACCGGTGGCCTCGGCGAACGTGACCGCCCCGGGACCGGTCAGTTCGTACAGCTCTCCGGCGTGCCCGTCCTCCGTCAGCGCCCGGGCCGCGACCTCGGCGACGTCGTCCAGGTCGACGAAGGGCTCGGGCGCGTCCGGGGCGGGCAGGGCCACGGTGCCCTCCAGGGCCGGTCCGTGCAGGAAGCTCTCGGAGAAGTTCTGCGCGAACACCGCGCAGCGCAGCACGGTCAGGTCCGGGAACTCCGAGCGCACGGCCCGCTCCGCGCGCTCGGACCCCGGCTCACCGCGCCCGGACAGCAGCGCCATCCGGCGGACGCCGTGCCGGGCGGCGCGGGCGGCGAAGGCGGCGACGGTCTCGTCGGCCCCGGGGAAGCCCAGGTCCGGGTGGTAACACAGGTAGACGGAGGTGATCCCCTCCAAGGCGGGGTCCCAGGTGGCCCGGTCGTGCCAGTCGAAGCGGGGGCTGCCGGACCGGGAGCCGACCCGGATCCCGGCTCCGCGCTCGCGGAGCAGGTGGGTGACGCGGCGGCCGGTCATGCCGGTGCCGCCGGTGACGAGGACGTGTTCTGTGGTCATGCCCCCAGTCCATCAACCCGGGTTCGGACGGAACATAGTCCAGAAGCTGATTTCCATAAGAGAACGTCTGGCACTGGCTAGGGTGGGGACATGGATCCCCTCGTACACCTCCTGGACGGGCCCCGCGCACGCGGCGCCTTCACCCTGCGCACGGTCATGAGCCCGCCCTGGGGCATCGACAGCCGCGACGGGTCCGCCCTCACCCTGATCGTGGTCGTCTCCGGCAGCGCCTGGGTGGGCACGCCCCGCGGCGAGGCCGACGCCGGCCCCGGCGACCTGGTGCTCGTCCGCGGCCCGGAACCCTACGTGATCGCCGACAGCAGGGAACGCGAGCCCACCATCACCGTCCTTCCCGGGCAGCGGTGCGTGGCCCACGACGGCGAGGAGGTCCACGTGACCATGAGCCACGGGGTGGGGATCTGGGGGAACGATCCCGACGGCACCGACACCACGGTGGTGGGCGCCTACGAGGACGACAGCGAGGTCGGCCGCCTGGCCCTGTCGGCGCTGCCTCCGCTGGCGGTACTGCCCAGCGGCCGGGTCGACCCGGCGCTCGTGGCGCTGCTGGCCGACGAGATCACCACCAGCCGCGTCGCCCAGACCAGCCTCAACGACCGGCTCCTGGACTGCCTCCTGGTGATGGCGGTGCGCGCCTGGCTGGAGGACAACCCCGACAGCGCCCCCAACTGGCTGAGCGCCCAGCACGACCCCGTCGTCGCGCGGGCGCTGGAGCTGTTGCACGATCGCGTCGCCGACCCCTGGACCCTGGAGGCGCTGGCCCGTGAGTGCACGGTCTCCCGGGCCACCCTGGCCTCGCGTTTCCAGAGGGCCGTGGGCACCCCGCCGATGACCTACCTGCGCACCTGGCGGCTCACGGTGGCCGGTGACCTGCTCACCGCCCGGCCGGAGCTGGGCCTGGAGGCCGTGGCCGCGCGGGTGGGTTACGGGAGCGCGTTCGCCTTCAGTTCCGCGTTCAAGAACCACACGGGGACGAGCCCGTCCGCGTACCGAGCCGTGCGCGGGGAGCATGTGTCCCAGGGGGCGTAGCGCGCACCGGTTTCCGGAAGCCCGGGCACGAACCCGGTAGGTTCGTGCCCGCCGACCCGACGGGAACGAGGACTCCATGAACGACAGGACCCAGGCCTTCGACCGGCTCAGCGACGACTACCGCCGCTTCCGGCCGGGGTACCCGGACTCCGTCCTCGACCGGCTCCGCGCGCACGTCCTCGACGGCGTCCGCGACTCCTGGCCCGACCCCTGGCTCCTGCTCGACGTCGGCTCCGGGACCGGCATCTCCACCCGGGCCCTGCGCCGCGTCCTCGGCCCGGGGCCCCGCGTGGTCGGCGTCGAACCCGGCCACGCGATGCGCGACGCCGCCGACGACGGGGACGTCGAGTACGTGGACGGCCGCGCCGAGGAGGTCCCCCTCCCCGACGCCTCCGCCGCCCTCGTGCTCGCCGCGCAGGCCGTCCACTGGTTCGACCGGCCCGCCTTCTACGCCGAGGCCGCCCGCCTGCTCGTGCCCGGGGGAACCGTCGCCGTGCTCAGCAACGACCGCGACTGGACCGCCAGCGCCTTCGTCGACGCCTACGAGTCCCTGATGGAGGAGCACGGCGATGACTACAGGCGCGACTACCGGGTCTTCGACACCGTGGGGGAGATGGAGGCCCAGGACGGCCTCGCCGACGCCGTGGAGTTCACCGCCGCCTGGACGCGCGAGCTCGACCCCGACGGGCTCGTGGGAACCGCGCTGTCCTCCAGCAAGATGGCCGCCGTGGTCCGTGCCATCGGAGAGGAGCGCACCCGGGCCGCCGTCACCGCGCTCGCCGCCGAGCACTTCCCCGACGGGAACGTGCGCGTTCCCCACGTCACCCGGCTCTTCCTCGCCCGCCGGGTGCCGTAGCCACGGGTGGGTGTCCCCGCCGGCGGGGACAGGAGGCCCCGGGCCTCAGCCGGTCCTCTTCTTGAAGCCGACGTGGGAGGCGGTGTAGCCCAGCCGTTCGTAGAAGCGGTGCGCGTCCTCCCGGGAGGCGTCCGAGGTCAGCTGGAGCATGGCGACGATCGCCGCCACGTCCTCGGCCCGGGCGCGGTCGATGGTGACGCCGTCGTCCAAGGGTGCTCCTCACGGTAGAGGTCGGTCGGCCCCGACCTAGAGCAGCAGCCCGGCCGCGGCTTCGAGGTCCCCCACCACGGTGGTCGCGTGCGCGAGGTCCCCGGGGCCGGTCGTGGACGCCACGGCGATCACGGGCATCCCCGCGTCCAGCCCGGCCCGGACACCGCTGGCGGCGTCCTCCACCACCACGCACCGCTCGGGAGCGGCTCCCATGCGCTCGGCACCCAGCAGGTAGGGGCCCGGACGGGGTTTGCCCTCGTCCACGTCGTCGGCGGTCACCAGCACACGGGGAAGGGGCAGTCCGGCGGCCTCGATGCGGGAGTTCGCGATCCGGTCGCCCCCGGAGGTGACGACCGCCCAGGAGCGCCCGCGGCCGTCCAGTTCGACGAGGAGTTCGCGCGCGCCGGGCACGGCCCGCACGCCGTCCCCGGCGGCGGCCTCGTGGGCCTCGATCCGCGGCGCCTCGGCGGCCGGGTCCAGGTGCGGGGCCAGGAGGCGCACCAGGTCGGCGTCGGTCCGCCCGTGGTGGTGCGCGAGCACGGCGTCCACGTCCAGGCCGCGCTCCACCGCCCACGCGGTCAGCCCCGCGCGGATGCTCTCGGCGGAGTCCACCAGCACACCGTCCAGGTCGAACAGCACCGTCATCCCGTCGTAGTCGCCCACGTCGCGTCCCCGTCCCCATCGTCGTTCGGCACTCCAGGGTGCCATCGGCGCCACCGGAGGTCCGGCGGGGGCCGTCTCCTGCGCCCGTGCCCACATGTCAATCACAGTTGACCCATGGGCGCCGAACAGCCGACCGCCCTCGCCCGCGCCACCGAGGCCGGCGACCCGCTGGTGGGCCTGGACGCCGCACTCCGGATCCGCGGGGAGACGGAGCGGGGCGAGGCCGTCCTCGTCCGCCGTGCACGGGTCCAGGGCTCCACCTGGACCGAGACCGCCGAGGTCCTCGGCGTGTCCAAGCAGGCCGTCCACAAGAAGTACGGAGGCCGGGCCCCTTCGGCTCGCGGAAGTAGCGCCGGGAGCACCGCCCCCCGGTCCCTGATCCGTCGGAACGCGCTTTGCGGGGCCGCACGGCCGCGTCCACCGGCCGGTGCCGACCCACCGGTCAGCGCAGGGCCGCCGCGAACCGCTCCATGCGCTCGCCGAACCCCTCCGCACCGCCGAACCACACCGCCACCGAGTCCGCCCCGGCCGCGGCCAGCTCGCGGAAGAGCCCGACGGCGCGGTCGAACTCCTCCTCGCCCCCGGACCAGGCGATCCGGGTGCCCGCCCGCACGGGCCGGTGGGTCAGCTCCCGCAGCCGGTTGCGGGCCGCCACGAACCCCTCCGCGTCCAGCCCCACCCCCTGCCAGGCGTCGGCCCACGTCGCGGCCCGCCGCAGCGCACGGTCCGACGTGCCGCCCACCATCACCGGTACGCGCCCGGCCGGGCGCGGCTCGAACACCCCGCGCTCGTAGGAGTGGAAGCGCCCCTCGAACGCCCCCTCTCCCTCGAACAGGTGGCGCAGCAGCCGCAGTGCCTCGTCCGTCCGGGCGCCGCGCGTGGTGAAGTCCGCCCCCAACGCGGAGAACTCCTCCCGTGCCCAGCCGGTCCCCACGCCCAGGACGAACCGCCCCTCCGACAGGGCGTCCAGGGTCGCCACCTGCTTCGCGAGGAGGAAGGGATCGCGCAACGGCGCCACCAGCACCGACGTGCCCAGGCGGACCCGTCCGGTACGGGCGGCCAGGTGGGACAGGGTCACCAGCGGCTCGTACACGCCGCCGAAGGTCCGCCCGTACGGCGCGGGCGGCAGCAGGTGGTCCGGCAGCCACACCGCGTCCACGCCCAGCTCGTCGGCGCGTATCCCCAGGTCGACGAGGGTTCTCGGGGACATCTCCGGAGACTCGTCGGGCAGGACCGCCTGGAGGCGGGTGCCCGTCATCGGTTCGGTCAGCTCGCTCATGGTGCGACGTTAGACCGTGCCACCGGCGTGGGGGCACGACCCGGGAGCCCTTCCCGTGCCGGTGGCGCGTGCGGCCCAGGCCGCACCACCCCTCGGGCAGGGGTCACCTCGGCCTCCCGGGCAGGGTCACCTCGACGAACACCGCGCGGTGGTCGGTGCCCGGCACCTCCAGGACCTCCAGCCGGTCGACGCCCGTCACGGGGTCCACCAGCACGTGGTCGATGGTGAGGCCCGGCACGGGACGGCCCGAGGGCCATGTCGGCCTCAGCCCCTCACCCAGGACCTCAGCGGCGTCGAGGTACCCCGAGTCCAGGACCGCGCGCAGCTCCGCGTGGTCCAGAGTGGCGTTGAAGTCCCCCGCCAGCACGCGCGTCGTGCCCGAGTCCGGTGCCTCGGCGAGGGCGCCCAGACCTCTGCTCCAGGCGTCGGCGTACGAGGGCGTCAGCGGCGGGGGGACGTGCACGGACGTCACCTCGACGGTGTCCTCCTCCCCGTCCTCGTTCCCGTCCTCCGGCAGCCTCACGAGGGAGGTCGGCATCGCGAAGGCGTCTCCACCCGTCGCCGCGTCACCGAGGTCGGTGAGGGGGAAGGCCGAGTGGATGGTGCTCCCGTGCGCCCCGCGGGGATCGGAGTGGTCGTCCACGTGGGGCAGGAGGTCGTCCAGCCCCGCGGTGGACAGGTCGCGTACCAGGTCCGGGGTGACCTCCTGGAGGGTGAGCACGTCCACACCGCGGTCGCGTACCAGCGCCACCACCTCCGCGGCGCCGGCCCCGCCGCCGAGCGTGTTCAGGGTCATGACCCGCACGGCCGGGCCGCCTGCCGAGGTGACCCCGAACGGCACCGCACGCGGCACGACCGCCGCCGCCAGCACCGCCGCCACCGCGACCAGCGCACCCGTGGACACCCACCGCCGCGCCAGGCCCGTCCCTGCCCCCGCCAGCAGGGCGAGGCCCAGCAGGTAGGGGGTGAAGGCCAGCGCGGGTACCAGGGGCCAGCCCCGTTCCAGGCCGAACACTCGCAGCGCGGCGAACACCGCCAGCCCCAGGGCCACCAGCGCGACCAGGACGGTCACCGCCGGGGACCGTCGCCGGGGCGCGGCGGCCCGCCGTCCCGCCGTCTCCGATCCGGTCACCGGTTCCTCCGCCCCTCTCATGGCCCTCCCCGCGCCCGGGTCACACCCGAGACGGACGACCCCCGTCCACCACCGTCCCCCGGTAGGACCGCGCGCCGGGGGAAACGGTTCGGGGGACAGCGGAACTCACCAGCCGCGGGCGGCCGACACCAGGTGCCGGTGCACCCTGTCCAGGTGCGGGTTGTCCGACACACCCGGGCGCCGCACCAGGTACATGGTGTTGACCGGCGGCTTCTCCGGTTCCGTCAGCGCCACCAGCCGCCCCTGGTCCAGCGCCTCCCGGCACAGGTAGCGCGGCAGCACCGTGACCCCCGCCCCGTTCTCGGCGGCCGCCATCATCCCGCGCAGGTCGGGCACGGTGACCGCTGGGCCGCACGTCAGACGCACCCCGAACACGTGGCGCCAGTAACGGCGCAGGATCGGCAGGTCGTCACCGTAGGCCACCAGCGGGGCCCCGCACAGCGAGGAGGCGCCCTGCCGGGTGAGCCGGTCGCGGCGGATCCGGTCCGCCCACGAGGGCGACGCCACCAGCACGAACTCCTCGTCCGCCAGGGGATCGGCCACCAGCGCGCGTCCGCGCGGGCACAGCGGGGACAGCACCAGGTCGTGCCCGCCCCCGCGCAGTTCCTCCAGCAGGTCGTCGACCGGTCCGGTGCGCACCCGCAGCCGTACGCCCTCCTCCACCAGTGGGGCGAGCGACGGCAGCACCAGCTCGTGCAGCACCTCGGCGGGGCCCGCCACACGCAGGGGCGCGGGCGGCGCGGACGCGTCGCCCGCGCCCGGTCCGGCCACCACCTCCAGGGCGTCCAGGGGCTCGGCCACCTGCGCCGCCAGGTCGTTGGCCTCCGCGGTCGGCGCCACCCCGCGGGGCAGCCTCTCGAAGAGAAGGTGTCCCAAGCGCTGTTCCAGGGAACGGATCTGTGTGGTGACCGTCGGTTGCGACAGCCGCAGCAGCTGCGCGGCGGCCGTGAAGGACCCGGACCGGTGTACGGCCAGGAAGGTCCTCAGCTGCTGGAGGTCGAGCGTTCCATCGGCGCGCGGGCCGGTCGCGGCGTTCGACCTATCGGTATTCCTATAGCTCACTTCGCCGATTTTATTGGTGAGCGAATACGTTGCCGGACTAGTGTCGGTCCGGGCCGCAGGTCGCCGCGCCCACACCCAGTGAAGTACCGGAGGTTTCGCCATGCCCGTCACCAGCAGGGAAGTCCACCTGGTCTCCCGTCCCGTCGGAGAACCCCGGCCCGACGACTTCTCCCTCGTGGAGACCACCGTCGGTGACCCGGGACCCGGAGAGGTCCTGGTCCGCAACGACTGGATGTCCGTGGACCCGTACATGCGCGGGCGCATGAACGACGTCAAGTCCTACGTACCGCCCTACCAGCTCGGCGATCCGATGGACGGCGGCGCGGTGGGCGTGGTCACCGCCTCCGGCAGCGACGACGTCCCGGTCGGCACCGCCGTCCTGCACTCGGCCGGGTGGCGCGAGTACGCGCTGCTGCCCGCGAAGGCCGTGCGCCCGGTGGACACCTCCCTGGCCCCCGCCCAGGCCTACCTCGGCGTGCTGGGGATGGTCGGTCTCACCGCCTACGCGGGCCTGACCGAGGTCGCCCCGGTCCGGGAGGGCGACGTGGTGTTCGTCTCCGGTGCCGCGGGCGCGGTCGGCTCCATCGCCGGGCAGGTCGCCCGCCAGCTGGGCGCCTCCCGTGTGGTCGGATCCGCGGGCGGCCCGGAGAAGAAGCGCCGCCTCCTGGAGGAGTTCGGCTTCGACGCCGCCATCGACTACCGCGAGGGCCGTCTGGAGGAGCAGCTCGCCGAGGCCGCGCCCGAGGGCGTCGACGTCTACTTCGACAACGTCGGCGGCGACCACCTGCGGGCGGCCATCGCCGCGATGCGCACGTACGGCCGGATCGCCCTGTGCGGCGCGGTCTCCCAGTACAACGCGACCGAGCCCGCTCCCGGCCCCGACAACCTCTTCCTCGCCGTCGGCAAGCGCCTCAACCTGCGCGGGTTCATCGTCGGCGACCACGGCCACCTCATGGGGGAGTACGCCGAGCGAGCCTCCGGATGGATCTCCGACGGCGGGCTGCGCACCGAGGAGACCGTCGTCGAGGGCGTCGACAACGCGGTGCGGGCCTTCCTCGACATGATGCGGGGCGCCAACACCGGCAAGATGCTGGTCCGCCTCACGTCCTGACCGCTTCCCTGGAGCGCGCTCCTTGCCTGGAGCGCGCTCCAGGTCGTCATCATGGGGGAGAACCCCCCACGGCCACACCACCTACTCCGTGATCACGGAAAGGGCATCCATGCAGCACGTCACGCTGAACAACGGCCTCACCATGCCGCAACTCGGGTTCGGCGTCTTCCAGGTCCCCGACGAGGAGGCCCGGTCCGTCGTCACGACCGCCCTGGAGACCGGGTACCGCAGTATCGACACCGCCCGTATCTACGACAACGAGAAGGGCACGGGCCTCGCCCTCGCCGAGTCCGGTGTCCCCCGCGAGGAGCTGTTCGTCACCACCAAGCTGTGGAACGACGACCAGGGCTACGACCAGGCGCTCAAGGCCTTCGACGCCAGCCTGGAACGGCTCGGCCTGGACTACGTCGACCTGTACCTGATCCACTGGCCCGCCCCGAAGCAGGACGCCTACGTCGACACCTGGAAGGCGCTGGAGCGCATCCACTCCGAGGGCCGCGCCAAGGCCATCGGCGTCTCCAACTTCACGGCCCGGACCCTGGACCGCCTGGTCGCCGAGACCGACGTCGTCCCGGTCCTCAACCAGATCGAACTGCACCCCTACCTCTCGCAGGAGGCCATGCGCGCGGCCAACGCCCGCCACGGTCTGCTCACCGAGGCGTGGAGCCCGCTCGGCCAGGGCAAGGAGCTGGAGGACCCGGAGCTGACCGCCCTCGGCGAGAAGTACGGCAAGTCCGCGGCGCAGGTCGTGCTGCGCTGGCACCTGCAGCTCGGCAACGTCGTGATCCCCAAGTCCGTGACCCCGTCCCGGATCCGGGAGAACTTCGACGTGTTCGACTTCGAACTGTCCGCCGAGGACATGGACAGGGTCGGTTCGCTCGACCGCGGCGGTCGCATCGGTCCGGACCCCGACACGATGGGCTGATCCGGCGGTGTTCCCGGGTCGGGGAGGGCCCGGGGACACCACCTCCGGGGCGCGGGGGCACCCCGCCACACTGCGGACGCGGGTAAACACCGCGGCGTCCGATGGCCGGAAGCGGACGGGCAGGACACCTCCGCACCAGGGTGAACAGCCGTAACAGGGGGACGCTCCGCAACGGGTATGGATCTGCTGAGTCTCAGGTCGGAAACACCCACCACCCCGGGTGGCGTGGTACCGAACGGAGGCGTACAGTTCCTCTCTGGTGCGTCGGCTAGCAAGGACGGCGTCACCGCTCTCCTCTAGGCGAAACCAGACCCATGACCGTCGTCCCCCTTCGCGCAGCACGTGTGTACCGTTCGGAGAACGCCGAGCGCTCCGTGCACGCGTGGTGTCACAAGGCCCTGAGCCAGTGGCCCGAACTCGGCCCCCTTCCTCCCGTGGAGACCCGCCTGGGGAGCACGCAGGCCTTCCGTGCCACGGGCGGTCCCGGTACCCCGGTACTGGTGCTGTCGGGAACCAACTTCAACGCGGCCACCACGGTGCCCGCCGCCCGCGCGCTGTCCGAGGACCGGCCGGTACTGTTGGCCGACCTGCCCGGGCAACCCGGCCTCAGCTGCAGCCAGCGGGTCGGGGGCACCAGGATCGACGCCTACGGCGCCTGGCTCGACGAACTCCTGCCGCAGATCACCGACCGGCCCGTGCTCGTGCTGGGCCACTCCCGGGGTGCCGCCGTCGCGCTCGCCTCGACCCCGTCCCCGCTGGTCGCGGGGATGCTGCTGCTCAACCCCGCCGGGCTGACCGCCGCCGGTGTGAGCTCGGAGTCGATGCGCACCGTGCTGCCGTGGATGATCCACCCCAACGAGCACACCAGCGGGCGGATGGTCGAGTTCCTCAGCGGCCCGTCCACCGCGTGCGACGAGCACCGTGCCGAGGCCGAGTGGCTCACCCTGGTGGCCCGGTACTGCCGCACGGGTTCCATGCCCAGCCCCCTGCAGGCGGAGTGCTTCCGTGCCTGGGCGGACACCCCGGTCGCCGTCGCGACCGGATCGCACGACCAGTTCTTCTCCCCCGCGCGTCTGCACGGACCGGCCCGCCGGTTCCTGGACGCCGAGG
The DNA here is from genome assembly GCF_008638365.1 of Nocardiopsis quinghaiensis. GTDB lineage: Bacteria > Actinomycetota > Actinomycetes > Streptosporangiales > Streptosporangiaceae > Nocardiopsis > Nocardiopsis quinghaiensis. The sequence goes on along the minus strand of NZ_VWVU01000002.1, from coordinate 9,250 downwards.
TCCGCACCATCGAGGGCGCGGGCCACCTGTCGCTGTACGAGCAGCCCGAGGCCGTGCGCGAACTGCTGCGCGGCTTCGACTCCTGACCGCCGCCCCGCTCCCGGCGGCCGTACACCGCCGGGAGGAGGCCGGACGCACCCGTCCGTGCGGCCACGGCGCTGAGGCGCCGGGACGATCGGCGATCCTTCCTCACGTCCGCTCCGGACGCCACCACCCGTACCCCGTCGGGGCCGGGGCGCCGCGGTGAGCGGTACATACATGGATGAAACTGAAGGAAAGTACCTTATGTGGCTTTTGCTATATCCTTTTTGATGTTTTCCAGTGTGTCGATAATGCTGCTGGGTAAGGGCGGTTCCGACTCCCCTCGAAAGAAGGGATAAACAGGGGAGTCCGTCCCGAGACGTATCCTTGTCCGAGGCCGGTGCGGGCCGACGGGCCTTTATCCCCCGCCGAACGTCTCCGAAACACCAGAAAGCAGTCGGCATGTTCGAAAAGCTGGCACAAAAGCTGGGGCTCGATACGAACCCGGCGATCTTCTTCGTGTCCGCCGCGTTGACCGTTGTCTTCGTGGTGAGTGCGATCGCCTTCACCGACGTGGTGGACGCCATCTTCGGCACGACCTCGGACTGGATCCTCACCAACCTCGGATGGCTCTACATCCTCGGTGTGACCACCTTCCTCGTCTTCCTGATCTGGATCGCGTTCAGCCGGTTCGGGACCGTACGCCTGGGGCAGCCGGACAGCAGGCCCGAGTACAGCAATCCCGTCTGGTTCGCGATGCTGTTCGCCGCGGGTATCGGCAGCATCCTGATGTTCTGGGGCGTGGCCGAGCCGATCAGCCACTACGCCGACCCGCCGCGGGCGGGTGTCGAGCCGCAGACGATCGAGGCGGCCGAGGAGGCGATGGGCTTCACGCTCTACCACTTCGGCCTGCACACCTGGACGATCTTCTGCCTGCCGGGGCTCGCCTTCGCCTACTTCGTGTACCGCAAGGGCCTGCCGTTCCGGGTCAGCTCGGTCTTCCACCCCTTCATCGGGGAGCGGATCCACGGCCCCCTGGGACGGGCGATCGACATCATCGCGGTCCTGGGCACCCTGTTCGGCGTCTCCGTCACCATCGGCCTGGGCACCCTCCAGATCAACAGCGGCCTCAACACCCTGTTCGGTGTGGAGGAGACCCGCCTCACCCAGCTGATCCTCATCGCGGTCGTCACGACCATCGCCGTGATCTCCGTGGCCAGCGGCCTCGACATCGGCATCAAATGGCTGTCCACGATCAACATCTTCATGGCCGTGGGTCTGCTGCTCTTCGTCTTCCTCGCGGGTTCGACGCTCTTCCTGGCCAAGGGGATCATCGAGACCACGGGCATCTACCTGGAGATGCTGGTCCCGCTGTCGTTCTGGAACGACACCTTCGCCAACACCGGCTGGCAGGGGTCCTGGACCGTCTTCTACTGGGCGTGGACCATCACCTGGTCGCCGTTCGTCGGTATCTTCATCGCGCGCATCTCCAAGGGCCGCACCATCCGGGAGTTCATCCTCGGCGTGCTGGCCGCGCCCACCGCGTTCAGCATCATCTGGTTCAGCGTGTTCGGGCTGTCCTCCTTCAACATCGAGAGGAACCGGGACGGCCAGCTGGTCGAGGAGGTGGTCGCGCAGGAAGACGTCCCCGGCGCCCTCTTCGCGTTCCTGGAGAACTACCCGCTGACCACGTTCACGTCGATGGTGAGCATCCTCATCGTCATCATCTTCTTCACCACCTCCTCGGACTCGGCCTCCCTCGTGGTGGACATCCTCTGCTCCGGTGAGGCGGGCAACCCGACCCGTCAGCGGATCTTCTGGGGGATCACCGAGGGCGTCGTGGCCGCGACGGTGCTCACCGCGTCCGGTACGGGCGGCCTGGACGCCCTGCAACAGACGATCATCGTGTTCGGCCTACCGTTCTTCGTGATCGGCTTCTTCATGATGGCGGGGCTCGTGCGCTCGCTCCAGGCCGAGTTCGCGGAGGCCTCGGGCGTACAGCGAGAACGCAACGCGCCGCTCGCCACCAGGGCGCGCAGGCTCAAGCGGAGCCAGAGGCGCCAGGGCGGTGACACGGGCACCCGTGCGGGGGAACGCGGCGGGGGCAACGGCGACGGCGGCGGTTCGCCCTAGGAGGGCTGACCGGACGCCGCCGGGCCCGGACCGGAACGCTCCGGTCCGGGCCCCGCCCGTCGGGGGACCCCTGTGACGGGAGTTCCGCGACGGACGGGGAGGGATCCGCCATGATGGCCCCATGCCCACCTCCGAACGCACCCTTGACGACGCCCGTTTCCTGTCCGCCACCGCCGACCGCCTCGCCGCCCTTCCCGCCGTGGAGGCCGTCATGGTCGGCGGCTCCCGGGCCCAGGAGACCCACCGCCCCGACAGCGACTGGGACCTGGCGGTCTACTACCGGGGCGGATTCGACCCGCGGTACCTGCGGGACGTCGGATGGGAGGGAGAGGTGTCGGAGACCGGCGGCTGGGGAGGAGGAGTCTTCAACGGCGGCGCCCGGCTCCGGATCGACGGCCGGTCGGTGGACGTGCACTACCGCGACATCGACGTGGTCGAGCACGAGCTCGCCGAGGCCGAACAGGGGCGGTTCCGGGTGGAACCGCTCATGTTCCACCTGGCCGGAATCCCCTCCTACCTCGTCGTCGCCGAGCTCGCCCTCGGCAGGGTCCTCGTCGGAGACCTGCCCCGGCCCGGCTACCCGGAGGAACTGCGCGGGAGCGCGCCGCCGGTGTGGCGGGGCCTGGCCGCGGCCACCCTGTCCTACGCCGAGCACAACCACGCCCCGTACGGCCGGGTCGCCCAGACGGCGGGCCTCGTCGCCCAGGCCGTCGCCCAGGCGGCGCACGCGGTCCTGGCCGAGCGCGGGGAGTGGGTCACCAACGACAAGACCCTTCTGGCCCGGGCCGGTCTGGAGGAGGCCGACCTCGTGATCGCGGGAATGACCGCCGACCCCCAGGACCTCACCGCGGCCGTCGCCGAGGCCGGGCGGATCCTCGCCACCGCCTGAGACACCGCTCCGGGGCCGCCGGGACACGGGAGGGCGGCGGGGACGCCCGCGTCTGGGAAACCGGGGCCGGGCGGGCCCGCGCCGGCCCGGCCCCCACGGCGGACCGCTCCGCCGGTGTACTACTTCTTCCAGTCCATGTTGACGATCCCGCTGAGCGTGGCGTACCCCGCCCGCTGGAAGGCCCGCGCCATCGGCATGTTGCCCTTGTCGGTGGCTGCGCGGACGCGCTCGACGCCCTCCTCGGCCAGGACACGGGTGCCCTCGGCGAGGATGTCGTCGATGTACCCGTTCCCGCGGTGCTCGGGCAGTACCGCGATGTAGCCGATCATCGGGTGGTAGTCGTTGCGCGCGGGCAGCACGAACCCGACCGGCCCACCGTCCGGCAACGTCGCGATCCGCCACCACTCCCGGGGCGTCGTGTACTGCTCGAACTCGTCGGCGTAGTTCTCGGCGGCCACCTCGTCCGCCGTCCTGTGTTCGAGGTCGACGCGGTCGTGGGCGTCCAGGGTTCCCTCCAGCGCCCGGACCATCAGGCCGAGGACCTCCTCCTCGTCCCGGATCGGCCGGAACCGGAGGCGGTCGCCCGGTCGGGGGGCCGTACCGCCGGGGGTCCACTCGAAGCGCAGGCGCTCCACGAGCAGTGATCCGCCGTTGCGCTCGACGGCGGCCATGCGCTCCTCCACGGCGCGCCGGTCCCGGGGGTCCCGCTGCCAGTCGGCCGGGACGAAGCGCAGGTACTCGGGCGGGGTCCCCCCGTCGGGCAGGGTCGCCGCCGAGGCGGTGCGCAGCAGGTGCTCGGCGACCTCCACGCGGTCGACGTCGTCGGCCGCGCCGTCCACGTCGAGGACGTCCAGCAGGAGGGGAGCGACGTCGCTGTTGCGGCACCACCAGGACAGGCGGGCCAGGAGGCGGTCGCCGTCCAGGGCGACCCACATCCAGGAGGGGTGGCGGCGGCCCTCGGCGAGGTCGGCGCCGATCTCGGAGTTCTGGGCGTAGGGGAGCCGGTTGAACAGGTCCAGCTCTTCCGGTCCGGTGATCGGACGGACGGTCAGGGCATGCGTTGTGACGGTCAAGCGACACCTTCGGTGTGTGTGCGCCCGCCCGGTCCAGGGTCAGCTGTCGAGGATGCCCCGGGAGGACACGAGCGCGGTGAACGCGGTGAACACGGCTCAGCCTCCTTTCGTCGTCGCGCCCCGGTACCGCTGTGGTCGGGGCCCAGTCAGTTGTAGCGGTGTCCGCGCCGGCGACGCAAGCCCTTTTCCCGCGGTCCCTCTCAGGGGTGTTCCGGAGTGTCGGTGACCTCGCCCGCTCCGGCCTGCGCGGACGGTCCGCTCTCGGGTCTCGCCCCGGTACGGACGAAACGCCCGGCGTCGGGGACCGTCCCGGCGCCGACCGCCGTCCCGTCGGCCCTCGTCCCGTCGGCCTCGTGCCCGTCCGCGTTCCGCCCGTACCGTGACCGGCGCCAGGAACGTGTCACCGCCAGGGTCAGCGCCCCCGCGAGCAGACCCCAGAAGGCCGACCCCACCCCCAGCAGGGTGAACCCCGAGGCCGTGGCCAGGAAGGTCACCACCGCCGCCTCCCGGGAGCGTTCGTCCCCCAGCGCGGAGGCCAGTGACCCCCCGATGGTGCCGAGCAGGCCCAGCCCGGCGATCCCCAGGATCAGCGGCGGCGGCAGCGCGGCCAGCAGGGACGCCACCGTCGCACCGAAGACCCCCACCCCCAGGTAGAAGACGCCCGCCCACACCCCCGCCAGGTAGCGGCGCTCCCGGTCCGGGTGCGCCTGCGGCCCGGTGCAGATGGCGGCGGTGATCGCGGCCAGGTTCATCCCGAAGCACCCGAACGGGGCCAGCACGAGGTTGGTCGCCCCGGTCCACCCGATCACCGGGGAGATCGGCACCCGGTAGCCGTCGCCCCGCAGCACCGCCACCCCCGGCAGGTTCTGTGAGGCCATGGTCACCACGAACAGCGGCACGCCCACACTCACCAGTACCTGCCAGGAGAACTCGGGCGCCACGAACACCGGCCTGGCCAGCGACGGGGACACCCCGCCCAGGTCCAGCGTCCCCCGCACCGCCGCCGCGGCCCCGCCCGCGACCAGGGACAGGATGACCGCGTAGCGCGGCAGCCACCGGCGACACAGCAGGTACACCGCGAACATGGTGAACACGACCGCGAAGTCGTCCTCCATGCTCGTGAACAGGCCCGTCCCGAACTGGAGCAGCACACCGGCCAGCAGCCCCGCCGCGAGCGGAACCGGTACGCGGTCCATGACCCTCTCGAACCAACCGGTGACACCGCTCAGCGTGATCAGCGCCGCCGAGAACAGGAACGCACCCACGGCCTGCGCCATCGTGACCCCGTCCAGGCCCACCGCCAGCAGTGCGGCGCCCGGCGTGGACCAGGCGGTCACCACCGGTGCCCGGTGCCGCAGGGACAGGCCCACACAGGTCACGGCCATGCCCACGCCCAGGGCCAGCATCCACGAGGCGATCTGCCCGGAGGAGGCTCCGGCCGCCTCGGCGGCCGTGAACACGATCGCCGCCGAACTGGTCACGCCGACCAGGACGGCGATCAGACCGGCGGCGACCGCGGGCGCGGGGGCGACAATACCGACATAGCGGACGAGAGTTCTCATAGTGCACCATTCTCGCGCGCCGCCGGGCGGCCCCCGCCGCCCGGGTTCGCGCACCCCGCTGGTCCGCCCTCCCGCCCCGGGACGGGAGGGCGCGGAATCAGGACTCGGCGGAGACCCGCTGGACGACCTCGAAGCCCCAGATCTCGCTGTTGCTCGCGGCCGGACCGCCGTGCCCGTGGCCGTGCCCCGCCGGCGCGCCCTCCTTCTGGGCGTCCGCTGCCGCCTGGGCGTGACCCCGCCGGAACGCCTGGCCGTTCACCCAGTTCTGGAAGTCCTCCTCGGACCGCCACCGGGTGTACACCAGGTACTTGTCGGTGCCCTCGACCGGGCGCAGCAGCTGGAACTCCTCGAACCCGGGCTGGTCCTCCACCAGCCCGGCCCGCTTGGCGAAACGCTCCTCCAGGGTGGCCCCGGCGCCCTCGGGGACGGTCAGGACGTTGAACTTGACGACGCTGCTCACACGGCACCTCTTCTCGGTTGTCTCCGGTCTTCCCGCCCAACCTAGGACAACCTCCGTCGACGCCCGTGCCGCCCCACCCGTTCCGGTGACCACAGCCCCCGGCCGCTTCCACGGTGCGCCCGCCTCCCACCGCGGCCGCTCCCCGGAGCCGTGACCGGTTCCGGCCGGTGCCCCCTCAACCGAAGACGACCCTCCCGGTGTCGTCCACGTGCCAACCCGGGTTGTGCGCGATCTCCCACACCACCCCGTTCGGATCCTCCACGTGGGCGTGGAAGATCCCGCCGAACTCGCCCCGCTGCGGGGCCTTGAGCACCTTCGCGCCCGCTCTGGCCATCGCGTCGACGGTCCACTCGACCTCCTCGGGGCCGCCGACGTTGTGCGACAGAGTCACCCCCGACGCCCCGGCCGTGCCGGGCGGGCGCCCCAGGTCCCGGTCGAACTTCTCCGCGTCGAACAGGCCCAGGACCAGCCCTGGGGCGACCTGGAAGAAGATGATCTCCCCGGGGACGTCCATGAGCGGTTCCCAGCCGAGCCCGTCCCGGTAGAAGCCCCGGGCGGCGTCCAGGTCGGCGGTCGCGAGCGTGACGAAGTGGACCTGCTGTTTCACGATGTCCTCCGGTGGTCGGTCGGTCACCCCCGCATCCTTCCGGAAGGAGGGGACCTTACCGGGGAGCGGCGCCGCGCGTCCCCCCCAGTCCGCTGGGGCGTGTTCCGCGGGACACGCCCTAGCGCAGCCCGTGCCTGCGGGCGACCAGCTTCAGGACGGCCGAACGCGGGAACAGCCGCCGCAGCGCGAACACCACCGGGGCGTTGCTGCCCACCGCGTAGAGCGGCCTGGGCGGGTCGGCCTCGACCGCGCGCACGACCGTGCGGGCCACCGTTCCCGCCGAGATCCCCCCGGCCTCGTTGGCGTTGAGAGCGTCGAGCATGGTGCGGTACTCGGCCGCGTACGGCGAACCGTCCTCCAGGTACTGGGTCCGCCGTTCGCTGATGCCGGTGTTGATCGATCCCGGCTCCACCGTGGTCACTCCCACGCCGTACGGGGACACCTCGCGGCGCAACGCGTCGGCGAACCCCCTCAGCGCCGCCTTGGAGGCCACGTACGACGACCGGTAGGCCAGCGGGAAGCTCGCCAGCATCGACCCCACCATCACCACCCGCCCGTACCGGCGGGCGCGCATGCCCGGAAGCAGGATCTGGGTGAGACGCACCGCGCCGAACACGTTGATCCGGAACAACCGCTCCACGGCGTCCGCGGGCAGCTCCTCGAACGGTCCGCTCTGACTCTCACCGGCGTTGTTGACCAGGACGTCCACGTCGCCGGCGGCGGTGGCGCACGCCTCCACGGACGCGTCGTCGGTCAGGTCCAGGGGCAGGTACTCCACACCCGGGACCGGATCGGCCACCGACTCCGGCCCGCGGCTGGTTCCGTACACGCGATAGCCGCGCCGGACGAGTTCGGCGGCCACGGCCGCGCCGATACCCGACGACGCGCCCGTGACGAGCGCGGTCCGCCGCGCGGTGGGACTGTTCATGGGTTTCCTTCCGGCAGGAGGGGACGGGGAGGGACGCGATCGCGCCGCGCGTGTGAGCGATGATCGCACGCCGCCCGTCGCCGAAGGGCACCGTCCCCGGCGCTCCCACCGTCACCCGGCCTGGTCAGCCCCAGCGGTGGGGGTCGAACATGCCGATCGGCAGGTCCGTGTCCCCGTGCTGGGCGAGGTCCGCCAGGGCCGCCCCGACGGCCGAGGCGAACTTGTAGCCGTGGCCGGAGAAGCCTCCCGCCAACACCAGCCCGGGCAGGTCCCGGCGGTGTCCGATGAGGAAGTGCTCGTCGGTGGTCATCGTGTACATGCACGCCACCATGCGCTCGGGGAGCGCGGAGACCCCGCGCAGTCCGGCGGCCAGCTCGCCGAGCCGCCTGGCGTCGGCGGCGTCGGGTGCCCTGGGACCCGTGTCGGGGTCGACCGGCTCGCCCCACTGCGCGCCCCCGGCCCTGTTCCCCGGAGCCTCGGCGTGCACGCCGATCTTGACGGTCCGGCCGCCGTCCATGCTGGGAAATCCGTACCACGTGCAGTCCGCCCCGTCCCGGGCGAACACCGGGCCGCGCGTGTGCGGGGACGGGTCCTGCGTGGTGCGGAACCAGCCCAGCACCCGGCGTTCGACCCGCAGGCCGCCGCCCGGCTCCGCCGCCCCGGGCACCAGCCGCGGCAGCCAGGACCCGGCGGTGACCACCACCCGGCGGGCCCGGACCTCGGCGCCGTCGTCCAGCAGCACACGGGGACGGTCCGGGTCCGGCACGATCCGAGCCGCCCTGGTCCCGGTGAGCATCCGCGCGCCCGCCTCCTCGGCGAGGCGCACGGCCGCCCGGATCGCCGCCTCGGGCAGGACCACGCCCGCCTCCTCCTCGAAGACCCCCACCTCGCCCGGGCCCACCGCGTGCTGGGGGAAGCGTTCGGCCACCTGCTCGTGGGAGAGCAGCCGGTAGGAGAGGCCGTGCCGCTCGGCGGCGTCGACCGATCCGGTGACGGCGGAGCCGTCCGGGGCGCCGAGCATCAGCGCGCCGGTGGGTACCACCAGGCGTGTCCCGGAGGCCTCCTCCAGCTCCGACCACGCGCGCCAGGCCGACCGCACGAGAGGCACGTATCCGGCGCCCTCCATGTAGGCGGTGCGGATGATGCGGGACTCGCCGTGGCTGGAACCGCGGTCGTGCCCGGGGGCGAACTGCTCGATCCCGACCGCGTCCACGCCGCGTCGGGCCAGGCGCCACAGGGTCTGTGCCCCCATAGCGCCCAGTCCGACCACGACGGTGTCGGTCTCCACCCGCTCCGTCACCCGTCTGCCCCCACGGTCGTGCCCGGGTCCCCGCTCCGAGGACCCGGGGGCCATGATCGCAGGTCACGCACATGGCGGACGCCCGCCCACCCCCTGGGGTGGACGGGCGCCCTGTCTCGGAAGGGAGCCGAGAGCGGGGGAGTGAGGGATTACTGGATGGGCGGGTGGGCGTTGGCCAGCAGCTCCTGGAACTGCTCGGAGAACCAGTGACCCGACACCGGAGCGTTGGCCAGCGCCCCGCTCAGGTTGTTGCCGTTACGCGGGTTGCCCTCATAGG
>NZ_VWVU01000001.1 GCF_008638365.1 Nocardiopsis quinghaiensis | reverse complement strand
TTTCCGTGGAAGGCGCTGTTGCGTTTCCGCTTTGTTGTGTCTTCACTTTATCAGGTGTTCCGCACCCCGCCAAACCGGCGGTTTGTGGTGTTCCTGATCGGGGTAAAGCCCGTCCGCTTCCGCATTTCTGTGGAAGCGCCTCCCGAAGCCTACCGGCTCAGAGCACTGCTCGAACCAGTCAGTCAGGGGAAGGAGTGAACCGGCCCGTCCGCGGGAATCCGCGTCCGTCTCGCTCGGTCTTCCCCAACTCTACCCCCGCACCGGAGTGCTTGGGACACCTTTGCCGAACCTTGCCGGTGTCGTGGCTTACGCGACCCGCCCCGAACAGGACGGACCACGATGCAACCACCGCACAACCGGCATAAAGCCGACATCGGGGCTGCTCAGAGCTTTTCGATCGGGGCGTACTTGACGAGGAAGTCCTTCTCACCGATGTCCGCGCCGAAGTCGATCCGGGCCTTGGTCTTGTCACCGGCGCCCTCGACCAGCTGTACGCGCCCCATGCCGAAGGAGTCGTGGTTGACCAGGTCTCCCACACTCAGCGTCGGAGCCTCCTTGGCCGCCCTGTTCCCGCCTCGCGAGCGCGGGCCCCCACCGCTGCCGAAGGTGCCACCGAAGCCCCCGCCTCCCCCGAAGCCGCCGCCGATGCTGCGGCTGGGCGGAGCGGCCAGAGTGGACTCGGCGCGGCGCCAGTCCACCAGGGACGAGGGGACCTCGTCCAGGAAGCGGGAGGCCGGGTTGTAGGTCGGGGTCCCCCAGGCGCTGCGCACCGCGGCGCGGCTGACGTACAGCAGCCGCTGGGCCCGGGTCAGGCCCACGTAGGCCAGGCGGCGCTCCTCCTCCAGCTGCGTCTTGTCGCCGAGCGTGCGGGTGTGCGGGAATATCCCGTCCTCCATGCCGGTGAGGAACACCGCGGGGAACTCCAGTCCCTTGGCGGCGTGCAGGGTCATCAGTGTGACCACCCCGCCCTCGTCGTCCGAGTCGGGGATCTGGTCGGTGTCCGCGACCAGGGAGATCCGCTCCAGGAAGTCGACCAGTGTGGGCGCGCCCGGATCGACCGCCCCCGCGGCGCCGTCCCCGTCCTGGTCCTCGTCCGGAGGCTCCTCCTCCAGGAGCGCGGCGAAGGTGTGCTCGAACTCGCGGGCGAGGTCGACGAACTCCTCCAGGTTCTCCACCCGGCTCTCGTCCTGGAGGTCCTTGGACTCGGCCAGCTCGGACAGGTACCCGGTCTTGCTCAGTACCGCCTCGACGGTCTCCGCCGGCGTGCTCCCGGGGGCCGTCTCCGCGAGCTCGTCCATCAGTGCGTTGAAGTTGCGCACCGCCTTGACAGAGCGGGTCGCCATCCCCGGGACCTCGTCCACGCGGCGCAGCGCCCGGGCGAAGGAGACGCGCTCGCGGGCGGCGAACAGTTCCACCGCCTCCTCCGCGCGCGCGCCGATCCCGCGCTTGGGCACGTTGAGGATGCGCCGCAGGCTGACGGTGTCCTCGGGGTTGGCCAGGACGCGCAGGTAGGCGAGGATGTCGCGGATCTCCTTGCGCTCGTAGAAGCGCACGCCGCCGACGATCTTGTACGGCAGCCCGGTCCGGATGAACACGTCCTCGAACACGCGGGACTGGGCGTTGGTCCGGTAGAACACCGCCACCTGGCTGGGCTTGAGTGTCCCGTCCTCGGTGAGCCTGTCGATCTCCCCGGCCACGAACCCGGCCTCGTCGTGCTCGTTGTCGGCCACGTAGCCGGTGATGGCCGGCCCCTCGCCCTGTTCCGACCACAGGCTCTTGGCCGGTCGGCCCTCGTTGCGGTCGATGACCGCGTTGGCCGCGGACAGGATGGTCTGGGTGGAGCGGTAGTTCTGCTCCAGCAGGATGGTGCGCGCCTTGGGGAAGTCGCGCTCGAACTCCAGGATGTTGCGGATGGTGGCGCCGCGGAACGCGTAGATGGACTGGTCCGCGTCGCCGACCACGCACAGCTCGGCGGGCGGCACCACGCTGGTGTCGGAGTCCTCGGCCGCGCCCACCAGCTCGCGGATGAACGCGTACTGGGCGTGGTTGGTGTCCTGGTACTCGTCGACCATGACGTGCCGGAAGCGGCGCCGGTAGTACTCGGCGATGTCCGGGAACATCTGGAACAGGTTGACGGTGAGCATGATGAGGTCGTCGAAGTCCATGGCGCCCGCCTCGTGCAGGCGGCGCTGGTAGAGCTGGTAGGCCTCGGCGAGCTTCTTCTCCTGCTCGTTCTGGGCCTGCCCGGAGAACGTCTCGTAGTCGACCAGTTCGTTCTTGAGGTTGGACACCTGGAAGGAGAAGGACTTGGGCGGGAACCGCTTGGGGTCCAGGTCCATCTCCTTGCACACCAGCTGCATCAGGCGTGCGGAGTCGGCGGAGTCGTAGATGGTGAAGCTGCTCGGGTAGCCGAGCCGGGACGCCTCCCTGCGCAGGATGCGCACACACGCCGAGTGGAAGGTCATGGTCCACATGCTGTTGGCGGCGCGTACGCCCAGCAGCGCCTGGATGCGTTCGCGCATCTCCGCGGCTGCCTTGTTGGTGAAGGTGATGGCGAGGATCTCACCGGGGCGCACGCCGCGTTCGGCCATGAGGTGGGCGATGCGGTGGGTGAGGACACGGGTCTTCCCGGACCCGGCACCCGCCACGATCAGGAGCGGAACACCGCTGTGGGTGACGGCGTCGCGCTGGGGACCGTTCAGACCTTCGAGAAGCTGTTCTTGGGAGGACACGGCATCCAGGTTACGGCCGCCCGGTGACGGCACCGTCCCGTCCACAGGACGGTCCGCCGGGTTGGCCGGGAGCGGGCCGGTTCCACGGTCGAAAACGCCCTGATCGGCGGCTTACGCTGTTTCGGTACGGGTCCCCGTCAGGGGGCCGTCTCGTGTTTCCCTGGGAGTCTCCTTGACCATGCGTGTGTTCGTCGACTGCGATCCGGGAATCGACGACGCCGTCGCGCTCGCCTACCTGGCCGCCCGGCCCGAGGTGGAGATCATCGGCGTCGGAGCGGTGTTCGGCAACAGCGGGGTGGACGTCACGGCGGGCAACGCGCTGCGGCTGCTGGAGCTGTACGGCCGCCCGGACACGCCGGTGGCGGTGGGCGCCGCGCGTCCGCTGGTGCAGCCCCCGCGCCTGGCCGCACACGTGCACGGCGGCAACGGCCTGGGGGAGGTGGAGCTGCCCGAACCCGCGGGCAAGCCGGTCACGGAGACCGCGGCCGAGCTACTGGTGCACCTGGTCCGGGAGAACCCGGGTGAGGTCGACGTGCTGGCGGTGGGCCCGCTGACGAACCTGGCGATCGCCCTGGGCCTGGAGCCGGAGCTGCCCCGGCTGGTGCGTCGCCTGGTGGTGATGGGCGGCGCCGTGCGCGTCCCGGGCAACGTGTCCTCGCACGCCGAGGCCAACATCAGCAACGACCCCGAGGCGGCGGAGGCCGTGTTCGCGGCCGGGTTCGACCTGGACCTGGTGGCGCTGGACATCACCATGAAGACGGTGGCCACCACGGAGTGGCTGGAGGAGCTGAAGACGGTCCCGGGCGAGCGCGCCGAGCGCACGTCGGCGTTCCTGGACTTCTACGCGGACTTCTACGCGGGGCTCTTCGGGGTTCGCCAGTGCGCGATGCACGACCCGTTGGCGGCGGCTGTGCTGGTGGACCCGGACCTGGTGACGGAGGCGTTCGAGGCGCCGCTGCGGGTGGAGCTGACCGGTGCGCTCACCCGGGGGATGACCGTGGCAGACCTGCGCCCGCGCCCCAAGGGCGACGACCGCCGCCCCACGCGCGTGGTCACGGGGGTGGCCGAGGCCGAGTTCCTCGGGCGGATGCTCGACTCGCTGCGCTGAGCGGCCCGGACCAGGTCGAACCAGGGCGACGCGGACCGGGGCGGGTCGTCCACAGGTCCCGGTGGGGGCTGGCGGCGCGCCCCGCCCGGTGGTCCCATGGATATGGGGGGTTCCCGGACCTCCCCGGCCTCGTCGTGCCCGCGGCGCCCGCCCCGGGAGCAGACGGCGCCCGGGGTGTCAGACGAGTCTGCGGGCGGTGGCCCAGCGGCTCAGCTCGTGGCGGTTCGACAGCTGGAGCTTGCGCAGCACCGACGACACGTGGGTCTCCACGGTCTTGACGGAGATGAACAGCTCCTTGGCGACCTCCTTGTACGCGTAGCCGCGCGCGATGTGCCGCAGGACCTCGCGTTCGCGCTGGGTGAGCCGGTCGAGCTCGGGGTCCACCGGCGGTGCGTCGGTGGCGGAGAACGCGTCCAGCACGAATCCGGCCAGGCGCGGGGAGAACACCGCGTCGCCGTCGGCCACCCGCACGATGGCGGCGGCCAGTTCCCTGCCGGAGATGGTCTTGGTGACGTAGCCGCGGGCGCCGCCGCGCACCACGCCGATGACGTCCTCGGCGGCGTCGGAGACCGACAGGGCCAGGAAGCGGATCTGCGGGTGCCGGGGCAGGACGCGGCGCAGCACCTCCACGCCCCCGCCGCCGGGCAGGTGGACGTCCAGGAGGACGAGGTCGGGCTGCTTCTCCCCGATGACGTGCACCGCGCTGTCGACGTCCCCGGCCTCGCCGACGACGTTCACGGCGTCTCCCAGCTCACCGCGCACACCGCTGCGGAACAACCGGTGGTCGTCCACGATCACGACGCGGGGAATCGCGCCACCGTCACTGAAGCCCGTGCTCTCGTCTGCCACACCGTGGACTCTACCCACGTCCGCGGCGACGGGGACACCCGCACGTCCAGGTGTCCGCATCCGGCCGGACCTCCGGTGCCGTTGTCGGCCGGTCCTTCCGGGGCCGGTGCGCGCGGTACCGCGTTCCGTACCGGAGTCCCACCTCTCCAGTGGGCCAACCTCTTGTCATATATATCGAAAGTCGATAGATTCCCATCGTGATTCGATCGAAGGAGAACCATGGGAAAACTGACAGTGCTCGCACTGCGCATCGTGCTCGTGATGCTGTTCGCCGGCTCGGTGTTCCTGCAGGCGGTGATGGTGCCGCTGTTGGCCGTCGACCTCGGTGAGATCGACCCGGACCTAGCGTTCCCGCGCGCCCCGGTGCTCGTGACCGTGGTCCTGGGCATCGTGACGGCCCAGGTCGTCCTGGTCTGCGTGTGGCGGCTGGTGACGATGGTGCGACGCGGAACCGTGTTCTCCCACGCCGCCTTCCGGTACGTGCACATCGTGATCGGCGCGTTCGTGGCGGCCGCCTTCCTGACGTTCGCGCTCGCGGTCGTGCTGGCGCCGGGCGAGGCCGTCCCCCCGGGCATCGTCCTGCTGATATGCGGGATCGTCGTGGCGATCCTGGGGGTCGCGCTCGTCGTGCTCGTGCTGCGGATGCTGCTCGCCCAGGCGGTGCGGATGCAGGCCGAGCTGAAAGAGGTGATCTGATGCCGATCCGCGTCGACATCGACGTGATGTTGGCCAGGCGGAAGATGTCCGTGGGCGAGCTCGCGGACCGCGTCGGGATCACGCCCGCCAACCTGGCGGTGCTCAAGAACGGCCGCGCCAAGGCGGTGCGCTTCACGACGCTCGCCGCGCTCTGCGAGGCGCTCGACTGCCAGCCGGGAGACCTGCTGCGCTGGGAGGCACAGGAGGCCGCGGACCTGTGAGGCCAGAGGCGCACCGGCGACGTCTGCGGTCGGCGCGCCAGGGAGTGTCCTTCAGAGGGCTTCCGGGTCGGCGGGCGGCCGTCCAGGCGATCTCTCGCGAGGCGACGTGCGAGGTTCAGCCTGGTCGTGCTTCACGAGCGCGGAGGCGTAGCGAGAGGCAGCCCGGCGGACGCGGGCCCGGAGCGATGCAGAAGACACGGCCTAAGCCTCCGAGGTACGGGGCATGCGCAGCTGCACCTCGGTGCCCTCCCCCGGGCTGGTGCGGATGCGCGCCGAGCCGCCGTGCCGCTCCATGCGGCCCAGGATGGAGCCGCGCACGCCCATCCGGTCCTCGGGGATGTCGTCCATGTCGAATCCGGTGCCGCGGTCGCGGACGAACACCAGCACCTCCTCCTGGTCGACCTCTCCGAACACGGAGATGTCCTCGGTGCGCGCGTACTTGGAGGCGTTGACCATGGCCTCGCGTGCGGCGCGCAGCATCGCGGTCAGCGCGTCCTCCATGGGGCAGTCGCCCACGCACACCACCTCGATGGGGACGCCGTGCTCCTCCTCGACCTCGGCGGCGACGCGTTCGAGCGCGGGAGAGACGGTGGTGTCGGCGTCGGCGGGACGCTGGTAGAGCCAGCTGCGCAGGGCGCGCTCCTGGACGCGGGCGAGGCGTTGTACCTCGCGGGGGTCCTCGGCCCGGCGCTGGATGAGGGTCAGGGTGTGCAGGACGGAGTCGTGGATGTGGGCGGCCAGTTCGGCCCGCTCGGCGTTGCGGATGCGCTCGCGGCGCTCCTGGTCGCGTTCGCGTATCAGGCCGATGATCCACGGGGCGACGATGAGCGCGATGCCCGCGAGCACGGTGAAGGCGAAGGTCAGGCCCGCGCGGGCGTTCTGGAGTTGCTCCTGGAAGACGAGGAAGCCGATGACGCCGACGACGACGAGCAGGATGCCCGCACCGGCGCGCATGACGCCCTTGGCTCCCGCCCCGCCGACCGTGGAGGTCATCCACTCGTCGCGTTGGGAGGGGTTGGCGTGCTGCCAGAGGATGACGCCGCCGAGGGTGCCGAAGACCACGAACCACAGCAGCGGGTCGAAGACGCCGCCGAAGAGCAGGAACAGCACGCCGAGCCCGACGCCGAGGCCGACGTAGGCGACGACCTGGGACAGGTCGCGGCCCTTGCGGCGGCTGTCCGCCTCGCCGTGTTCCTTCTCCTCGGGGTCGGTGGGGACGAAGAAGTACAGGGCGACGTAGACGGCCACGCCGATGCCGCCCACGGCCAGCGCCATGAGGGCGAGGCGGACGACCACGGGGTCGAGTCCGAGGTGCCGGGCCAGCCCGGCGGCGACACCGCCGAGAAGCCTGCCCTCCACCACGCGGGTGAGCCGCGGGGTGTCCGTGGCTGGTACTGCCACCGCCTGATCACCGCTTTCATCCGTTTTAGTCAGTTTTCGTCCGTGTGGCGCGGGAGGTACCCCAGCCGTGCTCACAGGTCCTGTGGTGTCCAGGATGCCCTCCCCGGACGCGTGCGGGCATCGGGGATGCGCCCCTGGTCCTGTCCCGGCCCCGGTCAGGGTGGCTTCAGGGTCGTCCCGGATGTGCTGGTGGGCGGTTACGGGTGACGATGGGCATACGAGGAAGGTGCGGTGAGTGACCATGACCGAAGACCCGACGCCCGGTCCCGGAGGCGGGGCCTCCTCAGCGTCCGGCGCACCGGGGACCGGGTTCCCCGAGCGCGAGCTGCGCAAGGGGGACGACGACCGGGTCCTCGCCGGTGTGTGCGCCGGCCTGGGCCGGTACACGGGGACCGACCCCGTGGTGTGGCGGACGGCCTTCGTGCTGACCACGTTCGCCGGGGCGGCCGGCCTGCTGCTCTACATCGCCGCGTGGATGCTGATGCGCGACGCCCAGGGCGGCCCGGCGACGTTCGAGCAGATGCTGAACCGGAGCATCCCTCCCCGGGTGGTGCCCAAGCTGCTCGCGGTCGGGCTGGCGGTCGCGACGGCGCTCAGCCTGGTCGGCGGGTTCGGCTGGTCGACGCTGGTACTGGCGGTGCCGCTCGTGCTGGGACTGCTGGCCGCGCGCAGCCGGGGTGTGGACCTGCGGGTCGCGTTCGCAGGGCTGCGCGAGGACCTGGGGTCGAAGGAGCCCCCGCCGACGGCGCCGTCCCCCGGGCCGACGCCGACCTACTACAACCCGGCCCAGCCGTGGGCGTCCGCGCCGCACGGACCGGTGGACCTGGCCGTGGTGGCGGAGCGCTCCTCGGCCGGCGCCCGCGGGGACGAGGACGAGGAGGACGGCGGCGACAGGGCCGGGGGGCTCTCCGGACGCGGTTCCGGGGAGCCGGAACAGGCCTGCCGGAAGGGGGCGCCCCTGGCCTCGCTCGCCCTGTGGACGATCGTGGCCGGTGGCGTGCTGGTCCCCCTCCTCGTGTTCGGCGGGCCGTCCTCGCTGTGGAGCACGCAAACGGTCGACCTGCTGTTCGGGCCGGAGACCGGGGTGTTCTTCCTCGCCGGGGCCCTCGCGGTGATCGGCGTGTACGCGCTGGTGGGTGCCTGGTTCGGCAGTCCGCGGGGACTGATGTCACTGGGGCTGGTGGTCGCGTTGACGCTGGCGCTGGCGTCGGTGACCGATCTGACCCGGATCCGGATCGGAGGTGAGATCTGGCGGCCGACCACGGTGGCCGAGGCCGAGGGCGGTGACCACCGGTTCACCCTCGGTTCGGGGGAGCTGGACCTGACGGGACTGACGGACCTCTCCCCTGGCGGGACCGTCGACGTCTCCCTGCGGGTGGATGTGGGCCACACAAGGCTGGTCCTGCCCGAGGACGCACGCGTCGCCGTGACCTCACGGGTCGGGCTGGGCGTGGTGGACCTCGGCGGGGAGGAACAGGACGACGACATGGTCGGGTACTCCCTGACCTACGACGAGGTCCACGAGCCCGCCGCGGACGCCGCAGTGGAGGGGGGGCGGTCGGAGGACGGCGACGAGGCCGGACCACCGCTGATCAACGTACGCACCGACTCACTGTTCGGTGTTGTGGAGGTGGAGCATGGCGAAGCGTAGGACTGACTGGGGTTCGCTGGTCGCGGGCGTGTTGTTCCTCGGCCTGGCGGTCGCGTTCGTCATGCGTGGCACGGGTGACTGGGAGTTCAACATCGTGTGGGTGCTGCTGGCGCTGGCCCTGGGACTGGGAGCGGCCGGGGTGGCCCGTGCACTCACCCGGCCCCGGGGGGATCGGCAGCCGTCGGACCGCACGTCCGAATCCGGGGGGTGACCCCGAGGAACGGCCGTCACTCCCCCGGTGTCGGACGGTGTTCGGCGATGGCCGCGAACGCCGCCACGTCCAGCGACTCCCCGCGTGCGGAGGGATCGACACCGGCCGCGCGCAGGGCGGCCTCGGCCGCGGGCGCGGAACCGGCCCATCCGGCCAGGGCGGCGCGCAGGGTCTTGCGGCGCTGCGCGAAGGCCGCGTCGATCACCCGGAAGACGTCCTTCCGGCTGGCCTTCGTGTCGGGCTGCGGGCGGCGGATGAGCTCGACCAGGCCGGAGTCGACGTTGGGGGCGGGCCAGAACACGTTCCGGCCGACCGACCCCGCACGGCGCGCCCGGGCGTACCAGGCGACCTTGGCCGAGGGCACGCCGTAGATACGCCCGCCCGGGGCGGCGGTGATCCGGTCGGCGACCTCGGCCTGCACCATGACCAGCACCCGCCGCAGGCCGGGCAGCAGTTCGAGCAGGTGCAGAAGGACCGGCACGGACACGTTGTAGGGCAGGTTGGCCACCAGCGCCGTGGGCTCGGGACCGGGTACCTCGGCGATGCGCATGGCGTCGCCCGGGACGACGGTGAGTCGGTCGGCGAGGTCGGGCGCGTGGTCGGCGACGGTGCTCGGGAGCGCGGCGGCCAGCGCCGGATCGAGCTCGATCGCGGTCACGTGGCGCACGTGCGGAAGCAGTGCCAGGGTGAGCGAGCCGAGCCCCGGTCCGACCTCGACCACGACGTCGGTGTCGGTGACCCCCGCGACCCGGACGATGCGGCGCACGGTGCCGTGGTCGATGACGAAGTTCTGGCCCAGGGTCTTGGTGGGCCGGATTCCGAACCGCTCGGCGAGGGCCCGCACGTCGGCGGGGGTCAACAGGCGGGAGCGGTCGTCGGGCGCGGGTGTCTGTGTCACCCCCACATCCTGCCAGCTCCCGCCCACCGGCCCGCCTCGGGCCGGCTCGGACCGAACACGCCCTGGCGTGGCGGAGCCCCACCCCGCACAATGAACCGAACGCCGTTCTACTCTGTGGTCCGTACACGTCCACCGCCTCCTTGGAGACCGCCCATGGGCCCCCTCAACGGAATCCGCGTCGTCGAGTTCACCGGGATCGGCCCGGCGCCGATGGCCGGGATGCTCCTCGCCGACCTGGGCGCCAGCGTCATCCGCCTCGACCGGCCGGTGGCCGCCGACGCGATGAACACCGGTGCGAGCGGCCCGCACATGAGCGAGGGGCGCACCGTCCTGCCCGCCGACCTCAAGTCCGACGAGGGCCGTGCGCTCGCCCGTGATCTGCTCTCGCGTGCCGACGTACTCCTGGAGGGTTTCCGCCCCGGGGTCATGGAGCGCCTCGGCCTGGGCCCCGACACCTGTCTCGAACTCAACCCGCGCCTGGTCTACGCGCGGGTCACCGGCTGGGGCCAGGACGGCCCGCTGGCCCGCGCCGCCGGACACGACATGAACTACATCTCCGTGAACGGCGCCCTGCACACCATCGGGCGGGCGGACGGCCCGCCGGTTCCCCCGATCAACCTCCTCGGCGACTTCGCCGGGGGCACCATGTTCGCGGTCACCGGCATCCTCAGCGCCCTGGTCGAGCGGCAGTCCTCCGGCCGCGGCCAGGTCGTGGACGCCGCGATGGTGGACGGCAGCGCCCTGCTGATGTCGATGGTGCACGAGGACCGCTCGCGCGGCTCCTGGAACGACGAGCGCGGCACGAACTACCTGGACACCGGCGCCCCCTGGTACGACGTGTACGAGTGCGCGGACGGCCGCCACGTGTCGGTCGGCTGCATCGAGCCCCAGTTCTACGCCGCCTTCCTGGAGGGCGCCGGCCTGGCCGGGGAGGACCTGCCCGACCAGTGGGACCGGTCCGGCTGGCCCCGGCTGCGCGAGCGCTTCGCCGAGGTCCTGCGCACCCGCACCCGTGACGAGTGGGGCGAGGTGTTCGACGGCGTCGACGCGTGTGTGATGCCGGTGCTGTCCCTGGAGGAGGCCCCCGACCACCCGCACGTGCGCGCCCGCGGCTCGCTCGTGCGCGACGGTGACCGGGTGGTTCCCGGACCGGCGCCCCGCTTCGACCGCACCCCGGGCGGGGTGACCCGGGGCCGGAGGCAGCCCGACGCCGACGAGACCCTCCGGGAATGGGGTCTCGACCGCTGACCGGCCCCGGACCCGTACGCGCCCGGGCGTGCGGATCCCCCTACCCGGGGCGGAGAATGGCTAGGGTGAGCGACCGGAACGTGTTCCATGGGCGTCACCCGCCGCACAGCGGGGCAGGGGTCCGCCGAACACGCCCGAGAGGCTGAGCGCGCGACGGGGGGTCCGCCATGCCACGACGGCTCGTCACACCGGGGGCGCGCTGGGGGGCGCGCCTGTGCGCCCTGCTGCTGTCCGCGGCGGTGCTGTCGTGTGCCGCACTCGCCGCGCCCTCCGCGGCCGGCACGCCCTCCGCAGGCGGCGGTTCCGACGTTGCCCGCTCCGACCAGCCCGGTCCCGGATCCCTCACCCGGCGCAGCGGCCCCGTGGTGATCGTGGGGGTGCCGGGCCTGCTGTGGGAGGACGTCACCCCCGCGAACACCCCGACCCTGTGGGAGATGGCCGAGGAGGGCTCCGTCGGCAACATGTCGATCCGCACCGCCACCTCCCGCACCTGCCCCACCGACGGATGGCTGTCGGTGTCGGCCGGGCAGCGCGCCCTGTCCATCCGGGAGCGCTTCACGGTGTGCGAGGCCGCGCCGGAGCCCGAGCGCGACGGCTCGGGCGCGGTCATCCCCGGGTTCGGCTCCTACGTGCGGCAGAACGAGCGGTCCCCCTTCGGCGCGCCCGTGGGCCTGCTCGGGCAGACGGTGCGCGACGCGGGCGGGACCACGCTCGCCGTGGGCCACGGCGCCGCCCTGGGCGTGGCCGACGACTCCGGTCGGGTGGACCACTACGTCGACGGGGTGCGCGACCTGACCACCGAGCGCCTGGATGGGGTCTCCCTGGCCGCGGTGGAACTGGCCGAGCTCACCCGGCTCTACCCGGTCTACCCGGACCCGCTGACGCCCGGCCAGGAGGGCGGGGAGAGGGACGGCGAGGAGGAGCCGGAGGACGGGGAGGACGAGGAACCGCCCGAACCCGATCCCGACGACGTCCCGGAGTGGGAGCGCGACAAGGCGCTGGCCGCGGTGGACCACCGGCTGCGGGCCCTGGAGGGCGTACTGCCGGCCGGCTCGGCCCTGATGGTCGTCGGAGTGTCCATGGACACCGGCCCCTCACAGCTGACGGTGGCCCTGTCCGGCGAGATCACCGAGGACGGGTTCACCGGGGCGGAGTCGTTCCTGGCCTCGGAGTCGACCCGGCGCGCCGGGCTGGTGGTGCTCACCGACACCACGCCGACCCTGCTGACCTCCCTGGGGATGCGGGCGACCGAGCCGACCAGCGGCCGGCCCTGGCACCTGACCGGACGACCGCCGACGACCGACAAGGCGGTGGGTCGGCTGGTGGAGTTCAACACCGCCGCGATCGTGGTGGGCGCCGCCATCCCGGGTTTCTTCAGCGGGCTGGTCGCCTTCCAGCTGCTCATCTACGCGGCGGCCGCCTACGCCCTGCACCGGTACTCGAACCGGCAGCGCGGCAAACGCGCGCGCGTGCTGACCCTGACGCGGATCGTGGCGCTGGCCGGTGCCGCCTTCCCGGTGGCCAGCTACCTGGCCAACCTCGTCCCGTGGTGGACCTCGTCCATACCGCCGCTGGCGCTGCTGGCCTGTGTCCTGTCCGCGGACGCCCTGGTGGTGGCACTGGCCATGGCGGGGCCGTGGCGGCACACGATCCTCGGACCGATGACGGTCGTGGCGGGAACGACCACGGTGGTGCTCTTCCTCGACCTGTGCTTCGGGGCGTACCTGCAGATGAACTCGCCCACGGGCTACTCCCCGATCGTGGCGGGCCGGTTCTACGGGATCGGCAACATCGCCTTCGCCACGTTCGCGACCGGCATGCTGATGGCGGTGGCCGGGATCTCCCACGCACTGATCTCCCGGGGACGGCGCGGCACCGCCGTGGTGACGACCCTGGCCATCGGGTCGGCGACGGTGCTGATCGTCGGCTGGCCGGGGCTGGGCACCGACTTCGGCGGGGTGATCGCGCTGGTTCCGGGCCTGGCGGTGACGACGATGATGATCGCCGGGGTACGCGTCACCCTGTTCCGCCTGGCCGTGGTGGGCGCGACCGCGGTGACGGCGATCGCGCTGCTGGCGTGGCTGGACTACCTGAGGCCTCCACAGGCACGCAGCCACTTCGGGGCGTTCGCGGGCCAGGTGGTCAGCGGCGAGGCGGCCGCGGTGGTGTCCCGCAAGCTCAGCGCGATGCTGGGTACGCTGGGCAACTGGCAGCTGACCCTGTTGGCGGCGTGCGCGCTGGTGTTCCTGTTCGTGGTGCTCCAACGGCCGATCCACTGGCGGTTCGGCGCCCTGCAGGGCGCCTACGAGTACGCGCCGACACTCCGGGCGGGACTGACCGGTTCCCTGCTGACCGCTCTGGTGGGTTTCGCGGTCAACGACTCGGGGGTCGCGATCCCGGCGATCGCGCTGACGGTGGCGGTGCCGTTGACGCTGTCGGCGTGTGTGTGGGCCCTCCAGCGACAGAACGGGGACCGAACTCCAGACCCCGAACCAGCCGAGAACGCCCAGCAGGTGTGATGTACACCTCGCCGAGCACAGGGGGAGCAAAGCGCGCGAGCACGACCTTGCGTCGCTCACGTCACGAAACGGCCACGGCCCTATGGTAAAGTCCGTGGTCGGGCGACCCTCGTAGAGGAGACCCGGCGCCCCGAACGGGTGCCAGGCCGATCGTCCGGAACACTGGAGCGGCCCCGGCATCACCGCTCCGGCCACCGCCCCGAGCCACAGGCGGGAATGCCCGCCCCCGCGGGCGGGTT
Organism: Nocardiopsis quinghaiensis; assembly: GCF_008638365.1. Taxonomy (GTDB): domain Bacteria; phylum Actinomycetota; class Actinomycetes; order Streptosporangiales; family Streptosporangiaceae; genus Nocardiopsis; species Nocardiopsis quinghaiensis. The sequence continues at coordinate 435,809 of NZ_VWVU01000001.1, read as the reverse complement.
TGGTCAGTTGCGGAGGGCAGGGAGTGGCCCGACGCGACGTCCACCGGCCCACCGCTGTCCCCGCCGTCTCCGCGGCAGGACAGGGCACGTCCAGGAACTCCCGAGCCAGGTCCGCACGTTCTCCGGACAGCCGTCCTCGTTGTGGGATTCCAGCGGATCCGGGCGAGAAGGGCGTTTCATCCCCGGCCCGGGGCACCACGCAAGGAAATCGATGAACCATCAGCTTGGCCACCGCGGTAACGCGAAGAACGCACCGGTCGGCGCCCGCTCGTGGAGCGGTGCGCGACCGGACGCGCCGACCCGTCGGGCACGTCCCGAATACGCCGGAGTCGCCATGCCCGACCTGACCATCTCCTCCACCCTGCACGACACCGGACGGGTTCTGGTGTTGAACGGGGAGATCGATATGGCCACCGAACACCGCTTCCAGGAGGCGGTGACCGAGGCCCTCACCACCCAGCCCTTCGGCCGCGTGGTCCTGGACTGCTCCGACCTCCGGTTCATCGACTCCAGCGGCCTGCGCGTCCTGATCCGCGCGCACAAGGCGGCCAAGGAGCAGAAGGCGCTCCTGGCGATCGCCTCGCCCATCCAGAGGGTGCTACAGATCCTGCGGGTCACCTCGCTCGACACGCGCATCCCCGTCTTCACGACGGTCTCCGAGGCCCTCACCGCACCGCACTCCGGCTGACGCCGGGCCCGCGGCGCCCGAGGACCACAGCACCTCCGTGGCCGCGGCACAGTGCGTCCACGACGCACCTTCGGGGCGTGCCTCTGACGGCGGCGCCCCCTTTCGCGTGCCCGGGGGTCGCCGTGGCCCCCAGAGGAGTCGTGGCCCTCAGAAGAGCAGCAGCCACACGCCCAGCGCGGTCACCGCGACGTTCACCAGGAGGAAGACCGCCACCCACAGGGCGCCGGGCAGGCCGGTGAGCCGCGCCAACTGGTCGGCGTCGGAGTGCGGCGACGGGTTGCGCCTCCGCTGCGCCTGGAGCTCGAGGACCGGCCGCACGCCCGCGAAGAGCAGGAACCAGATGAACAGGTAGGCGAAGGCCGCCTGGACCTCCGCGGGGGTGAACCAGCTGACTCCGAACACCACTGCGCCGGTCCCCACCACCGACAGCACCCCGTAGATGTTGCGGATCATCAGCAGCATGGCGGCGAGCACGACGATGCTCAGCCACAGCAGGGCGGTGATGCGGTCCGACATCAGCATGAGGATGCCGAGGAGGCCGATGACCGACGGGGCGACGTAGCCCGCGAAGACGGTCAGGACCATACCGACACCGGTCGGCCTGCCCCGGGAGACGGTGACCCCCGAGGTGTCCGAGTGCAGCCGGATACCGGTGAGCTGGCGGCCGCTGAGCAGGGCGACGAGAGCGTGTCCGCCCTCGTGGGCGATGGTGACGACGTTGCGTCCGATCCGCCAGGGCGGACCGAGCACCACCGAGGCCAGGGCCAGGGCGGCCGCGGTGACGATGATCCACCGCTCCGGCTCGGGTTGGACGGACAGTACTTCCCGCCAGACGTCACCCAAGGTTGTTCCCACCGCTGCCCCCGACTCCTGGTTCGACCGGACCGTGCGCGGGTCCCACCGGTTCGCGTCACGGCTGTCGGGAGACGCGCAGAACAGGGACCCTTGCTGAACTTTAGGGCATTCGGGCGAGCACCGCGTTTTCCGCCCGGAGAGGGTCCGGGCTCCGAAACCAATCCGCCCCTCCCGTGTCGATGGACTGGCCAAACGGGACGCGCCGACCTACATTCATCACTGTCAGTTATTAGCAGCTACTGAGAGCAAGGATTATCGTGAAGCGCATCGCTGGACTCGCCCTCATGACCATGGCCGCCGGTGCCGTCATCGGCTCGGCCTCCCCCGCCGTCGCGGGCGAGGAGCACGACGGATACCACGGCCACCACCTCAGCTTCGGCTGGCACGGGTCCGACGACGACAACGGCCACTGGAACGGGTACGGCCACGACCACGACGATGACCACGACCACGACCACGATGACGATGGCAAGGACAACGGCCACCACCACGGCGACGATGGCGAGGAGAACGGCTGGGGCCACGACCACAAGGGCAAGCACAAGGACCACGACGAGGACGAGGACGAGGAAGAGGACGAGGACAACGGCTACTAGTAGCCCGTCCGCTCCGGCCCGCGCCTCCGCCTGAGCCCGGAGGGCCCGGTCCGGAAGGCCCTGGGGACGCCGCCCGCGGAACGGACACGTTCCCGCCGGCCCGCACCGGCGACGCGGGCCTCCCACGCGAGGAGATGCGCGGCGTCCCTCGGCGACATGGACCCGCTCCTGTCACAACAGCGCCGCCCACGGCCCCCGGCCGCGGGCGGCGCCCCTGTCCGCCCCGGGGAACGGTCAGTCCCCGGCGGACTCCGCGACGGCCTTGAGCCGCTCCAGGGTCAGCTCGATGCTCCGCCCGTTCCCGGCCGGCATCCCCATCAGGACGTAGAACGCCGGAAGGCCCCGGGAGTAGTCGAAGGTCTCGGTGACCCGGGTACCTCCCTCCGGCAGTTCCCGCAGCTCGTACCGCCAGCGGTGCGGGCCGAAGTGCCGCCAGGCGATGAGACGGTCCTCCTCGTACTCCACCACGCGGTTGGTGATCCGGTAGCCGACGCCGAACATCTTCATGTCCATACCGAACTCGCTGCCCCGCTCCAGCCGTTCCGGGCCGAAGAGGTTGGCACGCACGGTCCCCGAACCGTCGAGCTCGGAGTGCCGCGCCGGTGCCGCGATGATGTCGAAGATCCGTGTGGCGGGAGCGTCCACCACGACGCTCCGCGCAACCTTGTGTCTGGCCATGACCGCATCATGTCACCCGGTGCGGTGCCCGCGTCAGGCGCCCCGATCCTCCCCTCAGGTACGGACCGCGTGCCGCTCCACCGCCGCCAGCCCGCCGCCCGAGGAGTCCACGTGCACCACCCAGAAGGAGCCCTTCCGCAGCTTCAGCTGCTGGGTGAACGGCGCGTCCAGCTGGGTGAGCGCCTCGGCCATCAGGTGCGGCACCAGTTCGCCGTGCGTACACATCACCGTCCCCCGCCCCTCGGCCAGGATGTGCGCGAACGCCTTCCTGGCGTCCTCCACGCCGTGGGCGGACTCCCCGCCCTCCGGGGAGGGGTCGGTGGAGGCCTGGTGGACCGTGAACGCCCGCTCGGTGCGCGTCGGTGCGTCGAACTCCACCGTGTACGGCAGCACCGACTCGGCGCACCGCGCCGCCGCCGACGTCACCACCCGGAGCCTGCCGTAGGCGCCCAGCAACCGGGACAGGACCAGGGCGTCGGCGCGGCCGGCCTCGTCCAGCGGGCGCAGCAGGTCGTCTCCGCGCCAGGTGTCCTTCTTCCCCGCCGAGAGGTGCCGCAGCAGGATGACGGGGAAGGTGGTGGCGGGCCCGGCCAGGAAGTCGTCGAGCACCTGCACGTCGTGGTCGTAGGTGAGCCGTTCGCGGGCCTCCTCCGCGCGCACCCACTCGACCAGCTCGACCTCCTCGTTGGGCGGGTAGTCGATCCCCGAGCCGGGGTCGGCGGGCGTGGCCGCCCACCACTCGACCTGCTTGGGCCATCCGTCCTTGAGGTAGCGCTGCGGTGGGAGCCTGCGGCCCAGCACGGGGGTCAGGCCGGTCTCCTCCCGGACCTCGCGGACCGCGCCGACGATGGTGTGCTCACTGCTCTTGATCTTGCCCTTGGGCAGGGTCCAGTCTCCGCGGTCGGGCCTGCGGATGAGGACGATCTCGGTGCCGCCCGCGCCCTCGCGCCACAGCAGGGCGCCGGCCGCGCGGATGGGTTCGAGGTAGCCCCCGACCGCCGTCCGGCGCAGGACGTCGCCGCCCACGCCGTTGACGGAGCCCTCGACGTCTCCCTCTTCTCCCATGGTGTTCATCCGCCTTCCATCACCCGCAGGTGTCGATCTCCGCGCAGGCTGTCCTGCAGGTCGACGAGTGGCCGGCCGTCGGAACCGTGGGTGGCGCGGGTCCAGGTTCCGCCGGGCTCCAGTCGCCAGGACGAGGTGGTGTCGGCCATCGCCAGGTCCATGAGGCGCACCAGGCGGCCGCACTGTTCGGGGTCGGCCACGCGCACCAGCGCCTCGACCCGGCGGTCCAGGTTACGGGGCATCAGGTCCGCGCTGCCGATCCACACTCGGGGCCGCCAGCCGCCCGAGAAGACGAAGATGCGTGAGTGCTCAAGGAAGCGGCCGAGGATGCTGCGGACCCGGATGTTCTCGGAGAGCCCGGGGACCCCGGCGCGCAGGACACAGCTGCCGCGTACCCACAGGTCGACGTTCACCCCGGCCTGCGAGGCCCGGTAGAGGGCGTCGATGATCTCCTGGTCGACCAGGGAGTTGACCTTGATGCGGATGCGTGCGGGCTCGCCCTTGCGGCGGTTGTCGATCTCGGCGGCGATCTGTTCGATCAGCCCCTCGCGCAGAGCGGCGGGGGCGACGAGCAGGCGCCGGTAGTGCTTCCTTCGGGAGAACCCGGTGAGGCTGTTGAACAGGTCGTTGACGTCCTCCCCCACCTCGGGGTCGGCGCTGAACAGGCCGAGGTCCTCGTACATGCGGGCGGTACTCGGGTTGTAGTTGCCGGTGCCCACGTGGCAGTAGCGACGCAGCAGCCCGTCGTCGTCCTGGCGGATGACCATGGAGAGCTTGCAGTGGGTCTTGAGACCGACGACGCCGTAGACGACGTGGCAGCCCGCCTCCTCCAGTTTGCGCGCCCACTGGATGTTGTTCTGCTCGTCGAAGCGGGCCTTGATCTCGACCAGGACCACGACCTCTTTTCCCTCGCGTGCGGCCTCGATGAGGGACTCCACGATAGGCGAGTCCCCGCTGGTGCGGTACAGGGTCTGCTTGATCGCCATCACCCGGGGATCGGTGGCGGCCAGGGCCAGGAAGCGCTCGGTCGTGGTGGCGAAGGACTCGTAGGGGTGGTGGACGAGGACCTCGCGCTCGCGGACGGCGGCGAACAGGTCTCCGGGGGCCAGGTCGTGCGGCTCGGCGGGGACCATGGGCGGGTAGCGCAGTTCGGGCCGGTCGGCGTCGGCGATCTGGGACAGCCCGGCGAGGTTGAGCGGTCCGGGGACCGGGTAGATCTCGCCCTCCTCGGCGCCGAGCGCCCGGGTGAGGATGGTGAGCGCACCGTCGCTGATGTCCTGTTCGACCTCCAGGCGCACGAGCGGGCCGAAACGGCGGCGCAGCAGTTCGTCCTCCAGGGAGGTGACGAGGTCGTCGGTCTCGTCCTCGTCGACCTCCAGGTCGGCGTTGCGGGTGACGCGGAACGCGTGGTGCTCCAGGATCCGCATGCCCTCGAAGAGCTGGGGCAGGTGGGCGGCGACGATGTCCTCCACGGGGACGAACCGGCCGCTGCCCCCGCCGCCGGACTCGATGAAGCGGGGCAGGGAGCTGGGTATCTTGACGCGGGCGAACATGCTGCGGCCGTCGCGCGGATCGTGAACGGCGACCGCGAGGTTGAGCGAGCGGCCGGAGACGTAGGGGAAGGGGTGCGCGGAGTCGACCGCGAAGGGGGTCACCAGCGGATAGACCGAACGCCGGAAGTAGCCCCGCAGGTCCTCGCGCTCGTCGGTCTCCAGGTCGCTCCAGCGCACGACGCGGATCCCGACCCCGCGCAGGGCGGGCGCGACGCTGTCCTGGAAGCAGGCGGCCTGGCGGAGCATGAGCTCGTGGGTGAACCGGGAGATGCGTTCGAGCAGCGCGCGGGGGCGGTGCCCGCTGGAGGAGGCGACGGACAGGCCGGTGGCCAGGCGCCGCTTGAGCCCCGCGACGCGGACCATGAAGAACTCGTCCAGGTTGCTGGAGAAGATCGCCAGGAACCGCGCCCGCTCCAGGAGGGGGACGTCCTCGTCCTCGGCGAGTTCGAGGACCCGCTCGTTGAAGCGGAGCCATCCCTCCTCGCGGTCCATGAACCTGTCGGGGGGAAGGACGGGGGACTTGCTGGCGGCACCCTCTGGCGTCGGCGCTGATTCCGTGCTCACAGTGAGCAGACTCCCCCTTTTCCATGACCTCCCGGTGACACCCCCGTGAGGGGAGGACGACCACGACGCGACCGCTGTGGGCCTTTTCTTCGTTCTTCCGGTGGGGCACCCGCGTCGGGCCTCTCCCCGCGTGTACCCGGCAGGCGGAACAGGCGGGTTCCGGGGAGGCCTGACACCGGCCGGGCCCTCAGCCGATACCGATCTGAAGGTCGGGCGGCATGATCATCAGGAACATGCCGACACGCATGAACACCTGGAGCCAGGTGTTGCGGAAGCACGTCCACAGATAGCCGTAGAGCAGGCTGGCCGTGGCGTAGGTCAGCAGGGCGAGTCCGGTGTTGTACACCAGGTCGTTCCCCGGCAGCTGGGAGACCGCGTCGTAGGGCTGGATGACCGCGTAGGTGACCGCGAAGACCACCGAGGTCGCCACGATTCCGCCCCAGCGGCCCATCTGGATCTCCAGTCGGCTCTGCATCATCCCGCGGAAGAAGATCTCCTCGCACACGGCGATCACGGTGAAGGCGAGTACGAAGCCCAGCAGGGAGAAGGACGGTCCCGGCAGCCCGATGTAGGGGATGAGCAGGTAGCCGAGGAGGCCCAGGGCGATCCCCACGGGGATCAGCCCGATCCAGCGCCAGGGTTCGGACACCCTCAGCGCGATCGCGGGCATGTCGGTTCCCTTGCCGTCCACGGTGACCCCTGAGCGGTCCATGAGCAGCAGCGGCAGGGTGAACAGGAACAGGAGTCTGGACACCAGGGAGGCGGACATGGCCAGGTCCGCGCCGATCTGCGCCCCGTAGGCGCGAAAGATCAGGGACAGCGCCGCCATGGACAGCACGAAGCAGACGAGGAGCAGTGCCAGCCAGGCCATCTCGCGGTTGAGGGGGTGGCCCTCCATCGCCCGGACGACCCTGCGGTCCAGCTGCTCGCGGGCGCCGAAGGCCCTGACCCCGGCCCAGGCCAGGATCCCGCCGATCAGCATCGGGGACCAGGAGACCAGGAGGAGGACCGCGGAGTCGCCCAGGACGTCGGCGCGCAGCACGGGGTGCGAGAGCATCGGTACCGCGATGAGCAGGACGGCGAGCAGCGCCCACCAGACGAGTCCCCATCCTCGCACCATGGTCACAAGAGTCCCCCCTGTCTCAGAACTCTCATTCTGCCCAAGGGGAAACTAAAAGCTACTTAATGACTACGGTATGTCGTCACTCGTCTCGGCATGCCCGGTCCGGACATGACTCGCCCGGTCCGGACACGGCTCGGGGCCGCTCCCGGATCCGGGAGCGGCCCCGTGGTGGTCGGCGTGTGCGCCGGGCCTCAGAAGTCGTTGTCCAGGACCGAGCGCAGGAAGGACTTGGTGCGGTCCTCCCGGGGGTCGCCGAAGATCTGCTCCGGCGGGCCCTCCTCGGCGATCCGGCCCTGGTCGAACATGAGCACCCGGTGCGACACGTCCCGCGCGAAGCTCATCTCGTGGGTCACGCACAGCATCGTGATGTCCGTGGTCTCGGCGACCTCGCGCAGCACGTCCAGGACCCCGGCCACCAGTTCCGGGTCCAGGGCGGAGGTGACCTCGTCCAGCAGCAGGATCTCCGGCTGCATGGCCAGCGCGCGGGCGATCGCCACGCGCTGCTGCTGCCCGCCGGAGAGCTGGGTCGGGTGGGCGTCGATCTTCTCGCCGAGCCCGACCAGGTCCAGCAGCTCCTCCGCCCGGGTGTTGGCCTCGTCCTTCGGGGTGCCCAGCACGTGCACGGGCGCCTCGATGATGTTCTGCCGCACGGTCATGTTCGGGAACAGGTTGAACTGCTGGAAGACCATGCCGATGCGCTTGCGGCGCGCGCGCAGGTAACCCTCGCTCGCGTGGACCAGCCCCTGGCCCCGGCGCATGTGGCTGAACGGCTCGCCACCCACCCAGATGACGCCCTCGGTGATCTTCTCCAGGGTCATCAGCAGGCGCAGGATGGTGGTCTTGCCCGAACCGCTCGGGCCGATGAGGGTGACCCGCTCGCCGGGGGCGACGGAGAAGTTCAGGTCGTCGAGCACGGTGAGGTCGCCGAAGCGCTTCACCACGTCGTCGAAGACGATCAGGGACTGGTCCTGGGATCCGTCTCCGACACCCTGGGGTTCTTCGTTCACGGTGGTATCAGACGGCGGCATAGCGTCGCTCCAGTCGTCGGAGAAGGATGGCGGACGGGATGCTCACGAGGAGGAACAGGAATCCCACCACGGTGTAGACCTCGACGACGCGGAAGCTCGCGCTGCCGATCCGCTGGGCCTCGGTGAGCAGCTCGCTCACACCGATCGCGATGAGCAGCGGCGTGTCCTTGAACGTCGCGATGAGGTAGTTGCCCAGGGCGGGGATGACCTTGCGGATGGCCTGCGGCAGCACGATGGCGCCCCAGGTGCGGCGGGCGGGCAGGCTCAGTGCCCGGGCCGCCTCCCACTGCCCCTTGGCCACGCCCTCGATTCCCGAACGGTAGACCTCGGCGGTGTAGGCCGCGTAGTGCACGCCGATGACGAGGATGCCCACGGTCATCGGGCTGATGTGGGCCGGAGTCAGGAGGAAGACGAACACCACCTGGATGACCAGCGGTGTCGTACGGATGAACTCCGTGGCCACGTGCAGGACGGTGCCGAAGAACGGCGCCCTGCGGGCGATGGCGATCAGCAGTCCCAGGACCAGCGCGATCAGGTAGCCGAGGAGGGTGATCTGGACGGTCGTCCCCAGGGCGCCCAGCAGGTCGGGCAGGATCTGGAGGGTCCACTGGAAGTCCCACATCAGATGCCCCCCGCTTGGGTCGTACCGGCCGACGCGGGCTTGAAGGGAAGCCTCATGCCCCCGCCGCGCGGCGGGGTGCGGCCCAGTTTCCGATTGGCACGGCGTTCGAGCAGTCGCATGCCGAAGATGAGGACCTGCGCGATCAGGTAGTAGAGGACGAAGGCGCCGATGAAGGCGATCACCGTCTCACCCGTGGACTCGCGCATGTTCTGCGCGATGGCCGTCAGGTCGGCCACACCGATGAGGTAGACCACCGCGGTGGCCTTCATCAGCTCGATGACGAGGTTGCCGAACGTGGGCAGCATCTGGGCCCACGCCTGGGGCAGCACGACGAGGCGCATCCGCTGGAACCAGGAGAGGTTCAGCGCGACCGTGGCCTCGACTTGTGCCTTGGGCACGGCGTTGATGGACGACCGCACGACCTCGGCTCCGTAGGCCCCCACGTTGAGGCCGAGGGCGAGGATCGCGGCGAACATGTCGTCCAGTCGGAATCCGCTCAGCTGCGGCAGGGCGAACGCCATCCAGAACATCAGCACCAGGGCGGCGATGCCCCGGAACACCTCCACGTAGACCGTGGAGATGGCCCGGGGCAACCAGTGCCTGATCGTCCCCATGATCCCGAAGAACATGGCCAGGACGAAGGCCAGGGCACAGCCGCCGATGGTGAGTTGGATGGTGACCCATGCGCCGTCGAGGTAGAGCGGTAGTCGCTGGATCAGGAAGTCCACTGCGGGTTCATCCCTCGCAGAGTTCGGCGGTGGTCATGTCGTCGGGCAGGTCGGCCTCGGTGAAGCCCCACTCCTCGCCCAGCTCCAGGAGGCGTCCGCTCTCCTTGAACTCGGCGATCACGCGGTTGATCTCCTCCAGCAGCGTGGTGTCCTCCTGCCGGACGCACAGGCCGCCCCAGCCCTTCTCCTCCTGGCCGTCGATCTCGGGGAAGAAGGGCTCGGTGACCTCGAAGGGGCCGCCCCGGTCCTTGAGGAGGTACTCGTGGGACACGCTCAGCATGGACATCGCGGCGACGCGCCCCGCCTCCAGCAGCTCGTAGCCGGCGGTCTGGTTGGGAATGAGCTCCTGCTGGTCCTCGGGCACCTCGAAGTAGTTGGCGTAGGTCTGCTCGACCGAGCCGTTGAGGACCGCGAGCTTGAGGTCGGGGTTGTCGACGAAGTCCGTGAAGTGCTGGATGCCCTCCGGGTTGCCCTCCGCCACCATGAAGGCCTCGGGGGAGGTGGCGGTGGGTTCGCTGAAGGCGACCTGCGCGCAGCGCTCGGGGGTGATGAACATACCGGCGGCGATGACGTCGAAGCGGTTCGCCTTCAGGCCCGGGATCAGTCCGTCCCAGTTCACGGAGGAGGCCTGGATCTCGGGGATGCCCAGCTCCTCGAAGACGGCCTTGGCCACGGCGGGGGACTGCCCGGCGGGGTTGCCGGAGTCGTCGACGAAACCGAAGGGGATCTCGTTGGCGAGGCCGACCGCCACGAAGCCCTGCTCGCGCAGGCGCTCCAGGGTCGAGGTGCCCTCGCTCTCCTCTCCCCCTCCGCCGTCGACCCGGCTGCAGGCGGCGAGGCCGACGGTGGCCAGCCCCACTCCGCCCAGGCGGAGTGCGTCTCGGCGGCCCCAGGTTCCTCGGCTGACAGCTGGTACCTGCTTCTTCACGACTGCTCCTCGAAAGACTTGGGGGAGCGGCGCGCTCGCCCGGCGGGGACGACTGCGCCGCGTGTGCGGATGGTGGAACGCCCGGTGTGGGCGGGTCGCGGCCCGCCGTATCGCGGCTGCGGCCGCCGTCCGGTGCAGGGCACGGCGGCCTGGTACGGGGTTCTCGCCCGAGCATGCTCAGCCTCCCCCAAGCATGCTCCGCAGTAACGAGACCCGATTAGTCCGTTATGCACTGGTTATTCATGTGCAGCCCCCGGGTGATCGGCTCTTCGCCCTGCTCAGGGCGGGTCACCTGTGCTTTGTGACCCTGAGTCCGGCCCCCCGTCACCCTGAGACGCCTCCCCCGTGAACACACCGTGGGCGGGGTCTCGCGACCCCGCCCACGGTGTGTTCGTCCTTCTCGCCTCGCCCGCCCGTCGGAAGGCCCGGACAGGGACGCCCGCGGCGTGATCCCCTGCCGCCCGGACGCTCCGAGGACGGGAACCAACCCCCCGGCGGCTCCCGGTGCGGACCCGGGCCTGAGGCCTGGTCCTAGGCTCCGGCTGTGTCGTCGTCCTCGACGATGAGCGGGTAGACGCCGTTCTCGTCGTGGACCTCACGCCCGGTGACGGGCGGGTTGAACACGCACAGCACGCGGAAGTCCGTCTTGGGACGGACGGTGTGCTTCTCGTGACCGTTGAGGAGGTAGAGGGTGCCCGGGGTGATGATGTGCTTCTCCCCCGTCTCATCGTTGGTCACCTCGGCCTCGCCCTCGATGCAGTGCACGAGTTCGATGTGGTTGGCGTACCACATGCTGGTCTCCGTACCCGCGTACAGGACGGTCTCGTGGAAGGAGAAGCCGACCTTCTCCTTCGCGAGAACGACCCGGCGGCTGCGCCAGGTCTCCGTCTTGATGTCAGCGTCGGTGTCGTTGACATCGTCCAGGCTGCGAACGATCACTGGTGTCTCCTTACGCGCTCTGCGGCGCCTTTCGGTGGTGGTGCGACGCGGCGCGGGGCCGGACGACGTCCCGAGGGTCGCCGTCCGGCCCCGCACCGCGTGGTGTGGAACTCCGCAGAGGAAGTTCCTAGGCGGGCTGTGCCACCTTGACCGCGGCACGGACCGCGTCAGCCATGATGTCAAGGCCCGCCGTGAGCTCCTCCTCGCTCGCCGTCAGCGGCGGCAGGAGTTTGGCGACCTCGTCCTCGGGACCGGAGGTCTCCAGGAGCAGGCCGCGGTCGAAGGACTCGGCGGCGACCTTCTTGGCGATGCCGTCCTGCTCGAAGGCCAGGCCCCGGGCCATGCCGCGGCCGCGCACGTGCGCGCCGAAATCGGCGTGCTCGGCGGCCATCTCGGCCAGGCGCGCGGCGATCATGTCGCCCTTGGCCTTGACCGAGTCGGCGAACGAGGAGTCGCTCCAGTAGCGGCGCAGCGCCTCGGAGCCGGTGACCATGGCCGGGTTGAACCCGCGGAAGGTGCCGTTGTGCTCGCCCGGCTCCCACACGTCCAGCTCGCGCTTGAACAGGGTGAGGGCCATGGGCAGGCCGTAACCGCTGATGGACTTGGACAGGGTGACGATGTCCGGGGTGATCCCGGCTTCCTCGAAGCTGAAGAAGTCCCCGGTACGACCGCAGCCCATCTGGATGTCGTCGACGATCAGCAGGATCTCGTACTCGCGGCACAGCTCCGAGAGGTCGCGCAGCCACTGGGCGCTGGCGGCGTTGATGCCGCCCTCACCCTGGATCGTCTCGACGATGACGGCGGCGGGCTTGTCCAGGCCGCTGCCGCTGTCGTCCAGCAGGCTGCGCAGCCACAGGAAGTCCGGCGTCTTGCCGTCCATGTAGTTGTCGAACGGCATCGTGGCGACGTGGCCCAACGGCACGCCCGCGCCACCGCGCTTCATCGAGTTGCCGGTGACGGCCAGGGCGCCCAGGGTCATGCCGTGGAAGCCGTTGGTGAAGTTGACGATGGTCTCGCGGCCGGTGTACTTGCGGGCCAGCTTCAGCGCGGCCTCGACCGCGTTGTTGCCCGCGGGGCCGGGGAACTGGACCTTGTAGTCCAGGTTCCGGGGTTTGAGGATGATCTCCTCGAAGGTTTTCAGGAACTCGCGTTTGGCCACGCTGTAGGCGTCGAGGCTGTGGACGATCTTGTCGTCGGTCAGGTACTCGATGAGCGGGGTCTTCAGCTCCGGGTTGTTGTGCCCGTAGTTGAGCGAACCCGCTCCTGCGAAGAAGTCCAGGTAGGGCTTGCCGGTCTCGTCGTAGACATGGCTTCCGACGGCCCTGTCGAACACGACCGGCCAGTTCCGGCAGTATCCGCGGACTTCGGACTCCAGGCGCTGGAAGGTATCCATGGTGTGTTCCTTGGTTCCTTTCCCCAGGTTCGTGGGCTCATGGCTTGGACGATGGGGTGGGTGGGTGGATCCGGTGCGGATGGTCGGTCACACTTCCGGCTCGGGATTGAGGGGGCCGATGCGTACGAGGTCCTCGGGATCGTGCGGAGTGTCGTCGTCCGCAGGGAAGTGTTCCCCGCCGAAGAGCGGACTCCACACGGCTTCGGTCCCCCTGTCCCGAGCAAACGAGGCGAACAGGGCTCGGGAGGCGGTGTTGTCGGCGGTGACGGTCGCTTCGAGGTAGCGCAGGCCACGCTCGGTGATCCGGTCGCCGATGAAGTCGAGCATCCGGCGGGCCAGCCGCTGTCCGCGGAACGCGGAGTCCACGGCCACCTGCCAGAGGAAGTACGTGTCGGGACTGTCGGGCCGCACGAAGCCGGTGACGTAGGCCGCGACACGGCCCTCGTCATCGCGGGCGACGACGCTGGTCGCGGCGAAGTCCCGGCACCAGAGCGTGTAGGCGTACGGGGAGTTGACATCCATGCCCGTCTCCCCCGCCAGCCGCCACATGTGCGGTCCGTCCTCCGGGGACGGGTGCGACAGGCGCACGCCTCCACGGCCCGCGGCTCCTGGTGTCTCGGAGCCCGTGGCCCCGGCGTCAGTGCGGTCGCGTGCTTGGAGGTTCGTTCGTTGATGTGGCACGTCGATCGAACTTAGCGAACGAATACCAACGAGATTTCAGGGAGGTTCCACGTAGATGTTTCAACACACTTTCATCGGGTAGGACTCGTTCATTTAACGGCGCTTACATACCCTGACCAGGGCCTTCACCCGAAGCCCCGGAACGGTCCGCCAACGCGTTCAGGCCCTGCCCAGCAGGGGATTTCGCGTCGTGGTCGTGAGCGGATCACGCGGGGCGCCGGCGCGGATCGCACCGCGGCCGTCATATGAGGTCAACAACCCTCAGGGCCAAACATAGGCCCTCAACAGGCAATATTAAGCGTGCGTTAAGTCACATTGATTCGGTGGAAACCTCGCGACATAACACCCCGGGGGCCGCGTCGTACGCCACACGGCACGCTCCGCCCCCCTGGGAGGCCCTCCGCAACGCCGGCGGGCGGGAGGGTCCGGCGGGTCGACACGCCGGGGAACGCCGCCGGTGCGCGTGCGTCGGCGCGCGGCCGCGACGGCGCGGCGGCCACGGCGGCCACGGCGGCCACGGCGGGACACAGTGGATCCGCTACCCGGAACGGTCTTGAGAAATCACGGATTTTCCAGCAGACTTCACGTAGTACTACACAAGGTCGTACTACACTTGGTCGCATCGCTGCGCCGCGACTCCCCGGGCCGACCGTCCGTGGGCGGCGGGGCGGAGGAGTTCCCGACCCCGCCGTGAGAGCACGGTGCGGGTCACCGACCACGGATCACAGCCACGGATCGGAGGCGCCCGTGAACCGCCTGTACCACGAGAGCGAGGACTGGGTCGAGCAGGGAAACTGCCGCTCGTACGACCCGGAGATCTTCTTCCCGGTGAGCAGCACCGGGATCGGGCGCGCCGACACCGAGCAGGCCATCGCCGTCTGCCGCGGCTGCACCGTTCGCCAGGAGTGCCTGCGGTGGGCCCTGCGGGCCGGAGAGGCTCACGGAGTCTGGGGGGGCACCACCCCGGAGCAGCGCCGCTACATGCGGCGCGAGCTGGTTCCGGCCGGCCAGAGCTGATCAGGAGCGCCCCAGGGACCGCCGGTGGCGCGGGGCCGCGTCCGGCGGCCCCCTTCCCCGCCTCCCGCACTCCGTCCGGCCCCGCCCCGGGGGAGACGCCGTGACACGGACGGATGCCGGACCGGTCCGCCGGGCCGGTGCTCGCCGCACGCGGCCACCGGCCCGCTGCTCCCTTGCGGCCCCGTGGGGCACGGCCTAGGTTCTTTCTCGTGCGACCCGCTCACGGCACGCTCCGCCTCCTACGCACGGCACTCCTCGCCGCTGCGTGCACGGGGCTTGCCTGGAGCGGCCACAACGTGTGGGCCGCGTCCCCGGCCTCCCTCGGCGGGTTCGCGGCCGCGACCGCGGTCCTGTTCCCCCTGCTGTGGCACTTCACCCGCACGATGCGCGGCTTCGGCGACATCCTCGTCGTCATGGCCTCCGTCCAGGTCCTCCTGCACCTGATCCTCCAGGGATCGGCCGCACCCCTCCCCGGGATGACCGGCACCGGTGCGGGCCACGCCGGACACGGCCTGTCCGCCCACGCCCTCGGCCTCGCACCGGGCATGCTGTTCGCGCACCTGTGGGCCGCCCTGCTGGCCTCCGCGCTGCTCGCCCACGGCGAGGCGGCCCTGTGGTTCCTGACCGCCCTGCTCCGCCGCGCGCTGCCGTCGCTGCGCGTCCCCGACCTCGCGTTCACCACACCCGTACGGGTCCCGTGCGCCGCCGTCCCGGCGGTGCCCTCCTCCGTCATGCTCTCGGCACACGGCCCCCGCGGCCCTCCCGGACGCCTCCGCGTAAACCGGCCGGACCGCACCGAACTCTGAGAGAAGACATGACCACCGATCACAGCATCCCCGCCCACGACGACGCGGGCCCCTCCCGTGTGCTGCCGCGTGTGGCCGCCGCCCTGCTGGCACCGCTCGCCGCCGCCCTGGTACTGGCCCCCTCCCCCGCCCTGGCCCACGACGCCCTGACCGGCTCCAGCCCCGAGGACGGCCAGACCCTGGACAGCGTCCCCGAGGAGGTCGTGCTGACCTTCAGCAACGCTCCGATGGAGGGCGGCAGCGGCAGTGCCGTCGTCGTCACGGGGCCGGACGAGGAGACCACCTACGAGGAGGGCGAGCCCGCCTTCGACGGCACGGACGTGTCCGTGGGGCTGAGCACGCTGGACCAGGCCGGTGAGTACACGATCGGCTTCCGTGTGGTCTCCTCCGACGGGCACCCGATCCAGGACACCCTGACGTTCTCGGTGACCGAGGAGGCCGTCGCGGCGGCGGCCCCGGAGTCCGTGCCCGAGGAGACCGCGCCCGATGAGGCCGAGGAGGCCGGGACCGAGGAGGAGGCCGCCGGCGAGCCGGCCGAGGAGGCGCCCGCCGACGAGGCCCCGGCCTCGGAGGGGGTGTCGCCCGTCGCCCTGGCGCTGCTGGCCGTCGTCGCCGTCGGCGGTATCGCCGCGGTCGTGCTCGTGGCCGTGCGCATGCGCAAGCGCCCCGGTGCGGGCGGGGGCGCCGACCAGAAGTAGGCGAGGCCCGTCGGCGGCCGGTGACGGCCGAGGGGCCCGTACACCGTTCCCGGGTTCGGAGACGGTGCACGGGCCCCTCCTGTGTGTCCGGCGTCCCGGCGGCGGAGAGCGGGAGGCACGGGAACGGACCGGGAGAACCGGGGCAAGCGTGGGGGAAGGTGTGAGAGCGGTGGAAGCCGTGCAGGGGGCGGGGGGTGTGGAAGTGGTGGGAGGCGTGGGGTGGAGGTGGAGGGAGGGCGCGTTCGTCGAGGGTGGGGAGGGTCAGACGCGGCGGGCCAGCAGAATGCTGATGTTGTCCTTGCCGCCCGCCCCCATGGCGGCCTGCCACAGGGCGTGCACGGCGGCCTCGTCACTGCCCGCCTCGGCGATCATCCGCTCCATCTCCTCGGTCAGGACCAGATCGGACAGGCCGTCGCTGCACATGAGCCAGGCGCTGGGGTCGGCCGCGTCGTCCCGGCCCACGTGCGGAACCATCGTCCCGCCCGAGCTGCCGCCCAGGGACTGGGTGATGAAGTTCGTGGTGACCGGTCGACCGTCCTCGGACGGTGGCAGGGCCGGTGAGTCGTCCTCGGAGAGCTGCCTCAGGCGGCGCCCCTCCAGACGGTAGGTACGGGAGTCGCCGACGTTGAACCAGAAGTTGCCGTCGTTGTTGAGCAGGACGCCCGCGACCGTGGTCCCCATCCCGGAGAACTCGGTGTGCTGCGTGGCATGGTCCTTGATCTCCTCGTCGATGTTGCTCAGTAGCTGGGCGATCTCCTCGACGCCGCCCAGGCGCGGCCCCATCTCGGCCATGCGGTGCACGGCGTGCTCCGAGGCGATCTCTCCCGCGGCCTGGCCGCCGATCCCGTCGGCGACCGCCAGGATGACGGGCTCACCCACCGGGAGCACGCAGCGCACCGGCGAGGTCATGTTCGCACTGGCGACGGTCAGGGCACCCATGACGACGGCGTCCTCGTTGGCGGGACGGATAGCGCCCCGGTGCGTGAGGGCCGTGACAATGACTTCCCCACCAGCGACACCCATACGCCCTTCCTCCCGTTTCATCGGCCGTGGCCGGTTGCCCGGCGTCCAGCGCCAGACCTTGGTCGAGTCCCGTTCAACGTCTGGATCCTGTCACCGTACCGAGCCACCGCCGGACTGGGTCAAAATCCGCGTACATCATGGCGGAAAACACCCGGATACGCAGTTCCCTCCGGGAGTCCCACCGCCAGAAGTGTCGTGGCGGACGGATCCGCGGTGCACGTTGTGCCGCCTGGTGTTCCGGTCCGACAGTAGCGGCGGCGCGGCGGACCCGACAGGGGCCGTGCGCCGACAGGGCGAAGTCGCAGCCCACAGGGAGCGGAACGAGGTTACGGTCTGCACCGAACCCCCTCTTTGGCCGTGGTTCGGGATCGTCCACGCGTTGTCGAGGACGGGACCGTCTGGCAGAATGGTGTCCGTTGGGTGTCTAAGACGCAGACACACACGACCCGCCCCGTGCGCCGTTCTCCGGCTGTCCACGGTGGCTGATGTCTTCCTCGACCGGTCGTTTGGTGTGATCCCCGTGCGTCTGCCCTTCTCTCCCTCCCCCTCGCTCCACCGCCGCCGTATCCGCTACGCGCCCACGGCTCGCAGTGCTGCCGAGCGGCCTCCACCAGCGGGTCGACCCACGGCACCCCGTGCCTCCTCCCCCTGACCACACCTCCCCTCTCAAGCGTCACGTGTCGCGCACCGCTCCCAGGACTCCGAGGAGCCGGCGCACCGACCCCAGTCCCGCCCGGGGGAGATTCCGATTCCCCGCTCCGGAGTCACCTCGGGCCCGCCTACGACGGACACCAGACGAAATCCGTGTCCAAGGAGCGCAGCCCAGTGAAGATCTCCATGATCGCCGAACACGCCAACCCCCTCCCCGCCCACAGGGGGGAGCCAGCCTGCCCCGCGAGCCTGCACGTGTGCGCGCTGTCCCGGCAGCTCGCCAAGCGCGGGCACCGTGTGACGGTCTACGCCCGCCGCAGCGCCCCCGACCAGCCCGACGGCCGTACCCGCATGGCGCGCGGCGTCTCCGTCATCTACCTGGACGCCGGCCCGGCCCAGCCGATGCCCGCCGACAGGCACGCCGAGCACACCGGCGCCTTCGGCACCGCGCTCGCCTCCGCCCTGGACGAGGACACGCCCGACGTCCTGCACGCCATCGGCTGGACCAGCGGTCTGGCCGCCCTGCACGCCCAGGCGCGCAGCGAGAGCGACCAGAGCGACACCCCCCTCATCCAGACCTTCCACTCCCTCAACGCCAGCGAGCAGCGCGGCGGCCTCGCCCACCAGCCCGAGCGCGCCCGCATGGAGACGGTCCTGGCCTCCCGCGCCGACCATGTCCTGGTCAACTCCACCGACCAGCAGGGCGAGCTGGCACGCCTGGGCGTGCCCCGCCACAGCGTGAGCGTGGTGCCCTTCGGCGTGGACCCCGAGCACTTCAGCGTGGAGGGCAGCGCCTCCACCGATCACTGGAACTCCCGGCGCGAGGAGCGCGCACGCCTGGTCTCGGTCACCTCCCTGACCGAGTCCGGCGGCGCCGACCGCCTCGTGGAGGCCATGCTCCGCCTTCCCGAGGCCGAACTGCTGCTCGTCTCCACCGCCGAGGGCCTGGACGTGGCCCTCGACGAGGACGCCCGCCGGATCGAACTCCTCACCAAGGAGGCCGGGGTGAACGACCGCGTCCACCTGACCGGCCCGATCGAGCGCAAGGAGCTTCCCCGCCTGCTGCGGTCGGCGGACGTGTACGTGTCCGCCGCCTCCTACGACCCCTACGGAGGGGCCGTGCTGGAGGCCATGGCCTGCGGCCTGCCCGTGGTGGCCACCGCCACGGGCGCGATTCCCGGGGCCGTCCTGCACCGCACCAGCGGCGTGCTGATGCGCTTCGGCCATCCCGACGAGGTGGCGCGCTCGGTGCGCGCGGTCCTCAACACGCCCACCATGAGCACCGCCTACGGCATCGCCGCGGTGGATCGGGCCCGCTCCCGGTTCACGTGGCAGAGGATCGCCGTCGAGACGGAGCTCGCCTACAAGCGGTCCCACCCGCAGCAGTCCGAGCGCGAGGACGCGGACGAGGACGAGGTGGACGGCCTGCTGCTGTCCGGAACCTCCCGCTGACCCGTGCCCGCCCCCGCCCCGCGCCCGGTCCGATCCCCCGGAGTCCTTCCCGGGGGACGGGACCGGGTACACAGACCACGGCGCTCGGGCGCCGGACGACCGGTCCCGAGCGCGGACACCACGAACCGATGACCTTCGAACACCAGGGCCTGCTCTTCCACCGCGAGCAGCAGTTCCACGAGGTGGCCCAGGAGCGGTTGCGGTCGGCCGTACGCGAGAACGCCCACGCGGTGCTCGCGGTCACCGGAGAGCGAGCCGCGGCACTCACCAGCGCGCTGTCACCGAACGAGCGCGAACGGGTGCGCGTCATCGACCGGGACGGGCTCTACGACGCTCCCGGGCGCACCCTGGCGGCCCTGCACCGCCTGGCGCTCACCCACGAGCCCGTGCCGGTGGTCGTCGTGGCCGAGCCCCCGCTGCCCGCGGCCTCAGGAACGGAGCTACGCGAGTGGCACCGACTGGAGTCGGTGCTGTGCACGGCGCTCGCTCCGCAGCGGATACGGCTGCTGTGCGCCCACGACGCCCGGAGCCTGACCCCCCGGACGCGGTCCGCGGTGCTCGCCACCCACCCGGTGCTCACGGGGCCGCGGGGGGCCCGGAACAACCCCGCCTACCTGGGTACGGCGGCGTTCGGCGCCAGGCCGGTCGCCCCGGAACCGCTTCCGGTCACCGGCCCCGTCCACCGGTTGGAGATCGGGCTGTCCCTGCCGAGGCTGCGCGGTGAGCTGGTGGCGCTCGGCGCGGACGTGGGGTTCCCGTCCGACCGGATCGACAGTCTGGTGGTGGCGGTGAACGAACTTGCCGCCAACGTGCTGGAACACGGCGCCGGCAAGGGCACCGTGCAGGTCTGGCGCGCCCCCGGACGCTGGGTGTGCGACGTGTTCGACGAGCGCGGGGGGCTCTACGACCCACTGGCCGGATACCGTCCGGCCGACGGCGTGCGCCCGCGCGGGTACGGGCTGTGGATCACCCGGCAGACCTGCGACTTCCTGGAGATCAGCGGGAGCGGCGAGGGGTCGCTGGTACGGCTGCACTTCGTGGACCCGGCCCGTGAGGCCTCCTCCGTGGAGGAGGCGGGGACGCGGACCCCGCTCAGACCCTGAGGGAGTCCACCGCGGCGCCGGTGCTCTCCGTGATCGGGATGACCTGGTCGATCCCCGCGATCACGAACAGGCGGTTGACCTGCTGCTGGGGTTCGGCGACCACCAGGCCCACGCCCAGGTCGCGGGCCTGCCGGTAGGCGGTGACGAGCACCCCGATGCAGCGGGAGTCGCAGAAGCCGACCTTGGCGAGGTCGACCACCACGCCCCGGGGCGGATCGGCGGCCAGGACGCCGTCGAGTGCGGCGGCCAGTGCGGGAGAGGTCACCGCGTCCATCTCCCCCACGGGGGTGACGACGACGACGCCATCCTCGCGAAGGATCGAGATGTCTGACGTCACGGTCGTTTCTCCTTGTCGTTCCGGGACGGACCCGAGCCCTCATCATCGCGCTTTTCGATCACGCTCGGGACTCATCGTCCGGTGTCGCCCGGTCGCTCACCGGCCGTCCGTACCGGCGCGGCGCGTCCGCGGCTGCGCTCCGGTGTTCTCCTCCACGAGGTCGCGGGCCACCTCGACCACCCTCTTGCGATTGCGCTGGGCGACCTCGCGCAGCGCGGTGAAGGCGGTGTCCGCGTCGCAGCCCCGGGCGTGCATGATGATGCCCTTGGCCTGGTCGATCACCGTACGCGCCGACATGGCCCGACGCATGTGGGCGGTCTCCCTGGCCGCGTCGGCCTGGCGCCCGGCGCTGTGGAGCGACACGGCGGCGTGTTCGGCGAGCAGGGCCGTCAGGGGCTCGACGACGTCCTCGTCGAAG
Organism: Nocardiopsis quinghaiensis; assembly: GCF_008638365.1. Taxonomy (GTDB): domain Bacteria; phylum Actinomycetota; class Actinomycetes; order Streptosporangiales; family Streptosporangiaceae; genus Nocardiopsis; species Nocardiopsis quinghaiensis. Next base: position 414,863 of record NZ_VWVU01000001.1, on the reverse strand, counting down.
GCGTCCGCGCGGCCGGAGTGCACCCCGAAGGTGATCACCCGGTCGTCGCCCCCGCCGGGCATCGGGCTGGGCAGGGTGACGGAGGAGCGGTCGCCGCACTGGACCGCCATGCTGGTGTAGCGGGGCCACCGGTGGGGCTCGCGCAGGATGTCGCCCACCCGCACCTGGCGCATCTCGCGGACGGCCTCCACCGTGGGGCCCTGGTCACTGGTGTACTGGTGCTCGAAGGCGGCGGACAGGTCGGCGTGGGAGGCGCCGTAGTCGGTGACGACGTGCCGGGTGGATCCGTCGGGTCCCCCGACCTCGCGCCAGACCACGACGAGCGCGGCCGAGCAGCCGGGCACACCCAGGGCCGTGACCCTGCTCATCTGGTCGAGGGCGCGTTCCAGGGTGGCGCCGTCCTCCTGCCCCAGCGCGCCGATGTCGCGGGCCAGGCGCTCGATCCACACGATTCGGCCTCCTTCCGCGTCCGGGTTCCCGCTAACCGTAACCTTGGGGGATCCGCTGGCGGACATCCGCTAGCTTCGGAAAGAACGCCATCCACGACGGGAGACCTGCGCGTGTCGGAGAACCTCGCGGGGTTGCAGCGTGAGACCACCGCACTGAGCGAACGCGTCGCCGGCCTGCGCAACACGCACGCCATGTATCCCGACGACGCCCGGAGCACCGCGGAGGCCGCCCTGGCCGAACTGGAGTACGCCGAGCGCCTGCTGGGCGACGCCGGTGCCCAGCTGGCGCGGGCCCACTCCCGTCCGGTGCCGCGCCGCCACAACGACGACAGCGACCGGACCCTGCTGCGTGCGATGTTCCAGGAGCTGAGCGTCCCCGTCGTGCTGCTGGACCACGAGGGCTACATCCGGCGGATCAACAACGCCGGGGCCGCCCGGCTGGGCAGCGCGCCGGGCTATCTCACCGGCAAGCCCTTCGCCCACTTCGTGGACCTGCGCAAGCGCGCGGCGATGCAGTCCTGGCTGGCGGCGGTGCTGCGCGGAGACGGCAGCGCCGCGCTGGAGTCGCGGCTGGCACAGCGCGGCTGGGCCGAGGACGTGCACCTGACCCTGACCCGCCTGGAGCTGCCCACCGAGCCCAACCCCCTGGTGCTCGTGGCGATGTCGCCGCCGATGAGCGGCGTCGAGGAGGAGGGCCCCGCCCCGCTGGAGCCGGAGGTGGAGGACCAGGTGGTGGTGCTGGCCGCCCGCAGGCTGGACGTGCTGACCCGGATGACGCGGCTGCTGCTGCGCTCGGCCGGGCCGGGGGGCGCAGGGGAGCCGCTCGCGCTGGCCGATGCCGCCGACCTGCTCGCCGACTCCTACGCCGACTGGGTGATCGTGGACGTGTGCGACCTGCCCACCGGGCCCGACGCGGCCCGGCGCGCCGTGGTCGCCGGCCCCGCCGACGTGTCCGGGGAGCACAGGGAGGCGGTGGCCTCAGCGGCGCCCGGCGCCTCCGACATCCCCGGCGAGGTGCTGGGCCGTGGCCAGTCGCTGCTGTTCCCGCTGATCGAGGACGACGCCGTGCTGGGCCACACCGCGTCGGGGGCACCGCTGCTCGCGATGCTCGGCGCGGGTTCGCTGCTGTCGGTCCCCCTGCGCGGCAGCCGGGGCGTACGGGGTGCGCTCACCCTGATCCGCCGCAGCAACCGGGGCAGCTTCCGCCTGGCCGACCTGGGCCTGATCGAGGAGATCGGCGAGCACATCGGCCTGGCGCTGCCGCCCCGTCCGTCGGTCTGAGCTGTGTCTTCTCTGGGGCTCCGCTCCGTTTCGCCCCGTGTTCGTGCGCCCTGTAGGCGGGAACCCTCGGCACCTTCCGTGCGATGGCTCGTTCCTCGCGATCGCACGTCCGGCACCCCCAGAACCCCGCCGGCGCCCGAACGGCACCCCCGTGGGTCCCGCCCCCGTCCGCCACGGTCCGGGTGGTCACTGGGGGCCGTGCAGGGTGTCCACCAGGGTGGTCAGCCGGGACACCGAGCTGTCCATGCGGCGCACACCGTCCACCAGCGGCTGGTCCACGTCCTGGTAGCCGGCCACGATGTGCTCACGCAGCTGGGTCAGGTCGGCCTGCACCTGACGGGCGCGCTGCGCCAGCTGCTCGGCCAGGACCTTGCCGGGCTCCCCGGTCTCCTGCCCCAGGTCACGCTGGAGGGTGCGGGCCTGCTCGCGCATCTGCGCCTTGAGCTGGTGCAGCTCCACGAACACCTCGACCTTGGAGCGCAGCACCCAGGGGTCGAACGGCTTGAGCAGGAAGTCCACCGCGCGCGAGGCGTAGCCGCGGAAGACCTGGTGCCGGTCGATCTCCTGGGCGGTCAGGAAGATGATCGGCACGTCCTTGGTCTTCTCGCGCTGCTTGATGTGCGCGGCGGTCTCGAAGCCGTCCATTCCCGGCATGACCACGTCGAGCAGGATGACCGCGAAGTCCGTGCCCAGAAGGTGCTTGAGCGCCTCCTCACCCGAGTTGGCCCTGACCAGGTTCTGGTCCAGGGAGGTGAGTGCGGCCTCCAGCGCGATCAGGTTCTCGTCGCGGTCGTCGACGAGAAGGATGTTGGCCTTCTGGGTCACTTCGGGTTACTCCAGGTCCTCGTTCGGGGTGCTGGTGCCAGTGTCCCCGTTCTGGTCGTTGTCGTCTCCGGTGCGCTCGTCCGTCGCGCCATTGTGCCTGTCCGGCGTCGCCTCCGGCGCACCGGCCCCGGCCGATCCGGCGTCGTCGGCCGCGGCACCGGCGATGGTCTCCTCGCGGCCGGCGGTGAGCCAGCGCCGCATGACGTCGAGCAGGTGGTCCAGGTCGACCGGCTTGGTCACGTAGTCCGTGGCCCCCGCCGCGAGGCTGCGCTCGCGGTCCCCCTGCATCGCCTTGGCGGTGAGCGAGATGATCGGCAGATCGGCGAACTGCGGCATCTCCCGGATCCGCTGGGTGGTCTGGTTGCCGTCCAGCTCGGGCATCATCACGTCCATCAGGACGAGCGAGATGTCCTCGTTGGCCTCCAGCATGGAGATTCCGGTGTGCCCGTTGTCAGCGTAGAGGACCTCGAGGCCCTGCGCCTCCAGAGCGCTGGTGAGCGCGAAGACGTTGCGCACGTCGTCGTCGACGATGAGCACGCGCTGACCGCTCAGGATCGCCTGCCGCTCGGGGTCGGTGCGCGGCTCGCCCTCGGCGGCCTCCTCGGGCTCCCCTCCCCCGGCCGCCCCCGGGGAGGTCTCGGGCGTCTTGAGCACCGGGACCGTGGGCAGCGGCTCGTTGGTGATGTCGGTGAGGGCGGCCACGGCGGCGTCGAAGTCCTCGTCCGGCATGGAGAAGTCGTCGTCGAGCGCGGAGGTGTCGGTGTCCGCGCCGCGTCCGGTGCCGAGCATCGGCACCGAGTCCACACCGCCCAGGGACGCGGCCTCCTCGGCCCGCTCCACGGCGTCCTCGGGCAGGCGCACCGGTAGCAGCAGCGTGAAGGTGGAACCCTGGTTGGCCACGCTCTGCACCCGGATCTCGCCGCCCAGCAGGCGGGCGAAGTTCCGGCTGATGGACAGGCCGAGGCCGGTCCCGCCGAAACGCCGGGAAGTGCCGCCGTCGCCCTGGTGGAAGGCCTCGAAGATGACCTGGAGCTTGTCCTCGGCGATCCCTATGCCGGTGTCGGCGACGGTGAAGGCGATGACCTCCTCGTTCTCCACGAACATCTCCAGGTCGGTCTCCTCCAGCGCCCACGCGGGCTCGATGATCAGCCGGACCTCGCCCTGCGGGGTGAACTTGACCGCGTTGGAGAGCAGGTTGCGCAGTATCTGCTGGAGCCGCTGCTCGTCGGTCCACAGCGTGCCGGGGATGTCCGGCGACACGTCCACCGCGAAGGCCAGCCCCTGTTCACCGGTGACCGGGCGGAAGGTGGCCTCGACGTAGTCGACCAGTTGGGCGATGGACACCTCGCTGGGCTGGACCTCGGCGCGACCGGCCTCCACCTTGGACAGGTCGAGGATCTCGTCGATGAGCAGCAGCAGGTCGCTGCCCGCCTTGTGGATGGTCTGGGCGAACTCGACCTGTTTCGGGGACAGGTTCTGCTCGGCGTTGTCGGCGAGCAGGCGGGCCAGGATCAGCAGGCTGTTGAGCGGCGTGCGCAGCTCGTGCGACATGTTCGCCAGGAACTCCGACTTGTACTTGGAGGAGACCTGGAGCTGGTGGGCGCGCTCCTCCAGGGCGTTCCTGGAGCGCTGGATCTGCTGGTTCTGGAGCTCGATCGCCCTGTTCTGGTTGGCGAGCTGGGTCGCCTTCTGGCGGAGCTCGGCGTTCTTGCCGCGCAGCTCCTCCTGCTGGCGCTGGAGCTCGTTGGACCGCTCCCTGAGCTGGCTGGTGAGCTGCTGGGACTGTTCGAGCAGGTCCTCGGTGCGGTTGTTCGCCAGGATGGTGTTGATCGTGGTTCCGAGCAGGGCCACCAGCTGGCGCAGGAAGTTCTTGTGGATCTCGCGGAACTCGTCGTAGGAGGCGAACTCGATGGCGCCCAGCGAGCGCTCCTCGGAGACGATCGGCAGGATGTACAGGTTGCGCGGCGAGGCCTCGCCCAGCCCCGACTCGACCTTGACGTAGCCGGACGGGATGTTGCCGACCTGCTGCTCCACCTGCTGGGCCAGGGCCTCACCGACCAGTCCGACGCCCCTGCGGACGCGGCGCCGCTCCTCGCCGGGGTCGAAGCCGAAGCCCGCGTAGAACAGGAAGTTCTCCTGGTCGTCCTGGTCCTCGGGCAGGTAGCAGGCACCGTGCTGGGCGCCTATGAGCGGCGTCACCTCGGTCATGATGAGGCGGGCCAGCTCCTTGAGGTCGCGGTGTCCCTGGATGTGGCCGGAGATACGGGCCACGTTGGACTTGAGCCAGTCGGCGTCGCGCTGGGTGGCGGTGGTCTCGCGCAGGTTGGACACCATCAGGTTGATGTTGTCCTTGAGCTGTTCCATCTCGCCGCGGGCGTCGACCTGGATGTTGCGGGTCAGGTCGCCCTTGGCGACGGCGTTGGCGACCTCGGCGATCGCCCGCACCTGTGTGGTGAGGTTGCCCGCCAGGCCGTTCACGCTGTCGGTGAGCTGCTTCCACGTGCCCGAGACACCCTCGACCTTGGCCTGTCCGCCCAGCTGGCCCTGGCTACCCACCTCGTGGGCCACACGGGTCACCTCCGTGGCGAACGCCGAGAGCTGGTCCACCATCGTGTTGACCGTCGTCTTGAGCTCCAGGATCTCGCCCTGGGCGTTGACGTCGATCTTCTTGGTGAGGTCACCCGCGGCGACGGCGGTCGTGACCTCGGAGATGTTGCGCACCTGGGTGGTGAGGTTGTGCGACATCGAGTTGACGTTCTCGGTGAGGTCGTTCCAGATACCGGAGACGCCCTTGACGTCGGCACGGCCGCCCAGCTTGCCCTCCGTACCGACCTCACGGGCCACACGCGTGACCTCGTCGGCGAAGGCGGACAACTGGTCCACCATGACGTTGATGGTGTCCTTCAGCTCCAGGATCTCGCCCTTGGCGTTGACCGTGACCTTCTTGGTCAGGTCCCCCGCGGCCACCGCGCGCGTGACCATGGAGATCTGCCGCACCTGGTAGGTCAGGTTGTTGGCCATGGAGTTGACGTTGTCGGTCAGGTCCTTCCAGACCCCGGACACGTCGCGCACGTGGGCCTGTCCGGCCAGCTTGCCCTCGGTACCCACCTCACGGGCCACACGGGTCACCTCGCCGGCGAAGGAGTCCAGCTGGTCCACCATCTTGTTGATGGTGTCCTTCAGGTCGAGCATCTCGCCCTGGGCGTCCACGGTGATCTTCTTGGTGAGGTCACCGGTGGCGACCGCCGTCGTCACCTGGGAGATGTTGCGGACCTGGTAGGTGAGGCTGTTGGCCATGGAGTTGACGTTGTCGGTCAGGTCCTTCCAGATGCCCGACACGCCCTTGACGTTGGCGCGACCGCCCAGCTTGCCCTCCGTACCGACCTCACGCGCCACACGCGTGACCTCGTCGGCGAAGGAGTCGAGCTGGTCGACCATGGTGTTCACGGTGTTCTTCAGGGCGAGCATCTCGCCCTGCACGTCGACCTGGACCTTCTGGGTCAGGTCGCCCCGGGCCACGGCGGTCGTCACCTGGGAGATGTCGCGCACCTGGTTGGTGAGGTTGTCCGCCATGGAGTTGACGTTCTCGGTGAGGTCCTTCCAGATACCCCGCACGCCGCGCACGTTGGCGCGACCGCCGAGCTTGCCCTCGGTACCCACCTCGCGGGCCACCCGGGTGACCTCGTCGGCGAAGGTGGACAGCTGGTCCACCATCGTGTTGACGGTGTCCTTCAGGTCGAGCATCTCGCCCTGCACGTCGACCGTGATCTTGCGGCTCAGGTCACCCCGGGCCACGGCCGTGGTCACCTCGGAGATGTCGCGCATCTGGTCGGTGAGGCGGGAGGACATCTGGTTGACCGACTCGGTGACCTCGCGCCAGGCGCCGGAGACGCCCACGACCTGCGCGGTGCCGCCGAGCTTGCCCTCGGTACCCACCTCGCGGGCCACCCGGGTGACCTCCTCGGTGAAGCCGCTCATCTGGTCGGCCATCCGGTTGACGGTGGTGGCCAGGCGCAGCAGGTCGCCCTTGAGCTCTCCGCGGCGGCCGTCGGTGGAGGCGCGGCGGCTGAGCTGTCCCTCGGCGACCGAGTCGAGGACGCGGGCGACGTCGGTCACGGGTTCGGCGACCTCGTCGAGCAGGACGTTGAGCGCCTGGGCGCTCTCGCCCCAGGCGCCGCGGGAGGGGTTGACGTTGACGCGCTCGTTGAGCCTTCCCTCGTTGCGTACGACGTCACCGACGCGCTGGAGCTCGTCGCTGAGCTGCTCGCTGTGGTCGACCACCTCGTTGAAGACGGAGGCGATCTCCCGCATGGTCCCGCCGCCGCGTTTGCGGAGGCGGACACTGAAGTCGCCGTCGCGCATGCGGTACAGGGCACGCAGAATCTCGTCGAGCTGGTCGTCGGCCGCCAGTTCCTTGACCGCCTCGGGCATCGAACCCCCTCCTCAGCCTGATCTGCCACCTCGACATCCCGTCCGGGCACCCGTCCGGGCGGCCCGGCCGCCGCGTGGGCGGCGGGCCGTGTCCACGGACGGCACGCATGGACGGGGGGCACGCGGCGGTACCGCGTACCCTGGTGACACCCCGTCACGCTACCTGCGTGAAGTACCACCCGAAAGAAGCGGATGTGTCGGTGACTTACACTAACCGGCCGAGCCGACCTGCACAGGTGGGTTCCCGATGTTGTCCTTCCGGAGGCGGCTCCGGGGGGCGGCCCTCTCCTCGTCAGGACTTCCGAATGACGCTTCGGGCGGTACCGCCCGCCACGGCACGCGTATCGTGGCACTGACCATCACCCCCACGCACGCACCCAGTGACGAAGGACACCGACGGCTTGCCAGCACAAGACGCGTTGAAGGTCGCTCGACGAGAGTTCCCTCCCGCCCCGGAGACCGCGGCGGCGGCCCGCGAGTTCGTTCACGACACCCTTCTGTCGTGGGGTGTGCCCGACCCTGCCGACGATGTGATCCTGCTTGTCAGCGAGCTGGTGACCAATGCCGTCATCCACGCGAGGTCATCTCTGGACGTGACCGTGCGCCGGGGCGAGGGGTCGACGGAGGTGATGGTGACCGACTCCGTGCCCGAACGGGCCGTACCGCAGGCGGGACCGCTGTCGGTGGAGGCCTCGGCGTCCCGGGACAACGGGCGCGGCGGCGGCCTGGGGCTGGCCCTGGCGTCGGCGATCGCGTCCAGCTGGGGTGTGAGCTACGGGCGCAACGACAAGGCCGTGTGGTTCCGGATCGAGGACACCACCGAGGAGCACCCGTCACTGGAGTCACCTCCGGTACGTAAGGGCCCCTCTCGTCCCACGCGTCCTGCGCCGTGGTCGGCGCTGGACTCCGCCCTGGGCTCGCGGCTGAGACTGCCGCAGCTGCTGGAGCGCACCGTGGAGTACGCGACCACGGTGCTGGGCGGGGACGCGGCCTACATCACCCTGGCCACGTCCGACGAGACGATGTGGGAGGTGCGCTCCGCGGTCGGGCTGACCCCGGGCGGTGCACCGTGGCGGTCGCTGCGGGTGCGCACCGAGGAGATCTTCCCGTCCGCGGCGCCGGAGCCGAACGCGGTGATCAACGACGACCTGATGATCGCCCGTACCGGCCGGGGGCGGCTGCTGCGCGCGGGGATGCGCTCGCTGGTGACGGCACCGCTGATCGTGGACGGACGGGTCACCGGCCTGCTGGGGGTGGCCTCCAAACGGGCCCGGCACTTCGGACCGGCGGCGGCCAGGCGGCTCCAGGAGGGCGCGGACCTGATCGCGCTGCCGGTGGAGCGCGCACGCCTGGCGGAGGTGGAGCTGAGCAGGCGCGCCTCGCTGAGCTTCCTGGCCGAGGCCAGCGACCTGTTGGCGGGCACCCTGGACGAGCGGATGACGGGCGCCCTGGCGGCGCAGCTGATCACCTCGCGGCTGGGGCGGTGGTGCGCCATCGAGACCATCAACGAGATGGGTGCGTCCCAGCTGATGCACGTGGTGCACAGCGACGAGAACTACAACGACATCCTGCGGGCGCTGCTGACGGGGCTGCCGCCGCACGAGCAGCGGGAGCCGCAGCCGCTGTGGTCCCCGGCCGAGCTGGCCAAGGAGGGACTGGACGAGCAGCTGATCCGGGAGCTGGCGAGCGGCCCGGCGATCAGCATCCCGCTGGTGGCGCACGGGCGCGCGCTGGGCCGGATGACGATCGGCAAGAACGAGTCGGACGACTTCACCCGCGACGAGGTCGACGTCGCCGACGACCTGAGCCGCCGGGTGGCCTCGGCCATGGAGAACGCGCGTCTGCACGAGAAGCAGTCCGCGATGAGCGACGCCCTGCAGCGCAGCCTCCTTCCCGCGAAGGAGAAGGAGCCCGTGATCCCGAACGTGGACCACGCGGTGTTCTACCGTCCGGCGGACGAGCGGAACGTGGTCGGCGGGGACTTCTACGACGTGTTCGCGGCGAACGGGCGGTGGTGCTTCGCGATCGGCGACGTGTGCGGGACGGGTCCGGAGGCGGCGGCCGTGACCGGCCTGGCACGGCACACGCTGCGGGCGCTGGCCAAGGAGGGGTTCGCGCCGTCGCACATCATGCAGCGGCTGAACATGGCGATCCTGGACGAGAACACCTCCACCCGGTTCCTGACGATGCTGTACGGGGAGATGATCCCGGCCACGGACGGCGGGGGCGGGATGCGGCTGCGGATGGTCTCCGCCGGGCACCCGCTGCCGATGCGGCTGAACCAGAAGGGCGAGGTGGCGTCGTTCGCTGCGTCCCAGCCGCTGCTGGGCGCGTTCGAGGACGTGGGGTTCACGACCGAGAACGTGGACATCCGCCCGGGCGAGGTGATGCTGGCGGTGACCGACGGCGTGACCGAGCGGCGCAACAACGGCGACATGCTCGGCGACGAGGGGCTGACGGAGATCTTCTCCGGCTGCGCCGGGCTGACCGCCCAGGCGGTGATCAGCCGTATCGACCGGGAGCTGGAGGAGTACGCCCCTGGCGGGCGCAGTGACGACACCGCGATGCTGGTGCTGCGCTTCCTCTGATGGGCCGGCCGGAGGGCCCGCGCCCCGGAGGGCTTCAGAGCCAGCCCATGTCCTGGGCCGTGCGGATGGCGGACATCCGGTTGTCGGCGCCGGTCTTGCCGATGGCGTTGGAGAGGTAGTTGCGCACGGTGCCCTCGGTCAGGTGGAGGGCGGCCGCGATCCGGGTCACGGTGGCGCCGTCGGAGGCGGCGCGCAGCACCTCGGTCTCACGGTCGGTGAGGGGGCTCTCGCCTCCGGCCATGGCGGCGGCGGCGAGGTCGGTGTCGATGTAGCGGCCGCCCTCGTGGACACGGCGGACGGCTCCGGCGAGCTGGTCGACGGGGGCGTCCTTGGCCAGGAAGCCGCGCGCGCCGGCGGAGAGGGCGCGGCGCAGGTAACCGGGACGGCCGAAGCTGGTGAGGATGACGACGCCGCAGTCGGGGGCGCTCCTCCCGAGCTGGGCGGCGACCTCCAGGCCTGTGGCTCCGGGCATCTCGATGTCCAGGACGGCGACGGCGGCGCCGTACCGCAGGACGGCGTCGGCCACCTCGTCGCCACGCCCGACCTCGGCGACGATCTCCAGGTCCTCCTCCAGGCCGAGGAGGGCGGCGATGGCCCCTCGGACCAGGTGTTCGTCATCAGCAAGAACGATTTTGATCAAGGTCGGCTCTTCTCCGGCGTCTCGCTTGAGAGTCAGCGCGGTATCGTTTCGGACATTGCAGTGCATACAGTGCCTACGGAAGCCCGCACCGGAGGAACGGACCGATGGAGCCCGGGCCCGATCCAACAGTGCGCAAAGGGGACTCGAAACCCTGGTGTATCGGGCTCTCACCCTGTTCTAACCCATGCGCCGCATGATGGATCCCGTCACTGAACATCGTCCCGCCAGTCGGAGGATGCGTTGAACGCCAACGAACCGAGTGCAGGTACCGAGCCCGGTGCGGCGTCCGGGAGCCAGCATCCCGCCGGGCCCGCTGACCAGCCGGTGGCCTCCAACCCGTATGAGGAGTACTCCTCCACCGGCGATGGGGCCCGAACCCGCGACGGGGAGCCCGAGGAGGCCGGGCCCCAGCCGCCCGCCGACGCTCCCGGGGCCCCGCGGTCCGGTGAGCGGACCGGACCCCAGCGGTCCGGGGAACAGCCGGAGTTCCGACGTGCGGAGCCCGCCCCGGGAACCGGCCCCGGCTTCTCGCCGTCCGGGCACCCGCCGCGGTGGGCCACCGGGCCCAACGACCCGGAGCGGTCCTCCTACACCTTCCCGCCGCACGGGCCCGGCGGCCAGACCGGCGGCCAGTACGACCAGTTCGCCGCCCAGCACGGCGGCCACACCCCTCCGGGGCAGGGCGGCGGCCCCCACGGGCCGGGCGCCCCCGGCGAGCACCACCAGGGGCAGTACCCCTACGGTGGCGGCGGCGCGTTCGGGACGGGCGGTCACGGCGGGTACGGCGGGTACGGCGGCCATGGCGGCCAGCCTCCGTTCGGCGGTCCGCCGCACGGCTCGGCGCACGGGCCCGAGAGGAGGCGCGGTCCCGCCGGCATCATCGCCATCGCCGCGATCACCGCCCTGATCACGAGCCTGCTCGTGGGGCCGGCGACGGCCCTGGGCACCGCCTATCTGCTCCCCAACGGCCTGAGCGGACCGGTCAGCTCGCTCAGCGGGGAGCCGGAGGGCACGCAGACCCAGGGCGCCGTCGGCGAGGTCGCCGACACGATCCTGCCGAGTGTGGTGTCCATCCAGACGCCCACCGGCGGCGGCAGCGGTGTGATCATCTCCTCCGACGGCCAGATCCTGACCAACGCGCACGTGGCGGAGGCCGCCCAGAGCGGTCCGATGGAGGTGCTGTTCAACGACGGGACCTCCGCGCGCGCCGAGATCCTGGGCTCGGACCCGGTCTCCGACATCGCGGTGCTCAAGGCGGAGGGGCGCAACGATCTCCAACCGGCCGAACTCGGCGACTCCGAGGAGGTCGGGGTGGGCGCCCAGGTGGTCGCGATCGGCTCCCCGCTGGGCCTGACGGGCACGGTGACCACGGGTGTGGTCAGCGCGCTGAACCGGCCGGTGAACACCGGCACGGCCGAGAGCGCCAACGGACAGACCTCCACGGTGATCAGCGCGATCCAGACGGACGCGGCGATCAACCCCGGCAACTCCGGCGGTCCGCTGGTGAACATGAACGGCGAGGTGATCGGCATCAACACCGCGATCGCGGGCATCTCGCAGGACAGCGGTTCGGTGGGCCTGGGCTTCGCCATCCCGATCAACCAGGTGCGCCCGATCGCTGAGCAGCTCATCGAGGACGGCACCGCGAGCTACCCGGCCATCGAGGCGACCATCACCAACTCGCCTGTGGGCGGTGCCGAGATCGTGGACGTGACCAGCGGCGGCGCGGCCGCCGAGGCCGGTGTCCAGACCGGTGACGTGGTGGTGTCCGTGGACGGCGAGGAGGTGTCCACGCCGGACGAGCTGATCGCGCAGATCCGGGTCCGCCAGCCCGGCGATGAGGTGACGCTCGGGGTGCTGCCCGGCGGCACCGGCCCCGAGGAGGAGGTCACGGTGGCACTCGGGGAGCAGAGCTCCGACGCGGCCCAGACCGAGACCGGGAACGAGGGGGACTGAGCGGGCGCCGTCACCGGTTCTCCCGCCTAGGGGCGGTCCCGGACCCGAGGGTCCGGGACCGCCCCTCCCTCCGTTTCGGGGCCGCGGCCGGGGCTCACCCCGTACCCGTCGGCCCCTCCCCGTCCGACGGCGTGAACACGGGCAGTTGGAAGCCGATGACGGCGCCGCCGCCCTCACGGTTACGGGCGAAGACCCGGCCGCCGTGGGCGTGCGCGATCTCCCTGACCATGGACAGTCCGAGTCCGGAGCCGGGCAGGCCGCGGGCGACGGTGGCGCGGTAGAAGCGTTCGAAGACGTGGTCGAGCTCGGCCGGGGCGATGCCGGGTCCCCGGTCCATGACCTCCACGGCCCCGCCGCGCACCCGGATCTCGATGGGCGCGGTTCCCTCGGGGTCGAACTTGGCGGAGTTCTCGACCGGGTTGGCGACGGCGCGCTCCAGGGAGCCGGGACGGCCCCACACGACGCTGTCGTCGGCGTCCACGACGATGTCCCGTCCGGTGCGGCGGTGGGTGCGCCTGGCGACCCTCTCCGCGACCTCGGCCAGGGAGACGGCGCTCATCGGCTCGTCCTCGTGGTCCCCGGTGGCCAGGCCGACCAGCTCGTTGACCAGGGCGGTCAGCTCGCGTGTCTCGCCGCGCAGGTCCTCGATGAGGCTGTCGCGCGCGTCCGGGCTGAGCCGGTCCACCCTGCCGAGCACCTGCACGTTGGTGTACAGGCTGGTCAGCGGGGTGCGGAGTTCGTGTGCCGCGTCCTGGACGAGGCGGCGCTGATCGTCCTTGGAACGGGCGAGGCGGGCGAGCATGGCGTTGAACGCGCTGCTGAGGCGGCCGACCTCGTCCCGTCCGGCCTCCTCCAGGCCCTCCCGGCCCTCGCCGCTGCGTCCGGAGTCGACCGGATCGAGCCGGCCGGTGGAGCTGACGTACTCGGCCGCGTCGGTGAGGCGCACCAGACGGCCGGTGGTGCGGTGGCCCACCAGCCAGCCCACGGCGGCCGCGCACAGGGCGACGAACAGGCCCACCCACAGGATCTGGGTGGCGAGCCGGTCGAGCATCAGCTCGGTGGGTGAGAGCGCCTGCAGGAGTTGGAGGGCCCCGCTCCCGTCTCCGGCCGAGACCGTGGCCAGCCGGTACTGCTGGCCGTCGATGGTCTGCTCGCGCATCTCGACGATCCCGGGTCCGTCCTCCGCCGCGATCTCCAGGTCCCGTTCCGAGGGCTGGAAGAAGATGACCTCGGACGGGTCGGCGACGGTGACCGTCCTGCTGCCGTCGGGGCCGAGGAACTGCAGCTGGAGGTTGTGTCCGGACAGGAGCGGCCCTGACCCGGAGGGGGCGCCTCCCTGGTCGTGGAGGCTGACGAGTTTGTCGGACAGGTCGGCGACGGTGTTCTCGAACTCCCTCTCGACGTCGGCGCGGATGAGCGCGGCGGCGGTGGTGTAGGCGAGGGCGCCGACCAGGGTGATGACGACGGTGGCGACCAGCGCGAAGATCACCGCGAAACGGGTGCCCAGCCGCCAGTCGCGCGGGCGCACCAGCACGCCCCGCCACCACGGGCCGGTACCGCGGCCGGACGGATCGGCGTGACCGGACGGTCCGGTGTGGCCGGGGTACACGGGGGTCATCCCTGCGGGCGGAGCGTGTAGCCGACTCCGCGCACGGTCTGGATGAGCGGTGGCCCCCCGTCCTCCAGCTTCCGGCGCAGGTAGCTGATGTAGACGGCGAGGTTCTTGGACTCGGGACCGAAGTCGTAGCCCCAGATGCGGTCGTAGATGGTGGAGTGGTCCAGCACGATCCCGGCGTTGCGGACCAGGAGTTCGAGGAGGTCGAACTCGGTCTTGGACAGCTCGACCTCGCGCCCGCCGCGCCAGACCCGGCGGGCGCGCGGGTCCAGGCGCAGCTCGCCGACCCGCAGCGGCCCCTCGTCGTCGGCGTCCTCGGAAGCGGGCGCCGCGCGACGCAGCAGGGCGCGCAGCCGGGCGAGGAGTTCGTCGAGCTCGAAGGGCTTGGCGAGGTAGTCGTCGGCCCCGGCGTCGAGCCCGGCCACCCGGTCGGGCGTCTCCACGCGCGCGGTGAGCATGAGGATGGGTGTGCGGTCGTGCTCGGCGCGCAGCACCCGGGCCACGCCGAGCCCGTCCACGCCCGGCATCATCACGTCGAGGACGAGCAGGTCGACGGGTTCGGCGTGCACGGCGGCCAGGGCCTGGACCCCGTCCGGGACCGTCCGTACCTCGTAGCCCTCCAGTTGGAGCGCGCGTTGCAGTGAGTCCCTGATCGCGCGGTCGTCGTCGGCGACCAGGACCGTGGCGGTGGCTTCCATGGCGCTCATGGTTCCGTATCAGGGTGAGAAAGCGGTAAGAGACCGGCGGCGTGCGCGTCGGATCCGCGCCGGTCGGGCGCCGGTCAGGCGCCGGGATCGAACTCGCGGGTGCGCCTGAGCCCGGCCGCACGGCCCTTGCCCGCGACCACGAGCGCCATCTTGCGGGAGGCCTCGTCGAGCATCTCCCCGCCGAGCATGACGGCGCCGCGCCGGTCCACGGTGGTGGCGTGCGCGTAGGCGTCCAGGATCAGCTCGGCGTGGTCGTAGTCCTCCTGGGTGGGCGCGAACACCTCGTTGGCGGCCTCCACCTGGAGCGGGTGCAGGACCCACTTGCCGTCGAAGCCGAGGGCGGCGGTGCGCGCGGCGGACCGGCGGAAGGCGTCCACGTCGCGGATCTGGAGGTAGGGGCCGTCGATGGCCTGCAGGCCGTTGGCGCGGGCGGCCGTGAGGATGCGCATGAGCACGTAGTGGTAGGCGTCACCGGTGTCGTAGCCGGGCGGCTGCTCGCCGACGACCAGGCTCTTCATGTTGAGGGAGGCCATGAAGTCGGCGGGCCCGTAGACGAGGGCCTCCAGGCGGGGCGAGGCGGCGGCGATCTCGTGGACGGCGACCAGGCCGCGGGCGTCCTCGATCTGCGCCTCGATGCCGATCCGGCCGACCCGCAGCCCGGCGGCACGCTCGATCTGGGTGAGGAGGGTGTCGAGCCACTGCACGTCACGGGCACCGGTGACCTTGGGCAGGACCAGGGCGTCGAGTTCGGCCCCGGCGCCCTCGACGACGGCGATGACGTCACGGTAGGCCCACTCCGTGGTGACGTCGTTCACCCGGACCGTGCGGACCCTGTCGCCCCAGCCGCCGTCGTTGAGGGCCCGGACCACGGTCCTGCGGGCGTCCCCCTTCTCCAGGGGCGCGACCGCGTCCTCCAGGTCGAGGAAGAAGGCGTCCACGTCCAGTCCCCGGGCCTTGTCCACGAACCGGGGGTTGGACCCCGGTACCGCGAGCACCGATCGCCGTGACCTGAGTTCACCCATCGCCGTTGTCCCCCGCTCCGCTCGACCACGTGTGTGGTTGTGCCTGGATGACTGTGGTTGTGCGGCTGCCGCCGGACCGTGGCCGGGCCGCCGCCGCGCGGACCATCATCGCACCGGGTGGTGCATAAAGTGGGACTCGGGCCCCGGCGGGGCCCGAGGAACACCAGGAGGTACACCAGCATGTCCGCCACGTCGTCGCATCCGACCAGCGCCCACTGGGGCAGCTACCAGGTGCTCGTCAGGGATGACCGCGTGGTCGGGGTGAGCCCGGACCCGGACGACCCGGCGTCCTCCCCGGTGATCGCCAACACCCCCGCCGCCCAGCACCACGCCTCGCGGGTGGCGCGCCCGGCGGTGCGGCGGCGCTGGCTGGAGCACGGCCCGGGCCCGGACCCGCTCCGGGGCGACCCGGACGACGCCTACGTCGAGGTGGAGTGGTCCACGGCCCTGGACCTGCTCGCCGGGGAGCTGGACCGGGTGCGCCGCGCCCACGGGAACGCGGCGGTCTACGGAGGCTCCTACGGATGGGGCAGCGCGGGGCGGATCCACCACGCGCAGAGCCAGCTGCACCGGTTCCTCAACACGATCGGGGGGTACACGCGGTCCCGCGCGACCTACAGCCACGGCGCCGTGGAGGTGCTCTTCCCCAGGATCATCGGCACCCCGGCGGCGAACCGGCTGCTGCACCGGGCCCCGGCGTGGACGCGGATCCGCGAGCACACCGACCTCCTGGTCACCTTCGGCGGGCTGCGCGTGTCCAACACGTGGACGTCGTCGGGGGGCCGGGCGGTCCAGACCGCGGCTCCGGCGATACGCGACGCCTCCGGGTCCGGAGTGGAGTTCGTGTCGGTGTCACCGCTGCTGGACGACACCCCCGACGACGTGAGGGCCGAGTGGGTCTCCATCGTCCCGGGCACCGACACCGCGGTGATGCTGGCGCTGATGCACGTGCTGTTCACCGAGGGCCTGGCCGACACGGGGTTCCTGGACCGGTACACGGTCGGCGCGGACGTGTTGCGCGCCTACGTGATGGGCGAGCGCGACGAGAGGGGTGTCCCGGGCGGGACCGAGCGCTCCCCGGAGTGGGCCGAGCGGATCAGCGGGGTCGCGGCCGGCGAACTGCGGTCACTGGCCCGGCGGATGGCCGGGCGGCGCACCCTGGTCAACGTGGGGTGGTCGGTGCAGCGCGCCCGGTACGGCGAGCAGCCGCTGTGGGCGGGGCTGGCCCTGGCGTGCTGCCTGGGGCAGGTGGGACTGCCGGGAGGCGGTTTCGCGTCCGGCTACGGGTCCATGGGCAACTACGGCGGCGGGGCGACGCCCCTGGGGCTGCCGAGGATGCCTCAGGGCGGCAACCCGGTGGACTCGTTCATCCCGGTGGCGCGGGTGGCCGACATGCTGCTGGACCCGGGCGGCCGCTACGACCACGACGGTGAGGAGCGCCGCTACCCGGACGTGCGGCTGGTGTACTGGGCGGGCGGCAACCCGTTCCACCACCACCAGGACCTGGCGCGTCTGACCAGGGCCTTCGGTCGGCCGGAGACCGTGGTGGTACACGAGACGCACTGGACGGCGACGGCGCGGCACGCCGACATCGTCATCCCGTCCACGACGGTGCTGGAACGCGACGACATGGCGGCGAGCCAGGGCGACCTGAGCGTGCGGGCGATGCCGCGCGCGGTGTCGCCGCACGGGCAGGCGCGCGACGAGTACGACACCTACACCGACCTGGCCGAGCGGCTCGGTGTGCGGGAGGAGTTCACCGAGGGCCGGACCAGCGGTGAGTGGACTCGGGTCGTCTACGAGCGCTGGCGCTCGCTGGTGGCGCGGCACGGCCTGGAGGTACCCCGGTTCGAGGAGTTCTGGGAGCGCGGGCGGGTGGAGATGCCCGGCCGTGTGGAGGACGAGGCCCTGCTCGGCGAGTTCCGCGCGGATCCGGAGGGGAGTCCCCTCCGGACGCCGAGCGGGCGGATCGAGCTGTTCTCGGAGACCATCGCGTCGTTCGGCTATGAGGACTGCCCCGGGCACCCGGTGTGGCTGCCGGGTCCGGCGGTGACCGGTGGTGCGGACGGGGAGGCCGAGGGCTTCCCGTTGGTGCTGGTGGCGAACCAGCCGAGCGGACGCCTGCACAGCCAGCAGGACATGGGCGCGCACAGCATGTCGCAGAAGGTCGGGGGGCGTTCGCCGCTGCGGATGCGCCCGGAGGACGCGCGAGCGTGTGGCGTGGCAGACGGGGATGTGGTGCGGGTGTCGAGCGCTCGGGGTTCGTGCCTGGCGGGCGTGGTGGTGAGCGAGGCGCTGCGGCCGGGTGTGGTGCAGTTGTCGACCGGTGCCTGGTACGACCCCTCCGTGGAAGGCGTGACGTGCGCGCACGGGAACCCGAACGCGCTGACGGAGGACGTGGGGACGTCCGCGCTGAGCCAGGGGTGCACGGGTCAGCTGACGCGGGTGCGGGTGGAGCCGTTCGACGGCGGGGTGCCGCCGGTGCGCGCGTTCGATCCGCCGAGGGGCGTCACCGCAGGCTGAGGTCCGCCGGAGGCGGCCCGGGCCGACGGACGGATCAGCGGGTCAGGAGCCGGTCCACGCGCCGGGGCAGGAGCAGTCCCACCAGGCCGAGGACCGCGTACCCCGCCTGGCCGGGGGCGAGCATCCCCAGGATCGCGCCGGTGTTCGCCGTGGGCGCGCGCAGGAACTCGCGCATACGCGGGTGGGCGTACGGCACACCGTTGCCGGACAGCAGCAGGGTGAGCACCGCGGCCACGACCGCGGCGGCCCAGGCCGACTCGACGGCGGTCAGCCCGCCCAACCACCCCTGGATCCGGTCCAGCGCCACGAACGCGTAGGCGGTCCGCTCGTTCCCGTCCGGGCCGAGCGGGGCAGCCGGCGCGGTGACAGCGGCGTACACCCCGGCGGCGTACATCGCCGCCACCGCCCCGGTGACCCCGCCGGTGGCCGCCAGCCCCAGCCGCCGGGCCAACTCGCGCGACTGCCGGGTGAGTTCCTCCTGCGAGGGATGGTGGCGCCGGGGCCGGCCCGCGGACCGGGCCTCGCCCATCGCGTTCCCCCGCCGCAGGCGCAGGAACCGCCAGGTGTCGCAGAGCACTCCGGGCCCGCGCCGCGCGGCGATGGTCGCGACGGCGAGTTCGTGGACGATCGTGGACAACGTGGTGGCCAGGGTGACCGGCAGGTCCACCCAGGACAGCGCCATCCGGCGGAACAGCGGCGCGATGTCGGCGGGCACACGTACGCGCATGGCCACGGAGCGGCCCCGCGCCCAGCGGCGCAGGCGCGCCAGCGGCGGCTGCCCGGGCAGCGGCGGCGTGGACTCGGCCGCGGTCGCGATCATCCGGTGGTCCATGGCGACCGCGCACAACAGCAGCAGCACCAGCAGCCACGGCGTGAGGACCCCGCCTCCGAGAAGTCCGTGTACGAGGTCGGAGGCCGGGTGGAGCGCGGCGTTGGCCAGCCGCGCGTTGAGGTTCAGGTGTTCGAGGAACGCCAGGATCAGCGCGACCGGCGGCAGCAGCCGCACCCAGGCCCCGTAGCGCCGGCCCACGACCGCCAGGCCGAGTGCCGCCCCGACCAGGCCGGTGGTGACGGCGTGTCCGGAGAAGACCGCCAGCACGGTACCCGCCGGGTCGGTGACGGTACTTCCGCCGGGCAGGAACAGGCCGCCGTCGGCGGAGAGGTCCGGGCCGCCCAGGGACACCTCGGTGAGCAGGCGTTCGGCGAGCTGGAACCCGGCCCCGGATGCGGCGGCCAGCAGCAGGAAGTCGACGGCGGCCAGACGGCGCAGCCGTCGGCGGGCCGCCAGGGCCAGGAACAGCAGCGGGAGGAGCTTGCCGATCTCCTCCACGGACACGGCGACGTAGGTGTAGCCGAGGACGCCGTAGGGGTCGGTGCCCAGCAGCCGGACCACGGCGGCCTCGGAGAGGGCGAGGGGCCACAGCAGGAGCGCGCCGAAGGCGGCCACCCGCAGCAGGGCGGCGAAGGAGACGGTGCGCGAGCGCGCCAGCCAGGCCAGCTGGAGCAGCAGCACGAAGGCGGCGGCCAGGGCGGGCAGCGCGGCCTCCAGGCCGGGGACGGCCAGGGGTGCCACGAGCAGGGCCACCACCATGAGCCACCCCCAGGCGCCGCGCAGGGCGCGCAGGGACCGGACCGCGCGCGGGGAGCGCCGACGGGCCCGGTCGACGCCCCGGACCAGGCGCTCGGCCAGGTCCGGGCCCGGCCCCCGGGGTCCACGTGCGTGACGGGCCCCGGTCCCGGCGCAGTCGTAGAGCTGGGCGGCCCGGGTGAGGACGGAACCGCCCTCGGCACGGGCACGCGCGCCGAAGTGCGCCCGGGCCTGGGGGATGTCCGCCCCGACGAGTTCGCGGACGAAGTCGGCGGGCCCGGCGGCGACGGTGAGCTCGTCCGCGGTGACCAGGACGGCGGCGGAGAAGTCCTCGACGCAGACGAGGAAGTCGGTGGGCACGGGGCCCCAGCCGCGGACGAGGTCGATGAGGGTGTCGGTGTCGAGGGGGACCTCGGTGACGGGGTCGTAGGAGAACTCGGGCCGGGTGCGGCAGACCAGGAGCCGGTCGACGCCCATGGCCCGGCCGGCGGCGACGACCGCGCGGACGAGGTTGCGGTCCCGCGGCACGAGGAAGGGGGTGGTGACCTTGCCGTCGGCCCTGATCCAGTGGGGGTCGAACTCGGTCGCCCCGGCACAGACGCGCAGCACGAGGTCCCGCGCGAGCATGGCCTGTTCTTCCATCACATTCCTCGTGCCTTACGGGGGGGGGCGAAGACGCGGGGCCCGTCCTGTCACCTTTCCGGACGAGTCGGCCCCGACCGAGCATAACGGTGGGGCGTCCGGACGGGGAGGGCACCGTGGAGCCCGCGGCCCGGGGCCGGGGGCGGCGGCGCGTTCGCCGGCCGAGGAAGCGAGCGGGTACCGCGGGAACAGGTCGGCGCGGTGTCAGAACCACCACGTCAACGGGTTCCCGGAGTAGACGGCGACGAAGGCGGTGGCCGTCACCGCGGTGACGGCCACCGCCGTCAGGACCGGGCGGGCCCCGGGAAAGCGCAGCAGGCAGGCCCACACCAGGAGGGCGCCCCCTCCGGTGACCGAGAGCGCCCAGTAGACGGGCGAGGTCGTCTCCAGGATGTACAGGAACCCGTACACGCCCTCGCCTATGAGCACACCGCACAGAACGCCCACGCCCCAGGGCGCGAACGCGCCCCGGCGCCGCAGGGACTCGGCGCCCAGCCCCAGAACGGGACCCGCGGTGACGGCGGCCGTCAGCCAGAAGAGCGTAATGCCGGCCGAGGCGGAGTAGCCGCGCAGGACGGAGGCGAGGTCGTAGCCGAGCACCATGGCCGCCAGTGCCAGGACCCCGACGGCCGCGCCGACCCACCGCCGCGTCGCCAGGAGGGCCAGCAGGAACGCCGCGGCGCTCCAGGAGCCGCTGGAGTTGGCCAGCGATTTCAGGGCGAACGGAAGCCATCCCTGGGCGAACGATGTCAGCGCGCCGATCACCAGACCGCCGAGGGCGGCGATGGCCAGGGGCACCAAGGGGGAGGCCGTCTTCGTGGTCGTGTCCATGGCAGCGCTAACGCGGCCGGGCGGCCCGCCGGTTCGTGGTGCGTCCGGGGAACGCGTCCGCCCTCACACCTCGGCGTCGCGTGCGGGCGCCTCCTCCCGCCGCTCCCCGTCCTCGGCCGGTTCCCGGGACGGGCGGGGACCGGCACCGAAGGCGTCGGCGCACAGCTGCGCGAAGTGCCGCGGTCCGGGCAGGTCGAGCGCCCAGCCGACGAGCGCCCACCCCAGGTGGAGGTGTTCGAGCGCCCGGGCCAGCGCGGACACCCCGCTCCAGCGGACCCCGCCGGGGACCTCGTAGGTCAGGCGGTACAGCACCTCGGGATGCTCCGCCGCCGGCCTCAGCTCCAGCGCCGCGGGCGCGCGGGCGGCGAGCCAGCCGCCCAGGCCCCGGCACATGTCGCAGTCCGACGCCACGTACAGGGTCCCCGGCGTCCGGCCGGGCCACGGACGCCACCGGGGCAGCCAGGAGCGCACACCCGAACGGTAGGCCTCCCAGTCCCGCCCGAACGCCTCCCGCAGCCGGCCTCCCTCGTGCCACCCGGCGAACCCGGCACCGTAGGCGAACGCGACCAGCGCACCGGCCAGCGGCCACGGATTCCCCGTCACCGGGGGCAGGACCAGGTAGACGGCGACGATCGTGGCCTGCATCGGGTTGCGCAGATAGGCGTAGGGACCACTGGTGACCAGACGGGACGGCGGATCGAAGGGCAGCGGGGTGCCGTCGCCCACCCGGGCGAACTCGCGGGCCGCCGCCAGGCCCGGCAGGCACACCAGCGCGAGGACCTGTGCGGCCGCGAAGGCCGTGCCCGGTCCGGGCCGGACGTCCAGGGCGGCCAGCGGCAGGACGACCATGAGCCCGAACGCGAGCGCGGCCTGCGCCCACACCCGGGCGTGGACCAACTGACCGGCGCGGGTCCAGTAGGCCAGCAGCAGTGCGGGGATCAGGCACAGCGCGGAACCGGCGAACTCGCCGAGCAGCCACCGGGGGCCCAGCACCACGACGGGCTCGGCGAGCGGCATGACGATGACGTCCACCCACACGAGCAGGCCGGCGAGCAGCGGGACCGGCAGGAGGCGCAGCATCAGCGCGGGCAGGGGGCCCCACATCAGCGCCCAGGCGAGCAGCAGGTCGACGGGCATACCGAGCCACACGGCGCCCTCGGCGTGGAAGGACCACCAGCCCGCGTGCGACGCGTACAGGTTGAGCGGGATGAGCGTGAGCAGGGCCCACGCCCCCGCGACGAGCATCGCCGCGATCTCGCGCTGTCGGGGCGCGCGCCACAGGCACAGCCCGATCACGGGCAGCACCGGGGCGAACAGGCCGGCACCGCGGACCAGGGCCGCGGGGGTCTCCGGGCCCATCAGGAGTCTCCGAGCGCTGCGATGCCGAAGGTCGCGGCGAGGTACTCGGCGGCCAGACTGGTGGCGTAGGACTGGATCGGACCGAAGTACCACGACGGCTCGTAGGTGCGCTCGTAGGCGATGGACCAGGTCAGCCGGGTTCCGGAGTCCTCGGCCCGCCACACGGCCTCGGCGCGGCGCATGTCCATCCAGTTCGCGAAGGCGGTGTCCTCGACCACCTCGAACACCACCCGGCCGCCGTCCCCGCGGATCTCGCTCTCCACGATTCTCAGCTCCATGTGGCGCGGGGTGGGCTCGGCGCCGAACCGCAGCGTGCGGCGCGGGGTGAAGCGGACGAACCGGGTGTCGCCGACCTCCAGGCCCTCCCCGGACGCCGAGACGGGTCGCGGAAAGGGGACGGCGCGGAGGAAGAGCGCGTCGGGGGCCTCGTACCCGGGTGGGGCGGCCAGGGCCGCGGTGACGTTCTCCGCCGGGGCGGAGACCATGGCGTGGCCCTTCCCCGTGTCGGCTCTGGGCAGCAGGGAGACTCCGGCGACGCCCTCCAGGGCGAGCACGAAGAGCAGCGGCACAGAGAGCAGGGCGTGCTGGGAGCGGTCGCCCCCTCCGAGGACCAGCGTCGCCACCCAGGTGACCAGGGCGACGACCCCGTAGATCAGCGGCGCGGCGATGACCAGGCACACCAGCCCCTCACCGAGCAGGGGTCCGGCCAGGGCCAGGCAGACGGTGGTGCCGGCCATGGCGACGCCGACGGCGCTCCTGGCCCGCACGGTGAACACCACGAGCAGGGCGATCGTCGCGGGCAGGCCGACGTAGAACAGGGCGGTCTGGTCCAGACCGCCCCAGTGGTGGATCCGGACGGCCAGCAGGGCGGCGAAGGCGGCCAGGACCAGCACGGCGAGCAGCCAGCGCGCTCGTGAGGGAGAGGGGGTGTCGTTTCGGGGCACGGGGGGACTCCTTCAGTATGCGATTAAAACGCCTGATTTAATCACTTGATTAAACCGTATGATGAAAGCCTTCCCGAGAGCAAGGAGGGTCATGGCCAGGAGCGGCGGAGGACGGCGCACGGGCGAGGAGACCAAGGAGCGGCTACTCGCCGCCGCCAGTGAGGTGCTGCGCGAGGAGGGGTACGCCGGGGCGTCGGCACGGGCCATCGCCACTCGCGCGGAGGCCAACTCGGCGCTGGTCTTCTACCACTTCGGCGGGGTAGACCAGCTGCTGCTGGCCGCGCTGGACCGCTCCAGCGCCGAACGCATGGCCATGTACCGGGAGGTCGCCGCACGTGCGGACACCCTGGAGGAGCTGGTGGAGGCGGCCATGCGGATCTACCGGACCGACCTGGAGCGCGGCTACATCACCGAGTTCTCCGAACTGGTGGCCGCCGCCGTCACCAAGCCGGAGCTGCGTGAGGAGATCCGGGCCCGTTCCGAGCCGTGGATCGCCTTCATCGAGCA
The DNA here is from genome assembly GCF_008638365.1 of Nocardiopsis quinghaiensis. GTDB lineage: Bacteria > Actinomycetota > Actinomycetes > Streptosporangiales > Streptosporangiaceae > Nocardiopsis > Nocardiopsis quinghaiensis. The sequence goes on along the minus strand of NZ_VWVU01000001.1, from coordinate 390,955 downwards.
CGAGTGGAACCGGGTACTGGGCGGGTCCGCACTGGGCAGACTGCTCCCCGCCCGCGAGGTGGCCTACGGGGCGATCACGTTCTACCTCGGCGTGAACCTGTTCTCGGTGCTCGACGAGGACCACTCGCGCACCGAGGCGGTCTTCGGCCTGGCCGCGGGGCTGGCCCCCCGGGCGAAGCTGCTCACCCTGCGCCTGCCCCGCCGGGGCAGGAACGTAGGCTGGCCCCCGGACGAGGAGGAGGGCGCATGAGCAGCGGTATCACGGTGGCTCCGGGGATCGGGTTCCCGGACACCTCCGACGGGCGGACCCACGTGGCGGGCGCGGTCATCGCCGACGACCGGGGCAGGGTCTTCACCCAGCGCCGGTCCCCCACCCGGAAGGTGTTCCCGCACTGCTGGGACATCGTCGGCGGGCACGTCGAGCGCGGTGAGGGCATGCTCGAAGGGCTGGCGCGCGAGGTCGAGGAGGAGACCGGCTGGAGGCTGACCGACGTGCTGGCCGAGCTGTTCCGGCTGGACTGGGACCCCGGGGACGGGGTGACCCGGCACGAGGTGGACTACCTGGTGCGGGTGGAGGGCGACCTGGACGCGCCGCGCCTGGAGCCGGGCAAGCACACCGAGTTCCTGTGGGTGGACGACTCCCTGGTGCACCGGCTGCGTGACGAGCGCGATCCGGGCGACTACTTCATCACCGACATCGTGCAGCGCGGCATCGACGCCTCCCGCCCCCGCTGAACGGCCGAAGGCGCGCCCGGTCGTCAGAGGTCCGCAGCGACCATGTGGAAGGCGAAGGCCATCCACACCATGCCGACTCCCATGGCGCTTCCAGTACGCACCACCACCTGGCGCCTCATCTCCTGGGGAAGGGTCGCGAGCCCCTCGGGCAGGTCCGGCCGTACCTGCTCCACGAAACGGATGACGCGTTCCGCTCGGCGCCGGTCGGCCCCACCGCTGGTCCACCTGCCGGTCCGGGAGCCGAGCAGGGAGAAGGCCGGGTACTCACCGCCGTCGTCGGTGTGGACGCGCAACCCGTACTCGGAGCTGACCCGCACGACGCGCTCCACCGGAATGGCCGCAAGACGGCCCTCGCCCCGTGTGAGGACGTGGGTCCCCTCCAGCCGCACGTACATGAACAGGCTCCGGCCGAGCACCCAGGCACCTGCCACGGGCAGGGCGATGGACGCCAGGAGGAGCCCCGTGAACAGGAGCGCCTGCCGGAGGAACCCCTCCTCCGGGAACTCGACCGCGCCGAGCCGATGGGTGAGCGCGAGCAGGGGCAGGGTCAGGAGCACTCCGCCGAGCACGCCCCACCCGCTGCGCAGCACCACCACGGGCGGGCGGGGAAGGGCCGCGTTCCGCGGATCGGGCCTGCCGTTGGGACCGAGGCCCCGCCGGTGGAAGTCCAGGGGTTTCCGGGACCGGTGAACACCGACCAGTCCCGGTATGGCCATGGACAACCACACGCTGGAATGCGCCAACACGAGGGACACCGTGCCGGCCGCACCGAAACCGGCCCAGAAGCGGACCAGCGACCAGGGCATGACGGATGCCGTGAGGGCGTCGCGCACCAGCATGGGCAGGTTCGCCCCGACTCCGACACGGCGTTCGCGCGCGATGAGCCGGACTTCTAAGCAGAAGGCGGTGAGGAAGCCGAGCACGGCGACGGTCAGGAGGACGGCGGTGGCGGCGGTGCTCATGCGGCACCGGGCATGTCCGCGAGGTGCATGGGGGCGCCCGTCTGGCTGGGAGGGGCGAACAGCATGCCACACCCCGTCCCCGTGGCGGGGCACCGGGACCGCACGGCGCACGTCACCGCACGCCACCGCACGTCAGACGGCCTCGTGGACCTCCTGGATCGCGAGAGGCAGTGCGTCCAGCAGGTCGGACGCGCTGATCGGCGCGCCGTTCCGGGCGAGCGTGGCGGCGCGTCCGTGCACGTAGGCACCGCACATCGCGGCCTCGCGAGCGGGCAGTCCGGCGGCCAGGAACGCGCCGACCGCCCCCGACAACACGTCACCGGACCCCGCCGTGGCCAGCAGCGGCGTACCCGTCGGGTTGACGACCACGGGCGCGCCCGGGTGCGCGATCACCGTGGTCGATCCCTTGAGCAGGACGGTGCACCCGAAGCGGTCGCGGGCTCGGGCCGCGTGCTCCAGGCGGCGCGCCTCCACGTCGCCCCTGTCCACCTCCAGCAGCCGGGCGAGCTCCCCGGCGTGCGGGGTGAGCAGTGTGTGCGCCGTCCGCTCGCCGACCAGTTCGGCCAGCGGTGCGCCCCCGTCCCCCGTGAGCAGGGTGAGCCCGTCGGCGTCGACGAGGACGGGCAGGTCGCTGTCCAGGACCGCGTGGAGTTCGTCGGAGTTGGCCGGGTGCGTACCGCGTCCGGAGCCGATGACGACGGCGGAGGCCCGCCCGGGTGACAGGTCGGTGCTGCTCTGCGGGTCGAGGAGGCCGACGACGGTCTCCGGCCAGTGGGAGAGCACCTGGTCGACGACGCTCGATCCGCCCCCGTAGCGGACCATCCCGACCCCGGTACGCAGCGCTCCCCCGACGCACAGGACGGCGGCGCCCCGGTACCGGTCGGAGCCCGCGCGGACGACGAGCACGCCCCTGCGGTACTTGTCGGTCTCGGCGCCGTGGACCGGCAGGAGCGAGGCGATGTCCACAGGCTGTGGACGGATCAGGTCGGGTCCGGGCAGTTCGGGCGCCAGACCGATGTCCACGAAGTGGATCCGGCCCGCGCGCTCAGCGCCCGGATCGACGAACAGACCGGGCTTGTGGGTGCCGAAGGTGACGGTGACGTCGGCGCGGACCGCGTGCCCGGAGACCTCTCCGGTGTCGGCGTCCACGCCGCTGGGCAGGTCGACCGCGACCACGGGGGCGGGCGCGTTCGCGGCGAGCAGGGCCAGGGTGGCGTGCGGCTCGCGCAGTCCCCCGCGCCCGCCGATACCGAGGAGCCCGTCGACGATGAGGTCGGCGTCGAACAGGTCGGTCTCGTCGGTCACGGCGTCGGTGAACCACCGGGTCCGGCCACCCGCCGCCCGGAGGGCGACGGCGCCGTCCTGGTGGAGGCCCCTCCCCGCGAGCAGGGCGTGCACGGACGCTCCCCGGGCGGCGAGTCTGGCGCCCGCGTACAGGGCGTCGCCGCCGTTGTCGCCGCCGCCGACCAGGAGGACGACGCGCGCCCCGTACACGCGGGGCAGGAGCCGGGCGCACTCCGCGGCGAGCCCGGCCGCGGCCCTGCGCATGAGGGTTCCGTCGGGGACGCGTGCCATGAGCGCGGACTCGGCCTCGCGGACGGCGCTGACGGTGTGTGCGGAGCGCACGGGTTACCTCCCGGGGGTGGATCGGCCCCCATCGTGCCGCAGTCGGAGCCGGACGGGGCGGATCCGCCACACCATGGGGCCAAGGCAGGGAACTTCCACTGGATTCTGTCGGTTCGCCACTCTCCGGAGCGGCTCCTTGACACAATGGGGTCATGCCTCGACCGAGCAAGTACGTGTTCCGGTCCGACCTCGGCTGGCCGGCGTGCCGGGCCACCTACGCCAATCCCAGATCAGGGCTGGTCATCCACTACGACAGCGTCGACCAGGGGCTCGCCGGAAAGGACCACTCGGCCTGCCTCACCTACTGGCGCAACACCCGCGCGTTCCACATGGGCCCCTCCCGTGGATGGACGTGTATCGGATATTCCTTTATGTCCTGTGCGCACGGATATGTCCTGGAAGGCCGGGGTCTGTACAAGACCCAGGCCGCACAGCCGGGCGGCAACACCACCCACTACTCGGTAACGCTGGCCACCGGCCCGACCGACCCCATCACGCCCGAGCAGATCGACGCCGTCCGCGAACTCCGGCGGTGGCTGACGGAGCCTGGCATCTCCGCCTCCGGCACGGTACTCGGCCACCGCGACTTCGTCCCCACGTCCTGCCCCGGCGACAGGGCCTACGCCCTCGTCCGGAACGGCACATTCGAACGGCCCCCCGGTGAGACCACGGAGGTACACGACATGCTCGGACTGCGCATCGGCAGCAGGGGAGAGGCGGTCAAGCTTCTCCAGCTCAGGATCGGGAGGGCGGGCTTCGGTGACGCCCTGGGCGGGACCGGGGCCGACTCCGTCTACGGCCCCGCCACCGCCGAGGGCGTACGGCTGTGCCGCGAGTACGTCGGCAGCCGGGCGCTGGCCGGGTACGGCGACGAGATGACCGCCCACGCGGTCGACCAGGTCGAGGCCGCCGTCACCAAGCGCGCCCTGGAGAGGACCGAGATCTCCGGCGCCGTCCTGGACGGCGACCACGCGCCGCCCGAGGGCTGAGGCCCCGTACACGCGGAGGCGCCCGGCCGCGAACCGCCCACGGCCGGGCGCCCCCGCGTTCCGGCTACTCGACCACGGCCACGATCGGCTCCTCCATTCCGAAGCTCGGGTCGTACCGGACCTCGGTGACCACGACCTCGCCCACCACGGCGATCTGCCCGGCGACGCTGGAGCCGGGTGTGAGGCTGGTGACCTCGAACTGCTCGATGTCGGCGAGGATGGCCTCTCCCCAGTCGTTTCGCTCGGTGCCGTCGGCGAGTACCGCGGTGAAGTACAGCGAGCTGACGTTGAGGTCCTCGTCGCCGTTGTTGGTGAGCTCGATGTCCAGCACCGTGTAGACGGTGTCGTCGAAGGCACTGCCCGTGGTGCCCGCCGCGGAGGCGGTCATGCTGACGCCCTGTCCGGCCGCGGGCTCGTCCTCGGTGATGCCCTCCGGGGCGGTCTCCTCCGGGGTGAACTCCTCCTCGGTGGCGTAGGGCGCCGGGGAGGCCGACGTACTGTCGCCGCTCACGGACAACGAGGCGATGGCCACGATGACGACGATCGCGATGACCAGGAGTCCGAGGCAGCCGCCGACGCCGATACCGACCTTGGCACCGGTGGACATCCCCTTCTTCGGGGGCGGGCCGTAGGGCGACGGACCGTAGGGGGGCTGTCCCCCGGGCGGGCCGTGGGGAGGCTGTCCGCCAGGGGGCATGCCGTAGGGGGGCTGCCCGCCTGGAGGGGGTCCGGGAGGACCGCCGTAGGGAGGCTGCCCGCCGGTCGGACCGCCATAGGGCGGCTGCCCGCCGGTGAAGTCTCCGTAGGGGGGCTGTCCACCGGGAGGAGGTCCGGGAGGACCGCCGTAGGGAGGCGGCTGTGGGCCGGAGGGATCTTGGGGATAGGACACGCGTGTGCTCCGGTTCTCGTACACGATGGCGTAGGGGATGTGCCGCGGGCCTGAACCGTGCACCGGCTGGAACACGTGCGGCTGGGAGGACCATATCCGACACGGATCCGCCCTGGTCATGCCCACCCCACGCCGGATCTGTCCGGAACCGGCCGTTCTCGACCACTCGCGCCCGTGGCCCGCCAGGGCCGGAACGAAGTGGTGACCACCGGGTACTACGCTGTGTCGTAGAAACCGCCGGCACGGGCGGAGGGACGGGCGAGCGGAGGCGGCGTGGTCGACTGGCTGACCATGACGATTCAGGTGGCGTCACTGGCGATGGCCGGATGGTGCCTCGTCTCGACCTTCCGGGACCAGCCCATGGTGGTCCCCCACCTCGTCGGCATGGGCCTTCTGTGGCTCCTCGTCCTCGGGCAGGTGGGCGCCGTCATCGTCACCGTGGCCGACGGCGACCGGCCCGCCGAGACGGCCATGTTCGTGTCCTACCTGGCCACCGTGGCGCTACTGCCGCCCGCGTGCGCCGTGTGGGGCTTCATGGAGCGCAGCAGGTGGGGTCCGGCCGTGATCGCCTTCGCGTGCCTGGTCCTGCCCGTCCTGTTCGTCCGGCTCGAACAGCTCTGGAACCCCGTTGTCTGAGACCGCCGCGTCCACCGACAGGACCCTGCGCACCGGCCCCGGACGGCTCCTCGTCGCCGTGTACGGGCTGTTCGCGCTCGCCGCCACCGCGAGGGGCGGCTACCAACTGGCCACGAAGTTCGGCGAGGCGCCCCTGGCCTACACCCTGTCGCTGCTCGCCGGGGTGGTCTACCTGGTCGCGGCGGTCGGTCTGGCCCGGGCCGGACGCACCTCGCGCGTGGTCGCCCTCGTCTCGTGCGGTGTCGAGTTGGTCGGGGTGCTCGTGGTGGGCGCGACCAGCATGGTCCTGCCCGGGGTGTTCCCCGACGACACGGTGTGGTCGAACTTCGGCGGCGGCTACCTGTTCGTTCCGCTGGTGCTACCGGTCGTGGGTCTGTGGTGGATCCTGCGCGTCCATCGCATGGAAAGGGGCCGACCGGACACGCCGTGACCAGCGGTCCGGTACTAGGCTGTGGCCCATGTCCGAACCCTTGTTCCTTCCGGTGGCCGTGTCGGCCGACTGGCTCCGCGAACACCGGGACCAGGTCGTCCTCGTCGACTCCCGGTGGTACCTCGACGGCCGCTCCGGCCGCGACGCCCACCGCGCCGGCCATCCGCCCGGCGCGGTCTTCACCGACCTGGACGCCGATCTCGCCGCGCCGGCCGGCCCCGGGGACGGCCGCCACCCGCTGCCCGACCCGGCCGACTTCGCGGACGCGCTCGGCCGTCTCGGCATCGGCGACGACGCCTCCGTGGTCGTCTACGACGACGCCGGCGGTTCGGTCGCCGCCCGCCTCGTGTGGATGCTGCGCGTCCTCGGCACCCCGGCGGCGTTCCTGGACGGGGGCGTCCAGGCGTGGAACGGGGAGACGGAGGGGGGCGACGTCACACCCGAGCCCGCCCACCGCACTCCGGTGCCCTGGCCCGAGGACCGGGTCGTGCACACCGACAGCGTCCGGGCCCGGACCGGCGACCCGGCACACCTGCTGGTCGACGCCCGTACCCGCGGCCGCTACACCGGCGAGCGGCCCGCTCCCGTCGACGCCCGCCCCGGTCACGTGCCGGGCGCCCGCAGCGCGGAGTGGGTCGGAAACCTCGACGGTGACGGGTTCCTGGCCGCCCCTGAAATCCTGCGTGAACGCTTCGCCGCCCTCGGCGCCGACTCCGCGGACACCATCACCGCCTACTGCGGGTCCGGGGTCACCGCCTGCCACGACCTGCTCGCCCTGGAGCACGCCGGATACCCCGGCGCCCGCCTGTACCCGGGTTCGTGGAGCCGCTGGGGAGGTGACGACACCCTCCCGGTGGAGACCGGCGATCCCCACGCGTGAACCCCGGGCCTGAGCCCTCGGCGCGAACCTCCGACGCGAGCCTGCCCGACCCCGAATCCGGATGTCCGCAAAAACCGCCGCGGACGGTCTTTCCCTGACTGGATCCGGCATGATTCGACCTGGTTTGGACCGTTTTGGAACCTCGTTTCCATGATCGGCGTCAAACCGTCAGTAGGCTGGTTCGACCTCGGGGAACAAGCACGGGCGAGGACCGCGCCACCCCTCTGATCCGCCCTCACGCTCCGTCGCGAAACGAGGAACATTGTCCGTCGTACTTGTGCTGCTGCTCATCACCGTCATCGTCGCCGTCGTGGTCGGCGTCGTGCTCTACACGCGGCGCTCCGGGAACCGGGCCTCCGGCCCCAAGGTCCCCGCGCCGCCGCAGGATCCCTTCGCCAACAAGGGTGACGACACCTCGGGCGACCCGCGCACCCTCAAGGCGGGCGACATGATCGACTGGGGCACCGAGCGCACCTGGATCCGCGGCACCCTGCGCCTGTCCGAGGGCGGCTCCACCTGGTCGGAGCACTTCCTGGAGGTCGAGGACGGCAAGCGCTGGATCTCCGTGGAGGAGGACCCAGACGTGGAGCTGGCCCTGTGGACCGGCCGCCCCGACCTGGAGATCATCCCCCAGGGCAGGTCCGTCGAGGTGGAGGGCGTCGTCTACCGGCTTCAGGAGAAGGGCACCGGCTCCTACCGCTCCGAGGGCACCACCGGGCTCAAGGCCCAGGGCGGAGTCGACTACGCCGACTTCGAGTCCGACGACGGCAGGCTGCTGTCCTTCGAGCGCTTCGACCACGGCCGCTGGGAGGCCAGCACCGGGACCAAGATCGCTCTGGGAACCTTCACGATCTTCCCGGGGAGCTGATCGAGACGTGCTCGCGAGCATCAGCGCCCCCTTCGTCGACACCAGTGCCGCCGACCTGGTCTGGACCCTGGACCACCCGCTGGTCGCCCCTCTGGCCACCCGCGCCGTCCGGGCGCGGGGCACCCGGGTCGAACTGCGCGTGCTCGGCGCCTCCCACCAGGTGGTCGTCACGCCGGAGCGGACGGGGGCGCCCCTGGTGGAGACCGTGGCCTGCCTGCCCGGCCTGCCCGGTGGCCTGCCGGGCAACGTCGAGCGCCCCGACCTGGACTGGTACCGTTTCGACTCGCTCGTGGAATCCCTTTCGCGCAATGAACTGGCCCTCCGGGTGGAACGGCTCCACCACGAGGTGGCGGATTCCCCCGGCGGCCTCCTCGTCGCCTTTCCGGGTGATCCCCTGGCGGTCACCGCGCTGCACCTGGCCCCCGACCGCGGAGGACCGCTCCGCTGGCGCACCTGGCACGCCTATCCGCAGAGCGGCGAGCTGGTGACGACCACATCGACCGTGACCACGCCCCCCACCCCGGAGAGAACCGCACCATGAAGGCATACGAGGCACCCCAGAACAACAACAGGAACGTCATAGTCACGGTGGCCGTCATCTGCGGCGGCATCCTGCTTCTGCTGATCCTGCTCAGTGCCTGCAGCGGCAACAACAACAACTACTGCCCGGACGACGACGTCGTCGCGATCGAGGGCTACGACGATGACGACTGCGAAGGCTCCAACTCCTCCGGCGGAGGAGGGTTCTTCTTCATCGGCGGAGGAGGAGGCAGCGGCAGCAGCAGCCACAACGACAGCAGCGGAAGCAGCTACCGTGGCGGCGGCAGCGGGTTCGGCAAGTAGCCCGCGCCCGCTCCCGGCCCTCGGACACGAATCCCCCTACCAGCGGACAGGACCATGAACGTTATTCTCTTCAACTCCCTCGCAGCCCTCGCCTACGGCGGCGTGGGCATCGCCATCCTCGTGGTGGGCTACCTGCTCACCGACATCCTCACCCCCGGTAAGCTGCACAAGCTGATCTGGGAGGACCGCAACCGCAACGCCGTGCTGCTCGTGTCCGCCAACACCCTGGGCTCGGCCATCGTCGTCACCTCGGCGATCCTCTCCAGTGACTCCGAGATCGGCCTGGGAGCGGGACTGCTCTCGACCGCCGTCTACGGACTGATCGGCCTGGGCGTCATGGCGCTGTCGTTCCTGCTGATCGACCTCCTCATCCCCGCCAAGATCTCCCAGATGATCAGTGACGACGAGCCGCACCCGGCCACCTGGGTGAGCGCCTCCGCGCACGTGGCGATCGGCCTGGTCATCGCCGCGGCCCTCACCTGACTCCCTCCGCGCTTCCCAACGGCCCCCTGACCCCGGCCACCAGCACCATCCGACGAAGGCACCCGTGTTGACTGCGAACGACGTCCGCCCCCGGTCCCGCCTCCCGGTTTCGGCCAGGGCGGCCCGTTTCTTCGTACTGCTGGCGGTGTTCGTCTGTGCCGCCTGCGGCCTGGTGTACGAACTGGCGCTCGTCGCCATCGGCAGCTACCTGTTGGGCAACACCATCACCCAGGCCTCCGTGGTCCTGTCCGTGATGGTGTTCGCCATGGGTGTGGGCTCGCTGATGTCCAAGCGCTTCCAGCAGCACCCGGCCGTGGCCTTCGCGGCCATCGAGGGGCTGCTCTCGCTCGTCGGCGGACTGTCGGTGCTGCTGCTGTACGGGGCCTTCGCCTGGTTCTCGGCCTACCAGCCCGCGCTGGTGCTGCTGGCGTTCGTCATCGGCCTGCTCATCGGCATGGAGATCCCGCTGCTGATGACGCTGATCCAGCGCATCCGCAGGCAGGACGCCTCCGACGCGGTCGCCGACCTGTTCGCCGCCGACTACGTGGGCGGGTTGATCGGCGGCCTCGCGTTCCCCTTCCTGCTGCTGCCGCTGCTGGGCCTGCCCAAGGGCGCGCTGGTGGTGGGCGCGCTGAACGCCGTGATCGGTGTGGCCGTGGTGCTGTGGCTGTTCCGCTCGGAGCTGTCCCGGCGCGCCTACGCGGGCCTGGGCCTCGGCCTGGCCCTCATCATCACGCTGCTCGGCCTGGCCTACGTCTACGCCGACCAGTTCGAGGTGGACGCCCGCCAGGCCCTGTACCGGGACCCGATCGTGCACGCCGAGCGCTCCGAGTACCAGGAGATCGTGCTCACCCGGTCCCTCGACGGTGAGGACGTCCGCCTGTTCCTCAACGGGAGCCTGCAGTTCTCCACACTGGACGAGTACCGCTACCACGAGTCGCTGATCCACCCCGCGATGGCGGGCCCGCACGAGGACGTCCTGGTGCTGGGCGGGGGCGACGGCCTGGCCCTGCGCGAGATCCTCGCCTACGACGACGTGGCTTCGGCGACCCTCGTGGACCTGGACCCGGCCGTGGTCGAACTGGCCTCCACCAACCCGGTGATCAGCGACCTCAACGAGCACTCCTTCGAGGACCCGCGCCTGGATGTCGTCAACACCGACGCCTTCCAGTGGCTCCGTGACAACCACGAGCGGTTCGACGTGATCATCGCCGACCTGCCGGACGGCACCGACGTCGGCACCGCCAAGCTCTACACCGTGGAGTTCTACTCGCTCCTGCGCCACGCCCTGTCCGACCAGGGCCGCGTGGTGGTGCAGGCCGGCTCACCCTTCTTCGCCCCGGACGCCTACTGGGGCGTGGGCCGCACCCTGGAGAACGCCGGGCTGGCCGCCACCCCGTACAACGTGGACGTGCCGTCCTTCGGCAACTGGGGTTTCTACCTCGCCACCACGGACGAGGAGCCCGAACTGCGCGTTCCCGACGGCGCACCGCCCCTGCGCTTCCTCGACGAACCCCTGCTGGCCGCCGCCCAGGTCTTCCCCAAGGACCGCCGCGAGGACGACGTGGAGGAGTCGACCCTCATGCACCCCCGGGTGATGGACTACCACCAGGGGGCCTGGCGGGGCTACTGAGGTCCAGCCCCGCCCGCCGCCCTGTTCGCCACCGCCGGGGAAGAGCACCGCGCGGCCTGAGGACTTGGGCCGGTGGGCGGCCGCGCGGTGGGCCTGGAACGGGAGTGCTGTTCGGTGTCGGGGACGGTGGCGACGGCAGGGCGGCGAGGAGACGGCGATCCGCGGGCGGGGACGCACGTGCGACCACCCGGGATCTCCTCCTGGCCCGCCCCATCCTGACCCGGCGCCCCGGACGCGGCGGGGACGCCACGCCGTCCCCGCCGCGTCCCCTGCCAAGCCGTTACCCAGGCTTTTCCGCCCTTTTCTGACCTTCCGCGCTCCTGCCCGTCTCCGGCGGGACGTGCCCACCGCCGCGGAGGCGTCAGCGCCGCGGACGTCCCGTCGTCAGCTGTCGAAGCCCAGTCCCACCGCGTCCAGGCCACGCAGCCACAGGTTGCGGCGGCCCCCGTCGCGGTCGGCGGCGGCGGTGGCGCGCAGGGTCAGGTCGATGCCCAGCGAGCGGACCGGCTCGGGCGGGAAGGGCAGCGGCTTCTCGCGGACCATGCGCAACCGGGTGCGCTCGGTGTCCAGGCCGTCGAGGCGGTCCAGCATCACCTGCGCGCCGAAGCGGGTCGCGCCCACGCCCAGCCCCGTGTATCCGGCGGCGTAGGCCAGGCGGCCTCCGTACCCGGTGCCGAAGAAGGCGGAGAACCGGCTGCACGTGTCGATGACCCCGCCCCAGCTGTGGGTGAACCGCACGTCCGCCAGCTGGGGGAAGGTCTCGAAGAAGTGCCCGGCGAGCCTGCGGAAGGTCTCCGGGCGCTGGTCGAACTCCGGACGCACCTTCCCGCCGTAGTGGTGCACGATGTCGTAGCCGCCCCACAGGATGCGGTGGTCCGAGGTCAGCCGGTAGTAGTGGAAGAGGTTCGCGGCGTCGGAGACCCCCTGGCGGCCCTCCCAGCCCAGGGACGCCATCTGCTCGTCGGTGAGCGGCTCGGTCATCAGCGCGTAGTCGTAGACGGGGGCCAGGTAGTGCTTGAGCCGGCGCAGGGGACCGGGGAAGGCACCGGTTCCCCAGGCCACCCTGGGCGCGTGCAGAGCGCCGCCGCCCGTCTCCAGGCGAAGGCCCGTCGGCACGGAGCGGATCGCGCGCACGGGCGTGTGCTCGAAGATCCGCACGCCGAGCCGCTGGCAGGCGGCGCGCAGGCCCCACGCGAGCTTGGCCGGATGGACCATGGCGACGCCGTCGGGCTCGTACAGTGCCCCCACGTAGGTGGGCGAGTCGATCTCCCGCCGGGTGCGCTCGGCGTCCCACACGTGCGAGGTGTAGCCCAGTGCGGCCATCCTCTCGGCGGACTCGGCGAACCCCTCGGCCTGCCAGGGCTCGGTGGCGGCCAGGACCTCGCCGGTGCGTTCGAACCCGCAGTCGATCCCGTACCTGGCCACCGCCTCCTCGATACCGTCGAGGTTGGCGCGGCCCTGGCGTTCGAGCTCGTCGATCTCCTCGGGCCAGCGCTCGGCGCCGTTGTCGTAGCCGTGGGTGAGGCTGGCGGCGCAGAACCCGCCGTTGCGCCCGGAGGCCGCCCACCCCGCGGTGCGGGCCTCCACCAGCACCACGTCGCGGCCGGGGTCGCGCTCCTTGGCGATGAGCGCGGTCCACAGTCCGCTGAAACCGGCGCCGACCACCACCAGGTCGGCGAACACGTCACCGGCCAGGGACGGCGCGGGTTCGGGGGCGTCGTGCCCCGGGACGTCGGGGTCGAGCCAGAAGACCCGGGGGCGGGTGTCCGCCAGGGCCCTCGCCACCCGCTGGGTCGCTCCGTCGGTCATGAGTGTCACTTCCGTTCGTGGTGGGGCGCCGGTGCCGGGTTCAGTCCTTGGCCGTGGCCCGGCGCCGGGCCATGGCGATGTTGACCACGGCCAGGAGCAGCCCGACCGCGAACAGCAGGGTGCCCATGACGTTGACCTGGGGCGGGATGCCCACGCGGGTGGCGCCCCAGATCCACAGCGGGAAGGTGGTGACGTCGCCGCTGACGAACGAGGTGATGATGTAGTCGTCGATGGACAGGGCGAAGGCCAGCAGCCCTCCCGCCATGATGGCGGGGAACAGCATGGGCAGGGTGACCAGGCGGAACGTGTCCCACGGACCGGCGCCGAGGTCACGGGCGGCCTCCTCCAGGCGCGGGTCCAGGGTGATGACGCGGGCCCGCACGGTGATGGCGACGAAGGACACGCAGAACATCACGTGCGCGATGACGGTCGTCCAGTAGCCGGTGGTCACGTTCATCATCAGGAAGGTGGACAGCAGCGCGGCGCCGAGCACCACCTCGGGCGCGCTGATCGCCGCGAACATCACCAGGTTGGTGAGCTGCTTGCCCCGGAAGTCGAACCGGCCCAGGGCCAGCCCGAGCAGGGTGCCCAGTCCGCCGGCGATGACCATCGACAGCAGCGCGATGCTCACCGAGTTGAGCATCGCCTCGTTGAGCTCGGTGTGGGCGAACGCGTTCTGGTACCACCTCAGGGTGAAGCCCTGCCAGGTGATGTTGTGCCGCCCCGCCGGGTCGTTGAAGCTGAACACGATCATGAAGACGATGGGCGCGAACAGCCAGGCCAACACGGCCCAGGTGTGGTAGCGGCCCCAGTCGATCCGGCGGCGCGCGCGACCGCGCACGGCCGCCGGAGCGGTCCCGCCTCCGGTCCCGCTCCCGGTGGCGCCCTGACTGTGGACGTCGATGCTCACGCGTGCACCTCCATGACCCGCTCGGTGCCCAGTGCCCGCGCGTAGCTGAAGATCCCGACCAGCAGCAGTCCCATGAGGACGAAGGTGATCGAGGCGGCGATCGGATAGTTGTTGTTGACCAGGTACTGGGTCTGGACGACGTTGCCGATCATCGTGTTGTGCGTCCCTCCGAGCACGGAGGCGTTGACGTAGTCGGCGCTGGTGGGGATGAAGGTCATCAGCACACCGGCGAACACCCCGGGCAGGGACACCGGCAGGATCACCCGCGCGAAGGCCTGGAAGCGGCCGGCGTACAGGTCGTGCGCGGCCTCCACCAGGTGCGGGTCCATGCGCTCCAGGACCGCGTAGATCGGCAGGACCATGAACGGCAGGAAGTTGTAGGCCAGACCGAGGATCACCGCGAGCGCGGAGTTGAGGACGGCGAAGCCCTCCGGGAGCAGTCCGAGGTCCTTGAGCGGGCCGAGCACCACGCCGTTGTCGGAGAGGAAGAACCGCCAGGAGATGGTGCGCAGCACGAACGAGACGAAGAACGGCAGCAGGATCAGCAGCAGGTAGGTGGACTTGTGGGCCCCGCCGCGGAAGGCGATCCAGTACGCCATCGGATAGCCCAGGGCAATGCACACGAGGGTGGCGCAGGCGCCGTAGAACAGGGAGCGCAGGATCTGCTCCCAGTAGGTGCTGACGGCGGTGGCGTAGTTGCCCACCTCGAAGGTCTGCTGGAAACCGGTGACCACGTTGCCCGTGGTCAGCGACAGGGACAGCATCCCGCCGATGGGCACCACGAAGAACAGCGCCAGCCAGGCCCATGCCGGAAGCACCAGCACGTAGGGCGTGAACTTTCGGTTGCTCATGGTCTCGGGCTCAGCTCTGTGTGACTGCCTGGAACAGGGAGGAGAACTCCCCCTGCTGGTCGGGCTCCAGCGCCACGTAGTTGTGGAGCTTCTGGTAGTCGCCCTCGCCGGGGAAGACGAGAGCGCTCTCCGACATCTCGCGCAGGGCCTCGGCGCGCTCGTCCTCCTCCTCGGTGTCGGCCCACTCGGCCATGGTCCCCTGCGCCCGCGGGACCGGGGAGATGTAGCCGATGTACTCGGTGAGGCCGGTGGCGATCTCCGGCTCGTAGAGGAAGTTCATCAGCTCGACGGCGTCGACCGGGGCCTGGGTGGTGTACGGGATCATCAGGTTGTCGGTCCACAGGGTGGCGCCCTCGTCGGGGATGACGAACTTGAGGTTCGTGCCCGCCTCGGCGTTCTGCTGGTAGATGTCGCCGGACCAGGCCATGGTCATCCACAGGTCACCGGTGGTGAGCGGCTGGATGTAGTCCTGCTCGTAGTAGGCGCGCACCACGCCGGAGTCGCGCTGCTCGCGGAGCTTGTCGGCGGCGGCCTCCCAGTCCTCCCGGGTGGAGTCGGCGGGGGTGACGCCGTTGGCGAGCAGGCCGAAGATCGCGATCTCCTGCGGGTCGGCGAACATGCCGACCTTTCCCTCGAACGCCGGATCCCACAGGTCCTGCAGGCTGGTGATCTCCCGGTCGACGAACTCGGGGTTGTAGGCGATGCCGGTGATGCCCGAGGCGTAGGGGACGGTGTACTCGTTGCCGGGGTCGTAGGAGGCGTTCTTGTAGACCTCGTCCGCGTACTCGGCGAAGGCGGGGAGCCTGGTGTGGTCCAGCCGCACCAGGTAGCCGAGTTCGATGAGCTTGGCGAGCTCGAAGCCGTTGGTCAGGACCATCAGGTCGTAGCCGATGTCGTCGCCGTTGGCGAGCTTGGGCTGGATCTGCCCGAAGAACGACGCGGCCTCGTGCACGTCCTCCTTGTAGTCGACCCTGATGCCGGTGGCCTCGGTGAACTGCTGGATCTGGGTGCGCTCGGAGTCCATGTACAGCGGCCAGTTGGCCCAGCGCAGGTTGCCCGTGCGCTCCTTGTCCGCCCAGAAGTCCTCGTCCGCGGCGGGGTCGCGCTGCTGGCCCCCGACGCCGCAGGCGGACAGGGCGAGCGCGGCCGCGGTGGCGCCGCCCGCCTGGAGGGTGCGACGGCGGGTGATACCGGGGAGCGCCAGGGGGCTGCGACGGGCCCGGGTGAGCCCGCGCAGGAGGGCGGGGTCCAGTGGGGGGCGCGGTCGGTTGTTCATGTCGTCGTTCCCTACTTCGGTTCTTCGGGGGCCGTCGTCGCGGTGGCGGAGCGGACGGGGCCGTGGGTCCGGGGCGGGGGGCCGGCACCTCCTGTGCTCGGAGGTACTGGAAGTGGCTGGTGTGCTTGCTGGTGCTGCTGTGTCTGTTGGGACTAGTGACGGGTGCTCTGCGGGATCGGAGGTGTGCGGGCGGGGTCAGGACGGGAGCGCGTAGGAGTGCTCGGGCCGCCAGGACAGCCACACCCGCTCGCCCCGCGCGGCGACCAGGGTGGAGCCCGACGCGTTCTGCTGGTAGACCGTGATCTCCTCACCGCCGCCGATGTCCACCTGGTAGTGGGTGGCGGCACCCATGTACACGGTCTCGGCGACCGTGCCGGGGACGCGGCTGACCTCGCCCTCGGGCTGGTCGGTCCCGATACGGACCTTCTCCGGACGGACGGTCAGGTGGATGTGGGAGCCGGTGGTGACCGTCCCGGGAAGTTCGGCGGCCAGGGCGGTGGCGCCGTCGGCGACCTCCACCTTCCACAGGTCTCCCGTGGCGGCTCGGACCACGCCGCGGACGAGGTTGCTGGTGCCGATGAAGTCGGCGACGAACCTGGTGGCGGGACGCTCGTAGATCTCGGCCGGCACGCCGAGTTGCTCGACCACGCCGTTGTTCATCACGGCGATGCGGTCGGACATGGTCAGCGCCTCGCCCTGGTCGTGGGTGACGTAGACGAAGGTGATGCCGACCTCGCGCTGGATGCGCTTGAGCTCGACCTGCATGGACTGGCGGAGCTTGAGGTCGAGTGCGCCGAGCGGCTCGTCCAGGAGCAGGGCGGAGGGCTCGTTGACGAGCGCGCGGGCCAGGGCGACGCGCTGCTGCTGGCCGCCGGACAGCTGTGACGGGCGGTGCCTGGCGCGGTGCCCGAGCTCGACCAGGTCGAGTATCCGGCCGACCCGGCGGGTGACCTCGGCCTTGGGGACCCTCTTGCGCCTCAGCCCGAACGCGACGTTGTCGGCCACGCTCATGTGCGGGAAGAGAGCGTAGCTCTGGAAGACCATGTTGACGTCGCGGTGGTTGGCGGCCACACCGGTGACGTCGCGGCCGTCGAGGCGGACGACGCCCTCGGTGGGGTCCTCGAACCCGGCGATCACGCGCATGGTGGTGGTCTTGCCGCAGCCGGACGGTCCGAGAAGTGAGAAGAACTCCCCGCGTTCGATCTCCAGGTCGACGCCGTCGACCGCGCGCACCGTCTCGGAACCGGCCCGGAAGGACTTGACCACTCCGGCCAGGCTGATCGCGGGCCCCGCGGCCGGAGCGGCGCCGGCTTCGGGCGCCTCGGGTTGGGTGGTGCTGGTGGGAGCCATGGTGGGGTGATTCCTGTCAGTCTCGTTCTTGCCGCGGGCTCGCGACGGGGCTCGGGGCGGCCCGGCGGGAGGGGTCAGTCGCCGATGTAGCTCATGACGTGCTTGACGCGGGTGTACTCGTCGAAGGAGTACATCGACAGGTCCTTGCCGTAGCCGGAGTGCTTGAAGCCGCCGTGCGGCATCTCCGCGGTGATCGGAATATGGGTGTTGATCCACACGCAGCCGAAGTCCAGACGGCGCGAGACCCGCAGGGCACGGGCGTGGTCGCGGGTCCACACGCTGGAAGCCAAACCGTACTCGACGGCGTTCGCCCAGTTCACAGCGGTGTCCTCGTCGGTGAAGCGCTGCACGGTGATGACTGGTCCGAAGATCTCGTCGGTGACCATCTCGTCGCCCTGGCGCAGGTTCGAGACCACGGTCGGCGCGTAGAAGAAGCCCTCGTCGCCGACCCGGGAACCTCCGGCGAGGACCTCGGCGTGGTCGGGGGCGCGGTCCAGGAAGCCGCTCACCCGGGCCAGCTGGTCGGCGTTGTTGACCGGGCCGTAGGCGGCGTCGGGGTTGCTGGGCGGGGCGGTGACGGTGCCGCGCGCCTGTTCGGCGAGGGCGGCGGCGAGGTCGTCGTGGATCCCCGGTGCGGCCAGCACGCGCGTGGCGGCGGTGCAGTCCTGCCCCGCGTTGAAGTACCCGGCCTCGGCGATCCCGGCGGCGGCGCGCTCGACGTCGGCGTCGTCGAAGACCACCACCGGCGCCTTGCCCCCCAGTTCCAGGTGCAGGCGCTTGAGGTCCCTGGACCCGGCCCGGGCGACCTCGTACCCGGCCCGGGTGGAGCCGGTGAGGGAGATCAGCCGCGGCACGGGGTGGTCCACCAGGGCGCGGCCGGTGCCGCGGTCCCCGGCGACGACGTTGAACACGCCGGGCGGGAGGAACTCGGCGGCGATCTCGGCCAGCAGCAGCGTGGAGACCGGGGTGGTGTCGGAGGGCTTGAGGACGATGGTGTTGCCCGCGGCCAGGGCGGGGCCGATCTTCCAGGCCGCCATGGCCATGGGGTAGTTCCACGGGGTGATCTGGCCGACGACGCCCAGCGGCTCCCGGCGGGTCCAGGAGGTGTGGTCGGCGAGGTACTCGCCCGCCGCGCGCCCCTCCAGGTTGCGGGCGGCGCCCGCGAAGAAGCGCAGCGCGTCCAGGACCTGGCCGATCTCCTCGGTCCGGGTGAGGCCGACCGGCTTGCCGCAGTTGCGGACCTCGGCGGCGACCAGTTCGTCGGCGCGCTCCTCCACCCTGTCGGCGAACTTGTTGAGGGCGATCTGCCGTTCGGCGGGTGTCTGGTCGCGCCATCCGGAGTCGAAGGCGCGCTGGGCCGCCACGAAGGCGTTGTCGACGTCCTCCGCCGTGGACACCGGGGCCGTGGCGAAGACCTTTCCGGTGGCCGGGTCGACGAGGTCGCCGCGGATCCCGTCCACGGTGTCGACGTACTCGCCGTCGACGAAGTTGCGGAGGTGGTCGGGTCCGGGCTCCTGGGTCACTGCGGCTCCCTGCGGTCGGGTGCGTTCTCGGCGCACATGGGCTGTGATCCGTCACACTGCCACCAGCGGTCCATGACTTCAAGGGATTCCGTTGTAAAGTTTCTGTTTCTCAACGGATACTTGACAGAGCAGCCATAGATGCCACTATTTCTATTGAGTGGGTTCTGTTGAGACCCCCGGGTCGACCGACCTCCACGGTCCCCGCACCACCCAGCGATCTTGGGAGAACCAAGTGGCAGCGCACCTGAGCCCGGAGCAACTCCAGCGGGCCGCCAAGGACCATCTGTGGATGCACTTCACGGAGATGGCCGCCTACGACGACGCCGACGTCCCCGTCATCACCCGGGGCGAGGGCGTCCACGTCTACGACGCCGACGGGAACAGGTACCTGGACGGCCTGTCCGGGCTGTTCGTCTCGCAGGTGGGCCACGGCCGGTCCGAGATCGCCGACGCCATCGCCGCGCAGGCGCGCGAACTGGCCTACTTCCCGATCTGGACCTACGCGCACCCCAGGGCCGTCGAGCTGGCCGACCGCCTCGCGGACCTGGCGCCGGGCGACCTCAACCGGGTCTTCTTCACCACGAGCGGCTCCGAGGCGGTCGAGTCGGCCTGGAAGCTGGCCCGCCAGTACTTCAAGGCGATCGGGGAACCCACCCGGCACAAGGTGATCAGCAGGAGGCTCGCCTACCACGGGACCAGCATGGGCGCCCTGTCGATCACGGGTCTGCAGGCGATCAAGACCCCGTTCGAACCGCTGGTGCCCAGCACGGTCCAGGTGCCGAACACGAACTTCTACCGCGCTCCCCGGCACGGCGACGACCCGGAGGCCTTCGGCCGCTGGGCCGCCGACCAGATCGAGGAGGCCATCGTCCAGAGCGGCCCCGAGACCGTCGCCGCCGTCTACGTCGAGCCCGTCCAGAACTCCGGCGGCTGCTTCCCGCCGCCGCCCGGGTACCTGCGGCGGGTGCGCGAGATCTGCGACCGCCACGGTGTCCTGATGGTCTCCGACGAGGTGATCTGCGCCTTCGGCCGCCTCGGCGAGTACTTCGGGGCGACCAGGTACGGCTACCTGCCCGACATGATCACCTTCGCCAAGGGCGCCACCAGCGGATACGTGCCGCTCGGCGGGCTCATCGCGCGCGAGAGGCTCATGGAGCCCTTCAAGGAGAAGGGGGCCGCCTTCCTGCACGGCGTCACCTTCGCCGGGCACCCGGTGGCGGCGGCCGCGGCGCTGGCCAACCTCGACCTGTTCGAGAGCGAGGGCATCCTCGACAACGTCCGGGAGAACGCGCCCGTCTTCCGCGCGGCCCTGGAGAGGCTCCTGGACCTGCCGATCGTCGGCGACGTGCGCGGCGACGGGTTCTTCTACGGGATCGAGCTGGTCAAGGACAAGGAGACCAAGGAGACCTTCACCGAGGAGGAGTCCCACCGGCTGCTCAAGGGCTTCCTGTCCGGAGCGCTCTTCGACGCCGGGCTCATCTGCCGCGCCGACGACCGCGGTGAGCCGGTCGTGCAGCTGTCCCCGCCGCTGACCTGCGGCCCGGAGCAGTTCGACGAGATCGAGCGCATCCTGCGCAAGGTCCTCACCGAGGCCTGGGACCAGCTCTGACCCAGCCTGCCCCGTCCCCGGTGCGCGCCCCCGCCCCCTCCGGCGGGGGCGCCGCCGTCTCCGGGCCGGGGCTCAGGAGACGGCTCCGGCCGTCCACCGGAAGGCGCCCGGGCGTCGGGTGCCGTTGGTCGGGGCGGTGGTGGTGTTCATGGGATCTCCGGTCCGAAGTGCGGTGTGCCTCGTGGAGATCCTCCGACCTCGATATTACTTTAGGTCAATGCGGAGTGGCGGGCATCACGCCCGCTCCAGCGCGGCCAGGGCGGTGACGGCGCCCAGCTCCCAGCAGGCCTCCCGGGCCCCGGCGTCCGGGCGGCCGGTCACCGTGACCGGCGGCCGGTGACGCTCCCACCCGATGCCCTTGGTGACGGACTCGACCGCCCGGACCGCGCCGGAGGTGTCGCTGTCCCCGTGCACGTACAGGGAGTACGGCAGCCCCTCGGTCGTTCCCTGTGCGGGGTAGAAGACCGTGTCGAAGAAGACCTTGAGCGCGCCCGACATGTAGCCGATGTTGGCGGGGGTTCCCAGGATCAGGGCGTCGGCGCCGAACAGGTCGCTGGCCGTGGCCGACAGCGCGGCCTCGGCCCGCACCTCCACCCCCTCGATGTCGTCGGTACGGGCGCCGTCGAGCACCGCGCCCAGCAGCTCCTGGGTGGCGGGCGAGACCGTGTGGTGAACGATGAGCAGTCGTGCCATGTCCCCACACTAGGAGCCGGAGGCGCGGTGACCGCCGTCCCCCACACGGTTCCCGGGTCCGGCAGGCGGCCCAGGCCCGGCAGGAACCGGCCGGTGCGCGCGGCGTAGTCCTCGTAGACCCGGCCGTGGGTACGGAGCAGGTGGGGCTCCTCGACGGCACGGACCTGCGTCTGGACCGCCACGGCGAAGACGGCGAGCGCCGCGGCCGAGGGCACCGCGGGCACGGCCGCGACCAGGCCGGCCAACAACAGGCCCATGGCGGTGAAGACGGGATTGCGCACCAGGGCGAAGACGCCGCCGGTGACCAGGCCGGTGCGCTCGTCCGGGTCCACACCCACCCGCCAGGAGGCGCCCATGGCCGCCTGAGAGGCCAGTACCAACACCAGTCCCACCACCATCAGGACGATGCCGCCCCAGCCGACGGGGACCGGCGCCGCCAGCGGCGCGAACGGGGCACCGGCCAGAACGGCCGCCGGAGCGACCGGCCCCAGCAGCACGGCCACGACGAAGAGCACCGCACCCCACCAGGCGGGGGTGAGGCGGTCGGTGCCGGGACGGCGGAAGCCGGTGTCGCCGGTGCGCAGCCACGACAGCAGGCTGCGCAGCCCGAAGGCCAGCAGCAGGCCCAGCAGGTAGAGGGACAGGGCGGCGGTGGCCACGGGAGTCTCCGATCAGGAAAAACCCCGGCCCCGGCGGACGCCGGGACCGGGACGGGAGCGGATCAGGAACAGCAGGAGCAGTCGGAGCCACAGGCGCACCCCTCGGTGGGGTCGCTGGCGGCCTCGGGAGCGGTCAGGGCGATCCCGGCCGGGGCACAGCAGGCGTCCCCGCGCCAGGCCTCCAGCCCCTCGCGGACGGCGACGACGGCGATGACCAGCGCCACCAGCGGGTCGGCCCAGGCCCACCCGAACAGGGCGTTGGCGCCCAGCCCGACCAGCAGTGCGGCCGACAGGTAGGCGCACAGCAGTGTCTGCTTGGAGTCGGCCACCGCGGTGGCCGAGCCCAGCCCGCGGCCCGCACGGCGCTGGGCCAGCGACAGGAAGGGCATGATCACCATCGACAGGGCGGCCAGCGCGATCCCGACCGTGGAGGGAGCGGCATCGGCGCCACCGACCAGGGAGCGCAGGGCCTCGACCGTGACGTAGGCGGCCAGGGCGAAGAAGGAGACCGCGATGACGCGCAGCGCCCTCCTCTCACGGGACTGGCGCACGTCGGGGTCGCGGGCGGAGAACTGCCAGGCGACCGCGAGGGCGGAGGAGACCTCGATGAGCGAGTCCAGACCGAAACCGATCAGGGCGGTGGAGGAGGCCAGAGTGCCCGCGGTGAGGGCGACGACGGCCTCGACCAGGTTGTAGGCGATGGTGGCGGCCACCAGCAGGCGCACACGCCGTGTCAGGACGGCGCGGCGCGCCTCGCTCAGCGGCGGGGCGAGCGGACGGGACATCAGCAGCAGCCCTCCTCTTCGGCGTCGACGCAGGTGGCGTCGGTCTCCACGGCCAACACGGCGCTGCGCAGGTCGTCCAGGGCATGGCCCATGCGGGCGTCGGCCAGCTCGTAGCGGACCCGCCGCCCCACGGGCACGGCCACGACCAGGCCGCAGTCGCGCAGACAGGCCAGGTGGTTGGACAGGCGGGTACGGCTGATGTCCAGGGTCTCGGCCAGATCGGCGGGGTGGGCGGGACTCTCGCGCAGGGCCAGCAGGACCCGGCAGCGGATGGGGTCGGCCAGGGCCCTGCCGAAGCGGGCCAGGGCGTCGATGTCGGTGGCGAGAGTGAACATGCCCCCAAGATACACAGAATCGTGGATTCAGGAAAGCATGTACCGAATGTGGTCCCGCACGGCCGCGGACGGGACCGTGTGGTGAACAGTGGGCGGCGAGAGCACTTCCCTCACACTGGAGACCGGAGGCACACCGACCGCCGCCGCCCGCGCAGAAAGCCAGACCCGCCATGAGCCAGCCGCCCGATCCGCACGGACCGCACCGCCACGGGCCCGACTCCGGTGACCAGCCGCCCATGGGGCCGCCTCCCCCCGGCCTCGGTCCTCCCGGACCGCACGGACCCGCGGGTCCGCCCGGCTTCCCGCCCCCGCAGGACCCCCGGGGCCCGGAGAGCACATCCCCCTGGCTGTTCGTCAGCCTGGGCTGCGGCGGCCTGTTCGTCGTCGGCGTCGTCCTGGTCCTGCTCATCGTCTTCGTCCTCGACGACCGCGGCGAGGACACCGGCGGCGCCGGGGGCACGGGGGGCGGCACGGACACGCCGACCACCACGGACACACCCGGCGTGAACGAGACCGTCGAGCACGACGGCATACTCCTCACGGTCACCGGCACCGAGGTCACCGACGAGATCGACGACCACCGCCCCCTCGGCGAGTACCTCATCGTGCACATCGACGTCGCCGACGCGGGCGTCGGCGAGTTCTGGCGCGACGAGCAGCACGTCTACACCTCCTCCGGTGAGCGGATCGAGGAGGACTACGGCGCCACCCTCGAACTCCAGAGCCCCATCTGGCAGGACCTGCCCGCCGACGGCTCCCCGGTGGGCGTCAGCATCGCCTTCGACGTGGAGTCCGCCGCCGACGTCTCCCACATCGGCCTGAGCTCGCGCTTCCGGGGCGGCAACGAGGTCGAGGTCGACCTCGGCGACTGACGCCGGACGGCGGGTGCGCCCACGGGACGGATCCGAACACCACCGAATTCTTCACCGTTCCTCACCAGAAAAGAAAAGAGGAGAAACCAAACCGTTCCCAATATGGCCGGCCCCCGGACCCGAATCACCCCGGCAAGACGCTCAGAGCAGCCGATGAATCCACGCTTGAAAAGGAAGCGCAGGCGGTCGAGCGCAGCGGCTGGTCCCGGACTCCCCGACCGCCTTGAGCCCGGCCAGGTGCACGACGGAGTCGACACCGTGGACACCCACAGGAGTGCCGACACAGAACCTCGGGCCGGCCGGGGTCCGGGCCCGGCGTCGCGGACATGACACGCGACTCGACGCACCAGCTCCGCGAAGAGGTGCGAGCACTGCACCGGCACCGGACCGGAGCACCGCCCCACCGCACACGGAGTCATCCAGTGGCATGCGCCACTCCCAGGCCGTGGTTCGCCGTCTGGAAGAACCAAATCAGCATATTTTCCGCTCCGGAACCACAACGAAGCCCACGACCCGCCAAAGGCCGAGGTCACGCGAAGGCACAATGAGGTCATCCGGACGCCTCCTCCCCGTCCCGCCCCCTTCATCTCT
Organism: Nocardiopsis quinghaiensis; assembly: GCF_008638365.1. Classification (GTDB taxonomy): domain Bacteria; phylum Actinomycetota; class Actinomycetes; order Streptosporangiales; family Streptosporangiaceae; genus Nocardiopsis; species Nocardiopsis quinghaiensis. The sequence goes on along the minus strand of NZ_VWVU01000001.1, from coordinate 366,718 downwards.
CCTTGACCAGGAATCCCTCTGTGCTTATCTCCAAGTCCTTGTCCCGGGCTCCCCAGGACCGGACGGCCTCTCCGGGCAAGGTGCCGGTCAAGCACCAACACCGGCTCGAGATCGAAGGTCTGCGGGGGGTAGCGGTCCTCCTGGTCGCCGTCTACCACATCTGGTTCGGCACCGTGTCCGGCGGCGTCGACGTCTTCTTCGTCCTCACCGGGTTCCTCATCACCGGTTCGCTCGTGCGCACAGTGGAGCGAGAGGGTTTCATCGACCCCCTCGCGTTCCTGGCCCGCCTGGCCAAGCGCCTCTTTCCCACCGCAGCGGTCGTCATGGCGGCGGTGCTGGTGGGCGCCGCGCTGTTCCTACCCAGGTCCCGGTGGACGGAGGTCGTCGCGGACACGGTGGCCTCGGCCCTGTACTTCCAGAACTGGCACCTGGCGCTCAACTCCGTCGACTACCTCGCCCAGAACAACGGCGCCAGCCCTCTCCAGCACTTCTGGTCGCTGGCCGTCCAGGGGCAGTTCTACCTCCTGTGGCTGATCCTGGTGACGTCTGCGGCGCTGATCGCGCGCCGGGGCCTCCTGCCCCTACGTGCCACGGTCCTGCTCTGCTGCTCCACCGTGTTCGTGACGTCCTTGTCGTACTCGGTGTACCTCACCTTCGGCACCCCCGAATGGGCCTACTTCGACACCGGGACCCGCCTGTGGGAACTGGCCCTGGGCGGTGTACTCGCCATGGCCGTCCCTCATCTGAGGTTTCCCCGTGCCCTCAGGTTCCTGATGGGATGGTCGGGCCTGATCGCCTTGGTGCTGTGCGGTCTCCTCGCACCGACCGAACTGCCCTTCCCGGGGTTCATCGCCCTATGGCCCACCCTCGCGGCGGTAGTGATGATCCTGGCCGGGACCACGGACTACCGTGTCGGCGCCGACCGCCTGCTCACATGGCGCCCACTGACCAGGGTGGGTGGCATGGCGTACGCCCTGTTCCTGTGGCACTGGCCGATACTCATCTTCTATCTGGAGGTCACCGAGCGCGTCCGGCCGAGCTTCAGCGGAGGGATCTGCGTCCTGGCGCTCTGCCTCGTTCTGGCGTGGGTCACCGACCGCCTGGTCGAGACGGTTGTCACCCGTACCACCAAGCGGTCCTCCACTTCGCTCGGCTCTTTCGCCCTCGCCTCCGCCCTCCTCGCGCCCGTGCTGGTGGCAGCGTTGGGCTGGCAGTACCAGCTGGACCACCAGGCCCGCGTCCTGGAGGCTCAGAGCCAGAACAGCGCGCTGTATCCGGGCGCGGCGGTCCTCGCGGACCCCTCCCTGGCCGAGGGGCTCCCGACGCTCCCGGTCTACCCTCCGACCGACAACGCCCGCGAGTCCACGGTCGTCGAGACCGACGACTGCAACGTGGGTGTGCAGGGGAGCGAACCGATCATCTGCACGTTCGGCTCCGAGGACGCCGAGCACACGATCGCGCTTGTCGGGAGTTCTCATTCGAGGCACTGGTTCCAGGCCCTTGAGGAGATCTCCCGCGAACACGACTGGCGCCTGGTCACCATCCTCAAGAGCTCCTGCCACTTCAGTGCTGAGCCGCAGATGCTGAGGGGGGAGCCGTTCACCGCCTGCATCGAGTGGAATGCCGATGCCTACGCGTGGATGGAGACCGATCGCCCCGACACGGTATTCACCATGGCGACCCGCAGCGATCCCCACGGCGACGGCGCGGAACGGATCCCGGACGGCTTCCAGGAGCGGTGGCACCAGCTCGATGAACTGGGCATCCAGGTGGTCGCGCTGAGGGATACGCCCCGGCTGGGCTTCGACGCGCCCGAGTGCGTGGACCGCAACGGCCGCGACACCTGCACGGCGAGGGCGGACTATTCCCTGGCCGCCGTGTCGCCCATCGATGCCGTCAAGGGCGAGCACCCGAACGTCACGTTCCTGGATCTGAACGACTACCTGTGCCCGTCCGGAGTCTGCGACTCAGTCATCGGCAACACGCTCGCCTACCACGATGACAACCACTTCACCGCGCACTTCTCCAGGTCGATGTCCCTGCTTCTGGAACCGCTCCTGGTCGACGCGATCTCCTGACCGTCGTCCTCCCGGGTAATGGCGGGCCACCCTGCGGGTGTCCCAAACCATACGTTTCTAACGCAATGGTTGCCGTAAGGTGTACAGGATGCTTCCACGAGGAACCCTGGAAGCCGGCCCGCCCCCAGGCGCCCTCTCGTTCTCCATAGCAGGCCTCGCGCGCGAGCCAGGACACACCGGCCGACGCGCACCGCAGATGCCCGAAAGAGTAACCCATGGCAAACCCGAGCAACCTCTCCCTGAGGATCAGGACCGCCGCGAGAAGACGCATCCCCGCCCCCATCAGGACGAGGCTCCTGCGTGCCACAGCGGAGAAGCATCTGCGGAACCGCCCCGACCTCCGCATCTCGGTCTATCAGCAGAAATCGGTGCTCGCCAGGCTGTGGGAGGGCCCCTTCAGCGTCGCGTCCCTGACCGCCTCCCAGGTGGAGAGGTTCACCACTCTGCTCAGGAATGAGGGCGTCGACTACTTCATCTCCCGCTCGAACCACCCGTACCACCACTCGATCGGGGTGGGGGCCGACCAGCGGGACAAGGTTCTGAGGATTATCGAGTCCTCCTACGTCGACCACGGCTTCTACATCAAGCAGCGGAGGAGTTATCTGCTCCTCACCGAGGGCCTTCTCGAGAAGAACCGCGAATCCGACGTCCTGCGCCTCGGGGAGTACGTGGTCGGCGAGCGAGGTACCGCCGTCACGGGACCGGCACACGGTTTCAGCATCGAGTTCTGGCAGGAGGGCTCCACGCTCCTGGCCTCGCCCGGCCACGGGGAGGAACGGCTCAAGGAGCTGCGGGTGGTCACCCCCGAGGAGACCCTGCGCGAGTCCCTCGTCGGACCACAGCTCAACCCGGTGAGCGAAGTCCTCCCCCCCGAGGCCCGGAAGCCTGCCACGACCACCATCGGTGACGCCACCCATCCGACCCTGGAGGCGTTCACCTGGGATCTCGCCACGGACATCAGCTTCCCCATCGATGTCGTCTACACCTGGGTCGATGGCGATGACCCCCGATGGTCGGCCAAGCGCGCCGAGCACATGGGGGTGGCCGCGCCGCTGAACCCCGACTCCGCGTCGGCGTCGCGTTACACCAGCCGTGACGAACTGCGCTATTCGCTGCGCTCCTTGGAGATGTTCGCGCCCTTCGTCCGCAATATCTACATCGTGACGGACGAGCAGTGCCCGGAGTGGTTGCGCTCAGACCATCCTCGCGTGCGTGTCGTGGATCACAAGGAGATCTTCAGCGATCCCTCCCTGCTGCCCGTTTTCAACTCCCACGCGATCGAGTCACAGCTCCACCACATCGAGGGTTTGTCGGAGCACTACCTCTACCTCAACGACGACGTGCTCTTCGGGCGCCCCCTCTCCGCGGCCAAGTTCTTCCACCCCAACGGGATCGCCAGGCTCAACCCCTCGACCTACCGGTTCGGGCTGAGCCCGGTGAGTCTCGCCGACCAGCCCGTGGACGCCGCCGCAAAACGTAACAGCGCTCTGATCAGGGAGAAGTTCGGCAAGCTGCCGACCACCAAGTTCAAGCACACTCCTATCGCGCAGCGCCGCTCCGTCCTCCACGAACTGGAGGAGGAGTTCCCGGATGTCTTCGCCAAGACCGCCGCGTCCCGCTTCCGCCATCCGGACGACTACGCGATCCCGTCCTCCCTGCACAACTACTACGCGATGCTCACCGGTCGCGCGGTGTTCGGGAGCCTGCGGTACACCTATCTGAACCTGGCCAACCTCGCCGCCGTCAGGGAGCGCACGCACGAACTCCTGACCCACCACAACTACGACTCCCTGTGCGTCAACGACACCACCCCGCCTGACGACGACACCAGCGCGCGTCACATCGATCAGTTCTTCAGGGACTTCCTTCCCTTCAAAAGCAGTTTCGAGAGGTAGACCGAGACGGAGGGCGCCGGGTTCCGGGGCCCGTGGCCTTTTTCGTGCCCGGTACCGCAGCCGGACCTCCGGTGCGGTACCGGGCCGGGCCGCCCCTCATCCGGCACGCACGACGATGGCGTCCCCGACCTTCCGTTCGCCCTCGCCGGGGACACCGACGAGCACGGGCTCGCCGTCGAGCACCATGCTGACCGAACCCCCGCCGTCCAGGGCCACCGCCTCCACCGCGCCGAGGTCCCGGATGAGTTCGGCGATCCCGTCGATCCCGAAGCCGTCGCTCTCCCCCGGTGTCCTTCCCGAGGCGCCGAGCAGGAGCAGGCGGTCGTGGGCGTCCACTCCGATGGCCATGCGCGGGTTGTCCCTCAGTACCCACCCGTAGGCGAACCGGGGGTCGTGGGGGTGGACCAGGCCGCTGGCCTCGGCGTCGATGCTCACCCTTCCGCCGCTCAACAGCCGCGGACCGGCGTTGACGATACTCGTGGTCGGCCCGACGGACAGCTCCTGACCGTCGGCGCCGATGACCTGGACGTCAACGCCGAAGCTCGCACCGACCCGGGCGTGCTCCTCCAGCCACAGGGCCTCCTCGCCCTTGCCCTGGAGCGCGTATCCCCCCGACGGGACCCTGGTGCCCGGGGTGCCGAGTGAGACGACCTTGCCCGTCGCGTCCACCACCGCCTCGGTTCCGTCCGTCTCGGGGGTGGAACCCCTGAAGGCGTCCGTGAACAACACGAGTTCGGAGTCCAGCAGGCAGGTCACGTCGTGCAGGGGCACAAGGGTCGGCCGATCGGGGTCGACACAGTTGCGCCGGACGCCGGGCACACGGTTGACCCCGTCCGTCTGGTGGACGAGCCCTCCCACGGAGACCGTGACCTTCGTGGAGATCTCCACGAAGGAGGGGGACAGACCGTCCCCCTCCATCACCACCGCGGCCCTGCCGTCGGTCGCCTCGCTCTCCAGCCTTCCACCGTAGACGCCGGCACCGGCCGGCGTCCCGGGCACGCCGTCCTCCTCGTTCATAACGAAGAATCCCCCGTTGACCGCGAGAAGGGCCCCCTCCTCACCCGCCATCTCCGAGACCGTACTCGCGGAGTCGATCCCGCTCCCGTACGTGGCGTACGCGTGTCCGCCGAACTCGGCCGGGTCTATGACGGCCAGGGCGACCCTCGCCTGCTGGTAGTCCTCGTAGGGCTCGGCGCCCGCCCACTCCACCGACGGATACCAGCCCTCGGCCGCCAGCACCCCGGCACCGGCGTCGGCTGCCGACCTGCTCGGGTAACGCTCCTCCAGGAGGACCTTCCATCCGAGCACCTGCCCCGCCTGGGCGAAGACCTCGGGCCAGAGGATCTCGGTCACCACGGCAGGGCTTCCCCGCTCGATGAGCTCCGAGGCGAGTCCGTCCGCCTCGGCACGTGACCGGAACCAGTCCTGCCCGGCTGTCACCGACACGGACCAACCGGGCTGCTCTCCACTGACGACCTCCCCCTCGTAGACGAGGAGGCCCGGTGCTACCTCCCGGACGTCCCAGTCCTCGGGCACGTCGGAGACCTCCGCCGCCGATATGCCGGATGCCGCCCGGGCTTCGAGGGGGACCGAGGAACCGCCCTGGCCCGTACAGGCGGTGGACGCGAGAACCAGTGCGAGGAACCCGGCTGCAGACATTCTGTGAGGATTCGGCACAGCACCTCCCTACGGGGCGGGCGAGGGGGCGGGGAGGCCGCCGGCCTGGAGGGAGGCGCGCTTCCCGAGCCACGGAAGGCAAGCAGTATCCCCCGCGATGATGACGGGCAAAGGGATGGCGGAAAGACCGAAGAAAAACCCGGGGAAACTCCCCGGGCAGGACTACGGTCACAGGAATATCATAAGGAAAAATGAACATACATCATTTGCGTCCAAAATAAAAGGACACGCCCGAAGCTACGATAAAACACAGATTCCATTTCTCCTCGGTAACACGCGCCATCCCGGTTGGAAGTTCACGGAGAACCGCCGAAAAGGGCTCGCGCCAGCAGCGGTCCGTGTAGCGCACGAGCGGCGGCCGTCCCGGGGGGGGCGGCCGCCGCTCGTGCGCTACACGGGGTGGGGGCCCCACGCCCCACCACACGGGGGCGCGCAAATCGGCGCACGCCGCGGCCCCCCCCCCCCCGGGGCCCGGTCCCCCCCCGCGCGCGGCCCCGCCGGGGGGGGGCCCCCCCCCGCTCGCCCGCTACACGGGGTGGGGGCTACTCGCCCCTCCACACGGGGGCGCGCTTCTCGGCGAAGGCCGCCGCGCCCTCCATGGCGTCCTGGCTGACGAACACCGGGCCCGCCAGCTCGTTCTGCCTCTCCCACATCCGCTCGGCGGACCAGTCGTCCGAGGAGGTGATGACCTCCTTGGACACACGCACCGCGAGCGGGCCGTTGGCGGTGATCCGCGCGGCCAGCTCCCTGGCGCCCTCCAGGGCGCCGCCGGTGGCGGTGACGTGGTTGACCAGGCCGAGCTCGGCCAGGCGCGGGGCGCCGACGAAGTCGCCGGTCAGGGCGAACTCCATGGCGATGTTGCGCGGGATGCGGTGGTGCAGGCGCAGCAGGCCGCCCGCACCGGCGACCAGGCCGCGCTTGACCTCGGGGATGCCGAACCTGGCGTCCTCCGCCGCCACGACCAGGTCGCAGGCGAGCACCGCCTCGAACCCGCCCGCGAGGGCGTAACCCTCCACGGCGGCGATCAGCGGCTTCCTCGGCCCGCGCTCGGCGAATCCGCCGAACCCGCGCCCCTCCACGATCGGGACCTCGCCCTTCATGAAGGCCTTGAGGTCCATCCCGGCGCAGAAGGTGCCGCCCGCGCCGGTGATGACGCCGACGCTCAGGTCCTTGCGCGAGTCCAGGTCGTCCAGGGCCTCGGCGACCTGGGCGGCGACCGCGGCGTTGACCGCGTTCTTGGCCTTGGGCCGGTTGATGGTGATGACGGCGACGCCGTCCTCGGCCGTGTAGAGAACCTCGTCGGACACGGTGTCTCCCTACTTCGGCGGCATACGGAGGGCGCCGTCGATACGGACGACCTCACCGTTGACGTAGCTGATCTCCACCAGGGCGCGGGCCAGCCTGCCGAACTCCTCGGCGGTACCGAGGCGCTTGGGGAAGGGCACCGGCGCGGCCAGGCGCTTCTTGAACTCCTCCGACTCGGGGCCCTCACCATAGATGGGGGTCTCCAGGATGCCGGGGGCGATGGTGTTGACCGTGATGCCGACGGCCGCGAGATCACGGGCCGCCGGGAGGGTCATGCCGATGACGCCGCCCTTGGAGGAGGAGTAGGCGATCTGGCCGATCTGGCCCTCGATGCCCGCGAGCGAGGCGGTGTTGACGATCGCGCCGCGCTCACCGTCCTCGTTGAGCGGCTCGGTCTTGGCGATCTCGGCCGCGGACAGGCGCAGCACGTTGAAGGTGCCGATGAGGTTGACCTGGATGACCTTCTGGTAGCTGTCCAGGTCGTGCGGGTTGCCGCCGCGGTCGACGGTGCGGGTCGCCCAGCCGATGCCGGCGCAGGAGACGGCCACGCGGAAGGGCTTGCCGGTGTCGGCGGCGGCCTGGACCGCGGCCTTGACCTGGTCCTCCTGGGAGACGTCGGTGGCGACGAAGACACCGCCGATCTCCTTGGCGATGGCCTCACCGCGCTCGGCGTTGAGGTCGGCGATGACGACGGTCGCGCCCGCAGCGGCGAGTTCCTTGGCGGTGGCCTCACCCAGGCCACTCGCGCCGCCCGAGACGAGGGCGGAGATTCCGTTCAGATCCATGGGACGAACTCTACAGAGGATGAGGAACGCAGACTAGAACCGGGTTCGGTTAACTGCCGGCAGCCCCGTCCGAACGGGGACTCCGCCTCGGACGCGGACCCGCTACCAGGGCCACCAGGGAACGGGGTCGGGTTCGTCGGTCGGCTCCTCGTCCTCCTCCGGTGACGGGTCGCCGGACCGCTCGGGTTCGGGGGCGGGTTCGGGAGCGGGCTCGGGAGCGGGCTCCTCCGGAGCGGGTTCGGGGGCGGGTTCCGGCTGCTCCTGTGCGTCGGGGGCGCCGTCCTCCTCCGGGCTCTCCTCCGCTTCCTCCCCCTCCTCGTCCGACGGGGACGGCGAGGGCTCGGGGCTCGCGGAGGGCGGGGCGGACGGTGAGGAGTCGGGGCCCGGGCTCGCGGAGAACGTGGCGGACAGCGTCGGGGAGGGCTCCGCGGCCGGACCCCCGGCATGGTGGCCGCCCTGTTCGACACCGGTCCCGGGCTCCGGGCGGGAGGGGGCCTGGAACGCCAGGAGGGCGACCAGGACTCCGCTCATCACGAAGACGCCCACCACACAGGCCAGGGCGGCCATGAGCAGGCGGTGGCGGCGCCGCTCCAGGCGGCGGGCCTCGCTTCGGCTGAGTCGCGGCGGATGAGGGGTGCGGGTCATCGCGTGCGGCTTCTCTTCGGGGGGGATCTGGTGGGCGGGGGCACGGACCGGACAGTGGTCCGCGGGTGGCTCTCGGTAGTCCGGTCACCCTACAAAAGCGCGCGTGTACCCGCACGTCGCAGACCACCGCCGGGGCACCGGCACGGACACGGAGGAGGGCGCGCCCCGGGGAGGCACCGCATCAACCGGGTCGCCCCTGCGCGTAGCGCGGGGCGCGGTCACCTACTCCCTGCCGAAACGCCCCAGACGGCGTTGTCTGCGCCGCTGGTGCCACCGGGGCAACGCCTCCCGGGCCAGGTCCGCGGCGCCGATCAGACCGGCCTCGTTGCCCAGGTCGGCCGCGACCACCCGGGCCTCCGGCCGGTAGCCCCGGCCGGTCAGGTTCCGCTCGAAGGCCGTTCGAGCGGGATCCAGCAGCAGCTCGCCCGACTCCGACACGCCGCCGCCGACGATGAACAGCTCCGGGTCGAACGCGGCGGCCAGGTTGGCCAGGCCCGACCCCAACCACTCCCCCGCGTCGCGCATCAGCTCCACGCACGCCCGGTCGCCCTTGCGCGCCAGCTCGCTGACCAGCGGACCGGTGATCTGCCGGACGTCGCCGCCCACCGCCTGGTACAGCGCTCCCGCCACGGGCGACTCCGAGACCACCAGCTCGCGCGCGTCCCGGATCAGTGCGTTCCCGCTGGCGTACTGCTCCCAGCAGCCCCTGTTCCCGCACTCACACCGGTGGCCGCCCGGCACCACCGTCATGTGTCCGAACTCCCCGGCCAGCCCGTAGCGGCCCCGGCGCAGACGTCCGTCCAGTACGACCGCGCCGCCGATGCCCGTCCCCAGGTTCACCACCACGACGTTGTCCACGCCCTGGCCCGCCCCGGCGCGCACCTCGGCCCAGGCGGAGGCGTTCGCGTCGTTCTCCACCACCACGGGCAGCCCCAGCCGCAGCGACAGGGCGTCGCGCAGCGGTTCCCTGCGCCAGGACAGGTGCGGGGCGAACAGCACGTTCGCCCGCCGCTCGTCGACGAACCCGGCGGCTCCCACACCCACGGCGCGCACCCGGAACTCCGCGCGCAGTTCCTCCACCACCGAGACGATCGTGTCCTCCACCACCGCCGGACTCTTGCTGCGCTCGGGGGTCTCCGTGCGCAGCCGCGCCAGGATGCGCCCGCCCGGCGTCACCACACCGGCGGCCACCTTCGTCCCGCCGATGTCCACGCCGATCGTCAGGGCGTGTCCGTACCGCGCTTCCGCCATCGTGACCCCTCCGACGATCGATGACCCGCGACCATACGGATCAGCCACACATGAGAACGCGCACCCGGTCGGCTTCGTGCCCGGGCCCGCGTGGGGGAGGAGAGGGGGCTCCGCGCCGCGGGCTCTCCGCCGAGGCGGTGGAGAGCGGCGGGCCGAGCCCCGAGGAGGCCACCGCCTACCCCAGGGCGGAGCGCACCACGGAGGCCAGGCGCTCGGCCACCGCGGTGGCCTGCTCCTGTTCCGGCGCCTCGACCATGACCCTGACCTTGGGCTCGGTGCCGCTGGGCCGGATGAGCACCCGGCCGGTCTCACCCAGCTCCTCCTCGGCCGCGCGCACGGCCGCGGCGAGTTCCTCGGACTCCCTGACCCGGGACCTGTCCACGTCCTTGACGTTGATGAGCACCTGCGGCAGGCGGGTCATCACCTTGGCCAGCTCGGCCAGGCCCTGCCGGCGGTGGGCCATGGCGGACAGCAGGTGCAGGGCGGTCAGCACGCCGTCGCCGGTGGTGGCGTGGTCCAGCAGGATCACGTGCCCGGACTGCTCGCCGCCGAGGCCGAACCCGCCGCGCTTCATCTCCTCCAGCACGTACCGGTCGCCCACCGCGGTCTCGACCACGGTGATGCCCGACCGCTCCATCGCCAGCTTCAGGCCCAGGTTGGACATGACCGTCACCACGAGCGTGTCCTCGGCGAGCCTCCCCGCGTCCTTGGCCTCGGTGGCCAGGATCGCCAGGATCTGGTCGCCGTCCACCACGCGGCCCTCGGCGTCCACGGCCAGACAGCGGTCGGCGTCGCCGTCGTTGGCGATACCGGCGTCCGCTCCGTGCAGACGCACCGCCTCCTGGAGTGCCTCCAGGTGGGTGGAGCCGCAGCCCTCGTTGATGTTGTACCCGTCGGGCCGGTCGCCGATCACGACGACCTCCGCGCCCGCTCGGCGCAGCGCCTCGGGAGCGACCAGGCAGGAGGCACCGTTGGCGCAGTCCACCACGACCTTGAGGCCCTTGAGGCCGTGGGGCACCGAGGCGAGCACGTGCTCGACGTAGCGCTCGACGCCGTCGTGGGCGTCGACGACCCGGCCCACACCCTCGCCCACGACGGGGGAGGTGGGCACACCGAGCATGCCCTCGATCTCCTCCTCCAGGGCGTCCTCCAGCTTCTGGCCGCCCCTCCCGAAGAACTTGATGCCGTTGTCCGGAGCCGGATTGTGGCTGGCGGAGAGCATCACGCCGAAGTCGGCGTCCAGTTCGCCGGTGAGATGGGCCACGGCCGGGGTGGGCAGCACGCCGACGCGCACCACGTCCACACCGGTGCTGGCCAGCCCGGCGACCACGGCGGACTCCAGGAACTCGCCTGAGGCACGCGGGTCGCGGCCGACGACGGCCCTGGGACGGGCCCCGCCGTCACCGCCGCGGGCCAGGACACGCGCCGCGGCGGTGGACAGCTCCAGCGCGAGGGCGGCGGTCAGGTCCCGACCGGCGACACCGCGTACACCATCTGTTCCGAACAGCTGAGCCACAGGCGGACAGCCCCTTTCGAAGACGGCGCCGAGTCGTGGCGCCGGTGAGATTCTGCGTGGCACGGGGCCACCGGGAAGACGAAGGGCCCGCACCCCGTCCCCGAGAACGGGAACGGCGTACGGGCCGAAGCTCAGCCGAGCGGGTGCCGGCGCATGAGCACTAGCGCTTGGAGAACTGGGGAGCCTTGCGCGCCTTCTTGAGACCGGCCTTCTTCCGCTCCACCTCACGGGAGTCACGGGTCAGGAATCCGGCCTTCTTGAGGGTCGGGCGGTTGTTCTCCGGGTCCAGGGAGGCCAGCGCACGGGCGATGCCGTGGCGCAGGGCGCCGGCCTGGCCGCTGGTGCCGCCGCCGTCCAGGCGGGCGAAGACGTCGTAGGCGTCCTCGAACCCGAGGGAGACGAGCGGGTCCTTGATGGTCTGCTGGTGGACCTTGTCCGGGAAGTAGGTCTCAAGCGGCTTGCCGTTGACCTTCCACTCGCCCGCACCGGGGGCGATGCGGACGCGGGCGATGGCCTGCTTGCGGCGGCCGGTGCCGGCGCTGGGGCCGGACGCGGTGGGGACGTATGCGGCGACGTTCTCGTCGGACTCGCTGGTGTACTCGGAGGGGAACTCCTCCGGGTTGTCAACGTACTCCTGCTCGACGTTCTCGATGCCGGTGGGCTCGACCACGGTTCTCCTCGTGCTCTCTGTAAAAAGTCTGCGAACGCCTAGGCGGGCTGCTCGATCTTGTTGATTTCGAACGGAACCGGCTGCTGGGCCTGGTGCGGGTGCTCGGAACCGGCGTACACCTTGAGCTTCTTGGCCATCTGACGACCGAGGGAACCCTTGGGCAGCATGCCCTTGATGGCCTTCTCGATGGCCCGCTCGGGGTTCTTCTCCAGCAGGTCGGCGTAGGCGATGGAGCGCAGACCGCCCGGGTAGCCGGAGTGCCGGTAGGCGCGCTTCTGCTCCAGCTTCTTGCCGGTCAGGGCGACCTTGTCGGCGTTCACGACGATCACGAAGTCGCCGGTGTCGATGTGGGGCGCGTAGTACGGCTTGTGCTTGCCCCGAAGCAGCGTGGCAACCTGGCTCGCCATACGCCCGAGCACGAGATCGGTAGCGTCGACAACGTGCCACTGACGCTGGACATCGTTTGGTTTGGGGCTGTATGTGCGCACGATCGTTTGCCTTCGCTCTTCAGTCGGCTGCCCCATCCCGTCGCAGGGAAGGGGGACTCGTAATACACACCCGCGGTTGCGGGGTGCTTGGCCGGATGTCCCATGCCATGCCACACGGGACCCTCCGAATGGTGAGTGCGCAGACGATGGTGCGTGGATCGGCGCCCGACTTCGGATGGTTCGGGGCCCACGGCAACTCAACGCACAACGACGGAATATCCTACCTTGCCACCATAGCGCAGGTCAAAGCCAGCGGCGGGGCGGACCGGCAGGACCGCGCTCGGCGGCTTACGGCACAAGCACGGGGTCACATCCGTGACCTCTCCGTCTTTTATTATGCCCGTTGCCGGGAGTGCTTCGTCCTGCTTCCGCCCCCGCGTTGGTTACGCTTACACCCAAAAGGCTGGTCTGCGCCCGCAAGGACGGGCGCCGACGCGAATCTTGGAGATGCCCGTCACGGTCGCCGACACCTCGGGAAACCAGCACGGACGCCATAGCGCGGACCAGGCCACGGACCTCGGTGCGCCGCGGTCCAGTCCCACCCCCAGAGCCTCCGGAGACTCCCATCAGTACCTATCCGAACCAGCCACAGTACGGACCCGACGGGTACCCCGTCGGGCCGGAGGCCGGTGACGGCCAGGACCTGCTCGGATCAGCGCCCTCCCCACCTGAGGGCCAGCATTCCACATCGGGACCACAGCAGTCACACGGCGCGCCCGTGTCCGGCCAGCCTCCCCTGCCACCACAGCCCTTCCCGTCCCACGCGCCGCCCAGCGGACCGCAGACGCCGCCCAGCGGCCCTCAACCGCCACAGCACCACCCGGGCGGTCCAGGCTTCCCCGGCGGCCCCCGGCAGGGGTTCCCCGGCGGCCAGAGCGGCCCTCAGCCGCCACAGCACCTCCCGGGCGGCCCAGGCCTCCCCACGGGCCAGAGCGGCCCCCAGGCGCCACCACACGCTCCCAGCGGACCGCAGGTACCGCAGTCTCCCCCTCCGGGAGCACACGGCTTCCCCGGCACGTCGCAGGCGCCGTCGGGAGGCTTCCCCCCGGGTATGGGCCCCCAGCCCCCCAGCATGCCCCCGGGACAGCCCGGGCGGCCCCTTCCGCCCGGTGCCCTCCCCCGCGGTCAGAACGTCCCTCCCGGCGCCCCTCCTCCGCAGGGCGTCCAGGGCCGTCCCGGCATGCCGCCCGGCCCGCAGGGCCCGGGACAACCGCCGTACGGCGCCCCCGGCACGCAGCCCGGCCCGGGTGTGCCCCCCGGCGCGCCCCCGACCGCCCAGCAGGCCTACCAGGCACCGCCCGCCGGCCCCCCGGCGGGCGCCCGTGACGAACCCTTCCCCGCGGACGCCATGGGCGCCACGCAGCACATCAACGCCGTCCCCGCCGCGTCCGGCCGCGGAGACGACCGCCCCATGTTCCGGGACGAGGTCCCCAACGACGTCGGCGTCGACACCGCGCAGTTCGACATCCAGTCGATGAGCGAATACGACGGGTACGACGACTACGGCGACAGCGGTGCGGACCCGCGTGCCCGGGGACGCCTCGCCCTGATGGTCGGCGGGTTCGCCCTGCTGCTGGTCATCGCGGGCGGCGGCGCGTTCTTCCTCGCCAGCGGCGGTGGCTCCGGGGGCGCGGACGCCGCGACCGTGGCGAACGAGGCCGACGACCCGGGCGCGCTCGACGCGGAGTCCCTCTTCCCCGAGACCATGGACGTCGAGGGCCAGGGCACGTTCGCCCGCGTGGCCGTGGACGACGCCGAGGACTGCGCCGCCGGTACCCACGGTGACTACGGCCAGGTGCTCACCGAGAACGACTGCCGCCAGATGGTGCGCGCCTCCTACCTCAGTGAGGACGAGGGCCACGCGGTGACCATCGGCGTCGCGGCCATGTCCACCAGCGAGGACGCGTCCGCCGCGCTGGACGCCCAGGACCTCGTGGGCGCGCAGTGGTTCGCCGGGCTCCCCGGCGAGGAGGGCACCCCCGCGGAACGCCTCGGCCACTCCGGCGGCTACGGCAGCAGCGGCCAGTGGGGCCGCTACCTGCTCTTCTCCCTCTCGGCCAACAGCGACGGCACCGAGGAGGGCGGGGAGAGCGAGTCCGCCACCGAGCTGCGCACCATCAGCGAGGGCTTCTTCGACCAGACCCACACCCGCCTCGACGAGAACCGCGGCTGACCCGGTAGAACGGCGCGAGGGGCACCCGGATTGAACTGCTCCCCGGAAGTCGGACTGGGAAATCCAGTTCCATCCACCGGGGAGCAGCCCCGTGTACTGCACGAGTTCGTTGTCGCAGCAGCAGCGAGAACAAGCCCCGGCCCTGTTCGAGGCAGGACACGGCAGGAAGGCCGCGCCACCCGGTTGGGCGTGTCCCCGTGGCAGGAGCACCGCCAAGCGCGGTGGTCCTGTCCCCTACCGGTGCTGTCGGCGGTCGGGAGCGCGCTGGGAGCAAGACCCTCCGGTCCCGGTCACAGCGCTAGTGCCCCCGGCAGGGCAGCTCCCGCACCCGGCGGGTCACCGAGGCGCGCTCGGCCAGCTCCCCGTCGGGCGGGTAGCGCACCTCCTCCAGGCTCAGCCCCTGCGGCCCCACCACGTGCACCGACGAGTCCCGCTCACCGGCGCCGAGCACCCTGCCCGGCCAGTCCACGTCCCGGCGCCCGTCCCCCACCGCCAGGAGCGCGCCCACGAGCGCGCGCACCATGTTGTGGCAGAACGCGTCCGCCTGGACCGTGCCGTGCAGCAGGTACCGGTCCACCCGCGTCCACTCCAGGCGCAGCAGCGCCCGGACGGTCGTCGCGCCCTCGCGCTTCCTGCAGAACGCCGCGAAGTCGTGCTCGCCCAGCAGACGCCGCGCCGCCTCGTTCATCCGGTCCGCGTCCAGAGGGCTCCGGTGCCACAGCACGTCCCTCCGCAGCAGGGGGTCCACCCCGTAGGGCGCGTCACCCACCCGGTACAGGTACCGCCGGAACAGCGGCGAGAACCGGGCGTCGAACCCCGGCGGCGCCAACCGGGCCGCGTTCACCCGCACGTCCTTGGGCAGCACGCCGGCCAGGCGGCGGAGCACCCGCTCCTCCTCCTTCTCCCATGTGCTCACCGGGATGTCGGCCTGCGCCACCTGCCCGCGCGCGTGCACACCGGCGTCCGTGCGCCCCGCACACGTCAGCGACACCTTCGGCAACCGCAGCACCCGCGCCAGCGCCGCCTCCAGCTCCCCCTGCACCGTGCGCCGGCCCGGCTGGGCCGCCCATCCGCTGAAGTCCGTGCCGTCGTAGGCCACGTCCATCCGCACCCGCACCGTCGTCTCGTCCATGCCACCATCTCCGCGTCCGGAAAAGACGAGTGCCCGACCCCCACGGGATCGGGCACTCGTTGGGCAACGCGCACGGGGACCACCCGTGCCTCGCTCCCTACTTGTCGTCAGCCGGCTTCTCGCCCTCGGCCTGGGCGGTCTCGTCGGCCTCGGCGGTCTGGCCGGAGGTGGTGCCCTCGGCGGGCTGGTCGCCCGCCTCTTCGGCCACGACGGTCTCGTCGGCCTGGGCGGTCTCCACCGTCTCGGGCTCGGAAGCCGGAGCGGACGGAGCCGCGGGGGCGCTCAGCGCCTCGACCAGCTCGATGACGGCCATCGGGGCGTTGTCACCCTTGCGCGGACCGATCTTGGTGATCCGGGTGTAGCCACCGGGGCGGTTCTCGTAGCGCGGGCCGATCTCGGTGAACAGCTCGTGCACGACGGCCTTGTCCGTGATCTTGGTCAGGGCCTGGCGGCGGGCGTGCAGGTCACCGCGCTTGCCGAGAGAGATCAGCTTCTCCGCGTACGGGCGCAGGCGCTTGGCCTTGGCCTCGGTCGTGCGGATACGGCCGTGCTGGAACAGCGAGGTGGCGAGGTTCGCCAGGATGTGCCGCTCGTGAGCGGGCCCGGAACCCAGACGGGCGCCCTTGGTAGGCGTGGGCATGGTGTCGTTCTCCTAGTGACGCGGTCCACGGCCGCACTCGGCCGGGGACCATGTGGGCGACGAAGGTCGGTTAGTACTGCTCCGTCTCGACGAAGGACTCACCCTCGTCGTCGTCGGAGCCGTAGGAGTCGGCCGCCGTGCTGGGGTCGAATCCGGGCGGGGAGTCCTTCAGGGACAGGCCCATGTCGATGAGCTTCTGCTTGACCTCGTCGATGGACTTGGCACCGAAGTTGCGGATGTCCAACAGGTCCTGCTCGGAGCGGGCAACCAGCTCACCAACGCTGTGGATGCCCTCACGCTTGAGGCAGTTGTAGGACCGGACCGTGAGGTTGAGGTCCTCGATCGGCAGAGCCAGGTCCGCCGCCAGTGCGGCGTCCGTCGGCGACGGGCCCATGTCGATGCCCTCGGCGTCGACGTTGAGCTCACGCGCCAGGCCGAACAGCTCGACCAGGGTCTTGCCCGCGCTGGCGACCGCGTCACGGGGACGGATGGCCGGCTTGGTCTCGATGTCGACGATCAGGCGGTCGAAGTCGGTGCGCTGCTCGACACGGGTGGCCTCGACCTTGTAGGTCACACGCAGGACCGGGGAGTAGATGGAGTCGATCGGGATACGACCGATCTCCTGTCCGGACTGCTTGTTCTGCGTGGCCGAGACGTAGCCGCGGCCGCGCTCGACCGTCAGCTCCATCTCCAGCTTGCCCTTGCCGTTGAGCGTGGCGATGTGGAGTTCGGGGTTGTGCACCTCGACTCCGGCCGGAGGAGCGATGTCCGCGGCGGTCACCACGCCGGGGCCCTGCTTGCGAAGGTACATCAGCACCGGCTCGTCGTGCTCGGAGCTGACGACCAGGCCCTTGAGGTTGAGGATCATCTCGGTGACGTCCTCCTTGACACCGGGCACGGTGGTGAACTCGTGCTCGACGCCCTCGATGCGGAGGCTGGTGACGGCCGCACCGGGGATGGAGGACAGCAGGGTACGCCGGAGCGAGTTACCGATGGTGTAGCCGAAACCCGGCTCCAGCGGCTCGATGACAAACCTCGAGCGCAGGTCCGAGGCGACTTCCTCGGTGAGCGTGGGACGCTGTGCGATCAACATGGTCCGTGTCTTCCCTTCCACATGGCCGCCCGCTATTTGACGGCCACCGGCTGGACACCGCGGCAGCGGTGTCCACTACTCGGATTCCTACCCCGCCCGCGCGGTCCCCACCAGGGGTCCACGCGGGATCAAGCGCGGCGCGGCGCCCGCGCGGATAGGACCGCGGGCGCCGGCTGCCGGGATCAGACCCGGCGGCGCTTGGGCGGACGGCAGCCGTTGTGCGGAACCGGGGTGACGTCCTGGATGGAGCCGACCTCCAGGCCGGTCGCCTGAAGCGAGCGGATGGCGGTCTCCCGGCCCGAACCCGGGCCCTTCACGAAGACGTCCACCTTGCGGACGCCGTGCTCCTGGGCGCGGCGGGCAGCGGCCTCGGCGGCCATCTGCGCGGCGTAGGGGGTCGACTTACGCGAACCCTTGAAGCCCACCTGTCCGGAGCTGGCCCACGAGATCACGGCACCGGTCGGATCGGTGATGCTCACGATCGTGTTGTTGAACGTGCTCTTGATGTGAGCGTGTCCGTGGACAATGTTCTTCTTTTCCTTGCGGCGCACCTTGCGCGCGGCACCCTGACGGCCCTTAGGCGGCATGAGCGAAACTCCCAGAGATCATCGGTCCGTGTCGTTCCGGACGCGGTCATTAGTCCAGTCCGAGCGGACTACTTCTTACCGGCCTTCTTCTTACCGGCCACGGTCTTCTTCTTGCCCTTGCGGGTGCGCGCGTTGGTCTGCGTGCGCTGACCGCGGACCGGGAGTCCACGGCGGTGGCGAATGCCCTGGTAACTACCGATCTCCATCTTGCGGCGGATGTCGCCCTGCACCTCACGGCGCAGGTCACCCTCGACCTGGTAGTTGGCGCCGATCCAGTCGCGCAGCTGGACCAAGTCCTCCTCGGACAACTGGTGAACGCGCGTGTCGCCGTCGACGCCGGTGCTCTTCAGGGTTTCCAGCGCACGGGTGCGCCCGATCCCGAAGATGTACGTGAGAGCGATCTCCACCCGCTTGTCGCGGGGAAGGTCAACACCTTCGATACGTGCCATGTGGGCGAGACTCCTAATTGCCCTATGCGGAGGTCTGGCCCGTTCCACCCTCTCGTCGCCCAATCGACGAGGCCCCGGCCTCCGACCGGGGGTACTTCCCGCGCCTTCGGCGCCGGGAGTCGGAACAGGTTTTCGTTGTTTCGTGCGTCCGGTGCGGGGCGGTTACGCCCACCGGGCCGCTCGCGGTACGTGAAGCCGCGACCAGCGAACCAGGGTTCTAGCCCTGGCGCTGCTTGTGACGCGGGTCCGAGCAAATGACCATGATCCGGCCGTTACGGCGAATCACGCGGCACTTCGCGCAGATCTTCTTCACGCTCGGCTTGACCTTCATGGTGACTCCGAACTCATCCCTCGCGGGCACGCGGCCCGCGACGGGCTACTTGTAGCGGTAAACGATGCGCCCGCGCGTGAGGTCGTACGGGCTCAGCTCCACGACGACACGGTCGTCGGGGAGAATACGGATGTAGTTCATCCGCATCTTGCCGCTGATATGGGCAAGGACCTGGTGCCCGTTGTCGAGCTCTACCTTGAACATAGCGTTGGGTAGGGACTCGACAACGGAACCCTCGATCTCGATGGCGCCGTCTTTCTTGGCCATGTCCTCCACGCCTCGCTCATCGATTGGTTGATACAGGACAACCCGACGCGACCCCAGTGGCCTCGCATGACGCGACGGCCCCGGTAACGGCGGATGCCGTCACCGACGCCAGGACACACTGGAAGTTCGGGCCAACTGCAAGAGCGTGCGTCGATGAGAAGACGCGGCACAAAGAAGGCAGACTGACCCAACAGCCCGCGTATGGGCAATGACAGTCTATCCCCTCGGGGCAAGTACTCCTAACCGCCGCGAGCAGAGCACTCTACACCGCGCGTCCCCGAAGGGAAACGACCGCGCCGGATTCGGGCCCGAAAACGGACGCCTACTCCTCGCCGGAGGAGTTCCTCCGGCCGGGCAGAACCCCCATGGTCACCACACCCATCACGATCCCCCAAGGACCCATCACCCACAGGAACCACGGGTAGTCGTGGTCGGTGGTGAGGAACAGGATCAGCCAGATCACGAAGCACAGGACGTTGACCCCGAGGTACAGCGCCCACGGCACCATCAGGGCCGGATCGCGCAGGCTGATCGGGGGCGCCACCGCGAACTCCTCCTGCCGGGACGCCGCTCCCCGGACGTCGGCGAGGTCGCGCTCGGGCAGGTCCCCCGTGACCGTGGCCAGCTCTCCCGCGGTCCTGGCCTTGTAGACACGGCCGAGGCGGTCGGTGAACTCCTCGTGGTCCAGCCGCCCCTGGGCGAAGTGCTCCTGCAGTAGCTGAGCGACGCGGTCGCGTTCCACGTCGGACGTTCGTATCGACGGCACCGGGTCGGACACTGCGCGCACCTCGCATCTTCGCCCGAAGGCGGCCCTGCCCCGCGCTCCGCGCGTGGGACGAGGCCCCTACCAGGTCGGCTGGACGAACCCCATGTCAGCGATTTTATCGCGGTTGGACTCTCGCGCGGTCAGGACGACGGGGCCGTCCGCGGTCACCGCGACCGTGTGCTCGAAGTGCGCGGCCCGCCCGCCGTCCCGCGTCACCACGGTCCAGCCGTCGTCGAGCTGGATCACGTCGTGACGGCCCAGGGTGGTCATCGGCTCGATCGCCAGGCACATGCCCTCGACCAGCTTCATGCCCTTGCCGCGCTTGCCGTAGTTGAGCACGTGCGGGTCCATGTGCATCTCGGTGCCGATGCCGTGGCCGCCGTACTCGCGGACGTTGCCGTAGCCGCCGTTGCGGGAGATGTGGCCGCCGATCGCGTGGCCGATGTCACCCAGGGTCCTGCCCGGACGCAGCTCGGCGATCCCCCGCCACATGGACTCCTCGCAGACCTCCATCATCCGCAGGTCCTCCGGGCGGCCCTCGCCCACGGCGACCGTGATCGCCGAGTCGCCGTGCCAGCCCTCCAGGATGGCCCCGCAGTCGATGGAGACGATGTCGTCCTCGGACAGCACGCGCTCCGCGCTGGGGATGCCGTGGACGACCTCCTCGTTCACCGAGGCGCAGATGGATCCCGGGAAGCCGTGGTAGCCCTTGAAGGAGGGGACGGCGTCCGCGTCGCGGATGACCTTCTCCGCCACGGCGTCCAGTTCCAGGGTGGACACTCCGGGCCGCACCGCGGCCCGGAGGGTGTCCAGGGCGCGGGCCACGATCTGGCCCGCCGCCCTCATCATGGCGATCTGCTCCGGCGTCTTGATCTGCACGTCCGGTTCGGCCCTACGGAACATCAGGAGTCGGCCCCGGTCTTCCCCTCGATGGCGGCCTTGGCGCGGGTCGTCACCTCCGCCACGGAACCCGTGGCGGCGATGGTGGCCAGCAGGCCCTCGGCCTCGTAGAACTCCACCAGCGGAGCGGTCTGCTCCCGGTAGACCTCCAGGCGGTGCCTGATGGTCCCCTCGCGGTCGTCCTCACGCTGGTACAGCTCGGCGCCCTCGTTGTCGCACCGGCCCTCCGCCTTCGGAGGGTCGTACTCGACGTGGTACACCCGGCCGCACTCGGGGCACGAGCGGCGGCCCGAGAGGCGTTTGACGACCTCCTCCTCGTCGACCCTCAGCTCCAGGACGACGTCCAGGCCGGTGCCCAGGTCGGCCAGCATGGTCCTGAGCGTCCCGGCCTGCGCAACGTTGCGCGGGAACCCGTCGAGCAGGAAGCCCGCGGCCGCGTCGTCCTGCGCCAGCCGGTCCTTGACCATGGCGTTGGTGATCTCGTCGGGGACGAGGTCACCGCGGTCCATGTACTCCTTGGCCTTCTTGCCAAGCTCAGTGCCGCCGCTGACGTTGGCCCGGAAGATGTCGCCGGTGGACACCTTGGGAATCGACAACTCGGACGCGAGGATCTGGGCCTGGGTGCCCTTGCCGGCCCCAGGCGGCCCCACCAATACTGCTCGCATTTATCGCAGAAAACCTTCGTAGTTCCTCTGCTGGAGGTGACTCTCGATCTGCTTCACCGTGTCCAGCCCGACACCGACCATGATCAGGATGCTCGTCCCGCCGAACGGGAAGTTCGCGTTGGCCCCGGTGGCGCCGAGCGCGACCATCGGCAGGAGAGCGATCACACCCAGGTACAGAGATCCGGGGGTCGTCAGCCTCGTCAACACGTAGTCGAGGTACTCGGCCGTCGGACGCCCTGGTCGGATACCCGGGATGAACCCACCGTACTTCTTCATGTTGTCGGCGACCTCAGTGGGGTTGAAGGTAATCGCCACGTAGAAGAACGCGAAGCCGATGATCATGGCGAAGAACGTCGCCATGTACACGGGGTGGGTGCCGGTGAGGAAGTACGTCTGGACGAAGGTCACCACGGGGTTGGTGGAGTCCTGGCCCAGCAGGCCCACGACCAGCTGGGGCAGGTACAGCAGCGAGGAGGCGAAGATCACGGGGATGATGCCCGCCTGGTTGACCTTCAGCGGGATGTAGGTCGAGCTGCCGCCGTACATGCGCCGGCCGACCATGCGCTTGGCGTACTGCACCGGGATACGGCGCTGGGCCTGCTCGATGAAGACCACGGCGGTGATGAGCACCAGGCCCGCGATGCAGATGATCGCGAAGACCCAGACGGAGCGCTCCTGGTACAGGCCCAGGATCGAGGAGGGGAACATCGCGATGACCTGGGTGAAGATCAGCAGCGACATGCCGTTGCCCACGCCCCGCTCGGTGATGAGTTCGCCGAACCACATGATGATGGCGGTTCCGGCGGTCATCGTGAAGACGATGGTCACCAGGGTGATGATGTCCTGGTTGGGCATGTAGGAGTCGACCTGGATGGCTCCCTGGAACAGGGCGCCCGTCCTGGCCATGGCGACGATGCTGGTGGCCTGCAGGACCGCGAGCATCAGAGTCAGGTAGCGGGTGTACTGGGTGATCTTGCTCTGCCCGGACTGTCCCTCCTTCTTGAGGGCCTCCAGGCGGGGGATCACCACCGTCAGCAGGTTGATGATGATGCTCGCGGTGATGTACGGCATGACCCCGAGCGCGAACACCGCAAGTTGCAGTAGCGCGCCGCCGCTGAACAGGTTCACGAGCGCGTACACGCCCGACGTGTCGGAGGCGGTGATCGTCTCCATCTGATCCCGGATCGCCGCGGAGTTGATACCCGGAGCGGGGATCACCGACCCCAGACGGAAGATCGTCAGGATGAACAGTGTGAACAGCAGCTTGTTGCGCAGGTCGGGCGTGCGGAATGCACGAACGAACGCACCTAGCACGTCTCCTCCTGCGCGGCTTCGGCGGCGGAACGGGTTCCAGACATCGCGGCCGATCCTGAATCGTCGTAGAACGTCAGCTCCGGGCGGTCGCCCGTTGCTCGGAAGTACTCACATTACGTCAAGTGATGAACTCAAACAGATGGCACTGTAACAGTGATCACTCGACAGTTGAGTTCATGAGACATAACGATCACCGCTCACAACGCGCGGGGGCGCCCGCCGGTAGGTCCCTCACGGGCCTGCCGGGCGAGCGCCCCCAGTCGCACATGGCGGGGAAGTCCCCTACAGCTCGGTGACGGAGCCACCGGCGGCGGTGATCTTCTCCTTGGCCGAGGAGGAGAACGCGTTCGCGCTCACCTGCACGGCGGAGGTGATCTCACCGGTGCCCAGCACCTTGACGAGCTGGTTCTTGCGAACCGCGCCCTTGGCGACCAGGTCGGCGACGGTGACCTCTCCACCCTCGGGGTAGAGCTCACTCAGCTTGTCAAGGTTGACGACCTGGTAGTTCGTCTTGAACCGTGCGTTGCTGAAGCCCTTGAGCTTGGGCACCCGGCGGATGAGGGGCATCTGCCCGCCCTCGAAGCCGGGGCGCACGGTGTTGCGAGCCTTGGTGCCCTTGGTGCCTCGACCCGCGGTCTTGCCCTTGGACGCCTCGCCGCGACCCTTGCGGATCTTGGCCTTGTTGGAGCCCGGGGCGGGACGCAGGTGGTGCAGCTTGAGCAGCTCGTCGGGGTTGTAGTCACTCATACGGCAACCTCCTCGACAGAGACGAGGTGCGCGACGATGGTGATCTGCCCGCGAACCTCGGGGCGGTCCTCACGGACTGTGGACTTGCCGATCCGCCCCAGGCCGAGCGACTGCAGAGCAGCGTGCTGCTTCTCCTTGCCGCCGATCTTGGAACGGGTCTGCGTGATCTTGAGCTTGGCCATGGTCAGGCTCCTGCCTTCGCCTCAGCGCGAGCACGCAGCATGGCGGCCGGGGCGACGTCCTCGATCGGCAGGCCACGGCGCGCGGCGATCTCCTCGGGCTGGTTGATGCCCTTCAGAGCCGCCACGGTGGCGTGCACGATGTTCAACGGGTTGGACGAGCCGAGCGACTTGCTCAGTACGTCGTGGATGCCGGCGCACTCCAGCACGGCGCGCACCGGACCACCGGCGATAACACCGGTACCCGGAGCGGCCGGACGGAGCAGGACGACGCCGGCAGCGTCCTCGCCCTGGACCCGGTGCACGATCGTGCCCTGGATGCGGGGGACGCGGAAGAAGTTCTTCTTCGCCTCCTCGACACCCTTGGCGATCGCGGACGGGACCTCCTTGGCCTTGCCGTAACCGACACCGACCATGCCGTTGCCGTCTCCGACGACGACCAGGGCGGTGAAGGAGAAGCGACGGCCGCCCTTGACGACCTTCGCGACCCGGTTGATGGTCACGACCTTCTCGATGTAGGAGACACCCTTGTCTGCGGCGCCGCCGCGGCGATCGTCACGGCGATCACGCCGCTCGCCACCGGCGCCGCGCCGCGGTGCTGCAGCCATCAGTGGTTCCTCTTCTCGTGGTTGATCTTGGCCGTTGCAGAGGTCATCGCTAGAACTCCAGTCCGCCCTCGCGCGCCGCTTCGGCGAGCTTGGCGATACGTCCGGCGTACTGGTTTCCACCGCGGTCGAAGACGACGGTGGAGATGCCAGCGGCCTTGGCGCGCTCAGCGATGAGCTGGCCGACCTTGGCAGACTTGTCGGACTTGGTGCCCTCGGTGGCACGCAGGTCGGCCTCGACGCTGGAGGCGGCGACCAGGGTGTGGCCCTTGGTGTCGTCGATGACCTGCGCGACGATGTGCTTGGAGGAACGGAACACAGCCAGGCGGGGACGCACGGCGGTGCCGACGACCTTCTTGCGCACGCGGAACTGGCGGCGCGTACGGGAAGTGGCGCGCTTGGAGGTCCGCTTACGGCTGCTCACGGTGATACCCATGCCTACTTACCAGCCTTTCCGGCCTTGCGGCGGATGTGCTCACCCTGGTACCGCACGCCCTTGGCCTTGTACGGGTCAGGCTTGCGCAGACCGCGGATGTTCGCGGCGACCTGTCCCACCAGCTGCTTGTCGATGCCCTCGACGTGGAGGATCGTCGGCTTCTCCACCCGGAAGCTGATGCCCTCCGGGGGCTCCACCACGACCGGGTGGCTGTAGCCCAGAGAGAACTCCAGGTTGGCGCCACGGGCCTGGACGCGGTAACCCACACCGTGGATCTCCAGCGTCTTGGTGTAGCCCTTGGAGACACCCTCGACCAGGTTGGCGACGAGCGCACGGGTCAGACCGTGCAGCGAGCGGTTCTCCGGCTTGTCGTCGGGACGCAACACCGTGAGCACCCCGTCCTCCAGAGAGGCGGTGATCGGCTCGGCGATGGTGTGCTTCAGTTCGCCCTTCGGCCCCTTGACAGTGACGTCTTGCCCGTTAATCGTGACTTCGACGCCCTTGGGGACTGAGAGCGGCAGTCGACCGATTCGCGACATGCTTCAATCTCTCCCTCTACCAGACGTAGGCGAGGACTTCGCCGCCCACGCCACGCTTCTTGGCCTGCTTGTCAGTCATCAGGCCACCGGACGTCGAAATGATCGCCACACCGAGGCCACCCAGCACCCGCGGCAGGTTCTCCTTCTTGGCGTACACCCGCAGACCGGGCTTGGAGACCCGGCGGATGCCCGCGATAGAACGCTCCCGGGTGGGGCCGTACTTCAGGTCCAGGACGAGGTTCTTGCCCACGGGGGCCTCCTCTGTCCGCCATCCCTGAATGAAGCCCTCCTGCTGGAGGATCTCGGCGATGTGCGCCTTGATCTTGGAATACGGCATGGTCACGGTGTCGTGATAAGCCGAATTCGCGTTGCGCAGACGTGTGAGCATGTCTGCGATCGGGTCGGTCATCGTCATGGCCGACTGGCCCTTCCTCACTGCGGTTTCCGAGTGCGGGCCTTCCCAGGACCTGCCCTTCCACGGGTTTCATCCCGCGAAGGTGCACAAACGGACCTACAGCGTGGTCGTGGGCACCGCGGTCCTCCTCGGGACTGCCGTGCCCTGATGGTTGGATGTTGCGGGACCGTGCCGCCTGGTGCGGTCACGATCACTTCTGCGAACCACCAAGCGATGGTGCTTCCGGGGGCCGACTCCGCGCTCGATACCGAGCGCCTGGCCGGCCCCGCCGGAAACTACCAGCTCGACTTGGTGATACCGGGCAGCTCGCCCCGGTGCGCCATCTCGCGGAAGCAGATACGGCACAGGCCGAACTTCCGGAAGACGGCGCGCGGGCGGCCGCACCGTGAGCATCGAGTATACGCGCGAACGGCGAACTTCTGCTTCCGCTGCGACTTGGCGATCAGGGACTTCTTGGCCATATGTGCTTACCCCTCAGGCTTCCTTGAACGGGAAACCGAGCCGCTTGAGCAGGCTGCGGCCCTGGTCGTCGGTCGTGGCCGTGGTGACGACCGTGATGTCCATCCCACGCTGCCGGTCGACCTTGTCCGGGTCCACCTCGTGGAACATGACCTGCTCGGTGAGCCCGAAGGTGTAGTTGCCGTTCCCGTCGAACTGCTTCGGGGAAAGGCCACGGAAGTCCCGGATGCGGGGCAGGGCCAGCGAGAGCAGCCGGTCGAGGAACTCCCACATCCGGTCGCCGCGCAGCGTGACGCTGGCGCCGATCGGCTGACCCTCGCGCAGCTTGAACTGCGCGATGGAGTTCTTGGCCCGGTTGATCCTCGGCTTCTGTCCGGTGATCGCCGAGAGGTCGGCGACCGCGCCCTGGATCAGCTTCGCGTCACGAGCCGCGTCGCCCACACCCATGTTGACCACGATCTTCGTCAGACCGGGGACCTGCATGATGTTGGCGATGTCGTGCTCCTCCTTGAGGGCAGCGACGATCTCGTTGCGGTACTTCTCCTTGAGCCGCGGCATCGGAGGGGCCGTGATGTCGTTGGTAACCGTCATCAGATGTCCTTACCGGTGCGGCGGGAGACCCGAACCTTGGTTCCGTCTTCCTCGAAGCGATAGCCGACCCGAGAGGCCTTGCCGTCCTCCGCGAGCGCTACGTTGCTCACGTGGATCGGGGCCTCCTTGGTGACGACCTCACCCTGCTGGCCGCCCGCCGGGTTGGCCTTCCTGTGCTTCTTGACCAGGTTGACGCCCTCGACGATGACACGGTCTTCCTTCGGCATGGCCTTGACGACCTTGCCGGTGGCACCCTTGTCCTTGCCGGCGAGGACGATGACCTCGTCGCCAGATTTGATCTTCATCGCTTAGAGCACCTCCGGCGCCAGCGAAATGATGCGCATGTACTTCTTGTCACGCAGCTCACGGCCGACAGGGCCGAAGATGCGGGTGCCTCGCGGGTCCCCACCGTCCTTGATGAGCACGGCAGCGTTCTCATCGAAGCGGATGTAGGAGCCGTCGGGCCGGCGGCGCTCCTTGGCGGTGCGCACGACAACGGCCTTGACGACGTCGCCCTTCTTGACTCCAGCGCCAGGCAGGGCGTCCTTCACCGTGGCGACGATGGTGTCGCCGATCCCGGCGTAGCGCCGACCCGAGCCACCGAGAACACGGATGGTAAGGATCTCCTTGGCACCCGTATTGTCGGCGACCTTGAGTCGCGACTCCTGCTGAATCACGTCTGCTCCTGATGTGATGCGTGCGGTCCACTGCCGCACGGCTAGGTGGTCTCACCCCTCGCGCCGGCGGCCGACAACGGATGTCGGCCGCCGACAGGCTGGGGTTACTTAGCCTTCTCCAGGATCTCCACGACGCGCCAACGCTTCGTCGCGGAGAGCGGCCGGGTCTCCATCAGTTGGACCCGGTCGCCGACGCCACAGGAGTTCGCCTCGTCGTGCGCCTTGTACTTGGACGTCCGGCGGATGACCTTGCCGTACCGGGCGTGCGTGATGCGGTCCTCGACCTCGACAACGACGGTCTTGTCCATCTTGTCGCTGACGACGTAGCCCTCGCGCACCTTGCGGTAGTTGCGGGTCGCGGTCTGGTTCTCACTCATTCGGCTGCTTCCTTCGACTCCTGCGCCGACTCACCAGACAGCGGGGCGATGCCCAGCTCGTGCTCCCGCATGACCGTGTAGATCCGCGAGATCTCGCGCTTGACGGTACGCAGACGGCTGTGGTTGTCGAGCTGGCCGGTGGCGGCCTGGAAGCGGAGGTTGAAAAGCTCTTCCTTGGCTTCCTTGAGCTTGGAGACCAGGTCCTCGACGGACTGGTCGCGAAGCTCATGGGCAGTCACGGACTTAGCCATCACTCCCCCTCCCGCGTAATAAACTTGCACTTCATCGGGAGCTTGTGCATCGCACGGCGCATCGCCTCCTTGGCGATGGCCTCGGGCACGCCCGACAGCTCGAACATCACGCGACCGGGCTTGACCGGCGCGACCCACCACTCGGGCGAGCCCTTACCGGAGCCCATGCGGACCTCGGCGGGCTTCTTGGTCAGCGGGCGGTCCGGGAAGATGTTGATCCACACCTTGCCGCCACGCTTGATGTGACGCGTCATGGCGATACGAGCGGACTCGATCTGGCGGTTCGTCACGTAGGCCGACTCCAGGGCCTGGATGCCGAACTCGCCGAAGTTGAGCGTCGTGCCACCCTTGGCCTTGCCGCGCAGATCCGGGTGGTGCTGCTTGCGGTACTTGACCTTACGAGGAATAAGCACTGTCAGCTCCCCTCGGTCTTCGCGGGCTCGGCCGGAGCCTTCGCCTCGGTGTTCTGCTGCTGTCCACCACCGGCGGCACCGCCACGACGACGGCGCTGCGGACGCTCGCGGCGCTGACCGCCGCCACCGCCGCCACCGCCGGCGGAACGCTGCGCGGCCTGGGCCGCCTCGCGCTCGGCACGGGTCGCGGGCGCGTCACCCTTGTAGATCCACACCTTCACGCCGATGCGTCCGAACGTCGTACGGGCCTCGAAGAAGCCGTAGTCGATGTCGGCGCGCAGCGTGTGCAGCGGGACGCGACCCTCGCGGTAGAACTCCGAGCGGGACATCTCAGCCCCGCCCAGACGGCCACCGCACTGGATACGGATGCCCTTGGCACCGCTCTTCATCGCGGTCTGCATGGCCTTGCGCATCGCGCGGCGGAACGCCACGCGGCTGCTCAGCTGCTCGGCGACGCCCTGGGCGACGAGCTGGGCGTCGATCTCGGGGTTCTTCACCTCGAAGACGTTCAGCTGGACCTGCTTGCCGGTCAGCTTCTCCAGGTCCGTCCTGATGCGGTCGGCCTCCACACCGCGGCGGCCGATGACGATGCCCGGCCGGGCGGTGTAGACGTCGACACGGACGCGGTCACGGGTGCGCTCGATCTCCACCTTGGAGATACCAGCGCGCTCCATACCACGGGTCAGCATCCGACGGATCGCGACGTCTTCCTTGACGTAGTCCTTGTAGGACTTGTCGGCGTACCAACGGCTCTTGAAGTCGGTGGTGATGCCGAGGCGGAACCCGTGCGGGTTTACCTTCTGCCCCACTATCGGGTCCTTTCCTTCGTCTTGGACGAGGCGCCCGAGCGCTCAGCGACGACCACGGTGATGTGGCTCGTACGCTTGGTCACCCGGAAGGCGCGGCCGAAGCCTCGCGGACGAATGCGCTTCAGGGTCGGACCCTCGTCCACCCACGCGCCCTCGACCACCAGCGTCTCGCGGTCCAGCTTGTCATTGTGCTCGGCGTTGGCGACGGCACTAGCCAGTACCTTGCCAACGGGCTCGCTCGCCGACTGGGGCGCGAACCGGAGCACCGCCTGTGCCTCGTCAGCGGGCAACCCGCGAATAAGGTCCACCACCCGGCGGGCCTTCCGGGGCGTAACACGGACGAACCGTGCCTGTGCCCTCGTTCCCATCGCTTTTCCCTCGCTCACGGAAATTTATCTCCACTCACCGTGGAGAAATGGTTCTTTATCCTGCTGCAACCGCTAACGGCGGCTACGGCGGTCTTCCTTGACGTGGCTACGGAAAGTACGCGTGGGAGCGAACTCACCGAGCTTGTGGCCGACCATCGACTCCGACACGAACACGGGGACGTGCTTGCGGCCATCGTGGACGGCGATCGTGTGACCGATCATCTCCGGAACGATCATGGACCGCCGGGACCACGTCTTGATGACGTTCTTGGTCCCCTTCTCGTTCTGCGTTTCCACCTTCTTGATCAGGTGGTCGTCGACGAAGGGACCCTTCTTAAGGCTACGTGGCATCAGACGTGCTCCTTACCGCTTCTTCTTACCGCTACGCCGACGCCGCACGATCAGCTTGTCGCTGGGCTTGTTCTTGGACCGGGTCCGGCCTTCCTTCTGACCCCAGGGGCTGACCGGGTGACGGCCGCCCGAGGTCTTGCCCTCGCCACCACCGTGCGGGTGGTCGACCGGGTTCATCACGACACCGCGGACGGTCGGGCGCTTGCCCTTCCAACGGGAGCGGCCGGCCTTGCCCCAGTTGATGTTGGACTGCTCGGCGTTGCCGACCTGGCCGACGGTCGCACGGCAGGTGACCTCGACCATGCGCATCTCGCCGGAGGGCATACGCAGCGTGGCGTAGCGGCCCTCCTTGGCCAGGAGCTGGATCTGCGAACCAGCGGAGCGGCCCAGCTTGGCACCGTTACCCGGCTTCAGTTCGACCGCGTGCACGAACGTACCCGTGGGGATGTTGCGCAGCGGGAGGCAGTTGCCGGGCTTGATGTCGGACTGCGGACCGTTCTCGATCCGGTCGCCCTGCTTGAGGCCGGCGGGCGCCAGGATGTAGCGCTTCTCACCGTCCACGTAGTGGAGCAGGGCGATACGGGCGGTGCGGTTCGGGTCGTACTCGATGTGAGCGACCTTGGCCGGAACGCCGTCCTTGTCGTGGCGGCGGAAGTCGATCACGCGGTAGGCCCGCTTGTGACCGCCACCCTGGTGGCGGGCGGTGATACGGCCGTGGCCGTTACGCCCGCCCTTGGAGTGAAGCGGACGCACCAGGGACTTCTCCGGCTCCGAGCGCGTGATCTCGACGAAGTCGCTCACGCTGGAACCGCGACGACCCGGCGTCGTCGGCTTGTACTTACGAATGCCCATCTTCTTCGCGCATTCCTTTACGTATTGCTTGGTGTGTAGCGGTCAGACCCGGAAAGGTCAGACACCGAAGATGTCGATCCGGTCGCCCTCGGCGACGCTGACGATCGCGCGCTTGGTGTCGGGACGCTTCCCGTAACCGAAGCGGGTGCGCTTGCGCTTACCCTTGCGGTTGATCGTGTTCACGCTCGTGACCTTCACCTCGAAGATCTTCTCGATCGCGATCTTGATCTGGGTCTTGTTGGCGTCCGGGCTGACGATGAACGTGTACTTGTTCTCGTCCATGAGCCCGTAGCTCTTCTCGGAGATCACCGGCTCGACGATGATGTCCCGGTGGTCGGCGATCCTCACTGGTCGTCCTCCTCGGACTGCGCGGCCTTGGAGGCACCGGCCGCGTGGGCCAGGAACTCGGCGTAGCCCGCCTCGGTGAAGACCACGTCGTCCGAGTAGAGGACGTCGTAGGTGTTCACCTGGTCCGCGTCGAGGATGTGCACCTCTTCGAGGTTGCGCAGGGCGCGCCGGTTGTGCTCGTCGTCGCGGGCCAGGACCACCAGGACCTTGTCGGACTCGGTGACCTGACGCAGCGCCTTCAGAGCGTTCTGCGTGAGCTTGCTCTCCACGCCCTCGGCCACGAACTGGCTGACGACGTGGATGCGGCCGTGGCGCGCCCGGTCCGAGAGGGCACCGCGCAGGGCGGCGGCCTTCATCTTCTTCGGGGTGCGCTGGCCGTAGTCGCGTGGCTGGGGTCCGTGGACCGTGCCGCCGCCGGTGTACTGCGGGGCGCGGATGGAACCCTGGCGGGCCCGGCCGGTGCCCTTCTGCCGGTAGGGCTTCTTGCCACCGCCGCGAACCTCGCCGCGGGTCTTGGTGGCGTGGGTGCCCTGGCGGCCAGCGGCGAGCTGGGCGTTCACGACCTGGTGGATCAGCGGAATGCTGATCTGCTGGGCGAAGACGCTCTCCGGCAGCTCAACGCTGCCCTTGGCGCCGCCCTCGGGGTTCTTGACCTCGATCTCGGCCATGGCTTACTTGTCCCCCTTCACAGCGGTGCGGACGAGCACCAGACCGCCGTTGGGACCGGGGACGGCACCCTTGACCAGGATGAGTCCCTTCTCCGTGTCCACGGAGTGAACGGTCAGGTTCTGGACGGTCTTGCGCACGTTGCCCATGCGACCGGCCATCCGCATGCCCTTGAAAACGCGGCCGGGTGTGGCGCAGCCGCCGATGGAGCCGGGTGAGCGGTGCTTGCGCTGCGTACCGTGCGAGGCGGAGAGACCACGGAAACCGTGGCGCTTCATCACACCGGCGAAGCCCTTGCCCTTGCTCTTGCCCGTAACGTCGACCGTCTGGCCGCTCTCGAAGCTGTCCGCGGCGACCTCCTGGCCGAGCGTGTACTCGGAGGCGTCCGTGGTGCGGACCTCGACGTAGTGCCGGCGCGGGGTCAGATCATGCTTGCGCAGGTAGTCGCCGAGCGGCTTGTTTACCTTGCGCGGGTTGATCTGCCCGTAGCCGATTTGGACAGCCGAGTAGCCATCGGTGTCCGGAGTCCGGATGCGGCTCACGACGCACGGACCGGCCTTCAGAACCGTCACGGGCACCATACGTCCCGCGTCGTCGAAGACCTGGGTCATGCCGAGCTTTTCGCCCAGAACTCCCTTGATCTGCTTGGTGGCCATGTCTGTGCGTCCTTAAAGCTTGATCTCGATGTCAACGCCGGCCGGGAGGTCGAGCCGCATAAGCGAGTCCACCGTCTTCGGCGTGGGGTCGATGATGTCGATCAGCCGCTTGTGGGTGCGCATCTCGAAATGCTCGCGCGAGTCCTTGTACTTGTGCGGCGATCGGATGACGCAGTAAACGTTTTTCTCCGTCGGCAGCGGCACCGGGCCCGCGACCTGTGCGCCGGTTCGCGTCACAGTTTCGACGATCTTGCGCGCCGAGCTGTCGATGACCTCGTGGTCATAGGCCTTTAGCCGAATGCGGATCTTCTGTCCCGCCATATGGCCTGTTCGTCCTTCGCTTCAGTGTCTGCAACGGTGAACTGTCCGGTCACAGACGCCCAGGCCCGGCAGAAGTCCGCCGTGTAGCCGTGAGCCCCTATTTCCTTGAGAAACCGCAACAGGGATTGCCCCTGCGGTGCGTCACCGCCACAGAGCCCGATGACGTCTTGTGTGTGGCGGGCGGGCCACCGGTGGGGGCGGCCCCGCCCGCCACGCCCGGGACGGCTCCGTACGGAGCCGTCACCCGGCGTGTGTGTACTACTTGTTGATCTTCGTGACGCGACCGGCGCCCACGGTCCGGCCACCCTCGCGGATGGCGAACTTCAGGCCCTCTTCCATCGCGACCGGCTGGATCAGCTGGACGGACATCTCGGTGTTGTCACCGGGCATGACCATCTCAGTGCCCTCCGGCAGCGTCACGACGCCGGTGACGTCCGTGGTGCGGAAGTAGAACTGCGGGCGGTAGTTGTTGAAGAACGGCGTGTGGCGGCCACCCTCGTCCTTGGACAGGATGACGACCTGGGCCTCGAACTCGGTGTGCGGGGTGGTCGTGCCGGGCTTGATGATGACCTGGCCGCGCTCGACGTCCTCGCGCTTGGTGCCACGCAGGAGCAGACCGACGTTGTCGCCGGCCTGGCCCTGGTCGAGCAGCTTACGGAACATCTCGACACCGGTGACCGTGGTGGTCTGCTTGTCTTCCTTGATGCCCACGATGTCAACGGTCTCGTTGACGTTGATGACACCGCGCTCGATGCGACCGGTGACGACGGTGCCGCGACCGGTGATCGAGAAGACGTCCTCGATCGGCATCAGGAAGGGCTTGTCGGTGTCACGCTCGGGCTCGGGAATGAAGCTGTCCACGGTGCCCATGAGCTGCAGGATGGAGTCGGTCCACTGCTGCTCGCCCTCGAGCGCCTTCAGAGCCGAGACCTTGGTGACGGGAACGTCGTCACCGGGGAACTCGTACTCGCTGAGGAGCTCACGGACCTCGAGCTCGACGAGCTCGAAGATCTCGTCGTCGTCGACCATGTCGGCCTTGTTCAGGGCGACGACGATCGCGGGGACGCCGACCTGGCGGGCCAGGAGCACGTGCTCCTTGGTCTGCGGCATCGGGCCGTCGGTGGCGGCCACGACCAGGATGGCGCCGTCCATCTGCGCCGCACCGGTGATCATGTTCTTCACGTAGTCGGCGTGGCCGGGGCAGTCGACGTGAGCGTAGTGACGCTCCTCGGTCTGGTACTCGACGTGAGCGACGGAGATGGTGATGCCGCGCTCGCGCTCCTCAGGAGCGTTGTCGATGTCCTCGAACGGGGTGAACGGGTTCAGCTCCGGGTACGCGTCGTGCAGCACCTTGGTGATGGCTGCGGTCAGCGTGGTCTTGCCGTGGTCAATGTGACCGATGGTGCCGATGTTGACGTGCGGCTTAGTCCGCTCGAACTTTTCCTTCGCCACTGGAAGTCTCCTAGACGTACAGAGCTATCTGGGTCCTCCCCCGGCGCGTGACCGGGGATCGGATTGGTTACGTGTCCGCGACTACTCGCCGCGGACCTTCGCCACAATTTCTTGGGCGACAGCGGACGGAACCTCCGCGTAGGAGTCGAACACCATCGAGTAGTTGGCTCGACCCTGCGTACGGCTGCGCAGGTCACCCACGTAGCCGAACATTTCCGAGAGGGGCACCTGGGCCTTGACGAGACGGACGCCGGAACGCTCGTCCATGGACTGAATCTGTCCACGGCGGGAGTTCAGGTCACCGATGACGTCGCCCATGTACTCCTCGGGAGTGGTGACCTCGACGGCCATGACCGGCTCCAGGAGAGTCGGCTTGGCCAGCTTGACGGCCTCCTTGAAGGCCATCGAACCGGCGGTCTTGAACGCCATCTCGGAGGAGTCGACCTCGTGGTACTGGCCGTCCTGCAGCGTCACCTTGATGCCGACGAGCGGGTAGTGCGCGAGCACGCCCAGCTCAGCGGCCTCCTGGCAGCCGGTGTCGACCGACGGGATGTACTCCCGGGGGATGCGGCCACCGGTGACTGCGTTGACGAACTCGTAGCCCGAGGCGTCGCCGTCCTCGCCCTTGAGGGGCTCAAGGTCGATCTTGACCTTGGCGAACTGGCCCGATCCACCGGTCTGCTTCTTGTGGACGTAGGTGTGCCCCTCGACCTTCTTGCGAATGGTCTCGCGGTAGGCCACCTGGGGCTTGCCGATGTTCGCCTCGACCTTGAAGTCGTCGCGCATGCGGTTGACGAGGACCTCGAGGTGCAGCTCGCCCATACCGGAGATCACGGTCTGGCCGGTCTGCTCGTCCGTGGCGACCTGGAACGAGGGGTCCTCGTCCGCGAGACGCTGGATCGCGATGCCCAGCTTCTCCTGGTCGCTCTTGGTCTTGGGCTCGATGGCCACCTCGATGACCGGAGCCGGGAAGGTCATGGACTCCAGGACCACCGGGCTGGACGGGTCGCACAGGGTCTCACCGGTCGTGGTGTCCTTCAGACCCATGACGGCGATGATGTCGCCCGCGCCGACCTCGGCGATCTCCTCACGCTTGTTGGAGTGCATGCGGTAGATCTTGCCGATGCGCTCCTTGCGGCCCTTGAGGCTGTTCAGCACCTGGGTGCCGGCCTTCATGACGCCCGAGTAGATACGCACGTAGGTGAGCTTGCCCAGGTGCGGGTCGCTCATGATCTTGAAGACCAGCCCGGAGAACGGCTCGTCGTTGCTCGGCTTGCGGACGAGCTTGGTCTCCTCGGTCTCGTCCTTGGGGTCGTAGCCCTCGACGGACTCGACGTCCATGGGCGAGGGGAGGTAGGCGATGACCGCGTCGAGCAGGGGCTGCACGCCCTTGTTCTTGAACGCGGTGCCGCACAGCACCGGGACGGCCGTACCGGAGATGGTCGCGCGGCGGATCGCGGGGACGAGCTGCTCCGGAGTGGGCTCCTGGCCCTCCAGGTACATCTCCATGATCTCGTCGTCGGCCTCGGCCAGCGTCTCGATGAACTGCTCGCGAGCCTCGCGGGCGGCGTCGACGTGGCTCTCGGGGATGTCGACGGTGTCGTACATCTCGCCGAGCGCGGCCTCCGCGTTCCAGACGTAGGCCTTCATCAGCACCAGGTCGATGACGCCCTTGAAGTCGCTCTCGGCACCGATGTTGAGCTGGATCGGCATGGCGTTGGCGCCGAGGCGCTCACGGAACATGTCGACACAGCGCTGGAACTCGGCGCCGATCTTGTCCATCTTGTTGACGAAGCAGATGCGCGGAACGCCGTAGCGGTCAGCCTGGCGCCAGACCTGCTCCGACTGGGGCTCGACGCCTTCCTTGGCGTCGAAGACCGCGACAGCACCGTCGAGAACACGCAGCGAACGCTCGACCTCGACCGTGAAGTCGACGTGGCCGGGCGTGTCGATGATGTTGATGGTGTGGTCGTCCCAGTGGGTGGTGGTAGCAGCCGAGGTAATGGTGATACCCCGCTCCTGCTCCTCCTTCATCCAGTCCATCGTGGCGGCGCCGTCGTGGACCTCACCCACCTTGTGGGTGACACCGGTGTAGTAGAGGATCCGCTCAGTCGTCGTGGTCTTACCCGCGTCGATGTGAGCCATGATCCCGATGTTGCGGACCTTGGCCAGGTCAAGAACAGTCTTAGCAGCCATGAGGCTCGTCGTCCCTCGGTCTTTTTCGTTCCGCCGCTTTACCAGCGGTAGTGCGCGAAGGCCTTGTTCGACTCGGCCATCTTGTGCGTGTCCTCACGCTTCTTGACGGCCGCGCCGAGACCGTTGCTGGCGTCGACCAGCTCGTTCATGAGGCGCTCGGTCATGGTCTTCTCGCGGCGCTTGCGCGCGAAGGAGACCAGCCAGCGCAGGGCCAGCGTGGTGGACCGGGAGGCGCGGACCTCGACCGGCACCTGGTAGGTCGCGCCACCGACACGGCGGCTGCGGACCTCCAGCGCGGGCTTGACGTTGTCCAGCCCTCGCTTGAGAACGACGAGCGGGTCCTGGCCGGTCTTCTCGCGGGCACCCTCCAGGGCGTCGTAGACGACGCTCTGGGCGATGGAGCGCTTGCCGTCGAGCAGCACCTTGTTGATCAGTGCGGTGACGAGCGGCGAGCCGTAGACCGGGTCGGTGATGAGCTGGCGCTTCGGCGCCGGGCCCTTGCGCGGCATACTTACTTCTCCTTCTTGGCGCCGTAGCGGCTACGCGCCTGCTTGCGGTTGCGAACACCCTGGGTGTCGAGCGAACCGCGGACAATTCGGTAGCGGACACCCGGCAGGTCCTTCACACGGCCACCGCGCACGAGCACGATGCTGTGCTCCTGGAGGTTGTGGCCGATGCCGGGGATGTAGGCCGTGACCTCGATACCGCTGCTCAGCCTCACTCGGGCGACCTTGCGCAGAGCGGAGTTCGGCTTCTTCGGCGTAGTGGTGTAGACACGCGTGCACACACCACGACGCTGCGGACTCCCCTTCAGCGCCGGGGTCTTGTTCTTTGCGACCTTGTCCTGTCGGCCCTTACGGACCAGCTGCTGGATGGTGGGCACCGCGTCTCCGTCTTCCTCGTGACCTACGCCGGTTCTCGTAGCCGATATCGCTATTGACCTGCTGGATTTCCCGAACATCCCCGACCCACGATGTCGGGCGTGTCGCATTCGTTCCCGCGCATGGCGAAAAGGCGTTCACATCCGGCACGGGGCCGATCATGGGAGGGGGCTCACATGCGCCGCGCACCGTAGGCCCGCATCTGCTGGGACCGGGGCGCCGCACACGCACGTGTGACCCGTCGACTCACGGGCACAATCACACAGGTTACCGTTTGCCGGCATGGCGGTCAAAACGGTGTGCGACACGGCGAGAACCGTGGAACCGGTCTCGCACAGCCGTGGGTCATGACCAGTCTACGCGGTCCCGGGATTGCTTCGTACCCGATTTCCCCCGGGAAACAGCCGAAGGCGAACCGGCCGCCTTCCTGAGGACTCATTGTCGCCGAAAGGCGGCCGTTCGCGCTACAGGATCAGCCAGAGGGCGACGGAGATCACCGTCACCAGGATGCCGAGCACGGCGAAGACCGTGCCCGCAGTGATCAGACCGAGCCCGTCCAACTGCCCGCGGGACTCGCGGATCTGCTTCTTCGCCTTGGGACCGGTGACCAGCAGCGCCGCGAGGGCCGCGGCCAGGCCCACGCCCGGGAGCAGCGAGGCCACGCCCAGCCACAGGGTGAGGACCGCTCCCCGCTCGGTGTCGGCCAGGAAGTCGATGTTGTCGTAGCCGGGGTACGGGTCGCCGGGATCGCCGCCCAGGGGGCTGTCCTCGAAACCGGGGAAGTCCCCGGCGATGGGGTCCCTGCGCCGCCTCCGGCCCGCCGGAACCTCGGACATGCCGTAGTCCGCCGGGGTGAAGCCGTCGTCGTACTCCGGCTCCTCCGTCCCCTCCGCCCCGCCGTCGTACCCGGGCTCCTCGGGTCCGTCGTCGTACGCGGGCCCGTCCGGGACCGCCTCGTACGCGGGCCCGTCCGGCGTCGCGTCGTACCCGTATTCGCCCGGCGCCGCGTCGTACCCGTACTCGTCCGGACCGTCGTCGTACCCGTCCTCCCGGACCCGGCCGTACCCGGGCTCCCGGTGGTCCTCCCAGTCGCCGGCGTCGAACATCCGGGTCGCGTCGTCCGGCTCCTCGTCCCTGGACCGGGCACGCGTCTGCATGTCGGCGATCGCGGCCAGGGGGTCGTCCGACGCGGGAACCGCCGCGGAGAGTTCGCCGGTGTCGGGTTCTCCCCAGCCGGAGGTCCCGGACTGCCCCGCGGTGGACTCACGGCGTCGCTGCCCGGCCTCCCGGACCGCGTCCGGAAGCCGGGAATCGTCACGGCCGAACACCCAGGTGTTGCCGGCCCCCGAGCCCGGAGCCGGGGGCGAGAGCTCGTCCCCGTGCCTGTCGGTCCACGACTCGTTGGCACCCGACCCGGCCCAGCCGTCGCTCTCCCGGGGGGGCGTCCACGAGTCAAGGCCGTGGGTGCCCGCTGCGGACGCGTCGGCCCCCCAGGAGTCCGCGCCCAGCTCGTCGGCGTCCCAGGGTCGTCCCCGCGGCCCGCCGTCCCCGAGGGGATCGTCGGCGTCCCAAGATCGGCCGCCGGGCTCGCCGGCTCCGCCGGCGGGATTGTCGGCGCTCCAGGTGGGGGAACCGAGCTCGTCGCCGTCCCACGGCTGTCCGCCTGCGGGGGCCTCAGCACCCCGCTCGCCGAAGCCACGTGTGGTGTCGACGTTCGCGGACGCGTCCCAGGCGGGGGGACCGAGCTCGTCGGCGGTGTCCCCGGCCCAGGCGGGGGAAGCCTGTTCCCGGGCGGTGCTCCAGGGCTGGTCGTCGGTCGGTCCGGCACCGGAGGGGTCCGCGGCCCCGTGCGTGGAGGACGGCGCGTCCCAGGCGGTGTCACGACCGCCCGGTCCGGGACCGGGCGCGTCCTCCTCCACTCCCCGGTCGGCGTCCCACGGCTGGCCGACGGGGACACCGGTACCCGAGGACCAGGTGTCCGCGCCGGGCTCGTCGGCTCCACCGACGGGAGCGTCGCCGGCGCCCCAGGCGGGGGAGCCCAGCTCGTCGCCGTCCCACGGCTGCCCGCCTGCGGTGTTCCACGGGGTGGAGCCGTCCGGAGCGTCGCCGTCCCGGGGCCGTCCGCCGACGGCCCCGTCACCGGGAGCCACGGCGGGGGCGTCTCCGTCCCAGGCGCGCGTGCCCCCGTCCCACGGTTGGTCGAGGGGCACGGAAGCGTCCCAGGCGGAGGCCCCGGAGTCCGTGTCGTGTTCGTCGAAGTCCGTCTGAGCGGTGTCGGCTCCTCGGGAGTGGTCCCAGGCTCCCGGGGCGGGAAACTCCTGGTTCTGCGGACCTTCGGGCCAGGAATCGGCCCGGCCGCCCTCGGCGGGGTCCTCGGGGAGGGGAACCCGTGCGCTGGCCGCCACGCTCGGCAGGTTCGGCTCCTCAGGATCCTCCGACTCTCCCGGGATCCTGGTCAACGGCTGGTAGGCCGACGCCCCGGCTCCCGGGTAGGAGATGCCGTTGGAGGGCGGAGGGCCGCCCAGCGCCTCCGGATACGGCTCCACCAGAGCCGGTCGGGACGAACTCAGCCCCGTGTACCCCCCGCTGTCGGGAAAGACCGTCCCCTCGGTCTCCTCGCCTTCGAGCGGATCCTCGTACTCCGACTGTGTGAGATAGCGGTTCTCGCTCGGCTTGAACCACGAGTCCTCCGCACCGGAGTTCCGACGCTCGCCCCCGTTATCAGTCACCTGTGCCTCTTCCGCCAGCGCAGTAGCGCGATCTCCCGTCCGCGTCAGCGGACCCTCCACGCGGCGACGGCGGCGGTACCACCCCCTGGAGGGGGGTGGCGTCCCGCCGCCGTCAGCTCAGCAAACCACTCTCTTACCTGTTGTACGGCCCGAAGTCGTACTCCTCCAGCGGGACGGCCTCGCCCGAGCCCTGACCGAAGGTGTACTCGCTCGGCTCCTCGTACCCGGAGACCGAGTACATCGAGGCCTTGGCCTCCTCGGTCGGCTCCACCCGGACGTTGCGGTACTGCGGAATGCCGGTACCGGCCGGGATGAGCTTACCGATGATGACGTTCTCCTTGAGGCCGAGCAGAGGATCGCTCTTGCCGTGGATCGCGTTCTCGGTGAGCACCCGGGTGGTCTCCTGGAAGGAGGCCGCGGACAGCCAGGACTCCGTGGCCAGCGAGGCCTTGGTGATACCCAGCAGCACCGGGCGCCCGGCCGCGGGCTGGCCGCCCTCGGACACGACGCGGCGGTTGATCCGCTCGAACTTCACCCGCTCGACCATCTCACCGGGCAGCAGCTCGGTGTCGCCGGACTCCAGGATGTTCACCCGCTTGAGCATCTGGCGGACGATGATCTCGATGTGCTTGTCGTGGATGGACACACCCTGCGACTTGTACACCTCCTGGACCTCCGACACCAGGTGCTGCTGCACCGCGCGCGGACCCTGGATGCGCAGGATCTCGTGCGGGTTGATCGCACCCTGGATCAGCTGCTGACCGACCTTGACGTGGTCGCCGTCGGTGACCAGCAGCTGGGCACGCATCGGGACCGGGTAGGCGATCTCGTCCGTGCCGTCGTCGGGGATGACGACGATCTTGCGGCTCTTCTCGGTGTCGTCGATCCGGACCCGGCCCTCCATCTCGGAGATCGGGGCCACACCCTTGGGGACGCGGGCCTCGAAGAGCTCCTGGACACGGGGCAGACCGTGGGTGATGTCCTGACCCGCGGAACCGCCCATGTGGAAGGTACGCATGGTCAGCTGGGTACCGGGCTCACCGATGGACTGGGCCGCGATGATGCCGATCGCCTCACCGACGTCCACCGGCTTGCCGGTCGCCATGGAGCGGCCGTAGCAGGTGGTGCAGACACCGATCTTCGCCTCACAGGTCAGCGACGAGCGGATGCGGACGCGGGTGAGCCCGGCCTGGACCAGTTCGTCGATGTTCTGCTCGGAGGTGTCGGTCAGCGCGGGCAGGACGACGTTGCCGTCGGCGTCCAGCGCGTCCTCGGAGAGGGTGCGGCCGAAACCGGTGTTCTCCACGTTGTGCCTGCGCACCACGACGCCGGCCGCGTTCTTCTCGCCGATCTCGTGCCAGATGGAGCGGTCGGTACCGCAGTCGATCTCGCGGACGATGACGTCCTGCGCGACGTCCACCAGACGACGGGTCAGGTAACCCGAGTCGGCGGTACGCAGGGCGGTGTCGGCCAGACCCTTGCGCTGGCCGTGCGTGGAGATGAAGTACTCCAGCACGGACAGGCCCTCACGGTAGGAGGACTTGATCGGACGCGGGATCGTCTCACCCTTGGTGTTGGAGACCAGGCCACGGATACCCGCGATCTGGCGCACCTGCATCGGGTTACCGCGGGCGCCCGACTGGACCATCATCCAC
This sequence comes from Nocardiopsis quinghaiensis, assembly GCF_008638365.1. Classification (GTDB taxonomy): domain Bacteria; phylum Actinomycetota; class Actinomycetes; order Streptosporangiales; family Streptosporangiaceae; genus Nocardiopsis; species Nocardiopsis quinghaiensis. Next base: position 325,118 of record NZ_VWVU01000001.1, on the reverse strand, counting down.
ACCGGGTTGTCGGCGGGGAAGTTGTCCTCCATGTTCTGGGCGACCTCGGTGGTGGCCTGGGTCCACACCTCGGTGAGCTCCTGGCGGCGCTCGTCGTCGGTGATCAGGCCGCGGTCGTACTCCCGCTGGATCTTGTCGGCCTTGCGCTCGTACCCCTCCAGGATCTCGGCCTTGCGCGGAGGCGCGACGACGTCCTCGATGCCGATGGTCAGGCCGGACCGGGTGGCCCAGCGGTAGCCGGCGTCCTTGAGGGCGTCCAGGGTCGTGGCGACCTGGACCTTCGGGTAGTTCTCGGCGAGGTCGTTGACCAGGGCCGAGACCTGCTTCTTGCCCACCTGGAAGTTGACGTACGGATAGTCGACCGGGGTGGTCTCGTTGAACAGGTACCGGCCCAGGGTGGTCTCCAGCAGGTAGTCGTCACCCTGCTGCCAGCCCTCCGGCGGCGTCCAGTCCTTCGGCGCCGGGGCGCCGTCGGCGATCCGCAGGTTGATCCTCGCCTGCAGGTGGAGGTCACCCAGGTCGTAGGCCATGAGCGCCTCGGACGGGGAGAGGAACGAGCGCCCCTCGCCCCGGGCGCCGGCCTTCTCCGTCGTCAGGTAGTACAGACCGATGATCATGTCCTGGGTGGGCATGGTCACGGGCTTGCCGTCGGACGGCTTGAGGATGTTGTTGGTCGCCAGCATCAGCAGTCGCGCCTCGGCCTGGGCCTCGGCGGACAGCGGCAGGTGCACGGCCATCTGGTCACCGTCGAAGTCGGCGTTGAACGCCGTGCACACGAGCGGGTGGATCTGGATGGCCTTGCCCTCGACGAGCTGCGGCTCGAAGGCCTGGATGCCCAGGCGGTGCAGCGTCGGAGCGCGGTTCAGCATCACCGGGTGCTCGGTGATGACCTCTTCGAGGACGTCCCACACCACGGGGCGGGACCGCTCCACCATGCGCTTGGCGCTCTTGATGTTCTGCGCGTGGTTCAGGTCGACCAGGCGCTTCATCACGAACGGCTTGAACAGCTCCAGCGCCATCTGCTTGGGCAGACCGCACTGGTGCAGCTTCAGCTGCGGGCCGACGACGATGACCGAACGGCCGGAGTAGTCGACGCGCTTACCGAGCAGGTTCTGGCGGAAGCGGCCCTGCTTGCCCTTGAGCATGTCGGACAGCGACTTGAGCGGGCGGTTGCCGGGACCGGTGACCGGGCGGCCGCGGCGGCCGTTGTCGAACAGTGCGTCGACGGCCTCCTGCAGCATCCGCTTCTCGTTGTTGACGATGATCTCGGGCGCGCCGAGGTCGAGCAGCCGCTTGAGGCGGTTGTTGCGGTTGATGACACGGCGGTACAGGTCGTTGAGGTCGGAGGTCGCGAAGCGGCCACCGTCCAGCTGCACCATGGGACGCAGGTCCGGCGGAATGACCGGGATGCAGTCCAGCACCATGCCCATGGGGCTGTTGGTGGTGTTGAGGAACGCCGAGACGACCTTGAGCCGCTTCAGGGCGCGGGCCTTCTTCTGGCCCTTGCCGGTGCGGATGGTCTCGCGGAGCTTCTCGGCCTCGGCGTCCAGCTCGAAGTTGGCGAGCCGGTCCTGGATGGCCTGGGCGCCCATGCCGCCGCGGAAGTACTTCCCGAAGCGGTCCCGCATCTCGCGGTAGAGCATCTCGTCGCCCTCGAGGTCCTGGACCTTGAGGTTCTTGAACCGGTTCCAGACCTCGTCGAGGCGGTCGATCTCCCGCTGGGCGCGGTCGCGGAGCTGGCGCATCTCGCGCTCGGCGCCCTCGCGCACCTTGCGGCGGGCGTCGCCCTTGGCGCCCTGCTCCTCGAGCTCGGCCAGGTCGGCCTCGAGCTTGCGGTGCCGCTCCTCGACGGTGGAGTCGCGGCGCTGCTCCAGGTGCTGCTTCTCCACCGAGATCCGCGCCTCCAGGGACTGGAGGTCGCGCTCACGGGCCTCGGTGTCCACCCACGTGACCATGTAGGCGGCGAAGTAGATGATCTTCTCGAGATCCTTCGGCGCGAGGTCGAGCAGGTAGCCCAGGCGGGAGGGCACACCCTTGAAGTACCAGATGTGCGTGACGGGAGCGGCCAGCTCGATGTGGCCCATCCGCTCACGGCGCACCTTGGCGCGGGTCACCTCGACGCCGCAGCGCTCACAGATGATGCCCTTGAAGCGGACGCGCTTGTACTTGCCGCAGTAGCACTCCCAGTCCCGGGTCGGGCCGAAGATCTTCTCGCAGAAGAGGCCGTCCTTCTCGGGCTTGAGGGTGCGGTAGTTGATGGTTTCTGGCTTCTTGACCTCGCCGTGCGACCACTGGCGGATGTCGTCGGCCGTGGCGAGACCGATGCGCAGCTCGTCGAAGAAGTTGACGTCGAGCACTTAATTCGTCCCCTGCTCTCGAAGAATGCGGAAGTTAGACCTCTTCGACACTGCTCGGCTCGCGCCTACCCAGGTCGATTCCCAGTTCTTCCGCGGCGCGGAAGACGTCCTCGTCGCTGTCCCGCATCTCGATGGACATACCGTCACTGGACAGCACCTCCACGTTCAGACAGAGCGACTGCATCTCCTTGATGAGCACCTTGAAGGACTCAGGGATGCCCGGCTCGGGGATGTTCTCGCCCTTGACGATGGCCTCGTAGACCTTGACCCGGCCCACCACGTCGTCGGACTTGATGGTGAGCAGCTCCTGGAGTGCGTAGGCGGCGCCGTAGGCCTCCAGCGCCCACACCTCCATCTCACCGAAGCGCTGACCGCCGAACTGCGCCTTGCCGCCCAGCGGCTGCTGGGTGATCATGGAGTACGGGCCGGTGGAGCGCGCGTGGATCTTGTCGTCCACGAGGTGGTGGAGCTTGAGGATGTACTTGTAGCCGACGGAGATCGGCTCGGCGAACGGCTCACCGGTGCGGCCGTCGAACAGGAGCGCCTTGCCGTCGGAGTTGATCAGGCGGTTGCCGTCCGCGTTGGGACGCACCGACTGGATCAGACCGCTGAGCTCGTCACCGCGCAGGCCGTCGAAGACCGGCGTCGCCACACGGGAGCCCGGCGGCACCTCCGTCGCGCCGATGGCGTCGAGCGACTTCTGCCACTCCTCCTCGGCTCCCTCGACCAGCCAGCCGTTCTTGGCCAGCCAGCCCAGGTGGACCTCCAGTACCTGGCCGACGTTCATACGGCCGGGAACACCCAGCGGGTTGAGGATGATGTCGACCGGGGTGCCGTCCTCCAGGAAGGGCATGTCCTCCTGGGGCAGGATCTTGGAGATGACGCCCTTGTTGCCGTGGCGTCCGGCGAGCTTGTCGCCGTCCGTGATCTTGCGCTTCTGGGCCACGTAGACGCGGACCATCTCGTTGACGCCCGGGGCGAGCTCGTCGCCCTCCTCGCGGCTGAACACGCGGACGCCGATGACCTTGCCGGTCTCGCCGTGCGGCACCTTGAGCGAGGTGTCACGGACCTCGCGCGCCTTCTCACCGAAGATCGCGCGCAGCAGGCGCTCCTCCGGGGTCAGCTCGGTCTCGCCCTTGGGCGTGACCTTGCCGACGAGGATGTCGCCGTCGACGACCTCGGCGCCGATGCGGATGATGCCCCGGTCGTCCAGGTCGGCGAGGACCTCCTCGCTGACGTTGGGGATCTCCCGGGTGATCTCCTCCGGGCCCAGCTTGGTGTCACGGGCGTCGACCTCGTGCTCCTCGATGTGGATCGAGGACAGGACGTCGTCCTGCACCAGGCGCTGGGAGAGGATGATCGCGTCCTCGTAGTTGTGGCCCTCCCAGGACATGTACGCCACGAGCAGGTTCTTGCCCAGCGACATCTCGCCCTGGTCCGTGGAGGGACCGTCGGCGAGGACCTGCTTGGCCTCGACCCGCTGGCCCTCGGCCACGATCGGACGCTGGTTGAAGCAGGTGCCCTGGTTGGAGCGCTGGAACTTGCCCATCCGGTACGTCTTGCGGGTGCCGTCGTCGGCCATCACGGTGACGTAGTCGGCGGTGACGTCCTCGACGACACCGGCCTTCTCGTTGAGGACGACCTCACCGGCGTCGGTCGCGGCGCGGTACTCCATACCGGTGCCGACGAACGGCGACTCGGCGCGCAGCAGCGGCACCGCCTGGCGCTGCATGTTGGAGCCCATGAGCGCGCGGTTGGCGTCGTCGTGCTCCAGGAACGGGATCATGGCGGTGGCGACCGACACCATCTGGCGCGGCGACACGTCCATGTAGTCGACCTCGTCGGTGCTGACCTGCTCGAACTCCCCGCCCTTGCGGCGCACGAGCACGCCCGCCTCGGCGAAACTGCCGTCCGGGTTGGTCGGCGTGTTGGCCTGGGCGATGACGAAGCGGTCCTCCTCGTCCGCGGTGAGGTAGTCCACCTCCTCGCTGACCTTGCCGTCGATGACCCGGCGGTACGGGGTCTCGATGAAACCGAAGGAGTTGACCCGGCCGTAGGCGGCGAGCGAGCCGATCAGGCCGATGTTCGGGCCTTCCGGGGTCTCGATCGGGCACATGCGGCCGTAGTGGGAGGGGTGCACGTCACGGACCTCGAAGCCCGCGCGCTCACGGGACAGACCGCCCGGGCCCAGCGCCGAGAGGCGGCGCTTGTTGGTCAGGCCCGCGAGCGGGTTGGTCTGGTCCATGAACTGCGACATCTGCGAGGTGCCGAAGAACTCCTTGATGGAGGCCACGACGGGGCGGATGTTGATCAGGGTCTGCGGCGTGATCGCCTCGACGTCCTGGGTCGTCATCCGCTCGCGCACGACGCGCTCCATGCGGGCCAGGCCCAGGCGGACCTGGTTCTGGATGAGCTCGCCGACGGTGCGCACACGGCGGTTGCCGAAGTGGTCGATGTCGTCGGTCTCGATCGGGCGGAGGCCGTGGACGGTCTCCTTCTCCACCTCGCCCGCGTGCAGGCGGACCATGTAGTCGATCGTGGCGACGATGTCCTCTTCGGTCAGCGTGCCCTGCGTGTAGTCGGCGTCGAGGCCGAGCTTCTTGTTGATCTTGTAGCGGCCGACCTTGGCGAGGTCGTAGCGCTTGGGGTTGAAGTACAGGTTCTCCAGCAGCGCCTGGGCCGACTCCTTCGTGGGCGGCTCCCCCGGGCGCAGCTTGCGGTAGATGTCCAGCAGGGCGTCGTCGGTGCCCGCGGTCGGATCCTTCTCCAGGGTGTTGCGGATCGACTCGTACTGGCCGAAACGCTCCAGGATCTGGTCCGTCGTCCAGCCCAGCGCCTTGAGCAGGACGGTGACGCCCTGCTTGCGCTTGCGGTCGATGCGGACGCCGACGAAGTCGCGCTTGTCGACCTCGAACTCCAGCCAGGCACCCCGGGACGGGATGACCTTGCAGCCGAAGAGGTCCTTGTCCGAGGTCTTGTCGATCGACTTGTCGAAGTACACGCCCGGTGAGCGAACCAGCTGGGACACGACGACGCGCTCGGTGCCGTTGATGATGAAGGTGCCCTTGACGGTCATGAGCGGGAAGTCGCCCATGAACACCGTCTGGCTCTTGATCTCACCGGTGTCGTTGTTGATGAACTCCGCCGTGACGAACATCGGGGCGGAGTAGGTCATGTCCTTGTCCTTGCACTCCTCTTCGGAGTACTTGGGCGGCTCGAACCGGTGGTCGCGGAACGACAGGGACATCGTGCCCGAGAAGTCCTCGATCGGGCTGATCTCCTCGAAGATCTCTTCGAGACCGGACTGCTCCGGAACGTCCTTGCGGCCAGCGTTTCGGGCTGTTTCAACCCGGGTCTTCCACTTCTCGTTGCCCAGCAGCCAGTCGAACGACGCGGTCTGAAGGGCGAGGAGGTCGGGAACCTCCAGTGGCTCCTGGATACGGGCGAAGGAAACGCGGTGCGGACCAAGGGCGTTAGCGGAGGCGTTGCGCGAGGCTGCCAACAGGGGTCCTTCCGAAGGCTTGTGGCGGTTGAAGCGCGCACGCCAGACGATCCGTCGCGAGAAGGACCGCCGCAACACGGTTGAGACGGTCACATCGTGCGGGAGTGGGCCACCGTATGTTCCGGAAATGGAGTAGGCGGCAGCCGTTCACCGGCACAGGGATCACCAAAGGGCAGCGCAAAAGAGCAGTGTAGCCGAACACCACACCGCTGTCCACTCACGGTCCACAGCGCCACTCACGACACCGGCAGGATGGCCCGTGGAGGGCGATCCGTCAACCCCAACCAGGTGCTTCTCACCTCGAACCTGACTCGCCGGGACGATCCGGGACCGTCTTGGTGGACTGGTGCGCCTGCCCTGGCCCGGGGGTGGAAGCCAACGACATCCGAAGGATTCCCCCGCCGTGAGCGGGTAAACACTTCCTCAGGGCCTCACCAGGATCCTGGGACGGGAGGTTACCGCGTCCGGAGGACAGTTCGCACACGCGCCCCTCACCCGGGTCCGCCCAGCTTCGCACACGCGTCGGGAGGAGCGGTGGCGGACACGGCGCGCGGCGCCCGGCGAGCGCGCACGGCCCTCCCGCAGGTCACCGGGGCGGCGGGCCGCCCCGGAAGGACCGGGCGCGGGGGCCGGGCCGCGAAGGACAGGACCACCGGGCGCCGTTCCGCGAAAGGCCCCGGAAAACACGAAGGCGGCCGCCCCTCCCGGAGGGGAGGGACGGCCGCGCAGCGCAGGCAGCGGGCCTCTGCGGCCCGCGGGGTACTACTTGAGGGTGACGGTGGCGCCGGCGCCCTCGAGGGCGGCCTTGGCCTTGTCAGCGTTCTCCTTGCTGACACCCTCCAGCAGAGCCTTCGGGGCGTTGTCGACCAGGTCCTTGGCCTCCTTGAGGCCCAGGCTCGTGAGGCCGCGGACCTCCTTGATGACCTGGATCTTCTTGTCGCCAGCGGCCTCGAGAACGACGTCGAACTCGCTCTGCTCCTCCTCGGCCTCGGCCTCGGCGCCACCGGTGGGGGCGACGGCCACGGCGGCGGGGGCGGCGGCGGTGACGTCGAACTTGTCCTCGAAGGACTTGACGAACTCGGAGAGCTCGAGAAGGGTCATCTCCTCGAACGCGGCGAGCAGGTCGTCGTTGCTGAGCTTCGCCATGATGCGATCTCTCTTTCTCTACGGACACGCGCGCCTGTCGTCGGCTTCACGTGCGGGCCAGTGGCCGGGCACCCTCGGTACCCGCCGGGTTCGGAAATGTTCAGGCGGCTTCTTCGGAGCGCTTGTCCGCCAGGGCCTGTGCGAGACGCACAGTCTTGGAGGGCAGCGCCTGGAAGACGGCGGCGGCCTGGCCCTGCTTGGCCTTGAGCACACCGGCCAGCTTCGCGAGGAGAACCTCGCGGGACTCCAGATCGGCCAGCTTGGTGACGTCCTCGGCGCTCATCGACTTGCCGTCGATGACGCCGCCCTTGATCACCAGGGGCGAGTTCGCCTTCGCGAAGTCACGCAGACCCTTGGCGGCCTCGACCACGTCGCCGTGGACGAAGGCGATGGCGGACGGCCCCTCGAGCAGGTCCTTGACCTGCTCGTCGAGTCCGGCCTCCGTGATCGCGATCTTGGTCAGCGTGTTCTTGACGATGCGAAAACGCGCACTCTGGCCGAGGCTGCGACGCAGTTCGCTGATCTGCGCGACAGTGAGCCCCCGGTATTGGGTCAGCACAGCGCCGTTCGAATCGCGGAGCTCCTCCACGATCTCGGCGACCGCGGCTGCCTTGTCCGGCCTCGCCATGGGACTCCTTCCAACAGTGAACGCTGGTTGACTCCCAAGGATCCGTGCGATCGGCGTCAGCACGAGAAAAGGCCCCGAGCGCCAGGCGCACGGGGCACGACCGCGTTCTGCTGGGCACGCGGGGCGCGCCCGGAACGGGAAGCTGCTTGTGACACCTGCGCGGGCGCCCATCGCGGATGGGTCCTTGGGCCACCCGTTCGGGTGGCGACCAGCGGTCTTCGGCAATAACTCATCCTACTGCACATGTGGGGGCGCCCGGCCACCCGCGTCGTGCCGGACGGGTGATCGCGCTCACCCCGCGAGGGGCACGGAACCGCACCGAAGGACCCTACGTCGCGGTAACAACCCCCGCGCACCGGAACCGAACGTCCGTTCCCCGTGGCAGCATGAGACGACCGGGCACCCCGCTTCCAGACGTGCCCGTCCCCTCCCCCGATCCGAGAAAGCAAGATCTTCCGTGAAGACCCGCATGCCGGCCCTGTTCACCGCCTGCACCCTGGCCCTGCTCCTCGCCGCCTGTGGCGGCGGCGCTCCCGAGGAGGAGATCGCCGGCGAGGCCGCCGAGGCGACCGAGGACGGCGGCGACGGCATCCTCGACCTGGTCACCAAGCTCGGCGAGAGCTTCCGGGACGTCGACAACTACACCCTCGACATGGAGATGGTCGCCTTCGCCGAGAGCGGCGAAACGGAGATGACCATGACCTACGAGGTCATGGACGACCCCCAGGCCGCCCACGTCACCGCCGTCATGCCCTTCATGGGTGAGACGATCCTGGAGTTGACCGAGCTGAGCGGGGAGACCACCGACCTGACCGCGGAGGAGCTCGGGACGTCCATCCTCATCGTCCCGGCCGAGGGTGAGACCCTCATGTCCAACCACAACGGCTTCCAGGAGGCCGACACACCGTGGGTCCGCGGCGTGCAGGACACCGAGATGCTCGCCTCGAACGACGTGTTCGACACCGGCCACTTCCCCCGCATCGCCGAGGCGGTCGCCGGGATCGCACAGATCGAGGAGACCGGCACCGAGGAGGTCAGCGGGGTCGGGACCACCCTGGTCGAGGGCACGCTGACCGAGGAGGACGTCGAGGCCCTGGAACCGGAGCAGAAGGACGCCGTCGACGAGCTCATGGGCGGCATCGAGGGAACCGTCGAGGTGTCCGCCTGGATCGCCGACAACGGCTTCCCGATGCGCATGGAGTTCTCCGACGACGCGGCCGACGTCTCGATGGTCTTCTCCGACCTGGGTGAGACCTCCTTCGAGATCCCGGGCGAGGACGAGATCACCGACCTGTAGGCGTTCCTCCTCCCCACACGCACGAACCGGTCCCCGAGTCCGGCGGACTCGGGGACCGTTCCCCTCCGTACGGCCGCCGCGGGGCCGCGCCACGGTCCGGGGAGCCCGGAACACGAAGAGCGGCCCCCGCCGTCCTCTCCGGGACAGCGGGGGCCGCTCTCGTCTGCGCGGGCGGCCGCGAAGGCTAAGCCTCGAGCGGGATGCTCGGGCCCATGGACGTGGTGACCACGGCCTTCTTGATGTAGCGGCCCTTGGCGGCGGACGGCTTGATGCGGTTCACCTCGTCGATCGCGGCCTGGTAGTTCTCCACGAGCTGCTGCTCGCCGAAGGAGGCCTTGCCGATGATGAAGTGCAGGTTCCCGTGGCGGTCCACGCGGAACTCGATCTTGCCGCCCTTGATGTCGGCGACGGCCTTGGCCACGTCGGGGGTGACGGTGCCGGTCTTCGGGTTCGGCATCAGGCCACGCGGACCGAGGACGCGGCCGAGGCGGCCGACCTTGCCCATGAGGTCCGGGGTGGCGACGACGGCGTCGAAGTCGGTGAAGCCCTTCGAGACCTTCTCGATCATCTCGTCGTCGCCGATGATGTCGGCGCCCGCGGCGACAGCCTGCTCGGCACGCTCACCGGTCGCGAAGACCAGGACCCGGGCGGTCTTACCGGTGCCGTGCGGCAGGTTCACGGTGCCGCGGACCATCTGGTCGGCCTTGCGCGGGTCGACGCCCAGGCGCAGGGCGACCTCGACGGTCGCGTCGAACTTGGCGGTGGAGGTCTCCTGGGCGAGCTTCACGGCCTCGGCGGGGCTGTAGAGCTTGTCCCGGTCCACCAGCTGGCTGGCTTTGCGGTGGTTCTTGCTGCGCTTCACGCGGTTCTCCTAGGGAACTTGTGGTCACGGGGCCAGCGCCTGGCCCTGCCACTGCGGTTCTTGGGCGTCGAGCGTCCCCGGTCGCTCCGGCCCCGATCGGACCGGTGCCACCGTACGGGGCTACTTGACCTCGATGCCCATCGAGCGGGCGGTGCCGGTGACGATCTTGGCGGCGGCCTCGATGTCGTCGGTGTTGAGGTCGGGCAGCTTGGTCTGCGCGATTTCGCGAACCTGCTCGGCGGTGATGGAACCGGCCGTGGTGCGGCCCGGGTCGGTGGCGGCCTTGTCCATCCCGGCGGCCTTCAGGATCAGCTTGGGCGCCGGAGGCGTCTTGGTGACGAAGCTGAAGGAACGGTCCTCGTAGATGGAGATCTCCACGGGGATGACGTTGCCGCGCTGGGCCTCCGTGGCAGCGTTGTACTGCTTGCAGAAGTCCATGATGTTGACGCCGTGCGGGCCGAGAGCGGTACCGACGGGCGGCGCCGGGGTGGCCTGACCAGCGGGGAGCTGCACCTTGACGAGTGCGGCCAGTTTCTTCTTCGGAGGCATATCGGGTCCTTTGCCTGATCTGCGTTGTGTGCTGGCCCCTGGCCTCCCTGACGGCGCCGCGCGGCCGCGAGGGACCAGGGCACCGCTGCCGAAGGAGGCACGACCCCGCGCGTGGTGGCACGGGGACGCGGCCCGCCGGGGCCGGGCGGGCCGGGATGCGGCCCGCCGGGGCGGGACACGCGAGTGGGTCCGCCACGGGAGCGGACCCACTAAGTCTATGCGGCCCGGTCGGGTACCCTGACATGCGCTCCGCGCCGGCAGGGACACGCACCCGGGCCTCGGGTGCCGGGCGGGGTCAGATCTTGGCGACCTGGCTGAACGAGAGCTCGACCGGGGTCTCGCGGCCGAAGATCGACACCAGCACCTTGAGCTTCTGGGTGTCGGCGTTGATCTCGCTGACCGTCGCGGGCAGGGTCGCGAACGGACCCTCCATGACCGTGACGGACTCGCCGACCTCGTAGGCCACGTCGGCGCGGGTCTCGCCGCCGCCGCCCCTGGCCTGCTGCGCCTGCGCCGGCTCCTCCTCCGGCTCGGGCGCGAGGAGCTTGGCCACCTCGGTCAGGCTCAGCGGGGCGGGCTTGTTGGACAGGCCCACGAAACCGGTGACGCCCGGGGTGTTGCGGATGGCCGACCAGGACTCGTCGGTCAGCTCCATGCGGACGAGCACGTAGCCGGGCAGGACCTTCTCGGTGACCTGCTGGCGCTTGCCGCTCTTGACCTCGGTGACCTCGTGCTCGGGCACCTCGACCTGGAAGATGTGCTCCTCCATGTTGAGGGACTGGGTACGGCTCTCGACGTTGGCCTTGACCCGCTTCTCGTAACCCGCGTAGGTGTGTACGACGTACCAGTCGCCGGGCAGCAGGACCAGTTCGTTCTTGAACTCCTCGACCGGGTCCAGGCGGGGGGCCTCCTCGGCCTCCGCGCTCTCCTCGTCGGCGTTCTCCTCGGCCTCGCCGGTTTCCTCGGCCTCGTCAGCGTCGGTGTCGCCGGTCGGCTCCGGGCTGTCGGTGTCGACCTCGCCGGCCGCGTCCTCCGGCAGATCGCCCGCCAGGCCGGTCTCTTCCGCCGACGACTGATCCGGCTCCTCTTCGGGGAAGGCGTCAGAGGTCAGTGGGGACTCGGACACGGCTGCTCTTTCTCTCGTCGGATTCGCTCTGCGGGGACGACGCACGCGAGGCAGCGCCATGCATCGGACCCGGTCATGCCAGCTTACGGTCTCTCCGGGCGAGCCGAGACCAACGCGCGGACGAGAACGCTCCACCCGGGTCGTCCGGGAGGAGCGGCCGTGGGAGGGCGTCAGCCCTGGGGAGCGCCCTGCGGAGCGCCGAACGTGCCGTACAGCCAGGTGACGGCCTCGCCGAAGCCCCAGTCGAGAAGGGAGACGTAGCCCAGGACGATCAGCACGAAGACGAGGACCACGATGGTGTAGGTCACCAGCTCACGGCGCGTGGGCCAGCGAACCTTGCGCAGCTCGCCGACGACCTGCTTGGTGAACGTCACCGGACCGGTACGACGCTTGGGCTCCCTGTCGGGCTTGGCGTCGGCGTCAGTCTGAGTCACCTGGGGTCCTTAGGGTCGCGGGCTGCTGGATTTCCCCGTGTTTTCCTTTACCCGCGTGGTGCGGCGCCCGTGAGGCCGCCGCACCGCGCGAGCGGATGTGCAGGGCAGGAGGGACTCGAACCCCCAACCGCCGGTTTTGGAGACCGGTGCTCTGCCAATTGAGCCACTGCCCTTAGCGGAAACTGCGATCCCACCATAGCCGGTCCCGGCGCGCTACGCACACCGTGTGTCGGATAACACCCGAACCGCGACCGGTTGGCGCGACGAGTCTATGCGCTCACCGGCCCACGACCAAACCGTTTGTCCTCCTGAGTGGGGGAACGGGGGCTTCGTCCCCTCCACCACCCGCCTTCCCGCCCCGGCCGGGGAGCCACATGACAACATGGGGCCATGACTGATCGACCCCGTATCTCCGCACGTATCAGCGCCATCTCCGAGTCCGCCACCCTCGCCGTGGACGCCAAGGCCAAGGCCATGAAGGCGGAGGGCCGCCCCGTCATCGGCTTCGGTGCGGGGGAGCCCGACTTTCCGACCCCCGACTACATCGTCGAGGCCGCCGTCCAGGCCGCCCGCGAGCCCCGGTTCCACCGCTACACCCCGGCAGGCGGCCTCCCCGAGCTGAAGAAGGCCATCGTCGAGAAGACCCGGCGCGACTCCGGCTACGAGGTGGAGCCCTCCCAGGTCCTGGTGACCAACGGCGGCAAGCAGGCCATCTACGAGGCCTTCGCGGCCATGCTGGACCCGGGCGACGAGGTCATCGTCATCGCCCCGTACTGGACCACCTACCCCGAGTCCATCAAGCTCGCGGGCGGCGTCCCGGTCTACGTGGTCACCGACGAGAGCACCGGTTACCTGGCCGGCGTGGAGCAGCTGGAGGCGGCGCTCAGCGAGCGCACCAAGGTCCTGGTGTTCGTCTCCCCGTCCAACCCGACCGGCGCCGTGTACCCGCGCGAGCAGGTCCGGGAGATCGGCCGGTGGGCGAACGAGCACGGCCTGTGGGTGCTGACCGACGAGATCTACGAGCACCTGGTGTACGGGGACACGGAGTTCTCCTCGCTGCCCGTGGAGGTGCCCGAGATCGCCGACCGCACCGTCGTCGTCAACGGCGTGGCCAAGACCTACGCCATGACCGGCTGGCGCGTGGGGTGGATCCTGGGCCCCAAGGACCTCGTCAAGGCCGCGAGCAACCTCCAGTCGCACGCCACCTCCAACGTCGCCAACGTCTCACAGGCCGCCGCCCTGGCCGCGCTCTCCGGAGACCTGGAGGCTGTGGCGAGGATGCGTGAGGCCTTCGACCGCCGCCGCAGGACGATCGTGCGCATGCTCAACGAGATCGACGGCGTGGTCTGCCCCGAGCCGCAGGGCGCCTTCTACGCCTACCCGTCCGTCAAGGGCGTGCTGGGCAAGGAGATCCGCGGCAGGACGCCGCAGACCTCCACCGAGCTGGCCGAGCTCATCCTGGAGGAGGCCGAGGTCGCCGTGGTGCCCGGCGAGGCCTTCGGCACCCCCGGCTACCTGCGCCTGTCCTACGCGCTCAGCGACGAGGACCTCGCAGAGGGCGTGAGCCGCGTCCAGAAGCTGCTGGCCGAGGCCAGGTAGCACGTCGTCCCGAGCGCGCCCCGGCACCGCACCGCATCGTGCCGGGGCGCGTTCGCGCGTTCGGCCCCGGTCCACGCGGACGGAGTCCGCCGTCCCGGCACCACTGGTGCTCTTCATACGGCAGGCTTGCGTCATGGAGACACCGACCAGCGCCCGCCGGTTGGACCGGCTGCCCAAGGCCCATCTGCACCTGCACTTCACCGGATCGATGCGCCACTCCACCCTGGTGGAGATGGCCCGGGAGAACGGGGTCCACCTTCCCCAGGCCCTGGCCAGGGAGTGGCCCCCCAAGCTCCGCGCCACCGACGAGCGCGGCTGGTTCCGCTTCCAGCGCCTCTACGACATCGCCCGGTCGGTGCTGCGCAGGCCCGAGGACATGTACCGGCTGCTGCGCGAGGCGGCCGAGGACGAGCGCGCCGCGGGATCCGCGTGGCTGGAGATCCAGGTCGACCCGAGCGGCTACGCGTCGCGCTTCGACGGGCTCACCGCCACCCTGGAGTTGATCCTGGACGCCGCCCGCTCCGCGGAACGCGAGACGGGGGTGGCCATCGGACTGATGGTGGCCGCCAACCGCACCAGACATCCGCTGGACGCCAAGGTCCTGGCCCGGCTGGCCCGCCAGTACGCGGGCAGGGGCGTGGTGTCGTTCGGTCTGAACAACGACGAGCGGCGGGGCCGGGCCCTGGAGTTCGAGGGCGCGTTCCGGATCGCGCGCCGCGCCGGGCTGCTGTCCGCGCCGCACGGCGGGGAGCTCCAGGGGCCGCGCAGCATACGCGAGTGCCTGGACGATCTGCTGGCCGACCGGGTGGGGCACGGGGTGCGCGCCGTGGAGGACCCCCACCTGGTGGAGCGGATCGCCACCCAGGGGGTGACGTTGGAGATCTGCCCGACCTCCAACGTGGGTCTGGGGGTCTTCGACGAACTGGAGCACCTGCCGCTGCGCAGGCTCTTCGACGCCGGGGTGCCGATCGCACTGGGAACCGACGACCCGCTGCTGTTCGGTCCGCGCCTGGTGGAGCAGTACCGGATAGCCCGCGAGGTGTTCGGGTTCACCGATCCGGAACTGGCCGAGCTGGCGCGGATGTCCGTCCGCGGCTCGGGCGCGCCGGAGTCCCTGCGCAAGGAGCTGCTGTCCGGGGTGGACGCGTGGCTGGCCGAGGAGCCCCGCGAGTAGCCTCCGCCGTCAGGTGAGGAGCATCCAGGCGCCCTGGCCGAGCATGGCCGCGCCCGCGACGAAGAACAGGGCGGCGGCGCCGATCTGGATGGCGCGCTCGGGCAGCTTCTTGCCGAGGACCGCGCCCAGGGCGATGGCGATGGCGTCGGCCGCGACCATGCCGATGGTGGAGCCGATCCACACGGGCAGCCAGTGGTACTGGGTGCCGACGGTGATGGTGGCGAGCATCGTCTTGTCACCGAGCTCGGCGACGAGGAAGACGAGGAGGACGGTCGCGAACGCGGAGCGGATGCGCCGGGAGGCGGCGCGCTCCTCGTCCTTGTCGGTCATCTCGTCGCCGTGCAGGGTCCACAGGCCGAAGAACACGAACGCGACACCGGCGGCGAGGGTGAGCCAGTCGGTGGGCAGCGCGGCGCCCAGGACCTCGGCCAGCAGAACGCTCCCGGCGTGCACGGCGGCGGTGGCCGCGGTGATGCCGAGGATGACGGTGAGGGTCCGGTAACGGGTGGCCAGGGACATCGCCACGAGTTGGGTTTTGTCTCCCATTTCGGCGATGAAGATGGCGAGGGCACTGAATGTCAGGCCCGTGATAAACCCTGTCACGCTTTCCCTTCCGTCCGAGGCGGCCTGGGCGGAAGGAGGCTGCGGACGCCACTTCAACCCGGTCTTGTCCGGGTCAAAGGTCTCGTCCGCACCTGGTCAGGCCCTGTGGCCCGGTCGGGCTCGTACGACCGGGCCGCGGCGGCCAGGATGTCGATCGTACGCATTGGGGACTACTCCCCTTCGACGCGTTCGACTTTATGGGACAACAGAAGGGGAATGCAATTCATGGCTTTACTGAATTCTTTTATCAGCCAGCCCTGAAAAAGAAGTTGGCCGCGCCCAACTCACAGGTCGGGCGCGGCCGGAAAGAGGTCAGAGTGCGACGCCGACCATCACCGGCTCGTTGACGAGGAGAACCCCGAAGGACTCCTCCACACCCGCGCGCACCTCGCGTGCCAGGTCCAGCAGGTCCTCGGTGGTGGCCCCGCCGGGGTTGGTCAGCGCCAGGGTGTGCTTGCCGGAGATGCGGGCGGGCCCGCTCCCGTACCCCCTGCCGAACCCGGCCCGGTCGATCAGCCAGGCCGCGGACAGCTTGACGTTTCCCAGACCGTCGGGGTGGCCGGGCACCTCCACGTCGGCGCCCAGGCGGGCGGCGGCCCGCTCACGCACGGCCGCGAACTCCTCGGCGGTGACCACCGGGTTGGTGAAGAACGACCCCGCGCTGCGCGTGTCCGGGTCATCGGGGTCCAGGACCATGCCCTTGCCCCTGCGCAGCCCCAGGACGGTCTTCCGCGCCCGCTCCAGCGGCACGCGGGACCCCGCCTCGGTGCCCAGGGTGCGGGCCACCTCGGCGTAGGCGATCGGGCGGCTGAGCTTGGAGCGGTGCAGGGCGAAGGTCACCTCGCACACCACGTGGCGGTCGTCGCCCTTGAAGACGCTGTCGCGGTAGGTGAAGCCGCACTCGGCGTTGGTCATCCGGCGGCGCTCGCCGGTGCGCCGGTCGTGGACGAGCACCTCGCGGATGGTCTGGCTGACGTCCTGGCCGTAGGCGCCCACGTTCTGGATGGGGGTGGAGCCGACCCGGCCGGGGATACCCGACAGGAACTCCACACCGCTCAGGCCCTCGGCGACGGTCCGCTCCACCAGCGGGTCCCACTCCACGCCCGCGTCGGCGCGTACCAGCACGACGGCCTCACCCGTCTCGTCGGTGCCCGCCTCCTCGAAGGAGACCTCCCGCGAGTCCACCAGGACCACGGTCCCGGGGAACCCGGCGTCGGAGACCACGAGGTTGCTGCCGCCGCCCAGGACGAGGACGGGTCCACCGGCGGCGTCGGCCGTGGCCACCGCGTCGACCAGCTCCTCGGTGGTGGCGGTCGCACGGAACTCCCTGGCCGGCCCGCCCAGGCGCAGGGTCGTGTACTCGGAGAGTGTGGTCACGGTCTACCTCGCCAGGCGCACGGTGGCCTTGGACTGCGCCAGGACCTTGGCGCCGCCGGAACGGGCGGTCAGCAGAACGCCGACGGTGCCGTCGTCGTTCTTGGCCCTGACCTTGCCCCCGACCGTGATCTCGGCGCCCTCGTCGTCGTCCGGGACCACCACGGGCGCGGAGAAGCGCACCGAGTAGTCGACGACGCAGCCCGGGTCGCCCGCCCAGTCCGTGAGCACCCGTGCGGCCTCGGCCATGGTGAACATGCCGTGCGCGATCACGTCGGGCAGGCCCACGGACTTGGCGAAGCGCTCGTTCCAGTGGATGGGGTTGAAGTCGCCCGAGGCTCCCGCGTAGCGGACCAGGTCCAGGCGGCGGACCGGGAAGGTCCGCTCGGGCAGTTCGGTGCCGACCTCGACGTCGGCGTGGCGCAGCCTGCTCATTCCTCTCCTCCCCGCACGACGAGCATCATCGTGGCGGTGACCACGTGCTCGCCGTCGGCGTCGTCGGCCACGGTCTCCAGGGTGAGCAGTTCGTTGCCGCCGAGGGACTTGATGCCCGTGATGCGGGTGACACTGCTGAGGAGGTCGCCGGCGTGCAGCGGACGGCTGTAGCGGAAGCCCTGGTCGCCGTGCACGACCCGGGAGAAGTCCACTCCCAGCTCGGGGTCGGCGATGGCCTGGGCCGAGCCCGCCATGCCGAGGATCACCGGGAAGGTGGGCGGGGCGATCACGTCGGGGTACCCGGCGGCCCGGGCCGAGGCCGGATCGACGTAGACCGGGTTCGGGTCGTTGACCGCCTCGGCGAACTCCCGGATCTTGCCCCGGGTCACCTCGTAGGCCTCCGGCGCGGGGTACTCCCGGCCGAGGTAGTCAGGGTTGATCGCCACGCTCTCTCCTGTCGTGAAGGGGCCCGGAGACGCGAACGGCCCGGTGAGCGGATCGCTCACCGGGCCGGAAGTTCACGGGAACTGCCTCTGCGCCGTCGCACTCAGAGACGATCGCGCTCGAAGGGGCGCGCGTCGGAGACCTAGCGGGTCTCGCGGTGCTCGTTGTGCTTGCGGCAGTTCGGGCAGAACTTCTTGATCGCGAGACGGTCGGGGGTGTTCCGACGGTTCTTGCGGGTGATGTAGTTACGGTGCTTGCACTCCTGGCAGGCCAGGGTGATCTTCGGCCTCACATCTGTGGCAGCCACTTCGGAGTGCCTTTCTCGCTGGAAACAGTACTGAACGCCCGCGACGACCCCTGAGCCATGAGCCCCAGGGGTCAGCGGGTGGTAGCGGGGGCCGGACTTGAACCGACGACACAGCGATTATGAGCCGCTTGCTCTACCGACTGAGCTACCCCGCCCCGATCAACAGGAACGGCCCCGTAGGGGGCGTTCCCGGTTCAGGCCGGCAGATCCTCCGCCGGCCACCCACCTGAGTGGACCGGACCTCGTCAAGTGGTGGAGCCCCTTTACGGAATCGAACCGTAGACCTTCTCCTTACCATGGAGACGCTCTGCCGACTGAGCTAAAGGGGCGCGCTGCTGGGGCCTTCTCTTCGTCCGCCCCGGGGGCGTTACCCCCTTGCGCTGGTCATGACTATACAGGGATTCGGGGGTGCTCTGCCAAATCGGACGCCCCGCGCCCGCCCCCTGGTGGAGAAATCCCTGTTCACAGGCGCTTTCACCGCAGCGATGTGACTCAGACCGCTCCGTCGGAGACCCACACGTTGGACATGGCGTCCCGGTTGATCGTGCGGATGTCCGCCGGCAGGCCCAGCCTGCGCAGGGCGTCGGACAGGCGGGTGTCGTGGGTGAACACGATCAGCTGCCGGTGCCTGCCCACCTCGGCCAGCACCGAGGAGAGGCCCTCCACGGTCTCGGTGTCCATCGCCTGGACCGGGTCGTCCAGCACCAGGAAGCCGAACGGGTTGCCCTCCACCAGCGTGCGCGGCAGGCAGATGGACAGCGCCAGGGCCTGGAACTCGCCCTGGCTCAGCAGCCCGGGCGCGCTGGTCTGGTCCTCGACACCGTCGACCGCCACGTCCACCTCGACCCTGCGGCGGGCGCCGCGGCCGGTCAGCCGCATGCCCTGGAGGTCGATGTGGCGCTCCTGGCGCAGCCGGTACCAGACCTGCTCGGCCTGCGTGGCGACCGGGCCCAGCCGCTCCGCCCTCAGGACCCGCGCCTGCTCCGACAGCCAGTTCAGCGCGGCCTCGGCCGCGTTCAGGGTGTCCCGCGCCGCGATGGCGTCCTGGGCGTCGTCCAGCCAGCCCGAGAGCTGCCCGGCCAGCTCCGCCCAGCCGCCCGTGGGGTCCTCCAGGCGCTCGCTGGCGTCGCGGCGGGCGCTCACCGCGGCCGCCCGCAGCTTGCGGCCGACCACCTCGATGTGCTCGGCCAGCTCTCCCAGGTCGGTGATGTCCGCGCCGGACTCCCACAGCGCCCACACCTGGCCCAGCTCGCTCTCCGGCGGCAGCCAGCCCGGCGCCGGCGACATCAGGAAGCGGGCCTGGTCCCTGGCCGCCTCGGCGCGCTCGTAGGCGGCCGAGACGACGGCCGCCTGCGGTCGCAGTGCCCGCAGCTGGGCGTTGGCCCGGCGCGTCCAGTCGGCTCCCAGGGGCGCGGAGCACGTGGGGCACTCGGTGTCCGTGGGATGGCGCTGGTGGTGTTCGAGGGCCTGTTCCAGGAGCCGGACCACCCCGTGGGCGCGGTCGCCCTTGCTGCCCGCGGCCATGGCGAGCTCCATGGCCGCGCCCCGCAGCTCGTTGACCACGTCGGACATCACCACCCGCTCGGGCACCGCCAGCCGCCGCAGGCGGCGCAGGACCATCTGCAGGTCGGGGTCGCTGGGCCCGTCGTCGGCGGCGATCCTGCGCAGGGCGTCCATGTCGAAGTAGGAGGACGTCAGGAGGCGTACGGCCTGCGCGGCCCGGGGGTCGTCGGACTCCCGGAGCGCGTCGAGCAGGTGGCGCAGCTCCCGCGAGGGCCGGTCGCGGCGCTTGACGAGGCCGTCGCACACCTTGGCCAGGCGGCGCTCGGCCTCCGCCAGGCCGCTCAGCCCCAGTAGGGAGGTCAGCGTGTCGTACAGCTCCGCGGAGCGCCCGCTCACCGTGCGGCCGAGCTCGTCGTAGGACAGGAAGGGCCGGTAGCGCACGAGGTTCTCGCCCCACTCCAGCGTCCGGAGCGACGAGACCTCCCCGCCCGGGTGGACGACCTCGCCCCGCGCGGAGCGGACGCTCTCGCCCGTCCATCTGCGGCTGATCCGGGTGGACCCCGCGTCCCCGGCGATACGGATGTCCACGGACGCCTCGGTGCGCTCGTCGTAGTGCAGGTTGCGCCAGCCGTCGCGCCAGCCGGTGGGCATGGCGTCCCACCGGGGGTTGCGCCCGGTGAGGGCGGCCTCGGCGGCCTCGGCGAAGCTCGACTTGCCCGATCCGTTGCGGCCCACGATCACCGTGAGGCCGGGACCGGCCCCGAAGGTGAGCTCGGCCGGACGGCCGATGCCCCGGAAGCCCTGGACCCTGATGCCCGTCAGATAGGCCCGGCGGATCCTGCTCGTGGTCACCGTCTCCGGCTCCGGCTCGGGCACCTGCTCGCCCTTCAGGCGGGCCGCGAGCGCGTCCTCGCCCCACAGGCCGGCGGTGACCCAGGAACGGACCTCGCGGGGGAGCCCGGAGCGCGCCAGAGCGTCCAGGAGTGCCCTCCCCCCCTCGAACGTCTCGGGTACCCGAGTCACCTTCGCCACCCCGCTCCTGTGTCGTTCCTGCACAAGCAGACTAGGACAGGCCGGGAGGAAGCGCTCGCCGAACACCCGCCCCTCCCCCGGTCGGGCTCCCCACTCCGGAGTCCTCTACACACCGACGAGGCGTCTCCTGCTCCCGTCCCATGTGAAGTGCAGGGTCGCGATACCCGGCACGTTCGGGTCCCTCAGGCACTCGTAGATGTTCAGGCTCGGCACGCTGGCGAAGCACCCCCACACCCGTTCCGACGTCAGGACGAAGTCCAGGTCCAGCTCCACCAGCAGGCCGAGCAGGCGCCCGTGCGTGGGCTCGTCGACCTTGGCGAAGGCGTCGTCGAGCAGGATCAGCCTCGGCGCCCACGGAACGCGCGCGGCCAGGGCGTCGAAGTGCGCGGCGGCGGCGGCGAACAGCACCAGGTAGGCCACCACCCGCTGTTCGCCCTGGCTGAGCGCCGTACGGTGTCCCAGGCGCCGCTCGTCGCCCGCGGCGTCGGTCACGTACACGGTGAACGTGAACCAGGACCGGTAGTCCAGCGCGGCGCGCAGCTGTGCGCCGCCCGTGGCGGTGGGGTCCAGGCGGCGGATCGCCTCGATGCAGCGCCGCAGCGCGTCCCGCAGCCGCGTGGTCTCCACACGGGTACGCTCCTCGGCGGGCGTGGCCAGGAGCGGCACGACCGCCTCCACGTCCGCGCCCGCGTCGGGGGCCAGCCGCCAGTCCAGGCGCACGCCGAGCCCGGCCGAGGTGGTGACGTCCTTGAGGACGTCGTTCATCGTCGCGATGAGGGCCCGTGCCTCGTCGATCTGGCGGGTCAGGTGGCCGGCCAGCTCGCCCAGGAGGTGCCGCTCGAAGGCCTCCTCCTCGGCGACCGCGACGGTCTCCTCGGCCCCGGCGACGGCGGTCGCGACCCGTTCGGCGTAGGCGGTGACGTCGTGGGCGCCCTCCGCGTCGTGCACGGTGAGGCGTTTGATGCCCCGGGGCTCGCTCATCTCGGTGCGGATCTGTGCCCAGCCCGTCGACGCGAGCAGGCGGTCAAGGTCCTCACGACTGCTCAGGACGGCGCTGTCGTCGACCTCCGCCCCGGCCTCCGGGACGGTGAGTCCCTCCTCCACCTGGTCGACGAAGGCCTCCAGCAGGGCGAGGCGGGTGTCCGGGGCGGGAGGGGTCGCCTCGCCACGGGCGGCGAGGTAGGCGTCCAGAGGAGCGTCCTGTCCGGCGCGGGGTCCCAGACCGGCGGCGCTCAGCAGCACCGTGTCGGGAACGTCGGTGCCGTCCGCGTCCTCCGTGGTGACCGCCGAGACCAGCCCGTCCCCCGCCGCGAGCGCGCGGCGTACCTGCTCGCCCCTCTCCCGCGTCGCCACGGTCAGGCGCGTCTCGGCGCTGATCCGCTCGTCGCGGGCCCGCTGGGCGCCGCGTTCGAGTTCGGGCAGCCGCTGGACGACCTCCTCGGCCCTGGCCCTCACCTGCTCGCGCGCGGAGTCGAGCTGTTCGGGGGCCACGCTCCGCGCCCGGTCGCCGAGCTCGATCTGGCGGCGGACGGTGATCATGTCGTCGATGGCCGCGGCGCGGGCGTCCTCGGCCAGCACCCGGTCGGCCCGCGCGGCCCGCCACGCGCCGACGTGGGTCTCGTGGTCGGCCAGTGCCCAGGCCAGGACGTCCAGGTCCCGTAGAGCCGAGGCGATGAGCACGCGCAGGTGGTCGAGGGCGCGCAGGGCGCTGTCCAGCTCGGCGCGCGTGGTGGGCAGGTCCTGCTCCCACGAGGAGCCCTCCGCCTCCCCGGCGCCGCCCACCGCGGCGGAGGCGCGCAGCCTCGCACGGACGTCGAGCAGCTCGGACCGGCAGGAGTCCGCGGTGGCGCGCGCCACGTCGTGCGCGCGGCGGGCGGCGGCCACGTCCTCGCGGGCGACCTCCAGCGTGGCCCAGGCGCGGATCAGGGGGGACGGGTCGGGCAGGCCGCGGGAGACCTCCATGAGCTCGGCGTAGGAGTGCTCGACCGCCCAGCGGCGTTCGCCCGCCTCGGCGAGCAGGGCCTCGGCGATCGCCATCCGGCGGTCGGTGTTGGCCGACTTCCGGTCACGGGCGCGCTTGCGGGCGGCCTCGCCGATGTACTCGGGTTCGCTCTTGTGGTGGGCACCGGAGGCGACGCCCAGGCGCCAGCTCCCGGAGAGGGACACGGCGCTGGTCAGGACGACGGCGCCCTGGCTGTCGCGGCGGTGCCTGGGCTCGGTGTCCGGGGAGCCGTGGCCGTCCCGGCGGTGCCTGGCGTCGTTGTCGGCCTCCTCGCCCCGGGCCCGTTCCATCTCCGCGTCCGAGTACAGCGCCACGGAGGACAGCAGGGCCCGCAGGCCGTCCTGGTCGACGGCGCGGCCGGGTCCGGAGCCGGGGAGTGCGGCCGGAACGAGGACGTCGAGCAGCGTCCGTCCCCTGAACGGCCTCGACAGCGCCGGGGCCGGTACCGGGGAGACCATCAGGTCCCGCGTCGTCGGGTCGTGGAGGGTGCCGTCGGCGCGCACCCACCCGGCCAGCAGCCCGCTGGCCTCCAGCGCCGCCTCCAGCCCGGCCTGCTCGCGTGTGCTGAGCCCCTCCGCGAAGTCGACGGCCGCGTACAGCGGGACGCCGTCCCCGGCGGGTCGCGAGTGGGTGGCCCAGCCCGGGCGCTCGGGGGCGTGCTCGGTGTTCCCCGTCCTCCGGTCCGCCAGTTCGGCGAGTTCGTCGGAGAGCTGGCCCTCCTCCCCCACCGCCACGTCCCGGCGTGACCGCAGCTCCTCCAGCAGGGGGTCCACGGCCGCGTACGCGAGGCGGGCGACCGTGGCGGGCACGTCCGGGTCCAGGACGCGCAGGGAGTCGTTGATGGGCAGTTCGACGCTGCCCTCCAACTCGTGGATGGCCTCGCCCAGGGCGTGCGCGTGGCTGGAGTCCCGCAGCCGCGCGGCCCACTCCCGGACGCCCTCCGCGTAGGCGGCGCTCTCCCGCCGTACCCCGCCGACGGCCTCCCGCTCACGTGTGTGGGCCTGTTCGAGTGCGGCGTCGGCGGCCTCGGCCTCGCTCGTGAGGGCGACCATGCGGCGGTCGGCCTCGGCCTCGGCGGCCGTGAGCCCGGTCAGGCGGACGACCAGGTCGGTCCGGTCGGCGGCGCGCCCGGCGGCCCCCGTGAGCCGGTCGTGGAGGCGTCCCAGTCGGTCGCGCAGGCCGTCCAGGTCGACGCCCTCCACGGGTTCGCGTTCGACGGCCTGTTCCAGCCCCCGCAGGTCCACCCGCGTGGTGCTCTCGCGCGGCGCGTGGACGGTGAGGGCCGGGTCCGGGACGGCGCCGAGGACACCGGGGTCGATCCCCGCGGCCGTGGCCGCGTGCGAGGCCTCGGCGTGGGTCTGGCGCAGCACGTCCAGTGCGCGCTCGACCGTGTCGGAGTCCTCGCCCAACCGTTCGACGGCGTGCCGTTCCACCCGTTCGGCGTGCTCGGCGGCGACCCAGGCGGCCTCGGCCGCACGGATGTAGGCGCCCACGGCGGCGTCGTAGGCGCGGCGCTCGTTGCCGGTGGCAGCGGCGGCGGCGCCGTCCTGTGCGGTGGCGAGGGTCCCGTCGTCGGCCCTGGCGGTGTCGCGGGTGCGGCGGGCCTGGTCGCGCTCCTCGGAGATCCGGCTCTCCGCGGTGACGAGGCCGTCGAGTTCGACGCGCAGCCGCTCGGTCTCCTCCGTGCGGTGCGCGGCGGCGTCGATCTGTTCGCGTACCTCGGCGACCCGCGCGCGCAGTGCGTGGACCAGATAGCCCCGGTAGTCCTCCAGGAAGGCGGTGACGCCCGCCCGGGCCTCGGCGAGGGCGTCCTTGTCGGAGCGGGCCTGCTCCAGGTCGGCGATGTTGCGGGCGACCTCGTCCAGGACGGACTCGTCCATGGGCGGCAGCGCCTCGGACAGGACCCCGACGAGCTCACCTGCCTCCAGGCGGTCGCCGATGGTGGGGCGGCGCAGCCGGTAGAGCAGGTGGATGAGGTTGCGGTAGCGGACGGAGTCGTCGATGCCGAACAGGTCGCGCATCACCCGGGCGCGGTAGGGGATGGCGCTGGTGAAGCAGTTGTCGGTGCCGATCTCCGAGCGGAGGCGGTCCACGGGCTTGGGACGGCCGTCGGTGACCAGGTCGAGGTCGTGGCCGACCCTGCGCTCGGTGACGAAGAACACGCAGCGCGGGTCGGAGTCGCCCACCGCCATGATGGCGGCGCCCAGGGTCAGGTGGCTGGGCGGGGCGCCGGGGCCTCGGGGCTCCTCCCGGTGCGCGCCGTGCTCCGCGTCGGCCGCGGCGCTCGCGGCGAGCAGCGCGGAGGCGCTCCGGGGGCCCGTGCCGGTCCGGGCCGCGGCGTCGAGTCCGCGTTCACCTCGCTCGGTGGTGAACTCCACCCAGAGGTAGCCGAGCCTGGTGGCGGGACCGGTGTCCCCCTCCTCCCCGGCCGCCTCCTCCCCGGCCCCGGCGCCCTCCCCGGCCTCGGGGCCGCCGAGCAGGTCGGGACCGGTCTCCTCGGTGTCGGGGAGGCGGCCCGCGCGGGAGCCCTCGGCCATCAGCCAGCGCAGGCTGGTCCTGTTCGTCCCGGTGGTGTCCAGTCGGCGCACGTCCCCGTCCAGCAGGAACGGGAGCAGCATCTCCAGGGCCTTGGACTTGCCCGCGCCGTTGCGGCCGCGCAGCAGCAGCCGCCCCTCCGCGAAGTCCAGGAGGTGGTCGTCGTACTGCCAGACGTTGCGGATGCCCGCGCGTTCGAGGCGGTAGCGGGGGACGCCGCGGGAGGCACGGGGCCCGTCGGCAGAGGCTTCAGTCGGAACCGCCACCGCTTCCGCCCCCGGGGCCTGGCTGGTCTCCTGTGTCACCACTGGACGCGCTCACCTTCTCGTTCGCCACCGCTTGCAGCACGGACGCCACCCGGCTCAGATCGCCCTGGGGATCGACGGGGGCTTCGGACACGTGGACGTCACCGGAACCACGTGTCGTGTCGGGTCGTGTCCGGCCGTGTTGGCCATTGTCCTGGATCGGCGGGACGTACTCGTCCGTTTCGGTCCCGTAGCGGGCGGCCGCCGCGGTGAGCCGCCACCGTCCGGGGCCGCCGCGCAGCAGCCCGAGGCCCGACAGCAGGGCCAGCACCCGCTCACGGAGCCGTGCGGGACCGGGCACCTCGGGTCCGGCGGTACGGACCCACTCGGCCCGCGCGGGGGCGTCCGCGCCGCAGAGGGCCCCCAGGGCGGTGTCCATCTCACGCTCCGGAACGGAGACGGAGGTGGCGGGCTGACCGGGATGAAGGCGGCCGGAGAGGTGCCGGACCAGGGACAGGGCCACCTGGCCGACCGGGTCGTCGGAGGGGAAGGCGGGGTGGGCCCCGGCCTCGTCTGGCATCACGAGGGCGACGCCCTCGGCACGGATCTCGGTGTCGCAGCCGAGCAGGTTGCCGAGCGCGGCGGCGGCCCGCCACTGGTGCGCGGCGAGGCGGCCGCGCTGCCGGTCGGGAAGCTCCTCGCGGTAGACGACGGCGGTCTCGACGAGGAGGCGGCGCAGGGAGGTCTCGCCCTGCTGGTCGCCGTCGGGGTCGGTGTCGGAGGCGGCCGCGAGGAAGGAGTCCGGGTCGTCGTCGGCGCGGGGCAGGTGGGCGGCGACGGAGCGAAGGATCTGCGTGCGCGGGAGCAGGTGCGGATCGGCCGCGGGATCGGCCTGGTGGTCGGCGATGGCGCCGGAGGTCTCGGTGAGGGCTCCGAGCCCGGCCAGGTGCCGCAGAGCCGCGCAGAAGGCGCGGCGCTCGCCGAGGCTCCGCCCCGGATCGGCGTCGACCCCGGCCTCGTGCGCGGCGGAGCGGACCTGGCCGGCCAGCCGTCGGACCGTGGTGGGGCCGTGCTCCTCGACCAGGACGGCCAGGGCCAGGGCGAGGTAGGTGTACGTGCGCGGGGTGAAGGGCGCCCCGGTCGTACGCGTGAAGGGCCGCGCGGTCCCCGGAGCCAGGCCCCTCTTGACCAGGCGGGCGTGGTCGGCGGCGACGGTCAGCCGGTAGCCGAGCACGCGTTGGAACCTCTGGACGAGCCACTCGGCGTGGGAGCGCACGAGGGGGAACTCCGCCGGGTGGGTGCGCTCGGTGAGCAGGGGGTGCGCCAGCAGGGCGCGGGCCGCGGCCTGGCGTTCGCCGATGAGCGCGGCGTCCTCGCTGTAGGTGTTCGTCTCCATCACCCCCACGATCGGGTCCAGGACCGGTTCGCGGACAGGTCGAGTGGACCCGTGGTCTCGGCGTCCGGGTCCGGTCCAGGGAGGTTACCGGTGGGTTCGGGTTCTTCGGCAGGGGTTTCGGGGAAACCTTCGGGATTCGGTTCCCCGGCGTCCGGCCCGGAGGGTTCCCCCTGGTCAGCCGGATACACCCGAGTGGGTGGAAGCTCCGGGGTCTCCGGGACCTCCGAGCGGAGCGGGTACGTGAGGGACTCGGGAGGGGACGGGTCCGTGGAGGCCTCTTCCGGGGCGGAGGGGCCGGTCGCCTCCGGTGCGTCCTCCTCCGGTGCGTCGTCCAAGGGGCCGTCACCGGCGCTTCCGGCAGCCTCCTCGACGGTGTGCTGTTCGTAGGCGGTGACGCACAGGCGCAGCCCCTCCAGGGTCAGATCGCCGCCCTCGCCCTGGATGGTGACCTCGGCGCCCGGAGCGGTGATGACGTGCAGGCGCAGCGCGAACTCCAGGTCCCCGGCCGACGTGGACCGCCGGCTGGCGTCACCGGAACCGAGCGCCGCGGTGAGGAGTTCCATGAGGACCTCCATCCCCGCCCCGGACAGGTCCAGGCGGGCGCGGTGGCCGGTGGGCTCGGTGAGCAGGGCGCGGATCTGCGCGGCGCCGGCGCGACGCCAGTGCGCGGAGGACTCGGCCGCGTCGCGCAGGCGGGCCTGCTGGGCGCGGTGGTCGCGGACCGGCTCGGGCAGCCGGGTGCCGGGGCGCTCGATGACGGTGCTGCGGTCGGGGTCGGCCTGCCACCAACTGGTGGTGGCGGCGACACCCTCGTCCACGCGTCCCTCCAGGTGGAGGGCGGGGGGCAGGGCGTAGACGGCGGTGGCGAGGGCGTCGGCCCTTCCTGGATCCGCCTCCTCGAACCAGGTGGCCAGGCGCAGCAGTGCGGCGCGGCCGTGCCGCGGCGCCGGTCGCCCCCCGGTGCCCTGTGCGTCGTCCGCGCGGTTGTCCGTCCGCTGGTTGAGTCCCACAACTCAGCAGACTAGAGACCTCCCGGGCACGCCACGCCCGTTTCGGCACCGCCTGGCCCCGCCGAGAGGGCCGCGACACCCGCTCTGATCAGGCATTATGTTCTTTTGAGGAACTTTGGCATGATTCTGCGAAGCCACAACGGAGGTGAAGCTCACCATCGCCGGACACGGCCGCCTCCGGACCCGTCGCCGCGCCGGAACCTACTCGGAGGCCGGTACCGCCAGGCGCCCGCCGTCGGCCTCCTCCATCGCCTGACGTACCTCCTCCGACATGTCGTCGTCGTAGTCGGTGATCGTGTAGGTGGAGAAATAGGTGGCGCCGCCGGTCTCCACCGGATCCCCCAGCTCGACCTCGACGTCGTAGGGGTCGTCCTGGCAGCCCGCGTCCATGCACCAGGTCCCCAGCAGTTCCCCCTCGCCGCGAGCGGCCTCGTCCGACCACTCCTGCCAGTCCATGTCGGAGAAGGTGGTGAACTCCGTGGCGACGTAGTCGGTGGGACGCCGGTCGGCGAACCCGTTCTCGTCGCCGTACCGGTTGAAGACGTAGGACCCCTGGCCCTCTCCTCCGGCGCCCTCGTCTCCCGGGCTGGCCTGGTCCTCCGGGCTGGCCGCGTCCCCCGGGCTGCTGGTCGCCGTCGGGTCGCCGCCCTCCTCCTGCGGGCTCTGCTCGGCCTCGGGAGCGCCCTCGGGCACATCGGGCGTGGCCACCTGCTCGCCGCAGGCGGTGACCGCCAGCAGTAGTGCCGCTCCGGTCAGGATCGTGCGCCTCATCTGGCCTCTCTCCTCCTCTTTCGGTCCCTCTCGGACCACCGGGCCCCTGTGGTCCGTGGCCTCACACCCTGGATCCCGAATCCGCCTACCCGCGCCTCGTGACCCCATGTGTCCGGCGGAACGGCGGGCCCAGAGCCGCGTCGAGGCCCCCCGGCAGGGTGCCGGGGGGCCTCGACGGACCATGTGTTCCGTTACCGCGGGGCCGAGGTCCCCACCACCCGGGGGTGGTCGGTCACCGTGGCCGTTGTCGTCGACCTCGTGGCCGTCCCTAGTGGTCGCCGTGGCTCGCGTTGGTCCACGCGGGCCCGTTGACGCAGTCGCCGGTCGTCTGCGGCGACAGGATCGGCACGTTGACCGCTCCCAGACCGACGGACAGCTCGGTGTTGCAGAGCTGGATCGGGACCAACTGCAGGTTCTGGTTGAACTGCTGGTCCCCACCGTGCGACGAGCCTGCGGAGGCGGGCGAGGCGGCGAGCATCGCGCCCAGGGCGACACCGGCGATCGCGGCGGCCGCCGTGAACTTGCGCAGCATGCCGTCCCCTAGTCGATGTTGGTGCTGATCGGGCCGTTGACGCAGTCGCCCGTGGTCTGCGGCGACAGGACCGGCACGTTGACCGCGGCCAGGATGCCCACGACGATCTCCGAGTTGCACAGCTGGACCGGAACGGCCTGCAGGTTCTGGTTGTACTGCTGGTCGCCGCCGTGCGTCGAGCCGGCGGAGGCCGGCGTGGCGGCCAGGATGGTGCCCAGGGCGATCCCGGCGACAGCCGTGGCAGTGGTGAACTTGCGCAGCATGTCAGGGATCTCCTAGTCGATGTTGGTGCTGATCGGGCCGTTGACGCAGTCGCCCGTGGTCTGCGGCGACAGGACCGGCACGTTGACCGCGACCAGGCCGACGACGATCTCCGAGTTGCACAGCTGGACCGGAACGGCCTGCAGGTTCTGGTTGTACTGCTGGTCGCCGCCGTGCGTCGAGCCGGCGGAGGCCGGGGAACCGGAGAGAACGACACCGAAAGCGGCACCAGCGACGAGGCCGGCAACACCGAGCTTACGCAGCATTGAATTACCCTTCGAAAAAGTTTGAGATATTGTCTCGGTCGGACGGATTGCCGGAACTAGCTGATGTTGGTGCCGACAGGGCCGTTCACGCAGTCACCGGTGGTCTGCGGCGACAGGATCGGGATGTTGACCGCGACCAGGCCGACGGTGGCCTCCAGGTTGCAGGACTGGATCGGAACCAGCTGCAGGTTCTGGTTGAACTGCTGGTCCCCACCGTGAGAACCACTAGCGTGAGCGGGAGCCCCCATGAGGAGAGCGCCCATCGCGGCACCGGCGACCAGGCCAGCAGCGGCCATCTTCTTGATCATGTTTCCCCCGAGAATCGGATACGAGGATTGACAGAAAAAGACGCAGGCGCTTCTTGCACCTGTGTCGCGGTGGACTGGGGCAATCATCATCCGCCCCCCGGTTTTTGTCAACGCCGAAACCCGGAAAGCAGTTTGTCCATATTGTCGCAAGAACTCTTTTCGCGTCGACCGCGAATAGATATATTGAGTCTCTTTTCGCACGATCCGCGCAAAGGACTGACTTCCGCCCAGGCCGGGGCCTGAACGGCGAAGCGGACACACCATCCGCTATCCGCGCAGCTGCGGCAGGCCCCCACCCCCGGACCACCCGCAGGAAGGGCGAATCCGCAGCTCAGCACCCATGGGGATGCGCACCCCTCCCCCGGCCGTCCGCCACCGGGCAGAAAAAACTGCGTTACCAGCCCGTGTCCCGAACGCGACGGAGACGCGATCGGCCGAATCGCGGAAGCCGCCAGTTCCGGGACCAGAACACGGTCCCGCTCCTCGTCGGCCCTCGTCGGCCGACACGGATGTGACCCATGTCTCCTCACCCCGGGGCGCCCGGATCCCGCTCCGCGGGCACCCCCGAACACGAAGAGGCCCCGGCACCTGATGGTGCCGGGGCCTCGTTCCCCACTGTGGCAGGTCAAGGATTCGAACCTTGGAAGGCTAAGCCGACGGATTTACAGTCCGCTCCCATTGGCCACTCGGGCAACCTGCCTGGGCTGCGGCGACGTGTTCGTCGCGGCGCACCACCGAGAATAGCGGATGATCCGCCCGAACCTGAAATCGGTTCTCCGGGCGCGCCCCCAACAGGCACTTCGGCAGCCTGAGCAGGGCGCGGCTAAGCTCTGGAGTCCTGCCCGCACCGGGGGTCCGGCGCGGGCCGACGAGACCCACGCGGGCGTCCCCGGGCGTCCGCGACCCATGATGACTAGCGGGGTGTGAGCGAACGTGGCCGCCGATTCCAGTTTCGACGTCGTGTCCAAACTCGACCGTCAGGAGGTCGACAACGCCCTGAACCAGACCGGCAAGGAGTTGGCCCAGCGGTTCGACTTCAAGGGCACCGGTACCACCATCGCCTGGCAGGGCGATGACGGGATCGAGATCAAGGGCAACTCCGAGGAGCGGGTCAACGCCGCCCTGGAGGTCTTCAAGGAGAAGCTGATCAAGCGCAAGCTCTCCCTGAAGATCCTTGACCCCGCCGACGAGCCCCGCCCCTCCGGCAAGGAGTACCGCCTTCCCGTCGGCCTCAAGGAGGGCATCACCTCCGAGGACGCCAAGAAGATCTCCAAGCTGATCCGCGACGAGGGACCCAAGGGCGTCAAGGCCCAGATCCAGGGAGACGAGCTGCGCGTCAGCGCCAAGAAGAAGGACGACCTCCAGTCGGTCCAGAACCTCATCAAGGAGAAGGACCTCGACCTGGCCATCCAGTTCGTCAACTACCGGTAGCGACGACGGCGACGGCCGCCCGCCTCCTCGGTGGGCGGCCGTCGCCGTGCCTATCCGCCCATGTCCCACTCACGGCGCAGGAGCCGCAGCCTCCGGACGCGCTCGGTGGTCGGCGGGTGGGCGGCGAAGAGGCGGCCCACACCGCACGGGAACGGGTTGGTGGTCATCAGGTGCGCCGACGCCAGCAGGCTGCGCTCCCGGGGCAGCGGGTACCGGTACGCGCCCGCCTCCAGCTTGCCCAGCGCGGCGGCCAGCCCCTCCGGGTCCCCGGTCATCCTCGCGGCCTGCTCGTCGGCCCGGAACTCGCGTCGGCGCCCCACTCCGAAGTGGACGACCAACGCCGCGAGGGGCGCCAGCAGCGCCACCATCAGCCCCCCCAGCAGGTTGGGCATGTCGGTCTCCTCCGACTCCCCGAGCGGGAGGAGGAACGCGACCATCGACATGGCCGTGATGACCGCGGTCAGGGTGGTCGCCACCGAGCTGATCAGGGTGTCGTGGGCGCGGATGTGCGCCAGTTCGTGGGCGATCACTCCGCGCAGCTCGCGCTCGTCCAGGGTGCGCAGCAGCCCCGTGGTGCAGCACACGGCGGCGCGGCGCGGGCTGCCGCCGGTGGCGAAGGCGTTGGGCGAGCGCACGGGCGACAGGTACAGCTTCGGCATCGGCTGCCTGGCCGCGGTGGCCAGCTCCCGGACGATCCGGTACAGCTCGGGCTGCTCGATCTCGCTGACCGGCCGGGCCCGCATCGCGCGCAGCGCCAGGGACTCACCGAAGAGGTAGACCAGCACCCCGGCGCACACCACCAGGGTCGCGGAGAACTGGGCGCCCTTCTCGGCGCCGCACAGCCAGCCGACCGTGACGACGAGTACCGCGGCACCGACGAACAGGCCGATCGCACGGGCCACGTTGACGTGCACGCCGCCACCTCCTCGTTCAGCCGACCCCGGATGCGTATACATGGTGACAAACGTGCGGGTCTGCATCCCGCGTTCCCCGTGTGACCAGCCGTCGGTCACATCCCTGGTTCCCGGCTCCCCCACGCCCCGCTCCACCCGCCGGTTCCTTCCCCACCTCCCGGCACTTCCGTCCCCGCCTCCCGGGCGAACCGCCCGTGTGAGAATCGCCACCCGGCCGCCGCCCCGGCGCCCCCGACGACCTATAGTGCGAGCGTGGCTCTCATCACTCCGCCTACCAGGCCGTCGGGACTCCGTCCCCTCGGCCCGGTGAGCGGATGGCCGTGTCGTTGAAGGCTGGCTCCTTCGCGGCCCGGCCGTCGCGGCACGACCACACCGCGCGGGACCGGGTTGGCGCATCCGGCGATCGCGAGGGCCGCGAACGCTGTCCCCACGTCCCCGAACCAGACACCCGTCCGCGACGGTACGGTCCGGTCGGGGGCTGACACCCGAGCGCCGCCGCCCGTCACGACCGGCGGCTCACCAAGGAGGTCGTCGATCTCAGTGGCCAAACAGATCGAACAGCTCGACCGCGTCGTCATCCGCTTCGCCGGTGACTCCGGCGACGGCATGCAGCTGACCGGTGACCGCTTCACACAGGAGACGGCGTCGTTCGGCAACGACCTGTCGACCCTGCCGAACTTCCCCGCGGAGATCCGCGCGCCCGCCGGGACGCTCCCGGGGGTGTCCAGCTTCCAGCTGCACTTCGCCGACCACGACATCATGACTCCGGGCGACGCGCCGGACGTGCTGGTGGCGATGAACCCCGCCGCCCTCAAGGTCAACCTGGGCGACCTGCCCCGGGGCGCCACCGTGATCGTCAACACCGACGAGTTCACCAAGCGCAGCCTGGCCAAGGTGGGGTACACGGTCGACCCGCTCACGGACGGGACCCTGGACTCGTTCAAGGTGAGCGCGGTGCCCCTGACCTCCATGACGGTGGAGGCGCTGGCCGGCACGGACGTCTCCAAGAAGGACGCGCAACGGGCGAAGAACATGTTCGCCCTGGGGCTGCTGTCGTGGATGTACAACCGGCCGACCGAGGGGACGACCTCGTTCCTGAAGTCGAAGTTCTCCGCCAAGCCCGACATCCTCGCCGCGAACCTGAGCGCGTTCCAGGCCGGGTGGAACTTCGGTGAGACCACCGAGGACTTCGCGGTCTCCTACGAGATCAAACCCGCCAGGCTCCCGGCGGGCACCTACCGCAACATCACCGGCAACCTGGCCACCGCCTACGGTCTGATCGCCGGGTCCAAGCGGTCGGGGCTGCCCCTGTTCCTGGGCTCGTACCCGATCACCCCGGCCTCGGACATCCTGCACGAGCTGTCCAGGCACAAGCAGTTCGGTGTGCGCACGTTCCAGGCCGAGGACGAGATCTCCGGTGTGGGCGCCGCCCTGGGCGCGTCCTTCGGCGGGTCCCTGGGGGTCACCACCACCTCCGGCCCGGGCATGGTGCTCAAACAGGAGACCGTGGGGCTGGCGGTGATGACCGAGCTGCCGCTGGTGGTCATCGACGTGCAGCGCGCCGGACCGAGTACCGGCATGCCGACCAAGACCGAGCAGACCGACCTGCTCATGGCCCTGTACGGGCGCAACGGCGAGTCCCCGGTGCCGGTGGTGGCGCCCTCCTCGCCCGCCAACTGCTTCGACGCCGCGCTGGAGGCGGTCCGGATCGCGGTGCGCTACCGCACGCCGGTGGTCGTGCTCTCCGACGGGTACCTGGCCAACGGGTCGGAGCCCTGGCGGCTGCCGGAGGTGTCCGACCTGCCGGAGATCGATCCGGGGTTCGCGACCGGACCGAACGGGGCGGAGGGGGACTTCCTCCCCTACCTGCGCGACGAGGAGACGCTCGCCCGCCCGTGGGCGGTGCCGGGCACGGCCGGTCTGGAGCACCGGATCGGCGGCATCGAGAAGCACGCGCAGAGCGGTGACATCTCCTACACGCCCGCCAACCACGACCTGATGGTGCGCACGCGCCAGGGCAAGATCGAGGCGATCGCCCGGGACATCCCCGAACTGGAGGTGGACGATCCCGGCGGAGAGGCCGACGTCCTGGTGCTGGGCTGGGGCGGCACCTACGGCTCGATCACCGCGGCGGTGCGCCGCGTGCGCCGTGCGGGCGGCCGGGTGGCGCAGGCGCACCTGCGGCACCTGAACCCGTTCCCGGCCAACCTCGGCGAGGTGCTGCACCGCTACGAGCGGGTGGTGGTCCCCGAGATCAACCTGGGCCAGCTGTCACTGCTGCTGCGAGGCAGGTTCCTGGTCGACGTCATCGGTTACAACAAGGTCCGCGGCCTGCCGTTCAAGGCCGAGGAGCTCGCGGACGTGCTGCAGGAGGTCATCGACCGTGACTGAGAACGCGACGGGGCACGGCCCCGGCCAGGACGGCCACGTCCACGGCGGCCCGGAGGACGGGGCCGGCGCTCCGGGAGGCCTGCGCCTGGTTCCCAGGAGTGACACCGCGTACAGGATGAAGGACTTCAAGTCCGGCCAGGACGTGCGCTGGTGCCCGGGCTGCGGCGACTACGCGATCCTGGCCGCCTTCCAGTCCTTCCTGCCCGAACTGGGCGTACCGCGCGAGAACATCGTGATGGTGTCGGGGATCGGCTGCTCCTCCCGCTTCCCCTACTACCTGAGCACGTACGGCATGCACTCGATCCACGGGCGCGCACCGGCGATCGCGACCGGGCTGGCCGCCAGCCGCCCGGACCTGTCGGTGTGGGTGGTGACCGGTGACGGCGACGGGCTGTCCATCGGCGGCAACCACCTCATCCACGCGCTGCGCCGCAACGTCAACATCAACATCCTGCTGTTCAACAACAGGATCTACGGGCTGACCAAGGGCCAGTACTCCCCCACCTCCGAGGCCGGGAAGATCACCAAGTCCTCGCCGGTGGGCTCGCTGGACCACCCGTTCAACCCCGTGTCGCTGGCACTGGGCGCGGAGGCCTCGTTCGTGGCCCGCACGGTCGACTCCGACCGCAAACACCTCACCTCGGTGCTGCGGGCGGCGGCCGACCATCCGGGCGCCTCGTTCGTGGAGATCTACCAGAACTGCCCGATCTTCAACGACGACGCGTTCGAGCCGTTGAAGGACCCCGCGGCGCGCGACGCCCGCCTGCTGCGCATGGAGCACGGTGAGCCGCTGCGGCTGGGCTCCGACCGGGGCGTGGTCGCCGGGGAGTTCGGCGGCCTGGAGGTCGTGGACGTGGACTCGGTGGGCGAGGACCGGCTGATCCGGCACGACGCGCACCGGGAGGACCCGGGGTACGCGTTCGCGCTGTCGCGCCTGGACCTCCCGGCGTTCGAGCACGTGCCGGTCGGTGTGTTCAGGGACGTGCGCCGTCCCACCTACGACGACCTGATGAACGAGCAGGTCGCCGACGCCCGCGCCGAGCGCGGCGACGGTGAGCTGGCCGCCCTGCTGGGCAGCGGGGACACCTGGACCGTCGAGTAGTACCGGAGCCGGGCTCCGCACCGGGCCGAGAGGCCGTGCGCGGAGCCCGGAGCGCTCCGCCCGTCGCCGGGGTCGCGCCCCGGTCCCCGGGTTCCGAGGGCATACGCTTCTCCCATGCGTATCGTCATCGCCGGGGGACACGGGAAGATCGCGCTGCGACTGGCCAGGCAGCTGGCCGACCGCGGTGACGAGCCCGTCGCCCTCATCCGTAACCCCGACCACTCCCGGGACGTGGTCGCCGCCGGTGCCGAGCCGGCCGTGATCGACCTGGAGAAGGCCACCGTCACCGAGCTGGCCGAGAAGGTCATGAACGCCGACGGCGTCGTGTTCGCCGCGGGCGCGGGCCCGGGCAGCGACGCGGCCCGCAAGGAGACCGTGGACCACAAGGCGGCCGTGCTGACCGCCGACGCCGCCTCGCTGGCGGGTGTGCGCCGTCTCGTGCAGGTGTCGGCCATCAACGTGGACGAGCCGGTGCCGGAGGGCACCGGCGAGGTGTGGGCGGCCTACGTGGAGGCCAAGCGCGCCGCGGACGCCGACCTGCGCGAACGCGGGCTGGAGCTGGACTGGACGATCCTGCGTCCCGGGCGGCTGACGGACGATCCGGGCACCGGAAGGGTGGCGCTGGGCTCCGACGTCGAGCGCGACTCCGTGACCCGTGAGGACGTGGCCTCGGTGATCGTCGCCCTTCTGGACGAACCGGGAACGGTCGGGAAGGTTCTCAACCTGGTGAACGGAGAGACGCCCGTCGTCGAGGCCGTCCGCGCCGCCGCCTCCTCCTGACCGTCCGCCGGTGGCCTCCCGGCAGGTGGCCGTTCGGGTTCTGTGGCCAGATGTGCCCGCAGGGGGCATCATGGTTGCGGAGCCCGGCGGGAGTCCCGCCACGGTGGACGCGGATGACCGGGTAGCAGCCCGACGGGTACGGCAAGCTCCACGCAGAGCAGATGGGTACGGTTATTCATGAGCGTCACGCAGGTCGTGAGGGACAGCACGGTCGTCGAGCATGCCAAGGTCGCCGCGCAGCAGAAGCGTCGGATGTTCGTCATCCAGTTAGAGGTGAACGCCTACGACGAGCCCTCCAGCAAACTGCGTCCCGGGCTGACCCGCATCCTGGAGGGGATCGAGGAGGCCGGCTGGCGCCTGGACCTGATCACCCCGGGCGAGGAGGGCGACAAGCCCGCCCGCCTGTTCATCTTCCGTCCGGACCCGGACGGCAGGCAGGACGGGGCCGCGGAGAGGGCCCAGACGTACCCGCAGGAGCCCTCCGGCCAGCAGCAGCCCCACCAGCACTATCCGACGGGTGCGCAGCCGCAGGACCCGTACGCCGGCTACGGCCAGCAGCCCGGCTACGGCCAGCAGTACCCGGGATACGACCAGCAGCAGTACCCCGGGTACGGCCAGCAGCCCGGCTACGGGCAGCAGCCGGGGTACGGGCAGCACCCCGGCTACGGGCAGCAGTACCCGGGATACGGGCAGCAGCAGGGCTGGTAGGCCCGGGCCGGACTCCGCGTGTCGGGCACCCGCTCGCCACGGGGACGCGGTCCGGGCGCCGGGCGAGGACTCCTTCCCCGCAGAACCGCCGAGGCGCAGGGCCCGCATGGTGCACCACCATGCGGGTCCTTTTGTGTGTCTGATGTCAGATACTCACCGTTTCCGATGCATTCGCCAGAAACGGCTTCTCGCCATGCTTTCGGTTCAGTAACGCGATGACGCTTCGAAGCGACGACATGTCCGTCATGTCACCCACGAAGCCGAGGAAAACCTGAGGAAACTCTGGATCCTTCCCCGAAAGTACTCCAAGCGCGCGGTTAATTACGCTAAGTTATTTACGGCGGCTACAGCCAGCCCGTTTTGAACTTCCGAAAGGCAAGAAGAATGTCCCGTATCGCCAAGGTTTCCGGATTCGTCCTCGCCACCGGCCTCGCCTTCGGTGCCATGACCGGCACCGCCGCCGCGGACAACAACGCCGAGATCCAGAACATCACGATCCCGATCTGCCTGGACGTGCTCGCGGCCTCCGGCGCCAGCGGCGGTGACTGCAACGTGGTGAGCTGGGACTCCACGAACGGCATCGCCGTCCACGACTAGGACCGGCCCCGCTCACGTATCCAGCCTGTCACCACGGGACCTGCCAGGTCCCTACAGCATCAACGATCGCACCACGAACCGAAAAGGACCAACACCATGAAGCGCTTCGCCTCCTTCTCCGGCCTCGTCCTCGCCACCGGCCTCGCCCTCGGCGCCATGGCCGGCCCCGCCGCCGCGGACAACAACTCCGAGATCCAGAACGTCACCGTGCCGATCTGCGCCGAGGTTCTCGCCTTCTCCGGCCTGGGCGGCGGCGACTGCAACGTGGTCTCCAAGGACGTCACCTCCGGCATCGTCGCCATGGACTAGTCCGTCCCTCGGGCGCGCGAACGTCGTGGGGACGCGGGGCACGGCACGGCCGCGCCCCGCGTCCTCGTTCGTGCCGGGGCCTCCCGGCGTTCAGTACGCGCAGGGCCGGAGCTCCACACCCTCCACCGGGTCGGTGGCCAGCCGGGCGTGCGCGCCCGTGTCGAACCGCTCGTCGCCGTAGCGGAGCTTCTGCCGTTCGATCCCCTCCGGCCGGAACCCGGACCGGCGCGCCACCAGGCACGAACCCGGGTTGTTCATGCGGTGGCCCAGCTCCAGCCGGAACAGGTCCAGCCCGGCGAAGGCGAACTCGCAGACCAGCAGCGCCCCGGCCGTGGCCACGCCCCTCCCCCGCGCCTCGGCCAGGGTCCAGTACGACACCCACCCGGTGTCGAGGCGCCTACTGGTCACGTCCACCTGGACGTGGCCCAGCACCGGCCCGTCCCCCTCGACCACCGCGAACCCGAACGCCGAACCCTCCCGCGCCAGGAACCGCTGCCGGACGATCCACTCGCGGGCCTGGTCCGAGGTGGTCGGCACCGTCGGCGCCTGCCAGGCCAGCTCCGGTTCGGCGAACGCCTCCAGCAGCCGGTCGGTGTCTCCCGGCCCCCACTCCCGCAGTCGGTACACGCCGGCCCCTCTCGCTCGTCCGCACTCCGACCGCGCCACGCTATCCGCTGCCGGTCCCGTGGTCGGACCCCGGCGGTCCCGGCCCGGCGGCGGCGGAACGTGTCGGTGAGCGTGTCACACACGGACCGGGGTGATACGTCTTCCTGTCATGACGACCGATGTCTTCGAAGAACACCGCTCCCTCCTGACCGGTGTCGCCTACCGCGTCCTGGGCACCGCATCCGACGCCGAGGACGTCGTGCAGGAGGCGTGGCTGCGCTGGTCCACCGTCGACTCCGGCTCCGTCGACGAGCCTCGCGCCTACCTGGTCACCGTCGTCTCCCGGCTCGCCATCGACCGGCTGCGCAGCGCCCGCGTCCGGCGCGAGACCTACGTGGGCGCATGGCTGCCCGAGCCGGTCAGCGACATCCCCGGCGGAGCCGAGCGCGCCGAGCTGGCGGACTCGGTCGAGTTCGCGCTCCTGGTGGTCCTGGAGACGCTCAGTCCGCTGGAGCGCGCGGTGTTCGTGCTGCGCGAGGCCTTCCAGACGCCCTACGCCGAGATCGGCGAGGCCATCGGCAGGGAGGAGGCCGCCGTCCGGCAGCTGGCACGGCGGGCCCGCGAGCACGTCCGAAGCCGGCGCCCCCGGTTCGAGGCCGACCGGGCCACCCGGAGGCGGATGACCGAGCGCTTCCTCCAGGCCTGCCTGGAGGGCGACCTGGACGGGCTGACCGGCCTGCTCGCCGACGACGTCACCCTGGTCAGCGACAGCGGCGGCAGGGCCAGGGCGCCCCGCCGGGTCCTGAACGGCGCCGCTAAGGTCGGCCGGTTCCTGGCGTCCTTGGTACTGCCGCGCAACACCGAGCGGTTCCTGCGCTCGGTGGACCTGCGTGGGACGGAGGACCTGCGGCCCGTGGTCACCGAGGTCAACGGCGGCCCGGCGGCGATCATCTCCGCAGGCGGCAGGGCGGTCACACTGGCGTCCCTGGACATCGCCGGGGGCCGGGTCCAACACGTGTACCTTCTGGTCAACCCCGAGAAGCTGTCACGCCTGCGGACGCCCGGACCGTCCTAGTGGTGTGTCCGCGCCTCGTATCCGGGGTTGCGGGGAGTACGGCGGGCGCCGCGGACACGCCCTCGGCGCGAGAGCGTGCGGTCAGGCGGGACCGCTCAGACGGGGACGTGCGAGACGGCCTCGACGTTGTTGCCGTCGGGGTCGCGGACGAACGCGCCGTAGTAGTGCTCGTGGTACTCGGGCCACTCCTTCGGCTCGTGGAGCACCTCCGCGCCCGCCTCGACGGCCGCCGCGAAGAAGGCGTCCACCGTCGCCCGGTCGGGCGCGGTGAAGGCGATGTGGGACTCCCGGGCGTCACCCGGCGTGTTCGCGGGCCCGATCCAGAAGTCCGGGGCCGACGTGCCGTAGCCGATGTTCTCGCCGAAGTCGAGGATGCGTCCGGCGCCCAGCGGGGCGAGGACCCTGTCGTAGAAGGCGGCGCTCGCCGCGGGGTCGCTGACCTGGATACCGAGATGGTCCAACATGTGCCGAGTGTGGCACGCCTCACCGACATCTCCCGGGCCGCGGTCCGGGAGGGCGTCCTGCGGGACGACCACACCAAGCGCCACGGGTACGCGGCGTTCGGTGTGACCGCCTACCGGGTCATCGACGCCCTGCCCGGCAAGGTCTCGGCATCATCGAACTGCGCCTGGAGGACGGTCAGTGCCGTGAGGTCACCCGGGCCTGGGACGAGGAGGCCTTCGAAACGGACCTGCCGTCCCCCGCGGGGTTCGTACCCCACCGGCTCACCACCGGCGGCGAGCCGGAGGAGGCCCAGGCGCCATCCAGCGGTAGAGACGCTCCGGGTGGTCCGCCGGGCGTGGTGCCTCCGACCCGGGCTGATCCCGTGGTCCGCCCTTCCCCGCGGCCCCGCCTCCGCCTCCGCGTCCCGGGAACGGGACACCGGTCTCCCGTCCTCGGAATACCTGTTCGCGGGACACACCGAAATCTCCATCGGTCGTAGTAGACATGTGTTTCCAGTGCTGCTAGATTTCTTCTCGTAGCCACAGAGATCCACGAGTGGACCACCGGATACGCCGGTGGGGAGCGGTACCGGTGTCCCGCCCGCACGGGGGACGCCGTAGCAGTGAGCAGGACAGCAAGAAGGACGCGGTAGGGCTCGACCGGCGCGCGGGTGTTGGACGGCGCCGGGAGCCGGTAGGACCGCAGCACCGCAGTACCGGTGCTCCGCCCGCACGGGGAGGACCGCGCAGTAACAGAGCAGGTCGGCTCGACCGGTGTGCACGTGCTTCAAGACGCCGGGAGCCGGTAGGACCGCAACACCGCAGTACCGGTGTCCCGCCCGCACGGGGGACACGGCAGTACGAGGAAACGCACGCAGTGAGGTCGAGAGGAGCAGTCGCCATCAGGATCGCCCGGGTGTGGGGATGTTCCGCTCGGGTACCGCAGGCCCCGGTTCGGAAGTAGGTGGTCCACGGTCACACAACCGCGATCCCCGCGATCCCGTCCCAGCTTGACCTCGGGAAGCGGAAGACCGGCAGCGACCGGTAGGTGGTACTGAACTCTCGGGCCCCGGCGCCGCACGGCGCTGGGGCCCTCGACGTGCGCTCAGGCTCAGGAGAGAAAGAGAGACGCTTGTCCCGTCCCGCAACCGAAGACCGGTTCGACGATGACGACTACCCCGCCTACACCATGGGCCGCGCGGCGGAGATGCTCGGCACCACGCCGGCGTTCCTGCGCGCCCTGGGCGACGCCCGGCTGATCGAGCCCCTGCGCTCGGCGGGCGGCCACCGCCGCTACTCCCGCTACCAGCTGAGGATCGCCTCCCGCGCCCGCGAACTCGTGGACGAGGGCACCCCGATCGAGGCCGCCTGCAAGATCATCATCCTGGAGGACCAGTTGGAGGAGGCGCAGCGGATCAACGAGGAGCTCCGCGCCTCCGAAGCCGGTTCGCGGGACGACAGGCGGTCGTCACCGTAATCGGTACCGAACGCGTTCCGGCCCGCAGCACCCGGAGGCCGCGGGGCCAGACACCATCGGCGCGTGTCCCCGAGGTCCAACGGACTACCATCTTCCCATGACAAGCGGAAACACGGGTCGAAAACGCCCCACGATCAGCGATGTCGCCCGTCGGGCGGGCGTGAGCAAGGGCGCTGTGTCACGAGCGTTGAACACCGGTACCGGTACCAGCGCCAGCACCCGTGAACGCATCCGCCAGGCGGCGGTCGAACTGGGATGGAGCCCGAGTTACGCCGCACGCGCGCTCAACGGCAAGTCGCTGGGCACCGTGGGCCTGGTCGTACGCCGCTCCCCCGAGATCCTCGACTTCGACGCGTTCTTCCCGTCGTTCCTGTCCGGCATCGAGTCGGTGCTCTCCGGCGAGGAGCACGCCACCGTCATCCGCTTCGTACCCGACGAGCGGACCGAGACCGCCACCTACGAGCGGCTGTTCAACGACCACTTCGTCGACGGTTTCCTGGTCACCGACCTGCGGACGGACGACGGTCGCCCCGCGCTGCTGCGCCGTCTGGGCGCTCCCGCCGTCGTGGGCGGTGCGCCCGAGGGCTCCTCCGACCTCCCCACCATCACCAATGACTCCGAGGAGGCGATCCGCGGTCTGGTTCGCCGCTTCGCCGAGGCGGGCCATCAGCGCATCGCCCACGTGCAGGGAGACCCCCACATGCTGCACGCACTCCAGCGCCGACGCCACTGGGAGAAGGCAGTGCGCGAGTTCGGGCTGGAACCTGGGCCGGTGGAGGAGCAAGGCGGCTACACCATCGCGGGCGGGGCCCAGGCCACGGAGCGCATCATCGCCAGGCGCGACGGTGAACGCCCCACCGCCATCTTCTACGGCAGCGACCTCATGGCCATAGGCGGTTACTCCGTGCTGAGGGAGGCGGGTCTGACCATCCCCGACGACATGGCGGTGGCCGGGTTCGACGACATCCCCCTGGCCTCGTTCGTCACGCCGCCACTGACGACCGTCCGCAACAGGCACCGCGCGCTGGGCAGTGTCGGCGCCCGCATCCTGCTGGACATGCTCAAGGGGCAGGAGCCGCCGCTGTCGACCGTACTCACCGGTGAGCTCTGCCTGAGGGAGTCCTCCGGACAGCCGGACCATCGCTTGTAACGGTTCCACAACTGACTCTGCTGCCTTCCTGTGATCTCACCTACACTGGCCAGGTAAACCGGTTTACTTAACCGTTGGGCTACGTAGAGCGACATGTGTGGCCCACCGGTTCCGATGCCCCTTGCCCACAGGTCGACGGGCGCGTCCGCCCTGCCCGTTCCGTCATCGCCGACGCTGACGACGGGCTCCCATGGCCTGCAGAGAAACGGAGACGGCCGTGAAGACACCTCCCACAGCGCTACTGTCCGCTTCGACCGCACTCGGACTCGTCGCCGCACTGACCGCCTGTGGTTCCGGCGAGGATTCCGGGGACCAGACGCTGACCTACTGGGCCAGCAACCAGGGAGCGAGCGTGGAGGAGGACCAGGAAGTCCTCCAGCCCGCGCTCGACCGCTTCACCGAGGAGACCGGAGTCGAGGTCGAACTGGAGGTCATCCCCTGGAGCGAGCTGTACAACCGCATCCTCACCGCGGTCAGCAGCGGCGACGCGCCCGACGTACTCAACATCGGCAACACCTGGGCAGCCAGCCTCCAGGAGACCGGTGCCTTCGTGCCCTACGAGGGCGCGGACCTTGAGGCGGTGGGCGGCGAGGAGCGCTTCGTCAGCACCAGCTTCGCCACCGGCGGCGCCGAGGGCCGGCCGCCGACGTCGGTGCCGCTCTACGGCCTGTCCTACGCGCTGTTCTACAACCCCACCATGTTCGAGGAGGCGGGCATCGAGGAACCGCCCGCGACCTGGGAGGAGTTCGTCGACACCGCGGACGAGCTG
Organism: Nocardiopsis quinghaiensis; assembly: GCF_008638365.1. Taxonomy (GTDB): domain Bacteria; phylum Actinomycetota; class Actinomycetes; order Streptosporangiales; family Streptosporangiaceae; genus Nocardiopsis; species Nocardiopsis quinghaiensis. Next base: position 281,668 of record NZ_VWVU01000001.1, on the reverse strand, counting down.
ACCAGGGACGCCGACGGCGACGGCGAGACCGACCAGTACGGCTTCGTGATGGAGGGCGGCAGCGAGCGGCAGAACTCCCACATGGCCTTCGTCCTCGGCCAGCAGCAGGGCGGACAACTGTGGGGGGAGGACGGGCCCGCCTTCTCCTCCGACGAGCAGGTCACCGCGATCAAGCGGTGGGTGGACCTGATGGCCGTGGAAGAGGTCGTCGACCCCAGCAGCGCCGAGTTCAGTGACGGCACCCAGGGCATCAGCGACTTCGTCGACGGGCGCGCGGCCATGATCATCGTGCAGGGCAGCGCCCGTACCACCATGGCCGCCCGCGGATTCGACGACTACGAGGTCGCCCAGGTGCCGATGCTCGACCCGCTGCCGGGCGAGCCCATCCAGAGCCACGCGGCCGGGATCAACATCAGCGTCTTCAACGACACCGACGACAAGGAGGGCGCTTTGCAGCTGGTCGAGCACCTGACCAGCCCGGAGGAGCAGGTGTACCTGTCCCAGGAGTTCCAGACGCTGCCGGTGGCCGACGAGTCCTACGACAGCGAGGAGTTGCAGAGCGAGTCGATGGACACCTTCCGCACGATCCTCACCGAGCACTCCGCACCGATGCCGCTGATCCCCGAGGAGGGACAGATGGAGACGGTGCTCGGCGAGGCGATCAGTGGGCTCTTCGCCGAGGTGGCGACCGGCAGCGAGATCACCGAGGCCGACATCCGCCAGGCCATGGAGGAAGCCGAGACCCAGATGGACGCCGCGAACTAGGCGGTGTGTCCTTCGGTCGCCTCGCCCCGCGGCGGGGCGACCGTGTGATGGAGGCGCTAGATGTCGACTACCGAAGAACCGGAGCCCGGGGCCGCGGAGGGTCTGTCCGGGACCGGCCCCGTGGAAGGACCCGACAGGCGGCGCGGGCGCCGCCCGGGGTGGTTCCTGCCGTACGGCATGGTGTTGCCGGCGGCGGTACTGGAGCTGCTGGTCCATATCATCCCCATGGCCCTGGGGATCTACATCGCGTTCACCTCGCTGACGCAGCTGACCATCCGGCGCTGGACGACGGCGCCGTTCGTCGGCCTCGACAACTTCGTCCGCGGTCTCGATCCCGGGAACGCCCTGGGCAGCGCCCTGTTCGAGAGCCTGTTCCGCACCTCCGTCTACACCGTGCTGGTGGTGGGGTTGTCGTGGACGCTGGGGATGGCTGCCGCTGTCGCGTTGAACACGAAGTTCCGGGGGCGCGGTGTACTACGCACCCTGTTCCTCGTGCCTTACGCCCTGCCGGTCTACGTCGCCGCGATCCTCTGGGCGTTCATGTTCAACCAGCGCGACGGCATGGTCAACCGGATGCTCGTGCAGGATCTGGGGCTGCTGGACGAGCGCCCGTTCTGGCTCATCGGTGAGAACGCGTTCTGGGTGCTGGTGATCGTGTCGGTGTGGCGGCTGTGGCCGTTCGCGTTCCTGATGCTGCTGGCGGCGCTACAGAGCATCCCCGAGGACATGTACGAGGCCGCCGCCATCGACGGCGCCTCGACCTGGAAGCGGTTCACCGGCATCACGCTGCCCATGGTGCGCTCGGCGAACGCGGTCGTACTGCTTGTCATGGGGTTGTGGACGTTCAACGAGTTCAACATCCCCTTCCTGCTCTTCGGCGACACCTCACCCGAGAGCGCACGGCTGATCTCACCGCTGATCTACGAGCACTCCTTCGTCAACTGGAACTTCGGGCTGGGCGCCGCGATGAGCGTGCTGCTGCTTGTCGCGCTGGTCATCGCGTCGGTGGTCTACGTCCGCATGGTGCTGCCCAAGGGGAGGGGCAATGAATGAGACACGGGGATTCCGCTGGTTCCGCCGGATCGTCCTGACCTTTCTCACCGTGTTCACCGTGCTGCCCCTGTACGTGCTGGTGGTGACCTCGGTGAAGCCGCTGGAGAACGTCCGGGGAGCGTTCACCTGGCTTCCGGACCGCGTCACCCTCCAGCCGTACGTGGACATGTGGACGACGATCCCGCTGGCCCGCTACCTCGTCAACAGCCTGATCGTCACGACCACGGCGACGGTCCTGGCGCTGGTGGTGGCGGTGCTGGCCGCCTATCCGCTGTCGCGGCTGCGCTTTCGCGGCAAGCGGCTGTTCAGCATGACGGTGCTCTCGACGCAGATGTTCCCCGGCATCCTGTTCCTGCTGCCGCTCTTCCTGATCTTCGTGCGGCTGGAGGACCTCACCGGCATCGAGTTCACCGGCTCCTACACCGGGCTCATCATCACCTACCTGACCTTCGCCCTGCCGTTCTCGATCTGGATGCTGGCCGGATACTTCAGCGCCATCCCCGAGGGCTTGGAGGAAGCGGCGATGATCGACGGCACCGGCAGGATCGGTGCCCTGGTCCGGGTCATCCTTCCCGTGGCCCGCCCGGGCATCCTCGCCGTCGGGGTGTTCGCGTTCATCACCGCCTGGGGCGAGGTGCTGTTCGCCTCGGTGCTGACCGACACCGAGACCCGCACGCTCTCCATCGGGCTCAAGCTCTACACCAGCCAGACCGACACCCTGTGGAACGAGCTGCTGGCCGCGTCGCTGACCATTTCCCTGCCGGTGGTCGTCGCCTTCATGCTGGTCCAGCGCTACCTCGTGTCCGGGCTCTCTGCGGGCGCGGTGAAGTAGCGCGGGGTCCCGGCCGTCCCACCGCCGCGGCTGTCCGGCACCGCCACCGACAGGTTCAGGGCGCTCCACAGGGCGGTCGGGGCCTCCACCCCGCTGAGCCCGGTCGGGGAGGACTTCCTGGTCGGCGGCGGCCGGCGCATCCCCTTCATCCTGAGCGCGGTGGCGGTCGTCATCGGCCCGGCCATCCGTATGAAGGTCGACGGGTCACCGCTCATGACCGAGCTTGAGCGCGCCGAGGACCTCTCCCACCGCCCGTGGCGCGGCCCGTGCCAGAACGGCCGGAGTGCCGCGCGAGCGCACCGGCCGGGTCGCCAGCACGCCCGCGCGGGTGTGTGCCCTACGTAGTTCTCCGGTCCACGTGAGATCGGGTTCAGGCCTGACCGGGTCTCAGGGTGACGAAGAGGGCCTCCGCCTCCGCGCACAGCACTTGGCCGTGCCGCAGTTCGGCTCGCATGAACCTTTTGCGACCCTCCACGCGGTCCGTCCAAGCAGAGAAGGTGAGTTCGACTCCGATGCCGACGACTGAGTGGTAGCGGGTGTTCAGGTACGCCGTCCGTGAAGCCGGCATACCTTCGGCATTCGCCAACCTTCCGAACAACTCGTCGAAGAGCAGCGGTATGGATCCCCCGTGGGCGGCGCCTCTGCCGCCGAGGAAGAACGGACCGAAGACCGCTCGGCCCACGAGCAAATCAGGCAGTGTCAGTTCGAGTACCTCGTACCAGGGACTGGTCGCCTGACCTGCCGCAGGCAGATGGGGAAGGTGGCCGTAGTGCCGCCGTTCTTCGGGCGCCTGGTCCTCGGCGAGCCCTTGGGCCAAGTCGAACAAGGTGGCGCGGAGTTCTTCGCTCGCCGCCCCGGTGAGGACCGCGGAGGAGAACCTGTCCAGAAAAACACGCAGCTGCGAGACCAGCTGGTCGTGGTGCTGATCCGGGGAAGAGGTGATATCGGTCTGCGGGTCGGTCGTCGACGGGTTATCTACCACACAGGAAGTCTATCAAGCAGTTGCTTGACATGCGACTGAAGAAAGCCCTACCCTCGCGGACAAAGGTCGCGTCGGATCTCAGCGCAGAGAACAGCTGCGTCCGCCGCGGTCGACGAGGAGCGGGGTCATGGAACTGAGGCTTGACGGTACCCGGGCAATCGTCACCGGGGCCGGTGCAGGCATCGGCCGCGCGGTGGCGAGCGCTCTCGCCGAGAACGGTGCGCATGTGCTACTGGTCGCCCGGCGTGTCCACACACTCGAAATGGTCGCCGATCAGATCACCGAGTCCACGGGAAGGCGTCCGACTTTTCTCGCCTGTGACCTCAGCGCCCCTGATGCTGCCTGGGAAGTCGGCCGGGCGGCACGCGAAGGATTCGATGGCGTGGACATTCTGGTCAACAACGCAGGCCAGGCGGACCCGCCTTCCAGCGTTCTCGACGAAGAGGCTTGGAGGCACTCCTTTGAGTTGAACTTCCATGTCAAGCGCCGGCTCGCCGAGGAGTTCCGCCGCGAACTCGAGGCGTCCGGCCGTGGTCGGGTGGTGAATGTGGTCGGCCTGATCGAGCCCGTCGCGGTCACGGCTGCCCAAGCAGCCATCGCGGCTTGCCGCCTCTGGTCCAAGGCGTTCTCTCGCGAGGTCGCCGCCGCGGGCGTGACCGTCAACTGCGTGGCGCCCGGGCGGATCGACAGTGAGCAGGTGCGGCGTCACTTCCCCACTCCGGAGTCTCGCGAGGAGTACGCCTCACAGAACATTCCTTCGAAGCGCTTCGGCGATCCGGAGGAGGTGGCTGCCTTGATCGCTTTCCTGTGTTCAGAGGGAGCTTCCTACGTCAGCGGGGAGACGATCGGCGTCGATGGGGGTCTGCGGCGCCACGCGTGATCGAGGCCATGGGTGGACCGTGCCGTGGGACTTCTGGAACAGGGCCGCTCCCGGGCCCGCACGCATGCTCGGACCCCGACCGGGAGTATGGCGGTTGGCGGTACCTGGACTGACTCGTGCCGCACTGGGAGGTCCGAGTCCTGGATACGTCCTCTGGCCTGTGGTTCCCTGGTCGAGCGTAGGTTGGCTCGGGTACTGAGAACCTGGGGCGGAACGGTGGGAGCCGGCCACCGCGGTCTCCGAAACCGCCGATGCCCGCACTCGACCACCAGCCTGCTGACACCCGTGGAGTTCGAGAACAGACCACCCATCGCGGACCGGCCCGAGAACCAGGAACACGGCTCCATCACACCCAGCACGAAACACGTGTGGTGGGCGGGGAGGGCGCGGCACCGGCCCCCGCGGGCGGACCGGCTCACCCACGGGCAACCTGGGACCACAGAGGTTGCCTCCCCGCCGCACGGCGGCTGGAGGCAAAGGCGCTTCGTGACCGGCACGGACACCGTCGGCGAGGAACGGGTGTTCCGTGGCGGGGCGCCCGCCCTCCGGCTTCAGCCGCCCCGGGCCCTGACGGGGCGTGCGGCCCCGGCTCATATCGCCCAAGCCGCGTTCACCGGGTCTTCCGGAGGAGGCCGGTTTCCGCCTGGCACCGTGAAGGACATCGCGGCGGGTCTACAGCCGCTACGGTGCAGTTCACAGCGCATGTTCGAGGACGGCCCGGCCGATCGGACGAGCGACAGCGCGTACGCCTTCCCGTAGTACCTCGGCCAAGGCGATCTCCTCGCGTTCAGCCGGAGTGCGCCTCCGCCACACCCCCTGGCCGGCCACTGGGGCCTGCTGTGCTCCTCCGGCGGCAGATCCCCCCTTCGCCACGGCACACGGACAAGGGTCACCGTGGACCACGCGCTCTCGCTCCCCTGTGACCGAGTGAACTCTTCTCCTCGCGATTCTCCGTCCGGTTGTCTCGTGATGCCGTCAGGTCGATGGTGCCGCCGACACGGAAGAATGTGACAGAAGGAAGCTGGGATAGTCGTTCTCGATTTCCTCGGCAAGTCGGCGGCGATACCGGGGAGCACCCCCGAGATACACCATGACGCGCGGGTTGTCGTCGCGGTCGAGATTGATGTTGTGTCCGTTGAACCACGACCGTGTCTGCGACATCAGCAGTTTGGAGTTCATCTCACGCACGTGCGCGACCCACTCGATCTCTGCATCGCGACGCCCTTCGAACCTGCCGATTTCGTGCTTCTCGATGTAAAGCGCCGTCTGTGTCATCCAGTTGACGACGTCTTCGATCCCACGCGGAAAGTTGGCCGAGGCCGATCCCGACTGTGGTCCCACAAGAACGAACAGGTTGGGGAAGGAAGAGACCTGGATCCCCAAACACGTCTCCGGACCGTCCTTCCACTGGTCCTTGAGCCGAACATCATCGACGCCAATGATCTCGATCCGGTCGAGGGGCCCGGTCACAGCGTCGAATCCAGTGGCATAGACGATGACATCCAGCTCAAGGTCGCGGAATTCTCCGGAACCGAGGTCGATCCTGATACCGGTCTCGGTCACCTCGTGGATCGGATGATCCATCAGATCGACCAGTTCGACGTTGGATTTGTTGAAAACCTCGTAGAAACCAGATTCTCCCGCAACCCGCTTCATCCCGAACCCGTGGTCCTTGGGAATCAACAGGTCGGCCACCCCGGGGGCGCTGACTCGCTCGCGGATTTTTTCGGCAACGAACTCAGAAAGCTCACGGTTCGGTTCCGGTTCCATGATGCAATCACGGTAGTTACCCATGTACAGGCCGGCACCTTGGCCATTGTAGAGCTCCTCCCAGTGACGTAGCCGCTCTTCACGTGTCACGTCGGTCGAAAGCGTCCGGTCGGGCCGGTGGATGAATCCCGCCGGAGTTTCACGACACCAGGCGAAGATCTCATCGTACTTTTCTCTCAACTCGCGCATCTCCTCTGTGGAGATCGGCGCGTTGCCCAAGGGCGCACACCAGTTGGCGTCTCGTTGGAGGACGTACATCGACTCCACCCCGTCGGCGATATCGGTGATCACCTGTACACCGCTCGAACCGGTGCCGATCACCGCGACCCGCTTCCCGGTCACGTCGTATCCCTCTGGCCAGTCGAACGTGTGCGTCTCCAGCCCTCGGAACGCTCCCCGACCCGCGATCCGCGGATATGTAGGAACGGAGAGAAGACCCATCGCGCCCAGCACGAACTTGGCGCGGGTCGTCCGACCGCCCTCGAAGGTGAGTGTCCACCGCCAGTCGTCCTCCGACCACTCGGCCCGGACAACACGCGCGTTGAAGGTGATGTGCGGACGCAGGTCGAACTTGTCCGCCACGTACTCGAGGTAGGAAAGCGTCTCGGGTTGCGCGGCGAACTTCTCTTTCCAGTCCCACTCGTCGAGAAGTTCCTGGGAGAACGAGTACTGGTACGTGTAGGACTCGGAGTCGAAACGACAGCCCGGGTACCGGTTCTTGTACCACGTACCGCCGAGTCCCGCGTTGGCGTCGACCACCCGCACATCGGCCCCGATCTCGAGCAACTGGTGCAGTTGGTAGAGACCACACACCCCGGCGCCGATGATGAGGTAGTCCACCTCGGATGTCCGCTCTGTCTCGCCGCTGACTTGCGCCACGCCATCTCCTAATTAATCAAGCGCTTGCTCTATTACACGGTACCGTACAACCGCCGAGGCAGGTAGTGACGGCGCTCAAAGACCGATGATCTCGGCGTAGCGGCGCATGTCCCTCTCGTAGTTCTCGTCACCGATCCGGGGTGAGACCACGACTTCATCGATACCCAGCCGGAAGGCCTCGTCAATGTAGGCACGGGTGTCCTCCCAGTCCTTCTCCGTCGAACCCTTGTTGCGTCGACCGACCTTGAGGGAAAGCTCAGACATGTCACGACCGGCCGCCGTCATCCCTTCCTCGAGTTGCTCCAGGAAGATACGGATGTCCTCATGCGTTTGGCTGTAACCGGCCCATCCGTCGCCGAACTCCACGATACGTCGCAGAGTCGAAGCCGAATTACCTCCGACGATGACAGGCAGAGGCCGCTGGGCAGGTTTGGGGAAACAGTAGAGAGGATCGAACTCCACGAACTCCCCGCGGTACTCACTCAACTCTTCCTCGGCCCACAGGACACGCATCGCGGCCAGGTAGTCGTTCATACGGGCGCCCCGCCGTTCGAACGGCACGTCGAGCGCTTCGTACTCCTCCTCGGCCCAGCCCACACCGACACCGAACTCGAAGCGTCCTCCGCTGAGCTGGTCGAGGCTCGCCACCTGGCGGGCGGTGACGATCGGGTTGCGCTGCGGAACGACAAAGACGTACGTCCCGATGCGCAGCGTCTCCGTGCTCGCCGCGATGGAGGCGGCGAGCACCAGCGGGTCGTGTACCCCCAGCGTCCGGTTGACCTCTGCCCCGCCGCCCGACTCGTACGGGTACTTCGAGCGATAGTCCGGGAAGAACACGACGTGCTCGGGCAGCCACACCGAGTTGTAGCCGATCTCCTCGATCAGCTGGGCCGCGTCGTTGGACCACGTGCCCGATCGAGATCCCGTGCCCGGGAAAAGCTCACTGATACCAAGCTTGCTCATGGTCGGACTCCGTTGACGTTGTCGTCCGTGCCCGGAACGAACTGTTCCTTGAGCACGTGTTTCATGACCTTCAGACTGGCGTTGCGTGGCAGTTCGTCCACGAAGAACACGTTCACCGGCTTCTTGTATCCGGCGAGCCGCGACCGTGCGAAAGCGCGCACGGTCTCCTCGTCCACGGTCGCGCCCGCAGCACGTACGACGGCAGCGGACACCGCCTCGCCCCAGTGGTCATCGGGCAGACCGAAGACCGCCGCGTCGGCGACCTCGTCCATCGACACCAGAACCCGCTCGACCTCCGCCGGGTAGACGTTGGCGCCCCCGCTGATGATGAGGTCCTGGGCCCGCCCGGTGAGGTAGCAGTAACCGGTTTCATCGCGGTACCCCAGGTCACCGGTGAAGTACTCACCGTCTCGGAGTACCTCCGCGGTTTTCTCCGGCTGGCCGTGGTAACCGGAGAACATGGTGTCGGCCTCGATCACGAGCTCTCCGACCTCGCCTTCGGGAACCGGATCACCGTCGCTGTCGACGACGCGCACCGACGCGGTCGGCAAGGGACGGCCGACGGAGGAGAAGATGTCGCGTGCTGCGCCCTGTCCCGTCCAGTCCCCGCGATTGGTGATGGTGATCGGGCCGACGACCTCGGTCATGCCCCAGGTCTCCACCAGCCGGTCCCCGATGGTGTCGACGAGCTTCCTCGCCTGCTCGGATGGCAGCGGCCCGCCGGAGTGAAGCACGGTCTGCAGAGTCCGCAGCGCGGCGGGATGGGCCTCGATGGCCGCGAGCAGTCCCGGGATCAGCGGGGTGAGACCGAGTGTGAAGGTCGCTCCGTACTCGACCATGTGTCGGCCCCACTCCTGGGGTGTCGCACCGGGGATGAACGCCACGGTCCCACCGGTGTAGAAGTTCGGGAAGATCACCCCCCACAGACCTGAGACGAAGGACCAGCCCCCCGGGAACGCCACATGGCCCTGTAGCGGCATCCGGTAGGCGTACGGCACCAGCTTGACGCAGTTGACCACCGCACGATGGCTGACCAAGACGCCCTTGGGGAAACCCGTCGTGCCACTGGTGTAGCCGATCAGTGCGATGTCCTCCAACGACCGGTCGATCGGCAGGGGTGATGCATCGGCGCCGGCGAGCGCGTCGGCATACGGGGTGGCTCCCGCGGGCGGCGACTCGTCGATGGCCAACCACGTGGAGAGCCGATCGGCGGTGGACAACCCGGCCGCCACCTTGCTCGCCTGACCGGTGTGGACCAGCGCCGCGGCGCCTGAGTCGGTCAACACGTGGTCGACCTCCGGCGCTGTGAGGCGGTCGTTGACGTGGACCGCGGTGTAGCCGCCGAGCGCGAGTCCGACATAGACCTCCAGCGACTCGACCCGGTTGCCGAGCATCGCCGCCACCGGGGTCCCGGGTTCGATCCCCCGAGCGCGCAACGCGTGTGTGAGTCGCCAACCGTTCTCGACCACCTCCGCGAACGTGCGCTGTTCCCCCTGCGAGATGATCGCCACGTTGTCGGCGAACCGCTGGCCGGCCTTACGGAAGACTTCTCCCAGTGTCTCCTCGGTCATGCGTACTCCTTCAGGTCATAGAGTCGTACCGCGTTCCGCGCCAGGAAGAGCGCGAGTTCCTCTGTGCTCAACACGGGAGGATCCCCCGCGTGTGACGACGCCAGGTCGCGCACTCTCGTGATCCATTCCTCCAGGTGTGCTCCGTCGGGGTCCTCTCTGGGCCCGCGGATGATGTCGGAGCCGAAGACGAGGCGGTGTGCGCCGATCTGGTCCCGCATCCGACGCACTCGCCGTCGGAACTCGGGGTAGTCGGTGAGGGCGCAGCGCTGCCACAACGACAGTTCCAGGTAGGCGTGCTGCCAGCCGGTCGCGCAGTCCAATGCCTCCGCCCACCACGCCTCCAGTCCGGCGTGGGCGAACACCACACGGAGTTCGGGATGGCGCGACATCATCGAGGCGACCTCGGCGGGGCGGCACCGGGCGACCTGGAGCGGGTCTCCGCCCAGCGGGCTCGTGTGGACCACGACGGGCAGTCGACGCTCCTGCAGTTCGTCGAACAGCCAGGAATGCGCTTCGTCGGCGAGGTCCCACCCCGCCGCCGGGTAAAGCTTGAAGCCCTTGCAGTGGGGGTGTTCGAGCGCGGCGGCGAACAGTTCGCGTGCGTTCCCGTGTCTCGGGTCGAGACCGGCGCAGAAGTAGAGACGTCCTTCGTTGGCCGCGCAGACGTTCTCGTAACGTGCGTTGAGTTCACCAATGGGGAGGTGTCGTCCACCCGGCGTCCCGACGATCGTCCAGTCGACGACCGGTACCACTCCGGCGGCGACCCCCGCACGGTCGAAGGCCGCGGTGGTCAACGCGGCGTTCGGGTCGCTCTGCCCCACCGCCACCCGGTCCATTAGGATCTCGGGGTCGCGCTCGGGGAGTCGCCGACCGGACGCTTGTCTGGCCCAAGCACGGCGTAGACCCTCAGGGAGCCAGCTCGCGTCCCAGACGTGCATGTGCGCGTCGATGACGAGGTCGCTCATCTAGCCCCTCCCCAGCACGTGCACCGTGGAGGCCGCTGTCTGCCAGTCCACCACCCCGCCACCGATCTGCACCACCGCGCGTTCCGGCGCGGTGTCGAGTTGCAGCTCCCCGGCCTCCCCGCGCAGCTGCGCCACCACGTCGTGCACTTGCGCCAGACCGCTGGCACCGAGCGCGTGGCCCCGGCCCACCAGACCTCCCGTCCGGTTGACCGGCAGGGTTCCGTCCGCCTCGGTGATCCCCTCGGCGATCCACCGGTGCTCCTCACCCCTCTGGCAGAGACCGACATCGGTCCAGGCCATCAGTTCGTAGGCGACCGAGGCATCGTGCACCTCGGCCAGATCCATGTCCGAAGGGCCCAGACCCGCCTGCTCGAACGCTGCGAGCGCCGATGCCTGGACCGCGTTGGGCGCATCCGGCCGGTCCTTGGGCGGGCGGGTGGCCAGCTGCGAGGCGAGGATGCGAACGGCGCGGTCCGACGCCGCCACCTCGGGTCTGCTCGTGACGACGACCGCGGCGGCGCCGTCGCTGACCGGCGAGCTCATCAGCACGGTGAGGGGGTCCACAACGACACGCGCCGCGAGCACTTCCTCCGTGGTCGCGCCGAAACGACGGTGGGCGAACGGGTTCAGCATGGCACTCTTCAGCGAGCGGGACGCGACCTGGGCAAGGTCCTCGACCGTTACTCCGCGCTCATCGAACAACGCGGTGGCCAGCTTGGCCTGGCGGTCGACGAACGGGCTGCGGTCCTGCCCCGCCCCCTCCCCGGTGCTGAAGCTCTCCTCCACGTCCGCGCCCGCCGCGTAGGCGCTGAACATCCGTTGCCGGTCGGCGTGGTTGGCCTTCTCCACACCCAGTGCCAACACGGTGTCGTACATCCCCGACGCGACCGCCATCCACGCGAGGTGGAGCGCGTTGCCCCCCGAGGCGCAGGCGTTCTCGACGTTGTGGATCGGGATGCCGGCGAGCCCGAGCGGATAGCCCACCACTTCGCCGCGAATGCACTCCTGGCCGGTGATCAGGCCGGCGAGCGCGTTGGAGAAGAACATCGCCTGGACATCACCTACCCCGATGCCGGCGTCCGCCAGTGCGGCGTCCACAGCCACCCGGCCGAGGTCCTTCATCGAACGGTCGAGAAACTTCCCGAACGGGCTCATACCCACGCCGCTCACCACCACGGTCTCAGCCATCGTCATCCTTTCTCAAGCAGGTGCGAGCGGGGGCGTCGGCCATGCGGCGCTGACTCCCCCGTCCACCAGCAGGTTCTGGCCGGTCACGTAGCCCGCATCGTCGCCGGCGAGGAAAGCGACCGCCGCGGCCACTTCCTCAGGGGTTCCCTCTCGCCCCATCGGGACCACCGAGCCGCGCGTTGCTCCCCCGTCTCCGAACTCTCGTCGTACCAGCGCAGAGTCGATGTTGCCCAGGGCCACCGCGTTGGAGCGGACCCCTCGGCCGGCGTAACGCACCGCGAGGTGTCGCATCACGCCGAGTTGAGCCGCCTTGGTCGCTTCGTAGGAGAGCGAGCGCCGGCTGCTCAGCACTCCGGCCGTGGAGCCGATGAAGACGAACACGCCCTGCCGCCGGGCGAGCATCTGCGGCAGTGCCGCTTGGGCCGTCAGCCAGTGCGAGCGGACGTTGACGGCGTTCGCGGTGTCCCAGTCCTCCAGGGACTGCACCTTGGCCGGCTCGTGGCCGGAGACACCGACGTTGCAGACCACGACGTCCAGGCGCCCGCCACCGAACCGCACGGCCTCCTCGACCGCGGCCCGACAGGATTCGGGGTCGGCTGCGTCGACCTCGACGGCCAGACCCGGGGTCTCAAGGTGGGCCACCGTCAGCTCGGCGCGCCCGCGGTCCTTGTCACCGACGACGACCCGGGCTCCCTCGGAGGCGAGCCGGAGCGCGATCGCGCGTCCGTTACCCATGGGGAGCTCCTCTCCCGCACGTGTGGGACCCTCGCTTCCGCCCCCCAGGACGTAGGCGACCCTGCCTTCGAACCGACCCATCTCAGTAGCTCCTCGGAAGGCCGAGTACCTGCTGGGCGATGAAGTTCAGCGACATCTCCTGACTCACCGGCGCCAGGCGCATGATGCGCGCCTCCCGCCAGTACCGTTCCACGTGGTACTCCTGGGCGTAGCCCAGTCCACCGTGGGTCTGCATGGCGCGGTCCGCGGCCTGGTAACCGGCGTCGGCGGCGAGGTACTTCGCGATGTTGGCCTCGGCGCCGCAAGGCTGGTCGGCGTCGTACTTGGCCGCGGCGATCAGCGTCATCTCCCAGGCCGCCTCGAGGCGCGCGTACGAATCTGCGAGCGGGTGGCTCAAGGCCTGGTTGCTGCCGATCGGCCGATCGAAGACTCGGCGCACCTTGGCGTGCTCGGTCGCTCGTCGCATGGCCGCCTGACCGATCCCGACGGCCTCGGCGGCGATCAGCACCCGCTCCGGGTTGAGACCGGAGAGAATGTGTTTGAAGCCCTTCCCCTCCTCGCCGACGAGCCGCCACCCCTCGACCGGTAGGTCGTCGTAGAAGGTCTCGCACGAGGTGACCGCGTTCCGTCCCGCTTTGGGGATCGGCCGGATGTCGACGTACTTCGGGTCCATGTCGACGAGGAAGAGGCTGAGCCCGTCGAAGCGCCGGGCGGGGTCATCGGGTGCCGGAGACGTACGTGCCAGCATCAGGGCCACCGAGGATTCGATCGCCTTGCTGGTCCAGATCTTCTGGCCGCTGATGCGCCAGCCGTCGCCGTCGCGCACCGCCCGCGTCTTGATGCGTGACGTGTCCGTACCGGCGTCCGGCTCGGTGACGGCGAAGGCCACATGGAGGTCTCCGGCGGCGGCCTGGGGCAGGAACGTCTCCTTGAGCCGGTCGTTGCCGTACTTGATCACCGGCTGCAGCCCGAAGACGTTCATGTGCAGGGCCGTACAGCCGTTCATCGCCGCGCCCGAGGCAGCGACCTCACGCATGAGGATCGCCGCCTCGGTGACGCCCCGCCCGCCGCCCCCGTACTGCTCCGGCACGGCGATGCCGACCCAGCCGCCGTCCGCCATCGCGGTGAAGAACTCCCAGGGGAACCGGTGGTCGCGGTCGCAGGCCAACCAGTAGTCGTCGTCGAACTCGGTCAATCTTTCTCTGACCGCCCCCGCGATGAGGGCATGGTCGGGGTCGAGTAGCTCTGGCACGAGCCGCCTCCAGATTCAGCCAGCGCCCATCGCTGGGCTCCTTCGTCGAATGTCGACCGTGGTCCGCGGCGTTCACGCCGGGATCACCCCACTGTATCAAGCAAGTGCTTGATTTCCTATGCGCACACCCGTACCACCCCGGCTCGGCAGTAGCCGGGCTCAGCCTCGCAACATCTCGGTGAGCAGGGTGAGCTCCTGCTGGAAATCGGTCAGCACCACCGTCTCGGCGGGGTCGTTGATCTCCTCCCAGGCGTCCCGGATGCGTTCCGCGGTCAGTTCACGTGCGAAGAGACCCGGTGTCTGGGCGACCAGCACACGTGCGACGCGGCCGCCGCCGACGTTGTACACCTCCCCCGTGGCCTCACACTCGCGCGCGCTGAGCCACAGGACCAAGGGCGCGACCAGTGAGGGATCGAGGCTGTCGGCGAGGTCGCCGAGCAGATCCTCCGTCATCTGGGTCCGAGCCCCCGGTTCGATGGCGTTGACCAGTACACCGGAGCGGGCGCCCTCGATCGCGAGAGTCTTGGTGAGACCGATGATGGCGGCCTTGGCCGCCGCATAGTTGGCCTGGCCGAAGTTGCCGAACAGTCCCGCGGCCGAGGTGGTGTTGATGATCCGCCCGGACCCCTGCCCCCTCATCACCGGCCAAGCAGCCTTCGACATCCACAGCGTTCCACCGACGTGCACCTTCATGACCGGGTCGATCTCCTCGCTCGAGATCTTGGAGAAGGAGCGGTCACGCAGGATCCCCGCGTTGTTGACGAGGATGTCGAGTCTCCCGTAGGTCGACGTCGCGAGGTCGACGACCCGAGCCGCCCCTTCCGGTGTACTCACGTCGGTGCCCTCGACCGTGGCGGTGCCCCCCGCCACCCGGATCTCGTCGACGACCTGCCGCGCGGGTGAGACCGCGCCGCCCGCACCGTCGCGCGGTCCGCTGACGTCATTGACCACGACCCGGGCACCGCGTTCGGCCAGCAGCAACGCGTGCGCACGGCCAAGGCCCTGTCCGGCGCCGGTGACGATGGCGACCTGCCCGTCAAGGCTGATCTCACTCATGGGACTCCTCATATTCGGGGCCGACACCCCGTCGGCCGGATTCGACGGCCGAGCCTCTGAAGGACTCATCCGAACAGGGCGGCCATGGCCTCACTACGCTCGCGAACCTCTTCCGGTTCGCCCGAGGCGACGATCTGTCCTCTCTGCATCACGTACACCCGGTCACTGACCGCGAGTGCGAGTTCGGCGTTCTGCTCGACGAGAAGGATCGTCGCACCCGCCTCGTGCAGCGTTGTGATGGTCTCGAAGAGCACGTCGACGATCGAGGGCGCAAGACCCATCGACGGCTCGTCGAGCAGCAGTACGTCGGGGTTGGTCATCAGTGCACGCCCGACCGCGAGCATCTGTTGCTCACCGCCGCTCAGCATCCCCGCAAGCTGGTTGCGCCGTTCAGCGAGTCGGGGGAAAAGATCGAGGACGTGCTCGTGCCGCACACGGAACTCGGCTTTGGTACTGCGCCTGCTGTAGGTCGCCAGACCAAGGTTCTCCTCCACGGTCAGCGGCGGTGCGATACGGCGCCCTTCAGCCACCAGCGCGACACCGGCACGCACTACCTTGTGGCATGTCCAACCGGTGATATCGGCACCGTCGAGCTCGACGGTGCCGCCTGCGGGGCGGTGCAGCCCCGCAATACTGTGCAGTGTCGTGGTCTTGCCCACACCGTTGGAGCCGATCAGCGCGACCAGCGATCCCTTGGCAACGTCCAGGTCGATTTCACGAACCGCCTGAACCGCGCCGTGCGCGGCGGAGAGTCGCGATACGCGCAGCATCGGAGCGCTTTCCAAAATAGGCCTCCCTCACATCGTCTTGCTCCAGACACCAGCCCGGCGTACCTTGCGCGAGCATCACCCCAGAGTTCATCACCGACACCGACTCACAGAATCCCTCGACGAGCCTCATGTTGTGCTCGATGAGGATCAAGGTGAGCCCGGATTCGCGCAGTTCGAGCAGGAGCTGCCCGATCTCGTGGGACTCGGCGTCGTTCATTCCAGCGGTCGGCTCGTCCAGCAGCAGTACCTTCGGATCGGTGGCGAGCGCACGGGCGATCTCCACTCGACGCTGGTCACCGTAGGAGAGTGTTTCGGCGAGCTCATCGTGTGCGGATCTCACTCCGACCTGTTCCAGGATGGAGTGAGCCTGCTCGCGCACCCTTCTGCGCTCACGGCGCTCGCCTGGGCTGAGGAGGAGCGTCCCTCCGATGGTGGAGGAACGACGCAGATAGGCACCGGCCACCACGGTCTCCAGCACCGTCATCCCCGCGAAGAGGCGGATGTTCTGGTACGTCCGGGCCACCCCGTGCCGGGCGATCCGATGCGGCGGTATCCGCGTCACCTCGTGACCGAAGACCGAGATCGAGCCGTCGTCGGGGGCGATGAAGCCACTGATCATGTTCAGCACGGTGGTCTTACCCGCACCGTTGGGACCGAGAATGCCGTGGATGCGTCGTTCGGCGACCTCGATGTCGATGTCGGACACGGCGGTCAGGCCGCCGAACCTCTTGGTCAGGCCCGCGATCTCGACCGCGGGGGTCACTGACCCGGAAGCCTCGGGAGAAGCCGAGGTCATGAGACCACCTCCTGGTTCGCCGAATCGCGCGACGCACTGGCGCCAGGGGGCGCCTCACCCCGCGACCGGTGTCGGAACAATCGGAACCGTCGCAGGTCGACCAGGCCGCGTGGCATGTAGATGATGATGGCGACGAGAAGGACACCGGTGACCACGCGGTCGTAGTCACCCATCACATCGCGCAACAGCTCGGGCAGGATCGTGAACACGAGGGCGCCGACGATCGGGCCCGCCCAGTGAAACGCTCCGCCCAGGACGACGGCTGCCAACGTCACAAAGCCGAGGTGGGTGTAGAAGGTGTCCGGTCCGATGTACTGCAGGAAGCTCGCCTGCATCACACCGGCCGCTCCCGCGAAGGCGCCGGAGAGGATGAAACCCACCAACTGGATGTGGCGGGTCGAGATGCCCAGGGTCTGCGCGACCGCAGGGTCCTCCCTCACCGCGTCGGCGGCAAAGCCGAAGCGGGAACCCGCCAGTCGCGACAGCACGAACCCGGCGATGGCCAAACACCCGATCAGCCACAGCCATGTGCCGAGCTCGCCCGGCACCAGCGTGCCGGCGGCACCACCCGTGTAATCCGGAAGGTTGATGATCAGCACCCGGCCGATGAGCACCATCGCGATGGTGGCCATCGCCAGGTAGTGACTGCTGAGCCGAATGACGATCCCGGCCGTGAGTACCCCCAGACCCGCACCGATGACCACTCCGAGCACCAGTCCGAGAAACGGGGGGAGGCCCAGGGCGGCGGAGAGGTAGCCGAAGGTGAAAGCACCCACGGCGCCGAAGAAGATCGGTGCCAGGCTCAGGACTCCGGTCCATAGGGACGCATACACACTCAGGGCGAAGAGCGCGTTCACACCGGCGAACTGGAGTGTGGTGATCCAAGCGGTTGTGCTCACAGATGACCCTTTCGAGACGCGATGCGGTCAGGCGCGGACCAGTTGACGTTCCCTGAACAGCCCTTGGGGCCTGGTCACGAGGACCAGCAGCAGGATTCCGAAGGTGATGGCATCGCGGAAGTCGGAGGAGATGTACTGAGAGCTGAGGACCTCCAGAACCCCGATCGTCACCCCCACCGCGGCCGCGCCACGAATGTCGCCGTAACCACCCACCACGACCGCGGCGAAGCCCTTCAGCAGCAGAGCCTCTCCCAAGCCGAACGACACGTTGTTGTCAGCCAGCCCCGAAAGGAGGCCGGCGATCCCGGCGATCCCGGCCGCCATGAAGGCGACGACCAGGAGGGTCCACCGGGGATTCACGCCCACGATCGCCGCCGAGCGACTGTCCACCGAAACCGCGCGCACCGCCGCTCCGAACCGCGAGCGACTGAGCAGGAGGTGAACCGCCGTGACCACGAAGATCAGCGTCGCCACGATCAGGATGTGGGCCGGCAGCATGACGATCCCACCGATCTCCATAGGCGTCGATGGGACCACGTCGATCGGAAAGCTCTTGGTGGTGGGCCCGATGAACGCCTCTGCGACGTTGAGCAGAACAATCCAGATGCCGATACTCGCGATGATCGGAGCGAACGATCCAGCGTTGCGTTTGCGCAAGGGCCCGAAGGCGAAGACCTCTGCCAGCACACCGAGGAGACCCGCGAAGACGACGCCCAGCACCGCCGCGACCCAGAAGTTCAATCCCCCCTGGACGACCAGCCAGAAGGAGGAGAGTGCTCCCCAGGTGGCGAAGGTCCCGTGCGCCACGTTCAGGATCCCCATGCGCGCCAGGATGAGGGCGAACCCGATCGCGAACAGAGCGTAGACCGAGCCGACCGCGAGCCCGTTGAAGAGTTGTTGCGCTAACAGTCCCACCGAGTCGATCTCCTGCCTCTAGAGGTCCGACGAGCATCAATCGAGCGCTCGCTAGACACCAAGTAAGCCACGTCACACCGACTGGGGTCAATACACAATCAAGCACTTGCTTCATTCTGGCATTGCGGCTAGTGTCGCTGCACGGACGTGCGAAAACGTCCCCCATCGGCTGCGACCCGCTTCCGGTCCGGCAACCTCGGCTGGGCCCGTGCATAGAGGAGGAGCGATGAAGCCGTCTCGGACGGTCTCCGCGACCGCGGCGATCCGAACCATTCCTCCTCGAAGCACCGTCGTGGCGGCACCCGGCTGCGGCACCCCGGAGACGCTGCTCACCGCGCTCGGCGGGCTCGCGGACACGCTGAGGTCGGCGCGCCTGTGTTCAGGCCTTCAACTCGGCTCGTATCCGTTCCTCGAAGCCTCGGCGGCCGGCCACCTCCCGTACGTGACGTGGCACCCCTACGGCCCCGCCCGTGCCGCCCTGCGTGCCGGCAGCGTCGACTACGTACCGGCACGCGCCTCGGCCGTCCCTGAACTGCTCGATCTCTGGAACACCTCCGTCGCTCTGGTGCGTGTTTCACCCCCCGATCACAACGGGTGGTGCAGCCTCGGCCCGTCGGCCAGCTACGTCAGGCACGCGGTCGACCGCGCGGCCCTCGTGTTGGCCGAGGTCGACCCCGAGGTCCCCCGCACCCACGGCGATTCGATGGTGCACGCCACGTCGATCACCCGCTTCGTCGAGGCCGACACACCGATGTGCGAGTTCCCCGCCGCGACACGGGACTCGGTCAGCGACCGTGTGGCCGAGCACCTCCTGGCGCTCCTTCCTGAACGACCAACCCTCCAACTGGGGATCGGCGCCGTGCCCGAGGCGCTGACGGCCTTCCTCCTCGACAGCGGACTGCGCGACGTCCGCTTCGTCGGAATGGCCAACGACGCGATGGTGCCGTTGTTCGCCGCCGGAGTCACCCCCTGGAGCACCGAGCCCCGACCAGCCATCCTCGCCGCGGAACTGATGGGCACCCGGCAGCTGATGGAGTTCGCCCACCACAATCCCGCGATCGTGCTGCATGACAGTAGGTCCTCGCACTCCCCGCAGGCACTCGCTCAGATCCCGCGCCTGGTCACGGTGAACTCCGCGGTCGAGGTCGATCTAGCAGGCCAGGTCAACGCCGAACTCGTCGGGAGCCGACAGATCTCCGGGATCGGTGGCAGCGCCGACTTCGTCGAAGCCGGGTTCGGGTCGCCCGGAGGTCTTTCGCTCATCGCCCTGCCCTCGACGACCCCCGACGGTCGCCGCAGCAGGATCGTCTCCCGGCTCGGCACCGACATCGTCTCGCTCGCCCGCCACACTCCCGACGCGGTCGTCACCGAGTACGGCGTGGCCTGGTTGCGCGGCCGCTCGGTCACCGAGCGGGCCCATGCACTGGCCGAGGTGGCCCGTCCCGATCACCAGGCTGCGCTTTCGGCGTCCGCCTCCCGACCGCAGGAGATCCCGTGACCGTTCACACCCGACGTGGCCGCTACTACGAGGAAATGATCACCGGGGACGTCTTCAAACACGAGCCCGGACGAACGATCACCGAAACGGACAACGTCCTGTTCTGCAGCATGACGCTGAACACCCAGAGCCTGCACTTGGACGCCGTCAAATCCGCCGACTCCGAGTTCGGCCAGCGCCTGGTCAACAGTCTCCTCACACTCAGCATCGTCTGCAGCATCGGCGTGCCCGACCTGACCCAGAAGACCACCATCGCCAATCTGGGTTTCCAGGAGATCTCCTTTCCCGCACCCGTCTTCATCGGCGACACGCTCTACTGCGAAACCGAGATCGGCCCGAAGCGGCTCTCCGCGAGTCGTCCGGGTCAGGGCATCGTCACCCTTGAACACCGCGGCCTGAACCAGAACGGTGCCGAGGTCTGCAAGGCCGTTCGCACCGCCCTCGTGCACCTGCTGCCCGAGGACGAGGGCACCGCCGCCTCAGCATGAGCGGGCCAAGCGCCACAACGGGGTGTTCCCATGGCTCGGACACCCGGGCCTGAGGACGAGGGCACCGCCGAAGAGCCGGTCGTCCGCCCCCGCGGTCCTACGGGGCCGGCCGAGGTTTCGACGGCGAGGGTCGCGGGGCCCGTGGGCGGGCCGGCAGGTGGGAACACGCAGGGCGTTGCGGTGCGTCCGGGGCCGGGCCCCGGCCCGCTCACCGGCCTGTCCGTTCAACGAGTCCTGTTGAAGCGCTCGGTACCCGACCCGGGCCTGGGGGCGCGGCCTGGGGCACGAGGCCACCCGGCACGGGACGTCCTCGTGCCGGACCGGTGGTCCGCCCCTGCCAGGACCTGTTCGGAGTAGGAGTACCTCCGGGCCACTCCTGCCCCGCACCCCCGATGGTGAACCCGCCCGGGGCGCTGCAGACCGCATGGCAGTGGGGCGAACGCGGCCACGGCGTTCTCACCGCCGGTCGGACCGCGTCCCTGAAGGGAGCAGCCCCGGGGAAGGCCCGCGGAACCGGTGCCGCACGACAGAGGTCGCCCTACTGCTACAGAGGGCGCCCTGTCCGAGACCGGTCCTCGCACGGGAAACCGCTGCGGTGAGGCAGTCCGCACGAGCGGGCCGCCCCCTGTCAGGGGCGGCCGAAATCCGCTTTCCTTCGGTCAGGGAGCCGGTCGTCTCCCCGGATGGGATCAGCCGAGTGTCGCCTCACTACCCAGGACAAGCGTCCCAGAGGTCATGAACATGCCGCCGACCCCTACGGCCACGCTGACATCGACCCCCTCGACCTGCGCGGGAGCGCTTCCACGAACCTGGCGGACGGACTCCTGGATGGCGAACATGCCGTACATCCCGGTGTGCGTGTACGCCAGTCCCCCGCCGTTGGTGTTCAGCGGTAGTGCACCGTCCGGCGCGGTGTTGCGGTCGGCGACGAACGCGGCGGCCTCTCCGCGACCGACGAAACCGAGGTCCTCGAGCCCGTACAACGGGACGTGGGCGAAGGCGTCGTAGATCATCAGGTGGTCGACGTCGGCGTGCGCGACCTCGGCCTGAGCCAGTGCAGCGCGTCCACCTCGCTCGATCGCACGAGAGGAGGTCAGGCTCGACAGACCCGAGACCACCGAGGACTCACTGGACTCACCGGCTCCCAGCACGTACACGGGCGGAGCCGCCGCGTCGAGCTTCCTCGCCCGGTCCGCCGAGGTCAGTACGAGGGCTCCACCACCGTCGGTGACCAGGCAGCAGTGCGATAGGTGGACCGGGTCCGCGATCACGGGCGAGGCCAGGACGTCGTCGACGGTGATCGCCTGCCGCAGCTTCGCGCGGGGGTTGCGTGAGGCCCACTCCCGCTGGACGACCGGGACCATCGCGAACTGCTCCTCGGACATACCGTACTCGGCCATGTAGCGACGTACACCGATCGGGAACAGGGACGGAGCGCCGAGCGGCCCGTAGGGAACCTCGAACTGAGCCATCATCGACTGCGGGGCCGGGTCCCACGGTCGCATCCCCACTCTCGAACGGCCGGACTCACCGTGCGTGACCAGTACGGTGGAGCACAAACCGGACGCGATCGCGGCCATGGCGTGGCGCACGTGCAGCATGTAGGAGCATCCACCCACATTGGTGGCGTCCAGGTACTCGGGCACGATGCCCAGGTAATCGGCGACGTCGTTGGGCAGTTCCCCGGCCGAGGCGACACCGTCGATGTCCGAAGGTTCAAGACCGGCGTCGGCGAGCGCGTTGAGCGCGGCGTCCACATGCAACTGCAGCGCCGACATGTCCGGCACCTTGCCCAACCGGGTGCTCTCCGCGGCGCCGACGATGGCGATCGCTCCACGCAGACTCATACTGTTCCCACCTCCGGGACGAACTGGACCACCCGTCGCTCACCGCGTTGTTCGAATTCGGCGCGCACCGGAAGACCGGCCGACACGGCGTTCGGGTCCTCGACCAGGATGTTCGACATCAGCATCGGCCCCTCTTCGAGCCGCACCAGGGCGATGACGTACGGCGCCTCCTCAGCGAACACGCCGGGCCCTCGGTGATTGACCACCCAGGACGCGACCGACCCACGACCGCTCACGGGGATGAGGCCGACGGCACGTGAACCACAGCCGGGGCAGCACATCCGCGGATACAGGAACCGAAGCGCGCAGTTCTGACAGTGGGCCACGGTCAGTTCTCCGACGTCGATCCGGTCGAACCATTCCTGCGTGTCAGGGGTGGGTGAGGCGACAGGCTTCACGACTTCCCTTTCGGTTGGAGGGGAGCGGGTGGCCGGCGCCGTTCAATGCCGGACCATCGGCACCAAGAGCTGCTTGCGCAGCTTGCCGTTGGCCGCCCGGGGCAAGTGCTGCACCACCGTGACCGTGCGAGGCACCTTGTACCGGGCAAGCCGATCCGCGAGGTACTCCCTGAGCGCGACCTGGGCGGAGCGCTCGTCGGTCGCGAGCCCGGAGTCGGGGCGCGTTTGCACGACCGCGCCCACGCACTCGCCCCATTCGGGGTCCGGCACGCCGATCACGCCCACGTCCTCGACATCGGGGTGGCTCAGGATCGCCGCCTCGACCTCGGCCGGATAGACGTTGATTCCGCCACTGACCACCACCTCGGCCGAACGGCCGAGCAGATAGAGGTAACCCTCCTCGTCCAACCGGCCGAGATCGCCGACCGTGACGAAGTCACCCACACACGAGGACCGGGTCTTCTCCGGGTCACCGCGGTACTCGAACGCACGGGGCCCCATCCGCAGATAGACCCTGCCCGTCTCACCGGTCGGCACGTCTTCGTTGTCGGAGCCCAGAATCCGGACCTGGGCACCCGGCTGCGCACGCCCCACGCTCCCCGGGCGCTCGAGCCACTCGCCTGAGGAGATCACGGTGCCGGCCGCCTCGGTGGCCCCGTAGTACTCCCAGACCACCTCGCCGAACCAGTCGATGACGCCCCTCTTGACCTCCTCCGGGCAGGGACCCGCGCCGTGGACCAGAGTGCGCATGCTGCCGACGTCGTAGCGGGAGCGCACCTCGGCGGGAAGCCGGAGGAGCCGGTGCAGTTGGGTCGGCACCATATGGGTGGTGGTGACCCGCTCCTGGTCGATGAGTCGCAGAGCCCGCTCGGCGTCGAACCGCTCCATCAGGACGACGGCGTGCCCGAAGTGGAGGGAGGCGACGGCAAGGCCGCTGACGGCCGTATGGCTCAGGGGGGAGGTGACCAGGTTACTCCCCCCGTTCAACGGCGCGATGTCGAACATCCCGAGTTGCCACTGTGCCCCAGCGGCGAAGACGTCGTCGGGATCGCCCTCGGCCAGCCGCCGGTACACGCCCTTGGGGCGGCCGGTCGTCCCCGAGGTGTACCCGAGGTAGGCACCGGGGCTGCGGTCCTCTAGCGGACCGGCGGAGTAATCCTTGCTCTCGGCGAGAAGGTCCCGGAAGCCCTCGGCCCCGCCCAGGGCGAACCGCCGCTCGGCGGGAAAGCCGACCTCTCCGGCCGCAGCGGCGAGCACCTCGGTGTAGGCCTGCGAAGCGATCGCCACAACCGGATCGGCGTCGGCCAGGATGTGGGCCACCTCCGAGGTGGTCAGCGCGGTGTTGATGGGAACGTAGTAGGCACCACTCTGCTGACAGGCCAGCACGACGGACAGGTTCACCGCCTCGTTGGCGGCGACGGCCACGACCCGGTCACCGTGCTCGAGCCCCTGATCCCGTAGTAGCCGCGCCACCGCGTTCGCCTGCGCCAGAAGCAGCCCCCGTGAGATCCGCGAGCCGTCGGGGTCGACCACCGCACAGGCATCGGGGTCGGCGGCCGCGAGTCGCCAGAAGCCGAGTGCGCTCATCCTCATTGCTCCTTGTTCATGTGGGTCAGCAGGTCCTGGGCGAGCGCACGGCGATGGGTCGTCGTCGTGCCGTAAGCGGCGCTCAGACTCATCACCCGCTTCAGCCAGAAATGGAGGTGGTACTCCCATGTGAAACCTGTGCCGCCGTGCAGTTGAAGCGCCTCGACATTCGCGCGGTCCGCAGCCTGACCAGCGTACGCTTTGGCCACGGCCGCACGGTGAGCGGCATCGTCCTGGGTCAAATCGCCGAGTGCGCTCGCCGCGGCGGCTTCGGCCATGTCGACGCCGACGGCCACGTCGGCGATCTTGTGTTTGACCGCTTGGAAGGAGCCGACCGGTCGGTCGAACTGGTGCCGGACGCTGACGTATTCGACGGTCATGTCCACGAGTCGGCGTGCGGCGCCGGCCAACTGACACGCCGCACCGGCCACGGCGAGAGTCCTCAGCCGCGTCGCGATTCGGGGTGAGGTGCCGAGCACCTCGCCCGCGCCCCGCGGGGTCACCCGGGCCACCGGCCGCAAGGGGTCCACCGCGTTGAGCCCTTCGACCTCCAACTCCTCGGGCCGGTACGCCGTCACCCGCCCTTCGGCTTCGATGTCGAGCACCAGGTCCGCGTCTTCTCCGAAGACGACGTAGGGATCGAGGTGGCTCAAGCGGATACCGACGATCAGTTCACCCTCTGCGAGCGCTTCGAGCCGAGCGGAGGATTCAGGATGGTCGGAGAAGGCCTCGAACGCCGTCGCGCCCAGCACCGCGGTCTCCAGGAACGGCTCGGGGACTGCGTGGTACCCCATCGCGTGGAGCACCCCCGGCAGGTGCTGCGGTGTGAGCCCGGCCCCGCCTCGGTCCTCCTGGATCAGCGCGGAGAGGAGCCCTGTATCGGCGAACCGTCGCCACAGCTCCGGGCTGTGCACGGCGCCGACGTCGATTCGGGCACGTAGATGGTCCACACCGCTGTAGCGTTCCAACAATTCGGTGGTGACCTCGTCGAGCTGACGGCGGTCGGTGTCCACATTCCCGGTCATGACGGTCGGGGCTCCTTGGGTAGTCCGAGTACGCGCTCGCTGATGATGTTGCGCTGGATCTCCGAGGTACCTCCGAAGATCATGGCCGCCCGCGCGTACCAGTAGCGGTGGTGCCACTCCTGCCATGCGTGCGCGGTGACGGGGTCGTCCCGGCCGATGGTGCCCGGGTCACCGATGACGGCACCCTCCTCGGCCATGAGGCGCAGTCCGGTGGCGAAGATGTCGTGCTGCATCTCGGTCCAGTAGAGCTTGTTGATGCTCGCGGTCCGGTCCAGGTCTCCCCCTGCCTCGGAGAGTGCCGCCAGCCGGTAGACGTTGGCGCGGTACACCTCCGTGGTGACCAGCACCCGGCCCAGTTCGTCGAGAGCGAGCGTGTCGTCGGTGAAGCCCCGCTGGCGTACCAGCCCGGCCAGTGCCGCGACGTCGTTGGAGAACTTCGCGTGGTCACCGAAGACCGCCCCGCGCTCGAATCCCAGCGTCGACATCGCGATCTGCCAGCCCTGGTCGACCTTGCCGACCACGTTCTCCACCGGGACGCGGACGTCGGTGAAGAACACCTCGGCGAAGCCTTGGGTGCCGTCGACCATCGTCAGCGGCCGGACCTCGACTCCGGGGCTGCGCAAGTCGATGCACAAGAAACTGATCCCCGCGTGCTTGCGCTTCTTCGCCGCTTCCGGATCGGTCCGCACGAGTGCGAAGATCCAGTCGGCGAAGCCGCCCATCGAGGTCCAGATCTTCTGTCCGTTGACGACGTAGTGATCACCGTCCCGGTCAGCGCGTGTACGCAGCGACCCCAGGTCCGAGCCCGCACCGGGCTCGGAGAAACCCTGGCACCAAACGGTGCTGCAGGAGAGCAGGTCGGGGATCCACCGCCGACGTTGCTCCTCGGTCCCGTACTGCATCAGCACCGGGCCGAGCAGGTAGAGACCGCCCATGTTGACGCGCTCCGGAGCGCGGGCGCGGTAGTACTCCTCGGCGAAGGTGATCGTGTGCCGTAGCCCGGCACCGAGACCCTCGTACTCGACCGGCCAGTCGACTGCCGCGTACCCGCCCTCGAAAAGGGTTCGCTCCCACTGACGGTGCTGGTCGAACCCCTCCCGGGTGGTCCACGGTCGGAGTTTCTCGGCCGGGACGTTCTCAGAGAGCCACTGGCGCACCTGTGTCCTGAACTCGTCCACGGAACCGTCGAAGACGTCTGTTCCCTTTGTCGCCATCATGCGTCCGATCCCGTCAGTTCCAGGGCATCCGCAACCTCGGACATGACATGCGCGTAGTTGTCCTCGGTCATTCGCAGGGAGATATTGACGCCGTCGACACCGAGTTCGGCGTACCGGGCCACGATTCGTGAGAGATCCGCGATCTCACCCACAGCGCGAAAACCGGCGATGACGTGTACGTCGTCGCGGGAGCGCCCCGCCGTGGCCAGGTGCCGGTCCAGGGCCTCCAGGCCCTCCTCGAACTCCGCGGGCGTCAGATTCCACGGGTACCAACCGTCCGCGACGGTCCCCGCGCGCCGTACCGCCGCACGCGAGTGGCCACCGATGAGGACGCGCGGCGGTGTGGTCCCAGCCGGGAGCGAGGATCGTTTCCCCCTGTCGCCGCTCCAGGCGGTCTTCAGATCGTTGATCAGACGTTCACAGCGTTTTCCCCGTACGGTGAAGTCGCTCTCGCACGCCTCGAACTCCTCGGCAGACCACCCCACCCCGACCCCCAGGTCGAACCTGTCCCCGGTCAGTTCCGCTACCGTCAACGCCTCTCGGGCGAGAAGACGAGGATTGCGCAGCGGCAGAAGAAGCACCGAACTTCCGAAACGCAGTCGAGTCGTGGCCGCACAGACCGCGACCGCGGTTTGGAACATGTCGAGCAGCCCCTGTTCCGGTGCCGACTCGACCTCCGCCTTGCCGTCGACGACCTTGTTGTGCTGCTCCTTGACATCCGGATTCGCCGCGATCGGCGCCTCAGGATAGGGATAAACCGAGTCGTACTCGTCGAAGAAGAGGACGTGCTCGGGCATCCAGATGCCGTCGAAACCCGAAGCCTCGGCGGTTCGGGCGAACTCGGTCATGAAGTCCAGGTTCCGCTTCTCGCTGCCGTCGAAGAGATCTACGAGCCCGATCCGGACCCGGCCACGAGATCCCATGACGCCGGCGCTGTTCGTGCTCACGCGATCACCTTTCTCAATTCGTCGGCCCCGGGGACGTGCTCGAAGACGGCGACCAGTTCGTCGACACCGGCCGCGGCGGCCCCCTCCCTGCTCGCCCCCGTCTCTCCTGCGTCGACGAACCAGGTCTTGCGCACCTGAGCCGCGTCGGCACCGAGAACGTCGGCCAGTTCCCCGAGGCCGTTGCGCAGCTCACCCTCGTTCACACGCCATGCGAGCCACCCGTCGATGTGACCGCGGCGTTCGAGCACCCGCCGCAAGGCCTTCGTCCCCCGCAGGTGCACCGGGAGGCGGCGCTCCCCTACGGTCTTGGGAAGGGCTATCGCACCTGCGAACGTGACCGTGTCACTGCGAACCTCACCACGGCACCGCGTCCACAACGCCTCCATCGCGGCCAACCGGTCCATGGCGGTACCGAGGGAGTCCACGCTGTCGGCAGGGCCGTCGTCCTCAAGGAGTCCCTGTGGCGGTTCGTCCACGTCGATCCCCAGTTCCACACGCCCGTCGGAGAACCAGTCGAGACTGGCCAGCTGTTTGGCGCGCACCGCCGCTGCTCGCACGGAGGGGAGGTCACCCGCCAAACCGAGGCGGATCGTCCGCGTGGCGCGGGCCACGCAGTGCAGACCCAGTGTCGGGTCGTGCGCGGAGCTCGTGAGGACCTCTCGGTCACCCAGCGCCCACCAGGACGCGAAACCGAGTTCTTCGGCCGCGCGTGCCCCTGTCTGAATCGCGTCGTACAGGGAACCGGTCGATCCGGACCCGAACGCGCACGCTATGCCGAACTCCATCCCGTCTCCTTTGTTCTGTGCGGTATTCGGGCCCGCTCTGGATGGGGACCATCACGGTGGGACCGGGTTGCACTGCGGCCCCACCGCACACGGTGGATCCGATCTCGTCAGGAGGCCCGGACCGACCGTCGTATCTCCGGTTTCCGGTCCTCAGCCGTCCCATCTGACGATGGTTCCGTCTTCGGACCACCGCAGGTAGGTCGCTTGGGAGTCCATTCGCGCCTGGCCGTCCTCGTAGATGACCGGTCCGTACACGGTCTCGAGTTCGGTGATGCTCGACAACGCGGCGGCGACTTCCTCGGGCTCTCCGGAACCGGCCTCCTTGAGTGCCTCGGCCACTAGCCACATCGCCGTGTACCCCTGGGCCCCGTACATGTCGGGCTGGGAGCCGTACTCCTCCTCGTAGAGCTCCACGAAACGACGTGCGGTGTCGTTCTCCGTCAGTTCGGCGTGGAAGGGGCTGAAGAAGATCGTGTTGCGGAGTCCCGCCCCGGACGTTTCGAAGAGTTCGGCGCTGTCGATGCCGTAGTTGGCCAGGATCGGCTTCTCGAATCCGCGTTCACGCAACCCCCGGGCCAGAAGGGCCGAGGGGGTTCCCAGCATCGAGCTGACGACCACGTCGGGGTCCAAGGACTGGACCTCGGTCGCCGCCTGCGTGAAGTTGGTGTCGGCGGACTGGGTGTTGATGCGCTTGAAGACCTCGACACCGTTACGTTCGAGCGCGGCTTCCCAGACATCGGCGTCGGCGACCATGCCGTCGTTGTCAGCCGTCACCAGAAGCACCGCGGTACCGATCTCCTCAGCGGGCACGAGGGCATCGATGAACTGGTCGTACAGACCGCCCGGCTCCGAGGGGATGATCACCGGCCGCACGAGGTGGGGCGGGTCCGCCAGGTCGGGCAGGACGGCCGAGGTGACGACGCCCGGGGTCCCGGACTCCGCGATCACCGGCGCGAGCGCGCCGGCCTCCGAGGAGAGGCCGCAGCACAGCACCGCGCTCGCCCCGTCGGCGATGTACTGCCGATACAGGGAGATGGCCTGGGCCGGGTCGTTGTTGATGTCGTCGATCTCGAGCTCAACGGTGGCCCCCTCACCGAGGAAGCCGGTCTCGTTGATCTCCTTGACCGCCAACTCCGCACCTTCGGTGATGGGCACGCCGGCGAAGGCGGCCGGGCCCGAGGTGAGCGCCGGGAACCCGACGAGATAGCTCGTTCCGTCGTCCGTGCTCTCGGATCCGGCGCACGCGGTCGCCAGGAGCATGGCCAGCGCGGCGGCTCCTGCGGTGAGGACACGACGACGCGCGCGTCCCCGATGATTGACGATCATGGGATCTCCTTCTTTCTGAAGACTTCTCGACACGATGAGGCCCGCTTCGGCCGACTTTTATCGTGCTGACATTCTGATCAGCCCAGACCGACCCACTCAAGCGATGGTCGACTTGATAATTCAAAATTCTTCTGGGGCTGTGCCGCCTGATGCTCTTGCATCGAGGGTTTCTTTAGGAAACCCTTCGCTGTTCTGCGGTAGATGTCTTCTTTATTCTGTGTGCCGGAGCACAGCAGCTCTCTTTGCTTGTCGAAAGCACCCCAATAGCTGGGCGTGAGAGTTTCGGTCCGCGACGCTTCGTTCGAAGGTCAAGGGTCCATCGGTTCCCAGAGAACCACCTCACCATCGGCTCCCCACACCAGGTGCCGCGCCGACTCCGCGACCCGGGCCTGCCCGTCCTCGAAGGTCAGGCTTCCGTAGACACTCTCCAGTTCGGCGAGGTTCGACAGTTCCTCACCGACCGTCTGCGGATCGAAGCCTTCTCCGGCGACGATGGCGGCGATGAGTGTCTGCGCCGCTGTGTATCCCTGGGCCGCGAACATGTCGGGCGGCGCTCCGAAGGATGCCTCGTACTCCACCGCGAACTGGGCCCCGGCCTCGTTGACAGGGTGCTCCGCGTGGAACGGCGTCGGGAAGATGGTCCCCTCCATCATCCCGGCCGAGGCCTCGTAGGCGGCCGCGCTGTCCGCGCCCACATTGGAGACGATGGGTCGGTCGAAGCCGCGTTCCCTGAGGGAGCGCGCCAGGGAAGCGGTCGAGGAACCGATCGCGCTCGCCACGACGATGTCGGGGTCCTTCGCCACAATCGTCGTCGCGGCGCCGGTGAAGGAGGTCTCCGCCGTCCCGGCGCTGATCGTCTCTAGGACCTCGATCCCGTTGCGTTCGAGTCCCTCCGCGTAGACCCGGGCGTCCTGGACCATGGCGTCGTTGTCGTCGTTGACGACCATGACCGCCGTCTCGAACCCCGCTTCGGCCACGGCGTCGAGGAACTCGTCGTAGATACCGCCCGGTTCCGAGGGGACCTCGAACGGTCGGAAGAGATGGGGCGGCTCCGCGAGGTCCTCCAGGATCGAGACGGTGACGACGCCCGGTGTGACCGACTGAGTCATCACCGGTCGGAGGGCTCCCGCCTCACTCCCCAGGGTGCAGCACAGCACCCCGGCCGCGCCGTCGGCCTCGAACTGTCTGTACGCGGCGATGGCTGCGGCGGGGTCCCCAGCCACATCCACGATCTCCAGCTCGATCGCGGTTTCCGCGCCGAGAACACTCTGCTCGTTGGCCTGTTCGACGGCAAGCTCGATGCCCTGGCGGACCGGCACCCCGGCGAAAGCCGCCGGACCGGACATGCTGATGGCCGTACCGAGGAGAACCGTTTCCGGATCGCTGGCGGACGACCCCTCAGCACCGCAGCCGGCTGCGACCACGACGACAGCCGCGACAGCGAGCCGACCACAGCTCTGGAAGATGGTGGTGCGAGACACGACCCCTCCCTCCTTTTCAAGCAACTGCTTGATCAAATTAAGGCTGATAATTACACAGTGACCGGCATCACGCAAGGGGGGGGGTGTGTAACCGACCCTCCCCCTGGCCGTGGATCCTCACCCCGGATGAGCGGGCACAACGCCCGACCGACTCAGCCGCCGGCCTCCTCGGTGGCCGTCATGACCCGCCGACGGACCTCGCCCCTGCGCACTTCTCCCGTCGCGTTGCGCGGCAAGGCGACGACGAACGCGACACCCGTCGGCACCTTGAACCGGGCCAACTGTTCCCGGCGGTGCGTGAGCACCGCCTCCTCGTCGAGTTCGCTGCCAGGTGCACGCACCACCACCGCGAGGGGCGACTCACCCCATCGCCGTGACGGCACCCCGACCACAGCGGCGTCCACGGCACGGGGAGCGATGCCAGCACCCGTTCGATCTCAGCCGGACAGACATCCTCGCCACCGCTGATCAGCATGTCCTTGAGGCGGTCGTGCAGCTAGAGGACCCCGTCCTCGCCGAACGAGCCCGCATCGCCCGTACGGAACCAACCATCCGCTCCGGCTGAGGCCGCCTCCTCCGGAGCCCGCCGATAGCCCCGCATCACCTGGTGCCCGCCGACCACCACCTCACCGTGGGCACCCGGCGGTAGCGCCTCCAGCGAGTCAGGGCCGCGAAGCATGATCGGTTCCTCTCCTCAAGGGTGGGGAACAGGCATTCCTCCTGTTGTTCGGGGACCGCCCGGTAGAGGGTGTTGTCGATTCAACGCCGAAGGCGAAGGAAACCCTCGCGCTCACGCCGAAGAACCTCTGGTTCGAGCGGGTACAACTCACGCTTCAGGAAACGTCGGACCGTCTCCACGATCGTGGCCTGCTCACCGGTCGGGACGAAGTCGATAGCCATCCCAGCCCTGCCCCGGCTCGTGAAGCGTGCGCTCAGACCCCTGCTCCCGGAAGGTTCCGTGGTCGAGCGGGACCGGTCGGCCCCTCGACCACGGCTGGCACGGGCACCTTGGACGGCGAGGCGGGGAGCCGACGGCGTACATCGGCGGTACGTCGACGGAGCCGTACGCGGCGGTGAGGGGCGGTGCCGCCGCGGCAGCGGCCAACAGCCCTCGGAAGGGATGTGCGTTTCATGTGACCCACCCCTCTATTAATCGCTTGCTTTATTGAAGCGTTCGCTTGATTTATATCACATGGATATGACCTGTGTCACATATTGGATCGAGGCCTTCCCGCCGTCCCCCCGAACCGGGCCCCAGGCGGGAGTCACCTCGGCCGCAGCTCCATCCGGCCACGGTCGAGCACCGACTCACCGGCCTCGTTGAGCGTACGGAACAGCACACTCGCACCACTCGCCGTGGCCCAGGCATGAATCGTCAGCTCGTCACCGGGCAAGACCGGACGGGTGAAACGACCACTCATCGAGGCCACGCGCCCCGCGTCCCCGTGAGCCAGTTCGTTGACAAGGATCCGAGCCGTGTAGCCATAGGTGCACATGCCGTGCAGGATCGGACGGGGGAAGCCCCCGCGCGTCGCGAAGGTCGGATCCGAGTGCAGCGGGTTGCGATCACCGGTCAGCCGGTAGAGCAGCGCCTGCTCAGGGCGGGTGCGCACACGGATATCGAGGTCAGGGTCCCCGCTGGAAAGCTCCCACGGAACATTCTCGCCACGCTCACCTCCGAAACCGCCGGCGCCTCCGAGGAACGCCCCGGTGCGGTTGCGTGCGAGCAACCTGCCGGACTCCTTGTCCACCAACTCGGTCTCGGTCCACACGATGGCGTCATGGCCCTTGTCCCACATATCGGTGACGACGGTGGTCGCGGTGGCGTCGCCCGCCGCGGGGAGCGGACCTTCCAGGTACATCGCCTGCTCGGCGTGGACCGCCCGGGTCCGGTCGTAGTCACCGATGTCGGGGAGTCCCTCCCCGAACCCCAGCACCACCGCGAAACTCGGGATGACCTGCTGCGCGACTCCCTTGGAGTTCTCCGTGGTGAACGCCAGTTCAGCGAGCGGGTCCCGCTGGCCGGCTCCGACCGCCAACGCGTACAGGAGCGAGTCACGGTCGGTCCAGCTGACAGGCCAGGGCCCGACGGTGGTACCGATTCGGCTTGGATCCAAAGGCATGAGGGTCCCTCCTTGGAGATGGCCTGGTGGGTGGCGGCGCCCACACGACGGGTAGGGGCGTTGGGGGCTAGCGGATCAGACCGCCAACCTCGTACGGGGTCCGGCTTTAAGCAGCCGCGACGGAAGTTCCCTGCCCACGATCCGTTGCGCGGTCCCGGCGACTTCCAGCATGCGGTCGAGGTCGACACCCGTCTCGATGCCGAGTTCGTGCAGGAGGTAGACGGCTTCCTCGGTGGCGATGTTCCCGCTCGCCCCCGGCGCGTACGGGCAACCTCCCAGCCCGCCCACACTCGCGTCGAAACGGTCCACCCCGACCTCCAGGCCGGCGGCGAGGTTGGTCATTCCGGTACCGCGGGTGTCGTGCAGATGCAACGCGACCTGTACATCGGCGGACGCCTCCCGGAAGCTTCCGAGCAGACGTCGCACTCGGGGCGGAGTACCCATACCGGTCGTGTCACCGAAGCAGATACCGTCCGCCCCCGCGGCCACGGCCCTCGTGGCAAGGCTCCTCACGCGCTCCTCGGGGACCTCCCCCTCGTAGGGGCATCCGAACGCCGTGGCCACGATGACCTGGCACGCGACCTCGCTGTCATGGGCGAACTCGATCAGCTCCGTGATGGCCTCCATCGACTCCTCCGGAGTGCGGTTCACGTTGCGCTGGTTGTGGGTGCGTGAGGCCGAGACGACGACCTCGATGTCGGTGAACCCCGCCTCGATGGCACGGCGCGCACCGATGAGGTTGGGCACGAGGGCGGAGTAGCGGATCGCGGGATCACGACGGTGGCCTGCCCAGACCTCGTCGGCGTCGGCCATCTGCGGGATCGCTCGCGGATGTACGTAGGAGACCGTCTCGATCTCGGTGACACCGGTGGTCGCGAGCTCATCGATGAGGCGGATCTTGTCAGCGGTCGGTACCGGCGGCTCGTTCTGCAGTCCGTCCCGCGGTCCGACCTCGCGCAGCACCACGCGAGCAGGAAGATCGCTCATGTCAGCCCCTTTTCCGCTGCCACGAAACTCCGGTGCAGCGTCGGGGTACCGTACAGCCCCCGGCACGCCATCACCCGACGAAAATGGTGGGAAAGCTCGTGCTCCCAGGTGAAACCGATGCCACCGTGCACATGAGTCGATTCGCGCAGGATGTGAGTAGTGGCGTCACCCACCAGGGCCGCGGCGGCCGACGCGGCCTCCCTCCATCCGTTCGCCTGCTCCTCACCGAGGCGCAACGCCTCACGAACCGCGCTGCGCGCCAGTTCGAGCTCGGCGTACATGTCCACCAGCTTGTGCTTGACCACCTGGAACGACCCGATCGCGCGACCGAACTGCTCGCGCGTACCGGCGTACTCCCTGGCGAGCTCGAACGCACGGTCTGCGGCACCCAGCGCGTCCGTGGCGATCAGCAGCGAACCCACACACCACGCATCACGCGTGGCCGCCTCCACGGTGCCTCCCCTGGCGATCACCCTCGCCGGCGCTGCGGTGAGCTCGACCGAAGCAAGCCCTCGGCCCGCGTCGGCCCCGTCCTGCGCCCGGACCTCGACGCCCTCACCGTCGCTCCGCACCGTCACCAATGTCGGTTCGCCCGCCTCATGCGCCACCAGCAACAGATCCGTTGCGTGAGTGCCGCTGTCGACGAACCGCCGCCGACCGTCGACCCGCCCCTCCCGTAACGTGGCGGTACTCACCAGGCTCTCCCCGGTGGCGTCTTCGTAGAAGGCCGGGACCACGACACGTCCTTGCTCGGCGATCTGGCGTTGGAAACGGGAGGTGTCATCGGGATCGACGGTGCGCAGCAAACTCACCGCCGCACCGGCGACGGCGGCCAACGGGCCCGACCACCCATGGCGTCCCGCCTCGAACAGCGCGGTGCCGAGTTCGACCAGGCCGGCCCCTTGCCCTCCCAGGGCGTCGGGAACGAGCAACCCGACGACGCCGATCTCGCAGGCCAGACCGGACCAGGCCTGCGGCAACGTCTCGCCCTGGTCCCTGTTGTCCTCGACCGGACTGTTCTGTTCCAGGTAACCGGCGATGACCGGCCCGAACTCAGCGTTCAACGCGAACGACTCAGCCATGACTTCTCCTTCGATCGAGCAACCGCTTGCTAAGCGAGGGGCGCCCGGCGTTGTGTGCTGTGGATCGACTCAGTCGGTCGCCCGCATCCCGTCGAGGAAAAGCGAGCACTGCACATCGATCACGTTGTCCACCGTGTTCTCCCCGTGCGGATCGAACCAGCGGATGACCGTCTGGATCGACCCCAGGACAGTGCGGTAGATCATTCGGGTACCGAGGTCCGAGCGGAAGACACCGGCCGCCACCCCCTGCTCGATCACATCCAGCCAGATCTGCTCGACCTCGCGCTGACGGATCGCGACCATCTTCAACGGGCCGACGTAGTGCCAGTCGTTCTGCAGGATGGTCACCTCGTCCCTGTACTGAACGACACCGCGCAACGCGACCCGGATCAACTCCTCGAAGGCCTCCACCGGGTCGTTGGACTCCTTGACGGCACGCCGGTACCCCGCCACCGTGATCTCGAGATAGGAGGACAGGACCTCCTCCACCATCTCTTCTTTGGAGTTGAAGTAGTAATAGAGGCTCCCCGAGAGTATCTCCGCCTCGTAGGCGATATCGCGGA
The DNA here is from genome assembly GCF_008638365.1 of Nocardiopsis quinghaiensis. Classification (GTDB taxonomy): domain Bacteria; phylum Actinomycetota; class Actinomycetes; order Streptosporangiales; family Streptosporangiaceae; genus Nocardiopsis; species Nocardiopsis quinghaiensis. Next base: position 246,043 of record NZ_VWVU01000001.1, on the reverse strand, counting down.
CCGTCGCGTTCGCGAACCCCTTCTCGGCGAAGACCTTCGTGGCGGCGCGCACGATTTCCTCCTTGCGCGCGACCCCCGTCGGTGAACCTGTGGATCGGCGCCGTGTTGTACCCATATATTTTTCCTTTTCTGACATGGCTCAACATGGTGCCATAGTCGGCCCGGGGACTGAGACCTCGATGTACCGGCGCCCTCCGATCCGCGTACGCCGTACTCAGGTGACGGGCGCCCGGGACGACACGATAGTGACCGCGCTGACGAGATCACCTGGACTGCCACCCTGGTTCTGCACCAGGCCGAACCCGGGAGTGGGGACCTGCCGATCACCGGCTTCGCCTCGGAACTGCAACCACATTTCGAAGAGCATTCGCAGCCCACTCGCCCCGATCGGGTGACCGAAACTCTTCAGACCACCGTCGACATTCACCGGGAGCGTGCCGAGGCGATCATACCGACCGTCCAGGACGTCGCGCCACGCCTCACCCCGTTCGGAGAGCCCGAGCTCCTCCATGAGCACGAGCTCGGTCGGCGTGAAACAGTCATGTACTTCGGCCAGGGAGATCTCGGTAGCCGGATCCGTGATTCCCGCCTGGGCATAGGCCGCCTCCGCCGACAGACGTGACTCGGCGAGATCGGAGTAATCGTAGTCACTGTCGTTGCGCCCGGTGCCCGCTCCGGCGTCCAGCGCCAACGCGTGCACGTAGAGTGGCCGGTCGGTGTACTTCAACGCGTCCTCGGCACGCACGACCACCGCCGCGGCTCCGCCGTCGGCGACGCCCGAGCAGTCGAAGAGGCTGAGGTTGCCCGCCAAGGCCGGTGCGGAGGCGATGGTCTCCTTCGACATCACCTTGCGAAACTGAGCACGCGGGTTGAGCGCGCCGTTGGCGTGGTTCTTCCAGGCGATGTGCGTCATCGCCTCCTTGATCCGCGCCTCGCTGAGGCCGTACCGGCGGGCGTAGGCGGGCACGATCATCGAGTACATCGCCGGAGCGCTCAGCACAGGCGGCGTACCGTCATTGGGCACGCTCGGCATCTCCAAACCGGAGTAACCGGCGTCCTTGAGCTTTTCTCCTCCTACCGCCATCACCACGTCGTACGCACCCGAGGAAACCGCGTAGCAGGCATTGCGAAACGCCTCCGAGCCGGTCGCGCACATGTTCTCGACGCGGGTGACCGGCTTGTGCGCCAGGCCCAACGGCCGGGTCAGTGTGAGACCGGAGACACCGGAGGTCATCACCCCCAGCCAGAAGGCGTCGACCTGTTGGAGGTCGAGTCCGGGCACACTGTCCACCGCCCCGTGGGTCGCCTCTATCAGGAGGTCGTCGACCGAAAGGTCCCAGTGCTCACCGAACTCCGTGCACGCCATCCCCACGATGGCGACGGGGTTTCTCAACGCATGGGTACCCATCAGCAGCCTCCTTCTCGGTGCGGACGCACCTTCCAGATGTAGTTACGCACCTTGTTATCGGCGACGCCGGCGACACGGAAAGTCGGCACCACGGGGTCCCCGGGGTTGACGGTGCGGCCCGCCGCGTCCGCCAACTCGAACTCGAACCGGCCCCCACCCTCGAAGTCGACCGCGGCGACCTTGGCCGGAAGCTGCACGGACTCGGAAAGCCAGTCATCGGTGAGCGTCGCCACGTACGCCGGAACGTCGATCATCGGCTCGGGTTCGGAGGAATCGCGTGCGTTGCACCGGAGACAGACCCGGCGCGGCGGCAGGTTACGGTACTCGCACTCGCGGCACCGGCCCGCGACGAAACCGAACTTCCATCCACTGGCGCGGAGCGAGGCCGGTGGAACCGGCGGTTTGAGGGCGGGGCGTCGTGCCGGCTCACGCGGGAGCAGACCTCGCCAGGTCAGGAAATCGGCGTAGGAGATCTCCGCGGTCGAGGTGCCGAGGGTTTCCAGACCGCTTCCCCCGGGACGGTGTCGCTCGGTCATCCGGAAGACGAAAGCGTCCGCGCCGTCCACCACGCTCATCGCCAGAACCAGGTCCCCCGGCGCGGCCGCCTCGAACGCGGCGACCAGACCGACCCCGAGGTCGGCGGCACCGGCGTACCCCAGATCCGCCACGGCCCCGAGATCCCCCTGCTCGGCACTGAACTTCTTCTGCAGCGCCGCACCTGTTCGCGAGTGCGGGGTACTGATCACGACCTTGCGAAGGTCTTCGGACTTGATCTCACAGCGGTCGAGCACGTCATCGAGGGCGCGTTGCCCGAGAGGAACGTACTCCTCGGCACCGAAGCGGTCCTCCCAGGTGTGTGTCCGTGTCTCTCCGGGCTCGCGCCAACGTTCCAGCAGCTCCCTGGTGATCGACACGCTCGCGACCAGTTCCGCCACGGCCTGGGGACCTACCACGAACCCCGCTGACGCGTCGGCGCCTTCCGACTCGTCAACGGAACCGGGCAACGCGTACCGCAGGTCGGACGCGACCACGACCGCGCTGCCTTCCGCGAGACCGGCCCGCAGGGCACCCGCGCCGCCCCGTAGCGCGCCGCCGACGTCATAAGCCGCGCATCCTTCGGGCAACCCGCCGGCGGTCGCGACGGTCGCGGCGTTGGACTTCTCCAGATAGGCCGGGCGCGACGTGGCGAACCACAGCGACCCATCGATGTCGCGCGCTGACACGACCGCTCGCCGCACCGCCGCGACGGCGAGCGTCGTGCTGTCCTCGTCGTACGAGGCGACAGGGCGGGCACCGCGTCCTCTGGGGGTTCCGAGCGTCTCGCCGATGGCCGCACGAACCAGGCGGCCGCTCGGGACATAGACGGCGTAAGACTCGATGCCGGCCACGCAACCTCCGTTCTGCCGCACACCTCTGGGCCGCGGCATTTAAATCAAGCACTTGCTTTGCTACTGTAAGTGCCCTCACCCACCACCGCAACCATGAGGGGGAGCAGCGACGTCCAGCGGTAACACGGGATCTGATCAGGAGAGTCATGAGCAAACCAGTGGCGCCCCCGGGGCTCGACGAGTTCAGGCGCGAAGCGACCGAGAAGCTCTCAGGGTTCGCAGAGCGACGACAGACGGAAGCGACACGTTGGGGCGTCGGGGACGACCGTGTCTCCGTGGTCGCGGAACCCTCCGAGGGCGAGGCCGAAGAACTGAGCGCACTGCGCCGATACCGCTCCTACCTGGTCGAACACGGGCTCGGATGGGTGGACGGCCCGCGTGCTTTCGGCGGTCGTGAACTCCCTTCGGCGCATGCCGCCGTCCTGCGCGAGGTCGAGTCGGAGTTCGATCTCCCCGATGACGCCTACGTGCGTTTCAGCGTCTCGACCCTCACACCGACCCTGCTCGCACACGGCACCGAGGACCAGCAGCGCTACTGGCTACCCCGTCTGCGTTCTGCGGAGTCGATCGCCTGTCAGCTCTACTCCGAGCCGGGCGCGGGCTCGGACCTGGCAGGACTGTCGACCCGCGCGGTCCGCGACGGCGAAGGCTGGCGCATCTCGGGTCAGAAGGTCTGGAGCTCCGGCGCCCACTACAGCGACGTGGGACTGTGCATCGCACGCACTTCTCCGGAAAAACCCAAGCACTCCGGGCTCACGACCTTCCTGCTGGATCTGGACGCACCCGGGATCGAGATCCGGCCGATCCGGCAGCTCACCGGCGGTGCCTCCTTCGACGAGGTCTTCCTCACCGACGTCCACGTCCCGGACGAGCGGCGCGTAGGCGAGATCGACGCAGGGTGGGCCGTCGTCATCACGTCCCTGCTCACCGAACGATCGGCTATCGGCACCGAAGTGGGCGTCGACGAGGCCCTGGTCGAGCGGCTCCTCGACCTCGTGCGCCACGTCGGCGCGCCCCTCGACACGCGGACACGGGACGCCGCGGCGCAGATCGCCATCCGCGCTTGGGCGGCACGACTGACCACCGCACGTTTCCTGGAAGGCGGCGGTACTCCCGGGCCCGAACTCGCCCTCAGCAAACTGCTCGCCACCGACCTACTCCGCTCCATGAGCGATCTCGCCGCCGACATCCTCGGCGCCGCCCACGTCGCCGATTCCGGGGACTGGGGCACCTACGCCTGGTCCGAACTGGCACTGGGCCTTCCCGGGCTACGGGTCGGCGGGGGAACCGACGAGATTCTCAGGAACACCGTGGGCGAGCGGGTCCTCCATCTACCGAAGGATGCACGTTGAAGATTGACATGGGTTTGATCGGCTCTTCGGCGTTCGGCTGCGGACCGGCCTCGGCCGGAGCAGAAGCCGTGGGTTTCGACGGTGTCTGGGCGAGTGAGAGCGTCACCGACGCGTTCCTGCAATCCCAGGCCGCCTTGATGGCGACGAAGGACATCAACGTCGGCACCGCGATCGCGGTGGCCTTCGCCCGCAACCCGATGTCGACCGCGTACTTGGCCTGGGAACTGGCCGCGATGTCGGGGGGACGGTTCACTCTGGGGCTGGGAAGCCAGGTCCGGGCCCATGTCGAACGCCGGTTCTCCATGCCCTGGGACTCTCCGATCGCACGCATGCGTGAATTCCTTCAGGCGCTGGACGCGATCTTCACCTCCTGGCGGGAAGGGACCCGTCTGGACTACCAGGGTCAGTACTACCAGCACACCCTCATGAGTCCCGTCTTCACACCGCACCACCACGAACACAGGATCCCGACCATGATCGCCGCGGTCGGCGCCAAGATGACCGAACTCGGTGGCGAGCTGTGCGATGGGCTGTTGCTGCACGGTATGACGACGACCGCCTACCTCGACGAGGTCACCCTTCCCGCGCTGGAGAGGGGCCTCGCCACCTCCGGACGGAAGCGTTCCGATGTGGAGCTCTACGTCCCGCTCTTCATGGTGATGGGTGATACCGAGGAGGAGATCACCGAGCGCGCACACAATGCACGCGAGCAGATCGCGTTCTACGCCTCGACCCCCGCGTACCGTCCGATCCTGGAGAGCGTCGGCTACGGCGGACTCCAGCCGGAGCTGCAAGCTATGTCCCGGCAGGGCCGTTGGTCGGAGATGGGGGAACAGATCGACGACACCCTGCTCCACGAGATCGCGCTCGTCGGCTCACCCGAGGACATGCCCCGCCTGTGCCGGGAGCGGTACGCGGGACGGCTGGATCGTGTGTCCTCCTACTACCCATGGCCCGGCAACGACCCCGACCGCCTGCACGAAATCATCGCGGGCTTCGCCGACACGACCGAGAGGAACCTATGAATCCCACCACCCTCCACGAGCTGCTGGACCGCTCCCGCATCGCCGACACACTGCACGCCTACAGCCGCGGTGTCGACCGCCGCGACATCGACCTGCTGGTCGACCTGTTCGCCGAGGACGCCACCTTCGACTACGGTCACGGCAACCTCGCCCGTGGGCGCTCCGCACTCGCCGATCTCTTCAGGGAGTCGACCGGGCGGTACACCGCCACGAACCACCACTGCTCGACGATCAGCTACCTCTCCCTCAGCGAAGGCAGAGCCGAGACCATCACCTACGTCTATGCCTTCCACGAGAACACCACGGCCGACCTCCAACTGCATGTCTGGGGCAACTACGAAGATCGGTTGACCGACGAGGGCGACCGGTGGCGGATCGAAGAACGCCGGGTGCGAATAGCGGGTGTCAAAACCCTCTCGGGCGAAGAGTTGCCCAACCGTTTCGAACGCTATCTCCGGGGCGAGCCGGCCCACGGCCGGCGCCCCTGAGTCGCCCAGGCCCGAAGACGCAGCGGTCCACGGTAGTGGTGTTGCTTCAGATCAGCGCCCCACACGTTGGAAGGCTCGGGAGCGCGGGATTCGCACGGGGCCGGGAGCAGAGACCCCGTGACGTCGGTCGCGGTCAACCGCACTGCCGAGCTGGCGCAGACGCGGCGGATGTTGAACAGGGCCATGGTCGGACATCCAACTCATGGGCAGTCGTATTCGACTGCGTGCGAGGGGTGATCGCCCCGTCACGGCTGGCCGGGTCCTGGCGGGGCTTGCACGGCCATGCGGGTGGCGCGTTCGCACAGCTCATCGGGGTGTTTCCTCGGGGCTGGCATGTCTGGCATCCTTCCCAGGTCTGCGAACCTCCATCACACCCGGTACGAAACAGCCGAAGCAGGCCCGTTTTTCAGCGGGCCTCCGGTCGTGCAACCGCCCCCGGCGAGTCGCTGAAAACACCCCTTCCCCGTACGTTCCACCTCCAGCGACCTCCACCCACCCGCGCCGGGGCCGTGGGCGCCCCAACCATCATTGAATGATGGTTGAGCCATCACTCAACCATCATTCGAGCGTGCACGGGCGTACTCGCGCATGCTCGGACGTACTACTCGGCCGCGGTCACTCCGTGGAGGCCACACCGATCGGGCAGCTGGCGCCGGTGCCGCCGATCCCGCAGTAGCCGCCCGGGTTCTTGGCGTCCGACAGGTACTGCTGGTGGTAGTCCTCGGCGAAGTAGAACTCCTTGAGCGGTGCGATCTCGGTGGTGATCGGCCCGTAGCCCGCTCCGGTCAGTACCGGCTGGAACGCGTCGCGGCCGGCCTCGGCCGCGGCCCGCTGGGCGTCGTCGTGGTACAGGATCGCCGACCGGTACTGGGTGCCGATGTCGTTGCCCTGGCGCATCCCCTGGGTGGGGTCGTGGCCCTCCCAGAAGACCTTGAGGATCTCCGTGTACGAGATGCGCTCGGGGTCGAACACCACGCGCACCGCCTCGGTGTGGCCGGTCAGGCCCGAGCACACCTCCTCGTAGGTGGGATTGGGCGTGTAGCCGCCCGCGTAGCCCACCGCGGTCGTGATGATGCCCCGCTCCGGGCCCAGACGCCAGAACATGCGCTCGGCGCCCCAGAAACAGCCCATCGCCACGTCGGCGATCTGACTGCCCTCCGGGTAGGGCGGCGTGAGTCTGGTACCGAGGACGGTGTGCTCTCCGGGCTCCGGCAGCGGGGTGTCGCGGCCGGGAAGGGCGCGGGCTGGGTCGACCATGGTCGTCTTTGTCCCGAACATGTGTCCAGGGTATCCACGGGAGGAGTGCGGCGCACGGCTTCCGCCCGGCCTGTGGACGACCGGTTCAGGGCGAAAAGAGGGAGACACTCCGGAGAATTCGTCCTACCATTACGGGCGTGCCCGAATCCAACCGCGGCGTCGCCCTCGGGGCCCTCGCCTTCCTCCTGTGGGGCGTTGCGGCCCTGTACTGGCCCCTCCTGTCCGCCGCCGAGCCCAGCGAGATCCTCGCCCACCGCATGGTGTGGTCCCTGTTGGCGATGTGCGTCTTCCTCCTCCTCACCCGCACGGGCTGGTCCTGGCTCCCGGCGGTGGTGCGCAGCCCCAGGCGGCTGCTGCCGGTCGCCGCGGCGGCGGTCCTGATCTCCCTCAACTGGTGGGGGTTCATCTTCTCGGTCTCCATCGAGCAGACCCTCCAGGCCTCGCTCGCGTACTTCATCAACCCGCTGATGTCGGTGTGCCTCGGGGTGGTGTTCTTCTCCGAGCGCCTGCGGATCATCCAGTGGGCGGCGGTCGGCCTGGGCGTCCTGGCCGTCATCGTGATGGCCGTCGGCTACGGCGTGACTCCCTGGCTGTCCCTGCTCATGGCCTCCTCCTTCGCCGCCTACGGCGCGGTGAAGAAGTACGTGGACCTGGACGGCATGCAGAGCCTGACCGTCGAGACCCTGGTGATGTTCCTGCCCGCGCTGGGCTTCGTGGTCTACCTGGAGGCCACGGGAACGAGCAGCGCGCTCTCGGTCTCGCCCGCCCACACCGCCCTGCTGGTCGGCAGCGGCTTCGTGACCGCCGTTCCGCTGCTGTTGTTCGGTATGGCCACCCGCAAGGTCCCCCTGAGCATCATCGGTATGCTCCAGTACATCACCCCGACCCTCATCTTCCTCGCGGGCTGGCTCGTCCAGGGCGAGGAGATGCCGCTCGCCCGCTGGCTGGGGTTCTCGCTGGTGTGGCTGGCCCTGTGCGTGTTCGCCTTCGACCAGGTGCGCGGCCTCCGGTCCCGACGCGCGGCCCGGATCCGGCACGACGGGCCGGCCGGGCCGGTCGGAACGGCCGAGGCGTCCGGGACGGCCCGCGGGCGGGGGCCCGGAACGCGGACGCCTCCCCGGAAGCCGCTCTCCGAGGACCCGGCACGACCGGACCCCGCGAACTGACTCCGGATTCCCGGTTTCGAAAAACCCAAACTACCCTCTGTGACTCTGTGCTAACGTCAGGTCGCGGGCCGGGGACCTCTCCCGGCTCCGACCCGGCCGCACGTCCCGGAGGGCCCTTCCATGCCTCGCACCAGCCGAACGGCAGGCGCCATGCGCGCCGCCGCGGCCGTGTGCCCGCCGGCGCCCTCCCTGGTCCTCCTGCCGCTGGTGGTCGGCGCCGTCATCGTCGGCCTGTGGCTGCTCGGCGCCGCTCCCGCCTCCGCCTCCGCCTCCACTGACGAGGGTTCCGTCGGCGACGGCTCCGGAGTCACCGGTGCCCTCCGCGAGGCCCCGGTCAGTACCGACTCGCCGGCCGACGGTTCCCTCGGGAGCGGCCCGCTGGGAGAGGGCGTCCTGGACGGCGGGCCCCTGGACGAGAGCGCCCCGGACACCGCCGCTCCGGACGGAGGCTCCCTCGGTCTGCGGGACACCGCGGCCCTGGAGGGGCTGGTCCCCGGCGGGGTCGCCGAACCTGTCACCTCCACCCTGGGGAGTGTCCACCACCGTCTGGAGGAGGGCGCCGAGCGCACCGCCGCCGGGACGGCCGCCGTTCTGCCCGAGGCCACCCGGAGGGTCGGCGAGGTCGGTGCGGGGGCCCGCCAGGTGGTCCGGGAGCTCGACCGGACGGGCGGCACCGTCGAAAGCACCCTCGCCCCGGTGACGAGGACGGCCATCGCCCCCTCCGCCCCTCCTGCCCGGAACGGCGAATCCGGCACCGACCGGCGCCCGGCCGGACACGAGCGGTCCGAGGGCGGGACCACGGAGCGCGACACCGCCCATGACCACTCCCCCCGCGCCGTCCTCGGCGCCTTCCCCACCGCCGACTCCTCCGTTCCCTCCGAGGGCTCCGCGGACCGCGACTCCGGCGCCCGGGCACCCGCCGCCCCGGCCGCCCCAGCCGCCCCCGCCGCTCAGCTGACCACCGGCTCGGCCGCGCCCACCGGAGGCTCCGCCCCCGCGCCCGGCGTCGCGGGTTACCTCACCGCCGCGCCCGTCCCCGCGCCCGACGCCGGAGCCGTGCCGCTCGCCGCCCACGCCCTGCACCCCGTACCGGGCGGTCCGAGCGACGACCCCACGGTCTCCCCCGACTAGGACGGGCCCCACCGCGCGGCTCTCGCCCGCGCACGGACCCGTTCCCAGCCCCGGCCCTTCCGCGCCGAGTCCTCTGGGAGTTGACGTGAGTCCCGTGCCGCCGTTCACGGAACTCACGTCAGCCGGTGGTCCGCCCCGGCTCCGGCCGCCCGCGCCCCATGCGCACGGCCGCCCCGTATCCACTGATCCAGATCCGGACCGCATCCTTCGGAAGGAAACCCATGACACAGAGCAAGCGCATCCCAGCCCGGACCGTCCTCCTCGCCGCGGGAACGGCGGGCTTCATCGCCCTCGGTTCCGGGGTGGCGGGCGCCGAGACGCTCTCCTCCCCCGTCCACGAGATCGCGCCCGTCGTCGAGCGGGCTCTCGTCGAGGGTGTCGCGCCCACCGTGAACAGCCTGGCCCCCGAAGGCGTCGGACCCGTCGCGGACAGCGCGCTGTCGGAGCTTCAGGAGACCGCGCACAACCCCGACAAGCCCGCGCCCGACCTGTCCGCTCCGCTGCCCGAGGGCGAGGCCCTGCGCACCCCGGTCGGCGAGCTGCCCAACCCGACCTCCGCCCTCGCCGACACCGTTTCCAGGACCCAGGACGCCACCGGACTGGACGGCGACCCCCACGACACCGCCGGCCACGACCTCGGCAGGGCCCTCGAACAGGGCGGCCAGCAGGCGGGCGTCGCCGTGGAGGACGCGGCCACCCGCACCGGTTCGCGCGCCGAGGAGACCGCCATGGAGGTGCTGCCCCACACCGTGGAGTCCGTCTACGCGCTGCGTGAGTCGGTGGACCTGCCCAGGATCGGCCAGGTCGCCCAGCTGCCGGACACCTCCGGCCTGCCCTCGCCGACCGGCGCCCTCGGCCTGACCGACTCCGCCACCGTTCCGCAGTCCTCGCCGAGCGCGCCCGGCCTCGGGGACCTGGCCGGCGCCGTCCTGGCCGGCGACGTCCCGGCCGCCGAACTGGAGACCGTCAACGTGGACGGCCCCCTGGCCGACTCCGGACTGCCCCGCGTCTCCGGCACCGGCCTGCCCCTCGTCGACGACACGGCCGACGCCACCCTGCCGCAGCTCGCCGACGCCGGTCTGCCCCGGGTCGCCGAGGACATCGACACCCAGACCGCCGAGGACCTGGTGAACGAGCTCGGCCGGGGCACGGACCTGCTGAACGATCTGGACACCGGCGACCTGGTCTCCGTCGACGGGGGGACCGTCCCGCAGGAGACCCCTGAGGGCATGACCCAGCACCCGACCTTCATGGAGATGCCCGGCTTCGAGGCCCTGCCCGTCGTGAGCTAGCCCCGACCACGACGACGGCGCCGTCCCGGTGGGGCGGCGCCGTCGTCATGTGCCGGGTGGCGGCCTGTGTCCGCGGGCTGTGGCCCGGTCAGCCGGAGCGCTCGACCACGTAGTCGCACAGCGACTCGAAGGCCTCCCTCGCGGGGACCTGGGGCAGGGTCACCAGTTCGGCGCGCGCCTTGTCGGCCCAGCCCCGCAGGGTGGCCCCGGCCTCGGCCATCGCCGGGTGCACCCGCAGCAGGGCCAGGGCCTCCTCGGCCTCGTCGTCGTCCAGCGGGCGGCCGAGCAGCGACTTGAGCCGCGCGTCGGACGCGTCCCGCGAGCGCAGCGCGTAGAACATCGGCAGGGTGAGCACGCCCTCGCGCAGGTCGGTGCCCGGGGTCTTGCCCGAGTCCATGCTCTCGCTCGCCACGTCCAGGATGTCGTCGGCCAGCTGGAAGGCCATGCCCAGGGCGTCGCAGGCCCGCGTGACCGTCCCGACCGTCTCCGGGTCGACCTTGCCGAACATCCCGCCGAACTCCGCCGACGACGCGATCAGCGACGCCGTCTTGTCGCTGATCACCCGCAGGTAGTGGTCCAGCGGGTCGGCGCCCTCCGGCGGGCCCGAAGTCTCCAGGATCTGTCCCTGCACCAGGCGCGCGAACGTGACCGCCTGCAGCCGGACCGCCTCGGTGCCCAGGTCGGCGAGCATCTCCGAGGCGCGGGCGAAGACGTAGTCGCCGGTCAGGATGGCGATGCTGTTGCCCCAGCGCTGGTTGGCGCTCGGCTCGCCCCGCCGCAGCTCGGCCTCGTCCATGACGTCGTCGTGGTAGAGCGTGGCCACGTGCGTGAGCTCCACCACGGCCGCGGCCGGGATGAGGTCGGGCACGGTCGGGTCGCCGAAGTGGGCGGCCAGCAGCACCAGGGTCGCGCGGAAGCGCTTGCCCCCGGCCTCCAACAGGTGGGAGGCGGCCTCGGTCAGCAGGGGGTCGCTCGACGTGACCGACTCCCTCAGCAGGCTCTCGACCTTCTCCAGGTTGTCCTCGACCTCACGGACGAGGGCCGTATCGACTCTCGGCAGAGCGAGAAACCCGCTCGGGACAGCACCGCTCACCGTAAAGCTCCACCTGTTGAACGGGCACGGCGGTGACCCCCGGTGAGGGGGCCACCGCGTGCTCGGCACATGAACATGATCCGACTTGCCACGGTATCCGACCCGGAATGAACAGCCAAAGCCACACCCGGATACGGGACCGTCCGGTGCCCAAGCGCAGGTCAGACCTGATAACCGGTCATTCCGCGCCTGTTTCCGTGGACGTCTGGTCCACCATCACCGCGACCGGGTCGGAGCCGATCTCCGAGGACGGCAGCATGTGGTCCAGCACCGGTCCCGGGTACAGGCCGAGCAGCAGCGTCGCCGCCACCCCGATCACGATGACCCCGCCCGTGGCCGCGCCCGCGCGCACCACCATGGGGCCCTCGCCCTCCGGGTCCCGGAAGAACATCACCACGATGATCCGCACGTAGAAGAACGCGGTCACCACGCTGCTCAGGACACCCACCACCACCAGCGGGGTGGCACCGGCCGCCACGGCCGCCTCGAACACCGCGAACTTGCCGATGAAGCCGCTGGTCAGCGGAATACCGGCGAAGGCCAGCAGGAACAGTGCCAGCGCACCGGCCAGCGCCGGGGAGCGGCGGCCCAGCCCCGCCCACCGGTCCAGGTCACCGAGCTCCTGCCCGCCGTCCCTGGTCCGCACCAGCGTCACCACGGCGAACGCGCCCAGCGTGGTGAACCCGTACGCCGCCAGGTAGAACATGGCGCCCGCGAGCCCGTCGGTGCTGCCCGCCACGACCGCGGTCAGGACGAACCCGGCGTGCACCACGGACGAGTAGGCCAGCAGCCGCTTGACGTCGCGCTGGGTGACCGCGATGACCGCGGCGACGACCATCGTCAGGACGGCCACCACCCACAGCATCGGCTGCCAGCTCTCCGCCGAGCCGCCGAAGGGCACGAAGAACACCCGCAGCAGCGCGCCGAACGCGGCGACCAGCGTGCAGGAGGCCATCAGCGCCGTGATCGGGGTCGGCGCGCCCTGGTACACGTCCGGCTTCCAGTTGTGGAAGGGCACGGCGCCCACCTTGAACAGCAGGCCGATCGCCACCATCCCGATGCCCATCAGCAGCAGCGGCTCACCGTCGCCGCCCTGGAAGATCTCCGCGCCGCCCGCCTCGACGGCCTCGCGGATCTCGCCGAAGTTCACCGATCCGGCGTAGCCGTAGACCATGGCGGCACCGAACAGGAAGAAGGCCGAGGAGAACGCGCCCAGCAGGAAGTACTTGACCGCGGCCTCCTGCGAGAACAGGCGGCGGCGCCGGGCCAGCCCGCACAGCAGGTACAGCGGGAGGCTCATCACCTCCAGCGCGATGAACATCGTCAGGAAGTCGTTCGAGGCCGGGAACATCAGCATGCCCAGCACCGCGAACAGCACCAGCGGGTACACCTCGGTGTGCTGGGAGCCCGCCAGGATGTGCGCGCGCTCCTCCTCGCTTCCGGGCACCGTCGCCGCCTGCGCGGCGAAGGCGTCGCGCCCGTCCCTGCGCTCGGAGATCAGCAGCAGGCTCACCAGCGCCAGCACGGTGATGGTGCCCTGGAAGAAGATCACCGTCCGGTCCACCGCCAGCACGCCGGCGGCGATCGTCACACCCGGCTCCTCGGCGGGCAGCGAGCCCACCTGGAGCACCAGCAGCACGAACGCCGTCAGCAGCGCGAGCACCGCGAGTCCGATCTGGATCCCGCGGCGCCGTCCCTTCGGTACGAACGCCTCGAACAGCACACCCAGAACACCGGCGGCGAACACCACGACCAGCGGCGCGAGCAGCCACCAGTCGATGTTCGGCGGCGTCTCGGTGATGACGGGAAGGTCCATGTGGGGGATCACTCCGCGTCTCCTTCCTCTTCCTGGGCGCCCACGGCGCTCTCACTGCCGCCGTCCGCGGCCGTGTCCGCCGTCCCGGAGCCGATACCGACGGTGCGCTCGACCGCCGGGTTGATCACGTCCAGCACCGGCTGCGGGTACAGGCCGAGCACGAGGATGAGCGCGAGCAGCGGGGCGACGGCCCACGTCTCCCGCGCGGACAGGTCGCGCAGACCGGTCAGCCCCTCCTTGGTGGGGCCGTTCATGGTGCGCTGGTACATCCACAGGATGTACAGCGCGGCCAGCACCACGCCGACCGCGGCGATGACCGCCGGGACCGGGTTGAACGCGTACACCCCGACGAACACCAGGAACTCGCTGACGAACGGCGCCAGGCCCGGCAGCGCCAGACCGGCCAGGCCCGTCACGAGGAACACCCCGGCGAGTCTGGGCGCGACCTTCTGCACACCGCCGTAGTCGCTGATGAGCGAGGAGCCGCGGCGGGCGATGAGGAAGCCCACGACCAGGAACAGCGCCCCGGTCGCGAACCCGTGGTTGACCATGTACAGGGCGGCTCCGGCCTGCCCCTGCGCGGTCAGGGCGAAGATGCCCAGGGTGATGAAGCCGAAGTGGGACACCGAGGTGTACGCCACCAGGCGCATCATGTCGTTCTGCCCGATGGCGAGGACCGCTCCGTAGATGATGCTCACCAGGCTCAGCGCCACCACCGGCCACACGAACCACGACACTGCCGCCGGGAACAGCTCCAGGCAGTAGCGCAGCATGCCGTAGGTGCCGACCTTGTCGAGCACGCCCACGAGCAGCACGGCGGTACCCGGGCGCGAGGCGCCCGCCGCCGAGGGCAGCCAGGTGTGCACGGGCCACATCGGCGCCTTGATCGCGAAGGCGATGAAGAAGCCGAGGAACAGCCAGCGCGCCGTGGCCGGGTCCACCGCGGCGAGGGCGCTGCCCTCGCCGACCAGGTCGGTCCACAGGAAGCTGCCGCCGATGACGTACACGCCGATCACCGAGACCAGCATGATCAGGCCGCCGGCCAGGCTGTACAGCAGGAACTTGGCCGCGGCCCTGGCACGGTCGTCGCCACGTCCGTAGCGCCCGATCATGAAGTAGACCGGGATGAGCATGGCCTCGAAGAACACGTAGAACAGGAAGACGTCGGTGGCGGCGAAGACGCCGATCATCATCGCTTCCAGGACCAGGATGAGCGCGAAGTACCCGCGCCCGCCACCGGGACGGTCCTCGTGTTCGTTCCAGGCGGCCAGGATGACCAGAGGCACCAGGACGGCCGACATCAGGATCATCACCAGGGCGATGCCGTCCACGCCCACGGCGTAGTTGACGCCGAAGCGCTGGATCCAGGGATGGACCTCCTCGAACTGCAGGCTTCCGGCCTGGGAGGTGTCGAACCGCAGTGCCATGGCCGCGACCACGAGCAGGGTGGCGATCGAGAAGCCCAGGGTGAGCCGCTTGGCGGTCTCGGCCGACCCGCCGCCCCCGGCCGCGGTGGCGGGGCGGACGGCCGTGGCCGTGCCGCCGCCGTCCGCCGGGGCCTCGGCGGCCCTGTCGGCCTTGGCGGTCCTGACGGCTTGGGCCGGGGAGGCCTTCGCCGCTGTGCGCGGTAGTGCCCAGACCAGGGCCGCGCCGACCGCGGGGAGCGCGATCGCGATAGTGAGCCAGGGGATCATTGTCTACAACCTCACAGCCAGCGTCGCGGCGACGACGACGGCGCCGAAGAGCATGGTGAGCGCGTACGTGCGGGCGAACCCGGTCTGGGTCCGGCCCAACCCCTTGGAGGAGTCGCGCACGCCCGCGCCGAGTCCGTTGACCGCTCCGTCGATGACCTTGTCCTCGATGAGGAGCAGCGCCCCGGTGAGCGCCTGGCCGGGCCGCATGATCAGGCCCTCGTTGATCTCGTTGCCGTACAGCTCGCGGCTGGCGGCGACGGTGACCGGGTTGCCCTTGGGAGCGGTCTCGGCCACCGGCCTGCGCAGGTACACCGCCCAGGCGGCCGCCACGCCGACCACCAGTACGCCCAGGGCGGCCAGGCCGTAGGGCGAGGTGAACGCGTGCGCCACGTCGAAGTGGTGCGGGTGGGCGCCGGTGGCCGGGGCGAGGAAGCCCGCGAACCGGTCACCGAGCGTCAGGAAGGCGCCGAGCGCGACCGAGCCGATCGCCAGCACCACCATGGGGGCGGTCATGCTGACCGGCGACTCGTGCGGGTGCACGCCCTCGTCCCACCGCTTCCTCCCGAAGAAGGTCATGAAGACCATCCGCGACATGTAGAAGGCGGTGAGCCCCGCGCCGACGATGACGGCCGTTCCGAGCACCATGCCCTGGGTTCCGCCCACCCCGAAGGCCGCGGAGATGATGCTCTCCTTGGTCCACCAGCCCGACAGCAGCGGGAAACCGATGATGGCCAGGTAGCCCAGGGCGAAGGTGGCGAAGGTGACCGGCATGATCCGGGCCAGTCCGCCGTACCTGCGCATGTTCACGCCGTCGTTCATGGCGTGCATGACCGATCCGGCGCCGAGGAACAGCCCGGCCTTGAAGAAGCCGTGGGTGACCAGGTGGGCGATGGCGGCCACGTAGCCGACCGGGCCCAGCCCGGCGGCCAGCACCATCATGCCGATCTGGCTCATCGTGGACCCGGCCAGGGACTTCTTGATGTCGTCCTTGGCCGAGGCGATGATCCCGCCCGCCAGCATGGTGGCGGCGCCCACGACGGTGACCGCGGTCTGGGCCACCGGGGCGCCCTCGAAGACGGGTCCGGCGCGCACGATGAGGTACACGCCGGCGGTGACCATGGTGGCCGCGTGGATGAGCGCGGACACCGGGGTCGGGCCCTCCATGGCGTCGAGGAGCCACGCCTGCAGCGGCAGCTGCGCGGACTTGCCGCAGGCGCCGAGGAGCAGCAGCAGCCCGATCGCCAGCAGCACGCCGTCGCTCGCGCCCGGGACGGCGGCGAACACGTCGCTGAAGCTGACCGCGCCCATCACCGAGAACATGATCATGATCGCGATGAGCAGGCCCATGTCGCCGACCCGGTTGATGAGGAACGCCTTCTTGGCCGCCACGGCCGCGGAGGGCTTGTACTGCCAGAACCCGATGAGCAGGTAGGACGCCAGGCCCACACCCTCCCAGCCGAGGAAGAGCAGCACGAAGTTGTCCGCGAGCACCAGCACGAGCATGGCCGCCACGAACAGGTTCAGGTAGGCGAAGAAGCGCCGCCTGCCCGGTTCCTCGGCCATGTAGCCGACCGAGTAGACGTGGATCAGCGAGCCCACGAAGGTGATCAGCAGGGCGAAGCTGATCGAGAGCGGGTCCACCAGCAGGTCCACCCCGGCTTCGAGGCCGCCGACGGAGAACCACTGGTAGACGGGGACGGAGACGCTGCGCGCGTCGGAGGCCCTGCCGAGCAGGTCGAACAGGACGAGGAGGGCCCAGACGAAGGAGGCCGCCGGCAGGGCCGTGGCCAGCCAGTGCCCCCACTTGTCGGTGCGCCTGCCGCCGAGCAGCAGGATCGCCGCGCCCGCGAGCGGCAGGGCGATGAGCAGCCATGCGCCCGACAGCACCGCGCTGTCGGCCGCGGTCGCCACCGCGGGTTCGGCGGCGAGGTACGCGTGAGATGTCACAGCCACGTCGCCTTCTAGTGCTTGAGCAGGTTCGCGTCATCGAGCGACGCGGACCTGCGGGTTCGGAAGATCTGCATGATGATCGCGAGGCCCACGACCACCTCGGCGGCGGCGACGACCATCACGAAGAAGGCGATGACCTGCCCCTCGATGTCCCCGTGCATCCGGGCGAACGAGACGAACGCCAGGTTGCAGGCGTTGAGCATGAGCTCCACGCACATGAAGACGATGATCGCGTTGCGCCGAAGGAGCACGCCGACGGCGCCGATGGTGAACAGCAGCGCCGCGAGGACGATGTAGTTCATCGGGTCCACGAGGACTCGACCTCCTGCCCGTTGCCGTTGCTGTCGGAGCCGTCCGTCCCGGCCGGACCGCCCGCGCCCTCGGAGGCGTCGGGGGTGTCCGGGCCGCCCGTGTCACCGGGGCTTCCCTCGTCCGGTGCGCCGTCGGAGCCGCCCGGCTCCCCGGGCTCCCCGGGGTCCTCCGCGGCGGGCCGGGCCTGGTCGTCGGCCACGGGCCCGACCGTCTTGGCCTCGGCGGAGTCCGAGGCCCCGCCGAACAGCGGCGCCTGGGTGGCCCGCACGTCGGAGGGCACCCGCGACTGGTACTCGGGGTCGCGCGCGGTGAGCACCGGGTTGAGGGACAGCTTGGCGACCGTGCCGTCCGGCAGCAGCGCGGGCATGTCGATCGCGTTGTGCCGGGCGTAGGTGCCGGGCCCGGGCAGCGGCGTCGGGTGGTCGCCGCGGATGCGGTCCTCGGCGATCTCCCGCTGCGTGCGGCGCTTCTTGGTACGGACGGTGTGCGCCAGCACCATGGCGCCCAGGACGGCGGTGATGAGCAGCGCGCCGGTGGCCTCGAAGGCGACCACGTAGCGCAGGAGCAGCTCGCCCGCGATCCACGGGATTGTGCCGCCCGCCGCCGCGGCGCCCTCGGTCAGGCCGACCGGGTCGCCCACGGTGATGCGGGTGATGCCGGTGGCCAGGGCGCCGACGAAGCACAGCGCCACGAGGGCCGTCAGGACCCGCTGTCCGCTGATCGTCTCCACCAGGGAGTCGGCCGAGCTGACACCGACGAGCATCAGCACGAACAGGAACAGCATGAGGACGGCGCCGGTGTAGACCACGATCTGCACGACCATCAGGAACGGCGCCGCGTTGATGCCGTAGAAGATGGCCAGGCCGACCATGGTCAGCGCCATGGACATGGCCGAGTGCACGGCCTTGCGGGAGAAGACCACGCCCAGGGCACCGAGGAGGACCACCGAGCCCAGGATCCAGAACGTGGCCGCCTCGCCGCCGCCGATCGGGGCGGCCAGGTGCAGGGAGCCGTCGAGCGGTGCGCCCTGGGAGGCGCTGGTGAGCGGGTTCAACGGACCCCCTCCGTGCTCTCCTGCGCCTGCTGCCCGTCCTGTGAACCGTGCTGGCCGCGCCCGGTGGCGTAGTAGTCCTGTTCGGTCTCGCCCAGGCGCATCGGGTGCGGCGGCTGTTCCATCCCCTCCTTGAGCGGGGCGAGCAGCTGCTCCTTGGTCCAGATCAGGCTCTGCCTGCTGTCGTCGGCCAGCTCGTACTCGTTGGTCATCGTGAGGGCGCGCGTGGGGCAGGCCTCCACGCACAGCCCGCACAGGATGCAGCGCAGGTAGTTGATCTGGTACACCCGGCCGTAGCGTTCGCCGGGCGAGTACCTGTCGTCGTCGGTGTTGTCACCGGCCTCCACGTAGATGGCGTCGGCCGGACAGGCCCAGGCGCACAGTTCGCACCCGATGCACTTCTCCAGGCCGTCGGCCCACCTGTTCAGCTGGTGTCGTCCGTGGAAGCGCGGCGCCGTGGGGCGCTTGACCTCCGGGTACTCGACGGTCGGCACCTTCGTGAACATCGCGTGGAAGGTGACACCGAAACCCTTGACGGGGTTGAGCCACTCAAGCACCGGTAACCTCCTCACCCTTCTTGTTGCGGTCGGCAGCGGCGGCCGGAGCCGTCCGCGGTGGTTCGGCGAGCACGCTGCTGCCGTAGTGCGGGGCGGTGCTCGGTGGCACCGGGAACCCGCCGAAGGCGGGATCCTCGCGCGCGCGGCGGGCGCTCTCGGCGCGCTGGAGTGCCTCCTCCGCGCGCTCGCGGCGCGCGTGGCGCAGCCAGGCGGCGAAGGCGGCCACCGTGGCGGCGGTGAACGCGGCGACCACGAGGCCGACGACCACCGGCGACGCGTCCTCCAGGACGAGCATCCGCACGACGGCGACGGCGGTGATCCACACCAGCTGGATCGGGATGAGCACCTTCCAGCCGAGCTTCATCAGCTGGTCGTAGCGCACCCGGGGCAGGCTGCCGCGCGCCCAGATGAACAGGAACATCACGAAGGCGAACTTGAGCAGCCACCACAGGGGAGGCCACCAGCCCTCGTTGGCTCCGGGGAGGAACGCGGTGATCCCGGGCGGGGCGAGCCAGCCGCCGAGGAAGAGCGTGACGGACACGGCGGCGACCGTGCACATGTTCACGTACTCGGCGAGGAAGAACATCGTGAACTTCATGGACCCGTACTCGGTCATGAAGCCGCCGACGATCTCGCCCTCGCCCTCGGCCAGGTCGAAGGGCAGCCGGTTGGTCTCGCCGACCATCGTCACCAGGTAGACGAGGAAGGACGGCAGGAGCAGCACGGCGAACCACAGACCGCGCTGGGACTCGACGATCCCCGACGTGGTGAGGGTGCCCGACATGATGAAGACCGCGACGAAGGACAGGCCCATCGCGATCTCGTAGCTGATCACCTGCGCGGAGGCGCGCAGTCCGCCGAGCAGGGCGTAGGGCGACTGGGAGGCCCAGCCGCCGAGCACGAACCCGTACACCCCCAGCGCGGCGGTGGCCAGGACCACCAGGGCCGCGATGGGCAGGTCGGTGAGCTGGAGCGGGGTGATGACCCCGAACATGCTCACCTCGGGTCCGATGGGGATGACCGAGAACGCGATGAACGCGGGCACGGCCGCGATCACCGGCGCGGCGATGTAGACGAACCGGTCCACCCCGCGCGGGATCAGGTCCTCCTTGAGGGAGAGCTTGATGCCGTCGAACAGGGACTGGAGCAGGCCGAAGGGGCCCATCCGGTTCGGCCCGTGGCGCTGCTGCATCCGGCCCATGACCTTGCGGTCGGCCATGATCATCATCAGCACGCAGAGCATGAGGAAGACGAAGATCCCCAGCGCCTTGATGGTGGTGATCCACCAGGGATCGCTGCCGAAGGCGCTCAGTGTCTCCTCGGAGGCCAGGTGGGCCACGCGCGGATCGAGAGCGGCGGGGGTCATTCCTGCCTCCCGGATGTGGTGGTGGACGCGGCCAGCAGGACGGTCTGGCCGGCGCCGCCGCCCAGGTCACGGGGTACGTCGCAGCCGTCGGCGTTGGCCGGGAGCCAGACGACCCTGTCGGCGATGTCGGTGACGACCACGGGCACGGACACCGATCCGCGTGCGCCGGTGACGTGGAGCGTGCCGCCGTCGGGGACGCCGACCTCGTCGGCCGTGGCCTTGGACAGGTAGGCGCGGGCCTGGCGGGCGGTTCCGGCGAGGTAGGGCTCACCGTCCTCCATCCGGCCGGTGCCGAGCAGCTGGCGCCAGGTGGAGAGGACGGCCTGGCCGGGCTCGGGCCCGGCGACCTCCACGGGGCGCACCCGGGGCGCGGCGGTGCGCTGTCCGGTCCACAGGCCCAGCTCCATCAGCTCGCCGTAGGCGGACGCGGCGTCCGGCAGGCCCAGGTGCACGTCCATCTGGTCGGCGACCGCGGAGAGCACCCGCAGGTCGGCCAGGGCACCGGGAACCCTGAGCGCGTCACCGAAGGGCCGGTGGCGGCCCTCCCAGTTGACGAAGGTTCCGGACTTCTCCGCCACGGCGGCCACCGGCAGCACCACGTCGGCGCGGTCGGTGACGTCGCTGGCGCGCAGTTCGAGGCTGACGACGAACGGCACCCGGGCCAGGGCCTCACGCGCGGCGTCGGGGTCGGGCAGGTCGTCCAGTTCGACCCCGGCGACGAGCAGGGCGTCGAGCTGTCCGGACGCGGCGGCCTCGATGATGGCGGCGGTGTCGCGTCCGGGGGCCTCGGGCAGGGAGCCCACGTTCCAGGCACGGGCGACCTCCGCGCGGGCGGAGGGGTCGGTGACCGGGCGGCCCCCGGGCAGCAGGCCCGGCAGCGCCCCGGCGTCGACGGCCCCGCGTTCCCCCGCGCGGCGCGGTACCCACACCAGGCGGGCACCGGTCCGCGCGGCCAGGGCCGCGGCGGCGGTCAGGGCGCCGGGCACGGCGGCCAGGCGCTCGCCCACCATGATGACCGAGCCCTCCTCGTTCAGGGCCGACACGACCTCGGGGTCGTCCGTGTCCAGGGCGTTGAGGACGCGGCCCTCGTCACCGGGGACCGCCCTGACCAGGGTGCCCTTGGTCTTGGTCAGGCCCAGGCTGGCGTGCGAGGCGACCGAGTAGACCTTGAGCCCGCGCTTGCGCACGCCCTTGCGCAGCCGCAGGAAGACCAGCGGCGACTCGTCCTCGGGTTCGAACCCCGCCAGGAGCACCGAGGGCGCCTTCTCCAGCGCGGTGAAGTCCACGTCGACCGGGGTTCCGGCGACGTGGGCGGCCAGGAAGTCGGCCTCCTCCTCGGAGTGCGCGCGGGCACGGGCGTCCACGTCGTTGGTGCGCAGGGCCACCCGGGCGAACTTGGCGTAGGCGTAGGCGTCCTCGTAGGTCAGGCGCCCGCCGACCAGGACGCCGACCCGGCCGCGCGCGGCGGACAGGCCCTCGGCGGCCATGCTGACGGCCTCGGGCCAGGAGGCGAACTCCAGGGCCCGGGTCTCCTCGTCGCGCACCAGCGGACGGGACAGGCGGTCGGGCTGGGTGGTGTAGCTGAACGCCCACCGCCCCTTGTCGCAGTTCCACTCCTCGTTGACCTGGGGGTCGTCCCCGGCCAGGCGGCGCATGACCTTGCCGCGCCGGTGGTCGGTGCGCTGGGCGCACCCGTCGGCGCAGTGCTCGCACACGCTGGGCGTGGACACCAGGTCGAAGGGGCGCGACCGGAACCGGTAGGCGGAGCCGGTGAGCGCGCCGACCGGGCAGATCTGCACGGTGTTGCCGGAGAAGTAGGACTGGAAGGGCTCGCCCTCGGCGATGCCGACCTGCTCATCGGCGCCGCGCTCCATGAGTTCGATGAGCGGGTCGCCCGCGATCTGCGCGGCGAAGCGGGTGCAGCGGGCGCACTGGATGCAGCGCTCCCGGTCCAGCAGCACCTGGGAGGACAGCGCGATCGGCTTGGGGAAGGTCCGCTTGACGTCGACGAAGCGGGTCTCGCCCTGCCCGGTGGACATGGCCTGGTTCTGCAGGGGGCACTCGCCGCCCTTGTCGCAGACCGGGCAGTCCAGCGGGTGGTTGATGAGCAGGAACTCCATGATCCCGCGCTGGGCCTTCTCCGCCACCGGGGAGGTCA
This sequence comes from Nocardiopsis quinghaiensis, assembly GCF_008638365.1. Taxonomy (GTDB): domain Bacteria; phylum Actinomycetota; class Actinomycetes; order Streptosporangiales; family Streptosporangiaceae; genus Nocardiopsis; species Nocardiopsis quinghaiensis. Next base: position 223,539 of record NZ_VWVU01000001.1, on the reverse strand, counting down.
GGTGGGTGTTGACCACCATCCCCTCCATCACGGTGATGGTGCAGGAGGCCTGCGGCTTGGGCATGCCGCGCCCGTTGCCCATGTCGGGGATCTCCACCAGGCACTGGCGGCAGGCCCCGACCGGGTCCAGGAGCGGGTGGTCGCAGAACCTGGGGATCTGGATGCCGAGGAGCTCGGCGGCCCGGATCAGCAGGGTCCCCTTGGGCACCTGGATCCGGAAACCGTCGATGGTGACGGTGACGAGGTCCTCCGGGGGCGGCGCTGGCGCCGATCCACCGGAGGAGTTGGAGGTGACTGTCACTGGTGTCCTCCCGTCGAGGTCGGCTGGTCGCCCCACAGGGTGGCCTTGGTGTGGTCGAAGGGGCAGCCGCCCCTCTCGACGTGGTCGATGTACTCCTGTCGGAAGTACTTGATCGAGGACATGACCGGGCTGGTCGCGCCGTCGCCGAGGGCGCAGAAGGAGCGGCCGAGCAGGTTGTCGCAGATGTCCAGGAGCTTGTCGAGGTCGGCCTCGGTGCCCTGGCCCCTCTCCAGCCGGTCCAGGACCTGGACCATCCAGAAGTTGCCCTCGCGGCAGGGTGTGCACTTGCCGCAGGACTCGTGGGCGTAGAAGGCGATCCAGCGGCCGACGGCGCGTACCACGCAGGTGGTCTCGTCGAAGATCTGGAGCGCCCGGGTGCCGAGCATGGACCCGGCGGCGCCCACCGACTCGAAGTCGAGCGGGGTGTCCAGGTGCTCATCGGTGAAGATCGGCGTGGAGGAGCCGCCGGGGGTCCAGAACTTGAGCTGGTGCCCGGAGCGGATCCCGCCCGCCATGTCGAGCAGTTCGCGCAGGGTGATGCCGAGCGGCGCCTCGTACTGTCCCGGGTTGGCGACGTGCCCGGACAGGGAGAAGAAGCCGAACCCGGCGGACTTCTCGGTGCCCATGGACGTGAACCACTCGGTGCCGTTGGCGACGATGCTCGGCACGCTGGCGATGGACTCGACGTTGTTCACCACGGTGGGCGAGGCGTAGAGCCCGGCCACGGCGGGGAAGGGCGGCTTGAGCCGGGGCTGGCCCCGGTAGCCCTCCAGGGAGTCCAGCAGGGCGGTCTCCTCGCCGCAGATGTAGGCGCCCGCCCCGGCGTGGACGACGACGTCGAGGTCGAAGCCGCTGCCGAGGACGTCCTTGCCCAGCAGCCCGGCCTCCTGGGCGTCGGCGACGGCCTGGCGCAGGCGGCGGACGACGTGGACGACCTCACCGCGCACGTAGATGAAGGCCTGGCTGGACCTGATCGCGTACGCCGCGATCGCCACGCCCTCCACCAGCGCGTGCGGGTTGGCGAGCATGAGCGGGATGTCCTTGCAGGTGCCCGGCTCGGACTCGTCGGCGTTGACGACGAGGTAGCGCGGGTTGGGGTTGTCCGCGGGCAGGAAGCCCCACTTCATCCCCGTGGGGAACCCGGCGCCGCCACGGCCGCGCAGGCCGGACTTCTTGACCAGGTCCACGATGGAGTCGGGATCCATGCCCAGGGCCGTGCGCAGTGCGCCGTAGCCGCCGGTGGCCTGGTAGCCCTCCAGGGTGAAGGAGTCCGGACGGTCCCAGTTCTTCGAGAGGATCGGGGTCAGGGTGGTCACTTGGCGTCCTCCTCACCCTGTTCGCGGGGCGGAAGGTCGTTCGGGTCCGGAGCCGACCATCCGCGCTCCCTGGCCAGCCTGAGCCCGGCCAGGGAGGGTTCGGCGGCCTGGACGCCCTCGCCCGCGCGGCCGTCGTCGAACCCGGCCAGGACCCGGGAGGCCTGCTTCCAGGTGCACAGGCTCGCGGGGCCGCGCGTGGGCGCGACGTCGTTGCCCAGGCGCAGGTCGTCCACGAGCTTCCTGGCGGTCTCGGGGGTCTGGTTGTCGAAGAACTCCCAGTTGACCATCACGACGGGTGCGAAGTCGCAGGCCGCGTTGCACTCGACGTGCTCCAGCGTGACCTTCCCGTCTCCGGTGGTCTCGCTGTTGCCCACCTCCAGGTGGTCCTTGAGGGACTGGAAGATCTCGTCGCCGCCCATCACCGCGCACAGGGTGTTGGTGCACACGCCCACCTGGTAGTCGCCACCGGGGCGGCGGCGGTACATGGTGTAGAAGGTGGCGACCGCGTTGACCTCGGCGAGGGTGAGGTCGAGCTGGTCGGCGCAGAAGCGCATGCCGGCCTTGCTGACGTGCCCCTCCTCGGCCTGCACCAGGTGCAGCAGCGGCAGCAGCGCGGACCGCTGCCGCGGGTAGCGGCCGATGATCTCCTTGGCGTCCGGTTCCAACCGGGCCGTGACCTCGGCCGGGAACGCCTCGCGCGGCTCGGCCGCCTCGGTGGTCTCGGTGTTCTCGTGCTCGTTCACCGGTCCACGCCTCCCATCACAGGGTCGATACTGGCCACGGCCGCGATGACGTCCGCCACCGTGCCGCCCTCGCACATGGCCGCGACGGCCTGCAGGTGGGTGAACGAGGGGTCGCGGAAGTGCACGCGGTACGGGCGGGTGCCCCCGTCGCTGACCGCGTAGCAGCCGAGCTCGCCCTTGGCGCTCTCCACGGCCGCGTAGGCCTGGCCGGCCGGCACCCGGAAGCCCTCGGTGACCAGCTTGAAGTGGTGGATGAGCGCCTCCATGGAACCGCTCATGATGTGCGCGATGTGGTCGGGCGAGTTGCCCAGCCCGTCGGGACCCAGCGCCAGCTTGGCGGGCCAGCCGATCTTGGCGTCCTTGATCATCACCGGGCCGGGCCGGAGCCTGTCGAGGCACTGCTCGACGATCTTGAGGCTCTCCTCCATCTCGGCCATGCGCACCCGGTAGCGGGCGTAGACGTCGCCGCCGTCGGAGACGGGGACGTCGAACTCGTAGTCCTCGTATCCGCAGTAGGGCTTGGCCTTGCGCAGGTCCCAGGCCAGGCCGGAGGCGCGCAGCAGCGGCCCGGTGATGCCGAGCGCCATGCACCCGGACAGGCTGAGGTGGGCCACGTCCCTGGTGCGGGCGAGGTAGACGGGGTTCTCGTCCAGGAGCTTGCGCATCGTCCCGATGCGCTTGGGCATCTCCTTGAGCAGCTCGCGGACCTTGCCGACCGTGCCGGGCGGCAGGTCCTGGGACACGCCGCCGGGACGGATGTAGGCGTGGTTCATCCTCAGGCCGGTGACCAGCTCGAAGATGTCCAGGATCATCTCGCGCTCACGGAAGCCGTTGGTCATGACCGTGGTCGCGCCCAGCTCCATGCCGAAGGTGGCCATCGCGACGAAGTGCGAGGCCATCCGGTTGAGCTCCATCATCATCACGCGGATGACGTTGGCCCGTTCGGGGACGCGGTCGGTGATGTCGAGCAGGTTCTCGACCGCGAGGCAGTACGCCGTCTCGTTGAACAGCGGCGTCAGGTAGTCCATGCGGGTGACGAACGTGGTGCCCTGGGTCCAGGTCCGGTACTCCAGGTTCTTCTCGATACCGGTGTGCAGGTAACCGATACCGACACGCGCCTCGGTGCAGGTCTCGCCGTCCAGGGTGAGGATCAGCCGGAGCACGCCGTGCGTGGACGGGTGCTGGGGCCCCATGTTGACGACGAGGCGTTCGGCACTGGTGGCCTGCGCCTTCTCGATGACGTCGTCCCAGTCCCCGCCGGAGGCGTCGATGTAGTCCTCGGTGACGGTCATGCCGGGCCTCCCTTCGTGACGGAGTGCGTTGGGATGGGGGTCCTGTGGCTCACTGGTAGGACCTCCGCTCGTCCGGCGGGGGCACGGTGGCGCCCCGGTACTCGACCGGGATGCCGCCCAGCGGGTAGTCCTTGCGCTGGGGGTGGCCGTGCCAGTCGTCGGGCATCTGGATGCGGGTCAGCGCCGGGTGCCCGTCGAAGACGAGCCCGAAGAAGTCCCAGGCCTCGCGCTCGTGCCAGTCGTTGGTCGGGTAGACCGACACGATCGAGGGCACGTGCGGGTCGGCGTCGGGGCAGGTGGTGGTGACGCGGATCTCGCTGTTGTGGGTGAGGGAGCGGAAGTGGTAGACCGCGTGCAGCTCCCGGCCGGCGTCGTCGGGGAAGTGCACGCCCGCCACCCCGGTGCACAGCTCGTAGCGCAGCGACGGGTCGTCGCGCAGCACGCGTACCAACTCCAGGAGCGCCTCGCGGCGCACGTGGAAGGTGAGTTCGCCGCGGGCGGCCTCGACCCGCTCGACCGCTCCGGCGTCCTCGCCCAGGGCGGCCTCCAGGTCGTCGGCCACCCGGTCGAAGTCCGCGGTGCGCGGGTCGTCGGGGTCGGTGAAGGGGCGCTGGCTGTGCGCTGGAGCGCTCCCCCGGACCTGCAGCCCGCCGAACCCGGAGGTGTCCCCGGTGGTGGTGGCGCCGAACATCCCGGTGCGCCGGACCGGAGCGGCCAACCGCTCGCGTCCCTGCTTCTCGGGGAGGTTGGCGGCTTCCTCGTCGCGTTCGCGTTCGTTGTCGGTGCTCATGTCAGTCCTTGCTCACCAGGGGCAGCGAACGGCGGAGCATGCGCTCCTCGTTCTCGGTGATCTCCTGCTCCCGGTGGGCGCCGAGCTTGGTGTTCTGCACCTTGTCGTGCAGCTTGAGCACGGCGTCCAGGAGCATCTCCGGCCGCGGCGGGCAGCCGGGCAGGTACATGTCGACCGGAACGATGTGGTCCACGCCCTGGACGATCGCGTAGTTGTTGAACATGCCGCCGCTGGAGGCGCACACGCCCATGGCGATGACCCACTTGGGCTCGGGCATCTGGTCGTAGATCTGGCGCAGGACGGGGGCCATCTTCTGGCTGACGCGTCCGGCGACGATCATCAGGTCGGCCTGGCGCGGGGTCGCGCCGAACTTCTCCATGCCGAACCGGGCCAGGTCGTAGTGCGGGCCGCCGACGGACATCATCTCGATGGCGCAGCAGGCCAGACCGAACGTGGCGGGCCACATGGAGCTCTTGCGGGCCAGTCCCACGACCTGCTCGACGGTCGTGAGCACGACGCCGTTGGGCAGTTTCTCTTCGAGTCCCATCAGCTGTGGACCTCCTCCGGGCTGGGCTGCGGGGTCAGGGCGGAAGTCGGCGCGGGCGTCAGTCCCATTCGAGGCCTCCGCGACGCCACTCGTAGGCGTAGGCGATGGAGACGTTCACCAGGAAGAGGACGATCGCGACCAGACCGAACCAGCCCAGGGCGTCGAAGTGCACGGCCCAGGGGATGAGGAAGATGATCTCGATGTCAAAGATGATGAACATCATGGCCGTCATGTAGTACTTGACGGTGAAGCGCCCGCCGCCCGCGGGCTGGGGCGTGGGTTCGATGCCGCACTCGTAGGCCTGCATCTTGGCGCGGTTGTAGCGCTTGGGTCCCAGGAGCGCCCCGGCGACCATCGACACCACGACGAACGCGGCGCCGATTCCGCCGAGCACGAGTATCGGTGCGTACAGCTCCACGGTCACCCTCCTCCTGGCTGGTCGGCACGCCCGCGCGGCGTACCGGGAGCGCTTGTGATTGCTTTCACTTGTGCGGGCTCATCTCTGGCTCGTCCCGTGTGTCCTGTCGTCGCTCCGGGCGCGGGATCGCCCGGCCGTGTCTTCTCGGAGCTGCGCCTCGCCTGCCGTCTAGGCCGCGGGGGCGATGCGGGACAGGCCGTTGATGACCCGGTCCATGGCGTCGCCCTGCGTGGGCTCGGTGAGGTTGGCCAGCATCTTCAGCGCGAACTTCATGAGGGTGCGCTGGCGCAGGCCGTACCTGGTCGCGTACTTCATGAACTCGGGCTGGCCGATGACCTTCACGAAGTAGCGGCCGAGCGTGTAGTAGCCGCCGTAGGTGTCGGCGAGCACGTCGGGGTAGCGCAGCAGGGTCCGCTCGCGGGTCTGCTGGGTGGGCCTGCCGTGCGCCTGCACGATCACGTCGGCGGCGATGTTGCCGGCCTCCATGGCGTAGGCGATGCCCTCCCCGTTGAAGGGGTTGACCATGCCGCCCGAGTCGCCGACGAGCATGAGGCCGCGGGAGTAGTGCGGCACCCGGTTGAAGCCCATGGGCAGGGCGGCGCCGCGGATGGCGCCCCGCTGGTTCTCCTCGGTGAAGCCCCACTCCTTCGGCATGGACTCGGTCCAGCGGCGCAGGAGCTTGCGGTAGTCCACGTCCTGGAAGGAGGAGGTGGAGTTGAGGATGCCGAGCCCGACGTTGCTGGTGCCGTCGCCGACGCCGAAGACCCAGCCGTAGCCGGGCAGGAGGACGTCCCTGTCTCCGCTGCGGTCCCACAGCTCCAGCCAGGACTCCAGGTAGTCGTCCTCGTGGCGGGGGCTCTCGAAGTAGGTGCGCACGGCCACGCCCATGGGCCGGTCGTCGCGCTTGCGGACGCCCATGGCCACGGACAGCCGGGAGGAGTTGCCGTCGGCGGCCACGACCAGCGGCGCCCGGAAGGTGACGGGCTCGCGGTCGGCGTTCTTCGCGCGGACCCCGACGATGCGGTTGCTGCGCTCGTCCATGAGGGGGCCGGTCACCGTGGTGCGCTCCAGGAGCTTGGCCCCGGCGGAGACCGCCCGGTCGACCAGGATCTGATCGAAGTCGTAGCGGGTGCGCACGAGACCGAAACCGGGATAGGCGGCCAGGTCGGGCCAGGGGAGTTCGAGGCGGGCGCCCGCGCCGACGATGCGCAGGCCGTGGTTCCTGATCCACCCCTCGTCCTCGAAGGTGATCCCCATGGCTATGAGCTGCTTCACCGCCCGCGGCGTCAGTCCGTCCCCGCAGACCTTCTCCCGGGGGAAGGAGGTCTTCTCCAGGAGCAGGACGTCCAGTCCGGCCTGGGCGAGGTAGTAGGCGGTGGTGGAGCCGGACGGACCGGCGCCGACCACGATGACGTCGGCGTCGTATTCGATCCGCTCCCGGTCTCTGGGAGAGGAGGTGGCTGTCTCGCTCACGGGTGGGTCCTCGACTGCTCGCGCGGGTGCACCGTGGCGGGCCTGCTTGCGGGTTGGACCCGCGCACGGGGGGAGTTATGGGCGCCTTGGGGCGCCCGTTATGTCCGACATAGGCCTATGTGTCCAAAGCCTCGTGGACTTGTGAAGCACTTCACAAGCCTCTTTTCCGAAGTCTAGACCCTTCCGGACCCCTAGGCGAGTCCCAGGGGGGTATACAGACGGCCTCCCCTCAAACGGGACATAGCCCTACAGACGACTCCACAAGACCCTGAAAGTCGTCACTTCCTGCCAAACACCCAGCTCAGCTTCGTTTCCGGCACCCCAGAAGCCTCACGGGCAACACGAAAGAACCCGGGGAGGCTGAGCACTCCCCGGGTTGCAAGTTCTTTATGTGCCGCGTGGTACGCGCGACGACGTGGGTGGTGTGGCGGCCCCTACTTCTGCCGGAAGCCGCGGTGCAGGGCGACGATCCCCGCCGACAGGTTGCGCCAGGCCACCCGCGACCAGCCCGCGTCCTGCAGGTGCCGCGCCAGCTCGGGCTGCGTGGGCCAGGCCATGATCGACTCCGAGAGGTAGTCGTAGGACTCGGAACGGCCGGAGACGGCGCCCGCGATCCTGGGCAGGGCGCCCATCAGGTACGTGGCGTAGAGCTTGTCCACGAACCCGACCGGGATGTGGCTGAACTCGCAGATGACCAGTCGGCCGCCGACCCTGGTGACCCGCCGCAGCTCGCGCAGTGCCTGGTCGGTGTCGCTGACGTTGCGCAGGCCGAAGGAGATCGTGACCGCGTCGAAGGTCTCGTCGGCGAAGGGCAGGTGCAGGGCGTCGCCCGCCGCGAAGGTCACGCCCCCCTTGGAGGCGCCGCCGCGCCGCCGCACGCCGGTGCGCAGCATGCCGAGGGAGAAGTCGCAGGCCACCACACGGGCGCCCTTCCTCACGAAGGACTCCGAGGAGGTGCCGGTTCCCGCCGCCAGGTCCAGGACGAGTTCGCCGCTGTAGGCGTCGACCGCGTTGACGGCGGCCTTCCGCCACAGGCGGTCCTGGCCCAGTGAGATGACGTCGTTGACGAGGTCGTAGTTCTCTGCGATGCCGTCGAACATCGCCGCGACGTCCTGGGGCTTCTTGTCGAGTTTGGCGCGGGTCATGGCACAAGACTAAGGGTGCGCCCCGCTCCTCCGTACCCGGTGTGTCAGGTGTGCCCGCGCGCGGCGGCCGTCTCCGGACCTCCCCCCGGGCAGGGGCTGCCGGACGCGCGAAGACGGGGGATCGCCGGGAGGTTCCCGAACCGGGAGGGGGAATCGGACGTCCCATGTCCATGAAGCGCGGTCCCGGCCGAGGGGGGGCACATGAAGTTCGACGTGGTGGAGCCGAGCGACGAGCAGGCCGTCCTCGGCGGGGAGGAGGCGGACGCGGCGGAGGAGGGGCCTCCCCGCGGCGCGCACCCCAAGCTCGCCGACGCCTCCCGGCGGATGCGCACCAGGATCAGGGACGACCTGTCCACCCTGCACGCGTCCCTGGGCAGGCTGAACGAGCACGTCCAGACCGCGCGGCACCGCGAGCCCGACGACACCCCCACCGCTCCCCCGCCCACGAACTTCCGCGCCGGCGCCTTCTCCCGGCCCGGCACCCGTCCCTGAGCCCCCGGCTGCGCGGCAGCCCCGGCATCGAGGCCGGGGCTGCCTGACTCAGGGTGCGCCGGAACGCGTCAGACCGTGGCCAGACGCAGGTTCCACCTGTTCAGCACCGGGTTGAGGGGCTGGAGATAGGTCGTCCCCCCGTAGGTGCAGTTGCCGGAGCCGCCCGAGGTCATGCCCTGGGCCTGGCCCGAGGTGATGAAGGGTCCGCCGGAGTCGCCGGGCTCGGCGCAGACGTTGGTCCGGGTCAACCCGTGGACCCTGCCCTGCGGGTAGGTCACCGTCTGGTTCTTGGCCTGGATCGTGCCGCAGTGCCAGCCGGTGGTGGAGCCGGAGCGGCACACCGACGCCCCGACCGGAGCCTCGGACGAACCGCGCACGTCCTCGTAGTCACCCGTGTGGTGGCGGCGGACGCCGGCGTAGGCGGTCACGCTGCTCGTGGCGCGCACGAAGGCGCCGTCGGAGATGGGGAAGGAGGAATAGTCGAAGCGCCCGGTCCCGGAGCCGAACGTCACCGTGGCCCCCACGGGGCCGCAGTGGCCCGAGGTCACGAATCCGACGCGGTCGGAGCTGTCGAAGGCGGTGAAGCCCATCGAGCAGCGCCCGCCCGACGACGTGTAGAAGGGCAGGCCTCCGGCGATCTCACCGAGGAGTTCGGGCCGCTCGTCGACCTCGGTGACGGTGACCGCCGAGGCGTCGATTCCGGCGGAGTCGACGAAGGCGTCGGCGGTGCCTCCTTCCATGACCTCGATGACGACGCTGTCGGATTCGACGTCGGTGTACCAGCCGGTGACATCGGACGGTGCCGCGTCCTCGGCCCCGTTCAGTTCCTCCACGATCGTGTCGAGGCTCCGCGTGCCGTGGTCGACGACACGGGAGCCGACGCCGACCGCCTCGACGGCCGCCACGGCGCCGCGGTCGGTGACGAGCACGGTCAGTTCTTTGGTGTCGGTGTCGAACACGGAGCCGCCATAGGCGTCGCCCGCGGCCCGGGCCGCGGCCCGGTCGAGGCCGAACGCCTCCTCCTGGGCCTCCAGGAGTTCCTCGGCCCCGTGCGGGGACAGGCCGAGGTCGCGCTCCATGGCGGCCAGGAGGCTGTTGGCGGTCGCGGGGGTGTCGACGGTCGGAGTGGTGCGCTCGGGGGCGGCGGCGAGGGCTCCGGGCGCAACCGCGACGACGAGCCCGAAGGCGAGAGCGCCCGTGCCGAGAGCGGACAGGACGGGGGAGGTTCGCATGTTTCCCTGATCTCCTGATCGGTCGGGGGATGGATAGGGAGAGGGGACCGGTGCCCGTCGGCATGGACGACCGGATCGGCGACGCCGCGCTTCGTGGGCGCGGCGTCCATCGCTTATTAGACGTCCGCCAAGCGCACGCCACATTAGATGCACGAAATGTTTGAGGTAAGGGGGGGAACGCACTCCAACGTTCAGTAACCTCTGAGCGCATGAGGCCGCGTCTCCGCCCCGCGGCGTGGGTGACCGAGTCGGATCACCATGCGACCTGGGTTGATCACTGTGCGTGGGAGGGGTGGGAGCACGCCCGAACGTGATCGGCAAGGGGGACAACATGGCCGAAGGCGGACACGGATCGCTGAGACGCGCCATCGCGGGGTGTGATCGCCCCCGGGATCACCGTCACGCTGCGTTGGTGTGCCGTCGGTGCCTCCCGGGGGAACGGGTCAGGGGGTGGGCGGCACAGCGTGCGTCCATCATCCCCACAACAGCTGTGAAGAAGGCGGAAGCCACAAGACGTATGCAGGCCGTCCGCCGGCGGGGCAGTGGTGGATCGCGGTGGTCACCCGCCCGCCACCGGCCTCCGCGGTCTCGCGCACCGCCTCGTACCGCTCCCCGTCGTCGGAGCGGGTCCGGCCCGCCCCCGTCCCCTCACGCCCGTGCGCATGGCAGATCCAGCTCGAACCACACCGTCGTGCGGCCCCCGTCGTGGAAGGTGCCCCACCGGCTGGCCTCCGCGTCCACCAGGCGCAGACCCAGCCCGCCCTCCCGTCCCAGGTCGATCTGACGCAGGTGCGGCGAGGAACCGTTCCGGTCGCGCGGCCCCTGGTCCACGACCTTGACCTGGATCCGGTCGGACAGCCGGTTCACGGCGACGACGACCTCGCCGCCCTCGCCCCCGCTGCGCGAGTGGGTGACGGCGTTGTTGAACAGCTCGCTGGCCAGGGTCAGGACCGTGTCCGCGACGGCGCGCGGCACCACGGCGGTCAGGTGGTCGCGCAGCGCGCGGGCCTGTTCCGGCAGCCCCGGCACCCGCAGCGCGTGGTTCAGGTGGTGCGATGGTGAACGGACCAGCGCGATCGGCGCCCGCACCTCGGCATCGGTGACCCGCTGAGGCAGAGAGCCGAGCATGTCGGTCATGTGGCTTTTGTTTAGATTTATGTGAATCACTGACCCACCCTGAATTCATTCCCCGTCGCCACGCCCCCGGTGGCCCATGGCACCACCTTGGGCAGCGGCTGTTCGGGCGTGCCATGGATATCACCAAAGGGTCACACTTCGTCGTTCCCCGCACTATCGAGTCGTGCCCTGGTCTTGCATTGGTGGTAGTGGCGATAACCCGGAAATGGGGGTCGTATTGAGTCGCAGTGCCAACCCCAGGTGGAGGCGTCTGGGGAAGAAGGTCAGCAGCTGCCGCAGGAAGGCCGGAATGACGCAGGGCCAGGTGTCACAGGCATTGCGGGTGGTGCAGTCGACCGTGTCGGCGTGGGAGCGCGGAACCCGTGGCCTGCCCTCCGACCGGGCCGCGGAACTGGACGAACTGTTCGGTGCGTCCGGTGCGATAAAGCAGGCGTGGAACACCGCGAACGCGCCCGACGCACTACCGCCCTGGTACACCGAGGTCGGCCAGTTGGAGCGCGAGGCGGTCGAACTCCGCGAATACCAGCCGGTGATCTTCCCCGGCCTGGTGCAGTGCGAGGCGTACACCAGGGGCCTTCTCGCCGACACCGTTCCCTGGTTCTCCGCGAAGGAGGTCGGACAGATGGCCTCCCTGCGCATGGGGCGCCAGGAGATCCTGAAGGGGGCGAACCCGCCACTGGTGTCGGTCGTGGTGGAGGAGCCGGTGCTCCGACGCACCGTGCAGGGTGGAAAACCGGTTCTTCGTGAACAGGTCATCCGGGTTCTCACACTGATCGACAAAGGGGTGGTCCGTTTCCAGGTGATCCCCGCCGACACCGAGTGCCACCCGGGCGGCTCGGGCCCGTTCCGACTCTATACATTTCACGACAAACCCACGGTTGCGTCCGCAGAACACATGGAGGGTGAGCAGCTCATGGATGACATGATGCGGGTGCAACACTGCGCGACGCTCTTCGGCGTTCTCCAGTCGGAGGCGATGTCGCCCCGTGCGAGTCGGGAACTGATCAGGAAGGTCAAGGAAGAACTCGATGACGAAGCGTGAGCCCCACTGGCACAAGAGCAGCTACAGCGGCGGATCGGGCAGCTGTGTGGAGGTGGCAGAAGGGGAGGCGGTCCTGGTGCGCGACACGCAGAACCGCGGACTCGGACACATCGACTACACGCCGGGAGCCTGGACCTCGTTCCTGCACTGCGTCACTCTCCCCGTCCCCTGAAAACGGGACAGAACAACGGCCGCCCGGCATTCCGGTCGGCCGTTTTTATTCCCGCCCCACATTACTTCCCAGTACCGTTCCACCCCGCCTCCTCCATCCCTTACTCTCTTTTCCGAACACACAACTCAAGCGAGGACCCCGCGACGGCTGAATACCGGCCGGGGTCGTGGCCAGCAACTCCATCCCTTTGACAACGAGGATTGCCAGCATGCGCCAGTTTAGCGCCGCCCTTCCCAGCCGTGCCCTCGGACCGCTGATGGCCCCCTTCGCTCCCCCGCGCGGACGCCACTCCTGCGGCATCGGACGCCGTCGCCGCTCCACCCGGGTCCGCCGCCACGTGTCCGCCCCGGCCACCGCTCCGGCTCCCGCCGAACCCGCGCCCCGCCCGGAAGCGGGACCGTTCGCGGCCCGGAACCCTCCACGGGGCCGGGATCCGGCATACGACCGGCCCGGACCCGGCCCGGAAATCCCGCCCGGCCCCCGTCCCCGCGTTCCCGGCCTCCCCGGCCTTCCCAGCGGAGGGGCCACGAACGGTTACGGCACAGACCGCTACTCAACGTGATTATGCGGCGACTCTTTGCAAGAATGCGGTCACGCCCCGAACAGGCCCGTTCTCCAGCGCGCCCGCACGACCGCACGAACAGGGAGAGTCCTCCGTGAAACCCAGCCGTCCGCTCCTCGCCCTGACCATGGGCACGATGCTCCTGCTCCCCGTCGGAGCCGCGACGGCCGCGTCCGCGGCACCGGCCGGGCCGGCGGCACCCCCTGCGGACCACTCCCGCGTGGTCGGCGAGCAACCCGTGCACTGGACGCCGCACGTCCTGGACGGGACGGTCAAGGACATCCTGCGGATCGGCGACACCGTCGTCGCCGCCGGGGACTTCTCGAAGGTCGCCGAGGCCGGAGGCGGCCGCACACGTAGCGTCCACAACCTGTTCGCGTTCGAGCACGGCACCGGGCGGATCGTCCGCGGCTTCTCCCCGAGCGTGGACGGCACCGTCGTCTCACTGGCCCCCGGACCCGGCGGGACGGTGGTCATCGGCGGCGAGTTCGGCTCCGTCAACGGCCGGGCCTCGCAGGGACTGGCCCGCCTGTCCCTGCGCGACGGCCGGTCGGCGCCCTGGTTCCGCGCCTCCCTCGACGGGGGCACCGCCCACCGCATCGCCAGCGACGGTGAGCACCTGTACGTGGGCGGCGGTTTCTCCGGCGTCAACGGTGTGGAGCGCACCGCGCTGGCCCGCCTCGACGCGCGGACGGGCTCGGTCGACGAGGGGTTCGCGCCGCGCGTGTCCGACCAGCGCCGGGGCTCCCTCAGGGTCCACGAGTTGGCGCTGAGCCCGGACGGGCGGCGGCTGGTCGTCAACGGCACGTTCACGAAGGTGGACGGTGAGGACCGCTACCAGATCGCCATGATCGACACCGCCGACGGCTCGCTCACCCCGTGGTCCACGTCGGCCTACGAGGCGGACTGCGACTACTCGCTGATGCAGACCTACATGCGGCAGATGGACTTCTCCCCCGACGGCTCGTACTTCGCCGTGGTGACCGCGGGCGGGCCGGAGGTCAAGCCGGGCCTGTGCAAGTCCGCGGCGCGCTTCGAGAACACCGACACCCCCGACTCCGAGCCCACCTGGAGCAACAAGACCGGCGGCGACTCGCTGTACTCGGTGGAGATCACCTCGTCGGCGGTGTACGTGGGCGGGCACCAGCGCTGGATGGACAACCCCGAGGGCGCGCTCAACCCCGGCCCCGGGTCGGTGGCCCGCGAGGGCATCGCGGCGGTGGACCCGGGGACCGGGAAGGCCCTGGCCTGGAACCCCGGTCGCGCGCGCGGGCACGGCGTGGAGGCCCTGCACGCCACCTCCGACGGGCTGTACGTGGGCAGCGACACCGAGCGCCTGGCCGACGAGTACCACGCCCGCCTGGGGATGTTCCCGCTCTCCTGACCCGCGCCCGGCACGAGGGCTTCCGCTTCCCCGAGCACCTGGACACCGAAGAACCCGAGCTGAGCACCGCCGTGCGCATGGCACTGGCCGTCAGCTGGAGCGAGAGGCTGGCCGCGGCCGTCAACGTGTGGGCGGCCCAGCCCGAGGGCTGGCGCGAGGCCCAGGTCATGTCCGGGCGGCGCACCGAGCTCACGCTGGAGGAGCTCGCCGCCTTCCGCGAGGAGGTCCGCGCGCTCTTCGACCGCTACGCGCGTGAGAGCGGCGCTCCCGGGAGCCGCCCGGTACACGTCCAGTTCGCCGCCTTCCCCGACCCGGAGGACCGGGGCACCGACGAGGAGTCCGGCGGAGGGACGGGGACGTGAGGGGCGTCGCGGGCCTGGTCGCGGCCCAGGCGCTCTGCTGCACCGCCACCCGGATGGCGATGATCGCCATTCCCTGGTTCGTGCTGGAGAGCACCGGCAGCTCGGTGTCCACGGGGCTGGTGGCCTTCTGCGAGATCGGTTCCTACACCCTGGCGCGGCTGTTCGGCGGCCCCCTGCTCGACCGGGTCGGCCAGCGCGCGGTGAGCGTGCGCACCGACCTCGTCGCCGCCGGCGCGGTGGCCTGTGTCCCGCTGCTGCACTCCGCCGGGCTGCTCCCCTTTCCCGTGCTCCTGGCGCTGGTGACCGTGACCGGCCTGGCCACCGGCCCCGCGGAGGCCGCCAAGGTGTCCATGGCACCGGCCGTCGCCGAGCGCACCGGCACCCGTATCGAGCGGGTCACCGGACTCACCGGCACCGTGGACCGGCTCTCCACGACCGTCGGCCCGGTCGTCGCGGGCGGGTTCGTGTCCCTGGCCGGACCGCTTCCGGCCCTGTACGCGAACGCCGTCCTGCTGATCGCGGCGGCGGCGACGCTGGCCGCCACCCGGCCCCGGGACCGTCCCGCGCCGGAGTCGGACCCCGAGGCCGGGGCGGGCTACCTGGCCCGGCTGCACACCGGATGGAGGGTGATCTGGGCCGACGCCACCCTGCGCGCGCTGGTGGTCATGCTCGCGGTCACCAACATGATCGACATGTCCGTGACGTCGGTGCTGCTACCGGTGTGGGCGCACTCGAACGGCATGGGCCCGGCGGTCGTCGGTCTCATGGGCGGTGTGATGGGCGGTGTGATGGGCGCGGCGTCCGTGGCCGGCTCGCTCGTGGCCACGGTGGCCGGGCACCTGCTGCCCCGGCGGGCGGTGTTCCTCGCGGGCCTGGTGGTCGCCGGACCGCCCCGTCTGCTGGTGCTGGCGCTGGACGTGCCGCTGTGGGCGGTCCTGGTCGTGTGGGGACTGTGCGGCCCCGGCGGCGGCGTGCTCAACCCGATCCTGGGAGTGGTCCTCTTCGAGCGCCTGCCCCGCCACGTCGTGGGGCGGGGGACCGCGATGGTCGGCGCGCTGACCCGCGTGGCTGCGCCGCTCGGCGCTCCCCTGGTGGGCGTGGCACTGGGCCTGACGGGAGCGGCACCCGTCCTGGTGGCGTGCGCGGCCCTCTACCTGGTCTCGGTCCTGGCCCCGCTGGTCGGCCGTGCGGTCGACGGGCTCGACGCACCCGAGCCCGACCCCGGCTCCGGTCGGGCGGGGACCCCCGGGTGAGGCGGTCCGGGGGCGTGTCCGGTCAGGGCTCGCGGGCCGCCGTCGGCGCGCCGGTGTCCCGCTTCTCCGCGTCGCCGTCCGCACTCGCGTCGCCGTCCGCGTCCTTCGCGTCCGCCTCGGCGGAGGGGGCCCCGTCGGCCTCCCGGACGTGCTCCTCCGGAAGGTCGTCCTCCCGGGCGGCGGCGGCCGCCAGGCGGTCGCGGCGGCTCTCGATCCGCCGCACGGCGTTGGCGGAGATCCGGTCCCGCAGCTTGGACAGCAGGACGTAGGAGGCCAGCCCGCTGATCAGCCAGGCAAGGATGATCGCGACCAGCGAACGGGCACCGAAAAGGTAGACCACTCCGAAGGCCACCGCGAACAACCCCAGGCGGGCAGCGGTATAGGTCAACAAGCTACGCATCCAAAAGCCTCACAACAGATGATTACCTGGACTAGATTGGTCGCTACGCCCATCGGTGACACGGGACGCCCGGCCGCGCCCGCGGTCCGCGCTTTCCGCTGCCCCGACCGGGGCCGGGCGGGTGGCGTCCCACGTGCTCTTATCTCCAGGTTAAGGGCGTGGCCGGCACGACGGGCATCGGGGCGGTGTATCGCTCTCCGCACAGGTGGTCGCGGCGTACGCGCGCTCGATTCACACAGTCATGGGATGTTTCCAATCCCGACAGCAGGGCCCGAACATTACGTTCCGGTCACATATCCCGTACTCCTCCCCCCAACACCGCAATTTCTCCGAAAACTAGGGAGGAAACGGACCAACTCATGCACACTAGGGGATCAAACGCCCGCCGCCCCCACAGTCCGAGGCGGGCACGATTGGGGGAACGTGAAGGTGGAACGAGCAAGCGAACGCCTGTTGACCCCCGGGGAAGTGGCCTCACTCTTCCGGGTTGATCCCAAGACCGTGACACGATGGGCCGCCTCCGGGCGGATCAGCAGCATCCGCACTCCGGGCGGGCACCGCCGCTTCCGCGAGTCCGAGGTGCGCGCCCTACTCCTCGGGGAGCCGAGCGAGAGCGCCACCTGAGAACGGGTGTCACCCTGGGAGGAGATCCGGGCCGGCACTCCTGGAGGCGGGGCGGCACCCTGGCCGCTCCGGCCGTGCTCCGAGCGCGGCCGCAGGCAGCCCGGCCAGGTGTGCCGACCGTGAGGAGTGGACAGCAAGAGTTAGGCTGGAACCATGGTGTGGCTTGGTGGCCTGATCACTCTCGTATCGATCGTTCTCTGGGTGTACGCGTTCTTCGACGCGCTCACCACCCCTTCCCATGAGGTGCGCAATCTGCCGAAGATCCTCTGGGTGGTCGTCATCGTGCTGTTCATGCCCGTCGGCTCGATCCTGTGGCTCTTCCTCGGCCGTCCGAGCGAGACGGCCGCCGTCGAGGGGTCCGCGTCCGCTCCGGCTCGGGACGCCTCCTCGACCGACGACCTCGACCCGTCCGACTTCGCCAAGCCCTCGGAGAGCTCGCATCCGCTCGGCCCGGACGACGACCCCGAGTTCCTGAGACGCCTCGACCGGCGTATCGATCCGGACGAGTGACCGCGTCCGGCACGCTGACGACACGACGGTGGGGCCGCGCCCGAGAAGGGGCGCGGCCCCACCGTCGTCCTTCCCCGCCGACCCGCCTCAGAGCCGTCCGGCGCCCACCTCGCGCGGCAGTCCGCGGATCGCGTGCACCGGCTCCACGCGCGTGGAGAACTCCGGCGTCCAGGTCCGCCCGGTGCCCAGTACCCGGTCCGGGTTGGCCTCGTTGAAGGCCTCGACCAGGTCGACACCGGTGAGGCGTCCGCGGCCGTCACGCATCAGCGCGTTGCCGTGCTCCACGATGTCTGTGCCGCCCCAGTTGCCGATGATCTCCTCGGCGCCGATGCCGTCACGCATGTCGAACAGGTTGTTCTCCGCGTACAGCTGCGACTCGAAGCCCACTCCCAGGCTGTACTGGTACATGTCGGTGGCCACCGTGTAGTGGTTGTTGTAGACGTGCACCTGTCCGTAGCGCACCCGCGGGGCGCGCTGGCCCAACCCGTCGAAGTGGTTGTGGTGCCAGGTGACCCGCAGGTGCCCGCGGTCGGTGGTCCGGCCGTCGCTGTTGCCCACCAGGATGGCCTTGTCGCGGCCGTCGAAGTGGTTGTACGACACCGTCACCAGGTCACTCGCCCGCACGATGTCGAGCAGTCCGTCGTGCACCTCGTACTTGCGCCCGAAGTACTCCGGCAGTTCCGAGCCCGGGTTGTCGCCGTCGTCGAACGTGTTGTGGTCGATCCACACGTTCGTGGAGCCCGAGACCTCCATCTGGTCGTACTCGGAGTTCCAGTTGCCGCTGCCGCCGTCACCCGGGTCCCAGCCGGGGAAGCAGTCGTGCGTGTCGGAGAAGGTGAGGTTGCGCAGGATGACGTTGTCAACGTTGTTGACCCGCAGGCTCATCCCGGTGATCTCGGCGTCGTCTCCGGCGCCCACCACGGTCGTGTTGGCGCCGACGTTCACCCTGACCCGCTCGGCCTGTACGTCGGCCGACGCCTCCCGGGCCTCCTCCAGCGGTCCGCTCGGATCCTCCCAGCCCCATACCTCGGGGTCGTACGTGGCCAGGTAGTCCTCCAGCGTGTAGCCGTCCACCGCGTAGTCCTCGCACGACAGGGGCGTGCCGTCCGGCGCCGAGTTGGCGTCGACCGTGCCCTCGACGTGGACGATCTTCGGCTCGTCGCCGCTCACCGCCTCACGGAACTCCTGCGCCGTGGAGACGCGGAAGACGTTCCCGGAGGAGGCCCGCGACCCTCCCGTGGTCCCGGCACCGGCCGAGCCCCAGCCGTCGCCCTCGGACAGGACCTGCCTGCCGGGGTCGGGCGCCGCCTGGGCGGGGGTCACGGCGGTCAGCACCAGCGCCGCGCTCAGAGGAAGTACGAGCCTTCTCATGGTCCTGCTCCTCAGGGGGAGACTGCAAACGGTTGCATGAACATCTCCCACCGCACCGATCTGCGTCAACCCCCTCCCATCCGGGAAAAGCAGGGAAAAGCAGGCACCAAACAACAAACCACCCAGTAGCGGGCCACAACCGGTTGCCGTTAGTCTCTCTCCATACCAACGCGAAGGAGGCCACGGGTGGCCGTGACCATCAGGGACGTCGCCCACGCGAGCGGCGTCCACGTCTCCACCGTCTCCCGGGCCTTCTCCGCCGCGCACCTGGTCAACTCCCAGACGCGCGCCCGCGTCATCGCCGCGGCCGACTCCCTGGGCTACCGCCCCAACCGGGCCGCCCGCGCCCTGTCCACCCGCCGTACCGGCAACCTGGGCCTGATCGTCGCCGACATCGCCAACCCCTTCTTCCCGCCCCTCATCAAGGCCGCCCAGGCACACGCGCGCAGAAGCGACCACCACGTGTTCGTCGCCGACACCGACGAACAGGTCCGCGCGGAGGAGGAGCTGATCCGTTCCATGGCCACCCAGGTCGACGGCGCCCTGCTGGTCGCCCCGCGCCTGGGCAACCGCCTGATCACCGAGCTCAGCGCCGACGTGCCCTTCGTCGTCGTCAACCGCCGGATCACGAACCTGCCCGCCGTCCTCATGGACGTGGCCTCGGGCACCCGGCAGGCCCTGGAACACCTCGCCTCCCTCGGCCACCGCGAGATCGCCCTGCTCACCGGCCCCCGGGCCTCCTGGACCAACCAGCGCCTGGAACGGGCGGCCACCGACGCCGCCGAGTACCACGGACTGCGCCTGCACCGTCTGGGCCCCAACCAGCCCACCGAGGGGGGTGGGGCCGGTGCCGCCCCCGACGTACTCGCCAGCGGGGCCACCGCGGTCCTCGCCTACAACGACCTGGTCGCCCTCGGCCTCGTACAGGAGCTCCGAGGCCGCGGCCTGGCGGTCCCCGACGGCCTCAGCGTCGTCGGCGTGGACAACACCCACACCGCCCGCCACTGCGACCTCACCACGATCGACATGCCCACCGCCGCGGCCGGACGCGCCGCCATCGACCTCCTGCTGCACCGCATCACCAGCGAGGACGCCCCCGGCACGGTCACCCTGGACACCAGCCTGGTGGTGCGCGGATCCACCGCGCCCCCGGCGGGCTGAGGGCACTCCGCACACGACGAGAGGGCCCGGCCGTGGCGGGACCCTCTCGTCGAGCGGTCCGCGGTCTCCGCTCCCGGGCCGCGGAGCCGGGGTCAGGCGTAGGAGTGCAGTCCGCTGAACATGTAGTTCACCGCGAAGAAGTTGAACAGGATGGTCAGGAAGCCCAGCACGTTGATCCAGGTCGCCTTGGGGCCGCGCCAGCCGCCGGTGGCGCGGGCGTGCAGGTAGGCCGCGTAGATCACCCAGGAGATGAACGACCAGACCTCCTTGGGGTCCCAGCCCCAGAAGCGGCCCCAGGCCTCGTCGGCCCAGATGGAACCGGCGATGATGGCGAAGGTCCACAGCGGGAAGGCGAAGAGGATGAACCGGTGGGAGATGCGGTCGAGCAGCTCCGGGCCGGGCAGGCGACCTGCGATACCGGTGACCTTCTCACCCAGGGCGCGCCTGGCCTCGGTACGGTGCGAGACCAGGTAGGTGACACCGGCGGTGCCCGAGACCATGAACGAGCCGCCCGCGATGATGGCCGCGGTCACGTGGATGGGCACCCAGTAGGAGTGCAGGGCCGGGATCAGCGGACCCGGTTCCACGTACAGCCACCGAACGCCGACGCCCAGCAGGATCAGTACCGGGACCAGCACGAAGGCGCCGAGGAAGCGGGCCTGGAAGCGGAAGGACGCGTACAGCAGCCCGCCCACCGCGACCAGGCACAGGGCCACGATGAACTCGAACATGTTGCCCCACGGCCACCGGTCGGCGGCCAGGCCGCGGCTGACGATCTGCGCCACGCCCATGAGGAACCCGAACGCCGTCACGCCCAGGGCGATCCTGCCCAGCACGCTCTGGGGGGCCTTCGCCTCGCCCTCGGTGGTGCGGACGTTCACCTCGATGCCGCTGTCTCCCGCGCCGTCCGCTTCGGAGCCTCCGTCGGCACCGGCGCGGACCGGCATGAGCCGGCCGGACCTGAGCCTGGTGCGCTGTCCGTAGGCGGCCTCCATGGCGAAGAGGAACAGGGCCACCGCGTAGGTGACGATCATCGCGATGATCAGCGAGTCACTGGCCGACGCCATCGCCCCGTCCATCGTTCCGGCGAGTGTGTACGCCACCGGTCACTCCCTCGTTGTCGTCGACTCTGGCGGGTCGGTTGGTGTGTTGGTCTCTGCTCCGGTGGGTGGGCCCTCCGGACTCGGGGGCCCGTCGTCCGACCCGCTCCGGAGCCGTTCTGCGAGTGTCGTGGTGAGTTCGTGGAACTCGGCGTTGTTCCCGGCGACCTCGGTCTTGCCGAGACCGGCCAGCTCCACCCGGGTACGGCCGTCCTCACCCGGCACCGCACGCACCCACACGCGGCGCGGGCGGACGAACAGGGTGATGATCAGGCCGAGCACGGACAGGGAGGCCGCGGTCAGCGCGGGCAGCCGGGCACCGTCCCGGTTGGCCTGGAGGCTGATGTACTCGCTGTAGCCCGAGAAGGTGATCGACCCGGCACCGTCCGGCAGTTCCCAGGTGTCGCCGATCCCCATCACGGGCGAGCCGCCGAGTTCCTCCATCCCGCTGGTCCTCAGCTGGTAGACCGACTGCGGTCCGACCAGTCCCAGGTCGCCCTGGTAGCCCTCCAGTGTGACCCGCGGGTTCTCCGGCCCGGGGAAGTCGGAGACCAGTCCGCCGTCCTCGGCCTCCGCGGCGCTGGGCAGGAACACGCCCACGAAGCCCAGCGCCTCGCCACCGGTGTCGGGCACCTTGACGACGCCGTCGGAGGTGAAGGTCCTGGTCTCCCGGTGCAGGAAGGGGACCGCCTGGTCGAAGACCACGTCCCCGTCGGCGTTGCGCACCTCGAACTCCGGCGCGTACCCGTGGCCGAGCAGGTAGACCTGTACTCCGTCCACGCTCAGCGGGTGGTTGACCTCCAGCCGGTGCCGGGCCTCCTCGCTCTCCGGGGACTCCTTGTAGGCCAGGTCGGCGACGTAGGACTCGGCCTGTCCCCGCAGGTCGCCCTCCTCGATGAAGGAGGCCTCGAAGCCGTCCAGGTGGAGGGTGAACGGCTCCAGGTCGCCTGCGTCCGTCCAGTGGCCGGGGTAGAAGGCGTCGTAGGAGGTCAGGGTGTTGGCGAACCCCTGGCCCTCCACCAGCAGCATGTTGCCCCGGTAGCCGAGGAAGGACCCGGCGGCCAGGGCCAGCAGCAGGCCGAGCAGCGCGAGGTGGAACAGCACGTTCCCCGCCTCACGCAGGTACCCGGTCTCGCTGGAGAGGGAGTCCCCGTACCTTTCGCTCCGGTAGCCCCGGAGGATTCCGCGCGCCTGCTCCAGGACCGTCTCCGGGGCCGCGTCCGTCGTGAACCTCGCCGTGTACGGCATGCGCCCCAGGTTCCGGGGTGTGCGGACCGGCCTGGCCCGCACCGCCCGGGCGTGCGCGACCGCGCGCGGGAACACGCAGCCCGCCAGGGAGACGAACAGCAGCAGGTAGATCGCCGCGTACCAGGGCGAGGAGAACACGTCGAAGAGGTAGAACCGGTCCAGCCAGGGGGCCAGCTCCGGGTGTTCCCCGTAGTAGGCGGTCACCTCGTCGACGCTGACCACGTTCTGCGGCAGGATCGAACCGGGGATGGCGCCGACCGCCAGCAGGAACAGCAGGATCAGCGCGGTACGCATCGAGGTGAGGGTCCGCCAGGTCCAGCGCAGCCAGCCGAGCGGGCCCAGCCCTCTGGCCCGGCTCCCGGGGGCGGCCTCCCCGGTTCCGGCCCGGCTGGCGTCGTCGTTCGCGGTCGTGCTCATCAGATCACCGTCTGGAAGTCGGCGGCCCAGCCCTGCATGGCGATGGTCAGCTGCGTCCACAGCCCGGTCACCATCGCCAGACCGACCAGGACGAGCATGGCCCCGCCGACCATGGTGACCGCGCGGGTGCGGCGCTTGAGCCAGCCGAAGGCGCCCAGGGCGCGCCTGTACAGGAGCGAGGCGAGGACGAAGGGCAGTCCCAGCCCGACACAGTAGACCAGGGACAGCAGCATGCCGCGCCCCGCACCGCCCTCCACGAAGGCGAGGGTCTGCACGGCGGCCAGGGTCGGTCCGATGCACGGGGTCCAGCCGAGGCCGAAGAGGACGCCGAGCAGGGGCGCTCCCGCCAGCCCCGCGCGGGGCAGCCGGTGGAAGCGGAACTCGCGGCCGAAGCCCGGCATAACGCCCATGAAGGCCAGGCCGAGGACGATGGTGAGGACCCCGAGCACCCGGGTGATGGGTTCGGTGTGGTCCATGAGGACCTCGCCGAGCCAGCCGACGAAACCGCCGACGGCGACGAACACGAGGGTGAACCCGGCGATGAAGAGGACGCTGCCGGTGACCATGGTCCAGCGGCGGGTGGCCAGTTCGGCGTCGACGTCGGAGACGGTCGCCGTGGCGGTCGCGCCCTCCGCGCCGGCGGCCCCGGCGGAGCGCTCGCGCATGTGGGCGCCGCTCATGCCGGTCACGTAGGACAGGTAGCCGGGCACGAGCGGGAGAACGCACGGGGAGAGGAAGGAGACGAGCCCGGCGGCCAGGGCCAGCGGGACCGCGGCGAGCAGGGACCCCGTGAGGACGGTGGCGCCGATCGCGCCCATCAGCGGTCGTCCCCTGCGGACTCGGCCCCGGTGTCCTCGGGAGGAGCTTCGGACGGGCTGCCGGAGGGATCCGCGGAGGCC
Source organism: Nocardiopsis quinghaiensis (assembly GCF_008638365.1). Classification (GTDB taxonomy): domain Bacteria; phylum Actinomycetota; class Actinomycetes; order Streptosporangiales; family Streptosporangiaceae; genus Nocardiopsis; species Nocardiopsis quinghaiensis. The sequence continues at coordinate 200,148 of NZ_VWVU01000001.1, read as the reverse complement.
TCCCCGCGGGCCTCCTCGGCCTCCTGCTCCGCGACCCTGGGGCGCTCCTCCGGGTCGCCGAGACCGAACTCGACCACCAGCGGGTTGAGCAGTCCGGTCAGTTGGCCGTAGGTGGTCGGTCCGATGACGCGGGCGGCGATGCGGCCCTCGGGGTCGATGACGAGCGTGCTGGGGATGGACCTCGGCGGGACGGTGTCGCGGAAGGCCTGCGGTACCTCGCCGGGCTGGTCGTACAGGCTCGGGTAGGCGACGTCCTTGCTGTCGAGGTAGGACCGGGCGGCGGTCTCGTCGTCCTTGATGTTCACGCCGAGGAAGTCCACGCCCAGGTCGGCGTACTCGGTGTGGACCTCGTCCAGGACGGGCTGCTCGGTGCGGCAGGGACCGCACCAGCTCGCCCAGACGTTGAGGACGAGGATGCCGCCCTCGTAGTCGCCGAGGGAGATCTCGCCCCCGTCGAGGGCGGCCCCGGTGACGTCGGGCGCCTCGACACGGTCGGCGGTCTCGAAGGAGGTGGCGCTGCCGTCCCCGGAGACGAAGCGGCTGTCCTCGTCACCGGCCTGGATCTCGTTGCCCCCGGCGCAACCGGTCAGGGCGAGTGCGGCGGCGAGCGCGCTCGCCGCCAGGCGCGGCACGGCACGGCCTCGGCACGTACCGGTGCTGGTGCTGGGCATCGAGGGAACCTCGCGAACGGGGTGTGAACAGGGCGGACTACAACAACGACAAAGTGTAGTAGATGCCCTGGCAGCCGTTCCGCCGCCCCGGCACAAGGGCCGTGTGACCCGTCGGCGCGAAGGCCGGTTCCGTACGGCGAGGCGCGGGGTGGCGGGGAGGAGCCCTGGGGAGGGGGAAAGAAGAAGTGGGGGCGATGGCCGTGAGACACCGCCCCCCGCGTTGTCGGCTGACCGGGAGCTGGGGGCAGCCCCGGTCGACCCGGCCCTGGATCAACCAGCCTCGACGAAAGCCTCGCGGAGGTAGTCGTGCACGGCCCGCTCGGGAACCCGGTAGGAACGTCCCACGCGAATCGCGGGGAGAACTCCCGAGTGCACCATTCGGTAAACGGTCATCTTGGACACACGCATGATCGTGGCGACCTCCGCCACAGTCAAGAACCTGACCTCTTCGAGAGGCGGCTTGCTCCCGTTCATCTTCCGACGCCCTCATTCCCGGACGTGAGCATTGTCTACCGTTCAACCCGGCGTGGTGCACGGCGGGAAGGACGACCCCGGTGTGCCCGTCCCAACGCCACGCCAGCGTGTCATGCTGTCACTACTGACACGTCCGTTTTCAGGGTAGAGCCGAGTCCCCTCCTGCGAAAGGCCGTTCATGCTGTCTTCGCCGATATGTGTTGATGGCGGGGCGGTTGAGGTTTAACGCTGGGTATAAATGGTGCCCCCTGGTCACAACAGACCGGCCCGAGCGAGAACGTACTGGCGTAGCGGCGCATAGTCCTCGGTCAGATATCCGTCGTCCAAAGGCACGGTGACCAGTAGTTTTCCCTCGGACTCGGCAAGGAACAGGGCGGGGTCGTTGCAGTCGGCGAAGCCCACCGTGGGCACCCCCGCCTCCCCCGCCGCACCCGCGAACCCGTGATCGGCGATGACCAACTGCGGCCACGCCTCACCGCGGTCCGCGAGGTCGGCCAGGATGGCGCGCATGGCGAAGGGGTGGTGGCTGTGACGCGCGAGGTGCCCGTCCGTGACGATCGCGATCTCGTCCTCCCAAACCACGATCCGACGGTTCGGGGGGCGTTCCGTGGTCACCTCGTAGGAGTAGCCGCCTCCCGCAGTGATGACCGGGCAGCCGCGTTCGGCGAGAGCGTCCTTCCAGGCCCGGTAGGTCTCGCGGAGGTTGCGGGGGTGGCCTGTGGCGAACATGACCCGCTCCCGGCGTTCGGCGGCCAGGGCCATCCGGTCGGCGAGGGCCTCCAGGGCGTCGATGGTCAGGTCGGGGTCGATCGTGTCGATCCCCCACACGTACTCCTCGTCGGACACCACTCCGCAGCGCTTGCTCATCAGGGCCAGGACCTCGGGGTAGGCCCAGTCGTGGGAGAACGTGAGGCCGAACTGGTGGTAGGGGTCCTTCTGGACGAGCCGCCGGTAGTGCCGAAGGTTGTTCTGGCGTGGAGTGTCGACGTGTCCGGCGATCCCCGTGCGCACCAGATAGGTGATGAGTTCAGCGCGTGTCGGCGGCGTCACCTGGCGTTCCCCTTCCTCGTCTGCGCAGCGAGCGTGCGCCACGCCGTGCTGCCACCACGACGCCTGCTCCCGTTCGCCCGGTATTCAACCTCTGTCCTACCCGCTTGGAACGCGTCACGCGCGGGCGCCCCGGAATTCGCACCGGTTGGCATCAGGGTGTTACAAGGACCCACGCCGCCGGTCCCGGTACGGGGGGAGGGGAGGACGCGCGGCCCGGACGCGTCGGAGGCGCCGCCGTGTCCCCTCCACGCTCCCGGCTACAGGCTCGGGTCGATCCCGTGGCTGGGAAAGACCGCGGTACGGGTCGCGTGGATGGCGCGGTCGACCGGGTCGCCGGGGTCGTAGCCGTTCTCGAAGGGGTCGAAGGACACGTCGCGCCCGTCGGTCATGTACAGCGGTGCCAGTTCCCCGGTGCGCTGGCGCACGAAGTCGCGCCAGCTCTGCGGGGTCTCGGCCTCGGGGTGGATCGGATGTCCCGCGGCCTCGCCCAGCAGGTGGGTCCAGGCGCGCGGGACGACGTGCACCAGCCCGTACCCGCCGCCGCCGAACAGCAGCCACCGGCCGCCGGCGGTCTTCTGGGCGAGCTTGTGCAGCTCGGTGTAGGCCCGGCGCTGGCCGTCCACGCTCAGTGTGAGGTTGGCGAGCGGGTCCAGGGCGTGGGTGTCGCAGCCCTGCTGGGTGACCAGGATCTCCGGCTGGAACTCGTGCAGCAGCGGCGGCACGACGGCGTCGAAGGCGCGGTGCCAGCCCGTGTCGCCGGTCCCTGCCGGGAGGGCGACGTTGACCGCGTACCCCTCGGCGTCCGGCCCGCCGGTCTCCGACGCCTGGCCGGTGCCGGGGAACAGGGTCGCCGGCGACTCGTGGAGACTGATGGTGAGTACGCGCGGATCGTTGTAGAAGGCGTTCTGGACACCGTCCCCGTGGTGGACGTCCACGTCCACGTAGGCGATCCGCTTGGCGCCCTGCTCCAGCAGCCAGGCGATGGCCAGGGCCGGGTCGTTGTAGACGCAGAAACCCCACGCGTTGCCGTGCATGGCGTGGTGCAGACCGCCCGCGATGTTGGCGGCGTGCGCGCACTCGCCGGACCACACGGCCCGGGCCGCGGCCACGGACGCGCCGGAGATGAGCGCGGCGGCGTCGTGCATGTCCTTGAAGACGGGGTTGTCCGAGGTCCCCAGCATGTGGGCCTCGTCGGGCTCCAGGGTGCGGCCCGCGCGCTTGACCGCCTCGATGTAGGCGGGGTCGTGCACCAGGGCCAGCAGTTCGTCCGAGGCCGGTTCGACGTCCAGCAGGCCGACCCCCGGCGCGTCCAGGACACCGAGGTCCCGGCTGAGCGCCATGGTCAGTTCGACACGGATCGGTGCCATCGGGTGCTGGGGCCCGAAGTCGTAGGCGGTGAGTCCGTCATCCCATGCCACCCGAAGCGAGCAGGACGTGCGCCCTCCCATATGGTGACCCCCGTTTCAGGTGTGCGTGCTCCGAAGCACACAGTACGCAAAACCGGATGGCGGCCCGAACCCCGGGGTCGCACGTCGACCCGGGGTCCGGGGCCGTGGCGGGGCCGCCGGACCCGGCGCGGTGTCCCTCCCGCGCCGGGCCGGGGCGCCCGGTCACTCCTCGGTGATGTAGTAGCAGGACTCGTACTTGTCGCCCGCACCGAAGTCGACGTTGCCGTGCAGGGGCGCCGCGAAGAGAGAGTCGTTCGAGGTGAGCAGCACCCGGTACTCGCCGGGCTCGAACTCCACCTTCATCACCTCGCCCTTGTCGAAGCAGCTGTTGCCCGTGGGCGGCGAGCTGTAGGCCTCGCAGTCCTCGCACGCGGGGGTGAGGATCTCCTCGTGGACCTTGTCCGGCCCGACGTAGAGGAACCGCATCTCGTACGGCGAGTTGTTGGTGATCTCCAGGACGGCCTTGTCGTTGCCGGAGCCGCCCGTGGGGGCCGGGGCGAAGTCGACCTCGCCGATGGCGGTCAGGGTGTCCATCTCGGACTCGATGCGTCCGGCACCGATGTGGACGACCATCTTCTCGACGTCGTCGGCCTCGTGGTCGGGGTACTCCTCCTCCAGGAGGTCGACCATGTCCTCGGCCGGTGCGAAGCGGCCCTCTCCGACGTGCTCCCAGCCGCACTTGAGCGCGGCGTCCGGGCGCTCGGAGACGATGCGCTCGGCGACCTCGGGGACGGTGTCCCAGACCAGGTCGGAGAACATCTCGACCTGGTCGAAGCCCGCGCACCAGTTCTCGGCGGCGTACTGGCTGGTCCCGGTCTCGTACAGCTCGGAGAGCGCGGTGGGCACGTTCCCGGCCGCCTCGGTGCCCTCGTAGTCCACGGGGATCACGCTGTAGACCTCGTGGGCCCTGCGCATGCTCTCGCGGTAGTCCTCGGTGACCTCGCCGTTGAAGCCCTCCTCGGCCACCGACACCAGGTTGGCGGCGTAGGAGAGGTGGATGTCGGCGACCTCGCCGTCGGTGTCCTCCCAGCGGGAGGCGGGGTGCGCGAAGTAGGAGCCGTAGGAGTTCAGGGCCTGCTCGTACTCCTCGGCGGACACCTCCACCTGGGCCCGCTCCAGCAGGGCACAGGCCTCGGCGCCCGCACGGGCCCGCTGCATGAGCGACGGGGAGAAGGAGAGCTGGAAGAGGTTCTCCACGCTCCCGTAGGCGGCGACGGCCTCACTCCCACCGCACTCGCCCCGGGCGTGGGCGGCGTCGGCCACACGCAGCCGCCACTCACCCGCCTGCCACACGCCGGTGAGGGAGACGAGCAGGACGACCACCAGCCCCGCGGCGACGAGGAGGGGCGTCGCGCCCTTGGACGGCTGCTCGCCCCGGTTGAGGACGCGCTCGTCCCGGGAGCGCCCGGCGAAGAGGCCGAGCACGGCCGCGACGACGAACCAGGCGGCGAAGACCGCCGCCCACAGCAGGACGTTGTCGGCGGCCCCCATGATCGCGGCGGTGACCAGCAGGCCGACGGTGATGATGAGCGCCCCGGCGAAGAAGGGCCACTGGCGCAGGTAGACGTACCCGGCACCCGTACCGGAGGCGTTGAGCAGCGCGGCACGCAGCCCCGACGGCGAAGAGAACAGGCCCAGTCTGCGCGGCTTCGGAGGCGGAGGCGGGGGCGGGCCGCCGAACTGGCCGGGGGGCATCCCGCCGGGGGGAGGGCCGCCCGGGGGCATTCCTCCTGGAGGGGGACCCGGAGGCATCCCCCCTGGGGGCATCCCGCCCGGAGGGGGACCGCCCGGGGGCATCCCCCCTGGAGGAGGACCGCCCGGAGGCGGGCCCGGCATACCGCCCGAGTACATCCCCCCGGAAGGACCTCCGCCTGCGGGTACCCCACCTGCGGGCGTACCGCCGTGAGGGGTGCCGCCGTGGGGGTTCGCCTCGAAGGGCGTGCCGCTGGGAGGCGCACCGCCCGGCTGCGGGGGGTCCTCACCACGCGACTGGGGCGGATCGGACGGAGGAGGGGAGGAAGTCATGAAGGACCCTGAGCTCGGTAACGGGGGAGGGAGGCCCCGTGCGACACGGGGCCGAAAGGACCGTTTACGCCCTTACCCATGCACATTACCCATGTGGACCGACACGGTCCCTCACGAGGCGGACCGCTTCCGGCCATCTTCCGGTGAGCCGGGGTCCGACCCGTCACCCCACGCGCCCGGGACGGCCGGATTACTCCTCGAGGAGGTAGTAGCAGGTCTCGTACAGTCTGCCGGCCGCGAAGTCGACGGTGCCGTGCATCGGTCCTCCGCCGCGACCGTCCCATGTCAGCAGCATCCGGTACTCACCCGGTTCCAGCTCCACGCGCATGACCTCACCCTTGTCAAAGCAGGAGTCGACCGGGAGCGGCGAGCTGTAGGCCTCGCAGTCCTCGCACGCGGGGGTGGTGATCTCACCGTGGACGCCGTCCGGCCCGACGTAGAGGAAACGCATCGGATCAGGGGTGTTGTTGATGATCTCCAGGACGCTTCCGCCACTGTCGGAGCTCCAGGCGTTGTAGATCACGAGCTCATCCTCTCCGTGGTGGAGCATGGCGTCCATCTTCTGTCCGAGGCGTCCGGCATCGATGTGGGTGACCATCCTCGCGACCTCGTCGGTCTCATGACCGGGGTACTCCTCCTTCAGGAGGGCGGCGACGTCCTCGGCGGCGGCGAGCTCACCCCCCTCGATGCTCTCCCAGCCGCAGTTGAACGCCGCGTCCGGACGCTCGGTGCCGATGCGCTCGGCGGCCTCGGGGGCGAGCTCCCAGGGCAGGTCGGCGAACATCTCGATTTGGCCGAAGGCCGCACACCAGTTCTCGGCGGCGTACTCGCTGGTGCCCGGCTCGTACAGCTCGCTGAGCGCGTTGGTGTCCTCCCAGCGGGAGGCGGGGTGCGCGAAGTAGGAGCCGTAGGAGTTCAGGGCCTGCTCGTACTCCTCGGCGGACACCTCCACCTGGGCCCGCTCCAGCAGGGCACAGGCCTCGGCGCCCGCACGGGCCCGCTGCATGAGCGACGGGGAGAAGGAGAGCTGGAAGAGGTTCTCCACGCTCCCGTAGGCGGCGACGGCCTCACTCCCACCGCACTCGCCCCGGGCGTGGGCGGCGTCGGCCACACGCAGCCGCCACTCACCCGCCTGCCACACGCCGGTGAGGGAGACGAGCAGGACGACCACCAGCCCCGCGGCGACGAGGAGGGGCGTCGCGCCCTTGGACGGCTGCTCGCCCCGGTTGAGGACGCGCTCGTCCCGGGAGCGCCCGGCGAAGAGGCCGAGCACGGCCGCGACGACGAACCAGGCGGCGAAGACCGCCGCCCACAGCAGGACGTTGTCGGCGGCCCCCATGATCGCGGCGGTGACCAGCAGGCCGACGGTGATGATGAGCGCCCCGGCGAAGAAGGGCCACTGGCGCAGGTAGACGTACCCGGCACCCGTACCGGAGGCGTTGAGCAGCGCGGCACGCAGCCCCGACGGCGAAGAGAACAGGCCCAGTCTGCGCGGCTTCGGAGAAAGCGGCGGTGTATCGGGCGGCGCTTCCGGAACCGGGGAATCCCCGCCGGGCGGTGGGGAGGAGTCGGAGGAAGGAGAGGGGGAAGTCATGGGAATCCGGGCTCAGGGGATATCCCGCGCACACGGGATCAGGGGGCATGCTTACCCTACACCGGGCACGCCCCGGACGAGCGAGCACAGGACGTCACGGAACAGGCCGCTTCCGGCCGTCCTCGGGTCGGCGGCCCTCCCGGTCCCGCGCCCCTCGCCGCGTACGGGCCGATCCCCGGTATCAGGACGGCTGCGGTCGCCGTAGCCCTCCAAGGAGCGGTTCGACCAGTCGGCGGGGGCCGTAGCGGGGATCGTCGTCACGTCCGACGCAGAGGTTGCCGATGCCGCGCGTCAGTTCGTAGGCGTGCGTACCGTGCCTGACCTCGCCGGCGTCGACCGCGGCGTCGGGCAACCGCGCGCAGACGGGCGCCAGGCGGTCGAGGAAGTAGGTGTGCAGTGCCTCGAAGCCGTTGCTGTCCGACTTCCGCTCCCCGGGCCCCAAGTCCCTGCTCACCGTGTTCGGCGCGGAGCACGGGCTCGGCGGGATCTCCGGATACGACGTCGCCGAGACCACGGACGAGAGCCCCGAGCGGGTGTCGGCGGTCCAGCGGCTCACCTGGGCCTACCTCCGCGCCGAGCTCTACCCCGGGGACTCCGCCTGGCGGGAGGCGCGTGAGCCGCTGGCGTCCGAGCCGCACCCGCTCGGCCGGATCGAGTCCAAGTGGGCCGGAGAGGCGCCGTCCCCGCGGCGGGCCGACGGCACGGGGGTCGGGCGCCCTAGTTCCCCGAGAGCGCGTTGCTCCGGTCGCGGGCCGCCTCGATGGCGTCGGTGAAGGCGGTGCGCACACCGTGCCGCTCCAGCTCGCGCAGCGCGGCGGCGGTGGTGCCTCCGGGCGAGGTGACGGCCTCGCGCAGTACCACGGGGTGCTCCCCCGAGTCGTTGAGCATGGCGGCGGCACCCGTGATGGTCTGGCCGACCAGCTTCTGCGCCGTGGCGCGCGGCATCCCCATCGCCACACCGGCCTCGATCATCGTCTCGGCGATGAAGTAGAAGTAGGCGGGCCCGCTGCCGGAGATGGCGGTGACGGTGTCCATGTGCTGTTCGCCCACGCGGACCACCTCGCCGACCGTGCCCAGGAGCGCCTCGGCGCGGTCCAGGTGGGCCCCGCCGGTGTGGGCGCCGCCCGCGACGGCGGTCATGCCCTGCCCCATGAGCGCGGGGGTGTTGGGCATCGCGCGGACCACGGGCGTGCCGGTGGGCAGGTGGCCCTCCAGCACGGCGGTGGTGATCCCGGCGGCGACCGAGATCACGAGGTGCGCGGGCGACAGGTGCGGCGCCAGCTCGTCCAGCAGCGACACCATGTCCTGGGGTTTGAGGGCGAGCAGCAGCGTGTCGGCACGCTTGGCCGCGTCCGCGGCCGGGACGGCCTCGACGCCGTAGCGCCCGCGCAGCTCCTCGGCGTGGTCCTCACGCGGCTCGGTGACGAGCACGTCCTGTGGCGTGTGGCCCTTGGCCAGCATTCCGGCGAGCAGCGCCTCGCCCATCTTCCCGGCACCGATGATCGCGATCATGAGGGTTCCTTCCTGCGGATACCCCCACGCTAGCCGCATCCGAGGCTCCGGGTGGACAGCCGTCCCACTCCGTGGACACTCAGTCCGCGTCCGGGTCGGCCGTGCCCCTGTCGTCGGCCGTCCCTCCGGTATCCACCGTGAAGCGGCGCGGCGGCTCGGCCGGCGCGCGGCGCAGCAGCGCGATGCGCTCACGCCGGTCGCGCGGACGGTCCTCGTGACCGGTGGTCCGGGCGAAGTGCAGCCGTGTGAAGGCCAGCGCCTCGGCCAGCTCGCGCATGCGCGCCTGGCGGTCGGGGGCCTTGCGGGTGCTGACCTCCAGGACCAGCTGGCCCTCGTAGCCGCCCCCGGCGAGGTACTCCAGGAGCTCGCCGACGGGCTGGCGTCCGCGCCCGGGGATGAGGTGCTCGTCGAGGTTCTGGCCCCCGAAACCGTCGGCGACGTGGACGTGGGAGAGCCGGTCGCCCAGGCGCTTGGCCATGTCCATGGCGTCGGAGCCGGACATGGCGGTGTGCGACAGGTCGAGTGTGACGTCGGGGTAGTCCCGGTCCAGCGGATTCCAGCTCGGCGCGTAGGGGACGACCTCGCGGTCGCGCACACGCACCGGGTACATGTTCTCCACCGCGAAGACGACGTCGGTCTCCTCCTGCATACGGGCGATACCGGTCTCGAACTCGCGGGCGTAGTCGCGCTGCCAGCGGAAGGCGGGGTGGACCACGATGGTCTTGGCCCCCAGGGTCTCGGCCATCTCCTGGGAGCGGACGAGCTTGCCCCAGGGCTCCCTGCCCCACACCCGTTGGGTGAGGACCAGGCAGGGCGCGTGGACTGCGGTGACGGGCATCTGGTGGTAGTCCGAGAGGCGCCTCAGGAGTTCGACGTCCTGGCTTGCCGGATCGGAGGAGACGAGCACCTCAACGCCGTCGTACCCCAGCTTCGCGGCGATCTCGAAGGCGGCCGGGGTCTTCTCCGGGTAGACCGACGCCGACGACAGGACGACGGGCGCGTCTGGGACCTGGATAGGGCTCACGACACACAGACTATGTGCTCCCACCCCTCGTCTGTGTACCGCCCGCGTGAACGTGGCGTGCCGCTTCCCCGCTGTCTCCCGTGTGCGGGCCCGCCCGCGGGCGGACGCGGGTCCGGAGAAGGTCCGGGTTCTGGACGGAGTGGCCCGGCGGCTGCCCGTCCCCGGATCCGTGTCGGGGCCGCGCACGCGCGCCGGGCCGCCTCCTCGCTCCGGCCGCGAGCCCGGGATGGCCGGGCTGGACCGGGTGGTGTGGGTGCTTCTCGGGGCCGTCCGGGTTCACTCCCCGGGGCGTGTGGGGCGGTCGTCAGCGCGCTGCGCGAGACCTGCCCGTCTCACAGCCGTACAGCGCCGCCGAGGTTGTAGTGGTGGACGTCCCTCTCGCGGACGTGGTCTCCCGAGCGAGGCGCGTCGATCATGCGGCCGTCGCCGAGGTAGATGGCGATGTGGTAGGCGTATCCGCCGCTGTTGGCCCAGTAGACGAGGTCTCCCCTGCGGGCCTTGGAGTAGGGGATCCGGGTGCCGGCCCTGGACTGGTCGTGGGCGATGCGGGGCAGTTCCACCCCGGCCTTCTCGTAGGCCCACTGCACGAGGCCCGAGCAGTCGAAGCCGCTCGGTCCGGTCCCTCCCCAGACGTAGGGGGTCCCCTTCTGCGACTTGGCGGCGTCGATGGCCCTTTCCAGCTTCGGTGAGGCCGGCGCCTGGTGGACGCGCCGGGGACCGTCGGAGGCCTGCTCGGCGGCCAGCATGTGCTGGACCGGCCGCAGCGGCTGGACGGGCTGGGCCAGGGCGGGCGCCGAACCGGCGGCCAGAGCGGCCGCGGCGAGCGCGGCGGCGACGAGCGCGCGTGTCCCGCTCCGCCGCGCGGGAACGGGCGAGGCCTGCCGCCCCGGGTCCGTGGGACGACAGGCCTGCGTTTGCTCATAGTGTCGCGGTATTCGCATGACGGTGGTTCCCCACATTCGGTAGGCGCGTCGCGGCGCCCACGCCACTGTGGCGTGAATCCCTCCGCCGCGACGTCCTCACCATTCGTCACACAAACAACACAAAAAGTCACTCTCTGTAGTGCACTCGACGGCCGAAGAAGGCAAAGAGTCCTTGACCTCTGCAGGATAAAACGGTCAGGAACGGGTCAATCGGACTCTCCTCCATCGGGGCCGGTTACGGTCGGCTACGCCGCCTCGTCCGCCGGCAGACCGAGCTCGGAGCCCACGAAGTCGGCCGTGGCCTCCATGCCCCGGTAGTTCGGGTGCACCGGAGCCCCGTTCTCGGGGATCAGGCCCTCCACCCAGCGGACGTCGGAGGACGTGCAGACGTCGTGGCCGCGCTCGAAGACGTCCACGAAGGTCGCGCCCTGGGCCTGCGCCTCCTCGGCGATCATCGCGTTCAGGGACGTCTGCGCCCGGTCCAGGAACGGCACGTCGCCCACCGCGATGGGCGTACTCGGCCAGCAGCCCCACCTCTCGGGCATGATCTGGAGGTAGCCCACGGCCAGGACCGTGGCCTCGGGGCTGCGTTCGGCGATGTCGGCGTAGACCTGGGAGACCTCGGGGCGCAGGTTCTCGATCCGGTCCTCCAGTTCGTCGCCGTAGTGGTCGGCGCACGGGTCGCCCAGGGGGTTGCCCAGGCTTCGTTTGGCGCACTCGACCAGGATGTCGGAGAAGCCGAAGTCGTTGCCCGAGATGCCGACCGTGACCAGGTCGGTCTCGGGGGTCAGGGCGTCGAACTGGGGCAGGGTGTCGCTGAACTGCCGCTCGTAGAGGTCGTTGATGACCGCGCCGGAGCAGCTCGCGTCCGTGAACTCGGCTGCACCGAGCCGCTCGGCGAGCATGGTCGGATAGTTGTTGGACGTGCGCATGCAGCCCAGCAGGGGCATCCGGCTGCTGACCCTCTCCTCACGGATGAGCGGGCCGGCCACGAAGGAGTCGCCGAGGGCGACGTAGTGCCGGAAGGGCGCGGTCTCCACCGGCTCGGCGGCGGCGGGCGCGGCGGCCAGGGACAGGCCCAGCGCGGCGGCGGCCAGCGGGGCCAGCACGCGGCGCAGGGCTCGGAACGGGAACACGGCGGTGTCGGATGTACGGGGCACTCGGGCTTCCTCTCTCAGGAGCGGGGGCGTGAAGCTTTCGGACCCTAGAGATTCTTTAACACGAGCTACGAGAAAAGGCTCCTAACCCGTAGGTAACTTTCATGTGTCCCGAGAGCTCCCCGCCGCCTTCCGTGAGGGCTGTCCTCGGTAGCCGCTAGCGTTGCGATCATGGCAAAGGCAGCGAAGACCACGTTCCGGTGCGTGGAGTGCGGATGGAGCACCCTCAAGTGGGTGGGCCGCTGCGGCGAGTGCCAGGCATGGGGCACGGTCGAGGAGGCCGGCGCCCCCGCGCCCTCCGCCGTCGCACCCGCGCCCGTCACCTCCCGGGCCCGGCCCATCACCGAGATCAGCGTGGAGAGCGCCGAGGCCGTCCCCACAGGCGTCGACGAGCTCGACCGGGTCCTGGGCGGCGGCGCGGTCCCGGGCGGCGTGGTGCTGCTCGCGGGCGAGCCCGGCGTGGGCAAGTCCACCCTGCTGCTGGAGGTCGCCGCGATGCGGGCGGCCGAGGGCCCCGTGCTGTACGTGACCGGCGAGGAGTCGGCCGGTCAGGTGCGGCTGCGCGCCGAGCGGCTCGGCGCGCTCTCCGACAAGCTGTACCTGGCCGCCGAGACCTCCATCGCCTCCCTCGTCAGCCACGTGGACGCGGTCGCTCCCCGGCTGCTCATCGTGGACTCGGTGCAGACCATGGTCTCCCCCGAGGCGGCCGGCGTGCCGGGCGGCGTCACCCAGATCCGGCAGGTGGCCGGTGCGCTGATCCAGACCGCCAAGGAGCGCGGGATCGCCACCGTGCTGGTCGGCCACGTCACCAAGGACGGGTCCATCGCCGGCCCCCGCATGCTGGAGCACCTGGTGGACGTGGTGCTGCACTTCGAGGGCGAGCGCCACTCCCAGCTGCGACTGCTGCGCGCGGTCAAGAACCGGTACGGGCCCACCGACGAGATCGGCTGCTTCGAACTGACCGAGAGCGGCATCGTCGGCCTGCCCGACCCGAGCGGGCTGTTCCTCACCGAGCGCACCGCCCCGGTGCCGGGCACGTGCGTCACCGTCACCATGGAGGGACGGCGCCCGCTGATCACCGAGGTGCAGGCGCTGGTGGCCACCAGCCCGCTGCCCGCTCCGCGCCGCGCCACCTCGGGCCTGGACACCTCCCGGGTGAACATGATCCTGGCGGTGCTGGAGAAGCGCACCGGAATGCGGCTGGCCAACATGGACGTGTACGCGTCCACGGTGGGCGGTGTGAAGCTGACCGAGCCGGCCGTGGACCTGGCTCTGGCGATGGCGGCGGCCAGCTCCAACAACGACGTGGCCCTGCCGGCGGGGTTCATCGCGATCGGCGAGGTGGGCCTGGCGGGCGACGTGCGCACCGTGACGGGGGTACGGCGCCGGGTGGCCGAGGCGCAGCGGCTCGGGTTCACCGAGGCCGTCGTGCCCAAGCACTTCGGCGATCCGATCCCGGGCATCCGGACCCACGAGGTGGAGGAGCTGAGCGAGGCCCTGGCCAGGGTGGCCAAGCGGCCCAGGCGGGCACGCGCTCCGCGGGACGGGGACTGAGAACCGGGGCCGGGAGGACCGCGGCGGGGTCCGGGTACGCGGACCCGGGCCCCGTCCCGCCGTGCCCCCAGGTCGTGGCGGACGCTCCCTAGAAGTCGAAGACCGCGCCCTTCTCGCTCTCGAGCACGCAGTCGTTGGGGAACTCCCGCTGGTAGTCCTCCGCGCCCGAGGCCGTGGCGACGACGGGGTCGTAGATCAACGGGCAGTCGCCGCCCGCTCCCTTGGCGTCCGTGATCGAGCCGCCCTCGGCGATGGTCTCGCAGGCCACCTCGGCCCGGGGATGTGTGCCGCCGGCGGGAGCGCACTGCAGGCTGATCGCCTTGGTCCCGCCGCTGGAGACGTCCCGGACGCTCAGGACGTAGATCAGGGGGGAGGCCTGTCCGGCCTCGGCCGCGTGCACGGGAGCGATGAGTGCCAGTGCGAGGACGGGAGCGGCGGCCAGGGACGGAACGGTGCGCTTCATGAGGGACTCCAGATGTGTGGAACCAAGGGTCACCACGCATAGTAATCGAATCAGCACAAAAAGTTTCCGATAATGCGTGAGGTCGCCGGAACTCGGATCATCCGGGTTCCGGCCCTGTCCGAATACGGAGTGAAACGCCGGGAAAGCGAATTACATCCGGACTCGCCGGACCCCCTCCCCCACCCCGGCCAGATGGGTCACGATCCCGTAGCCGTCGGGCCGCAGGTCACCCGCGGCGTCGGCCGTCCACCTGCTGACCGAGGCCGTCCCCGCGGGTTCCTCCCCGCTGATCCGCCACATCTCGTCCTCCGACAGGCCCTCCAGGGCACCGCGGAGCAGGACCACGACCGGTTCGTGGGTGAACAGCAGCACCCGTTCGCCCGGGTACTCCGCGCACACGTCCCGCAGGAAGGAGCGCAGCCGCAGCAGGACGTCGGCGAGGGACTCCCCGCGCTCGGGGCGGTGGTGCATGCGGTCGGCGAGGCGCCGGGGCACCTCCTCCGGGTCGTACTCGCGCACCATGGCCCGCGTCATGAAGCCGAACGGACCGGTGTCGTGGTCTCGCAGACGCTCGTCCAGGTGCACCGGCAGGTCGGCGCCGGCCGCGTCCAGCGCCAGTTCGGCGGTACGGCGGGCGCGCAGGTAGGTGGAGGAGAAGACGACACCGGGCCCGCGGTGCTCCGGCAGGCCCGCGAGCCAGCCCGAGCCCACCGCGCGGGCCTGTGCCCCGCCCAACGGCGTGAGGTCCACGTCGGCGTCGCGTGCGGGCAGGCCGTCCGCGTCCAGACTGCCGCCGTCGGGCCCGGCGGCGGCCAGGGCCGCGTTGAGCCTGCTCTGGCCGTGGCGGACGACGGCCAGTTCCGCCGGTCCCCGGTAACGCATGTCGCGCCCTCCTGGTGTGCTGGCCGCACACGTTACCGGCGTGGCGGGCCGGCGCGCCTCTCCGGTCACGGCACCGGGCGGCGGGGACCGGCTCCCTGCGGGAACCCTGCGCCGAGAGCGGGTGCCCCCGATGGGAGCACCCGCTTGGGAGCGCTCCCAATAACAGGAAGGCTATCCTCCGACCGTGGCGGCGTAAAGGACGGAATCCCTCTTGACATGTCGCGGGGCCGGGAGCGGCTCGCGCTCCCGGCCCAGTCGGCCCGGTCAGGACTTCAGCTGGAAGACCAGCTCGGACTGGTTCCCGACGTACTCCCCGTGCAGGTTGGCGCGGTACCAGCCGGGCTTGACCTCCGAGGTGCCGTCCCGGCAGTCCTTGAAGGAGCGCTCGCGCTCCCAGGCGACCGTGTGCTCGTACGGAACGCCCCGGCTGAGCTGGCGCTCATCGGCGCCCTCGCCTTTCACGCAGTCGGCGGTGGAGAAGATCCTGTCGTCACCGGAGTGGAGGCGGACCTCCAGGGCCTTGCCCCCCACGTCCACGGTGCAGGTCTGCTCGTTGGTGTTCACGACCGTGACCCTGAACTCCGGGCTGACCCCCGCGCCGTAGACCTGCTGGTCCTCCTCGGCGAACTCGAAGGTGACCACGACGTCCTGCGGGCGGCAGTGGTCCTCGGGGCGTTCGGGAGCGGGCAGCGCGCCGCCGGCGGCGGACCCGCCGCCACCGGCCGCTCCCCCGCCGGACTCCTCGTCGCCCTCGGCGCCCTCGGCGCCCTCTCCGGCCCCCTCCGAGGGCTCGGCGCTCTCCTCCGCCCCGTCGGACGCCCCGGATCCGGGCTCCCCGCTCTCGGCCTCGGAGGGTTCCGAAGGTGCGACACTGGGGGATGCCTGTCCACCCACCCCGGCGTCCGACCGGCTCGGATCGCCGTTCTCCCCTCCGGAGGGGCGGCAGGCGTACACGATGATCGCGAGCGCCAGCATGATCCCGGCCAACACGAAGGCACGCCGCCTCCAGTAGGTCTCACGGCTGACGGCTCCTGGATGTCCGGTACTTGACGCCATGCGCCGTAGTATTGCGTTTTTATGCGGACCCCACCTACTCAACCCGCCGATTCCCAGTTAAAGATGAGCGATAACCCTTACAGCACCGCTGTTCTGGCGTGGTACGAAACCAACGCCCGCGACCTTCCCTGGCGGCGGCCGGACGCCTCCGCCTGGTCGATCCTGGTCAGCGAGATCATGCTCCAGCAGACGCCCGTCGTGCGGGTCCTGCCCGCCTGGCGCGCCTGGATGGAGCGTTGGCCCACCCCCGCCGACCTGGCCGAGGAACCGTCGGGCGAGGCCGTGCGCATGTGGAACCGGCTGGGCTACCCCCGCCGCGCACTGCGCCTGCACGCGTGCGCGGTGGCCATCACCGAGGAGTACGGCGGCCGGGTCCCGGACGACCACGCGACCCTGCTCTCCCTGCCCGGCGTCGGTGCCTACACCGCCGCGGCGGTGGCGAGCTTCGCATTCGGACAGCGGCACGCCATTCTGGACACCAACGTTCGACGTGTCCTCGCAAGGGCCGAAACAGGGATCCAGTACCCGCCGAAAACACAGACCAGGGCGGAGACCGCCCTCGCCGAGTCCCTGCTGCCGCCCACGCCCTCGGTCGCCGCCCGCTGGGGCGTGGCCGTGATGGAGCTGGGCGCGCTGGTGTGCACCGCCCGGGCACCCGCGTGCGCGGACTGCCCGATCGCCGACCGGTGCGCCTGGCGGATCGCGGGCAAGCCCGCGTACGACGGGCCGCCCCGACGCGGCCAGACCTACGCGGGCACCGACCGGCAGGTGCGCGGACGTCTGCTGGCCGTGCTGCGCGACTCCGCCCATCCGGTGCCCAAGGACGCGCTGGACGTCGTCTGGGACGACGGCATCCAGCGTGAACGGGCTCTGGACGCGCTGGTGTCCGACGGGCTGGTGGACCCGCTCGACGACGGCCGGTACGCCCTCCCCGGCTGACCGGCCCTGTCAGCCGGTGAACTCCGAGGCGTCGACCCCGGCGGTACCGGCATCGGCGGCACCGGTGTCGGAGCGGCCGCCGCTGCACGCGGCACCGGGCTCGGGGGTGTTCTCCCCCCGCACGTACTCCGTGAGGTACTCGGCCAGGCGCGGGTCCGCGGGGTCCTCCAGGTGTATCTGGGAGCCCCAGGCCGACGCCACCACCGGGGCGGGCAGGTCCTCCGCGGGGCTGATCACCAGGTAGTCGCCGGGCGAGTGGTAGCCGTGCAGGATCTGGACGTCCGTCTCCGACAGCTCCGGGCCGTAGGTGATCCACACGGCTCCGTGCTCCTGGGAGTGCACGACGTACTCCGAGCGCAGAGGCTCCTCGTAGATCCCGCAGTCCTGCCAGACGGGGTAGTGCGGCCCTCCCGCGGGCGGGTACACGTCGTACTCGACGGTCTCGCCCTCGTCGACGTGGTCGGCGGACAGGTCCGTGAAGTGGCGGACCGTACCGATGCCCTCAGCGGAGGTGGTGCCCGCACCGCCCGGGAAGAGCGTCCGGAACGCCACGGCCCCGCCGCCCACCATGAGGACGAGCACGAGGAGCACCGCGCCGATGATCAGGCTGGTCCCGGCACCGCTCCTCCTCCGCGGCGGCTGGTGCGGGTAGGCGCCGGGAGGCCCGTAGGGCCCCTGCGGGCCCGCGGGAGGCATCCCGCCCGGAGGACCGGCGGGGGGCGTCCCCCCGGGAGGGGGCGCGCCGTAGTGACCGGGCCGCGGGGCTCCCCCGCCCTGCTGGGGGCCGGGGGGAACATGTCCGGGCTGCGGGTGGTGTCCCTGCGCCTGCCACGGACCGTGCTGTCGGGGATCTGGATGAGTCACGCTCGCACACTAACGGCCCAACGCCGACGGGGGCACCCCCGAAGGGATGCCCCCGTCTCGGACGCGGACCGGCGGAGCGGCTACTCCCGCTTGCCGGCGGCCGACTCCTCGACCTCGGG
The DNA here is from genome assembly GCF_008638365.1 of Nocardiopsis quinghaiensis. Lineage (GTDB taxonomy): Bacteria > Actinomycetota > Actinomycetes > Streptosporangiales > Streptosporangiaceae > Nocardiopsis > Nocardiopsis quinghaiensis. The sequence goes on along the minus strand of NZ_VWVU01000001.1, from coordinate 182,393 downwards.
CGTGTCCGGCACCTCGGCCGGCTTCGGCACACCCTTGAAGGAGAACTTGGCTTCCTTGCCCTCGCCCTCGGCGTCGATCACGACGATCTGACCGGCCTTGAGGTCGCCGAACAGGATCTTCTCCGACAGCTGGTCCTCGATCTCGCGCTGGATCGTCCGGCGCAGCGGCCGGGCTCCCAGCACCGGGTCGAACCCGCGCTCGGCCAGGAGCTTCTTGGCCCTCGGCCGCAGCTCGATCCCCATGTCCCTCTCCTTGAGGCGGGTGTCGAGGTTGGAGATCATCAGGTCGACGATCTGGAAGATCTCGTCCTCGGTCAGCTGGTGGAAGACGATGACGTCGTCCACACGGTTGAGGAACTCGGGTCGGAAGTTGTTCTTGAGCTCTTCGCTGACCTTCGCCTTCATCCGCTCGTAGTTGGTGTTGGCGTCGTCCTCCTTGGCGAAGCCCATGGCCACGCCCTTGGAGATGTCCCGCGTACCCAGGTTGGTCGTCATGATGATGACCGTGTTCTTGAAGTCGATGTTGCGACCCTGGGCGTCGGTGAGACGTCCCTCCTCCAGGACCTGGAGCAGCGAGTTGAAGATGTCGGTGTGGGCCTTCTCGATCTCGTCGAACAGGACCACCGAGAACGGCTTGCGGCGCACCTTCTCGGTGAGCTGGCCGCCCTCCTCGTAACCGACGTATCCGGGCGGGGAGCCGAACAGCCGCGAGACCGTGTGCTTCTCCATGAACTCGGACATGTCCAGTTGGATCAGCGATTCCTCGTCCCCGAACAGGAACTCGGCCAGGGTCTTGGACAGCTCGGTCTTACCCACACCGGACGGACCGGCGAAGATGAACGAACCACCCGGACGCTTGGGGTCCTTCAACCCCGCGCGGGTACGGCGGATCGCCTGGGAGAGCGCCTTGATGGCGTCCTCCTGGCCGATGACGCGCCGGTGCAGCTCGTCCTCCATGCGCAGCAGCCGGGAGGACTCCTCCTCGGTGAGCTTGAAGACCGGGATGCCGGTGGAGGCGGCCAGGACCTCGGCGATGAGCTCCTCGTCGACCTCGGCCACGACGTCCATGTCGCCGGCCTTCCACTCCTTCTCCCGCTGCGCCTTCTTGTTGAGCAGCTGCTTCTCGTCGTCGCGCAGCGACGCCGCCTTCTCGAAGTCCTGCGCGTCGATCGCGGACTCCTTGTCGCGCCGCACCCCCGCGATCTTCTCGTCGAACTCGCGCAGGTCCGGCGGAGCGGTCATCCGGCGGATGCGCATCCGCGAGCCCGCCTCGTCGATGAGGTCGATGGCCTTGTCGGGCAGGAACCGGTCGCTGATGTAGCGGTCGGCCATCTGCGCCGCGGCCACCAGGGCCCCGTCGGTGATGGAGACCCGGTGGTGGGCCTCGTAGCGGTCGCGCAGGCCCTTGAGGATCTCGATGGCGTGCTTGATGGAGGGCTCGTCCACCTGGATGGGCTGGAAGCGCCGCTCCAGGGCGGCGTCCTTCTCCAGGTACTTGCGGTACTCGTCCAGCGTGGTCGCACCGATGGTCTGCAGTTCGCCCCGGGCCAGCATGGGCTTGAGGATGGAGGCGGCGTCTATGGCACCCTCCGCCGCGCCCGCGCCGACCAGCGTGTGCAGCTCGTCGATGAACAGGATGATGTCGCCCCGGGTGCGGATCTCCTTCAGCACCTTCTTGAGGCGCTCCTCGAAGTCACCGCGGTAGCGGCTGCCCGCCACCAGGGCACCGAGGTCCAGCGTGTACAGCTGCTTGTCCTTGAGCGTCTCGGGGATCTCACCCTTGACGATCTTCTGGGCCAGGCCCTCGACCACGGCGGTCTTGCCGACGCCGGGTTCACCGATCAGGACCGGGTTGTTCTTGGTACGCCTCGAGAGCACCTGCATGACGCGCTCGATCTCGTTGTCCCGACCGATGACCGGGTCGAGCTTGCTCTCCCGGGCAGCCTGGGTCAGGTTGCGACCGAACTGGTCCAGCACCAACGAGGTGGAGGGGGTGGACTCGGAGGAGGCCCCTGTGGCCTGCGGCTCCTTGCCCTGGTAGCCGTGCAGCAGCTGGATGACCTGCTGGCGCACGCGGTTCAGGTCGGCGCCGAGCTTGACCAGCACCTGGGCGGCGACGCCCTCGCCCTCACGGATCAGGCCGAGCAGGATGTGCTCGGTCCCGATGTAGTTGTGGCCGAGCTGAAGCGCCTCGCGCAGCGACAGCTCCAGGACCTTCTTGGCACGCGGGGTGAAGGGAATGTGCCCCGACGGCGCCTGCTGGCCCTGACCGATGATCTCCTCGACCTGCTGCCGAACCGCTTCGAGGCTGATACCAAGACTTTCCAGAGCCTTGGCGGCGACGCCCTCACCCTCGTGGATGAGGCCGAGCAGGATGTGCTCCGTACCGATGTAGTTGTGGTTGAGCATCCTGGCCTCTTCCTGGGCCAGAACCACCACTCGCCTCGCGCGGTCGGTAAACCTCTCGAACATGTCTCGTCGCTCCTCTACAGAGCGGTCAGGCAGGGACGGTTCACTCCGACCCAACTCTTCCGCATATCGGCCCCACAGGGATTAACCGCCCCGGGGAGCACTGTCGCACCCGTCCGAACGGTCGACCGGAGGCCGACCAGACGGACGTCTCCACACCGGCGGCCGAGGCCGCCCGTGCCAGAGACTTTCCCCGACGATAGGGCGTTCATCCACATCCAACTACCAATTGCCGCGTCAGATTTCCCTGTACGCCGAAGGCGAACGGCCCGGGCGCTCTCGTGGGTGAGAGTGCCCGGGCCACACGCGTGTAAGCCTTTTCGGCCCTGAGCGAACAGGGCGGCATTGTTGGGTCGGCCGGTGGGGGAAAGCATGAAATGTGCGCCCCCGGATCGGCCGGGCTCGCGGGAGGCGGTCCCGGGCCCGCGACTCTCGGGGCCGCGGGACCGGGAGCTGAGGGCCTCCGCGGGAACGGGGAACGCGTGGCGGTTCCGCCCGTGTGCTCGACCGGGCGTGCGGTCGGCGCGTGACCACGGTGTCGCGGCGGTTCGGCGGACATCCGGTTCCGCCGGGCCTCGCCGTCCGGCCCACCACGTGGGTGTGGCGGCGGAGACCCGCAAGCCGTGAGAGCCGGCCACCTCCGACATCTGTCGGGAACCCGTCCTCAGCCGATGTTCGATGGACCCGTCGTATCCCCTGGCATCCCCGTGTCACTGGGCCGCGTACGGCCCGGGATGGTCGGGTTCGGACGTCCCCCGGCGAGCTCTGATCATAATCCGATCAAGACCTGACAACATTCCGGCGGACGGGGGCCATCGGCAAACCTAACCCTTGACGGCCTCATATTCGGCGACGATCGCCGCGGGGATACGGCCGCGCTCATTGACGGGCTTGCCCGCAGCCTTCGCCCACGCGCGAATCTCGGCGCTGCGCTCACGGCTGGGAGCATTCCGGCTGGTGCCCCTGCGGCCCGTACCACGGGACGCCTTGGCCGGGGCCTTGCGGGCGGCTTCGACGAACGGAGTAAGGGCCTCGCGGAGCTTGGCGGCATTACCAGCGCTGAGGTCGATTTCGTACACGGAGCCGTCCAGACCGAACGTCACCGTCTCCTCGGCCTCGCCGCCGTCGAGGTCGTCAACCAGGAAAACCTGGACCTTCTGTGCCATGGATTCAAACCTTTCAGAAGAGCGGTGTCTCCACACCTGAATATAAAGCTATCTCGCGAGAACGCAGAAGACAATTCCCGGCGTGCCCGAAATCACCCGGATCCGGTGTCGGGTTTCGGGGCTCGCCTGAGCAGCGCGGGTCGGCGGGATGGCCCACGCACGTGTGCGGCGACTGGTCAGGACGCCGCGGAGCCCGTGATCGGTCAAGTACCGTATCAACGACCGTCGGATTCGGTGCGTTCCCCGTCTCGGACAATCGGCGTACCCTCAGCGGCCCCGGTCTCCCCGTCGGCGCCGAGGTCCTTGCCACCATCCGCGCCCGTGGCCGCCTCGTCCTTGCTGACCAGGCTTCCGTCCATCCTCCGGGGCGCCATCTCCTTGCGCAGCAGCTGGACGATGAAGGTACAGAAGACCGCGCCGACAACCACTGGCGGGATGAGCGCCGACAATACGTCGATCAGTCCGGCGGGAAGCACCGATGACAAAAAGTCACCCATCGAAGCGGTCCACCCTTCCTGGTTGTTACTTATTGCAGCAAATACCCGACTCAGTGTCGGCTCGCTCCTGGGGGATGACCGCCGGGTACCCGGGCAAACACATACCCGACATCATAGACATCGTTTGCCTCCGGTTTGACACTGGACGTACCCGGGCGGCCCCCGGCAAACCCGGTGGTGGCCAATGTCCGGTCGTGCGTTCGGCGCCCCCGTACGCCTCCGGCGGGAACACGGTCCCGGTGGGCCTGAATCGCGACCCTTCGTCACCGTCAGTTCAACGCGCGGGAGAGCCTCCCCTCGTACACGGACACATTACCCGCCCCCTTCGGCTCCCCCACCATCCGGTTGTGCATAAGCGCGTACCGCTGCGGGCACCCGTGTTGGCACTGCGGGGCTTCGTAAGGGAACCGGATCTCCGGGTACGCGCGAAAACCTTTAGGCGTGGGCGGTTCGCGTTGCCTCGTCGAGGTACACAAGCATGCGGGTGTTCCCGAGAGTGTTGGGCTTAACCCGCTCCAAGTCGAGGAATTCGGCGACTCCCTCGTCATAGGAACGCAGGAGTTCCTCGTACACACGGGAGGACACGGGCGTGCCCTGGATCTGGGCAAAGCCGTGTTTGGCGAAGAAACCGGTCTCGAATGTCAGACAGAACACACGGCGCACGCCCAACTCACGCGCTGTGTCGAGCAGTTCCGCCACGATCCGGTGCCCGACGCCGACCCCGCGCAGGGAGGGGTCGACGGCGACCGTGCGCACCTCCGCCAGGTCCTCCCAGAGCACGTGCAGGGCCCCGCAGCCCACCACACGGCGCTCCGGCTCCGGACCGGCGGCGGAGGCGTCCTGGGGGTTCCTCGCGGGGACCGGGCCCGAGGAGGGCGCGTCGGGGACGGCCTCCGCCTCGGCCACCCAGAACTCCTGGATGTCCTCGTAGAGGTTGACGGTGCTCTTGGAGAGCACGCGCCGGTCGGTGGTGTAGGTGTCGACGAGCCGGCGGATGTGGGCGACGTCGCGCGTCCTGGCTCGGCGCACGTGAACATGGCGAACGGGCATAGCCGGACCAGACTATGCCCATGCTCCGCCCCGGGGGCGCCGTGCGGGCGCGAACCGGGCCGGAGAACACGTCGGCACCCACCGGAGTCTCCGGTAGGTGCCGTGGGGTGGGGCCGCGCCCGCACCGCCCACCGGAGCGCTCTTCCTCCGGTGGGGGCCGCACGCGGCCCGTGCGGGCGGTCGTCTCCGCCCGCCGGGCCCTCTCAGATGAGCTGGCGCCGTGCGGCCCAGACGACCGCCTCGATGGGTGTGTTCACGCCGAGCACGTCGCAGATGTTGCGGATGCGGCGGCGCAGGGTCCTGGCGCTGAGTTCGAGATGCCGTGCGGCCACCTCTGTGGTGACCCCGGTGGCGATCTCGGCGAGCAGTTCGAGATCCTCGTGGTTCAGTTCCACCGGCGCGTAGGGGCTGTTCACAGCCGTTTCACGCGGGCGGGCCTGAAGGGGAACCACGTTCTCCCGGTGTTCCCTGGTCCGAAGAGCGCCCTGGTCCTCAGCGGTGCGTCGTACGAGTGTGGCCTGTTCCACTCCGTCCTCCCTCATCCATGTGAGTGCGGAACATCAACTCGTCACCTGGTGGACACGAGCACACCGGATGCGAGGGGCCACCCCTGCCAACCGGTGTGACGGAGTACGCCGCGCACCACAGATTTCCCGCGAACCCCTCTGGCACAGGGGTCGAAGGTGGGTGCACGGGTCGCAGGGCCGGTTCGCTGGGGTCTGGGACGGACAGACTCCACCGAGGGCGCACATGCGCGCGGGGCCGACGGGCCACCTCATGGCGGCCCTGGTCCCCACTCACCGTCGTTCTCGTTCCACTTCGGCAAACTCACGGGCCTCGGCCCGCCCTCAGCACGCTAGGCGGCCGAGATGATACCGTCAAGGCCCAATAAATCACCATGTGTAGTTATGTTGGTTCCTTCCGTGACAATGTTACGGAAGGGAAAATTCCTCAGCCACACTGACCTGCGTGAACAATCTCCACCAGGGAAAGTCGGCTCACGACGCCCGGTAGTCGGCGAAAACACCGGCCTGTCGCGCGGGTCACCCACCTCTGGCCGCGGGTTCGCGTCCTGTGTCCGTCCGGTGAGACGTGTTCCGTGGTCCGCCCCGTATTCCGGCCGCGAACCACGGGGCCGCCGCACGGTGGGTACGACGGCCCCGTTCTGTCTTTCGGACATCCGGATGAGCCTCTTATGTCCCCGGTAAATCCAGGGCCACAGCGATCCGGGTCAGTCCCCGGAGGGCTTCACGATCGGGAAAAGGACAGTTTCCCGAATGTTCTTCCCCGTGAAGGCCATGAGCAGACGATCGATGCCGACGCCCACTCCGCCGGTCGGCGGCATGCCGTACTCCAGCGCCCGCAGGAAGTCCTCGTCCAGCTGCATCGCCTCCGGATCGCCCTCGGCGGCCATCAGCGACTGCCGGGTGAGGCGCTCGCGCTGCTCGACCGGGTCGACCAGCTCCGAGTAACCGGTGCCCAGCTCCATACCGAAGCCGATCAGGTCCCACTTCTCGGTGAGCAGCGGGTCCTCACGGTGCTGGCGGGTGAGCGGGCTCGTCTCCACCGGGAAGTCCCGCACGAAGGTGGGCTGGACGAGCGTGTGCTCCACCAGCTCCTCGAAGAGGTGCTCGACGAGCTTGCCCTGGCCCCAGTCGGGGCTGTACTCGACGCCCCGCGTGTCGGCCAGGCGGCGGACCTCCTCGATCGGGGTCCGCGGGCCGACCTCGACGTCCAGCGCCTCGGAGACCGCGCCGTACAGGGTGACCTGCGGCCACTCCCCGCCCAGGTCGTAGGTCCGGCCGTCCCTCTCGATCACCGTGGAGCCGAACACGGCACGCGCCGCCTCCTGGACGAGCTTCCTGGTGACGTCGGCCATGACGTTGTAGTCGGCGTAGGCCTGGTAGAACTCCAGCATCGTGAACTCGGGGTTGTGCGTGGAGTCCGCGCCCTCGTTGCGGAAGTTCCGGTTGATCTCGAAGACCTTCTCCAGGCCGCCCACCACCAGCCGCTTGAGCGACAGCTCCGGAGCGATACGCAGGTACAGGTCCATGTCGTAGGCGTTGATGTGGGTGACGAACGGGCGCGCCGTGGCGCCACCGTGCACCCGCATCAGCATGGGCGTCTCGACCTCGACGAAGTCGCGGGAGTTGAGCCCCTCCCGGATCGCCCGGATGGCGGCCGACCGGCGGCGCACCATCTGCTGGGACTCGGGGTTGACGATGAGGTCGACGTAGCGCTGGCGCACCCGCGCCTCGGGGTCGGTCAGGCCCTTGTGCTTCTCCGGCAGCGGACGCAGGCACTTGGCCGTGAGAGTCCAGCCGCGCACCAGGATCGACAGCTCACCGCGGCGGGAGGTGATGACCTCGCCCTCCACGCCCACGTGGTCGCCGAGGTCGACGTCGGCCTTCCAGGCGTCCAGGCGCTCCTTGCCGACCTGGTCCAGGGAGAGCATGATCTGGACGTCGCCGGTCTCGTCGCGCAGCGTCGCGAAGCACAGCTTGCCGCCGGTGCGGTAGAGCATGACGCGGCCGGCGACGGAGACCTCCACACCCGTGTGGGTGTCCGGTTCCAGTCCCTGGTGTTTGTCTCGCACGGCTCCGATCGACGTCGTCCGCGGAAAGGTCACGGGGAAGGGGTCGGTGCCCTCCTCCCGCAGCCGGTCCAGCTTCTGTCGCCGGACCCGCATCTGTTCGGGCAGGTCGTCGTAGGTGTCGTCGTGCGCGTGGTTCACGCGCACGATCCTACCGGCGTCCCGGTGCCCGGCCGACCGGTTCACCGGCCCCACCCGGCACCGCGGGGAAACCGGAGTCGGGGGGCTCGGGATCGGTCCGGGGTGAGAGCTGTCACTAGGATTGCGCTGCCCAACAGGGCACGTATGCGCCATGTACGCCCCCGGACGGCGTTTTCCGACCAGGACGCAGTACCTACCGAGAGATGGACCACTGGTGAGTGTTGAGGGAAGCACGAAGGCCGTCGTCACGGCCCTGTGCGCGAATCTGGGAATCGCCGCGACGAAGTTCGTGGCCTACGCCCTGACCGGCTCGTCGTCGATGCTGGCCGAGTCCATCCACTCGGTCGCCGACTCCGGCAACCAGGCCCTGCTGCTCATCGGCGGCAAGCGGGCCCGCAGGGGCGCCACCGAGGAACACCCCTTCGGGTACGGCCGCGAGCGTTACGTGTACTCGTTCATGGTGGCGATCGTGCTGTTCAGCATCGGCGGCCTGTTCGCCCTCTACGAGGCCTGGCACAAGCTCTCCCACCCCGAGCCCATCACGAGCTGGCAGTGGGTGCCCGTGGCCGTGCTGCTGGTCGCGATCGCGCTGGAGTCGGCCGCCATGCGCACCGCGATCAAGGAGTCCAACGCGGTCCGCGGCAACGCGAGCTGGGTGCAGTTCATCCGCCGCTCCAAGTCCCCGGAGCTGCCCGTCATCCTGTTGGAGGACGCGGGCGCGCTGGTCGGCCTGGTGTTCGCCCTGCTCGGCGTCGGCCTGACCCTGATCACCGGCAACGGCGTGTGGGACGGCCTGGGCACCGCCGCCATCGGCGTCCTGCTGGTGGTCATCGCGATCGTGCTGGCCATCGAGGTCAAGAGCCTGCTGATCGGCGAGTCCGCGACCAGCGAGAACGTCCAGGCGATCCGCCGGGCCATCGAGTCGGTCGAGGACGTGGACGGCCTGATCCACATGCGCACCATGCATGTGGGCCCCGAGGAGCTGCTGGTGGCCGCCAAGGTCGCCGTGGACGCCCACAACGACGCGGGCCGCGTGACGCGGGCGATCAACGAGGCCGAGGACCGTATCCGCGCGGCGGTGCCCATCGCCACGCTGGTCTACATCGAGCCGGACCTGTTCCGGGCCGGCCACGCCCCGTCGGAGGCGTCCGAATCCACCACGTCCGGCTGAGCCCGGATCCGGGGCGGGGACTCCCCCGCCCCGGATCCGGTCGTCCGGGTCAGCCGACGTTGCGCGCGAAGACCAGTCGCAGGCCGATGAGGGTCAGCCACGGCTCGTGCAGGTCGACGGTCTCGCACTCGCCGACGACCGTGGAGGCGAGCCCTCCCGTGGCGACCACCGTCACGTCGTCGGGTGAGTCGGTGAGCTCGGCGACCATGCGGTCCACGATCCCGTCCACCTGGCCCGCGAAGCCGAACACGATGCCCGAGCGCAGCGCCTCGGTGGTGTTCTTGGCGATGGCCGAACGCGGCTTGACGATCTCCACCATGTGCAGTTGGGCGCCGCGCCGGGACAGGGCGTCCACGGAGATGTCGATACCCGGGGCGATGGCGCCGCCCACGTACTCCCCCTTGGCGCTGATGGCGTCGAAGGTCGTCGCGGTGCCGAAGTCCACCACCACCGCCGGGCCGCCGTAGAGGTGGGTGGCGGCCAGCGCGTTGACGATCCGGTCACTGCCCACCTCCTTGGGGTTGTCCATCCGGATCGGCACACCGGTCTTGACGCCGGGTTCGACGATCACGGCGGGGATGTCCCCGAAGTGGCGGCGGAACATGTCACGCATCTCGTGCTGTACCGACGGCACCGAGCAGCACATGGCGATCCCGTCGATCTCGCCCGGTCCGTCCAGGCTGCTGCCCTCGACGAGGCCCCTCAGCACCACGGACCACTCGTCCGCGGTCCGGCGCGTGTCGGTTCCCACCCTCCAGTGTTCGAGAAGATCGTCGGATTCGAAGAGACCGAACACCGTCTCGGAGTTACCGACGTCGATCGCGAGCAGCATGCTGGGGGCCTCATCCGTGGTCGAAGTGGTGTGTTCTCAGGGAATCTTCCACCAACCGGGGCATTCACAACAGGTCGAGTGCGATATCCAGTGCCGGACTGGAGTGGGTGAGTGCGCCGACCGCCAGGTAGTCGACCCCGGTGCGGGCCACCTCGCCCGCCACGTCCAGGGTCAGTCCGCCGGAGGACTCCAGCCGTGCACGGCCCGCGACCAGCGCGACCGCCTCACGGAGGCGCTCGACGGTGAAGTTGTCGAGCAGGATCTCCTCGGCGCCGGCGGCGATGGCGTCCTCGATCTGGTCGGTCCGGTCCACCTCGACCTCCAGGGGCAGGTCGGGGAAGCGCGCGCGGACGGCGCGGACCGCCTCGCCGACGCCCCCGGCGGCGACCACGTGGTTGTCCTTGACCAGTCCGGCGTCGCTGAGGCCGTAGCGGTGGTTGGCCCCGCCACCGCAGCGCACCGCGTACTTCTCCAGGGCGCGCAACCCGGGCCGGGTCTTGCGGCTGTCGCGGATCCGGGCGCCGGTCCCGGTCACGGCGTCCACCCAGGCGCGGGTGGCGGTGGCGATTCCGGACATGTGGGTGAGGAAGTTCAGAGCGGTCCGCTCCGCGGTGAGCAGGTCGCGGGTGCGGGCGTTGACGGTCATCAGCACGTCGCCGCGCTTGACCGCGGCGCCGTCCTCCACGGTCCGGTGCGTCTCCAGGGCGCCGTCGCAGACCAGCCAGAACACGAGCTCGGCGAACGGGAGACCGCTGACGGTACCGTCCGCACGGGCCACCACGTGCGCGGTGCGCACCTGGTCGGCGGGGATCGTGGCGACGGTGGTGACGTCGATGCCCGGACCGGCGGTGAGGTCCTCGGACAGGGCTCGGCGGACCAGGTCCACGTGGGACGCGGAGGGCGCGGTGTACGGAAGGGTGAACTCGGCGCGGGAGTCCGGATCCGCCCCCGCGCCCGAACCGGCGAGCGGAAAGGCGATGGCGTCCAGCTCCGCGACGAGCGCGGGCGGCAGGGAGGGTGTCCAGTCCTCGTCGGTGGTCACGGCGGTGTTCCCTTCCAGTCGGACGACGACGGGCCGGATCCGGGATCCGGGCCGGGGCTCGGGGTGGTCGGCGCGCTGGTGGGAGCCCCTGCTCTCGGTCCTGTGCAGTGCGGCGGCGGCCACGAGCCGGGCCACGGTGAGCAGGTTGGCGGTCTCCCAGGCGGCCACGTCGGGGGGAACGGGGGAGGCCGGGTGGGCGAGGGCGTCGAGTTCGGCGGTCAGCTCGGCCAGCCCCTCACCGGTGCGCAGTACCCCGGCGTGGCGTGACATCAGGGTACGCACCCGGACGGTGACGGCGGGGTCCGCGAGCGGTGTGACGGTCCCGGAGGCGACGCCGCGCGCGGGCCGGGGCGGGGCCGCCTCGGCCAGGCGCGCGGCGATCCGGTCCGCGTAGACCAGTCCCTCCAGCAGGGAGTTGGAGGCGAGCCGGTTGGCGCCGTGCACCCCGGTGCGGGCGACCTCGCCGACGGCCCACAGGCCGGGGACCGAGGTACGGCCGTCGATGTCGACCTCGGCGCCGCCGGAGGCGTAGTGGGCGGCGGGGGCTACGGGGATGGGCCGGGCGAGCGGGTCGACGCCGTGCTCGCGGCAGGAGGCGAGGATGGTCGGGAAGCGCCTCTCCCAGGTGGCCCGGCCGAAGTGACGGGTCTCCAGGTAGACGTGGTCGACCCCCTGCTCGGCCATGGTGCGGGCGATGGTGCGAGCCACCACGTCGCGCGGGGCCAGGTCGGCCAGTTCGTGGACGCCCTCCATGACGCGGTCGCCTTCGGCGTCCACGAGGTAGGCGCCCTCGCCGCGCAGGGCCTCGGAGACGAGGGGCTGGCGGCCGCGCGCCTCGGGGCCGAGCCAGAGCACGGTGGGGTGGAACTGGATGAACTCCAGGTCGCGCAGGCGCGCCCCGGCACGGGCTGCCAGGGCGAGGCCGTCACCGGTGGACACGGGCGGGTTGGTGGTGGCGGCGAAGATCTGCCCCATGCCCCCGGTGGCCAGGACCACGGCGGAGGTGAGGACGGCGCCGACGCCGTCGCGCGCGCCCTCGCCCATGACGTGCAGGGTGGCGCCGCTGACGGCTCCGGTGCCGGGGTCGTGCAGGGTGTCCAGGGCGACCGCGTGCTCGATGGCCTCGATGCGCTCCTCCGCGAGGACGGCGGCGACGAGGGCACGCTGGATCTCGGCGCCGGTGGCGTCGCCGCCCGCGTGCGCGACGCGGTCGGCGCGGTGGCCGCCCTCGCGGGTGAGCGCGAGGCCGCCGTCGTCGGTGCGGTCGAACTCGGCGCCCAGGTCGATGAGCCAGCGCAGGGCGTCGGGTCCCTCGGTGGCCAGGACGTTGACGGCGTGGGGGTCGGACAGGCCCGCCCCGGCCAGGTGGGTGTCGACCATGTGGGCGACGGGCCCGTCCTCGGGGGCCATGGCGGCGGCGATCCCGCCCTGGGCGTAGGCGGTGGAGCCGGTGGACAACCGGTCCTTGGTGACGAGCACGACACGGCCGCGCTCGGTGCGCTGGACATAGCGCAGCGCGGTGCTCAGGCCCGCGATGCCCGAGCCGACGACCGCGACGTCGGCCTCGACGGTCCACCCGGGTCCGGGTGCGTCGAGCCGTGTCTGGGTGGGTGTGCTCATCTGGGTTCTCTTTTCCGGGGCGCCGCAGGTGCGCGACGCGGCCGCGTCGTGAGCCGGGCGCGTCGGGGACCGGGCACGGCTACAGGGTCACCGACACGTTGTCGATGAGTCGGGTCGTGCCCACACGGGCGGCGACGGCGAGGACGGCCTCACCCTCGTGGTCCGCGGGGGCGTCGGCGAAGGTGGCGGGGTCGACCAGGGCGAGGTAGTCGAGCTCGACGGGCGGCTCGGCCCCGGCGGCCTCGTCCAGGACGTTCCGCGCGGCGGCGCGGACGGCGTCGGGGCCGTCGGCCGCGGCGCTGCGGCCCGCCGTCAGGGCACGGGACAGGGACAGGGCGCTGGCCCGCTCGGCGCCGGAGAGGTAGACGTTGCGGCTCGATGAGGCCAGGCCGTCGGGGTCGCGCAGGGTGGGCGCGCCGACGATCTCCACGGGCATGTTGAGATCGGCGACCATGCGGCGGACGAGGGCGATCTGCTGGGCGTCCTTCGCCCCGAAGACGGCGGAGTCCGGGCGGACCAGGTCGAACAGTTTGGCGACCACGGTGAGGACCCCGGTGAAGTGTCCGGGACGGGAGGCGCCTTCGAGCCGCTCGCCCATGGCGCCGGCGTCGACGGTGATCATCTGCGGGAGGGGGTACATGGTCTCGGCGGTGGGGGCGAAGACGACGTCCACGCCCTCCTCGGCGCACAGCCCGGTGTCGCCGGGCAGGTCACGCGGATAGCGGTCGAGGTCCTCGCCGGGGCCGAACTGGAGCGGGTTGACGAAGATGCTGACGACCACGGTGTCGGCCCGCTCCCGCGCCAGCCGCATGAGGCTGCGGTGGCCCCCGTGCAGGGCGCCCATGGTGGGGACGAGGGCGACGCGTCCGGCGTCGGCGAGGGCTCCGCGCAGTTCGTCGGGCGTGTGCGTGACGTGGGGGCCGCCGGTGGGCGCGGGCTGCGGTGCGGGTTCGGTCATCGGTGGTTTCCCGTGGTGGTGTTCTGGGCGCGGGCGGCGGCCGGGTACGCCGTGGACGGGCCTCAGCGGCGGAGGACGTCGAGCAGGCGTGCGGCGTCCTCGGGTTTGAGCATCCCGGCGTTGATGGCGCGGTCGGCGGTGAGCCGGGCGAGTTCGACGTAGCTGGCCACGCTCTCGGGCGCGTTCTCGCGCAACTGCTCGATGTGTCCGGCCACGGTCCCGGCGTCACCGCGCAGGACGGGCCCGCTCAGGCCGTGGATACCCAGGCGCAGGGCGTTGTCCAGCGCGGCGCTGAGCATGGGGGCGAGCACGCGGCCGGGTTCGGGGACCCCGGCGGAGGCGAGCAGGGAGGCACTGTCGGCGACCAGGGTGACCAGGTGGTTGGCGCCTCCGGCGAGGGCCGCGTGGTAGAGCGTGCGCTTGTCCTCGGGGATCCACACGGGTTCGGCGCCCATCTCGACGACGAGGGCCTCGGCGATGGGGCGCAGCTGCTCGGGTGCGGTGACGCCGAAGGCACAGCTGGCCAGACGGTCGACGTCCTCGTCGCGGCCGGTGAAGGTCATGGCGGGGTGGAGCGCGAGCGGAAGGGCTCCGATGACGGTGGCCGGGGCGAGGACACCGTAGCCGTGGGCGCCGCTGGCGTGGACGACGATCTTGCCGCGCAGATCGGTTCCGGTGGAGGCGAGGCCCTCCACGAGGTCGGGCAGGGCGTCGTCGGGGACGGTGATCAGGACGAGGTCGCTGGCCTCGGCGACCTGGGCCGGTTCGAGGACGCGTGCGGTGGGCAGGCGGTCGGTGACGCGTTCCCTGGAGGACTCGGAGACCGCGGAGGCGGCGACGACCTTGTGCCCGGCCCGGCCGAGGGCCCGGCCGAGGACGGAACCGACCCGGCCGGGGCCGATGACTCCGACCCGTAGACGGGCAGGGCGTCCCTGCGTCGTCTCCATGTACGTGCCCCCTCGTGGTGCGGTGCCTCTGGTGCGTCCGAATCCTGCCTTGACGTGACGCCTGAGCACACGATAGCCCTCCCCGACCGGTGCCCCGCCGCCCCGCCCCCGGACACGCGCGTGGGGACGGACACGGTGTGTCCGCCCCCCAGGTTCCGGCCTCCTCGGCCGCCCCCGCCCGGGGCGAAGTCCGGAGGACGCCCTAGTTCTGGATGATCACCCCGGAGTTGAAACAGGAGGCGAGGGACTTGCCCAGGACGGCGTTGGAGTTGCCGCAGCCCGTGTTCTCGTTCTGGACGCCGTTGATGTAGGCCAGGTTGTCGCTGAGGTCGGATCCGTGGTCGGAGGTCCAGGTGCCGACGTTCGCCGCCGCCGGCGCGGCGGCGAGGAGGACCCCGGCGGAGGCGAGGATCACGGCACCGGTGGCGAGCGTCTTCTTGAGCACTGCGCGTCTCCTTCTGTGTCCGGTCGGGGGGACCGCCGCCCGCCCCGACACGGCGGAGGCGCCACCCCGTCGTCACGGAATGGCGCCTCGCGCGTGGAACTCGCGGCTTCCGGGTGGTGCGGTTCGACCGGGGCGTCTCCGGCCGGCTCCCGCCGCCCGGCCCCGCCGGAGCGGTCGGTACCGCCTCCGCTAGTGCTTGACGGTGGCGCCGGAGTCGACGCAGTTGGCCCCGGCGACGCCGAGGACGGCGATGGCGTTGCCGCAGACGTTGACCGGAACGTCCAGGTTGGCGACGAGCTGGTTACCACCGAGGATCGAGCCGTTGCCGGAGGTGAAGACGTTGCTGTCGGCCATGGCCGGAGTACCGGTGAACAGGACGCCCGCGGCGGCGGCGACGATGGCACTGGCGGCGAAGGTCTTCTTCAGCATGTGTTTCTCCCGTCGGACCTGTTGGCGGGGGGTGCCAACCGGTCGATAACGTTGACGATGTGTATGACAGTGAACACTCCTCGTGTTCGGCCACCATTTAGCCATACTCAACCGTTCCGCGTGACCAGAATGCGGCAACGCTTCGCACCCATGAGCTGGCGGTATCACCTTCAGTGCGCATCCATGTCCGACATGTGAGCCATAACTGGAAGCACTTCGACCCCCCGATGTGACACATGGCACATCAGCGTCCGGGGGTGTCTCCCCGGCCCCTCGCCCGGCCCTCGGCGGGAGTGTCGAATGTGTCGGTCCTCCCGGTTTCCGACTCCCCCGGTTCCGGACCCCCGTGTTCGGCGTCCGGGAACCCCGCCTCCGCGAACCGCGGCCGCCGTGGCTCCCCCGGGCGGGTCTCGGACGGGTCGGAGGCGGGTTCAGCAGCCCCGGGCCGCCGGGTCAGGGTCGACCGGGTCGCCCAGCGCTCGGTACCCGCGGAGGGCACCCGGGCCCGGCGCCCGTACTCCACCAGCGCGTCCAGGAAGCGGCGCGCCTCCTCCGCCTCACGACCGGACGCCTTCGCGCGTACCGGCCCCGGAGGCGTGTCCACGTCCACCGCCATCCGGCCGGTGAAACGGGACAGCGGCCCCGCCACCAGGCGTACGGCCTGCACACGCTCCACCGGCACGATCTCCGTCACCAGGCAGAACAGGCCGCGGGTGCTGACGAACAGGCGCTCGTCCACGCCCACCATGCTCGGCACCGGGCTGTGGTTGGGCACCAGCGGCACATACGCCGCCTCGCTCTCCGGGAAGAGCTCGTTGACCAGCGCGAAGGCCCTGCGGCGCGGCGCGACGGGCAGCAGCGTGGCCGATTCGCCCTGGCGGGCGCCCGCGTACCCCGCGACGTTCGCCTCGACACGTGCCACGCCCAGGGCGCGCCAGAGCAGGGGCTCGACCACGCGCACGGCCTGCACACGACCCGGCGGGACCGTCTGCATGCGCCGCTGGAACATGCCGTAGCGCAGCCGCAGGCCGTCGGAGGACAGGGAGGCGTAGTAGTCGGTGTAGCGGGCCAGCGGGCCCCAGAAGTAGCGCAGCAGCCCCAGCGTGAGCGGCAGGACCGCGCCGATCACGCCGTACTCGGTGAAGACCGCGCCGGCCGTGGCGAGCATGAGCAACAGGATGAAGGACAGCAGGACCGGCACGCGGAAGGTGAGCGCTCCGAGCAGCAGCAGGAACGGCAGCCGGTAGAACGGCCACTCCGGGGCCTCGGGCGAGCGCCCGGGGAGCCCGGCGGCGTGCGCGAGGACGGCCACCCGCATACGTTCGGCCAGGTTCCGGGGCAGGCAGCGCAACCGGATGTCGCTCCCGTCGCCGCCCGCCATCTCGATGTGGAGCTCGGCCATGCCGAACACCTGCATGAGCAGGGGCCGGACCACGTCCACCGCCTGCAGACGGCTGAGCGGGACCTCGCGCGAGCTGCGCATGACGAGACCGCTGTGGACCACCAGGTGGTCCTCGCGCAGGCCGAAGGTGCCGTACCACCAGGCGGGCAGGGCGTAGGCGAGGGTGCCGAAGGCGACGGCCACCGTCATCATCACCACCCAGCCGATGCCGAAGGTGTTGAGGATCGGGCCGATCAGCGCCACGAACACCAGGGTCACCGCCGTGACCTGGAATGGGATGATCATCCAGTGGGGTCGGTACACACCCGTGGTGACGTCGTCCTCGCGCCGGGGGTGCGAGACGGGCGGCGGCCGCCACCCGACGGACGGGGGCAGGAGCGTGGGCGCCCGCGGAGGCGGTCCCGGAAACCCTGGCGGCCCCGGGGGTCCCGTAGGCGCCGAGGGGGCTCCCGTCGGCAGCTGCTGTGCGCCATGGCCGCCCGGTGGTGGGCCGGGTTGGCGCGGGTGTCCGGGCCACGGTTGTCCGTGGGGTTCCTGTGGCGGGTGAGCTGGTCCGTGCACTTACAACCCCGTCGAGAAGCTCTCGCTGCGCGCCGCGAGCCGGTCACGCATCTGGACGGCCTCGGTCAGCGGAAGTCCCACCACCCGGGTGTCGGCGGTGCTGGCGGCGGTGCGCACCCGCACGGTGGCGATCCCCAGAGCCTGTTCGAGGAGGTCGGCGGTGACGTCCACGACCTGCATGCGGCCGTAGGGGATGACCACGAGCTGCCGGACGAACACCCCGTAGGCGAGGTAGAGCTCCTCCTCGGCCTCCGCATATCCCCACGACCGGCGGAAGAGCCCGGACAGGACCCAGCCCACGACGAAGGCCAGCAGGACGAGCCCCGTCCAGACGGCGGTCAGGGGCCAGGAGGTCCACAAGAACAGCAGAGGAGCTCCCACTCCGCCGGAGACCAGGCACAGGGCGCCCACCACGATCCTGCGGTACCAGGCCAGGGCGGGCGCGACACGGCTCCAGGAGGTGTTCGCGGGCGGTGCGAACGCGGCGTCGAGCGGCCGCGTCCGCCCCTCTGGCAGGGTCCGCCCGTCCGACTGGTCCCGCCCCTCCTGTGGGGCGGGACTCGGCGACGGTGTCGGGTCACTGGTCTCCACGGAGCCAGTCAACCATCCGCGGGCAAGCGTTCGGCGGAGCGGCTCGGCGTGGAGCCGAAGTCGGACGAAAGATTGCTTTCCCGCTCCTTTCCGGCGCCCCGCGGTCACGACACCGGTGGAGTCGACGGAACCGGGGAGGACGGCGGGGAACTAGGTGACGCCGGGTGGGTCGTCGCCGTCCTCGTCGTCGGGGATCCGGCAGGCGTACTCCAGGTAGAGGGCCGCGGCGAGCAGCAGCCCCGCCGACAGCGCCGTACCCAGCGCGGTGAGGAAGACCCTCCAGTGGGTGGGCAGCACCAGCGTGTCCGACACCGACAGCGCCATCCCCGCGAAGAAGCCCATCATCAGCGAGGCGAACAGCGCGCTGGCCTTGGCCAGGGCGACCAGCCGGGCGGCGCTGAGCGGCTGTATCGGCTCGGTGCCCGGGTCCCGCCGGATACGCCGCCGGGTCCGCCCCGCCGTGTAGCCCTCCGCCAGCGCGAGCAGCAGCAGGGTCGGGATCGCCGACCACGGCAGCGGCGGCAGTCCCGACAGGGAGTTGGTGAGCAGTACCCCCAGGAGACCGCCGGCCACCGCCAGCAGCGCGGGGACCCGCCACCCGGTGAGGTGCATCCTCCGCTCGTCGTCCTCCGGCATCAGCGCCCGTTCTCCTCGCCCGGCAGTCGCAGCCGCAGGTCCGCGCGCCGACGCAACCGCTGCTCACCCCCGCCGTCCTCCGCCGTCACCGCCGCCAGCAGGTCGGCGGCCGGGCCGCGGCCGGGCAGTTCCGCGCCCGGATCGGTGTCCAGCCACGGCCGGAGCACGAACGCCCGCAGGTGCGCGCGCGGGTGCGGCAGGGTCAGCTCCGGGTCGTCGTCGCGCACCTCCCCGAACGCGATGACGTCCACGTCCAGCGTGCGCGGCCCCCACCGGACCTCCCGGACCCGGTCGAGGGCCCGCTCGGCGGCCCGGGCCCGCTCCAGCAGGGCCCGGGGTCCGCCGTCGGTGTCCACGACGAGGACCGCGTTGAGGAAGGCACCCTGCTCGGGTCCGCCCACGGGCGCGGTCTCGTAGACGGGGGACACCGCCACCGGGACCGGCGCGTCCGCGCCGCCCAGCAGCGTGTCCACCGCACTCTGGAGGGCCGCCATCCGGTCCCCGAGGTTCGACCCCAGGGAGAGCACGGCACGGGTCACGTCCGCACCCGCCGTTCGCCCCGGCCCCCGGGTTCCGGCCCCGGGGGGTCCCCCGGCCCCCCGGGGTCCCTGGGGTCACCGAGGTCGCCGGGTTCCCGCCGGGTCCGCGTTCCGCCTCCCCGGGGCTCCGACCGGTCCCGGGTGACGGTGACCGACACGTCCGCGAACTCGTGTCCGATGGGCGCCGACGGCTTGTGCACCGTCACCTCCGCCCGTTCGACCAGGGGCTCGGCCAGGCACTCCGCGGCCAGCCGCTCGGCGAGGGTCTCGATCAGGTTGACCGGCTCCCCCGCCACGATCGCGGCCAGCCGGTCGGCGAGCAGACCGTAGTGCACGGTGTCGCCCACGTCGTCGGAGGCCGCTGCCGGGACGGTGTCCAGGTGGAGCACCGCGTCGACGACGAAGTCCTGGCCCTCCCTGCGCTCGAAGTCGAACACGCCGTGGTGGCCGCAGGCCCGGAGCCCGCGGAGCGCCACGCGGTCACGCATCCTCGGCCTCTCCCTCGTCGTCCTCCTCCATCAGCACCGGCGAGGCGTGGTGCGACCACAGCCGCCACCCCTGGTCGGTGTCCACGAACAGGTTGGTGGTCACCACCTGTCCGCCCGCGACGAAGCCGGGGCTGTCCTCCTCCGCGGTCAGCACGTTCTCCTCGCACGTCACCATGGCGATGTCGCCGCCGACCCCGATGTGGGTCTCGGTGAGCACGTACTGGATGTAGGTGACGTTGGCCATGATCAGCGACCAGGCGCGCATGATCTCGGTGCGCCCGCGCAGAAGCGGCCAGCCGGGGTTCACGCACACCAGGTCGGGTGCCTCGTGCTCCTCCGCCCACACGCTGCGCATCAGGTCGATGTCGCCGTTCTCGATGGCGCTGTAGAACTGCGCGTTGGACTCCGCCACGCGCTCCATGACCTCCTGGCGGGACTTCACAGGCCGCTCCGGTCCATCGGCTCGGCACGTCCCTCGTCCAGGCTCGCTCCCCCGTCGTCCCAGGCCGCGGCCACACGCACGGCGTCGGCGTTGGGACGCACGTCGTGGACCCTCACGGCCCACGCCCCCCGGTCGGCGGCCAGGGTGGTGACGGCCGCGGTGGCCGCGTCGCACCCGGTGAACGGGCGGTCCTCGCCCTCGGGGTCACCGAGTAGACGACTCAGGAAACGCTTGCGCGACCCGGCCACCAGCACCGGGCGGCCGAGTTCGTGGAAGCGTTCGAGGTGGTGGAGGAGTGCCCAGTTGTGGGCCTGCTCGGGGCGCTTGGAGAATCCCAGCCCGGGGTCCAGAACGATCTGGCCGGGGTCGACACCTGCGCTGATCATGGCCTCCATACGGTCGCGGAGCTCATCGAGGACCTCCTGGACGACATCCGTGTACACGGCACGGCTCTGCATGTCATGACTATGCCCACGCCAGTGCATCAACACGTAGGCAACGCCGGAAGAAGCCACGAGTCGTGCCATGGCGGGGTCGGCCATCCCGCCGCTGACGTCGTTGACGAGGACGGCCCCGGCCTCCACGGCCCTCTCCGCCACCTCGGCGCGCATGGTGTCCACACTGACGGTGGCACCGCGCGCCGCGAGTTCGCGCACGACGGGTCCGACCCGGCGTAGCTCCTCCTCGGCGGAGACGCGCTGAGCTCCGGGACGGGTGGACTCACCGCCCACGTCGATGATGTCGGCGCCCTCCTCGACCAGGCTCACCCCGTGTTCGACCGCCCTGTCGGGGTCGAACCAGGCGCCACCGTCGGAGAAGGAGTCGGGGGTGACGTTGACGACCCCCATGACCAGGCACCGCCCGAGGTCGGGCAGGCCTGGAAGTGTGTGTTTCGGCCCCATGAGGATCACCCTACGCGTACGCCGAGGGGCGGGGAGCGCTGTCCCCCTCCCCTTCCCGCACCGTGTGCGCCCGAGCGGACGGCCCGCCCCAGGGGGTGAGGGGAGCGGGGTTCTCCGGCGGCCGCCCGGGCCGGAGAGGGGTGGGGCGTCCAGCGGCGAGCCACAGCCGCCGGCCCCCTCCTCAGGGGCCGGCCGCAACGGTCAGCCCCACGGGTGCCTGGCTGGGCCCCCTGCACGCCCGCGCCGCCCCGTCGGCGTCCCCTACCGGCGGTCCAGGATCAGGCTCATCGCCTCGGAACGGGTCCGGTCGCTGCTGCGGAAGATCCCCCGCACCGCGGAGGTGACGGTCTTGGCACCGGGCTTGCGCACCCCGCGCATGGTCATGCACAGGTGTTCGGCCTCGACCACGACGATCACGCCGCGCGGCTGGAGGTGGTCCATGATCGCGTCGGACACCTGCCCGGTGAGCCGCTCCTGCACCTGCGGTCGGCGCGCGTACACGTCCACCAGTCGGGCGAGCTTGCTCAGGCCGGTGATGCGCCCGTCGGCGCCGGGGATGTAGCCCACGTGCGCCACCCCGTAGAACGGCACCAGGTGGTGCTCGCACGTGGAGTAGAGCTCGATGTCCTTGACCAGGACCATCTCCTCGTGGTCCGCCTCGAACACCGTGGTGAGCACGTCACCGGGCTTTTGGCCCAGTCCCGCGAACTGCTCCTCGTAGGCCCTGGCGACCCGCTCGGGGGTCTTGACCAGGCCGTTGCGGTCGGGATCCTCGCCGATGGCGATCAGGATCTCGCGGACGGCCCGTTCGATGCGCGGCCGGTCCACGGGTCTGGGCAGTAGCTGTCCGTCCTCGCTGCTCAAGACTCGCCTCCCTCGGCGCTGGAGGACGGTCCGGGCAGCTGTCCGCTGGTGGCGGAGGACGGGAACTCGGCGCCGTTGAGCCTGGCCAGCTCCTTCTTCGACCGCACCGGCGGCCGCTCGGAGGGCTGGCGCTTGCCGTAGCCGGTGTAGGAGCCCCGGTTCGGGCGCTTGCGCACGGGCTCGAAGATCTCCAGCACCTGGCTCTTGCTCAGGGTCTCCTTCTCCAGCAGAGCCACGACCAGGTTGTCCAGGACGTTCCGGTACTCGACGAGGACCTCGTAGGCCTCGTCGTGCGCGGACTCGATGAGGCGGCGCACCTCCTCGTCGATGATGGAGGCGATCTCCTCGGAGTACTCGCGGGCGTGCGACATCTCCCGGCCCAGGAACGGCTCGGTGTTGGAGGAACCGAACTTGCGGGCGCCCAGGCGCTCGCTCATGCCGTACTCGGTGACCATGTTGCGGGCCAGCGCGGTGGCCTTGTCGATGTCGTTGCCCGCACCGGTGGTGGGCTCGTGGAAGACGAGCTCCTCCGCGGCACGGCCGCCGAGCATCATGGCGAGCTGGTCCATCATCTGCGAGCGGGACGTGAGGAACTTGTCCTCGGTCGGCACCGACATCGTGTAGCCGAGGGCGCGGCCGCGCGGCAGGATGGTGATCTTGTGCACCGGGTCGGAGTTGGGCAGCGCGTGGCCCACCAGGGCGTGGCCGCCCTCGTGGTAGGCGATGACCTTCTTCTCCTGGTCGGACATCACACGGGTCTTGCGCTCGGGGCCGGCCATGACCCGCTCGATGGCCTCCTCCAGGACGGCGTGGGTGATGACCTTGTTGTCGGCGCGGGCGGACAGGAGCGCGCCCTCGTTGATGACGTTGGCGAGGTCGGCACCGGTCATCCCGGCGGTCTGACGGGCGATGACGTTGAAGTCGACGTCGTCGGCCATGGGCTTGCCCTTGGCGTGGACCTTGAGGATGTCGCGGCGGCCGTCCATGTCGGGGCGGTCCACGACGATCTGCCGGTCGAAGCGGCCGGGGCGCAGCAGCGCCGGGTCGAGGATGTCGGGCCGGTTGGTGGCGGCGATGAGGATGACGCCGCCCTTGACGTCGAAGCCGTCCATCTCGACCAGCATCTGGTTGAGGGTCTGCTCGCGCTCGTCGTGCCCGCCGCCCATACCGGCGCCGCGGTGGCGGCCGACGGCGTCGATCTCGTCGATGAAGATGATCGCGGGCGCGTTGGCCTTGGCCTGCTCGAACAGGTCGCGCACACGGGAGGCGCCGACGCCGACGAACATCTCGACGAAGTCCGAGCCGGAGATGGAGTAGAACGGGACCTCGGCCTCGCCGGCGACGGCGCGGGCCAGCAGGGTCTTACCCGTACCGGGCGGGCCCATCAGGAGCACGCCCTTGGGGATCTTGGCCCCCATCGCCTGGAACTTGGCCGGGTTCTGCAGGAACTCCTTGATCTCGTGGAGCTCCTCGATGGCCTCGTCGGCTCCGGCGACGTCGGTGAAGGTGTTCTTGGGCGTGTCCTTGGTGATGAGCTTGGCCTTGGACTTGCCGAAGTTCATCACACGCGAACCGCCGCCCTGCATCTGGCTGAAGATGAACCAGAAGATGACGATGATGATGATCAGCGGCAGCAGGCTGAACAGGGCCGTGGTCCAGATGGGCGTGGTGGCGACCGAGACCTCGTAGGACTCGAGGTCGGTGTTCTCGCTGTCCAGGGAGCTCTGGAGCATCTCCGCCAGCTGCAGGCCCTGGCCCTCGACCCAGTACGCCTCGTAGATCTCGTCGTCGACCGTGGTCAGCACGATGCGCTGGTCGCGGTCGATGATCTCGGCGTTGTCCACCTGGTCCTGCTCGATGAGCTGGTGGACCTCCGAGATGTCGGCCTCCTCGGGCTGGGGGCCGCCACCGACGTCGAACACGCGGAAACCGATGATGAGCATGAGGCCGACGGCCAGGATCCATATCCACGGGCCGCGGAAAAAGCGCTTCAGATTCATGTGAGCGAAACCCTGTCGGGTCCGTCCCTCCTGACCAGGCCGCCCGCCTCAGAGGACTTTCCGAAGCAGGACCTAACGGACACGTGGCTCCCCGCGATATGCCGGGATATCCGACGGTACACCTCGCCCCGCCGGGCGGGTGTACCGCGCGGGAACGGACGGGGGCCGTCATGGGAGCAACGATCGCGCACCGCCGTGTTGTTCCCGGTACGGGCCCCGCCCGTTCCCCTGCGGCCCCGCGGGGCCGCACCCGGCACTCGGGGGTCAGTTCTCGTAGACGTGCGGTGCGAGTGTGCCGATGAACGGCAGGTTGCGGTACTTCTCGGCGTAGTCGAGGCCGTAGCCGATGATGAACTCGTTGGGCAGGTCGAAGCCGATGTACTTGACGTCGAGGTCGACGTCGAAGGCCAGCGGCTTGCGCACCATGGTGCAGACCTCCACCGAGTTGGGACCGCGCGACCTCAGGTTGCCGATCAGCCAGGACAGGGTGAGGCCGGAGTCGATGACGTCCTCGACGATCAGGACGTCACGGTCCTTGATGTCGGTCTCCAGGTCCTTGAGGATGCGGACCACCCCGGAGGAGGTGGTTCCGGCCCCGTAGGAGGAGACGGCCATCCAGTCCATGGAGACGGGCGTGTGCAGCACGCGTGCGAGGTCGGCCATGACCATGACCGCGCCCTTCAGCACTCCGACGATGAGCAGGTCCTTGCCCGCGTAGTCCGCGTCGATCCGCGCGCCCATCTCCTCCAGGCGCGTCCTGATCTCTTCCTCGGTGACCAGGACCTTCTCCAGGTCCTGTCCCATGTCCTTAGCGTCCACGCTCATGTCCTCGCTGCTGGGTTCCCCGCTTGCGGCAACCAGGATAAACGTGCTGAACGCGGCGGCGTCGCGGGGCCGGAGCCCCTCCTCCCGGAACGGCGCGTCCGCGGACCGGAACACGCGTACGTGCGCGGACGCGTCACCCGAACCGGATCAGGTCCGCGACCCGGCGGCCGCGTACGCCGCCGGGCAGGTCGATGTGAGCTTGGCCACGCCACTCGGTGACCAGTCGGTCCAGCTCGTGCACGTGCCGGGCGGTCAGCGCGCTGGCCGGACAGCCAGCGGCCAGCGCGGCGCGGCGCAGCACCCGGGTGCGCAGGGAGGCGGGGGCCGCCTCCAGCGGTGCCACCGCCAGCGCCGGTCCGCCCGGGGCGCCGGGCGCCTCCCCGCCCGCCTCGGTGTACAGCTCACCGGCGAGCAGGTCCAGGGTGTCGGCGTCCGCGCGCAGCATCCCGGCCGTGCGGGCGAGGGCCGCGGCGATCCCGGGCCCCAGCGCCCGTTCCAGGGCGGGCAGCGCCTGGTGGCGCACCCGGGAGCGGGCGAAGCGGGGGTCGAGGTTGTGCGGGTCCTCCCAGGCGCGCAGCCCCATCCGGTCGCAGGCCTCGCGCACGGTGGCGCGGTCCAGGTCGAGCAGGGGGCGCAGGTAGTGGCCGGCGCGCGGGGCCATCCCCGCCAGGGAACGGGCGCCCGAGCCCCGGGCCAGGCCCAGCAGGACCGTCTCGGCCTGGTCGTCGAGGGTGTGGCCGAGCAGGACCACCGCCGGGGCGTGGCCGGCGACCGCTTCGTCCAGCGCCTCGTAGCGGGCCCGTCGGGCGGCGGCCTCGGGGCCGCCCCGTCCGGTGACCTCCACGGTGTGGACCAGGACCGGGTGGAGGCCGAGTCCGTGCAGGACCTTGGCCACCGACTCGGCGTGCTCGCCCGAACCCTCCTGGAGCCCGTGGTCGACGGTGACAGCCCCGGCGCTCCGGCCCGCGCGCGGCGCCTCGAAGGCCACCGCCCCGGCCAGGGCCAGGGAGTCGGCGCCGCCGCTGCACGCCACCAGCGCCGTGGCGTCGGCGGGCAGGGCGGACAGCGCCCGCCGCACCGCCGACCGCACGGCCGCCACGGCGGGGGGCGGACCGCTCACTCGGTGATGGCGGCCGGGCGCACGACCCGGTCGACCCAGGCGGTGGGGTCGCGGATCTCCGTCAGGGTCGGCAGGGTCTCGCGCGAGGTCCATACCTTGTTGAACTCGGTCATACCGACCTCGGCCACGACCGCGCGGACGAAGGCGGCCCCCTCCTCGTACTGGCGCATCTTCATGTCCATGCCGAGCAGCTGGCGCATGATCCGGTCGACCGGGTTGACCGACTCGCGGCGCTTCTGGAAGCGGGCGCGGATGGTGGCGACCGTGGGCACCACCTCGGGTCCGACCGCGTCCATGACGAAGTCGCCGTGGCCCTCGGCGAGGCTCATGACCGCGGTGACCCGGTCCATGATCTCCCGCTGCTCCGGGCTCTGGATGGCGGTGATGAGGTTACCCTCGCCGTTGCCGCGGACGGCGTCGGCGACGGCCTCACCCGCGGACCGCAGCCTGCTGACGAGGTCGGCGGCGTCCATCTCCGACGACAGCAGCAGCTCCTGCATGAGCTCCTGGACGTAGCCGCGCAGCCACGGCGTGGCCGTGAACTGCACGCGGTGGGTCTCCTCGTGCAGGCACACCCACAGGCGGAAGTCCCGGGAGTCGACGTCCATCTCGCGTTCGGTGTTGACGATGTTGGGCGCCACCAGGGTCATACGTCCGGTCGGCAGGCTGCCGTCGGGATCCGGTGGCAGGAAGAGCTCGTACTGGCCGAGGACCTTCCCCGCCAGGTAGGACAGCACCGCTCCGAGCTGCATCCCGGTGATCCGGGAGCCGACCGCGCTGGTCAGGGTCGCGGACGGGCCGTTGCTCGGCCGATCGGCACCCATCTGTTCGAGTACGGGTTCGATGACCACTCGAAACCCGTCGACGTTGGCTCGGATCCAGCCGGGGCGGTCCACGACGACCGCGGGGCCCGCTGGTTCGAGGGGGTTCATTCCGGTGAATTCGCGCACGTGCCCGGCCGCCACGGTGGAGAGCTCGCGCAACTGCACCACGGCCTGCCGTGCGTCGGACAGGTCCACCTGCGGCCCAGGGCGCACGAGGCGAACGCCGGTGTTGACGGCTACGTCCCAGTCGATCACAGTCACACCGTCACCCTACCCACGCTGTGCCGGGGAGCACGGGGATCAGGGACGCAATTCCGGGTACCGCCCGGGATTCCCCCGAGAGCGCCCCGACCCGTGCGCACCGGGGCCGGGTCAGGAGCAGCCGCACCGGCTGAGCGCGGCGGCGAGGGCGTCCAGGTGCGAACCCTGGGCCAGCGGATGGTTGGCCATGAAGGCGAAGAAGTACGTGTTGCCGTCCTGGTCGTGGACACTTCCGGCCAGCGTGCTCACCCCGTTCAGGGTGCCGGTCTTGCCGCGCACCAGCCCGGCGCCCTCGTGCGCGGACGAGTACGGGGAGTAGCGGCCCGCCTTGGCCAGGGTGCCCGTGGAGTTGGCCGTGGGCAGCCCGGTGAGGGCGGCGCTGAGGCCGGGGTGCTCGCTGCTCGCGGTCAACCGCAGCACCTCGACCAGCGCCCGCGGCGTGATCTCGTTCTCCGTGCTCAGGCCGCTGTTGTCGGACAGCCGCACCCCCTCCACGCCCAGGTCCCCCAGGATCTGGTGGGTGGTCGCGGTGGCGCCCGCGAAGGTGGCCTCCCGGCCGGTCTCGATCGCGGCGATCCGGGCTATGGCCTCGGCCATGATGTTGTCGCTGGACAGCATCATGTTCTCGACCAGCACGGACATCGGGGCCGATGCCACCGAGGCGATCGGGGCTCCCGAGGCGGTGGCGGGGGCGGGTTCCCCCTCGACCGCGATCCCGGCCCCCTTCAACTGTTCCGCGAAGGCACGGGCCGCGTGCACCGACGGCTCGGTCGAACGCGAGCCGTAGCCTCGGGCCTCGGGGGAGATCCGGCCGGAGTCGGTCATCAGGGCGGTGACGGGGGCGGCGTTCCCCTCGGGGATGTAGTTGGGCTTCCAGCCCGGCGGTGAGGTGGGCCCGGTGAACATCGAGTCGTCGTAGCCGAGGGAGACGGTGTCGACCCCCTCCTCCGCCAGGGCGTCGGCGGTGCGCTCGGCCAACTCCTCCAGTGTGGCTACCCGCGGGTAGGCTGCGGAGTCTGCGGTCGCGGTCAGCGTCGCGTCGCCTCCGCCGCGCAGTACCACCCGGCCCTGCTCGGGATCGAGGTGGGCCTCGGTGCTCAGCACGTGGTCGGGACCGACGGCCTCCAGTGCGGTGACGGCCGTGATGATCTTCGTGGTCGACGCCGGGGTCACGGGTGTGTCCGGTTCCTCCACGAAGAGGGGTTCGCCGGTGGCACCGTCGACGACGAAACCGGAGAGGCCCTCCTCGATCCCCGAAGCCGACATGGGATCATCGAGGACGTCCGCGATCCGTTCCGGGTCCGCCGGAGTCGAGGCCGCGGGTTCCGCCGCCGCCACGCCCTCGGCGTCCGTGACCGGGTTTGGCACAGCGGGAAGCGGTCGGGCCTCGATCACGTCGAGGGCGACGAACCCGGTGACCAGCACGAATATGTTGAGCAGGGCCAGCGCGAAGAGCGCCTCGCCTCGTACCCGTCGCACCCGGGGCACCTGCCCTTCCTTCGGTGTCGCGGCCTGACGTTGTAGATATACGGCGACATTAGTCGCATTGGGAGCCGAAATCAGCATGGAATTCGACGTTACGATCGAGATCCCCAAGGGGGAGCGCAACAAGTACGAGGTGGACCACGAGACCGGCCGCATCCGTCTCGACCGCATGCTGTTCACCTCCACGACCTATCCCGCCGACTACGGGTTCGTCGAGGGGACCCTCGGTGAGGACGGTGACCCCCTGGACGCCCTCGTCCTGCTCAAGGCCCCGACCTTCCCGGGCTGCCTCATCCGGGCCCGCGCCATCGGGATGTTCCGTATGCGCGACGAGGCGGGGGGCGACGACAAGCTGCTCTGCGTCCCGGCGACGGACCCGCGCCAGGAACACCTGCGTGACATTCACCACGTGAACGAGTTCGAGCGCCTGGAGATCGAGCACTTCTTCACGGTGTACAAGGACCTGGAGCCCGGCAAGTCCGTGGAGGGCGCCACCTGGGTCGGCCGCCACGAGGCCGAGCAGGAGATCGTGACCTCGGTCAAGCGCGCCGAGGAGGCCGGTGCGCACGGCGACCCCTCGCACATCTCCGACCTCAAGGACAGCAAGTAGGCGCCGACCACGCGGCTCCGTCGTGACGACGGCCCGGCGGGGAGACCCCGTCGGGCCGTGGCGTGCCCGGGGACGGGGGTCGTGCCGGACACGGGGAGGCTCAGTACCCGTCGGGGCGGCGGCGCCCCGGGTCCCGGGAGGCCTTCGGGTGCGGCTCCGGAGCCGTCGGCCCCTGGGCGCGGGTGCGCAGCCACAGCAGCACGAAGGTGAGCACGGCCAGGGCCGTGACCAGTAGGGCCTCCCCGGAACCGAGGAAGCCGAGCGTCATCACCCCGGCAGCCGTGATGACGAGCGCGCGCACCAGCACACGCGCCCACAGCCCCGGTGCCTCGGGGTTCAACTGCGCCTTCTGGGGGCGGATGCCATAACGGCCGCTCCTGTCACTACGGCTGGGGAGAGGACGCCTTTTCCTGCGGAGCCGCACGCCGTACTCGGGTCCCACATGTCACCATCGCGGGACGTCGCCCGCAACACACCCGGAAAGCACCGGGATGGGGAACCGACACGCGGGCTCGCCGGACCACGGCTTGACTCCTCCCCGACTTTGCTGATCTCCTTGCACCCATGTATCCGCACACCCGCACCGATGCCATGGCTCGTACGGCCCCCGGGGCCTCCAGCCTTCTGGCCCGTGCGGCGTGTCCGTGTTGTCGTCACTGAGCCCTCCGGCGTTCCCAGGCGCCTCCGCTCACCGAGTGCCCCTCCGCGCCGTCCACCCCACCGGGTGATCCGGCCGCGAGGCACATCCCGCAGGTGATCTCCGTCTCCGCACGCGTGTGTGGAGCCGTCCCTGCCGCCCCGACGCACCGGGGCCCTCCAGACGACGTCCGCGCGCTCCCGTTCCCGGGGCGCGCACACGTGAAGGATCCTCTCACGATGCCTCAGCGCACTCTCGCCAGCACCGCCGTCCTGTCCGCGCCGGAGACCCTCGCCGCCCGGCCCTCCCTCCGGGCCCCGAGCGCCTCTCCTGAGGGCATCGGTGACGTGGTGGACGCCGGACGCCGCTCCGGCTACGCCCACCTGGGTGAACGCCGCCTGCCGACCGTCGGACGCCTGGTCGCCGCCGCCCGCGGTGCCGCCGCCGCCCTGGGTGGGCCCGCCCTGTGGCCGACCCGGCGGGGACACTGGCGGCCCGCTCCCCGCGCCGCCCGCCGCCACGCGGGCGGCGGGCTCCGCGTGGCCGCGGTGGCGCTCGAACCCAACAGCTTCGTGTCGGGCCCCGCTCCGCGCTCCGCCCGGCCCCATGGCATGGAGGTGCTGTACCTGGTCAGCGGCCGCGCCCACCTGATCACCTCGGCTCCCGACGGGCAGATGCGCTCGGCGTCGGAACTCTCCGCGGACCGGGTTCGGGTGATGGGCACCGCCGGGGGTCCCGGGCAGGGCGGCCACTTCCTGGTGAACACGGGTGACGAGGTTGCCGTGGTGGTCCGGGTGTCCGCCTGAGCGCTCACCCGGGCGCGGAAGCTCACTCATGCGCGCCGCCCCGTTCGGCGGCGGACGCGCGCAGGGCGGCGTCGACCGCCTCGACCGACCTGAGGACCCCGGCCATGCGCCGCCCCTCGGCGAGGTAGGCGTTCATCACCTGGTCGAGGGCGTGCGTGGGCAGGTGGTCGCGCAGGTCGATCCGCGCCGTGCGGTACCCCTCCCGGGCGGCCTCCAGCGCCGAGGAGACGTACTGGCGGGCCAACCGGGAGAGGGCCACGGGATGGCGCCGCAGGACGCCGTGCAACCGGTAGTCGGCGGGCACGTGGTCGAACAGCCACACCAGGGCCGTCTGTTCGAAGGAGTCCGACCCGGGCGGGTGGACGCTCACGGGCCAGT
This sequence comes from Nocardiopsis quinghaiensis, assembly GCF_008638365.1. Taxonomy (GTDB): domain Bacteria; phylum Actinomycetota; class Actinomycetes; order Streptosporangiales; family Streptosporangiaceae; genus Nocardiopsis; species Nocardiopsis quinghaiensis. The sequence continues at coordinate 151,662 of NZ_VWVU01000001.1, read as the reverse complement.
CCGGCATCAGCGACTGATCGGGCATGCCTCCCAGCATACCCCTTATTCGAAAGTTTGTTCGATGACGCTGCGGATCACTCCACCGTCCCGGAGGGCTCGGACGTCCCTCCCTCGGCCTCGGCCGACTGCCGCCTTTCCAGTTCCACCCGGAGGGCGTACTCCGCGGCGTCCACGGCGGCACGCGCGGTGATGGCGTTCGTGTGCGCCCGGTCCAGTGCCTCCAGCAGGATGCAGTCGAAGGAGACCCGGGCGTCGTGGATGGCGGCTTCCAGTTGGCGTGATGCCTCTTCCAGACTCATATCCTTCCCATCCCCAGAAGTCGGCACCTGCACACACGGGCCACATGTGTCTCCGAACGCGTTCCCCTTCGGACTGTCACCGGTCCGTTCTACGATGTCCCCGAATCGTCGCTGCTCACGTCAGTGCCGACCATCCGGCCCGAGAGGAACCCATGCGCAACCGCTACCCCGGGACATGCACCGACTGCCAGGCCGCGGTCGGCGTCGGCGAGGGTGTCGTCGTCAAGGAGGGCGGCCGCTGGCGCACCTACTGCGCCGAGCACGAGCCGCGCCCGACCCCTCCCGCCCGGGGCGGGCACCTGGGCTGGCACACCTCCCCCCTCCTGGGCTTCGACTCCGAGACCTCCTCCCGTGACCCCGGCACCGCCTTCCTGGTGTCGGCCGCGCTGGTGGACCGCGGGGGCAAGGCCCGCACCTGGCTGGTGGACCCCGGCCCCCGGGAGATCCCGGCGGACGCGGTCGCCGTCCACGGGATCAGCACGGAGCGGGCCCGAGCCGAGGGACGCCCGGCCGCGGAGTGCCTGGAGGAGATCAGCCAGGCGCTGGTCGAGCACCTCTCCGCCGGTCAGGGACTGGTGGTCTTCAACGCCCCCTACGACCTCCGCGTGCTCTCCGGCGAGCTGGGACGGCACGGGCTGCCGTCGCTGACGGAGCGCCTGGGCGGCCCCCCTGCGCCCGTGGTGGACCCTCTGGTGATCGACCGGGGCGTGGAGCCCTACCGCAGGGGCAAGCGCAACCTGGGCGCCATGTGCGAGTACTACGGGGTGGAGCTGACCGCCGCCCACACCGCTTCCGCCGACGCCTCCGCCGCGCTGGCCCTGGCCGAGGAGATCGGCGCCCGGCACCCGGAGCTGGCCTCGGTCGGCCTGACCGAACTGCACCAGCGACAGGTCGACTGGTCCCTCGCCTTCGCCCGCAGCCGCCAGGAGTGGCTGGACCGCAGCAAGCCCGACCACAGGACCGTGGTGGACGGCACCTGGCCCTAGCACCACGGCCGGAACAGTCGCCCTCCGGGCCTCCCACACGTGCGAGCCGACACAGAACGGGTAGGGCTCCTGAGCGAACGCACGTCTTCGGAGGGCGACATGGTCTATTTCATCCTGGTACTTCTAGCGATATGGCTGATTCTGTCCATCATCGGCATGGTCATCGAAGGCTTGTTCTGGCTCGCCGTCATCGGCGCCATCCTGTTCGTGGCCACCGCCGTGTGGGGCTGGATCCAGAACCGGCAACGCACCTGAGAGGGCCCCGGCGGCACGCGGCGGCCCCGCCCCGGCCCGTGGCACGGCCGGGGCGGTCGGGACCGCGGCCCTCAGAGCTCCAGGATCCTGCCGTCGCCGCCGAGCCCGGCGACGATCCTGCGGGCACGGACCTCGTCGACGTCGACCCGTTCGCGCACCATCCGTACCGCCTCCTCGCCCCGCCCCAGGGCGACCAGGTCCCGGACCCGCGCACACAGGGACGGCGGAAGCCCGTCGGGCTCTTGGGACGCGGGGACGTATCCGCCCACCTGCGACTCCGGCTCCGGCTCCATCGGCGGCTCGGGCACCGGGGACTCCACCGCCGCGGCCGCCCCGTCCATGCGGGCGAGGATCCGGCGCAGCGTGTAGGAGCCGCCGCCCAGTACCAGGAGGGCCCCAGATAACGCGAACAACATGAACATCAAGCTCATATCGTGCGTCTACCCACGTTTCCGGTGATACACATCCGACGGTCGGCACGTCGGGAAGCGCCAAGGAGCACCGGAGGGGCGGGCGGCCCCGAAACGCACCAGGCCCGCCCGGACGAGCCGGGCGGGCCTGGTGTCGGAGCCGCCTGTCGGAATCGAACCGACGACCTATTCATTACGAGTGAATCGCTCTACCGACTGAGCTAAGGCGGCGCCGCGCCGCGTGCCACACGCGGCGAAGCGCTCACCATTCTAGCGCCTCACCGGAGTGCCGGGGACATGTCCGCCGCGCCCCGGGTCAGCTCGCCTCCCTCCTCCTCCGGGGCCACCACGGCCGGAGCGCCCAGCCGCCGATCACCAGGCCCACGAGGATCACACCGGCCGTCATGACCCACTCGTTGGACCCCTCCGGCCCGTACACCCGGCTGGCCGCCCCGATGTCGATCGCCTCGGCCGGTTCCCCGATGGGGCAGGTCTCCCTGTCGCGCCCGTAGAGGTAGATGTCGGAGCGCTCGGCGCCCCCCGCGTCCGGGACGTAGGAGCCGTAACAGGTGCACGACTCGTGCCCCGGGTGCTGGACGCAGTCCAGACGGGAGGCGGTGAACGTCCCCGGCTCGCCCTCGGCACGGGCCGCGCGCAGGCTCCGGTCGATGTTGGAGGCCCCCATGTAGACCACGAGGGCGGCCAGCAGGGCCAGCACGACGGCGAACGCCCCGCCCTGGCCCCGCCGACCGGCGCTCAACTCCGCACCTGTTCCGGTTCGTCGGCGCAGGGGCAGTTCATCGCCTCGCGCTCCCGCTCGTTGGGCCGCGCGTGCAGGTACATGGCGACGACCATCGGCACGAAGACGAGTGAGTTGTAGAGCAGGTGCAGTTCCACCCGGGGGATCAGCATCTGGACGAGGCTCACCGGCGCATCGCCCCCGGCGATGTTGGTCCCGACCATGACCTGGACCAGGAGCAGAAGGTGCTCCAGGTGGTGCCAGACCTGGATGAGCAGGGCCACCAGCCACCACACCCTCGCCCGGCCCACGAAACCCGGGAGCAGGAGGAGCAGGCCGACCAGCATGACGAGGGCGTAGCCGTAGTGCAGCCATTCCGAGGTGACGAGCCAGGGGAAGGGCATGCCGAGGAGGCCGCGGGCCTCCGGTACCGGCCAGTCCATCACGTAGATCTGGACGGCCTGGACGATGTGCTCGGCCCAGTGCGCGAGCACGATCACCAGGAACAGGCGCAGGCACAGCCGGTGGCGTCCGGTGTTCGTCACCTCCATGCACATGCGGTAGTAGCCGGTGAGGTTCCCCCTCTCCGTCGAGGGGCCACTTTCCCGTGTCACGGGCATCCGTCTCTCCCTTCTTCTTTTTCCTTGGTTCGGGTTCAGCGGCCGTCGGCGCGCACCGCGTCCGGTGCCACGGGCGCGTCGGCGACCGGCCTGGCGAACCAGGGGGCGCACACCAGGACGAGGCCGCGTAGCGCACAGGTGATGACGAGGGCGAAGAAGAGGCCGAAGACGACGTGCAGGCTGACGAGGAGCCCGTACACCGCGGCCGTGGTCAGGCCGAAGACCATCTGGTTGCGCGGCTTCGAGGGCGTCGTCCCCGGATCGGTGATCATGTAGTTGGTGAAGAGGATGAAGGCCACACCGGTCAGGGGCACCAGCGCCGCGACGAGCATGTGGTCGAGGACGAGCCAGCGCAGGACGGCCTGGAGGACGAATCCCCCCACCCAGCCGAGGATCAGGGGCCAGCGCTTGGTCAGGTTGACGTTGAGCATGGTCCCGGCCATGAGGATCCCGAGGGGGATCAGCCAGTCCACGGTGCCGAAGGCGTTGTTGGTGAAGTGGTAGGGCGGCGCGATCCCGACCCACGGGAAGAGGAGCAGGGTCACCGCGATCCCGAGGTTGGAGGGGTTGAGGAAGTGCCTCTTGCGGCCCCCGACCGGGATACGGAAGACGTATTTGCTGCTCACGGCGATGGACACCGCGAACAGGTAGGGCCACAGCGACGCGTTGCCCCACAGGAGCATCGCGCACGCCAGGCCCGCGATGTGCGTGGGCAGCAGGTAGTCGACCATCTTCCCGGCCCCGCCCGCGTACTGGGGGCGGCGCCCGGCGGCGCGGGCGTCCAGGGTCTCCAGCAGGAGGTCGAGCGCGTAGCCGAACAGCACGGCGGCGATGGGTGTGACGGGGGACTGCTCGAAGCCCAGGAGGAAGTGGCCGATGACGGTGAACACGGTGATGGACGTGGCGAACATGCGCAGCGCCTTCACGCGCCTGTCCATCGGGGGCTTGGCGGCGGGTCCGGGCGGGGCGGTCGCCCCGGGCCGCTCTCCCCCGGCGCCGGCCTGCCGTCCTTCGTCGGAGCTGGTCACAGTCATCGGACAACCGCCGTTCCGTCGTCGTCGAGGAGGATGGTGTGGGTTCCGGGGCCGACGCCCAGTTCCGCGGTGTGCTCAGTTCCCGATCCGTCCCGCCAGGAGACGGTGACCGGCGTCTCGCCCCGCTCCGCCGCGAGGTGGACGATGCCGTCCGACACCCCCACGTGGCCGTTGGCCGGGTAGAGCTGGCGGATCTGCGCCGGGAGCCCCCCGGAGCCCTCCGCCCTGACGGAGGCTCCGACCGCCGGGGTGAGGGCTCCGTCACCGGCCGCTCCCGGGCGCACGAGGCGCAGCACGGTGCCCGGCGCGGGGTCGGGCGCGGTGTTCAGCAGCAGGCGCGAGTCCTCCCACTGGTTGGCGACCAGCACGTCCAGGAGCCCGTCGCCGTTGACGTCACCGAAGGCGAAGGCCCTCGTGACGTCGTACTCGGCGATCCCCACCGCGCCGGCGAGGTCGTCGTAGCGCCCGTCCTCCCCGCGCACCCAGAAGGGGTTGGTCTCGTGCCCTGACAGGTCGTCGCCCTCGGCGAAGTTCGGCCAGACCCCCGGGTACTTGAGCAGCTGGTCGTTGCCCATGGCGATCTCCTGGAGCTCGGGCCAGCGCGTGTTCTCACCCTTGAGGAAGCCCGTGGCCTGGAACAGCTCGTCCGTGCCGTCGTTGTCGAAGTCGCCGGCCTTGACGTCCCACGACCAGCCGCTTCGCGCCAGTCCCAGCCGCTCGCTGTCCTCCTCGAAGGGCACCTCGCCCTTCAGGAGGTCGGAACCCGGCCCGTCCGGAACGAAGGCGAAGTTGCTCTCGTGGAGCGCGTGGGGGCTGGTGATGTTGCTGACGACCACCATCGGCAGCTCCGAGCCGTCCACGTAGGTGAAGGCGACGCCCATGCCCTTGAAGGACCCGTTGCCCAGGACCTGGGACTTGGGCGTGACCATGTCGCGGTCGCCCTTCACCAGTTCCAGACTGACGTCACCGGGGGTGGAGCGATTGACCAGGAGGCTGTCGTTGCCGAAGTCGTTGCCCAGGTAGATGTCGGGGACCCCGTTCCCGGAGAGGTCCTGGAAGCCGATCGCCAGCGTCCAGGCGGCCATGGCCCGTTCCGGGAGCGCCGTGCTCGCGTCGGTGACCGAGGGCGGCGCGTCCGCCTCTCCCGTCGGCTCCGTAAGCAGGATCCGGTTGCGTCCGGCGTTGGTGGCCAGACCCATGCTCTGCTGCATCTCCATACGGGTCTCGTCGTCCGCCTCCGGGTCCAGGACCCGGGCGCCGTCGGGGAAGTAGTTGCCGACGAGGACGTCGAGGCTGCCGGACCCGTCCAGGTCGGCGACGTTCAGCGCGGTCGTGTTCCAGACCTGCATCGGCTCCACGAGCTCGTGGGCGGTGAAGTTCCGCGCCGCGGGGACGGCCCCGGGCCCCGCCGTGTTCGTGAACAGGACCGGGGAGCGGCCCCAGTAGTAGACGATGACGTCCAGGTCGCCGTCCTCGTCCATGTCGGCGGGAACGCAGCCCATCGGCGCCATCGTGTGGTCGTAGGGCAGGCCCTCCGGGAGCAGTCCGACCACCGGGTAGTCGGCCTCACCGCTCCCCGGGGAGTTGCGCAGGGTGACGCCGTCGTCCCGGGGGTCGACCAGGCAGACGTCCGCGGACTTGCCGAGGCCGCGCAGGTCGAGGAGCGCTCCCCCGGCGCCGACCGAGGAGATCCATCCCACGAAGTGTTCGAGGTCGGGCGCCACCTCGCGCTCGTGGCGGGCGCCCTCGGGTTCGGAGTTGAGGGTGAGTGCCTCGAAGGCGAAGGGTGAAGCACGCTCGGCCTGCTCCGCATCACTCGCGGTGGGACGAACGGTGAAGACCCCCAGGCCGCCCACCAGGGCCAGGGCCAGGGCCAGCGTCACCACGCGGTACATCAGCCGCATAGAAGCTCCTTCGTTACCTGGAAACAGAACACCGGACAGATCGCACAGACCGATTATCAAAATCCAGTAAGGAGAACTCAATATCTATTATTGCGCCCCTGGGGCGCTCTCGGAAAAACCTCAAAAAACGCGGAACAAAGAAGAACCAATGCATTTGCTCGGAGGTGCGCAAATCATAGGTAGACAAGTACCCGTGACCGGATGGACGATCCACCCTGGCCGTTACCAGGAAAGCGCACGAAAAAGGAGCCACAAGAGGAGATGGGATACTCCATGCACACGTTCGAGGGCCATCTGGCGGCAGGCGACCCCGAGTCCGCCGTCCGGGTCGTCCTGCTTCCCTACGCGGGCGCCACCCCGATGTCCCTGCTCCCAGTCGCACAACGTCTGCCGAGCACGTGCTCCGTGCTTCTGCCCGGACTGGCGAGTGCGCGGAAGAAGGCGCCCCCAGCGGTCTACGCGGAAGCGGTCGCGGACCTGCTGCCGGCGTTGGAGTCCTGGACGGACCGTCCGACCGTTCTCCTCGGCCACAGCCTGGGGGCCCTCCTCGCGCACTCGCTGCTCTGCCTCATGTCGACGGAGTCCCTGCGGCAGGTGCGCGAGGTGGTCCTGTCCGGCCCTCCCTCTCCTGCCACGACCGCCGCACGGGCCGCCCACCCGGAACGGCCCTTCGTCACCCGGACGCCTTCCGACCTGGCGCACGAACTCCGCTCCGGGGGGAGACTCCCCCCGGCGGTCCTCCGGAACTCCGACGCGCTGGAGGAGGCGGTCAACCTCCTGGGGCTCGATCTCCACTTGTTCGACACCTACGTCCGGCCCCGCCGCGTTCCGGAATCCAGGGCACGGCACCATCTGTGGTTCGGACTCGACGACTCGTTGCCCCAGGACGAGGTCCCGCTGTGGGCGACGGACCTGCCGTCGCCCCCGTTGGTGAGGGCCTTTCCCGGGGCGCACTTCTTCCTGTTGGACCGCGGGGAGCCCGGTCTGGAACTGGGCCGTCTGGTCGCCCGGGCCGCCCACGCCCCGGCGCGGGACGGGTAGGGCGCGTCACCACCGCCTTCGGGGCCACGCGGGTCCGGCGCGGAGCACCCGCGCCGACACCCGCCGGGGACGGGGGCTCGGAGTATCGTGCGTAACACCAGTTACCGCACGGTGTCCGAGGCATCGGACCCAAGGAGTCACTGATGAGCATGCCGGACAGCAGCCGTGCCACCCAGCGGGCGGTGGCCGAGGCCCACCGTACGGAATGGGCGTACGTCCTGGCCTCGACCGCCCGTGTCACGCAGGACTTCGACCTCGCGGAGGAGTGCGTCCAGGACGCCTACGTTCGTGCCCTGGACTCCTGGGAGAACGACGGGGTGCCGGACCGGCCAGGCGCGTGGCTGACCACCGTGGCCAAGAGGCGTGCTCTGGACCTCCTGCGCCGCGAACAGCACTTCCGGTCGAAGCTGCCCCTGCTGGTGGAACCGTCCCCACCGGAGGGGGAGGCCGCGCCGGGCGTCGTTCTCGACGACCGGTTGCGGCTGGTGTTCATCTGCTGCCACCCGGCCCTGGAACGTGAGGCGCAGATCGCCCTGACCCTGAAACTGGTCTGCGGGATGAGCACCGGTGACATCGCCCAGGCGTTCCTGGTCAGCAAGACGACGATGGCGGCCCGGATCACCCGTGCGAAGAAGAAGATCAGCGCGGCGCGCATCGCCTACCGGGTACCGACGGCCGAGGAGCTCCCCGCCAGGCTCGACGCCGTTCTGGACGTCATCCTCCTCCTGTTCACCAACGGTCACACCGCGCCCTCCGGCAACGATCTCGTGCGCGTGGACTTCGTGGAACGCGCCGTGGGCCTCGCGCGTATGCTGCACCTTCTCATGCCGGCGGAACGCGAGGTCATGGGCCTCCTCGCGCTCCTGCTCGTCACCGACGCCCGCCGTCCCACCCGCACGGGCAGCGAAGGCGAGCCGGTCCCCATGGAGGAGCAGGACCGTTCGGTCTGGAACCGGTCGGCGATCGAGGAGGGACACCTGCTGGTGCTGAGGGCGCTCCGGGGCGGCCCGCCCGGGAGATTCACGCTCCAGGCCGCGATCAGCTCCTTGCACGCGCAGGCCCCGAGCGTGAAGGAGACCGACTGGCCCCAGGTACTCGCCCTGTACGACAAGCTGCACGGGGTGTGGCCCTCTCCCGTGGTGGCGCTGAACCGCGCAGTCGCGCTCTCGCAGGTGAAGGGCCCGGAAGAGGCCATAAAGCAGATAACCATGTTGGAGCGCGAGGGCACGCTGTCCTCCTACCGCTACCTCCCCCTGGCCAAGGCCGACATCCTGTGCCGCCTGGAACGCCATGGCGAGGCGGCGGTCGCCTACGGCGACGCCCTCAGCCTGGCGGGCAACGAGGCCGAACGCCACTTCCTGGAAGCGCGGATAAAGACCGAGCGCGACCACTGAGGCACCCGGTGGAATCCGACGGGCGGTCCACCCGGCCCGGACCGAGGGCGGCGGTCGGCGGCCGGACGCCCCCGAGCGGACAGTCCGTCCCGGGGCGTCCGTACCGGAGAGCGGGAACAGGTGTCCCCCGCCACGGGCGCCGGAGAAGGCCGAGAAAGGACACCACGGTCGGCTCCGGAGACGGGCGAACAGCTCGGACAACAAGCTGGTGCGGTGACCGAGAACGTTCACCGGGCCCTCTCCGGTCCGGTGGTCTTGTACTTATGGCGGGCGGGTGTCGAGCGCCCGACCTCGCCACAAGTACAGGACCAGCGAGCGTGGAGACTCCCACGTCACACCGATAACGCTTCCGGCCAGACCGCTAAAGGTCGAGGACCTTGGGCAGGACGTGTTCGGCGACCAGCTCAACGTGCCCGAGCGGATCGTCTGAGGGCAGGATCCCGATGGCGGTCGTCACGCCCAGCTCGGCCAGCCCACCCAGCTGGGAGACGAGCTCTCCGGCCCGGGAACCGTCCCGGCCCACGTCGAACTCCATGATGCAGGTCTTCTCGATCTCCTCGTAGTCCCGGCCCGCCTCGTCACACAGCCGGCGTAGCGTGTCGAGCCGGTCGGGCAGATCAGGCGTGGGGTAGAGGTTGCACGCATCGGCGTACTTGGCGACCAGGGGCAGCGTACGTCGCTCGCCCTGTCCGCCGACCATGATCGGCGGATGCGGCCGAGTCACCGGTAGCGGCCGGGACAGCGGTCTCTCCAAACGGTGGTGTGCTCCTTCGTAGGGGGCCTCGTCCTCCTCCTCCCACAGGCGCAGGCAGATCTGGATGGTCTCCTCGAGCATGTCGAAGCGCTGGGACAGCGGCGGGAAAGGAATGCCCAGCCCCACTGCCTCCTCCTCGTACCATCCGGCTCCCACCCCGAGCAGGGCACGCCCTCCGGAGAGGACGTCGAGGGTGGTGACCGTCTTGGCCAGGAGCGCCGGCGAGCGGAAGTGGGCACCGGCGACCACGGGTCCGAGACGGCACCGCGTCGTGTGCGCCGCGATGACGGCCAAGGTCGTGAAGCACTCCAGCTCGGGCTGCTCCGGACCGCCCGCATGGGGTCCCTGCCACAGGTGGTCGCCCACGCCGATCAGTGAGAAACCCGAGGAATCGGCGGCCCGAGCCACGCCGACCAGCCGTTCCAGGGCCTTCCCGTCGTCTCCGACCCACGAGAAGTCCGCGATCTCCACGCCCAATTGCACGATGCCGCCCTCCAGTACCGGTCAGTCTTCGCCAGACGATCCTCTCCGGGCTGCTCCGGCACCGGCCACTCCTGGCTTGCGGCGGCACCCCCGGAACACGGACAGCACCGTTGAAGAAGACAGGCGCCCCAGGGGCTACGCAGGCTTGTCCTGGCCACCACGACCAGTGCCACGATCCGCCGGCAAGACCAGGAAGGTTCGCACGTGGACACAAACGCCTTTTCCACCGCGCCACCGACGTCCAACCCCTCCGCCATCCGGCCGGGAGACTCCCGGTACGACAGCCTCCTCAGGGGATCCAACCATCGATTCTCCGGAAGCCCCGAGGAGATCCACGTGATCACGACGGCGGAGCAGGCCGTGTCCGTCGTCGGTGAGGCCGCGCGTTCGGGGGCGACGGTCGCGGTGCGCGGCGGCGGGCACGGGTTCGAGGACTTCACCGCCAACCAGGGGGTCAGGGTCCTCCTGGACATGTCGGAGATGGACCACGTCGACTACGACCCCGTACGCGACGCGTTCGCCGTGGAGGCCGGATCCACCCTCGGACACCTCTACCGTGCGCTGTTCAAGGGATGGGGGGTCACCGTACCCGGCGGAGAATGCCCCGAGGTGGGCGTGGGGGGCCACCTCATCGGCGGAGGGTACGGCCCGCTGTCCCGGCGCTACGGAGCCGTCGTGGACTTCCTCTACGGGGTCGAGGTCGTCGTCGTGGACGAGGACCGGAACGCGCGGCTCGTGGTGGCCACGCGCGAACCGGACGACCCCCACCACGACCTGTGGTGGGCCCACACCGGCGGCGGAGGGGGCAACTTCGGTGTCGTCACCCGGTTCTGGCTGCGCTCGCCGGAGGCCGGGAGAACCGGCCCGCGCGAGATCCTGCCCCCGGCTCCGAGGATGTGGCGCAGCCGGGCGGAGATCTGGTCCTGGGACTCCCTGGACGAGGAGACCTTCCGGCGCGTCCTTTCCAACTTCGGCTCCTGGTTCGAGACCCACAGCTCACCGGGCTCCCCTAGCACCGGCATCACGGGGTTCCTCCACGCATCTCCAAGGCACGGGCACGGAGTGGTGGTCGGGGCCATGGCGGACGACGACGTCCCCCAGGTCACCGAACTCCTGGACGACCTCTTCGACAGCGTCCGCGCCGGGGTGGCCCCGTCACCGATGCGCACCGAGTCCGTGCGCCCGTGGCTGGAGTTCTCCGCCTACCCGGGGTGGGGGGACCCCGGAGGCCCCGATACGCGAAGGATCAAGATCAAGGCCGCCTACATGCGGCGCGGGTTCTCGGACGAGCAGATCTCCACCGCTTACCGGTATCTGACCACCGACGAGCCACACGAGTCCCAGCTCATCCTCATCGGCTACGGGGGCGAGGTCAACGCGGTGGACCCGCCGCGGACGGCCACGGCCCAGCGGGACTCGGTGCTCAAGGCGGCCTACATGTCCGTCTGGGGCGTCGCCGAGGACGACGACCACAACATCCGTCACCTGCGGGAGTTCTACCGGGAGGTCTACGCGGACACGGGCGGAGTCCCCGGCCTGGACGGGCCCACCGACGGCTCCTACATCAACTACCCCGACAGCGACCTCGCCGATCCCGCATGGAACAGGTCCGGACTGCCCTGGCACGACCTCTACTACAAGGAGAACTACCCCCGGCTCCAAGCGGTGAAGAAGCGCTACGACCCCGGAGACTTCTTCCACCACGCCCTCTCGATCAGACTTCCCCAGGAACCGGGGGCGTGATGGGCGGGGCCATGGGAACCCACGACTCCTGGGAACTGCTGGTGCGCCGCCACGATCCCTCGCGGACGCGGGTCCTCCGCGGCGGCACGGTCCCGCTGGCCAGGGGACAGGTGCGGCTACGCGTGGAGAGGTTCGGGCTGACAGCCAACAACGTGACCTACGCCCGCCTGGGCGACTCCGAACTCCCCTTCTGGGACGCCTTCCCCGCCCCCGACGGCTGGGGCCGTGTACCGGTCTGGGGTTTCTCCAGGGTCGTGGAGTCACGGCACCCGAAGGTGCCGCCCGGGGGCCGGTACTTCGGTTACCTCCCCATGGGGACCCACAGCGTGCTGACAGTGCGCCCCGAAGCCGAAGGCCTCCTGGACACATCGCCGGAACGTGCCTTCCTTCACCGCTGGTACCGGACCCACCGGCGGTGCGGGGGGCCCGACGACGGGGACGACCTCCGCACCCTCCTGCGCCCCCTGTACCCGGCCTCCTACAACGTGGCCAGGTTCGTGGACGAACACGCCGAGAGGGGTGCCCGCTCCCTCGTCGTCACAAGCGCGTCCTCCCGGACGGCCGTGGGGGCGGCCAGCCTCCTGGCCGGCCGGACCGACCTGGTGACCGTGGGCCTGACGTCGCCCGGGAACAGGGCCCCCCTCCTCGGCCTGGGCGTCTACGACCACGTCCTGCCCTACTCGGAGCTGGACCGGGCCTCGGTGCCCGCTCCCACGGTGTTCGCGGATTTCAGCGGGGACGAGGACCGCATCTCGGACGTCTACCGACGCCTGGGCGAAGGCATCGTCCACACCGCACTGGTCGGCTACACGCATCCGCGCGCACGAATCGAACCGCCTGACCTGGACTCCCCCCGACCAGAGATCTTCTTCACGCCGGACAGGGAGGAGGAACGGGCGAGGGAGGAGGGCCCCGAGAACTACCGGAGGGCCTACGCGGCGGCGGAGGAGCGGTTCGTCTCCGAGGCCGGCTCCTGGTTGGCGGTCCGGCGGCTGGGCGGGCCCGAGGAGGTCGCGAACGCCTGGCGCGACCTGATGGACGGACGCGGCTCTCCCCTGACCGGTGACGTGTGCCTCCCCTGAGCCGCGGCGGGACGGCTCGGCCCCCAGACACCAGAAATGAACATCAGGAGCAGAAGATGGTACAGAACGTCCAACCCACGGAAACCTCCACCGTGCGACGCGGCCGTCCCGGAGGACGACGGGCCGGTGAGACCACGTGGGTGCTCTCCCTGGCCGTGATCGTGACCCTCTACCTCGCCGTACAGGTCCACCCCTACTTCCGGATGGACCCGGCCTATTCCAGGATCGATCTCCAGTTCCCCCTCCACTACTGGCTGATCGTTGGCCACGTCGTCTCCGGGACCCTGGCCTTGGTGACCCTCGTCCTCCAGGCGTGGCCGTGGCTGCGCAGGAACCACCCCTCCGTGCACCGCTGGAGCGGACGCCTCTACGTCTTCGCGGGGGCACTCCCCGCAGCGGCCTTCGCCCTGGCCATGTTCCCCGTGGCCTTCGCCGCCGGAAGCATCGGCATGGCGACGTCGGCCGTGCTGTGGGCGGTGACCGCCGTCATCGGTTGGAGAAGGGCCGTCCAGGGCAGGTACGCCGAGCACCGGCGCTGGATGGTGTACAGCTTCGCCATCGTGTGGGGGTCGGTGATCTGGGGCTTCGCCATCGGCTGGGGATGGCTGCTGTTCTCCCCCTGGACCGTGGACTTCACCTACATCTCCGAAGCCGCGCGCTGGATGGGATGGATCATCAACCTCATCGTGGCGCACTGGTGGCTGGAACGTACCGCGGACCGGCCGCTCGACCTGGCCCGGCCGCCGAAGCGCGCGGTCCGCTGAGGACCGTTCGGGCCACGGGCCACGGGCCACGGGCCGCGCACCCGTGGCCCGAACACCCGTCTCCTCACGTGCCGACCAACGACCACCGGGGGTCGCGGGGCCCGGGGGACGCAACGGTCGCGTTGTACTCCTCCAAGGCCCTCTGCGCCTCCGTCCCGGCCAGGCGGAACCTCTCCGCCGGCTCCGCTCCGTCCGCCAGGACGTCCCCCATCGCCTCCATGAGCGCGGTCTGGAAACCGTGTGACCCCGGGATGACCGGTCCGTGAGCGCCGTGGGTTCCCGAGCAGGCCCCGAGCTGGTCACGTACGACCGCGTGGTGGGGATGCGCCTCGAACCAGCCCTCCGCCCCCAGGGAGCGAAGCGCGGAGAAGGTCGTCGGGGAGGAACCGGACGCCTTGTGCCACGCCACTACGCTCTCCGGCCGGGTCAGGTACATCGCGAGGGCCAGCGCTCCGTCACGGGTGCGCTCCTCCAAGCCGTCCGCCAGCCAGAGGGCGTCACCTCCCACCCAGTTGCCGACCGGCGTGGTCCCGTCCCTGTGGGGCAAAGGACTCACCTCCACCTCGAACCCGGCCTCACGCCCCGCGCGGACCACGTGGTCGGCCTCGAAGGAGGAGCCGACCCGCATGGCCACCTCCCCTTCGGCGAACGCGGTGATGACACCCGGCCAGTCCTCAAGGGCCCCGGTGTACAGGAAGTGCCCGTCGGCGTTCAAGCGGTGCCACCACGTGACCAGTTCCTCCAGTCCCCGCGTCCCCACGAGGGCCTGCCCGGCGCGGCCCTCCCTGCCGTTCGCCCGGTCGACGAGGGCCACACCCCGCTGCGTCAGCCACTGCTGGAAGAGCTTGCCGTCGTTGGGCCAGCTGACCCCGAACGGCGCCGTCCGGGCCCGCCCGACCGACGCGCACGCCGACGCGACCTCCCGCCACGTCCGCGGCGCCCTGGTCACCCCCGCAGCGCTCAGCGCCGTCATGTTGGAGTAGAGGACCATGGTCGAGAGCCCGAGGGGTACGGCGGCGAGCTCGCCTCCGTAGGTGAAGAAGCCCCGGGCGGCGGGCACGGCGTCACCCGTGGTGACGGGTTCGCCCCACACGTGGGAGCGTCCGGCCAGCGCCCGTTCCACCGGTACGAACAGGGGTCCGCCCCCCGCGTCCACCGTGTCCAGAGCCTGGCGTGAGGCACCCGTGTAGTAGCTCACGAGGGCGGGACGCCTCCCCCGCCCGGCCTCCTCCGCGGCCAGGGCCGGAAGCTCCTCGTACCCCGCCGCCCGGACACGGACCCGAACCCCCGGATGCCTCCGCTCGAACTCGGCGGCGCGGGCGCGCAGCGGATCGAGGAATCCGGGGAACGGGTAGTCGGAGAGAAGCACCTCGAGGACCGTCGCGCCGCTCGCGCCTTCCTCCGCCGCCGGACCACCGACGGTCTTACTCCTGGGACGCATGGTCCTCCTCCTGCTCTGCGTGGGAACTGCGGATCCAGACACACATCGTGCGCGTGCCGGGAGTAGCGGGCGTCCTCAGTCTTGCTGTGTGCATCGGGCCGGGCGGGACGGCGTCCGCGCAGCAACCCAGGAGACGCACCCGTGACACGGCCGGTGTGAGGCTTTCTACGCCTCGTGCGGTGGACGGTCCCGACCACCTCTCACCGTCACGCACCCGATTCGGAGGGCCCCGGTATGACCGTCAGCGAAGAGAAGAAGTCCCCGGACGCCACGGAGCCCTCGGTCTTCGTGGAAAGGGCCCGCGACATCGCGGCCTCCCTCGTCGAGCGCCAAGCCGAGACCGAGGCGCGTTCCTACTACGCGCCCGACACCCACGAGGCGCTCAGGGAGGCGGGACTGTACCGCCTGTTGGTGCCCCGCCGCCACGGAGGGCACGAGGTCGGCGTGGACACCTTCTTCGAGGTCGTGCTCACCCTGACCCGGGCCTGCCCCTCGACGGGGTGGATGTACTGCCTGGGAGCCGCGCACGCGCTTCCGGCCGCCACGCTGTTCGGCGAGCGAGCACAGGCGGAGATGTTCGGGGGAGGGGACTTCATCTGCCCGAACACCGTCGCGCCCTCGGGCGTCGCGGACCGTCTGCCCGACGGGAGCTGGCGTGTCAGCGGCACCTGGAAGTACTGCTCGGGCTCGCCCTACGCCACCCACTTCATGGGGCACGCCCTCATGTCCGGACCCGAGGGCGGGGACCCGGTGACGGTGCTCTTCGTCGCCCCCCGGGAGAGCTGGGAGCGACTGGATGACTGGGGCGACCAGCTCGGGCTGAGGGGCAGCGGCTCCCACAGTGTCCGCATGGAGGGCGCCGTCCTCCCGGGACATCTCGTCCTGGAGACCCACCTCAGCCAGGGCAGGATCTCCACGGACACCCCGGGCCACCTCATACACGACCATCCCCAGTACGGAGGCGGCCCGCTCAGCTTCATGCTGCTCGAGAGCGCGGTCCTGGCCGTGGGGATGGCCCAGGCGGCCCTGGACGCGTTCGAGTCCCTGATGCGGGAGAGGAACACCTCCTTCCCTCCCATCGTCCCCCGGTACGAGGACCCCGACTACCAGCACTGGTACGGGGAGGCCGCCGGGATGATCGCTACGGCCGAGGCGGCGCTGGCGGACACGGTCTCGCGGTGGCTGGGGACCTGTGAACGCGGACCCGACGCGTTCACCAAGGAGTTCGAGTGGGGTGTCGCCACGGTCTGCCGGGAGGTCGCGCGCCTGTCCTGGCAGGCGGTGCAGTCGCACCTGTTCCCCAAGGCGGGTTCGAGCGCGGTTCGCCGAGGCGAGCGCGTCGAGAGGGTGTGGCGGGACATGTCGACCATGCGCAGCCACGCGGGTTTCTCCGTCGTCTTGGAGTCCATGGCGAACAGGGAACTCGCCCGGGCCCGTTTCCATATCGGCGAAGAAAGTTCCGAAGAACTTTAGGGCATTCCATAAGAAGCCGCAATGGCGGAGCCCGAACAAGAATAGGGAATACGGAAGCGGGCCTGCTCGCAAACCGGAAGAAGCGATGCGGCACCCCGATCGGTATTCGATTTCTGGGAGAGATTGTTCATGGGTGAGCAGAAGACACGCGCCGTTGTCCTCGGCGGTAGCATCGCTGGACTCTTCGCCGCCAGGGTCCTGGCGGACGCCTACGACGATGTGCTCGTCGTCGACCGCGACACACTCGTCGGAGTCGACTCCGCCCGGCGGGGATGCCCCCAGGGCAAGCACATCAACGGCCTCCTCGCCCGCGGCCAGGAGGCGATGGAGGAGCTGTACCCCGGTATCACGGAGGAGCTGTTCGCGGACGGGGTCCCGACGGGCGACCTGTCCGGGAACGTCCGCTGGTACTTCCGGGGCAGACCGGTCGTTCAGCAGGACGCGGGACTGGTCTGCGTCGCCGCCAGCCGCCCGATGCTCGAACGCCACATCCGTGAGCGCACCGAGGCGTTCCCGAACGTCTCCTTCGCGGAGCGGCACGACATCCTCGGCCTGACCGTGACACCGGACAAGAGCAGGGTCACCGGCGTCCGGGTCCAGCGCGCCGGCTCCGACGAGGAGGAGAACATCACCGCGGACCTGGTGGTGGACGCCACCGGCCGCGGCTCGCGGACCCCCCTGTGGCTGGCCGACCTCGGTTACCCCGAGGTCGAGGAGGAACGCAAGAAGATCGGTCTCGGCTACGTGACCCAGCACTACCGGCTCACACGGGACCCCTACGGCGACGACCTGTCGATCAACCCCGTGGCCTCACCCGAGCTGCCGCGAGGCGCGATCTTCACCAAGACGGACGGGAACCGGGTGGAACTCACCACCTACGGGATCCTGGGCGACCACCCTCCCACCGAACAGCAGGAACTGTACGACTGGCTGGGGACGCTGGCCACCCAGGACATCAGGAAGGCCCTGGAGCACGCGGAGCCCCTGGACGCACCTGTCGCCTTCCGCTTCCCGACGACGCTTCGGCGCCGTTACGAGTCGATGGCGCGCTTCCCCGACGGACTCCTGGTCACCGGTGACGCCGTGTGCTGCTTCAACCCGGTGTACGCCCAAGGGATGACGGTGGCCGCGCTCGCCGCCCTGACCATGCGGGACCACCTGCACACCGGTGCCGCGCCCCAGCCCCGGCAGTACTTCCGCGACCTGGCACGGGACGCGATCGACCCGCCCTGGGACATGACCCATGTCGTGGACCTCGGGTTCGCCGGGGTCGAGGGCGAGCGCACACCGTTCATCCGCGCCCAGCAGCTCTATCTCAAGATGGTGCAGACGGCCACGGCCAAGGACGGAGCGGTCACCGCGAGCTACATGCGCGCGGCGGGCCTGGTGGACCGGCCGGAGAGCCTCATGCGTCCCGGCCTGGTCCTCCGGGTGCTCTGGAACCTCCTCCGCCCCCACCCCCGGCGCGCCACGCGCGCGGGTTCCGCCCCCGCACCCGTGCGGCGCGGCGTCACGGCGCGCTGACGGGCACGCCGAGATGACGACGCGCCACGCCCCGCAGCCGCACACGGAGACACTGGTCGCCCCCACCTCCTGGGCACAGGAACGCTCCTGGTCGCGCCTGTGCTCAGGCACACCCGAGCCCCATCGGACCCTGTCCATGGAGGGGCGGGGCCCGCTGGACACCGGAGCCCTCGCCCAGGCATGGAACGCCCTCGTCGTCAGGCACGACTCCCTGAGGACGGCCCTGGTCGACGTCGGCGGTGAGCCCGCACAGGTGGTCGCGTCCCTGGGGACGCGCGCCCACGGGAGCCCCGACACGAACCCGGCCGCCGCCCTGACCGTCCCGCGCGAGGACCGCGACCGCCGTGTCCTGGAACTCAGGTTGCGGGACACGGTCGCCGACGACCGTTCCGTGTCCGTCCTGCTGCGGGAGCTGGGCCTGGCCTACACCGCGGCCCTGGAGGGACGCTCGGTGTGGCAGGCCCTCGGCACGCCCGCGCCCCAGTACACCGAGCACGCTCGGCGGCAGCGGCTGTGGGAGTCGACCGAGGAACACCGGCGCCTGCGCCGTTGGTGGTCCGCGCGCCGCACTCCTCCCAGCGGCTGCGTGCTGCCCACCGACCGGGGGCGGCCCCCCGTATCCTCCCCCGAGCTGGGAAGTGTCCCGTTCGACTGGGGCGACATCCCCGCACCGGCGGCCCTGGCACGGGACGAGGGGATGTCTCCGGCGGCGGTCGTCCTCACCGCTCTCTCCCTCCTCCTGGGCAGGTACTCGGGCCTGGAGCACGTCGTCGTGCACGTACCGGTCGAGAACCACCTGCCCTGTGGCTACGAGAGGATGGTGGGGCGTGTCGACGACGTGGTGCCCGTACACGTCACGACGACGGGCGAGCGCCCCTTCCGTGTCCTCCTGCGCCAAGTGGACGAGGCATGGCGCCAGGCGCGACTTCACGGGGCCCTCCCGTCCCACCAGCTGCCGGAGGCGGCGTCCGGCTCCCCCGACAGGGCCGTGTTCACCGCGGAGCCGGGAACCGAGCACTTGCTGGAACTGGCCCACACCACGCTGAGGCAGCGGGGGAGCGAGCGCGCCCTCCCACCCGAAGCGGCGGCGACGGCCGACCTCGCCCTCGCCCTCGACGGCACCCCTGCGTCCCGGGGCCGGCTGTTCTACCGGCTGGACCGCTTCGATCCGAGCTCCGCCAGGCGCGTCCTGGCGCAGATCCGTCACCTCGTGGCCTCGGCCCTGGCCGCTCCGGACTCCCCGTCGTCCTCCCTCGCCCTGGAACCGCCCGAGCGCACGCACGCCCGACTCAAGGCGACCGACAGGACTCCGGCGGCCCCCTCCGACCCACGGCCGGCGCAGGAGGCCGTCTGGAGACTCGCCCGGGAACATCCGGACGCACCCGCGGTGGGCCGGCCCGGCGGGGACCTCACCTACGGCGGGCTGGCGCGCCGGGCCGCGGCCGTTCGCGCCGCCCTGACCGCGGACGGCCCGGTGGCCGGAACCCCGGTCGTGGTGCGCGCGCCCTCGGGGCCGAGCCAGGTGGCCGCCGTCCTCGGCGTCCTCGACTCGGGCGCCCACGTCGTCTGCCTCTCCCCGAACGACCTCGGCCAGTACGGCGTCCAGTTGCTGGGGGAACTGCGCCCGGCCCGGTTGCTCCTGGAGGCGAACGGAGAGGACGACGCCGGAACCCGACTGCTGCGGTCCGATCCGGGTGTGGGAGTGGTGGACCTCGGCCTCGTCGGTGAGGGCCGGACCGGCCCGCCCCCCGGCCCCCGCACCGAGTGGGCGCAGGGCCCCGGCGACACCGCCTGCGTCTCCTACACCTCGGGCTCCTCCGGGGTGCCCAAGGGCATCCCCCAGACCCATGCCGCGCTGTCGCAGTTCACCGGCTGGCTGGCACGGGAGTTCGGCCTGGGTCCGGGGTCGCGGGTGGCCCAGTGGGCCGTCCCCGGATACGACGCAGCCCTGTGCGAGACGCTCGCGGCGCTGTGCTCGGGAGCGACCCTGTGCCCCGTACCCGAGGACTTCAGGGTCCACCCTGACCGGATGGCTGACTGGCTGGCGCGGGAGGGCATCACCCTGTTCCAGACCGTCCCCAGCTTCGCCAAGGCACTCCTGGGCTCCCTGTCCGGGAGGGAGCCGGCCGCCCGGCCGGTACGACTGCGCTGGCTGCTGTTGGCAGGCGAGCCCCTGGACGGAAGTCTCGTCACGGGCCTGCGCGAGGCCCTCCCCGGTACCAGGATCGTGAACCTGTACGGAGCGACGGAGACGATCCTGTCCACCTACCACGAGGTCACCGGCGAAGTCCACGGAACGGTGCCCCTGGGCCTGCCTCTGCCCGGCAGACAGGTCGCGGTACTGGACGAGCAGGACAGACCGTGTCCCGACGGCGTCGTCGGCCGGATCGTCGTCCGCAGCCCCTACGTCACTTCCGGCTACCTGGGTGCGGACGTGGACGAGGCGGCGGCGTTTCGGCCGGCGGAGGCCCTGGCCGCGGATGCGCGGCCCGGGGACCGCTACCACCGCACCGGGGACCTGGCCCGGCGGCGCTGGGACGGCGCCCTGGAATACGTGGGACGGGCGGACGACCAGGTCAAGGTCAGCGGCGCACGATTCGAGCCGGGGGACCTGGAGAACGCTCTGTCCGCTCTGCCCTCGGTGGTGGAGTGCGCGGTGGTCGCGGTGCGAGAGGCCGACGGTTCCCCTCCCCGACTGCTCGCGTACGTCGTTCCCCGCACGCTCCCCGCCGAGAGGCCCGTCTCCAGGGAGGAGCGAAGAGCCTGGCGGAGCGCTCTGAGAACCCGATTCGGGCACAGGGCGCCGCCCGTCTCCTTCGAAGTCCTGGCGGCGATGCCCCGCAACCTGGGGGGAAAGGTGGATCGGCGCGCACTGGCGGACAAGGCGCGGGCAACGGCCCCGAACACGGACGAGAGCACGAGGTGGAAGACATGACCCTGCCGGAGACGACACGATCGGTCCGTTTCGACGGGGAGAGCCTTGGGTTGGCCGACCTGGCACGGATCGCAGGAGGGCAGGGCGTCGCGTCCCTGGACTCCGACACGCTGGAGAAGGTGGCCAAGACCAGGAAGATGTTCGAGGCGACCGTACGCTCGGGTGTGCCGGTGTACGGCGTGACAACGGGTTACGGCGAGATGATCTACATGCTCGTCGGCACCTCCAAGGAGGTCGAACTCCAGACCAACCTGGTGCGCAGCCACAGCGCGGGGGTGGGTCCGCTGTTCTCCGCGGAGGAGTCGAGGGCGATCGTCGCGGCACGCCTCAACGCCCTCGCCAAGGGGTACTCCGCGGTCCGGCCCGAGGTCGTCGAACGCCTCGCCCTCTACCTGAACCAGGACCTCGTGCCAGCGGTCCCGCAGATGGGGTCCCTCGGTGCCAGCGGTGACCTGGCTCCGCTGGCGCACGTCGCCAGCACCCTTATCGGCGAGGGGTACCTCCTACGGGACGGTCGGCCTACGCCCACCGGACCCCTGTTGCGGGAACTGGGCGTCGAACCGCTCACGCTGCGGTTCAAGGAGGGCCTGGCCCTCATCAACGGCACGTCCGCGATGACGGGTCTGGGAGGGCTCGTCGTGCGGCGGGCGCTGGAACAGGTCCGCCAGGCGGAGATCATCACCGCCTTGGTGATCGAGGTTCTGCGCGCCTCCACCGGCCCCTTCGCGGCCGAGGGGCACGAGATAGCCCGCCCGCACCGGGGCCAGATCGACACGGCCGCGAACATGCGCGCGCTGTTGGGGGGAAGCCGCCTCGCCCTGTCCCACTCCGATCTCCGGAAACAGGCACAGGAGCAGGCTGGGAACGAGGTCAGCCGCAGTGACGTGTACATGCAGAAGGCGTACACGCTGCGCGCCATCCCCCAGGTGCTGGGAGCGGTGCGCGACACGCTGCGCGAGGCCCGCCACCGGGTCGAGACGGAGCTGAACTCGGCCAACGACAACCCCCTGTTCTTCGAGGGGGAGGAGATCTTCCACGGCGCCAACTTCCACGGCCAGCCCGTCGCCTTCGCGATGGACTTCACCACGATCGCGCTGACCCAGCTCGGCGTCTTCTCCGAACGCCGGACCAACCGCCTGCTCAACCGCCATCTGAGCGACGGGCTGCCGGAGTTCCTCGTCGCCGGGGACCCGGGCCTCAGCAGCGGTTTCGCCGGCGCACAGTATCCGGCGACCGCCCTGGTGGCGGAGAACCGGACCATCGCGCCCGCGAGCACCCAGAGCATCCCCTCGAACGGCGACAACCAGGACGTGGTGAGCATGGGTCTCATCGCGGCCCGCAACGCACGCCGCGTGCTCGACAACAACGACCGGATCCTGGCGGTGGAGCTCCTCGCCGCCGCCCAGGCGGTGGACCTCTCGCAGGTCGCGGACCGCCTCGGACCAGCGGGCAGATCCGCCTACGAAACACTCCGTTCCCTCGTGCCCGTGCTCGACGAGGACCGCTACATGTCGGACGACCTGGAGCTGGTGGCCGACTCCCTGCGCCGCGGCGTGCTGGCCGACGCGGTCCGCCGCGGCGGGACCGACCTGCGATGAACCACCCCGGCTCCCCCTCAGGAGGATCACCATGACCGCTTCCCTCGCGCAGGAGCAACCGGACGGCCCGGTCCGGACCCTGCCGCTGTCACTGAACCAGCAGTTCCTCTCCATGTTCGACGGCGGTGAGGAGGAGGGCCCGTTCGGCCCGACCTACAACATCGCGTGCGCGTGGCGACTCACCGGTCCGATCGACCCCGAAAGGCTCACCGGCGCGCTGGAACACCTCGTGGAGCGACACGAGTCCCTACGGACCACGCTCGTGCGGTCCGAGGGCGGATACCAGGTGGTCCACGAGCCCAGTGCCCCCGAACTCTCCGTACGGGACCTGTCCGGATGCTCCGCGGAGGAACGCGGACCCCGGGCCGAGGAGCTGACCGCGTGGGCCGAGCGCCGGCCGCAGCGCATAGACGCGCCCCCGCTGCTGCGAGCGGTGCTGGGCAGGTTCGACGACGAGGACTCAGTTCTGATCCTCGTCGTCCACCACACGGTCGCGGACGAATGGTCGATGCAGATCCTCATCCGCGACCTGGCCGCCCTCTACGGGGCACTCGCCCCCGGAGGCACCTGGCCGCTTCCGGCCACGCAGTACCGGGACTTCCTGGAGTGGGAGCTCAACCGGCCCGGGGAGCGCCTGACACGGGCGCGGGAGTACTGGAGGGAGAACCTGCGCGACGCCCGGCTCCTGGCGGTGGCCACCGACCACCCGCGTTCGGCGGTCCTGCCCAAGGCTACGGCCTGGCACCGTTTCACCATCGGCGCGGACGTCACCGAGCGGGTGCTCGAACTGGCCCGGTCCGCCCGAAGCTCGGCGTTCATGGTGCTCCTGACCGCCTACAACGTCCTCCTGCACCGTGAGACGGGCAGCACCGACATCGTCGTGCCGACCTTCGCCTCAGGACGCAACCAGGCCGAATTCCACGAGACGGTGGGAGCGTTCTTCAACTTCGTCCCCCTGCGCACGGATATCGAAGGGTGCCGTACCTACCGCGATGTCCTGAAGCGCACCAGGCGGTCCTGTCTGGGGGCCTACACGCACGAACTCCCGTTCCCCGAGGTCGTGGCCGAGGCACCGGATCTCATGTCCCCCTCGATGGGGGACCGATCCGCTCCCTGCGCCTTCCAGGTGTTCCAGGCCGCGTTCGTCGCCGACGACGTCGAGGGAACGGAAGGGCTCAGCTACCGCAAGATCCAGCGAAGGACGCTCTCCCAGAGCTCCGGAGCGGACATTCCCGACGGGGCGATGCTCCAGTTGGAGATCTCCGCTGAGGGCGACCTGGTCGGCAATTTCGGCTACAACACCAATCTGTTCGACACCCGTTCGGTGGTGGAGAGGGTCGCCGGGTTCCGTGAGGCACTGTCCGACGTCCTCCACCTGGATTCGCCCCTCGCCTGAACACATGGGGCACGGCCGGACGGTCCCGAAAGGAAAAGCGATGAACACCAGGACAAACGATCCCGCCTTCGTGTCGCGCGCGGTGGCGGACATCTGGCACGAGGTCCTAGGAACGAACCACGAGCGGCCCGGCGCCTCCTTCTTCGAACTCGGCGGCGAGTCCATCAAGGCCGTACGGCTCACCTCCAGGATCACCGAGGAGCTCGGAGTCGAGATGGAGGTGGGGGACCTCTTCGAGGAGGATCCCGACCTCACCGACCTGACCAGGACCGTGACCCGGGGGCTGGGCGGCCCGGACCGCCTCCCCGGGAGCGGGGACCGGTGAGGCGGGCATGGAAGAACTGACCCGGTTCCGGCCCGACGCCGACCTCGACTCGTTCGTGGCCGCCCTGGAGAGGGACGGCGGAGCGGTCGTGGAGGACTTCGCCGATCCCGAGACGCTCGCCGCTCTCTGGGCGGACCTCGGCCCGCCGCTCGATTCCACCCCCTACTGCGGTGACTGGTACAACGGCACGCGCACACGACGGCTCTCCTCCCTGTTCGCCCGGACCCGCCACGTCGTGCCGCTGGTGACCCAGCCGCTCTACCTCGGCGCGGCCAGGGCCCTGATGCAGCGCCCAGTACCGATGTGGATCGGACGCTCCCAGGTGGATGTGACCCCCAGTATCCAGATCAGCGGCACCCAAGTGATCCAGATCGACCCCGGCCAGGGCAAACAGCCCCTGCACCGCGACGACGCCCTGCACCTGCGCAGGCACCCCGGGCCTGTGAGCCGCCTTCAGATGATGCTCGCCATGAGCGACTTCACCGCGGAGAACGGCGGCACCCAGGTGATTCCGGGCAGCCACCTCTGGGACGACGACCAGGCGCCCGACGCCTCCGCGTCCGTTCCCACCCGGATGCGCGCGGGCTCAGCCCTCGTCTGGGAGGGCGGTGTCTACCACAACGGCGGACGCAACACGTCCGAAGAGCCCAGGACCGGCCTGACCATCGCCCTCGACCTGGGCAACCTCCGGCAGGAGGAGAACCAGTACCTCGCCGTTCCCCGCGTGATCGCCGCCGACCTGCCCGAGGAAGTGCAGCGACTCCTGGGATACGACCGCTGTCCGCCGGGCCTCGGGTGGTTGGAGATGGACGACCCGCGCCTGGCCCTGGACAGCGACTGACCACGGGGCGTCGTCCCGCGGGACGACGCCCCGTTCCCGGCACGACCCCACATGCGAAGGGAAGGATCACCCATGAGTGAGTTCCACGACAAGACCGTGCTCATCACCGGCGGAGGCAGCGGCATCGGCCTGGCCACCGCGCGCCACATCCTCGACGGAGGCGGGCGGGTCGCCATCGTCGGACGCGACGCCGAACGGCTCGCTTCCGCCCAGGCGAGCCTCGACGCCGGGGAGCGCGTCCTCTCCGTCCCCGGGGACGTGTCCAGGGTCCCCGACGTCGAGCGTGTGGCCGAACGGGTCCAGCAGCGTTGGGGGACGCTCGACGGCGTGTTCGCCAACGCGGGGATCGGACTCAACGCCCCCGTCTCCGAGACCACCGAGAAGGACTTCGACCTGGTCGTCGGGAGCAACTTCAAGGGCACCTTCTTCACGGTCCAGCAGACCCTGCCCCTGCTGAACGAAGGGGCGTCGATCGTGCTCAACGCCTCCTGGCTCGTACACCGGGGTATGGCGATGGGGTCGCTCTACGCGGCGAGCAAGGCCGCCGTGCTCAACCTCGCCCGTTCCATGGCCCCCGACCTGGCCGGACGCGGTATCCGCGTCAACACGGTCACTCCGGGGCACATCCACACGGAGATGTTCGAGGCGGTCACCGGAAACGAGCAGGTGAGGGAGCTGTTCCGCGGCCAGGTTCCGCTGGGGCGTGTCGGTGCCCCCGCTGATGTGGCCGAGGCCGTGGCCTTCCTGCTCTCCCCCAGGTCCGCCTACGTCACCGGCCAGGAGCTCGTCGTGGACGGCGGACTCGTCTCCTCGGTCCCGGCCTGAGGGGCGACGTGAGCTACTACGGCTGGGGAGAGGAACACGAGGCCCTGCGCGACAGGGTCGGCGAATTCGCCCGGGAGGAGGTGGCCCCGGTGGCGGCCGGGCTGAGCCGGCGCGCCGAGTTCCCCTACGCGCTGGTCGGTGCGATGGGAGAGCTGGGTCTGTTCGGGCTGCCCTTCCCCGAACGCTACGGGGGCGGCGGGGGAGACTACCTCTCGCTCTGCCTGGCCGTCGAGGAACTGGCCAGGGTGGACTCGTCCGTTGCGGCCACGCTGTCCGCGGCGGTCAGTCTCGGGGCGCTGCCCATCTCCATGTTCGGCGACCCCGGGCAGAAGGAGCGATGGCTGCCGGAACTCTGCGCGGGGCACGCCCTGGCCGCCTTCGGGCTCACGGAACCGCACGGCGGGACCGACGCCGGCGCACCCCGCACCACGGCGGTAGAAGACGGCACGGCGTGGGTGGTCGACGGTACCAAGTCCTTCATCACCAACTCCGGCACGGACATCACGCGGTTGGTCACCGTGACCGCCGTGACGGGTGAGCGCGAGGACGGAGGGCCCGAGATCTCCGCCATCGCCGTTCCCTCGGAGACGCCGGGGCTCACTGTCGCGGACGCGTACACGAAGCTGGGTTGGCGCGCCTCGGACACCCACGAGCTCTCCTTCTCGTCGTGCCGGGTGCCGCGGGAGAACCTCGTGGGCGTCCGGGGCCGCGGGCTCTCGCAGTTCCTTGCCGTCCTGGACCGCAGCAGGATCACACTCGCCGCCTTGGGCGTGGGCGTGGCCCAGGGGTGTGTCGACGAGGCCGTCCGCCACGCCGGGGAGCGCGAGGCGTTCGGGGTTCGGATCGGGGAGCACCAGGCGGTGCGCTTCAGGATCGCCGACATGGAGGCCAGGACGCACAACGCCCGTCTCTCCTACCACTACGCCGTGGCTCGGATGCTGCGCCGAGAACCCTTCTCCAAGGAAGCGGCCATCGCGAAGCTCACCGCCTCGGAGGCCGCCGTGGACAACGCCAGGGACGCCGTCCAGGTCCTGGGGGGACAGGGCTACATGGACGACTCGACGGTGGCCCGCCACTACCGGGACGCCAAGATCCTGGAGATCGGTGAGGGCACCAGCGAGGTGCAGCGCATGGTGATCGCCGACCGTCTGGGCCTGCCCTGACAGCTCCCCAGCGCCGTGTCGGGGCACCCGGCGACGGTTCCCCGGGCCGGGGCCGACCGCCCTGGCCCGGGGGCCCCTCCCCGGAGCGGCGGCGCAGGTCCTCGGCCAGCGGGCGGGACGGACGCAGCCGGGCGTGCGCGGCCACGACCGGCCGGGGCCAACGGTCCGGTGACGCGCGGTACCGCTCCGCCGGATCCGGCCGGGCGCCGGCCCGGGTGACCGGGCAGACGTGGACGCCGGCGCCGAAACGGGAAGGCGCGGACGAGGAACCGACACGTGCGCTGTCATCCACGGGGCTCACCGCGGCGGCCCTCCTCCCGGTGCTTCGTCACTCGACGTCCCGAAGCACGGGGCGACCGCCCCCACCGTCCGGAAACGGCGGGGCCCGTGGCCGGGTCGGTGGTCCGGCCACGGGCCGAGATCAGGACGCGAGCTGGGCGTCGAACCCGAGGAGTGCCACGGCCTCCTCACGGAGGCGCGTCTTGCGGACCTTCCCGCTGGCGGTCATGGGGTAGGC
This sequence comes from Nocardiopsis quinghaiensis, assembly GCF_008638365.1. Taxonomy (GTDB): domain Bacteria; phylum Actinomycetota; class Actinomycetes; order Streptosporangiales; family Streptosporangiaceae; genus Nocardiopsis; species Nocardiopsis quinghaiensis. Next base: position 124,116 of record NZ_VWVU01000001.1, on the reverse strand, counting down.
GTCCACGATCCTGACGTACCTCGGGATCTTGAACCGCGCCAGGCGCCCTTCGCAGAACCGGCGCAGGTCGTCGGCCGTCAGGGGCTCCGACCCCGGCCTCATTCGCAGGCAGGCCATCAGTTCCTCACCGTAACGGCGGTCCGGTACCCCGATGACCTGGACGTCCAACACGTCCGGATGCGTGTGCAGGAACTCCTCGACCTCGCGGGGGTAGACGTTCTCACCTCCCCGGATGACCATGTCCTTGATACGTCCGGTGATGCTGACGTAGCCGTCGTCGTCCATGGTCGCGATGTCGCCCGTGTGCATCCACCGTCCGGTGTCGATCACCTCGGCGGTCCTCTCCGGCTCGCCCCAGTAACCGAGCATCACCGAGTAACCCCTTGCGCACAGCTCACCAGCGACGCCCCTGGGCACCATCCGCCCCGTCTCGGGGTCCACGACCTTGATCTCCACGTGCGGTCCGGCGCGCCCGACCGTGGAGACCCGGCGCTCCACCGGGTCGTCGGCACGGGTCTGCGTCAGGACGGGGGAGGTCTCCGTCATGCCGTAGCAGATGGCGACCTCGCTCATGGCCATCCTCTCGATGACCTGGTGCATCACCTCGACCGGGCAGGGGGTACCCGACATGATTCCCGTCCTCAGTGAGGAGAGGTCGCGTTCGTCGAACCCGGGATCGGCGAGCTCGGCGATGAACATCGTGGGGACGCCGTAGAGGGAGGTGCAGCGTTCCTCCTCCACCGCGTCCAAGGCGGTCGAGGCGTTGAACCGGGGGCCGGGGACGACCACGCAGGACCCGTGTGTGAGGGCGGCGAGGCTGCCCATCACCATCCCGAAGCAGTGAAAGAACGGTACGGGCAGGCAGACCCGGTCCTCCTGGGTGTAGCCGAGCAGCTCGCCCACCGAGAAGCCGTTGTTGAGGATGCTGTGGTGCGAGAGGGTCGCGCCCTTGGGGGAACCCGTCGTTCCGGAGGTGAACTGGATGTTGACCGGATCGTCCTGGTCCAGGCGTTCCTGGGCGCGGGCGAGGTCCGTGTGGGACACCCCGCGGCCCGCTTCCAGGAACCGGTGCCAGCCCTCGTCCAACAGGACCACGTGCTCCAGGGCGGGAATGCCCCGGCGTACCTCCTCGGCCACGTCCGCGTAGTCGTCCCCGTGTTCGGCGGCCGCTGCGAACAGGACCCGGGTCTCCGTGCGCTCCAGTACGTAGGAGAGCTCACCGGATCCGTAGGCGGGGTTGACGTTGACCAGGACGGCACCGATGCCGGCGGTCGCGTACTGGACGACGACCCACTCCCAACGGTTGTGCGCCCACAGTGCGACCCTGTCGCCCCGGGCCACCCCCAGCCCGAGGAGGGCCCTGGAGGCCGCGTCCACCTCCTCCGCGAGCCCGCCATAGGTCAGCCTGGTCCCCGAGGCGCGGTCCACGAGCGCCTCACAGTCGCCGTGGTCCCTGACGGCACGGTGCAGTGCGTCACCGATCGTTCCCGCCAGCAGGGGCCGGTCGGCGGTGCCCGAGTCGTAGCTGTGGCGCCTCGCGCCCTCCGCCGCGTGCGCCGCACTCATCGTTCGATCACCTCGACGCTCGGTTTGACCGTCGCCTTGCCCAACCGCTCCCTCAGGCGCATGGCGGGCATCTCGACGAGGAAGTAGCTCACCGACGCGGCCAGGACGCTGCCCACCAGGACGACCGACATCAACTCGATGAAGCCTCCCGCCTGCATGAGCCCGCCCCCGTAGAAGTAGATGATCGCGATGTGCCAGAGGTAGACCCCGTAGGAGATACGCCCCAAGTACGTCATCACGGGGTTGCTGAGGAAGGCCACCATGAACCGCGGCGACTCCTTGGGCATGGTCAGCGGAGCCAGTGCCAGCAAGCCGAACAGCAGGTACAGCACATGCTCGGTGACGGCCTGGGGCACGGCGGGGTAGTTCGCGTACCCGGGCTCTCCGAAGGGCGAGAAGCAGGCCGCCAGGTAGACGCCGGCCGCCGCGACCCAGGCGAGGCCCGGACGTCTCATGAGCAGTCGGTAGGGGGCCGGTACGCGGTCGGGCACGGCCTCCGCCGTCACCGAGAGCGTTGCCAGGGCCATACCGATGGCGACGTAGCCGAACCACTTGAACGGCCACTCCTGTTGGATCGCCCAGGGCTCGAAGGCGGGGCCATGGACGTAGACCGTGTAGGCGACGCCCACGATCATGGGAACGAGCAGGCAGGCGAGGATACGGCGGGAGCGTCTCACCGGGTCCGTCACGCGCCGGGCGAACAGGTGCATGAGCCACGCCATGAGCGGCAGGAGCGCGTAGAAGGCCACCTCGGTGGCCAGACTCCAGGTCTGCTCCATCCCGATCACCCGGGCGTTCTCCTGGTAGATGTGCAGGAGGAGCATCGGCCGGACGATCTCCCACAGGGTGTTGACGGCGTCCCGGTTGAGCAGGACCAGGGTCACCACGACCAGCAACCAGTACGCGGGCATGGTGCGCAACAGGCGACGCCACAGGTAGGGGCGGAGCTTGGGTCCCTGGCTTCCGGCGACCGTGGCCGCCACGAAGGGCCTGTACAGAAGGACACCCGAGAGCACGAAGAAGATCGGGAGGCTCACGTGCAACTGGTGGAGCATGACCCCGGCGAAGCCGTTGCCCGGAACGTCCCCGATCCCGACCTGCCCCGCGCTGAGGGCCACGTGCGTGGTCAGTACACCCAGCGCCGCCAGACCGCGCATACCCTCCAGCTCCGGAAAGTAGCGCCTTTTCGTCCGTAGGGCCAAGGTATCCGGCCCGCTCGTTTCAACCGCGACCACAGCAATCTCCTTTTTCTGTGATTGGTGCGCCCAGGATGCCCTCCATAAATGGGTACCGCATCTCTCTTATTGCTCTCCTTGCCAGACCCGGGAAAAGGTTTCTCCTTTCTTGCCAAAATAACCTCGGAGCCCGCGAGGAGAAGACTCGGAAGAAACGCAACCATATCCTTATACCGAAAGGAATGAACTGCCCTCGTCCGGGGACTGGCCGGGCGGACGTGCCTCGGGAAGGAACGCGAACGATGTGCGGAATCGCTGGGTTCATGTCCCTCGGACCCGGCCCCGGACCGGGGACACGAGAACTGGCGGGAATGACGGACACGCTGACGCACCGGGGGCCGGACGCCGCGGGACAGACCCACCATGACGGTGTCTCCCTGGGGTTTCGCCGTCTGGGGATCGTCGCTCCGGGAGGAGCCGGCCAGCCTCTGTTCAGCGAGGACGGGAACGTGGCCCTGGTCTGCAACGGGGAGATCTACAACGAGCCGGAGCTACGTTCGGAGCTCACCGCCAGGGGCCACCGGTTCAGCACCCGCTCCGACACGGAGGTCATCGTCCATCTCTACGAGGAGATGGGGGTGGAGCTGCTGGAACGGCTGCGCGGGCAGTTCGCCTTCGCCATCCACGACCGGCGCAGGCGCCGGCTCTTCCTCGCCCGTGACCAGGTCGGCGTCCTCCCCCTGCACCACACGCTGACCCCTGACGCCTTCGTCTTCGGTTCCGAGGCCAAGGCCGTGATCGCGTTCCCGGGTGTCGAACGCGCCGTGGACCTGGTGGGGCTGGACCAGGTGCTGACCTTTCCCGGCCTTGTGAGCCCTCGGACCATGTTCCAGGGGGTCGAGGCGCTGCCCGGCGGGCACTACTTGCTGGTGGAGGACGGAAGGGTCGAACGCCACCGGTACTGGGACTTCGGCCGACCGGACCCCGACGCGCCGGAGATGGGCGAGGCGGAGTACGCCGAGCAGCTCCTGGAACTGCTCGACCGCTCGGTCCGACGCCGGCTGCGCGCCGACGTCCCGATCGGCCTCTACCTGAGCGGTGGGCTGGACTCCTCGCTCATCGCGGCCCTGGCTGAGAGGGCGGCTCCCGGGCACCCCACGTTCTCCGTCGCCTTCCCCGGCGACGACATCAACGAGTCCGGATTCCAAAGGCTCATGGCGGAGCGCATCTCCTCGCCACACCACGAGACGCGAATCGGCCCGGACGAGATCGTGGACGGCCTCCGCAGGATGGTCCTGCACGCGGAGACACCGGTGAAGGAGACCTACAACACCTGTTCCCTGGCGCTGTCGCGCAGCGCCAGGGAAGCCGGGGCCAGGGTGGTCCTGTCGGGTGAGGGCGCCGACGAACTGTTCGGCGGCTACGTCGGGTACCGGCTGGACGGGCTGAGGCCTGGGCCCCGTACCTTCGGCAGCCCCGTGGAGGAGGCCCTGGAGCGCAGGGTCCGGACGGTCTTGTGGGGGGACCCCGGCGTGGGCTACGAGCGGTCCTACCACGCGTGGCGGCGCTCGAAGATGCCCCTGTACTCCGAAGGGGTGCGCGACGCCTTCGCCCAGGCGGACTGCCTCAACCACCCGGTGGTGGACGAACGGGCCCTGGCCGGGCGCGATCCCCTGGATCAGCGCTCCTACCTGGATCTGCGCCTGCGGCTCGCGGACCACCTCCTGGGAGACCACGGCGACCGTATGGCGATGGCCAACTCCGTCGAGGCGCGCCACCCCTTCCTCGACCTGGACGTCGTGGAGTTCGCGGCCTCCGTCCCCGCGAGGCTGAAGGTCAACGCGTCGGGCGAGAAGTACCTCCTGCGCCGGTCCGCCCGGGGGCTCGTGCCCGACACGATCATCGGCCGGGAGAAGTTCGGGTTCCGGGCACCCGGCAGCCCCGCCGTGCTCAGGTCCGGGGCCGAGTGGGTCGCGGACACGCTCTCGCCCGCGCTGATCGCCAAACAGGGTTACTTCGACCCCGAGGTGGTCGAACGCCTCCGGCAGGGGTTCCTGTCACCTGAGTCGGATCTGGACCCCCACCGCGAGGACGATCTGCTGCTCGTGGTCCTGACCTTCGGGATCCTTCTGGATTCGTTCGGCCTTCCCGATCATCCCTGACCCGGCCCGTACCGAGGCCGGGACCGACGAAAAGGAACGGTATGGAGTTTGAGCCAGTCCACGAGACGGTGAGCCGCATCGCGAGAGAACACTCGGACCGCACGGCGATAGAGGGCCCGGGGGGACGGACCTCCTACGCGGAACTGGACGCCGGTGTGCGGAGGTTGTCCACCGCCCTGGCCGTGAACGGGGTCGAGCCGGGTTCCATGGTCCCCGTCATCGCCCGCGACCGCACGCTCATGGCCACAGCACTCCTCGCGGTGCTCAGGACCGGAGGGGTGGTGGTGCCCCTGGACGTCGCTGGTCCACCCGGCCGTGTGGCGGCTGCGCTACGCGCCACCTCCCCCGGGCACGTCATCACCGACGTGGTTCCCGAGCGGTCGGTGCGGTCCCTGATCGAGGAAACGGCACCGGAGGCGAAAACCGTCACTCCGCTGACCGACCCCGGGCCGCAGGAGGCCCCGGCGCACGCCAGCGCACCCGACGACCCCTGCTACGTGTTCTTCACCTCCGGGACCACGGGCCGGCCGAAGGGAATCGTCGGCAGGGTCGGTTCCGTTCCGCCCTATCTGCGTTGGGAGAGCGAACTCGTGTCCGCGGGACCCGGCTCCCGCGTCTCACAACTGCACTCACCCGGGTTCGACGCCGTCCTCCGCGACGTCCTCCTCCCCCTGACGACGGGGGGCACGCTGTGCCTGCCCGAGCCGGGGATCCCCGCCGACCCAGCGGCTCTGTGCCGCTGGATCGACGACTCCCACGTGACCCTCGTGCACTGCGTCCCCACCGTGTTCCGCGGGTTCCTCGCGGCGGCGGAGGCGAGCGGGACGCGGTTCGCCTCGCTCCGCCACGTGGCCCTCTCCGGAGAGCGGCTGCATCCCTCGGACGTGGCCCGCTGGACCGACCTGTTCGGCGCGGACGGCCCCGGGCTGATCAACATGTACGGCCCTTCGGAGACGACCATGACCAAGACATACCACCTGGTCACGCCCGCCGACGCCGAGCGCGAGACCGTACCCGTGGGACGACCGGTCCCCGGGACCGAAGTTCTGCTGTTGGACGAGTACGGCGGCGAGTGCCCTACCGGTGAGGTAGGGGAGGTCCATCTGCGCACACGGCACGGGACCCTGGGATACCTGAATGATCCCGACGCCACCGAATCCTCCTTCGAACGGATACCGGGCGGCGGTCCGGGCGAGGTCGTCTATCGGACGGGGGACTTCGGACGTCTCCTGCCCGACGACGGACTGGAGTTCCTGGGAAGGACGGACCACCAGGTCAAGGTCGGTGGCGTACGGGTGGAGGTCGAGGGTGTGGAAGCACTCCTGCGGGAGGTCCCCGGCGTCGAGGACGCGGCCGTCACCGTCACCGGGGAGGGCCCGGGCCCCCTCCGCCTGCGGGCCTTCCTCCAGTGCGAGCGCCTGCCCGACGCCTCCCTCCTTCGCGATCGGCTGGCGCACCACCTCCCCGGCGGTGCCCTCCCCGAGGCGTTCGCCCGCCTGGACCGCCTGCCCCGAACCATCAGCGGCAAGGTGGACCGCCAGGCACTGCCGACGGACATCGCAACGGCCGCCACCCCGGCGGCGGTGGAGCCGCGCACTCCCCTGGAGCGTGTCCTGGCCGCCGTCTGGTCGGAGATCCTGCCCCTCACCGGGACGGACGTCCGCCGATCGTTCTTCGACGCGGGGGGAAGCTCCCTGCTCGTCCTCGAACTGCTGACACGGATCAGGCGGCAGACCGGCGCCGAGGTTCCGCTCGCGTCCTTCCTCGTGGAGCCGACGATCGAGTCCGCGGCACGCCTGGTCGAGGAGTCACTGTTCTCCGACGAGACCATGGCCGACCTGTTCGACGATGAGGGCGAGGCCGAGGGCCTCGCCCCTGAACGCCACGAGCACCCCTTCGAGGAGTCACGATGACCTCCGCCCAGAGCCATACCAGGGGCGAACCGTCCTCACGCCAAGCGCGCCTGCTGGCCCAGGAGATGGAGAGCGCCCTGCTCGCGCACCCCGAGGTGACCGACTGCGCTGTTCGGTACCGCGGTCCCGCCGACGCCCAGGAGGACCCCACCCGGCGCTGCACCGCGTGCGGTATCTCGACCCGCTATCCGGGACTCTCCTTCGATGAGGAGGGAGTGTGCGGGCTGTGCCTCATGTACGAGGACGAGAGGGACCGCATCCACGCATACTTCGGAGTTCCCGGGACCCTCGCCGAACGCCTGCGCTCGGCGTCGGAGGGCCGGGAGACCTCCTACGACTGCCTGCTGCTCTTCAGCGGGGGCAAGGACAGCACCTACGTGCTGTACCAGCTGGTGTCCATGGGCCTGCGGGTCATGACCTTCACGTTCGACAACGGCTTCATCTCGCGTGCGGCGCTGCGCAACGTCGAAAGGGTCACCTCGGCCCTGGGCGTGGAACACGTCACCGCGACCCATGACGACCAGGAACGTGTCTTCCTGGAGAGCCTGAACGAACACAAGAGTGTGTGCAACGGCTGCTTCCGCTCGCTTCTCGAACTCAGTACGCGACTCGCGCACGAACGCGGCATCCCCTCCATCGTCACGGGCCTGTCCCGGGGCCAGATCATCGACGAACGGCTCTCATGGTTCCACTCCCGCGGGGTGTTCGACCCTGAGGAGATCGAGAGCGGCCTTCGCCTGGGCCGCACCGCCTACCACCGGGGGGAGGTCGGCCCCGAGGTCCTCGCCTCCGTGGAGGTGGTGGACTTCTTCCGGTACAGCGACGTGACCAAGGACGATATCCGCGACTTCCTGAAGCTGCGCTCCCCCATGTGGTCGGAGCCCACCGACACCGGTTTCTGTAGCTCGAACTGCATGATCAACGACGTGGGCGTGTACGTGCACACACGTGAGCGGGGGTTCCACAACTACGAGTCCCCGACCCGTTGGGAGGTACGTCTGGGCCATCTGGCACGCGACGAGGCGGACAGCGAACTCCGTGCGCCCGTCAACATCGCCAGGGTGAAACGCATGCTGGCCCGGCTCGGATACGCCGATCCCGAGAGCCGCGAGGGGCTGGAGCAGCGCTTCACCGGATACGTCGTCACCCGCGGCGCCACGGCGGGGCGGATCCGCTCCTCGATCTCCACCGGGGCGGAGTCCCCCCCGCTCCCCGGCCGGCTGGTGCGCGTCGCCGACATCCCGCGACCGCGCGGCGCCGTGGACGAACACGCGCTGGAGCTGTCGCCCGTCCTGGACGGAGGGCCGACCACCGAGACATCCGTGCCCCCACGCGGGCACGAGGAACTCGTCCCGGTGCTTCCCGCGCAACAGCGCCTCCTGGCCCTCGCGGACGGGAGGAGCGGTATGGGCGGTTACGCGGGCGCACTCCTGTTGGAGCTGAGAAACGCCGACGCCGACATGGTCCGGCGCCCACTCCTGGGGCTCGTGCTCCAGCACGAGGCCCTGCGGCTGAGGTTCGTGCGGGAGCGGGACAAGTGGCTCCAGGGGGATGGCGGCGCGGAGAGGGCCCTGACCGTGGCCCGGCTGGACCTCTCCTCGTACGACGTCGGAGAGGAGCCCGGTCTCCTCTCCCGAGCCCTGCGGCGGATGCGTTCTCGGGCGGACGCCTCCGAGGGCCCGCGTGTCCAAGCCACCGTGGTGAAGCGGGGGGACCGACCGCCCCTGCTGTTGCTGGTGGTGCACGCCTTGTCGGCCGACCCCGGGTCCTGGCGGACCCTCCTCACGGACCTGCGGGCCCTCTGGGAAGGCGGCGGGACACCGGCGACGCCCCGTTCGTTCCTGACCGAGGCCGAACTCCGGACAGCGTCCACGCCCTCCGGGCCACGCGCCGTCGGCCACGCGCCGCATGTGCTGGCGGCCTCCTCCGTCCTCGCGGGCGGAGGGCACGACCTCGGGAAGCTGTGCCGGGCCCTCGCTGACGCGTTCTCCGACCTGTTCCCCGGCGGACCCGCGGTGGACCTTGTCGACCACACGGCTCGCGGACAGGGGATCGTCGGCCCCCTGGCGGAGCCCCTGCGGATGGTTCCTGCCCACCGGGACACGCCGTCCGGGGCGGAGGAGTCGGTGCCCGCAGTACGGCTCGACCACCTTGGGCCCTCCGGGGCGTTCGCGCTCGAGAACGGGCCGTTCGGCCTGGCCGCTCTTGAGGGAACCGGGCTGACCGGTCCCGGCGGGCCCGGACACCCGGTGACGGTCACGGCCTCCTCGACCAGTGGCGCACTGCGGTTGGCCTGGTGGTGCGACCCCGCGCTGCGTGACGGCTTCTCGGCCGCCGACGTGCCCGCCCGACTGCTCCGGGCCGTGGAGAAGGAGGGCTGACGGGATGCGGGGAGCCGGTTCGACCCTCGGTGTACTGGGAGGGATGGGGCCCGCCGCGACGGCGGAGTTCCTCCGCCTGATCGCCCACCGGTTCCCCGCCACCCGTGACCAGGAGCATCCCCGAGTGCTCCTGTTGTCGGAACCCGGGATCCCCGACCGCAGTTCCTGTGTGCTCACCGGCGACGACGCGCCCCTTCCGCAGATCAGGGAGGGGCTGTCCACCCTGGTCTCGTGGGGGGCCGACCTGCTGGCCGTACCCTGCAACACCGCGCACGTGTTCATCGACCGCTTCCGGCAGGAGCTTCCGGCACCCCTGGTGGACATCGTGGAGGCCACCCTGGCCACGGCCGTGTCGCGGGGAGCAGGGGCCAGCTGGCTCGCCGCGACGTCCGGGACCGTGCACGGCGGCCTCTACCAGAGACGTGCGCTGGACCTGGGACACCGTCTACTGCTGCCGGAACCGCACGTCCAGGAGGGCGTCGAGACGACGATCCGCCTGGTCAAGATGGGAAGGACCGAGCAGGCGGCCGCGTGTATGACGACAGTGGCCCGGTCCCTATGGCGGACCGGGCCCTTCCCTGTCATCGCGGCCTGCACCGAACTCCCGCTTGCCTACGAGGCCGCCGGACTACCACCGGATATGGCGGTGTCCAGCCTCGAATGCCTGGCGTCGTCGTGCGTCGACACCCTGCTGGCGCGTGCCGGGCGGCGCTGAGCAGCACATGGGCGGCGCGCCCTCAGTCGCGTTGCTCCGCCAGGGAGCCCTCCCCGCCGTGTTCCGTCTCGGCATCGCCGGGAGCGCTGTCGGCCCCCTCGTCCCCCTGCGGATCTGTGGCGGGAGCACCGTCCGCCTCCTCGGCCCCGATCGGTGGGACGTGGCGAAGCCGAACGAAGACGAGCACGGCCGTGGCCACGAGAAGCACCGCGCTGACCAGGGCGACGACGTGGAGGCCGCTGGTGAACGCCTCCTGCGCCACGAGCGTCATCTGGGAGCCCGTAGAGCCTCCCAGCTCCTCCGACGCCGCGACGGCCCCGGCGACGTTGTCGGTCATGGCGGCAGCCGTGTCGGAGGGCACTCCGTCGGGTGTGGCTTCGGCCGCCTGCGTGCTGTAGACGAAGGCACCGAGCGTGCCCACCGTGGCGATTCCGAGGGACGTCCCCATCTCATTGCTGACCTGGGGCAGGGAGGCGGCGGAGCCGGCCTTCTCCGGAGGGGCTCCCCCGACCACCAGGTTCATGCCGAGGGCGAGCCCGGGGCCGCCTCCCAGGCACCAGACCATGAATCCGGCCACGGGGAGGACGACGCCGCTCTCGGGCCCGACCAGAAGCAGCATGAGCAGACCGGCCGCCACGACCAGCAGGCCTCCGCCGATGAGGAGCGAGGGACGGAACCGCTGCGCGAGGGTGGGGGCCAGTACCACGCTGACCGTTCCCACGGCCAAACCCGGGATGAGGGCGAGTGCGGCCTGGAACGGGGTCAGCCCCAGCACCGACTGGAAGAACTGGCTGATGAAGAACAGGGCCGTCCCGGTCAACATGCTGTACATGAGCATGACCACGAGCGCCACTGTGAGCTGACCGTTCTTGAACAGGCGCAGGTCGAGAAGGGGGTCGTCGAGAACCAGCTGGCGCCGTACGAAGGCCGCACCGCCGACGACGCCCAGGAGCACGGCGGCGATGGGCAGGGGCTCCCAGCCGATCCGCGCCAACTCCTTCACCCCGTAGACGAAGGGGAGGATCATCAGCAGCGACAGGAGGACACTCATGAGGTCGAGCCGGCCCGGCTCGGGAGAACGGTACTCCGGCAGTACCAGGGGGCCCAGGACGAGCAGGACCACCATGGCCGGAACGGCCAGCAGGAAGACCGAGCCCCACCAGAAGTACTCCAGCATCACACCGCCCGTGATGGGCCCGATGATCGCTCCGAGGGTGAACGCGCCGGCCCACATCCCGATAGCCGTCCCCTTCTGCTTCGGGTCGAGGAACATGTTGCTGATCAGCGCGAGCGTGGAGGGCGCGAGGGTGGCCCCGGCGATGCCGAGCAGCGCGCGTGCGGCGATCAGCATCTCGGGGCTGGTGGAGAAAGCGGCGGTGACCGAGGCGGCGCCGAAGGCCACCGCGCCGATCATCAGGAGCTTACGGCGGCCGATCCTGTCACCGAGGGTGCCCATCGTCACCAGGAATCCGCCGACCATGAAGCCGTAGATGTCCATGACCCAGAGCTGCTGGGTGCTGTTCACGCCGAGGTCGGCGGTCAGGTTCGGGAGGGCGAGCAACAGCACGAAGACGTCGAAGGAGACGAGCATGCTGGCCAGGGTGAGGACCGCGAGCCCCACCCACTCCTTGCGCCCCGCTCTCGGTGCGCTCTGCGTGGTCATCGTGGTTCCTTTCTGCACGGGTTTCCGGTGGGACGCGGCCGCCGGGTGTACGCCCCGGAGGTGTCGGCGCCGTTCCGTTCACGAGCACCGCGTTCACGCCCTACACCCCTACGACGAACGCCCCTCGCCGAAATCGACAGACGAACGGGACGTGGACGCTCACATGTCCCGGAACGTGGCGTTCGGGGTGATGTCCGCGTGGAAGAGCCCGGTCGGGTCGAGTTCCTCGCGCAACCGGTCCAACCGCTCCACCCGGTCCGGGGTGAGGTGACGTTGCGGCTGTTCCCGTGTCTCCACGAACGTGGGGGCGGTCGTGCCCGTGTCCCAGCGGGCCAGCCCCGAGCGGACCCTCGCGCAGTGGGCGGACAGAGCGCCGGGGGTCACACCGTCCAGCGGCGCTCCGGCACCGGAGTAGACGAAGGCGGCGTCGAGATGGTCGAGGGCCCCGCCGCCGGGGTGGGGCCGGGCCAGGGAACCGCCCAGCTGCCTGAGTCCGGCGGCCACGAGCGGGGAACCCGAGTCCGGTCCGACCAGGTCGATGAGGGCGCGTACACCAGCCTCGTCGAGGTCTTCCAGAAGCATGTGGTCGCCGAGGATCGGCACGGGTTCGGGGGGGTCCATGTGCATGCGGATCACCTCGGGCACGGCGACCGGAGCCCAGGTGTCGGTGATCGGCGCCGCCACGTCCCGCAACGGTCCCAACAGATCGTGGGCCGTCCCGAGCGCGGCCCGTTCGTCACCCGCGTAGGGAACGGCGCCGTCGACGCATACGACCGGTCCGGAGCTGAGTTCCTCCGGCACGTCCGGGACCCGGGGAAACCTCATGACGCGCAGCGACGACATGATGTCCTCAGAGGCCCCGCGGGCCCAGGCCGTCCACGTCTCCAGGAGCCGGTCCAGGTGCCTTCCCTCCCAGAACGCGGCCCCGGCCACGGCCCCACGCACGGGGAAGAGGGACACCTCGACGGCCGTCACCACACCGAACCCGCCCCCGCCTCCGCGCAGGGCCCACAGGATCTCAGGGTCATGCGCCTCGTCCACCCTGCGCGAACGGCCGTCGGCGGTGACCAGTTCGACGGCCCGTACCCCGTTGGACGCCAAACCGTGTCGACGGGAGTAGAAGCTCACCCCGCCGCGCAACAGGTAACCGACCGCTCCCACGTTGGCGGAGGAGCCATGCGGCGCCGCGAGCCCGTGGGGTGCCGCTGCGTCCACGACCTCTCCCCAGAGCGCCCCGGCGGGGACACGCGCGACCCTGCGGTCCGGATCGACCTCCACCCTCTCGGACATACGGGCGCGGACGAGCAACTGGCCCTCCATGGGGGCGGCGACCGCCGCGGCGTGCCCGGTGGAGTGCACACGCAGCCGGCTCCCGGCACGCCGGGCATACCTGACCGCCTCACCCACCTCCTCCGGGGTGGTGGCCGTCAGGGCACCGGACGGCCGCGCCGGAGCCAGGAGATTGAACACCCGTGTGGCCGTCCCGTAGTCGTGGGATCCGGGGAAGGCGAAGGGGGAGCGGTCCCCGCCCTGGCCCCCGGCCCTCATGCCTCCTCCCGGACGGCCGTCATGAAGACGAAACCCTCCTCGCCGGAGGCATCGACGATCCTCATCCCCGCATCGGCCAACCAGCCCCGGAGCTGTTCGGATTCGAACAGCAGCATCCCTTCAGGCCTGGAGGGGAAGTGATGGGACTCCTGGAAGTGGCGTTCCAGGGGGTCGTCCGCCCAGCGGAAGGTCATCAGGGTGAACGTTCCCCCCGGCCGCAGGCAGCGCCCGACCTCTCGGACGGCCGTCCCCGCCTCCTCGGGGAACGCCTGGAGGGCGTTCCAGCAGTTGACCGCGCCCAGGGAGCCCGTCGCGAAGGGGAGGTCGAGGGCACTGCCCAGGACCGCGGGGACTCCCGGAAGGCGCCGTCGGAGGACGTCGAGCATGGGCAGCCCGGAGTCGAGCGCGATCACCCGGTCCTCACCGACGGCTCCGGCGAGCACGCTCGTCCAGCGCCCCGCTCCGGCCGCCAGGTCCAGGACCGGGCCCTCCACCGGCCGGACGCGCTCGATGACGTAGTCGTCCTCGTCCGCCAGAGTGACCGCGCCTCCCCAGTTGCCCCCCGCGACGCGAAGGAAGGAAGGGCGCAGGACCGCCTCGTAGTAACGTCCCATGCTCGGCATGTTCGCGAGCTTGCCGAGCAGGCCGGCCGTGGCGTCGTCCCCGTCCGCCCCCGCGCCGCCCGGAGCCTCGCTGAGCAGGTCGACGATGCCCCCCGCGGTGGGAACGTCCCTGGAGCACGAGGGGCAGTGGAACACGGAGCCGAGGCCGGAGCCGTCGAGGACCTCCCTGCAGTCCGGGCAACGCAGGAGGCCCGCGAAGCGGTCGAACAGCCCTTCCCCGGAGGCCTCCGGGGCCACGGACCCGGTTCCCGGAGCCTCATCCGGCACCGTGGTCTCCTCCGGCGCGGGCAGGGAGCGGGTGCGGGTCACCCAGCGGGCGCGTCCGCCCATGTAGGCCAGAAGGGTACGGGTGTCGTTGTCCCAGTTGGCACGGGCCTGTTCGGGGGTGAGCCGATCGATCCACCCACGGTCGAAAGCGGTCTCCTCCTGGTTCAGACGCCACACCACGGGCGAGGGCCAGGCCCTGCCCAGGTCGGGATGGTCCGGATCGAACTCGGCCAGGGCCCGTTCCAGGCGGGCCCGGTCCGCCTGGACCAGGTCCGCCCCCTCAAGGAAGGCCAGGATGCGTTCGCGTTCCCCGGGGAGGTTCCCCAGCAGGTACAGCAATACCGTGGTGGTCTCGGCGTCGGCGCCGCCGAACAGATCGAGGTAGTGGTCGAGCCCCTCGGACACGCCCTCGGACAGGACGGGGTCCCCGCCACCGGCGAGGAGCCCGAGCAGCAGCAGCGAGAGGGTCGTGGGGCGTCGGCGGACCTCCTCCACAAGGAGCGGCACCGCGTCCCTGGCCTGCGGCGTGGGCTCCCCGCCCTGCCAGACGGCGTCGAGGAGCGCTTTGAAGCACGCCTCACGGCGTTCGGAGGGCGCCCTCGCCAGGTCCGCCACCAGAGTGGCCGTGGAGGGAGACTGTGTGGACACGCTCACGCGCGCCCCCTTTCCTGGTCGTTTTCCTGTTGGAAGTGGTTGTGGCGGCGGTCAGGGCCTGCGCGCTGAGACGATCACGTAGCCCACCTGGTCGCGGCGGGCGGCGAAGAAGCCCCGGTGCTTGTCCGCGTAGCGGGCCAGGTCGTCCTCGGAGAACTCGTCCGCCAGTTCCCCGCGCCGCGCGATCGACGCGCGAAGGTACCGGTTCTTCCGCCCGTAGACGCGGGGTCCGCACTGGGTGTGCTCCTCCACCGCGAACCCCGCCCGAAGCAGGGCTTCCAGCCACTCCCCCATGGAGGGCAGGCGCCGCAGTTCGAGGGAGGACATGAAGTGCGCCAGCCGTGTGGGCTCGGTGTCGGATTCACGGCTCAGGTCCGCGAACGTGAGGCGGCCGCCAGGGCGGAGCACCCTGTGGAACTCGGCCAGCACCCGGTCGAGGTCGGAGGCGTTCTGGAGGGACTCCAGCGCGACGACGGCATCGAAGGAACCGTTCTCGAAGGGCAGTTCCGCGAAGTCGCCCAGGAGGAAATCCGTCTTCGATCCGCCCGGTTCGAGCCGCGCCCGTTCCCGCGCCCGTCGGACCTCGTACCGGCTGATCGTGACGCCCGTGACGCGCGCGCCCGTGGCGCGGGCCAAGCGCAGTGCCAGTCCGCCCGTGCCGCAGCCGGCGTCCAGCACGCGTTCCCCGGAACGGGCTCCCAGGGCCTGGGCGACCCGGTCGCTGACCCGCTCGACCGCTTCGGGCAGGGAGGCCGGGTCCTCGTCGTCGTACCAGTACCACATATGGAGCTGACCGCCCCCGTAACGCTCTCCGACGGGGGAGCGCTCGTCGTAGTGGTGGCCGAAGTCGGTGGGCCCACGGGTGTCACCGTTCATGTCCCCTCCTGGTGTTGGAGTCCCGGCCAAGGGCACCGGGCTCCGGAAGGCCGCGTCAGCTCCAATCTCCTCGTTCCGGTCCCGGCGCCGCGTCCTTCAGATTGCGGACCGGCGCCTCCCGGCCGAGGAAAAATCCCCGGCCCTGTCGAATCGGCTCGGAGCCCGATCGTCGTAGGGGGTGAAGGACCCGACAACGGACAGGAAAGGGGCATCACCATGGCCCAGTACGCGATCCTCATCTACGCGCCCACCCCCGGTGACTGGATGGAGGCCCCGCCCGAGGAGCTGGAGGCCCACGGCGCCTACGGCGGCCAGATCGAGGAGATGGGCGGCAAGATCGTGTCCGCGCTCGCCCTCCAGGCCAGCAGCACCGCGACGACCGTCCGGGGGAACTCGGTCATCGACGGACCGTTCACCGAGACCAAGGAGGTCCTCGGAGGGGTGACGGTCATCGAGGCCCGCGACCTCGACCACGCCCTTGAGATCGCCAAGAAGTGCCCGGCGACCTGGCGTGGGAGCGTCGAGGTCCGCCCCCTGATGGGCTGACCCGGGTAACAGGACGAGCACAGGAACGAAGGAAGAAGCATCATGGGCAAGATCATCGTTTCGCCGTGGGTCACCGTCGACGGTGTCATCGAGTCCCCGCACGAGTGGCAGCTGCCGTTCTGGAGCGAGGACATGCGCAAGTTCTCCAACGAGCAGCTGTTCTCGGTCTCGGCCCTTCTCCTCGGCAGGGTGACCTACGAGGGGTTCGCGGGAGCGTGGCCCTCCCGCGGTGACGAGGACGAGTTCTCCGCGACGATGAACAAGCTGCCCAAGTACGTGGTCTCCACGACACTGGAGAACCCGGAGTGGAACAACAGCGCCGTCATCGGCGGTGACGCCGTCAGCGGCATCGCCGAACTGAAGGAGAAGGTCGACGGGGACATCCTCGTCTACGGCAGCGGAACGCTCGCCAACACCCTGCTCAGCCACGGACTCGGTGACGAGTACCGGGTCTGGGTGCATCCGACCGTGGTGGGGAAGGGCAAGCGGCTGTTCGAGGGGGAGGTGAGTCAGAGCGTGCTGTCCCTCACGGGAACCACGACCTTCGAGTCGGGGGTGACCGTCCTGACCTACGTCCCCGCCGCTCCCACGGAGTAACTGGGGGGTGCGCCGGGGCGGCCCCCCGGCGCACCCGGCTCAGGTCGGCTTCACCGCGTGGGCCAGCAGGTAACCGAACTCCTCGACCAGTCCGACGGGCGCCTTGAAGACCTCCAGGAGGGGGGCCACCTGGGGGCCGAAGCGTTCGACCAGCTCGTCGTGGCGCTCGTCGACGGCGTCGATGATCCTGCGGGGAGTGCGCTTGGTGTTCGGGGTGATGTCGAGAAGCTCGACGACTTCCAGACCGCTCCCCACCAGGAGCCCGCGGTAACCGTCGAGGTCCAGCAGCGGACCCGCGGACATCGCTTCCAGGTGCGCGCGCACGAGCTCCTCGTCGGCGGGGCTCATCGGCCCCGCCCTGAGCAGGTCCGTAGCCACCAGGCGTCCGCCCGGGCGGAGCACGCGCACGATCTCGGCGAGGGCCCGTCCGCGTTCCATGTGCATCAGTGACTCGAAGGCCCACACGGTGTCGAACGAGGAGTCGGGGAACTCCAGGTCGGCACCGTCCCCGAGCTCGAACAGGACGCGGTCGGACATCCCGGCCTCTTCCGCTCGCCCCCGTGCGTCGAAGACCTGCTCCTCGTTGTTGGAGACCCCGACGACATGGGCGCCCGTCCTCTCCGCGAGACGCAGCGCGGGCAGGCCCACCCCGCAGCCCACATCCAGCAGGCGCCCGCCCTCTCCCACACCGGAGCGGGCGATCAGTTCGTCTGTCATACGGTCCGTGGCGACCTGGTTGGAGCTGTCGTCCTCCTCCGAGGTCCAGTACCCGTGGTGGAAGTTCTCGCCCCACAACTCGCGCAGGATCTGGTTGGATATGTCGTAGTATGCGTCGGTTTCCTCGCTGAGCGGAGCGCTATCCGAGGCTCCGGGGTGATCGTCACGCATATGATGTGCCTCTTCTTTGTAGGCGGATGAGGCCGTACGGTGCCGCACGGCCGCTTCACTCGTTCAACATGTCATCGCGCGCCCGTGACAGGTTCTCGTACGCCTCCAGGTCGTCGACGTGCCAACCGTCCAGCCCGTACTCGTCCAGGCACTGACCCACGAACTGCTTGTAGCCGTCGACACGTCCGTCCGCGGTCTGGGCGGCCAGCAGTTCGATCCTCGTGTTCTCGTGGTTGCCCGCGTAGTTGCGCTCGTACAGTTCGTGCCGCCCGCCGAACTCGGTGCCGACCGCGTCCCACAGGAGCTTCATGACCTTGACGCGCTCCACGGCGTCCGAGCCGTCGGAGCCACGCAGAAAACGGTCCAGGTAGGGCCGCAGCTCCTCGTTGCGGAAGTCCTCGACTCCGGAGTTGACGTAGATGAGGCCGCTGGCGACATCCTGCTGAATGATCTCCCTGACCCGGGGGTAGCCGATCTGCATGAACCACCGGTACGCCAGTCCGTAGTCGGGATTGGGCAGCACGGCTCCGTCCTGCCAGGGAACGGGAGTGCGCGCCGCCGCGTCGGACAGGCCCCGGAAGAGGTTGCGCCACGCCAGGACCTCACCGAGCCTGGCACGCACGCCCCGGTAGTCCGCCGTCCCGGTGATCTCCAGGGCCCGGGCCAGCAGACCGGCGAGGAATTCGAGCTTGACCGCCAACCGGGTGGAGCCGTGGAACGTGAAGCGCTCCACGAACCCCGAGCGACCGGTGAAAAGCTGTGCCTTGCCGAGGTTGCCGTAGATGAACACGTTCTCCCACGGGACCAGCACCCGGTCCAGCACCAGGATGGTGTCGTTCTCGTCAAGGCGTGACGAGAGCGGATGATCGAACGGACTGCCCATGACCGCGGCCGCGGCGGTGTAGGAGGGCCTGCATATGAGCTTCGCCCCGGGCGCGTCCATGGGGATCGTGGCCACCAGGGCGAAGCTCTTGTCCTTGACCGGGATGCCGTAGTGGGCGACGAAGTTGTAGTGCGCGAGGGCCGAACCGGTGGCGACGACCTTCGCGCCGCTGACGACCAGCCCCGCGTCGGTCTCCTTCTCGACGTGGACGAAGACGTCACGGACCTCGTCGGGGGATCGGTTCCGGTCCACGGGGGGATGGACGATCGCGTGGTTCCAGAACAGGACTTTCTCCTGTGATTCCCGGTACCAGCGACGCGCGTTATCCGAAAAGGGCTCGTAGAACTGTGCGTTGGCGCCCAGGGTACCGAGGAAGGCCGCTTTGTAGTCCGGACTACGCCCCATCCAGCCGTAGCTCATCCGCGACCACGCCGTGATCGCCCGCTGGGAGGCGACGAGGTCGTCTGCGCTGCGGGGCGTGGTGAAGAAAGCGTGGGTGTAGCCGTCGCCTCCGCTGTCGGTGGGGACGACGAGGTCACCGTTCCTCGCCGGGTCGTGCAGGGCGTCGTAGAGACGGGCCGTCATCCGAACCGGGTTGTGGAACGCGGGGTGCCGGGTCACGTCCTTGACCCTCTCGCCCAGCAGGTACACCTCGCGGTCGTCCCGGAGGCTGTCGACGTACTCCTCCCCCGTGAGAGGACGCGTCTTCGGCTTTCCTTCGGTCGCCGCGCCTGTGGTCTCCCGCTGTTCTCCCACCAGACCCCCTCTTCTCCACCAGATAACCAGAACATTTCCATGGCATCATCGCACAATAGGCATTGGAAACTTCTCCAAAAATGCGCTGCTGATGACTGCGGAAGATATGAGAAGGCCTTCATATCTCCCACAGGCTTGGAGGCGCATCCGACCGGGTGATTCACAGGGAAATTTTCGCGCAATCAAGAAGGTGCCGCACAGGATTCTGTGTGCGACTGTCTCACAAGTGTGATGACAGCTTTTTACGCGGCTTCGGAGGGTACGCGGATGACGATGAGAACCACGGTTCCCGGTACAGACGAGGTTGTCCGCAGGGCGGCGGACACCGTTCCCGTTCTGCGTCAGCACGCCGCCTGGGGTGAGGAGAACAGGCGCCTGCACGGTGAGGTGATCGACGCCCTGGCCGAGTCCGGGGTCTTCCGCCTACGTGTACCCGAGCGCTTCGGGGGCCGGGAGGCGAACTGTGAGTCACTGGTCCGGGTCGCCACGGAACTGGGTCGGGGAGACGGCGCGGCCGCGTGGACGGCGTCCGTCTACTGGATCCCGACCTGGATGGTCTGCCAGTTCCCCGACGAGGTCCAGGAGGAGGTGTTCTCCACCCCCGACGTCCGCGTGTGCGGCACCTTGAGCCCTGGCGGCACCGGTGTCCCCGTGGACGGCGGCATCCGCGTCAACGGCCGCTGGGGCTTCATCAGCGGTGCGCCGCACGCCCACTGGCAGGAGATCATCGTGGTCGTTCCCGGCGCGGACGGCGGTGAGCCGGAACCGGTCGTGGCGCTCGTGCCGATGTCGGACCTGCGAATCGTGGATGACTGGCACACGTCGGGTCTGCGCGGCAGTGGAAGCGTTGCGACCGTGGCCGAGGACGTCTTCGTCCCGCAGGTACGCGTCCTCCCCCTGGGGCACGTCATGTCCGGTCGCTCCGCCTCCGCGGCCTCGGCCGGCTCCGCCGCCTACCGGGTCCCCCTGCTGCCCGTGGCCGCGGCCTCCTCCGTAGGTTGCACGGCCGGCATGGCCTTGGGCGCCAGAGAGGCGTTCCTGGAGCGTCTCCCGGGCCGAAAGATCACCTACACCTCCTATGAGCAGCAGAGCGAGGCCCCGCTGACCCATGTCCGGGTGGCCGAGGCCGCGACTCTCGCCGACGCCGCCGGGTTCCACGCCCTGCGCCTGGCCGGAACCGTCGACGCCAAGGGACTCGACGGCTCCGCCTGGTCCCTGGAGGAGAGGGCCAGGTGCCGGGCCGACCTTGGAGCGGCCTGCCGATCGGCCAGGGAGGCCGTCGACCTGCTCGCGTCTGCCAGCGGTGGGTCGTCGGTGTACTCCACCGTGCCGATCCAGCGGTTCCGGCGTGACCTCCACGCCGTAAACCTGCACGCCCTGATGAATCCCGACACCAACAACGAGCTGTACGGGAGGGTCCTGTGCGGCCTGGAACCCAACACCCTCTACGTGTGAGACCCCAGCGCCGTCCACGGCGAGCGACAACGACAGGGAGAGAGCTATGAACACGCGGACGACACACACCACCCCCGACGAAAAGGACCAGGCGGCCGTCGCCGCCGTTCCCGGGCGCATCGTAGCCGCCTGGGAGGAAAACGACGCACGTGCCTTCGCCGAGGTCTTCGCCCAGGACGGCACCATGGTCCTCCCGGGCGTCTACCGGAAGGGACGGCAGGAGGTCAGGGCCTTCATGGAGACAGCCTTCGCGGGCCCCTA
The DNA here is from genome assembly GCF_008638365.1 of Nocardiopsis quinghaiensis. GTDB lineage: Bacteria > Actinomycetota > Actinomycetes > Streptosporangiales > Streptosporangiaceae > Nocardiopsis > Nocardiopsis quinghaiensis. The sequence continues at coordinate 103,187 of NZ_VWVU01000001.1, read as the reverse complement.
CAAGAGCACGCGGGTCACGGGAACCCCCCTGGACCTTCGCTTCCTGAGTCCCGACGTCGCGGTCGTCGTCACCCAGGGCGGCATCCTGGCCCCCGGTGAGACCGAGGTCTCGGACGAACGGGCCATCCGCGCCACGTGGGTCGTCGCTCGCGAGGACGGGCAGTGGCGCCTCGCGGCCTACCAGAACAGCCCGCGCGGCTGAGGCGTGGGCGCCGGCCGGCGCCCACGGCGAAGAGGGTGGGGACAGATCCTGTCCCCACCCTCTCGTGGTTCCCGGCCTCAGGCGCCCTGGGGAGCGAACGCCCGTCCGAGCCGAACGGGGAGACGCCGGTGACCGTTCATGATGAAGGTCGGGAGCGGTTCCAGGCCCTCGGAGGGCGCTGCCAGGGAAAGCCCGGGGAACCGGGTGAAGAGCCGGGACAGGCCGGTCTCGGCGACCAGCCTCGCCACTCCGGCCCCCAGGCAGTAATGGGGGCCGACTCCGAAGGACAGGTGCTCCTTGTCCTCTCGTGTCACGTCGAAGCGGTCGGCGCCTTCTCCGTGCAGTTCCGGGTCCCTGCCGACAGCGCTGTAGTTGACGAGGATCGGGTCACCTCTGGGAATGGTCACGCCGTCCAGGTCGATGTCCTCGACCGCGTAGCGCAGGGGCAGGTGCGCGAGGGGGGACTGCACACGCAGGGTCTCGTCCACGACGTCCTGCCAGGAGACCCGGCCTGAGACGACCAGCTCCAGCTGGTCGGGGTGGGACAGCAGCGCGGTGACGGCGTTGTCGAAGAAGTTGATCGTGGTTTCGGAGCCCGCTCCCAGGATCGCGAAGATCGTGTCCGTGAGTTCCTGGTCGCTCAGCTTGGAGCCGTCCTCGTCCTGCGCGGCGATGAGGTCGGAGGTGATGTCCTCCCCCGGCTCGCGGCGCTTGCGGGCTATCAGCTCGGACATGGCACCGCGCCATCCCTCCAGGATGCCCTGGGCCTGCACGGGGGTGACGGTGGTGTCCACCATCATGTCCACGACCTTCGCTGTCGCGGCCCGTGACTCCTCGGACATACCGATCATGTCGGCGACGAGGCGGGCGGGCAGAGGATAGGCGAAGCGCTCCCGCAGGTCGACCACCTCGGTCGGCTCCGCCTGGGCGAGTCCCGCGAGCAGCTCCTCGGTCAGCTCCTCGATCCGGGGGAGGAAGGCCCTGCTCCGCCGCGGTGTGAACGCCTTGCCCACCAGTCTCCGCAACCGGACATGGTCCTTACCGTATGCGGTGACCATGTTGTCCATGGCGATCCAGCTGATCATCTCCCAGTCCGGGGGGATCTCCCCGTTGATGAAGGCCGGCCAGTGGGCGCGCGCGCTCTTGGTCACCCGGGGGTCCGTGAGCACGCTCCTGATCGCGCTGTGGCTGTTCAACGACCAAGCCAGGACACCACCGGGAAGCTCCACGCGTGTGGCGGCCCCCCGGGAGCGGAGCAGGTCCGTCTCACCGTGCAGGTCACGTCCGCTGGTGTCGAGGACGTGGGGACATGTCGAGGTCATGAGAGCACCAATCCTTCGGGGCGGGTCATCGGGTGAACTGGCCGGGCCGGCGACCGGCCCCGGCCGGGCCGCGGTATGCCTGGGCGATGTCGAGCCAGTGGTCGGCGTCGGCTCCCACCGCGCTCACGGCCAGGTCGTCACGGTGGCGGCGACGCGTCACCAGCAGGCAGAAGTCGGCGGCCTCTCCCGTGATCCGCTGCTCTGCGTCGGCGGGGCCGAATTCCCACTTCTGGCCGGAGGGGGAGGTCAGCTCGTATCGGAACTGCGTGGCCGGAGGCGTAAGCCCCCGGGACTGGTAGCCGAAATCCCAGGTCAGTACCGCGAATCCCACCACGTTGCCGATGCGGTCGGTCCGCTCGGGGGTGACGCCCAGGGCGTCGGCGATGTCCTGGCCGTGGGCGAGGACCTCCATCATCCCCGCACAGGCGAGGACGCCCGGAGGAATCGGGCGTACGAGCCAGGGCACCGGCTGGTCGGCGGGGGCGGCGGCGAGGGCCTCCACGGCGAAGTCCCGGTCGGCGCGCCAGCGGGCGAGCAGTTTCTCGGGGTCCTCCAGCGGATAGGTCGTCAGGACCGCGTTGACGGCCCCGTCGAAGTCCTCGCTGGCCTTGGCCGTCATCGCGGCGAAGGCCTCCGCGTCCGAGGCCGCGGTTCCGGCCAACCGGAAGACGAAGCAGAGGTGGGCCACCTGGTGGGCGACGGTCCATCCGGGGGCCGGGGTCTCCCGCGTCCAGTCGACGGGGTCCAGGTCGGCCACCAAGGCGTCGATCCCGGCCGCCTCGGCCCTCAGATCGGCGATAACGGAGGGCAACTCCGTGATGACGTTGGGCAGGGTGCTCACGTCTGGGTCCTTTCATCTGTCCGGTGGTGTGTGCGGGGTCAGGAGGTCGGGCCCTCGTCCAACATGGCGCGGGTGGCGTGGCGGGCAGCGGTCATGGCGGCCCAGCAGACGGCTCGGACCAGGGTCGGATCGTCGGCTCCGGCGTTCCGGCACTCGGTGACCGTGTCGTCGCCGACCTGGTAGGAGGCCCGTGCGGTGAGCAGGGCCAGGCGGCCGAGGGGGCGATCGGGCGGGGGTAGCTCGCTCACCGGCTCCTCGACCCAGGCGCGGCTGACTCCGGCGGAACCGGTGCCCTGCTCCTGGAGGTGGCGGCGGAGCAGGGCGCGGACGGTGTCGGGGAGCGCGCGGTCACCGGCCGCGTCGATGGTGGCGGCCGTACGGGTCAGGGCACGCAGTATCCGGGGGTCCCCGGCGGCCCAGCCCAGGTCGTCGGGTACGGGTCCGCGCCGTGTTCGCTCGGGCAGCAGTGGGAGGGAGGCGCCGGGGACGGGGTGGCCCGACCGGGCGGCGATGACCGCCCCCGTGGCACGGCGCAAGGACTTCCGCGCGAAGCCGGGAGCGAAGGCGGGCAGGGGCGATTCGGGTAGGAAGACGTTGACCAGGCGGTTGATGTGCTGGAAGGTCAGTACGACGGCGCCCAGTTCGGCGCGCTCCGGGGGGTCGGCGCCCAGCCGCACCCGGGAGTCGCCGCCGACCGGGCCGAGGGAGCCGAGGGTCGCGCCGTGCACCTCCACGCAGTAGGGGCAGGCGTTGTCCCGGGACACGGCGGTCGCCACCGCCTCCCGGTCGGGGCGCGCTGTGCGGCCCGGGACCAGAAGTGATTCGCGCAGCGCCGTCCAAGTGGCCGCCGCGCACTCTGGGGCGGGTGAGAGCAGCGCGACCGGTGGTGCGAGCACCCCGAAGTCGCGCTCCACCTGCCGGTAGAGCGTCGCGACCTCGCCGCGCGCCCGGCGCGGCGGAACCGGGTGGACATGGCGTACGTCCTTCAACGACCGACGCACGGCCGTCCGCAGGAGCATCCAAAGCACTGGGGCGCCTCCCGTTTGAGAACCGGCCACTGATCAGGAGGACCGCTGGCCGCTCGGGTCCAGAACGCCCCCGCGCCCCGACGTGGCGCCGTCGGGGGCGGGAGCGCCGTATGTGACGTCGACACCCCGTGCGCGGGCGGCGTCGACGATGCCCGGCACGGCGCGTTCGGCGAGGGCCGCGATGGTCATCGCGGGGTTGACGGTGAGGGCGCCGGGGACCGACGACCCATCGGTGACGAAGACGCCCGGATGGCCCCGGAGCTCGTGGCGGTCGTCCAGGGCGGAGGTGTGCGGGTCGTCCCCGATACGGCACGAGGCCAGGGGGTGAACCGTGTAGGCACCGACCAGGTCGTTGGTCCAGGGGGCGACGTCGGCGATCCCGTCCTTGCCCAGGATCTCCTTGACCTCGGCGTCCGAGCGCTCCCAGCCGCGGAGGGTGTTCATCGTGGGCCGGTAGGTGAGCGGTCCCCTTCCGAGCATCTGCTGGGACAGGCGGACGGCGTTGCCCGTGGGCGGGAGCGGGCCGAAGACCCCCTCGTTGTCGTCCTCGCTCATGGTGAAGACGATCAGCCACGACTTCCAGCGCTTCAGCATCTCCTTCTTGTCCGCGCCGAACCACGACGGCGCGGGCGCTCCGGGGACCTGGGCGAGGATGGTGCCGAGGGCCGGCGGGAAGTAGAGCTGCTCCAGCGAGTACCGGGAGTACTCCGGGAGCGATCCGTCCAGCTTGTCCCAGTTGGCGACGCAGGGTCCCTTGCCGATCTGGAAGGCCTCGTAGGCGCGCTCCTCGTCGCGGGACAGGCCGAGGACGTCGCGGACCCGGTCCTCGTTGACGACCGCGGTGTTGAGGCGTTCGCCGTTGCCGGAGAAATAGCGCCCCACCGCGTGCGGCATGGTCCCCAGGTCGCTCTCGGACCGCTTGAGGATCACGGGCGTGGCTCCGGCCCCGGCGGCCAGCACGACGATCCTGGCCTCGATCACGCCCGAGTCCGTGGTGACGCGGTAGTCGTCCTCGTCGATGACGTCGTAGTGGACCCGGTATCCGCCGTCGTCCGTGCGCTCCAGCCTCTGCACCTCGTGCAGGGGCCTGATCCGCGCCCCGTGGGAGACCGCGGCGGGAAGGTAGTTGAACATCAGGGACTTCTTGGCCTCGAACCGGCAGCCCGCCATCATCCAGTTGCAGTTGACGCAGGCGTCCTTGTCGATGGCGACGGGCACCGGGTTCGCCGTCCGCCCGGAGTGGTCGCAGGCCGCGCCCCAGAGCCCGCCCGCGTAGCTGACGTCGGACCAGTCCTGGGTACGCACCCCCATCGCCTCGGCCACCCGGTCGTACCAGGGGTCCAGTGCCTCCCGTGTGATGGCGGACGGCCACATGCGCCGTCCGATCGAGCCCTTGCGCTCGAAGACGAACCGGGGAGCGCGGGGAAGCGCGGCGAAGTACACCATGCTCCCCCCTCCCACGCAGTTGCCGCCGAGCACGCTCATGCCGTCGCCCACGGTGAAGTCGAAGGCCCTGGTGTAGGAGGAGCCGAGGAGGAAGTCGTGCTGGAGCTCCTCGGTCTCCAGCCAGGGTCCCCGTTCGAGGACGGTGACGCGGGCGCCTCCGGCCGCGAGGTGGTAGGCGGTGATGGCGCCGCCGAAGCCGCTGCCGACGATGAGCACGTCGGTCTTCTCCGTGGTGTTCACGCGGGGCTCCCCGAGGAGGTCGTGTCCGGGTGGAGGCGGGCCAGCGGCCTGCCGTAGGAGTAGTCCTTGAAACGCAGGAGGCCGTCGGGGTCGGGGGCGGCGAACCCCATCGCCCGGAGCCCCGGGTGCCCTGCGGCGATGGCCGCGGGGGTGCTGGTGTGGGCGGCGCTGTCGTAGGCCATGTTGCAGAAGAGCGCGAGCATCACCCAGAACTCCTTCTCGGGGTGGCCCGGTGAGGTCAGCGCCCTGACCAGCGCGGTGCGGTCCTCGAAGGACAGCTGGACGAAGGGCGGGAGCCCTCCATCCAGGGCGGTGCCGTGCTGGTCGGCGTACCGTGCGGCGTGCCCGTTGAGGAGTTCGGTGAACTCGGCCAGCCCGGAGGCCAGCCCCGTCGCGGGGGTCCTCAGCAGTTCGAGCGCCCCCGCCTCGACCGCCCCGGCGTCGTGTGAGCGGCCCGCGACGGCGGTGTCCTCCGGCGTGCGCTTGACGCCCGGGAGGACGGTGTCGGCGAACGCCTCCAGTGTTCGTGTCTCAGTGCTCCCCGCGTCGGGAGTGCCCCTCGGCATGGTCGTCTCCTGTCTTCTGGGGGGTGTTCGTGGGGGGAGGCGTGTGTCGCCGCCCCGGCGTCCTAGGCGGGACGGACGTTCATCGGAAGTCCGCCGCGCACGCGCAGCGAGAGCATGGGTTCGGGCACGACCCTGTGGTCCGGCGGAAGGCTCAGTCGCAGTTCGCGCGACACGGCGGCGAGCACGAAGACGGACTCCATCATGCCGAGGTTGCTCCCCACGCAGACCCTCGGTCCGGCGCCGAAGGGGATGTAGGCGTAGCGGTGCCGGTCGTCGCGTCGGTCCGGGCCGAAGCGGTCGGGGTCGAAGCGGTCGGGGTCCTCCCAGGAGTCGGGGCGCCGGTGCAGGGTGTAGGGGCAGATCAGGACGTCGGATCCGGCCGGGACGCGGTAGCCCCCGACCTCGTCGTCGGCCAGCGCCTTGCGCGGCAGGATCCACACCGGCGGGTACAGGCGCATGGTCTCCTGGACGACCATCGTGGTGAAGGTCAGCTCGTGCAGGTCCTCGTAGGTCGGCGACCTGTCCCCGAGGACGCGCACCGCCTCCTCCCTGAGCCGCTCCGCCGTGCCGGGATTGCGGTCCACCAGGTAGAAGGCCCAGCTCAGGGTACTGGCCGTGGTTTCGTGCCCGGCCAGCAGGAGCGTGACCAACTCGTCGCGCACGCGCCGGGCGCGGACCCCGGGCTCCTCCGAGGCGGCCTCGGCCAGCACCCGGGAGAGGGCGTCGTCCCCCTCGCCTCCGGGAACGCGGTCCCGCACGAGGCGGCCGACGATGCTCTGGAGCTCCCTGCGCGCACGTCGGAACCTCGTCTGCGTGGGGAACGGCAGCCATACCGGCAGCGCGTTCATCGTGACCATGTCGAACATGGCCTGGTCCTGTACGGCCTCGAAGGAGGCGCCGATGGAGTCGAAGGCGTGGAGGTCCGACTCCAGGAGGGTGCGCCCCAGGACGCCCAGGGTCAGACCGGTCGCCTCCTCCGCCAGGTCCACGGGCCCGTGGCCCACGCGCGTCCTCAGCCGGTCCACGAGTGCGGCGGCCTCCTTGGCCACCGAGTCCGCCTGGCCGGCGATCCGCTGGTGCTGGAACACCGGGCGCATCGTCCGGCGCTGGGTGCGCCACAGATCGCCCTCGCTCGTCAGCAGCCCGTCGCCCAGGGCCCGCTTGGCGTGGGCCTGACCGATGCCCTTGTGGTAGTTGCCGCTGTTCTCGGCCAGCACGTGCTTGGCGTGGTCGGGGTGGTTGAAGAAGTACAGGGTCTTGGGTCCGGCGGCCATGCGGACCGCGTCGCCGTACCGCTCGGCCGCGGTGGACATCATCGCGAGCCTGTCGGTGAGGAGGTCACGCAGCATGCCGGGAGCCGCGGAGACCGGTGTGCGCGGCGGATGCCGCATGTCCCCCGCGGTCACGGCGTGCCCCCGTCCCTCTGCGCGAACTCGGCGGCGAGGGAGGCCCGCCACACCTCGTACCGGGGACGCGCGGGGTCGGGTTCGGGTCCTGAGGCGTCGGGGCGCAGGTCCCTGGAGAACCTGGCCGCCTTCTCCGCGTCCATGCCGCAGAGCACCCGGGCCCCGGTCTCCGTGTGCGGAGCCAGGAGATCAGCGCGGATCCTGGCCTCGGCGGCGAAGGCGCTGCCCTGGGCGAGGTGGTGCCGGTGGTCCCCGGCGTGCCCGCGGAGCCGGTGGAGTTCCTCCTCGTCGGCCCCGCCCGCGTAGGTGGCGGCCAGGCCCACCCCGGCGTAGAGGTCGGGCCTGCGGTCCTCGGGGAAGGACTCCACCAGGGCCGCGACCCGGTCCGCGTCCGTCCCGGCCACGAACCACAGGGCCCGTCCGATCCCCTGGTCGGCGGCACGGAGGGCGTAGGGGCCGTCCCCGGTCCGTCTCGCCGCGCGTTCGTCACGCTCCCTCCGGTGGACGTACCTGTCCGTGTGGAAGTACGCCTGGTGGAAGCCGTAGCCGTCGTGCACGAGCCAGCGCAGGAGGGGGTCGAGACGGCGGGTGTCGGGCCACAGGGGCCGCGGCAGGCGGGCCATGGCCCACCCGATACCGATGTAGGCCATGTAGACGTGCGGGTCCCCCGGTCCCCTCAGGAAGGAGTCGGTCCGGTGGCTCCCGGGGAGGAGGCCGTCCAGGAGCGCGAAGCCCATGGCCGCCCCCTCGTAGGCGAATCCCCGGAAACGCTCGGGCAGCGCTCCGAGCCGCTGTCCGGTGGCGGACGGGGAACCCGTCTCGACCGCGTCACCGAGGCCCGTGAGGAAGGACTCCCCCACGGTTTCCAGGATCCGCCGCGCCTCCGGTCCCTTGTCATGGAATCCACGGGTCTCCAGTTTCGTCTCGGACGCCTTCGGTGTCATCACGCGGCGCCTCAGCGCCCCTATCGCAGTGGCCAACTGGTCCTCGCTCCCGCCGTACGCGGTGGATTCTGTGTCATTTCCATACTTCTCGGGGACCGGGCGAGGAATCTACTCAGGAATTGCCGCGCGGCGGCCGTTCGGCTGTCAGAGCACTCCAGGAGAAACGGCTCGCACGCCCGCACGCCACACCTCGTAGTCCGGGTCCGCTCCGCCGCCCGGCTCGACGCGGTTGTCGTCGGCGATCCGCGCGGCGCCGAGGGCGTCCAGGCCCGTGAGGGCCCGCACCGCCTCCTCCGTGTACTCGGGCACGTAGTCCGAGAACACGCGCGCCTTGGCCGCGAAGACGGCTCCTTGGAAGACGTGCGCTCCGTCGTCTCCCGCGGCCTCCACCAGCCCGCGGAGGTCGCCGGGTTCCGCTCCGCCCGCGAATACGGCTGCGAGTCCGACTCCGCTCCAGAGGTCGGCCCTCCGCCGCCGGGCGAACCGCCCGACGGCGGAGGCGACCGCACCGCAGCGGGCGCCGTGGACGAACCACAGGGCCCGCCCCACTCCCTGGTCGAAGGCCCGGGGGAAGTACTCGGGGGCTCCCGCCCACGGGTAGGGCCTCGGGAGCCGCTGCTCCCCGATCCAGCGCGGTGAGTCGAAGTAGGCCAGGTCGAACCCGTAGCCGTCGACGGCCAGCCAGCTCATGGTGGGGTGGTAGGGATTCCCCGTCAGGTCGGGCAGGATCCTCTTCCACAGCGGCCGGGGCAGGCGGGCCATGGCGAATCCGATGCCTATGTAGGAGAGGAAGGTGTGGGGGAGCGCGGGTCCGAGCATGAGCTCGCGGGTCCGGTCGGACCGGCCGAGGGGGAGTACGTCCCGGATGGTGTGGGCCATGGTCACGCCCTCGCAGGCGAATCCACGCAGGTCCGGGGCGACCGTGTCGAGCCTGTGTTCGACCTCGCGCGAGTCGCGCGTCCCCATGCCCCACTCGAAACCGCAGACGACCGCTTCGGGGATCCTCTCCAGGTGACGGGCCGAGGGGGAGTCGCGGCCGGGGAGGCCGAGGTGGTCGAAGCCGACGTGTGCCAGCGGGGGCGACAGCAGCAGTCGGCCGAGAGCGCCGACGGGATGGGGTCGGGCGCCCATCTTCAGGCCACGGTCTGGCGGATGCATGCGGACCGCGAGAACCTGCTCTCCACCGACACGGCGGGTTCGGCCAGGGTGACGGCGATGGGCGCGTCGGTCTCCTGGACCTCGCTGAGGGACAGGTGGACGTAGGTCCGCAGGCCCCGTGCGATGGTCACCGGATGTCGGGACGAGCCGATGAACATGTGTCCCGAGCGGGTGCGGTCGCCGGTGGGGACCGCCAGGGCGATGACCACGTGCGGCCCCGTGGGGACGTCGGCGATCGTGAACTCGGCCCTTCCCTTGGCGGACAGGACCTCGTAGGCCACGGGGGCGCCCTGGGGGATCGCGTCGGGGAACACGGCGACGAGGACGTCGGACTCCCCCGCCTCGTCGGGGAGGTCGACCGCCCCGCTGATGGAGTGGGACGGGCCCTGCGGACGCGGTTGCAGGCGTCTGGCCCGCCGCATCTCCTCCAGGGGAGGCAGGCACGAGTACTCGTGGGAGGCGACGACGAGCAGCTCCGCCACCTTCGGGTCCCTGTACTGGGTGGGGGACATGCCCACCGCGCGCGTGAACCTGCTCGTGAAGGTGCCCACGCTGTTGTACCCCACGCTGCACACGATGTCGGAGACGGTGAGGGCGGTGGTGAGCAACAGTCGCTTGGCGGCGAACAGGCGCACTGACGTCAGGTACTTGCCGGGTGTGACGCCCATGGCGCGGGAGAAGACGCGGGAGAAGTGGTAGGGGCTGACGAAGACCTCCGCGGCGATCTCATTGAGTGTGAGTGGGTCGCAGTACCGTTTGTGCATGGAGGCGACAGCTTGACGAACGGATTTATCCATCTTCTCCACCAAAATCTCCTCAGAACAGAAGGACCTATCCCCTGGGATGATTATTCAAAGAGAGCACGGAAAGTGGAACTAGAAAATTGCACGCCAAATAGGCTTCGCACCGCCCAGAAATTCGGAAAAATAACCGATAAATCTTTGGAGCATACCCTCGAAAGGTAAGTCATAACCTCCGCATCGAATCGAGGCGCATGACCTTCGTCAACTCACTCAGTCAGCCTCGCAATCAGAGAGGGGGCACGGCGCTCCCACGACTCTCTTCCCCATTTCGCGTGAACCCACACCGACCCCTCCTCGCTTCGACGCTCCTCATCGTGTCACCCGAAGACACGGCACACATCTTCCATGTTGCGCCTTAGGCAGACAAAAAGGACAGGAAAAACCAGCATTTGATTACAAGAGCCGACACACTGTGTTCCCAGATAACTACAGTCCGCATGTATGAAGATCCCACCTTTCCCCCACGGACCGCCGGCTACCAGGAAACTACTCTTCGCACAACTGTGGTTTGGAATTCAACTTGCACGCCACGTGAAACCCGCCCCCCGCCCCGCGGCAAACAATGAGTGACATTCCGCCGGTTGGTGATTACTTTACGCATCGGTGTCGTCGCTCGTGTTCACATCGTGGACAAAAGAGCAGACTGTGCCGCGTCTTCCGTGAGATTGGGACCGAAACAAGGTTCGGAAGCGAACCGAAACAAAACCGCTGACCACGAGTAGCCTCCGTGCCCCGACGTGTACAGACTCACAGGCATGAGTCCTCGAAAGGCAGACCCAAATGCACGTGCCCACCTCATCGACACCGCCGCACGGCTTCTGTCCAGCGATGGCCCTCCGGCCCTGTCCACACGCAGGATCGCCCAGGAGGCGGGGAGCTCCACGATGGCCGTGTACACCTACTTCGACGGCATCGGCGGACTGGTGCACGCGATGGTCCACGAGGGGTTCGCGCGGTTGGAGGAGCACTTCACCCGGGTCGGGGCCACCGAGGACCCCGTCGCCGACCTGGCCCTGCTCGGCCGCGCGTTCCGCCACAACGCCTCGCGGAACGCGCATCTGTACGCGGTCATGTTCGGCGGCTGCTCCCTGGCCGGCTTCACCCTGTCCGAGGACGACCGGCAGCACGGTCGCTACACGCTCCGCAACGTGACCGCGTGCGTGGCCCGCTGCGTCGGGTCCGAACGCTTCCGTCCGGCCGACCCGGAGCTGGTCGCCCACCGGCTGTGGAGCGCGGTGCACGGGCTCACCACACTCGAACTCGGCTCCTACCTCGTCTCCCCCTACGACGCCGACCGGTGCTTCGAGGACCAGCTCGTGTCGCTGATGGTCGGGTGCGGAGACGCCCCGGACTCCGCCCGGCTGTCCGTGGCCGCGTCCTTGGAGCGCCTGCCGTCCCTGTGCGCCCTCGAAGCGCACGATGCGTGAGCGTCCGCCACCGACCACGCGGTGGGCCGGGGCCAGGCGTCCGGCGGGCGTGCACGCCCGGTCCGGCGGCCGCGGGCTCGCAAGGCACCGGGGCCACCTCCCGCACACGTAGGCACCGCCGTCCAGGCTCTGCCTGGTCGGAGGGCCGCGGCGACGTGCGTGCGAGGCCCAGGCTTTCGCGCCCCCACCCACCCTCTGGAGCGGTGACCGCAAGGGTCCGCCGGCCCGGCCCCGCGCGCCGTGGTCTTGTACTCATAGCGAGGTTGGACGCTCCAACCTCGCTATGAGTACAAGATCGATCAGGGTGAGACACCGAGTTCACACAGGCAACGCTTCCGGACAGCCCACTAGAGCGGCACGTTCCCGTGCTTGCGCCGGGGAGGCTCCCTCCTCTTGTCCCGCAGGAGCGCGAGCCCGCGCGCCACCGCCGAGCGCGTGTCCGCCGGGTCGATCACGTCGTCGACGAACCCCTCCTCCGGGGCCCGGTACGGGTGCATCAGGCGCTCCCTGTAGTCCGCGATGAGCTCCGCCCGCCGCGCCTCCGGGTCGGCCGCGGCCCGCAGTTCCCTGCGGTGGACCACGTTCACCGCGCCCTCCGCGCCCATCACCGCGATCTCGTTGCTGGGCCAGACCAGTGACAGGTCCGTGCCTATGGAACGGGAGTCCATCACGATGTAGGCGCCCCCGTACGCCTTGCGCAGGATCACCTGGACGCGCGGAACCGTCGCCTCGCAGTAGGCGTAGAGCAGCTTCGCCCCGTGCCGGATCACCCCCGCGTGCTCCTGGCCGGTCCCCGGGAGGAAGCCGGGGACGTCCACCAGGGTCACGATGGGGATGTTGAACGCGTCGCAGAAGCGGACGAAGCGCGCCGCCTTCTGCGAGGCGTCGCTGTCCAGGACGCCGGCCAGGACCATCGGCTGGTTGCCGACGACGCCGACCACGGCACCGTCCACGCGGGTGAGGGCGCACAGGACGTTGGGCGCCCACCCCTCGTGCACCTCCAGGAAGTCGCCGTCGTCCGCCAGCTCGGCGACGACCTCGCGCATGTCGTAGGGCTTGTTCGGCTCCGCGGGGACGATCTCGGCCAGGCGGGGGCGCGTGTCCGCGTCCGCCCCGGCCGGTGGCGCCTCGGGAGGGCGGGCCAGGTTGTTCTCGGGCAGGAGCGAGACGAGGTGGCGCACGTCCTCCAAGCACTCCTCCTCGTCGTCGCGGACGAAGGCGGCCACACCGGTGCGCCCGCCGTGCACGTCCGCGCCTCCGAGCTCCTCGTGCCCCACCCGTTCACCGCTCACCGCGGCGATCACGTCGGGGCCGGTCAGGTACATCCTGGCCGCGCCGCGGACCATGAACGTGAAGTCCGCGAGAGCGGGCGAGTAGGCGGCGCCGCCCGCGCACGGTCCGAGGATCACGCTGATCTGGGGGATCACCCCGGACGCGGCCACCTGGCGGCGGAAGATCCCCCCGTAGCCGTCCAGGGCCGCCACGCCCTCCTGGATACGGGCCCCGCCGCTGTCGTTGAGGCCGATGACCGGCGCCCCGCCGTCCAACGCCAGGTCCATGACCCGGTGGATCTTCCTGGCGTGCTCGGCGCCGAGGGACCCGCCGAGGATGGTGAAGTCCTGGGCGTAGACGAACACGCGCCTGCCGTCGATCGTGCCGGAGCCGGTGACCACGCCGTCGGTGTGCGGGCGCCGCCCCTCGGTGGCGGGGCCCTCGTCCCTGCGGCGGCGGAACATGCCGAACTCGACGAAGGAGCCCTCGTCGAGGAGCAGGGCCAGCCGCTCCCGCGCCGTGCGCTTGCCCAGGCCGTGCTGGCGTTCTATCCCGGTGGGGTCCCCCGCCTCGGTCAGGCCCCGCAGGGTGTCCCGCTCGCGTCGCAGTGACGCCATGGTGCGGGCCCGCGGGGCCTGTGGCCGTGCCGTGCGGGGCACGGCCACAGGGCGCAGATCCGCCTCGGAGGCGCTCATCCCGCGCTCACCGTCCCGTCCGGACGGGCGGCGGTCACGGAACCGTCGGCGAGCCCCCGGAAGGAGCCCCCGTGGAACAGCAGCGCGGTGCGCTCGGTCCCCGGAGCCGCGTCCAGCACCCGTCCGACGAAGATCGAGTGGTCGCCGGCCACGTGCTCCTCCGTCACCTCGCACTCCAGCCAGGCCAGCGCGTCGGAGATCAGGGGCGCTCCCGTCCGGGGCCCGGGCAGCCAGTCCACCGGCGCGAACTGCTCACGCCCGCACGGCCGGGAGCGGTCGGCGAAGTAGCGCGCGGCCCCCTCCTGTTCCGCGCACAGGACCGACACCGCGAAGTGCCCCTCGGCCGCGACCGCCTTGTGCAGCCGGGCCGTTCCCGAGACGCAGCACAGCACCAGGGGCGGGTCCAGCGACACCGAGCAGAAGGCGTTGGCCGTCATGCCGTGGGGGTTGGCACCGCCGACCGTGATCACCGTGACCCCGGTCGCGAACGTGGACATCACCTGTCGCAGGGACTCCATGTCAACCACCCGCCGTTCGTACCGGGGCGCGGCCGCCCGCGGCCGTCCCGTCCACGGTGTACGCCGCGAGTACCTCGCGCAGCTCCTCGGGGACGCGGGTGGGCACCGTGGCCGTGTTGGGACCGCGCATGCAGGCGATGCGCTGCCTGCCGCGCGCCACGAGCGTCTCCGCCTCGCCGTCCAGGAGCACGTAGTCGAAGGAGAACTGCACCTGGGTCTGGGTCAGCTCCTCCAGGCGCATCCGTACGGAGAGTTCGTCGAAGGCCGTGATCTCGGCGAAGAACTCGCAGTCCACCTTGAGCGTGAACAGCTTCAGGTCCCCGCGCACGTCCTCCAGGACGCCGGGGGCCCGCTCCTTGAGGAACATCTCCCGGCAGCGCCCCTGCCAGCGCAGGTAGTTGACGTAGTAGACGTTGCCCACCAGGTTCGTCTCCTCGAAACCGACGGTGTGGCGGAGCTCGTAGTAGTCGGACATCACCTCTCCTCTCCGGACAGGACGGCGAACACCACCGGGTCGGGGTTCGCGTTCAGCGTGGTCGTCCAGGTGGCGACGCGGGCGTCCCCCGACGAGAGGACCACCCACCCGTGGGGGCGCACCTCCTCCAGGGTCAGGGAGCGGCCGGTGCCCCCCGACTTGCGCAGGCACTCCAGGGCGCTCCACAGGCGCGTCGCCGCGACGTGCGCGGACTCCCCCGCCTGCTCGGCGACCAGGTCGCGCACGGACAGGAGCCCGTGGCCGAGCAGGCCGCTCCACTCCTCCTGCGGGCGTTCGGCCACGGTCTCCACGTCGCAGGCGATCCGTTCCGCGCCCGCGACCGCCAGCGTCACCCCCGCCCCGTGCGAGGCCGACACCGCCGACTCCTCCGCCTCCGGGCGCCCGTCCGGACGGTGGCGCACCCGGACGGGCCGGTTCAGGGCCCGGCTGACCGCGAGTTCGGTCCTCGCCCTCCGCTCCTCGGTGTCCCCGGCGGGGCCGGAGGACGGGTCGGGATCGACGACCACGGCCCTGGAACCGCCCAGCACCTGCTCCAGTTCACGCTCCAGGTGCGGCCCCAGCAGCGCGGGCACCCACGGGCCGGCGCCGCCGCTCCGGCGCACCGCCCTGAGCCGCAGGCCCTCCCAGCGCTCCACCAGCGCCCCGGAGGAGTCCCGCACATCGACGTCGTAGACGTAGGAGTCCCCGTCCTGCGAGCGCTCGCGCGCGTCGAGCAGCACGCAGTCGGCCTCCTGGTCCTCGGGACGGGCCAGGACGATCCGGTCGACTCCCTCCGGCAGCAGGGTCCCGTCCGGGACGCAGGCCTGGAGGACGTGCATGGCGGCGTCGCGCACTCCCGGATCCGCCAGGACCCTCTCCTGGGGCAGGAAGACCCCGAACCAGTCCCCCGGAGCGACGGTGGACAGCTCCGCGACCACGTGGCGCGCGCTCACCCTTCGGTAGGACAGCAGCCGCTGGAACCGCTTGCCCTGGAAGAGGACGCTCCCGTACAGCTCGTCGGGATCGATCGGCACCCGGGGCAGCGACAGGACCGTGTCCGCCGTCGGGGGGCGCTCCTCCTCGGGACCGGTGCTCCGCCAGCTCAGGACGGCGCGGAAGTGGTCCGCGTCGTAGCCCGTCTCCTCGCTGCGGACGACGACCTCCACCGTCTCGCCGTCGCGCACCAGCGCGGCGACGCGGATGGTGGTCGTGTCTCCGGGACGGACGGCCACCGGGCGCAGGAAGCGCCCCCGTTCCAGCACGGGAGGACCGCTGTGCCCGCTCACGGCCGCCGCGACCTGGGCCATCGCCTCCATGCCGACCACCGCGGGGAAGAGCATGTCGCCGTCCAGCAGGTGGTCGTCCAGGTAGGGGTCGTCGGTCGACGACAGCACGGTCTCGGTGACCAGCTCGACCCCGGGGTAGTGCACGAGGACCCGGTCGACGAAACGGCCCAGGGGGAGTTCGCGCTCCTCCGTCGCGAGCGTCGGCATGCCGCCGGTACGGCCGCTGACGACCAGCACCGGGCCCGCGGAGGGATCACGGAGGACCTGGTGCAGGACCGCTATCCCCTCCTCGGCGGAGACGGGCGTGATGCCGTCGCGCATCAGCGCCTCCACCACGCCGAGCCTCTCCCCCATACCGGCGCCGGACCACACCGACCACTCCAGGGCCAGGACGCGTGTGTCCGGGTGCTCCCGCCCGTACTCGACCGTCATCTCGGTGAGCCAGTCGTTGGCGGTGGAGTAGTGCGCCTCACCGCGCAGCCCGGCCCGGCCGATGATGCTGCCGAAGGTGACCAGCAGGCGCAGCCGCGCGGGGTCGAGCGCGCCGAGGACGGCCTCCAGGCCGTCGGTCTTGGGCGCGAGCGTGCGCCGGAAGACCGGCTCGGTCAGCGTTCCCACAGCGGCCGGCTCGTTGCGGCCGGCTCCGTGCAGCACCGCGGTGACGGCTCCCAGCCGCTCCTGGAGGGCGCTCACCGCGCGCCGGACCTCCTCGGGGCGGGTCACGTCGGCCCGCTCGTAGCGGTAGCGGACCCCGGACGCCGACATCCTCTCCAGGTTCGCGGCCAGCTCGGCGTCCTCCTCCTCGGACGCGCGGCCGACGAGGGCGAGCCCGGCACCGTACTCCGTGGCCAGGGACAGGGCGCACTCGGCGGTGATGCCCTTTCCGCCGCCGGTGACCAGGAGCACGTCGTCCGGCCCGAGGGGGGCCTCACCGCCGTCCGGCCGTCCGGGGAGCGTGGCCCGCAGCACGGGGACCGTGCGGCGTCCCTCCGCGTCGTAGCGCACCTCCGCGAACCCGGATGTGGCCGCGACCTCGGCGGCCACCCGGCGCACGGCCTCCTCCCGCGCCTCACCGGGAGCCGGCTCCGGGTCGTGCAGGGTGATCAGGGTGGTGGTCACACCGGGCAGCTCCTGGTGCAGCGTCCTGGCGACCCCCGAGGCACCGCGCCCGCCCTGGACCACGACGAACCGTCCCTCCGGTCCGGCGGCCAGCGCGGCGCGTGCCGCGTCCAGGAACGTCCCCACGAGGTGTGCCCCGCCGTCGGCGGGGAGGCAGAGGAGGACGCCACCGCCGTGGTCGGAGAGCGCCTCGCGCAGCGGCTCGGCCAGGGGGTGTCCGGGCGAGGCGTACACGCTCCACCCGTCCCGGTCCCGGTCGGCGGTCTCGGCGGGCCCCGGCCGAGGAGGCGGGGCCTCGACGTAGGCGGCCTCGAAGGCGCGCACCCACGGAGCCACCCCCGGTGCCTCCCCCGCGGCGTCCCCGCCGTCCGCGGTCCGCGCCAGCGCGTCGATGGTCTCGGCCAGTTCCCCCAGGCTGGAGGTCGCGTACCCCGACGTCGCCCCCATCGGGGGCAGGCCCAGGCGCCGGGTGACCTCGTTGACGATCTGGCCGACCGTGATGGAGCTCAGGTGGAGGTCGTCCAGCGGCCGTGTGTCCGGCCCCACCATGGACACGGGGAGTTCGACGCGTTCGGCGGAGAGCGCGCGCAGGAGCTCCAACGTGTCGGCGGCCTCCTCCCGGCCGCCGCCCGCCCCGTCCTCGGGGACAGCGGGCGCGGGGGCCCTGCCGTCGGTGCGCCCCACCTCCACGCTGGGGGCGGTCTCACAGGGACTGGCCAGGAACTCGAACTCGTCCGGCAGGTCCCGGACGAGCCGCCCGGTGAAGAGCGCCCGTACGTCCACGGGCGCGCCGAGGGCGTAGACGGCGGCGACCGCCCCGAGGAAGGAGGCCAGTGAGGTGGAGTCCGTGTCCACGGCCACGGCCGGGACGTCCGGAACGGCGGTGGCCGCGAGTCCGGTGAGCACGCGCCCCGGACCCACTTCGACGAAGAGGTCCGCGCCCTCCGCCGCACGGACGACGGCCTCGTGGAAACGCACCGGGAGCACGATCTGCTCGCTCAGGAGTGAACGCGTATCGGTGTCGGCGCCGAGGGGCGCCCCGGTCACCGTGGAGACCACACCGGCCGACAGCGGCGCGAACCGGGTCCCGTCGAGCCGTCGGCCGAACTCCTCGGTGGCGGGGGCGACCAACGGGGAGTGGAAGGCGTGCGAGACGTTCACGCGCGTGGCGGCGATCCCGTCGGCGCGCGCCCTCCGGCAGACCCTCTCCACGGCCTCGGCCGCACCGGAGACGACGGTCTGCTCGGGCCCGTTGTACCCGGCGACGACCAGTTCGGCCTCGTCCGCGACCAGCGCCTCCACCCGCTCGGGAGAGGCCGCCAGACCGGCCATGGCACCGTCGTCCCCGCCCGTCGCGGCCATCGCTCGGCCCCGGGCGGCGGCGAGGTCGAGGATCTCGGCGGCGTCGGCCGCACCCGCCCAGTGCAGGGCGGTCAACTCGCCGAGGCTGTGGCCGACGGCCCCGTCCGCCCGCACGCCGATGTCGTCCAGCACGGCCAGGGCCGCCAGGGAACCGGCCACGATGCGCGGCTGGGCGATCTCGGTGGCCGCCTGGTCCCCGTCCGCCCGCAGCCGGGCGGAGGCCACGACCTCGTCGGCCCGGCCGAACCGGCGGCGGAGCGCACCGGGTCCGCCGTTCCCCGAGCCCTGTCCGGGGAAGAGGTAGCGGATGCTGGGCGGGGTGGATCGGTGCGCGAGGAAGATCCCCCGCGCCGGGGAGACGACCTCCCGCTCACCCGAGTCGATCCGTTCGACCAGCGCGCGTACCGCGTCCGCGGCGGCCTCGGGCGAGGAGGCGACGACGGCGGCGCGCGCGGGGCCTCCACCGGTCCGCTCGGCGAGTGTGTGCGCCAGGTCGGTGAGCTCGGCGTAGGAGAGGCGGGGCAGGACCTCCGAGAGCTCCTCCAGCCGCTGGCGCACGTCGGCGGTGTCACCGCCCTCCACGACCAGCAGTTCGGCGCCCTGGCGACCGGACACCAGCTCGCGGGTGCGGGCTGTGATCCCGGCTCCCTCACGGTCGGCCGCCGCCTCCACCGTGATGTGGGTGTTGACCCCGCCGAACCCCATGGCCGAGACCCCGGCACGCACGGGGCGGTCCTGGGGCCACGGCAGCGCGCGGTCCGGCACGTACAGCGCCGCCGACTCCTCCTCCAGCAGCGGGTGCGGGTCGTGGTGCCCGGTGCCGGGCGGGATGACCCGGTGGTACACGGTGAGGATCGCCTTGATCAGTCCGGCGACACCCGCCGCGGCCTTGGTGTGGCCGAAGTTGGCCTTCACCGAGCCGAGGGCCGCCGGAGGGGCGGAGGGGTCGGCGGCGGTCCTGGCGCCGGAGAGCGCCGCGAGCTCGGTCGCGTCGCCCAGCGCGGTGCCGGTGCCGTGGCCCTCGAAGTAGCCGACCGTCTCGATCCCGTACCCGGCCCGCGCGTAGGCCCGCTCCAGCGCGAGCCGGTGCCCGCTCTCCTCGGGCCGGGTGATCCCGCCCCTGCCGTCGGAGGAGACCGCCCAGCCCGTGATCACGGCGTAGACGCGCTTGCCCTGGGCGATCGCGTCCTCCTCCCGCATGAGAACGAGCGCCCCGGAGCCCTCCCCCGGCCAGAAACCGTTGGAGTCCTTGTCGTAGACCTTCATCTCGCCGGTGGCCAGGGCCCCGGTCTTGGCGAAGCCGATCACCTCGAAGGGGTCGATGGACAGGTCGACCCCGCCGGCGAGCGCGGCGTCGAGGTCCCCCTCGGCCAGGGCGGTCGCGGCCGTGGCGACCGACAGCAGGGAGGACGAGCAGGCGCCGTCGACCGTGTAGCCGCCGCCGCCCAGGTCGAAGTGGTTGCAGACCCGGCCCGCGATGGTGTTGGACAGGCCCCCGGCGAGGGTGTCCTCGTCGATGCGTGGAAAGGGTGCCTTGTAGGACTCCTCCAGGTCGGACAGGAAGGCGTCGGCCTCCTCCTCCCCCCAACCGTGGTCGAGCAGGGCCGAGGCGACCGTCCTGCGCACGTAGGGCCAGCGCAGCCGCATCGTGTTGGCCCGGGAGAACTCACCCGTGAGGCTGTTTCCGATGACCACTCCGGTGGACCGCCGCGGCAGCCCATCCCCCTCGGGGAAACCAGCGTCCTCCAAGGCCCGGGCCATCGTGTCGAGAGCGAGCCAGTGCGTCATATCCGTCGAACGGAAAGAACTCCCGGACACCCGGTAGCGCGCCCTGTCGAACGAGAACCCGCGCAGCACCGCAGCCTTGTCCGAGTAGAAGCGGTCCTCCGCGGAAGGGTCCTGGGACCAGTAGTCGTCCAGGTTCATGCGCTCGCTGGGAAGACGGCGGAAGGCCCTCCTGCCAGCGAGTACGTTATCCCAAAGATCCAGGGGGGAGTCTGCGTCCGGATAACGCAGAGCGATTCCCACGACAGCAATTCTGGTGTTTTCCATACCCCACCCACACGATTTCAAGGAATGGCGATATCCGCCAGTAATCCCAGAACAATCATGCGCGTGCGGGGGCTCCCTGTCTTCTCCGTTAGTGCGCCTCCGTGCAACCCCTATTCCATAACAGCGTGATAATTGCTATGCAACGGGACTACACGCAGGCCATTCCGTCCTCGGGTACGGCGAGATCGATCAGGTAGGCGTCCACGGTCTCGTCGACGCACTGGTCGCCCATCCGGTAGCCGGTGTGGCCGTCGCCGTCCCGGGTCACCAGGAAGCCCGAGTCGAGCTGTTCGGCGAGCGCCTCGGACCACGCGTACGGGGTGGCCGAGTCCCGCGTGGTGCCCACCACCATGACGGGGTCGGCCCCCTCGCCGTCGAGCTCGGCGGACGGGGCCACCGCCTCCTCCGGCCAGTACGCGCACGGCAGCGCGCCCCACGCCAGTGTGGGACCGAAGATCGGCGACTCCTCACCGGCCTCGGCGGCGGCGTCGGCGTAGGCCTGCACGTCGCGCGGGCTGGGCGAGTCGGAGCAGTTCACCGCGATGAGCGCCGCCGTGGAGTTCTCGTAGGCGGCCGGCTCCCCGCGGTTGTACAGGTCGTCGGCGAGCTGCATCAGCACGGTGCCGTCACCGTCCTCCATCCCGGCGGTGAGCCCCTCGCGCACGCGCGGCCACCAGTTCTCGGTGTACAGGGCGGCGAGTACGCCCAGCTCGGCACGGGCCCGGTTGACCTCGCGGTCGTCCATGCTGTTGGACAGGGGCTCCTCGGCGGTGTCCGCAAGGAAACCGCTCAGCGCGTCGACACCGTCGTCCACACTGTCGCCGGAACCGCCGAGCGGGCAGTCCGGCAGGTCGAGGCAGTCCTCCACGAAGGCCCGCAGTGCGGTCTCGAACCCGGCCGCCTGCTGCACGCTGAGGTCGAGCTGTCCCTGGCTGGGGTCCATGGCGCCGTCGAGCACCAGCGCGCGCACCCGGTCGGGGAACTGCTCGGCGTACTGGGCGCCGATGTGGGTGCCGTAGGAGGCGCCCAGGTAGGTGAGCTGCTCGTCGCCGACCAGGGCGCGCAGGATGTCCATGTCGCGGGCGACGTCGGCGGTGCCCATGTGCAGCATGAGCTCGGGATCGTTGGCCTGACAGGCCTCGACGAAGTCGCGGCTGTCCTCCTCCAGCTCCCTCTGCTCGGCGTCGGTCACCTCGGACATGTCGCCGTCGCCCTCGACACTGTCCACACCGCCGAGGAACTCGTCGATGCCCTCGGCGTCCATGCAGGTCAACGGTGAGCTGCGCCCGACCCCGCGCGGGTCGAACCCGACCACGTCGAACCTCTTGCGCACCGCGCTGCTGACGATGTGGGGGGCGTGGTCGACGAAGTCGTACCCGGAACCGCCCGGCCCGCCGGGGTTGACCAGCAGGGAGCCGAGGGCGTCGCCGCCGCTGGCGGGGAGCCGCTTGACCGCGATCCCGATGCGCTCGCCCCCGGGGGCCTCGTAGTCCAGGGGCACCTCGTAGGTCGCGCACTCGGTACCGGACGGGCCGCTGTCGCACTCGTCCCAGGCGAGTTCCTGGTCGGCGAAGCCGGCGAGCGCGTCCACGGCCTCGGGGGCGCCTCCCTCCCCCGACGGCTCCCCCGGGTCCGCCGTACACGCCGTCGCCAGCAGCACGACCCCGGCGAGCACGGCCGCCCACGTTCCCCGAACCCTCGTCCTCACCGGCGTCCGCCTTCCTGTTACGGCCGACCCTGGTCGGCGTGTCGTCAACGCCGCACCATTGTCCACCAACGGCGCGGGCCCCGCGCCCGTGGCGCCGCCGCCTATCCGGCCAGGAGGGCGGAGGTCATGGCCTCCATGGCGATCTGGGGGTGCACGTTCGCGGCGATACGCTCACGGCACTGCATGATGGCGTCGATCCGGCGCAGCGTGGGCTCGGGGGCGCCGGCGCGCGCGACGCGCTCCAGGTCGCCGGAGCGCTCGGCCGTGGACAGTTCCACCCGCGCCCCGAGCTGCAGGGTGAGCACGTCCCGGTAGAAGGCGGCCAGGTCGAGCAGGGCACGGTCGTAGGAGTCGCGCTTGGTCCGGGTCGCGCGGCGCTTCTGCCGCTCCTCCAGGTCCTTCATCGCGCCCGCCGAGCCGCGTACCGCCTTGGCCACGCCCTTGCCCGTGGAGCCCTCGCCGAACGCGGCCCTGAGCTCTCCCCGCTCCTTCTCGTCGAGTGCCTTGGTGAGGGCCTTGGACTCCTCCTCGGCGATCTCGTAGAGCCGTGCGGCGGAGGTGACGCACGCACCGAGACCGTCGAGCCGGACCGGGATGGACAGCACCTCCTCCCGGCGCCTGCGCGCTTCGGGATCGGTGGCCAGCTGCCGGGCCCGGTCGATCCGTCCGGCGGCGGCGACCGCGGCCGAGCGGGCGGTGTCGGCGTCGATCCCGTCGCGCTGGACGAGGGCGTCCGCCAACTCCCGAGTGCCGGGAGTGGTCAGGGTGACCATGCGGCAGCGGGAGCGGATGGTGACGAGCAGGTCCTCGGGGGTGGGCGTGCACAGCAGCCACACCGTGCGCGGGGAGGGTTCCTCCACCGCCTTGAGCAGGGCGTTGGAGGCGGCCTCGGTGGCACGGTCGGCGTCCTCGAACAGGATGATCCGGAACCGCCCGCCGGAGGGCTTGGAGCCCGCGCGCAGCACGAGGTCGCGGGTGGCGGCCACTCCGAAGCTCAGTCCGCTGGGCCGCACGTACAGCATGTCGGGGTGGGTCCCGGCGAGGACCTGGTGGCAGGAGTCGCAGTGCCCGCAGCCTCCGTCGGCGCACTGGAGGGCCGCGGCGAAGGCCAGCGCGGCCTCCTCGCGCCCGGAGCCGGGCGGCCCGGTGAACAGCCAGGCGTGGGTCATCCCGGTGCCCCGGCCCCCGGAGACGAGGTCGGTCGCGCCGGCCACGGCACGCTTGAGCTGGCCCGTCGCGCCCTGCTGGCCGACGAGGTCGTCGAAGACCGTCACTCTTCCCCCCGGGAGCCGCCGCTGATGTCTGGACCTTCAGGATAGGAGCCGGCACCGACGCGCGGGCCGTCGTCCACAGGCTCGTCCCGTCCGTCCCCCGCGTCCGGGCCGCCCGCGCGCCCTGCTCCCCCTCCCGGGAGAGCCGGAAAGGGCATGCACCGAGAGTGACGACGCGCGACTCGCCCCATGGTTGTCGCAGGTCAGGGGATTGTCCGCATCAGGCCAGAGGGCACATCGACGCGAACTCCGGGCACCGTCCCCGGATCTCCCCGTGTGTGGCCGGGGAGACGGCCGCACATACGGGGGAACCGAACCAAGGGGGAAGACGATGACGAACACGCACAGCGAGACCGAGCGGACCGCGGCGGTGGCCGCCGGGTGGCCCGAACTGGCGGAGGGACAGCGGACCTGGGAGGTCGCCGTCGTCGAGTTCGTGCTCGCGGACCTCGGCTACTACGGCCACAGGAACGTCGACGAGCGGTTCGGCCCCGCGCTGACCGAGGCGCTCACCGCGTACCAGGACGACAGGGGCCGGGAGGCCACCGGCCGGGTCGACGCCGCCACCTGGGGGCAGCTGACCGACGACTTCGGCCTCGTCCGCCGGGGCCACGAGGGGGCGAGGGTCCGGGCCGCGCAGTACGCGCTCAACGAGGGCCACGGCAGCGACCTGGCCGTCGACGGGATCTTCGGCCCGGCGACCCTGGCCGCCGTCGAGTCCTTCCAGCAGGAGGCCGGGATCGAGGACGACGGCGTGGTCGGTCCGAACACCTTCACCTCGCTGATCACCCACGGGTCCTGAGCCCGGGCCCGGCCGGGAGGGGCGGCGCGGCTCGCGCGCCGTCCCTCCCGGCCACCACCGGAGCGGCCGGCCACCGCTCCCGAGGACGAGAAGGGTTCCCTCCCGTGGTGGGAGGGAACCCTTCCGGCGTCCGTGCCGCTCAGTCGTTCCTGATCACCGGGATCATGCCGGTGACCGCCTCCGCGCTGCTCGGGACCGGGTCGGGCAGCATGGAGCGCACCCGGCGCTGGATCTCGCGGGTGGTCCTCTCCCGCGGTTCACGCGCGTCGAGTACCAGGTAGCGCTCGGGGTCGGCCTTGGCCAACTCCAGGAAGCCCTTGCGGACCTTGTTGTGGAACTCCGCCGACTCGCCCTCGATGCGGTCGGCGGGACCGCCCAGGCGGGACAGGCCGTCCTCGGGGCGCACGTCCAGCAGCACCGTCAGGTCCGGTACCAGGCCCTGTGTGGCCCAACCGCTGATGCCGCGGATGTCGTCCACCGACAGGTCCCGGCCCGCGCCCTGGTAGGCGAGCAGCGAGTCCACGTAGCGGTCGCTGATGACGATCGCGCCGCGCCGCAGCGCCGGCAGGATCTCCTGCTCGACGTGGTCGGCCTTGTCGGCGGCGTACAGCAGCACCTCGGCGCGCGGGGTGATGTGCGAGTTCTCCCGGTCCAGGAGCAGGCCGCGCAGGCGCATGCCGAGCTTGGTCGCGCCCGGCTGGCGGGTGCCGATCACCTCGAAGCCCTGGTCGCGCAGCCACACCGTCAGCTCGCGCACCTGGGTGGACTTGCCCGCGCCCTCGCCGCCCTCGATGACGATGAACGCGCCGGCGGGCCTGGCCGCCTCCTCGTCCTCCTCCGTGACCGCGACGCCGCGCAGCGCCGCGAACAGCTCGGGAAGGAGGCCGGGGCCGGCTTCGGGATCGTCCCGGCGGTTCATCTGGCGGTAGCAGACCAGGGCCACGACGACGGCGAGCAGACCCGAGGCCATCAGCACGACACCGCCGCCGCGCAGGTCGTAGGTGAGCGAACCCAGCGGGATCGCGTAGCTGCCGATGAGCCCGGCGGCCAGGGGGGCGAGCGCGGCAGCGCCCACCAGGACGATGCGGGCGGCGCCGTGCAGGAAGGCGAGGGTACGACCCCGGTACTCGTCCTCGACCTCGTGACCGAGCATGGTCAGGCCGATCACCCAGGCGATACCGGCGCCCACGCCGAGCAGGGCGCTGAGGGCGGCGGTGAGCACCATGTCGGCGACGGCACCCGCGAACAGCAGGGCCAGACCGGCGAGGGCGATGCTCAGGCCGAACAGACGCCTGCGGCTGAACTGCTTGAGCAGCCGGGGCCCGGCGAGCATGCCCAGGGCCATGCCCGCGAAGACCGCCGCGAAGAGCACACCGAACCCGGCGTTGCCCGCGCCCAGGCTCTCGACGTGGAGGCGGCCGACACCGATGACGGCGCCCCCGGCGGCGAGGGCGCCGAGCATGCCCAGGACGAGGCCGCGCACGAGCGGTGTGCCGCCCGCGTGGCGCCGGCCGGTCAGCACCGAGCGCAGGATGCCGCTGTCGCGGGTGGCGCTCTCACTGTCCTTGGACGGCTTGTGCTTGGGAATCGGCAGACCGGCGATGACGACCGCCGCGACGAGGAAGGTCAGGCCGTTGAGGTAGAGGGCGACGTCCGCCTCGGGGCTGGCCATCGAGGGCAGCACCGCGCCGAGCACGTTGCTGGCGGAGGCGAGCGCGGCGAACAGCAGCGCCGCGAGGGGCGCGGTGCCGTAGGTGGTGAGCAGGCTCAGCCGGTCGGCCTGATCCAACAGCTTGCGGGGCACCAGGTTGGGGACCGTGGCGTCCTTGGCCGGCGCCCAGAACAGGGAGACGACCTCGGCCAGGAGGCCGGCGATGAACAGCCACTCCAGCGCGAAACCGGGGAGGAGGAGGCCCGCGAGGGGGATGGAGACGTACAGGAGGGCGCGCAGGACGTCCCCGACCACCATCGTCCACTTGCGGTCGAGGCGGTCGGCGACCGTCACGGCCAGCGGGCTCAGCAGGACCGACGGGGCGAGCTTGATCACCACGACGCCGCTGACGGCCAGGTACTGGACGAGTCGGGAGCTGTCGGCGGTGAAGACCGCCGCCAGGGAGATCAGGGCCAGCAGGCTCAGCCAGTCACCCAGGCTGGACAGGGTAAGCGAGATCCACAGCCTTCGGAAGGGTGTGATCGCGAGGACGTTACGCGCCTCGGACGGCGCTCCCGGTGGTGCAGATCTGCTCATAGCGCTCAAGGTTATTCGGTGAGGGGAAAGGGGGACGACGGACCGCGGGTCCGCCTCAGATTCGGTGGGTACCTCTGGGGCCACACACGTTTCCGCATCCCCATCAGTTCCACCAAGCGTAGTACGGAAGATGCCTTCCGAACAGGGTGGGAGCACGCCCACCCGGAGTGAGGACCGAAGACGCCGCTCACCCGGGCACGCCTCGTCGGTCGTGCCCGGGTGAGCCTACGCGTGAAGAGGGCGTGCGGCGAACCCGGGAGCCGGGCCGCCGCGTCCGGCTACTCCTTGGCGGAGGACCTGGGCGTACCGGTCTTCTTGGCCGGGGTCTTCTTGGCGGCCGTCTTCGTGGTGGCCGTCTTCGTGGTGGACGCCTTCTTCGCCGTGGTCTTCTTCGCGGCGGGCTTCTTCGCGGCGGGCTTCTTCTTGGCGGGGGCCTTGGCCCGACGCTCGGCCAGCAGCTCGGCGGCCCGCTCGTCGGTGATCGACTCGACCTCGTCGCCCTTGCGCAGGGAGGCGTTGACCTCCCCGTCGGTGACGTAGGGGCCGAACCGGCCGTCCTTGACCACCATCTTGGCGCCCGACTCCGGGTCGGTGCCCAGCTCGCGCAGCGGCGGGGCGGCGGCACGGCGCCCGCGCTGCTTGGGCTGGGCGAACAGCGCCTCGGCCTGCTCCAGGGTGACCGTGAAGATCTGGTCCTCGGTCTCCAGGGAACGGCTGTCGGTGCCCTTCTTCAGGTAGGGCCCGAACCGGCCGTTCTGCGCGGTGACGTCCTCGCCGTCGAGCTGGCCGACCACGCGGGGCAGCGACAGCAGGCGCAGCGCGTCGTCCAGGGCGACGGTGTCCAGGCTCATCGACTTCAGCAGCGAGCTGGTGCGCGGCTTGGGCCTGGCCTTCTTGCCCTTGGCCTTGGATCCGCCCTCGGCGGCCTCCTCCGGCTCCTCGATCACCTCGGTGACGTAGGGGCCGAACCGCCCGGTCTTGGCCACGATCATGCGCCCGGTCTCGGGGTCGGTACCCAGCTCGCGGTCACCGCTGGGCTGGGCGAACAGCTCCTCGGCCTTCTCCTTGGTCAGCTCGTCCGGGGCCAGGTCCTCGGGCACGTTCACCCGCACGCCGTCCCGGTCCAGGTAGGGGCCGTAGCGCCCCACCCTCAGCACGATGTCGGTTCCGGGCAGCGGCAGGGAGCTGATCTCCTTGGGGTCGATCTCGGAGAGCTGGTCGCTCACCAACTCCTTCAGACCGGTCTCCCGGTGCCCCTCGGTGTCCTCACCGCCGAAGTAGAAGCGGCGCAGCCACGGCAGGCTCTCGGCCTCGCCCCGGGCGATGGCGTCGAGTACGCCCTCCAGGCGCGCGGTGAACTCGTAGTCCACCAGGCTGCCGAAGTGCCGCTCCAACAGCTGCACCACGGCGAAGGCCAGGAAGGACGGCACGAGCGCCGTGCCCTTCTTGAACACGTAGCCGCGGTCCAGGATGGTGCCGATGATCGAGGCGTAGGTGGAGGGCCGGCCGATCTCCCGCTCCTCCAGCTCCTTGACCAGGGTGGCCTCGGTGTAGCGCGCGGGCGGACGGGTGCTGTGCCCCTCGGCCTCCAGGTTCTGCGCCTTGAGCGGGTCGCCCTCGGACATCGCGGGCAGGCGGCGCTCGCGGTCGTCCAGGTCGGCGGCCGGGTCGTCGGAGCCCTCCACGTAGGCCTTGAGGAAGCCGTGGAAGGTGATGACCTTGCCGGTCGCGCTGAACTCCGCCACCTCGCCGTCGGAGGAGGCGCCCTCGATCCGCACCGTGACGGACTCGCCGACCGCGTCCTTCATCTGGGAGGCGACGGTGCGCTTCCAGACCAGCTCGTAGAGCCGGAGCTCCGGTCCGGACAGACCGGTGGCGGAGGGGGTGCGGAAGGTGTCGCCGGACGGGCGGATCGCCTCGTGCGCCTCCTGCGCGTTCTTGACCTTCTTGGCGTACACCCGCGGCTTGTCGGGCAGGTAGTCGCCGCCGTACAGGCTGCGCACCTGGGAGCGGGCGGCGTTGACGGCGCTGTCCGACAGCGTGGTGCTGTCGGTACGCATGTAGGTGATGTAGCCGTGCTCGTACAGCCGCTGGGCGACCTGCATGGTCTGCTTCGCGGACAGGCCGAGCTTGCGGGAGGCCTCCTGCTGGAGGGTGGTGGTGCGGAACGGCGCGTAGGGCGAGCGGCGGTAGGGCTTGCGCTCCACCGAGCGGACCGAGAACCCGGCACCGGTCAGGCGCTCGGCCAGTCCGCGGGCCGCGGCCTCGTCCAGCTGGCGGACGTCGCGGTCCGGGCGCAGTGTGCCCTGCGTGGTGAAGTCGCGGCCGACGGCGACGCGGGTGCCGTCCACCGAGACCAGGGTGGCGGGGAAGGCCGCGGTCCCCTCGGCGGCACCGGCCTCGGTGGCGTCGAAGAGCGCCTTGATGTCCCAGTACTCGGCGGAGGTGAACGCCATGCGCTCGCGCTCGCGCTCGACCACCAGGCGGGTGGCCACGGACTGCACGCGGCCCGCCGAGAGCTTCGGCATGACCTTCTTCCACAGCACGGGTGAGACCTCGTAGCCGTAGAGGCGGTCCAGGATGCGCCGGGTCTCCTGGGCGCTGACCAGGCGGGTGTTGAGGTCGCGCGTGTTGTGGGCCGCACGCTGGATGGCGTCCTCGGTGATCTCGTTGAACACCATGCGGTGGACGGGGATCCGGGGCTTGAGCTCCTCCAGCAGGTGCCAGGCGATCGCCTCGCCCTCGCGGTCCTCATCCGTGGCGAGGAGGAGTTCGTCGGCGTCCTCCACGAGCTCCTTGAGCTTCTTGACGTGCGCCTTCTTGTCGGTGTTGACGACGTAGAGCGGTTCGAAGTCGCCATCGACGTCCACGCCGAGCCGCGCCCAGGCCTGTCCCTTGTACTTGGCGGGGATCTCGGCGGCCTTGTTGGGCATGTCACGGATGTGGCCGATGCTGGACTCCACGACGTAGCCACGCCCCAGATAACCGGCGATGGTCTTCGCCTTGGCTGGCGACTCGACGATGACGAGGGTGGTGCCCACCCCCTGTCGTCCGCTGTCCTTCGAGCCGTTCTTGCCGGCGCTGCCCTTCGTGGGTGGCACGCTCTTCCCCTACGTCTAGCCTTCGTGGTCTATCCGGCCGCGGTCCGTCGATGTCCCGTGGGAACCGACAGTAACCGAAACTCCTGGCACTCCCCCATCGGTGGGTGGGCGGTGTCCCCGTCCCCCTCGGGTGCGTATCCCGTCGCCCCGGGTGGGCACCCGGCTCACACCCACCGGCATCCGCAGAATAAGCGCTTCCCGCACCGAGGCCGGTTCGTAGCGTACGTGAGCCGTCCCGGCAACGTGCGTCGGTTCGCGGTCACCGGCTCTGACGAGCACCTACAACACCCCTCCCGAGTGACTTCGGTCACACTTGACTGCGGCCGGGCGTCACCTCCCCCGGAATGCGGCGAGTCCTCCCGGATATTCCCGGGAGGACTCGGCTCACGTCCTGGACTGGTGGCCCCCACCTCCGTGCTCCCCGCAGTCCACCGCGTTCCTCACGGAACGGGGAGTACGGAAGGTGAGCGGTCCGGTCCAGTCGACGCGCACGGCACTCGGAGTGCCGGTGCGGGAAACCCCGCCCCGGGACACCGCCGCCCTGTGGTGTTCGGCACCTCGCAGTCCACCGCGTTCCTCACGGAACGAGGCGCCGCCGCCGCCAGGGCCGCGCGGTCACCCGCGGGCACGGTCCCCCTGTTCGGTCGCTACAGGCCCACGCCCGCGGCACCGAGGACCTCGCCGACCGGGTCGGCCACCTTCAGCGGCGCGGACTCGGGCAGCTGGTCGGCCTGCTCGGGGGCGTGCTGCTCGACGGCCTGCTTGGTGGTCTCGCTCACCTCGTAGTTGACGGGCACCATCTCCGAGACCGGGACCTCGGGCAGTTCGCTCACGAGCGGCACGGAGTCCAGCGCGCCGGCCTGGTGCTCGGTGGCGCTCTGGTGCACGACCGCGGCGCCGTCGTCGGTGCTGCTGGCACCGGCCATGCCCGCGACCGCGGCGACGGCGTTGCCGGAGACGTTGACCGGGATCTCGCCGTCCACGACCAGCTGGTTGCCGCCGACCGCGGAACCGTTGCCGGAGGTGGCGACGTCCTCCTCTTCCTCCACGACCAGGGCGCCGGTGTCGGTCGAGGCCGCACCGGCCACACCGCCGACGGCGCCGATCGCGTTGCCCGCGACGTTCACGGGCACGTCCAGGTCCACGACGGCCTGGTTCCCGCCCAGCAGCGAACCGTTGCCCGAGGTGGCGACGGACTGGTGCTCGCGCCCCGCGGACTGGTGCTCGCGGGGGGCCGACTGGTGCAGCACGCCCGCGTCCACGCCGGAGGTGTCGGGCAGCGGCAGCACCTCGGCGTTGCGTGCGGCCTCGCCGACCAGGTCCATGGCCGTGTACTCGGCGGGCGCGGACTGGTGGTGGCGGTGGCCGTGTCCGTGGCCCTCGTGCACCAGCGCGCCGGTGTCGGTGGCCGCGGCTCCCGCGACACCGCCGACCGCGCCGATGGCGTTGCCCGCGACGTTGACCGGGATCTCGCCGTCCACGACCAGCTGGTTGCCGCCCAGGAGGGAGCCGTTGCCCGAGGTGGCGACGTCCGGGTCGTGGTGGTCGTGGTGGACCACCGCGGCACCGTCGCCGGTGCTGCTGGCTCCGGCCGTGCCCAGCACGGCGCCGATGGCGTTGCCCGAGACGTTGACCGGGATGTCGCCGTTCACGACGGCCTGGTTGCCGCCGAGGACCGAGCCGTTGCCGCTGCTCGCTACGTCGCTGTCGGCGAAGGCCACGCCGCCGCCCAGCGCGACGAAGCCCGCCGTCAACAGCACGGACTTCGCTGAGGTGCTGGCCCACTTACGCATGTGGGAAGTCCTTTCGGAGAGTCTTGATGAGAAGGTGTGTGTGCTTGGGCCACAGGCCGTTCCACGCCCCTGGATGGGGTGCGGGCCCTCGGCCAAGGCCGGGGATCACCCGGTCGGCCCCGCACCTGGGCGGTGCGTGTCGCCGGTTCTGGAGGGTGAGCCGCAGCCGCGCTCCGCTGGTTGCGGACGGACCCGCGCACCCCGTCGGTCAGCCCCGCCCGGAGGCGGCGGCTGACGTGAACCCCGCGCACATGGCCTCGGCCGGTGCTACGGGACTCGCGTCAGCCCCCGGGCCGCGAACGGCCCGGGAGGCCGACCTCAGGCGCGGGCGCGGCGGCGCCTGCCGAAGAGGACCAGGCCGACACCGGCCGCGATCGCGGCGGCGGCGGTGGCGAGCAGCCCGGAGAGGGCGCCGCCGTCGGTCCCGGTGAGGGCGAGCTCGGGAGCCGGGGTGTCCTTGTCCTCGGCGGGCGGGGAGGTGGTCTCCTCCCCCGGGGTCTCCCCGTAGCCCGGGTCCTTGGGCTCCTTGGGCTCCTTGGGCTCCTTGGGCTCCTCGGGGTCCTTCGGGTCCTCGGGGTCCTTCGGGTCCTCAGGGTCCTTGGGCTCCTCAGGGTCCTTGGGCTCCTCAGGGTCCTTCGGCTCCTCGGGCTCCTTCGGGTCCTCAGGGTCCTTGGGCTCCTTCGGGTCCTCAGGGTCCTTGGGGTCCTCGGGCTTCTCCGTGACCCCGGCTCCGCTGTCGACGCAGTCGGCACCGGCCGCGCCGACGGCGGAGACGGCGTTGCCGCAGACGTTGACGGGGACGTCGCCGTCCACGACGCCCTGGTTGCCGCCCAGGACGGAGCCGTTGCCCGAGGTGGTGACGTCCGAGCCGCCGTGGTCGTGCTCCTTGACCTCGGCTCCGCTGCCGACGCAGCTGGCGCCGGCCAGGCCGAGCACGGCGATGGCGTTGCCGCAGGCGTTGATGGGGATGTCGCCGTCCAGAACCAGCTGGTTACCGCCCCCGAGGGAACCGTTTCCGCTGGTCGCGGTGTCGGCGTAGGCCATACCGCCGGTGGTGGCGAGAAGTCCCGCGGTCACCAGTGCGGCGATCCGGGCATGCGTGGTGTAGGTCATCACGTGTCCTTTGGTCAGCGAGAAGTAAGACCGGTCATCTACTCGTGGACCGCGGACGGAGAGCTTCGTGCTCCGGGAGTGCCGGGGAGAAGGCGCGCCCGCCGGTTCGGCGGGACGGCTGCGCGCAGGGGCGCACGGACCGGCCGCGGTCGGATGACGCGGCTAGTCAGGCGAGAAGGAGGGGTCGTCCGCGGCGTCGCGGACGACCAGGGTGGGGTCGCCGGGAAGGGCGACCCGCTGGGCCCGGGGAGCCAGGTGGTCGGCCCGGGCCATGAGGAACCCGGCGGCACCGGGTACGGGGAAGGACGGAGCGGCTGCGCCGGTGGCGTCCGTCCCCGCCGGGTGGTGCGCCCCACCCGCGATGAGGTGGATGCGCTCCCCCGGAACCTCGTCCGGGACCTGGTCGACGGCCTCGGCCGCGGCCGAGCGCCACACCGCCGGGTCCACGGGTGTGTGGACGGCCGCACCGGAACCGGTACGGACCCGCTCCTCCCCGCGGTCGTCGGCTTCGGTGGTGCGCTCGGTCGTGGTCCCGACCGGGTTCCCGGTGAGTTCGTCCGAGGTGCCGGGGACCGGCAGACCGAGCGGCGCCGTGGTGTTCACGGCGTCGTCGATCCGGCCGTGCACGACGTGCGCGGAGTCGGCCAGCCCTTCGGCGACCGTGTCCACGAGACGGCTGTCGCGCAGCGACTCGTCAGTGGACTCCACCACGCCGTGGCCCTTGCGGGCGAGGCCGCCGACGAGGTCGCCCGCGCCGCGGGCGGTGCCGTCGACGGTCCGGGTGGTGTCCTCGACCATCCTGTTGGCGGTGGTGCCGGCCCTGGTCTCGTCGAGCGCCGAGGAGACACCGGTCTCGTGCAGGGCGTTGGCGGGAAGCGCCGCGGCCTGGGGCACGACGGTGTCGGTGAGTGACTCGGTGGTGGAGGCGGCACGGGCCGTGGTGTCGGAGAGGCGCGCTTCACGCATCTCCTGGGCCGCGGCCTGTCCCGCGCTCTCCGCGCTGTCGCCGACCTCCAGGACGCGGTCGACCAGACTGTCGGACTCGGGTGCGGCCTCGCCGTGGGCGACACCGATCCCCCCGGCCAGCCAGGCGACGGCGACGATGCCGGACAGGAGCAGCAGCCGGGTGTAGGCACTCCGGGACACGCGGACAGCGCGACTGCTGAACAGCCACTCCCTACCCGCGAGCACCATGGATGCCCCCTCGCTTCGCTGCCACTGGACGGTCCCGTGCGGCGGTTCCGTCACGGTCGAACGGCGGTGTCGGGGCTTCACGTCTGCGGAGGCAGGCGGAGAACCACGACATCCTCGAACTCAAGGCAACCATAGCATCACACACAGTGATTGCGGGTCAGATCGGCGACCGCGCCGAGAAAGTTCTCGGCGCGGTTCACCGGAAGGGCACCGCAAAGCTGCCCGAAGTCAGCTCAACCCGACGAAACGGTCAAGGACGCGGACGCCGAACTGGAGTCCGTCGACCGGGACACGCTCGTCCACCCCGTGGAACATGCCCGCGAAGTCCAGTTCCGGAGGGAGTTTCAGGGGGGCGAAGCCGTAGTTGCGCACGCCGAGTCGGGAGAAGCTCTTGGCGTCCGTGCCGCCGGAGAGGCAGTAGGGGACGGCCTTGGCGCCCGGGTCCTCGGCCAGCAGGGACTCCGACATCGCGTTGACCAGGCCGCCGTCGAAGGAGGTCTCCACCGCGGGCAGGTGGTGGATGAACTCCCGGCTGACCTTGGGACCCAGCAGGCGGTCGATCTCGGCGAAGTACTCGTCCTCGGTGCCCGGCAGGAACCGGCCGTCCACCTGGGCGGTGGCCTCGCCCGGGATGACGTTGGCCTTGTAGCCGCCGCCCAGCACGGTGGGATTGAGGGTGTTGCGCAGGGTGGCGCCGATCATGCGGGCGATGGGCCCCAGACGGGCGACCGTGGCTTCGACGTCCTTCTCGTCGAAGGGGATCCCGAACTCCTCGCAGATCTCCTCCAGGAAGGTCCGCACGGTCGGGGTGAGCCGCACGGGGAACCGGTGCTCACCGAGCCTGGCGACGGCCGCCGCCAACTCGGTGACGGCGTTGTCGGGGTTGACCATGGAGCCGTGCCCGGCGGTGCCGCGCGCGGTCAGCCTCATCCAGGCGATGCCCTTCTCCGCGGTCTCCACCAGGTAGAGGCGGCGGTCGTCGCCGGCCGTGAACGAGAAGCCGCCGACCTCGCTGATCGCCGAGTCGCAGTCGGCGAACAGTTCGGGGTGCTCGTTCACCAGGTACTGGGCGCCCCAGGTGCCGCCGGCCTCCTCGTCGGCGAGGAAGGCCAGGACGATGTCGCGCGGGGGACGGCGCCCCTCGCGCAGGCGCTGGCGCAGCATCGCCAGGACCATCGCGTTCATGTTCTTCATGTCGATCGCGCCGCGTCCCCACACGCAGCCGTCGGCGACCTCGCCCGCGAAGGGATGGTGGGTCCAGTCCTCCGGAGCCGCGGGGACGACGTCCAGGTGGCCGTGGATGAGCAGAGGGGGACGGCTGGAGTCCTCTCCCGCGATCCGCGCCACGACGTTGCTGCGCCCCGGGTGCTTCTCGTAGATCCTCGACTCGACACCGACCTCGTCGAGCCTGGCAGCCACGTACTCGGCCGCCTTGCGCTCCCCGGGGCCCGAATGGTCGCCGTAGTTGGAGGTGTCGAACTCGATGAGCTCCCGGCACAGGTCGACCACCTCGACCTCGGCCGTACTCAGGTCCCTGTCTGGCTCTGCCATCTGACACTCCCGTCCAGCCACACCTTTTGCCCTACTGTCCTGTCCGACCCTGCCACGGTCTTCCCCGGCGGAAAAGCTGGTTCGTGCTGCCCCAGACCTTTGCTATGGTTGATCTGTCCGACGCGAGAGCGCCGGATGTACCCAGTCCGGGTGGCGGAATAGGTAGACGCGCTAGCTTGAGGTGCTAGTGGCCGTTAAGGCTGTGGGGGTTCAAGTCCCCCCTCGGACACAAGCAAAGGCCCTGTTCGCAGGGCCTTTTTCGTTGCCCGGGTCGGCTCGGGCGGCCCGGGCTCCGAGCGCTGGCGCGGCGGCGCGCAGGGCCACGGCGGATACACGCATGGTCGACCTCGTCATCCCCTCAGGGTCTCCGCGCCGGGTGTGAAGGCCACCCCCGCGAACCAGAACGTGTCCACATGGTCGACCGGAGTGGGCTTCCTGTCCGCCGGTTCACCCTCCACGGCGCCATGGACCCCTGAGCCCGGCACCGCTCTCCAGGACCGGACACCGATATGGGTTCTGGCACTGGTCTTGTGCGATGACAGCCCGCCACCCGTGTTGACGAGCACGAAACTGTCGGAGGCCGGCGTGATAATCCCGGTGTCCACCCACAACCGCAGGGGCAGGGCGAAAGCCCGTTCCGAGGAGCGTCCGATGACATCACCAGCACCCTGCCCGTGCCGTGGAGCCCGCCGATGAGCGGTCACCTGGACCTGTGGCCGC
Organism: Nocardiopsis quinghaiensis; assembly: GCF_008638365.1. Classification (GTDB taxonomy): domain Bacteria; phylum Actinomycetota; class Actinomycetes; order Streptosporangiales; family Streptosporangiaceae; genus Nocardiopsis; species Nocardiopsis quinghaiensis. The sequence continues at coordinate 67,524 of NZ_VWVU01000001.1, read as the reverse complement.
TGATCCACCAGGAGCGGACGGCGTTGGCCGACGACCTGTCGGAGCTGACCGAGGAACAGTGGGCGACACCGTCGCTGTGTGAGGGCCTGACCGTGCGCGAGGTACTCGCACACCTGACGTCGGCAGCGACCCTCAACGGCTTTCGATGGCTGGCCGGGGTCATCCGCTGCCGCTTCGACTTCGACGCCCAGGTCGCGATGCGCCTGGCCGAGCAGATGGGGACCTCCGGCGCCGAGACCCTCGCACGCTTCCGAGGGGTCACAAGGAGCACGACGTCACCGCCCCTGCCAAAGCCCGCCGTCCTGGGGGAGGCGGTCGTGCACGGAGAGGACATCAGGCGGCCCTTGGGCATCGTCAGCGCCCGTCCGATCGCCACGCTGATCCGCGTGGCGGACTACTACCAGGGCTCGGACCAGGTCGTCATCGCCAAGAGCCGGGTCCAAGGGTTGAGGCTCCAGGCCACCGACGGTCCGTTCGCCTCCGGCACCGGACCGCTCGTCTGCGGGAGCACACTCGCTCTGATCATGGCGATGACCGGTCGCCCCGCACACCTGGACGAACTCACCGGCGACGGTGTGGAAATCCTGCGCGAACGTGTGGACGGCTGACCCGCCCCGACCGTGGAGCGAGGGGACGGCAGCCGTGGTGACAGGGCCAGAGCTACGAGGCGGAGCGTCCCCGGCGTATGTCAGCAGGCCGGCGCCCTCCCCCACCCACGCGACGGGACGGGGTGAACCGCGGGCGATGCGGGCAGGAGCGCCACAGGGAAGTGGTGTTCCGCCCACGCCGGATCCGCGTGCCGACGGCCGAACGGCCCGGTCCCCCGACGGGGCGCGTCCTCCCCTACCGGCCGACGGGCGGTATCCGGACGGGCACCGAACCGGTCCCCGCCGGGGCGGTCGGCCCCAAGCCCCGCTGCGCGTCCGCCCACGCGACCGTGTCGTCGTCCGCTCCCGGGGTGGCGCTACCGGTGCCCGTGCGCGACCGGCACCACCGCGGCGGCGGCGGCGGAGAAGGCCGCGGCCACCGCGAAGACGGCGGGCAGGCCCGCGAGGGTGATCACGGCCGCCATGAGCACCGGAGTCAGCGTCGTGCTGATGGCCTGGAGCCAGTTCTGCACGGCCAGGGCCCGCCCGGCCCAGGAGGTCCCCGCGATCTCCGCCACGGCGGTGAAGGTCAGACCGTTGTGCCACATCGTCAGGACCAGGCAGAGCAGGACCATCGGCACCGCCGTCCACGCCCAGGCGTTCGGCAGCGCGGTGAGCAGGACCAGGCAGGTCCCGGAGGCGACCGCCAGCCATCGCACCGGTCGCATCCGGTTCCCGGTCCGGTCCGACCGGACGCCGAGCAGCAGGCGACCGGCGGCCCCGGGCACCTGCGCCGCCGCGACGACCGCGCCCGCGGCGGGCGCGCTCCACCCCTGTTCCTGGACCAGGTAGATGACCGCGTAGGTCATGAGGGTGATCTGCGGGACCCCGAGCAGCATGCTCACACCGTGCACCCGCCAGATGGCCCCGTGGCGGTACGGCGATCCGGTCGGGGAGGTCGGCGCGCGCTCCGTGTCCCCCGCCGCGTCCGGTGCCGGGGTCCTCTCCGGGACGTCCGCGGGCGGCTCCGCGGGCATCGCCAGCACGAGCGGAACCGCGAGGAGCGCGAGCACGGCCGGGAGCGTCATCGCCCCGACGAACCCCCAGGCCTCGGCCGCTCCGGGTAGCACCAGGCCGGAGACGCCCACGCCCAGGGGCAACGCCGACTGCCGGATACCCATGGCCAGACCGCGCTCCCCCGCGGAGAACCAGGAGAGCACCAGCCGCCCGCTCGCGGCGTTGACCGGTCCGCCGACCGCTCCCACCAGCAGCAGGACCGCGGCGGCGCTCCACAGGTGTGCGACGGACCAGAGCAGGCCGAGCGCACCCGCCGTGAGGACCAGGCTCAGAGCCATCGTCGACCGCTCCCCGGCCCGGTCGATCACCAGGCCCCAGAGCAGGAGCGTGAGCAGCAGCCCGAACGACGGCAGTCCGGCCAGGACCCCGGCCTGCGCCGTCGTGACCCCGAAGGCCTCCCGCAGCTGCGGCAGCACGATGGGCACGCCGAACATCGCCGACACGCTGGCCACCTGCGCCACCATGCTGACGGAGAGGACGGCCCAACGGCTGCGCACGAGCATCCCGACAGCCTAGGGAAGGGCGTCTCCCCGGCCGGGGGCGGTCCGGACGGCCCCGCGTCCTCGCCCGGCTATCCGTCGACGGGCTCGGCGCCGAGCCCGTCAGGACGCGTTCCGGTGCCGGAGGGCAGGTGCGTCCATCCGTCGGTGAGCAGTTCGAGCGGCTGGTGCGCGGTGTCCACGGGACGGTCCTGCACATGGCCGTGCCGGACCGGTACCACGGAGAGCTCGGTCGGCGCCGTGTCGCGTCGGCCGGCGGTGAGGACGCCCGAGCAGCGGCGCCGCGAGGGGCGGCACACTGGGACGATGGGAGACGAAGGCATGACGAGCGCCACCGCCGCACACGGGCGGACCCGACCGCCCGACACCTCGGTGGCCGTCCACCAGACCCCCGCGACGCGCGTGCTGATCGGCGGCGGTGCGTGCGGCCTCGCCCATGAGGAGGCCGCACGGCTCGGCGCCCGGCGGGTGCTGCTGGTGGCGGCCCCGTCCGCCGCCGTGGCCGCCGACCGGGTGGCCGACGCGCTGGGCCCGCGGCTGGCGGCGCGCTTCGACCGGCCCGCGCCGCACACCCCGGTCACGGTGACCGCCGAGGCCATGGAGGTCGTCGGCTCCACCTCCGCGGACTGCGTGGTGGCGATCGGCGGCGGCTCCGCGATCGGTCTGGCCAAGGCCCTCTCGGCGCGTACCGGGATGCCGCAGGTCGCCGTGCCGACCACCTACGCGGGTTCCGAGGCGACCCCGGTCCTGGGCGAGACCGAGGACGGCGTCAAGACCACCCGCCGCGATCCCGCCCTGGCCCCCGGCACGGTCGTCTACGATCCCGGACTCACGCTCACGATGCCGCCCGGCCTGACCCGGACCAGTGCCGTGAACGCGCTCGCCCACGCGGTCGAGGCCCTGTGGGCCCCCGACGCCACCCGGTTCACCGACGCGCTGGCGACCGAGGCGGCCGACGGCATCCTGGGCGCGCTGCCCGAGGTGCTCGACGACCCGTCCGGTCCGGAGCCGCGCGGGCGTCTGCAGTCCGCGGCGTGGCTGGCGGGGACATGTCTCGCCCAGACCCGGATGGGTCTGCACCACCAGCTCGCGCACGTGCTCGGCGGCGCCTTCGACCTGCCGCACGCCGAGCTGCACACGGTGCTGTTGGCGCACGTGATGGCGTTCAACCTGCCCGCGGCTCCGGAGGCGGCGGCCCGGCTGGCCCGGGCCGCCGACGGGGACCCCGTCGCGGCGGTCTCCGGGCTCGCCCGCGGGTACGACGGTCCGACGGCCCTCTCGGACCTGGGGGTACCTCGCTCGGGGTTGCGCGACATCGCCGAGCGGGTGGCTGCCAAGCCGTACCCCAACCCCCGGGAACCGACCGTCGACGGGGTCGCCGACCTGCTCGACCGGATGTACTGACCGGGGCCGCACCCGGCACCCGTGCGTGGCGGGCCCGACCCCTCGTGGGACCGGGCCCGCCGCGCACTCCGTCATGCCCGCGTGCCCTCGTCTCAGCCGGTGAAGCCCGCGACGTCCCGCTCCGCCGGATCTCTTCCTCGCCGGGTGCGGCCCTGATCGGGGAAACGACCTGTTCCGTGTTCGACCGCCCCTCACCCCGTTGCCAGCGTGTTCGCGCCGACATACCTTCGCGTGGCCAGCAGTGACCAACAACGGACCGTCCGTGTTGGTACGAACGAAAGGCACCGCAGTGGCTACGAACGCGCACCGCCCCGCCACGGTCACCGCCCTCGGAATCAGCGCCGCACTCGGGATCAGCACCGCACTCGCCTCCCCGGCGGCACTGGCCTCCCCCACCGACGACGCCCTGCTCCCGGTCCCCGTCCCCGAGATCGAGGGCCCCCTGCCGGGAAGCGTCCCCGGCGACCCCCTCGCCGACGACGTCGAGGACACCTACCCCTTCTTCGCCACGACCGAGAACCTCGACCTCTACGACTACGTGGAGGAGGAGTTCCTCGTCTCCGGGACCGCCAACCGGTACTCCGACGGAGAGGTCCTCTCCGAGCACCCCTACACGACCCGGGTGGTGGTCCGCCGCCCCGAAGATCCGCGCGACTCCAACGGCACCGCGCTCGCCGAGTGGCAGAACGTCAGCGCGGGCAGCGACCTGGACGCCCTCTGGGGTCCCAGCGCCGCACACATCATGCGCTCGGGCTACACCTGGGTGGGGGTGTCCGCGCAGGACGTCGGCGTCTCCCAGCTGACGGAGTGGAGCCCCGCCCGCTACGGCCGGCTGGACGTCACGGACGGCGGCACCGTCGGTGACGACCAGCTCTCCTACGACGTCTTCTCGCAGGCGGCGCAGGCCCTGCGCTCCTCCGGCGACCTCACCGGCGGGACCGGGGCCGACCAGGTCCTGGCCATCGGGGCGTCGCAGTCCGCGGGCCGCATGACGGTCTACTACGAGGAGGTCCTCCCCCACACCGAGCCGGTCTTCGACGGATACGGCTTCATCGTGGGCACGGCCCCCGAGGCCGACCGTCCCGAACCGGTGTTCCAGGTGCTGTCGGAGACCGACGTCGCCTGGATCGGCCCCGCGGAGGACACGGAGACCTTCCGCCGCTGGGAGGTGGCGGGCACCGCGCACTCCGGCTGGGCCGGAAGGCAGGCGCGCGAGGAGATCGAGAAGCGCGACTTCGGCCAGCAGCCGCAGTACGACTGCGTCGAGCCGCCGTTCAGCCGCGTGCCGCTGCACCACGTGCTCAACTCCTCCTACGACCACCTCAGCGACTGGGCCTCGGACGGGACCCCGCCGCCGAGCGCGGAGCCGATCGCGCGCACCGGCCAGGGGGAGATCGTCCGGGACGAGGACGGGTTCGCCGAGGGAGGCATCCGGCTCTCCCAGGTGGAGGCGCCCACGGCGCTGAACACCGGCGGCAACGCCCCGGCGACCCCTGAGGACTACTTCTGTGTGCTCTTCGGCTCGCACGTCCCCTTCGACGAGGACGAGTTGGCGGACCGCTACCGCGGTCACGGACAGTACGTGTGGGCGGTCAACCGCGCGGAGAACGAGAACGTGCGCGAGGGCTACGTCACGCGTGCCGACTCCCTGCGGACCAGGCTGGAGGCCGCGCACCGCTGACGCGCTCCCTAACCGATGAGGCCGCGGCGGTAGGCCTCGGCCACCGCCGCGGCCCGATCGCGGACGCCGAGCTTGTTGTACACGTGCTGCAGGTGGGTCTTGACGCTCGCCTCACTGATGAACAGGCGCGCCGCCGCGCTCCGGTTGGACGCGCCGTCGGCGACGAGCCCCAGCACCTCGAGTTCGCGCTCGCTCAGCCTCTGCCCCGCGGGTCTGCGCACCTGGCCCATCAGGTGCCGCACCGCCGTCGGCGCCAGGACGGACTCCCCGCGGTGCACGGCGCGTACCCCGCGCAGCAGCTCGTCGGTCGAGGCGTCCTTGAGCAGGTACCCGGTGGCCCCGGCCTCGACGGCCGGGAAGACGTCGCTCTCGCTGTCGAAGGTGGTGAGGACGAGGACGCGCACGTCCGGTGCCTCCCGGGCCAGGGCTGCGATCGCCCCGGCCCCGGAGAGCACCGGCATGCGCAGGTCCATCAGCACGACGTCGACGGAGAGCGCCACCGCGCGTTCGACCGCCTCGCGACCGTTGGACGCCTCCCCGGCCACCTCGATGTCCTCCTCCGCGGCGAAGGCGCCGCGCAGGCCGTCGCGCACGACGGGGTGGTCGTCGGCGATGAGGACACGGATCACGTCGCCTCCACCGGGATCGCGGGCACGGTCGCGCTGACAGCGGTGCCCTCCCCCTCGCCGGTCTCGATCTCCACCGTGCCTCCGATCCCGCGAATGCGCTGGCGCATGCTCTTGAGTCCGAACCCGTGCCGCCTGCTCCCGGTCATCCCCCGCCCGTCGTCGCGGACGTCGAGCAGGACCACGTCGTCGGAGTAGGACAGGGTCACGCCCACCCGGGAGGCGTCGGCGTGCTTGGCGACGTTGGTGAGCGCCTCCTGGGCGACCCGGAAGAGGGCCACCTCGACCGCCGGGCTCAGCGCGACGCGCTCGCCGGTGACGTCGAGCCCGGAGCGGACGCGGTGCTCCTCCGTCCAGCGGCGGGTGAACTCGCCGAGGGCCTCGGGCAACTGGCTCTCCACCAGCTGCCGGGGGTGCAGGGCCTGCACGGAGCGCCGCGCCTCGGTCAGGCTCTCACGGGCCAGGTCGAGCGCGCGGTCCACGTGCGGGCGCGCCGACCCGGGACCGTCCCACACCCGCTGCGCCGCTTGGACCTGCGTCACGATCCCGGTGAGCCCCTGGGCCAGGGTGTCGTGGATCTCCCGCGCCATGCGCTGGCGCTCGTCCAGCATCCCGGCCTCCCGTGCCTGGGCGAGCAGCTGCGCGTGCAGCCCGGCGTTCTCCTCCAGGGCCTCCTCCAGCCTGGCCACCATCACCCGGCGCTCCCGGTGCTGCTCGGCGCTCTTGGTCGCGACCACGAGGCCTCCACCGATGGCCACGGTCTGGACCGTGATCACGCCGACGTAGAGGAACAGCTGCTCCAGGAACGGCGTCTCCGTGTCCGTTCCGGGGAATCCCATGGTGGTCGTGTGCAGCGCGATCGAGGTGGCCGCTACCCCGACGAAGGTCAGCGGCCAGGGCAGCACCATGGCGCGGAAGAACAGCGCGATCGTGAACATCAGGAACAGGGTGTCGTGAGCCATCAACGCCGAGGCCAGCGCGAGGAGCACCGCGAAGTGGATCCCGGAGAGCAGCGGTCCGCCACCCTTCCAGGGCCGCACGCACCCGAGGAACATCCAGGCGGCGACGAGCGCGGTCAGGCCCACGGTGACCGTGTGTTCGGTCCAGTCCGACACGGGCTGGGACAGGACCAGCGCCGCCGAGGGCAGCAGCAGGGTCCAGGGGACGACGGCGACGAACACGTCCCACCACCGGTCCCAGTTCCGGGTGGTGTCCACCCCGGTGCTCCGTCCGCTCATCCTCCACTCATTCCCATCGGAACAGTCTGGCGGCCAGCGCGGCGACCACCACGGCGACGCCCGCCATTATCCCGAGCTGGACGAGTTGCGAGAGTCCCGCGTCCCCGGCGTTGCCCGACCAGCTCTCCAGTAGGAGCTGCGCCCCGGGTGGCGTGAACTCCCCCATACGTACCAGGAGGTCGGGCAGGAACACCCGTGGCAGGAAGACCCCGCCCACCAGCATCAGCAGCATGTACAGGGCCATCGACAAGCCGTTGGCCGCGCTCGCGCTGGGCGCCACGGCGGCGATCAGGATCCCCAGCGCGATGAGCGAGGCGGCTCCGACGACGAACGCGACGGTGAACAGCAGTGGCTGGCTCGGCGGTTCGACGTCCAGGAACAGCCAGGAGGAGAGCACCAGGATCACCGCGGAGAGGACCGCCGCCGCGAACACCACGATGAGCTGCGCGGTCAGGAGCATCCCGGGGTGCACCGGGGTGGTCGACATCCGGCGCAGCACGCCCTTCTCCCGGTAGGCGGCCAGGACGGACGGCAGGTACTGGACGCACAGGATCCCCATGCCGAGGATCAGGGCCGTGGGAGCCCAGGTGTCGACGAAGCGCAGACCGCCGAACTGCGGGTTGGGTTCCCTCAGCATCGGCAGGGATCCGAGTCCCAGCATGACCGCGGTCGGTGTCAGGATCCCGAGGACGACCGCCGTGGGCTCGCGCGTCAGCAGTCTGGCCTCGGTCACGGTGAGCCGGACCAGGGCGGACACGGGGGACTTCCTCTCGGTGCCGGTGCTCATGATTCGGGGGACCGGCCGGTCAGGGCGACGAACGCGTCGTCCAGACTGGAGCGCTCGACGCGCAGGTCCTCGGCGATGACGTGCTCGCGGGCCAGGACGGAGGTCACGGCGTGGAGCAGGCCGTCCCGGCCGGTCACCCGGACCCGGCGCCCTCTGCGGTGCGCGGAGACCACCTCGGGCCGTGCGGCGAGGAGTTGCTCGTCGAACTCCCGGGGCGCGCGGAAGGTCACCTGCTGCTCCGGGGCGGCCCGCGTGACGAGCCCGGCCGGGGTGTCCAGGGCGGCGATGCGGCCCGAGTCGATCAGCGCGAGCCGGTCGCAGAGCCGTTCGGCCTCGTCCATGAAGTGCGTGACGAGCACGATCGTGACGCCGGAGTCGCGCACGTCCTCGATGAGTTCCCAGGTGTCCCGACGCGCCTGCGGGTCCAGGCCCGTGGTCAGCTCGTCGAGGATGGTCACCACGGGGCGGCCCACGAGGGCCAGGGCGATGGACACCCGCTGCTTCTGGCCCCCGGACAGCCTGCGGTACTGGGTGTCGCGCTTGTCGGCGATCCCCAGCGTCTCCAGGAGCTGTCCGGTGTCGGCCGAGGAGGGGTGGAAAGAGGCGTAGAGGTCGAGGGCCTCCCCGACCCTGATCCGGTCGGGCAGCCGCGCCTCCTGGAGCTGCACGCCGAGGCGTTCGCGGACCTCGTCCCGTTCCCGCCTCGGGTCCCGGCCGAGCACGGTGACCGCTCCGCCGTCGAGGGGGCGCATCCCCGCGACGCACTCGACCGTGGTGGTCTTCCCGGCCCCGTTGGGACCGAGGATCCCGAAGATCTCACCCTCTCCGACGGAGAAGGTGACGTCGTCGACGACGACCTTCTCGCTGTAGCGCTTGCGCAGGTTCCTGACATCGATGATCGGCATGCCCCGAGCATCGCGTGGGACCGGGGAGCCGCGGATCGCCCGCACGGCCACGGGATCGGTGGATTCCACGGGTCAACCGATCGGTCGACCCGCCCCGCCGGTCGGTCCGGGGGGTCGGACGCCGCGGTCCGGGGCCGGGGCGGGACAATAGGCCCGATGACCGACAGACCCCGTCCCCACGCTCCCGTACCCGCCGCCTCCACGGCGGGAGACGTGCGATGAGGCCGACCGGGAGCCTCGCCCGCGCGGCCCCCTCGCCCGCCCGGGTCGTGGTCGCCTCCGCGCTGGTCCTGGCGTTGAGCGGCCCGGGGCAGACCGCGGGTGTCTCCGTGTTCGTCGACCACGTCATCGCCGACCTGGACATCAGCCGCTCGGCGGTCTCCCTCGCCTACATGGTCGGCACGCTCAGCGGCGCGCTCGCGCTGCCCTGGCTGGGGCGGGCCGTCGACAGGTTCGGGGTCCAGCGGGTCCTGGCCGCGGTGGCTCTGGGCTTCGGCGGCTTCCTGGTCCTGCTGGCCTGCGTACAGGGACTGGTGGGGCTGACCGCCGGCTTCGTCGGGGTACGCGCCCTGGGCCAGGGCGGCATGTCGCTGATCGCAAGCACCGCCGTCGCGATCTCGGTGACCCGCAACCGGGGCGCCCTGCTCGGGCTCACCACCTCGGCGGGGAGCGCGGGGATCTCGCTGTTCCCACTGATCGCCGAACAGGTGGTCTCCGTCCTGGGCTGGCGGTACACCTTCGCCGCCGAGGCGCTGCTCATCTGGGTGGTCGTGCTGCCCCTGGCGTTCTGGGGCCTGCGCGGGGTCACCCGGGTGCCCGAGCGGACCGAGGAGGCCGAGGCTCCCGATGGGGCCGAGGAGACCCAGCGGGGCGGGAAGCCCGCACACGCGGAGCCGGCCGCGCCCCCCGAACCGGAGTGGCCGCTGCGGGCGATCGTGCGCACCTCCGTCTTCTGGGCGCTGGCCGGGGCGGTGGCGTGCAGCGGGCTGGTGTCCACCGCCGTGTTCTTCCACCAGATCGCCGTGCTGGGTGAACAGGGGCTCACCCCGACGCAGGCCGCCGCCAACTTCCTGCCCCAGACCGTCGCCGGGCTGGGTTCGGCGCTGCTCTTCGGTTCGGCCGCCGACCGGCTGTCCCCCAAGATGCTGATGTGCGCGGCCATGGCCATGCACGCGCTGGCGCTCACCCTGCTGCCGCTGGTGTCCCCGGGCCTGGGAGCGGTCCTCTACGGGGTGGCGCTGGGCGCGGCGGCCTCCGGGGCCCGCGCGGTGGAGAACGCCGCGCTGCCCTTCTACTTCGGCACCGCCAACCTCGGCTCCCTGCGCGGGGTGACCCAGTCCGTCGCGGTCGCCTCCACCGCCGTGGGGCCCATCCTGCTGTCCCTGGCCCACGGGTGGGCGGGGTCCTACCGCCCCGGCATTCTGGGGCTGGCCCTGCTCTGCGCGCTGATGGCGGTCGCGGTGTGCTTCGCCCGGCGGCCCGTGTCCCCGCGCCAGCGCGCGAGCGGAGCCGGACATCCGCCTCCCTGACGGGCGCGGGAGCGGCGGCACGCGACTCCCCTCCGGCACGCATACGGTATACGGTGACGAAGGTGACGGCGGAGTTTTCCGGTAGTCCTGTGGCCTTTTGCGCTACCGGTTAGTAACGTCCAAACATGTCCACACTTCTGTTACATTGCCACAGCGTACATACAAGGAGGGGGATCGGGTCATGCGAGCAGTGAAACGGTCGCTATCCGCTCCCCGTATAGCATTCGCAGTCGCCCAAACCGTGGACGGACACTGAATCCGGAAGAAGAGGATGAGGCAGCGATGAGGGATTCCGCCAACCTCGGTACTGCCAGAGGGACGGCACTGGTGCTCCCCTCGCTCCGAACCGCCGAGAGACCGCTGTGTTCACGGTGACCTGAGGACCGTTCTCGCGTGTGCCGTCCGGGCACGGGGCCGAGTCACGGCGCATGCCGATCCGACACATGCCGGCCCCACCCGGAACCGCCGGGCGCACGCGTAGCCCTGCTTCCAGAATCGTCACTCTCCGTAACAACACTGTCGTGGTGTGTGCGCCTTCGTGGTGCTTTCCCTCCCCGCAACCCCGATTGGAGGCTCCTTGTCTCCCCGCTCCATCAAAGAGGTTCCGCTCCCCGCCCCAGCCGTCATCGACGCGGTCCGGCACTCCTGCTCCTCCTTACCGCCCGGCTCGACCCGCCTGGCCGAGCGCTTCTACCAGAACCTGTTCTCCATGGCGCCCGCGGTACGGGAGATGTTCCCCGAGAACATGCAGACCCAGAAGGAGCGCATGGCCTTCGCCCTGCTGGAGGTCGTCCACCACCTCGACCAGCCCGACGAGGTGGCCGGCTACCTACGGCAACTGGGCGCCCAGCACAGGCGGGACCTCGCCATCGAACCCGAGCACTACCCCTACGTGGGCCGTGCCCTGGTGCGCGCGGTCAGCGAGATCTCACCGACCTGGTCCTCCTCCATGAGCTCGGCCTGGGTGATGGTCTACGAGTGGATCACCGCCAACATGCTCGAGGGCGCGCGCGACGCCGACGCCGGCAAACCCGCGATGCGCAGCCGCCACGCGGCCGCGCCCTCCGGGGCCCGGTCCGACCAGCGGCGGACCGGGGCGCCCGAGGCGACCAACGCCTCCTCTCCGATCCGCTGACCCGCCGGTCCACGGTCCTCCCCAGACCGTTCCGGCGCTTCCCCACCCCACCTGTCCCACCGCCTGGGCGACTGCGGCACCGCAGATCCCACCAATCCCAGCAGCCCCATCAGTTCCTGTGAGAGGCAGTGATGCGCGAGACCTCCCCACGGCACGCACCCGGCAGCGCGGGTGAACACCGCGTCCAGGAGATCACCGGCACGAGCGAGCGCGCCGATCGCTTCTACCGCGACCAGATGCTCGACCACCTGAACCCGCGGATGCGCGAATTCGTCTCCCGGCAGGAGATGCTGTTCATCGCCACCTCGGACCGCCATGGTGAGTGCGACTCCAGCTTCCGCGCGGGGCCGCCCGGCTTCGTCCACGTGATCGACGAGCACACCCTGACCTATCCGGAGTTCCGGGGCAACGGCGTGTTCGCCAGCGTGGGCAACATCCTGGAGAACCCGCACGTGGGCCTGATGTTCATGGACTTCGCGCGCGACCGCATCGGGCTGCACGTCAACGGCCGGGCGAGCCTGCTGGAGGACGTGGAGCTGCGGCGCCACATCCCCGGCCTGCCCGCGCCCGAGGTCCCCGGACAACGGGCGCTGATGTGGACCGTGGTGCACGTGGAGGAGGCCTACATCCACTGCCGCAAGCACATCCCGCACCTGCGCAAGGTCGACCGGGACGAGTCCTGGGGCAGCGACGACACCCTGCGCAAGGGCGGTGACTTCTTCGCCGCCAAGGACACCTCCCAACAGCTGAGCGAGCCCTCCGTACCCGCCTACCCGAGCTGACCTCCGTGGACGGCGGAGGGAACGCGGGGCCGCCCCTCCGTGCGGCCCCGCCCGCCGAGGACGCGTCGGCGTTCGGGGCCCCCGCCGGCACCGCCTTCCGGAGGGCCTCCAGCGGGTCCGACGGGTCGTCCTACCTCAGGGTGTCGAGCAGCGGGCCGAACTCCTGGTCGCCGGTGTACAGCGAGACGGTCCGGGCCTCGTGGTCCGTCTCGACCGCCACGGCGCTCAGGCGGGGCACGTCGGTCTCGGCCCCCGGACCGGGCCGCCACCAGTACAGCTGTGAGCTGACGGGCTTGTCGGTGTCGGCCACGAACCGCTCGGCGAGTGCCCGGAGGCGCTCCATCGCCGCGATCGGGTTCCCCTGGCCCAGCGGGTGCGCCAGGACCGCCTGCGGAACCGGGAAGGCGACGAGCGCGCCGTGCGGCGCCTCTCCCAGATGGCGCCCCAGGACGTGCGCCTGCGCCGAGACGTAGGGGTGCTGGCCGCCGACGTGGACGATCCTCACCCCGTCGATCTCGTGCTCGCTGGTCTCCACCGGCTCCGCCACGGCGTGGGCGACGGCCTCGGCGAAGGCCTCCCCGGTGGACCGGCCCGACCGCTCGTGGGCGTGGCGGCTGAGCGGCTGGACGCTGTCGGGGTGGTCCACGGCCACGGTCTGCCACAGCCCGGGAGCGAGTTCGCGGGCCACGAGCTTGTCGATCACGCCCTCGGGGAAGGCGCTGTCGGGGTAGAGCCGGACCCGCAGGCTCTCGGCGGGTGCGGAGTCCTGCTCCCGCGAGCGCGAGATCTGCTGGGACACCGCCTGGGCGAAGCGGCCCGCCTCGTCGAGGGCCCCGTCCACGGAGGCGTTCCCCACCTTGGCCAGGTAGGCGCTGACGTCGGTGGTGGCGCGGTCGCCTCCGGGCAGGGACAGGCTCAGGACCTGCGGGGACTCGAAGCGGGCGCCGATGCCCATGCGTTCGAGGACCGCGACCAGGGCGCCCCGGCCGTGGTCGTCGGAGCGCGGCGGGTAGTGGGTGCCCAGGGGCACGCCCCGCTCACGGAACATGCGCGTCGTGGCGCGAACGGCCTCGTCGGCCATCCGCGGGTACTGCTCGACGGGGTGCGATCGGGCGCGCTCGGCCGCCTCCCCGTAGTCGGTGTCGAAGGAGCCGGCACCGGGCAGGGGGACGCGCACTCCCGTGGCGGACAGGCGCTCGGCGCGGATGCCCGCGCGGTGGTAGGCCTCCACCAGGAGCGCGACGAAGTCCGTGTCCCGACCGCCGGGGTTCGATGTCTGTGCCATACGGCGTGTGACTCCTCCTCCACGTCCGTGGTCCGCGGTTCCACGGAGGACCCGTGCCCCCCCGGGCGTGCTCTGGTACCGGCGCTTCCTCGACCGTGCTCCCCAGTATCATCCGCCGCACCCGTCCCGGCTATGGCACATGCCACGAGCAGCCCGAACGTCCTGCCTGCCCGTTGTGATGGAATTGTCCACGGGCCGACGGGCCCCGTGAGGACTCACGCGGCCCGCAACAGCACATCGACAGAGGGGGTTGGTCCCGATGACCGACAGCGCGTACGTGATCGCAGGGTCGGAGGCCACCGGCGGCGCCGGCATCCAGGCCGATCTCAGGGCCTTCCAGGAACTGGGCGTCTACGGCATGGGGACGATCACCTGCATCGTGTCCTTCGATCCGAAGAACGACTGGCGCCACCGCTTCGTCCCGATCGCCCCGGACGTCATCGCCGACCAGATCGAGGCGGCGACCTCCTGCCACGACCTGGACGTGGTCAAGCTCGGCATGCTCGGCACTCCGGACACCATCGACGTGGTCGCCGAGGGACTGCGCCGTCAGCCGTGGCGGCACGTGGTCCTGGACCCCGTGCTGATCTGCAAGGGGCAGGAGCCGGGAGCCGCGCTGGACACCGACAAGGCGCTCACCGCGCAGATCCTTCCGCTGGCCACCGTGATCACGCCCAACCACTTCGAGGCGCGCACCCTCTCGGGCATGGAGAGCATCGAGACGGTGGACGACCTGGTCGAGGCCGCCCGACGCATCCACGCGCTGGGTCCCCGGCACGTCGTGGTCAAGGGCGGTGTGGAACTGCCCGGCCCGGACGCGGTGGACGTGCACTTCGACGGCGAGGAGGCGACCGTCCTCAGCGCCCCCAAGATCGGTGACGAGCGTGTGAGCGGGGCGGGCTGCACCTTCGCCGCCGCGATCACCGCCGAACTGGCCAAGGGCGGCGACGTGGGGAGGGCCGTGGACGTGGCCAAGGCGATGGTGCGCGAGGGCATCAACCACCGGGTGACCACGCGGGCCCCGTTCGCCTCGGTGTCCACGGCCGCGCCCCAGGCCTGAGGCCCGGCGGTCACACCCGACCTGCACATTGTCCGTTATGTCTAGATTTTTGCCCTGAACATGATTGCGGCCCCCGTCAGGCGGTTACGGATGTTGACAGGACCGAAAGCCGAGCGGGAGGTGGGTATGTCCGAGCGCGACCAGGCCCGCAACAAGGCCGACGAGTTCAGCGGCAAGGCCAAGGAGGGCTTCGGCAAGGTCACGGACAACGAGCAGTGGCAGGCCGAGGGCAAGGCCCAGAAGAAGACCTCGAAGCTCAAGCAGGCCGGGGAGAAGATCAAGGACACCCTGACCGGGAACGGCAAACCCGGCAGGTGACGGTTCCACCGCCCCGGTGGCGCGGGGAGGCGCCGGTGCGTCCGGCGCCTCCCCTTCCGCGTGCCCGCCCCCGCGCCGACCGCCCGCGGGCTCAGCCGACCGGGGAGAACCCGAGCCGGATCCGGTGCCGTCCGGCCGCCAGGTGGTGCTCGGGGAGCGTCCCGGGTCCGCACGAGGCCGTGCCGATGCCGTGGTGCGCCTGGTCCAGGTGCAGATGGATCCGGTCGCCGGGAACCAGCTCGTGGGGGTGGTCGGCCGCGTCGAGCGCAGCCGTGTCCCAGCGGCGCGCGGTGAAGTCGAACACCGGGTCGCCCTCCACCCGCAGGCCCCTGCCGTCCTCCGCCCGTAGGACGAGCCACCTGGCGTCCATCCGGTTGCCGTTCTCCTGGGGCCGCAGGTAGGGGGTCTGGAGTCCGTCGACCGTGGTGGAGAACCGGCCGATCCTCGCGGCCTGGGACACGTCCCGGTAGGCCTCGCCGGGCCCGCGGCCGAACCACTCCGCCCCGCCCAGGGAGGCCGGCAGGGCCATGTGCACGCCGAAGCGCGGCAGCGGGCAGGGCCACTCCCCCTCGGCCTCGGCCTCCACGTCCAGGATCAGGCGCCCTCCGTCGGTGCTCCACCGGTGGGCGACGCGCATGCCGATCTCCCGGGCGGCCGGGGCCAGCCTGGTCCGGACGACGAACGCGTCGTCCTCCCGTCCGGTGGACACGAGGCGCGAGGTGAGCCGGTCCAGGCCGGATCCGCGCCACCAGGCGGCCACGGAGATCCCGTGCGGTGCCACGTCGTTGTCGGTCGGGGCGCGCCACAGGTCCACCACCGGCGTGTCCACGGGCAGGCCGCCGATCGAGAGCAGCGCGCCGGTCTCCGTGTCCAGCAGTCCCGGGCCGATCCGCACGGTTCCGTCCCCGGCGGCGTACGGCGCCGCACCGCCGGCGGCGAGGGCCGGAGCCGCCGCCGGTCCGGCCGCGGAGGCGCCGATCCCGGCCTGCCCCCAGGCCAGCTCGTGCCCGGCCGGGGCCCAGGGCTCCTTCCCGGCCAGCCGGACGGACACGGTCAGCCAGGCCTCCCCGCCTCCGGGAGGCTCGGGCAGTGCGGGCGACGGCACGTCGACAGCCTCCCCGGGCCCGAGGACCGGTACGTCCAGGACGCCCTCCCCGAACGGGACGCCCTCCTCCTCGGCCCGCCAGGAGAAGGTCAGGCCCGAGGTGTCCCGGAAGTCCCAGGTGTTGGTGACGGAGACGGTGCCGGCCGCCGGGTCGGGGGCCACGCGCACGGGTGCGATGGTCCTGGCGTACGCGGTCAGCCCCGGGCTGGGCACGCGGTCGGGCAGCAGCAGGCCGTCCGCGACGAAGTTCCCGTCGTGCAGGACCTCGCCGAAGTCGCCTCCGTAGGCGAACCACTCGGTGCCGTCCGGCTCCCGGCGGCGGATCCCGTGGTCGATCCACTCCCAGACGAACCCGCCCTGGCAGCGGCCGTGCCGCTCGAACAGCCGCTGGTACTCCTCCAGCGCCCCCGGCCCGGTCCCCATGGCGTGCCCGTACTCGCACAGGACGAAGGGCAGCCCGCGCCGGTGGGCGTCGGCCGCCGGATCCGCCGTCTCGGGCTCCTCACGCCTGCCGACGGCGTCCACCTCGTCGTGCGGCGCGTACATGCGCGAGTACACGTCCACGTACGTGCTGTCCCGGTCGCCCTCGTAGTGGACCGGGCGGGAGGGGTCGTGCCCGCGCGTCCACTCCGCCATGGCCCTCAGGTTCTCCCCGGTCCCGGCCTCGTTGCCCAGGGACCACAGGATGACGCTGGGGTGGTTGCGGTCCCGCTCGACGGTGCGGCGTATCCGGTCCAGGTAGGCGTCGCGCCAGCGCGGGTCGTCGGAGGGGTTGCCGCGCCATCCGACCTCCTCGAACCCGTGGGTCTCCAGGTCGCACTCGTCCACGACCCACAGGCCCAGCTCGTCGCACAGGTCCAGGAAGTCGGGGTGGGGCGGGTAGTGGCTGGTGCGCACCGCGTTGACGTTGTGCCGCTTCATCAGCAGTACGTCCTCGCGCATGGTCTCCCAGGGCACGGCGCGGCCGTGGTCGGGATGCCACTCGTGCCGGTTCACCCCACGCAGCAGCAGCGGGCGGCCGTTGACGCGCAGTCGCCCGCCGGAGACCTCCACGGTCCGAAAGCCGATCCGCGTGCGGGCCCGCTCCCCCGGCGCGCGCACCTCGGCGTCGTAGAGGCGCGGCGCCTCGGCCGACCACGGCTCCACCGCGCCGACCGCGTGCTCCACCCCCGCGGCGGCGTCCACCAGCCCCAGTTCGGGGACGCTGACCAGGACGTCCGGCGACCCCTCCGCGTCGACGCGCAGGGTGCCCGTCCCGGTGGTGTGGTCGTAGGCGGTGTGCACGGCGAGGTCGTCGATCCCCTCCGGGGGCCGGGCGAGGAGGGTGACGTCGCGGAAGATCCCCGACAGCCACCACATGTCCTGGTCCTCCAGGTAGCTGGCCGCCGACCACTGGTGGACGCGGACCGCCAGGGTGTTGCGTCCCGGGCGCAGCAGGTGGCCGACCTCGAACTCGGTGGCCAGGCGGCTTCCGGTGGAGAAGCCCAGTTCGGTGCCGTTGAGCCAGGCCCGGAAACAGGAGTCGACCCCGTCGAAGCGCAGCACCGCCGGGCCCTGCGGCCACTCTCCCGGCAGGTCGAAGACCCGCCGGTGGTCACCGGTCGGGTTGTCGTCGGGCACGTGCGGGGGGTCGATCGGGAAGGGGTAGGAGATGTTCGTGTAGGCGGGGTGGCCGTGGCCGTGCAGCTGCCAGTGGGCGGGTACGGGAAGGCCGGACCACGCGGAGTCGTCGAAGCCGGGGGCCTCGAACCCGTCGGTGCCGGCCTCGGCCCGGGGCAGCAGCCGGAACCGCCACGTACCGTTCAGGTCCAGTGAGGGGGCGTCGGAGGAGAAGCGGGCGCGGGGCGCCCGGGTCCCCCGGGAGGGGGTGAAGTCCTCCAGGTAGGCGGGCTTGCGGTTCGCGGGCACGTCAGGCCTCCCTCAGGTGCAGGAGCAGGGCTTGGGACGGGTTGAGGTTGGGCATGTGCACGCCGGAGCGGGCGAGTACCGCGCCCGACACGGTCGCCCCGCCCTCGGCGAACCACTCCGGGAGCACGTGCTGCATGGTGGAGGGCGGGCCCGCCTCCCGACGCCACACCAGGCGGTAGGTCCGGTCCCCGCGCAGGCCGGGCAGCCGGACACGTCCGGGCAGGGCGCGCGCGGAGGTGGTCGGCCGCGCGTACCGGAACACCGCCTCGCTCCCGTCCGGGGCGACCACCCCGTCGAGCTGGTCCGCGGGGTCGGGTGCGTCGGCGTGCACGGTCTCGCCCGAGTGCAGCAGCGGGCGCAGCTCCTTGTACAGGCCGATCCAGGAGGCCAGCGTCCCGAGTTCGTCGTCGGTGCACCGGGTGATGTCCCACTCGATGCCGGCGTGGGACATCAGGCTGGCCAGGCAGCGGAAGGACAGGTCCGCGTCCCGGCCCGTGGTGTGCGCGGTGCGCCCGCCGACGTGGCTGCCGACCAGCTCGGGCGGCAGCAGCAGGGCGGTCCAGCGCTGGATGGCCAGCCGCTCCAGGGGATCGTTGGTGTCGGAGGCCCACACGCGGTCGGTGCGTTCCAGGATCCCCAGGTCCACGCGGCCCCCGCCGGAGGAGCACGACTCGATCTCCAGACCGGGGTGGCGCTCGCGCAGCCGGTCGAGCAGCGCGTAGACGGCCAGGGTCTGCCGGTGCGTCCCGGCTCCGCCGATGGGCGCGTGCACGGGTTCGAGCAGGTCGCGGTTGTGGTCCCACTTGAGGTAGTCGAGCCGGTACTCGGCGACCAGCGCGTCCAGGTGCTCGAACACGTACCGGAAGGCCTCGGGACGGGACAGGTCCAGCGGTTGCTGGTTGCGGCTGGGCAGGGCCATGCGCCCCTCGGCGGCCAGGATCCACTCGGGATGGGCGCGCACCAGGTCGGAGTCGGGGTTGACCATCTCCGGTTCCACCCACAGCCCGACCTGCATGCCCCGGGAGCGGACGTGGTCGAAGAGCGGGTGCAGTCCCTCGGGCCACACACCGGTGTCCACGGTCCAGTCGCCGAGTCCCGCGGTGTCGTCGCGGCGCCCCCGGAACCAGCCGTCGTCCAGCACGAACCGCTCCACGCCGATCCCGGCGGCGGTGTCGGCGAGCCGTCTGAGTGTGGTGAGGTCGTGGTCGAAGTAGACGGCCTCCCAGGTGTTGAGGACCACCGGGCGCGGGGAGGAGGGGTGGTTCGGCCGGGCCCGCAGCCAGCGGTGGATCCGCGCGGACATGCCGTCGAGTCCCCGGTCGGACCAGGACAGGAGCACCCACGGGGTGGAGTGGGACTCGCCCCGTGCGAGGCGGACCTCACCGGGGTGGAGCAGCGCGCCGCCCGCGATCACCGCGTCGGCCTGCCCGGCGCCCTCGGGCAGGCGCTCGGCCAGGTGGACGTGGTCACCGCTCCAGGCGGTGTGCACGCCCCACACCTCGCCGCGGCGGAAGCCGAACCCGGGCGTCCCGGCGGCGAGCAGCAGCGGGGCGTCGTGGCCGGTCCGGCCTCGGCGGGAGGCGCGCAGCCGGGTACCCATCGTGAGCTCCTGGCGCTGGGGCGAGCGCTCGCGGCACCAGCGCCCGGTCAGGTCCAGGACCTCCTCCGCCTCCCGGGGCAGGGGCAGGGTGACCAGGAGGGCGTCCGGGGTCCACGGCTCGGCGTCGGTGTTGGTGACCGTGTTGCGCGCACGGACCAGCCCGGAGGCCTCCATCCGGAGCTCGCACCGCAGTTCCAGCCCGGCGGCCTCCGCCAGGACGGTGAGGACCCCGCCGACACCGGGCGCGGAGTCCGCCAGCGGGGCCGCGGAGACCTCGCGGACGGTCCAGTCGGGGAAGCTGACCCGGCCCTCGTGGTGCCCGGCGATCCCGGGGTGGCCGCGCCATCCCTCGGCCTGGGTGGGCACCAGCGACAGCCACTGGGACACGTCCACCCCGTTGTGCGCGGCGGGTGGCGCCGAGACGGCGGCGAGCCCCCCGGTGTCGGGCAGGTCGGCTCCCCAGTGCAGGACGTGGGGCAGCCCGGTCTCGGGCACGCCGAGGACCAGGGAGGCCCCCGCCGCGCTCAGACGAACGGTGCGATGCGTCATCGGCTCTCCGGGTGTGGAGACCCCGTCTTCAGTCGGGGCGGGAAACACCCATCTCCTTCCTGGCATGAGTTAACAAGAGCATTGGCCAGAACGTGAGTACGGCCAAGTCAACGGTGAAGCGGGCGTTCAAATACCGCTTTTACCCCACGGGGGCGCAGGCAGCGAAGCTGTCGCGCACCTTCGGGTGTGTGCGCCTGGTTTACAACCGCGCTTTGGCCCACCGCACCCGGGCTTGGTACGACGAAGCCCGCCGAAAAGTGGCGCGGGTGTACGCCCGCGTCAGTGACCGCCGGCGGGATTTTCTGCACAAGCTCACTACTCGACTCGTCCGCGAGAACCAAGTGGTCGTGATCGAGGATCTAACCGTACGCAACCTGGTCAGAAACAGCAGGCTGTCCCGGGCGATCTCGGACGCGGCCTGGCGTGAGCTGCGCATGATGTTGGAGTACAAGTGCGCCTGGTACGGGCGTCAGTCGGTCACCGTGGACCGGTTCTTTCCCTCCTCCAAGCTGTGCCCGATGTGTGGGGCCGTGCGGGAAGAACTGCCGTTGCACATGCGTGAGTGGATGTGCGTGTGTGGTGTGACCCATGACCGCGAGGTGAACGCGGCGATCAACCTCAGGGCCGCCGGGCTGGCGGTTGCTACCTGTGGAGCTGGTGTGAGACCTCAACGGGAGTCCTCCCGGACGGGGCAATCAGCGACGAAGCAGGAAGAACACGACCAGCGTCGGCAGGGCGACGATGACCGATCCCGCCGAGAGCAGGTTGTAGTCGACGAAGAAGGCGCCATGGAGGTTCTGCAGGGCGGTGGTGATGGGCAGCTTGTCCCCGCTGGACAGCAACGCCAGCGCCCAGAAAAAGTCGTTTTGGAGTGCTCTTCCGTTTGAAGCCGGAAGATTCCCGTCTACCTCGCGGTGGCGGGCTCGGCGCGTCGAGCACGCCTGACGGCTGCCCTCCCGGCAGCCGGGACGAGCGCAAGGCCCATCCGATACAGGTGCAAGATGTTCCGCGCCGCGTTGTAGTCGGCGTTACCCGACCAGCCACACGTGATGTTCTTGCACACGAACACCGCCTGGGATTCACGGTTGCCCGGGGTGGTGCACCCGCACATCGAACAGCGTTGGGAGGTTCCACGAGCAGGAACCCTGTGCAGGGCGCCGCCGCGCCGGGCCAGCTTGTACTCCAGCAGGGACACGGTCCGTCCCCACGCTTCCTGGCTGATGGAGCGGTTCAGCCCGGCTTTGGTCCGCACGTTCTTCCCCGGCTGTTCGACCTTGCCCCGCGCGGAGCGGGTCATGTTCGTGATGTTGAGGTCCTCCACCACCACGGTGCCGTAGGTCTTGGCGATATCGGTGGTGGTCTTGTGCTGCCAGTCCAGGTGCCTGCGCTTGGCTCTTGCACGAAGCGCCCGGATCCGGTCATAGGTTTCCGACAGTCGCCGGGAGGTGCGTTCTCCGCGCTCGCGAAAGCTCTTGCGATGTGCCGCCTGATGCTCGCAGCGCGCAAGCTCCGCTTTTTCCTCGATGGTCAGCCACTTGTCGCGGTCAGCTTTCCCGTCCTTCATCCTGGAGGGACGACCGTGGTCGTGGTGGTCGCCATCGGACAGGGCCAGGGGCACGGTCACCCCCACGTCGATGCCGACATCACCACCGGAATGGAGTTGTGGGTCCTCTTCCAGGGTATGAACGCGGAAGACGATGTGCCAGCCCAGGGCGTCCTTGACCAGCCGTGCCCCGGTGATCCGGTTGTCAGCGTCAGCCCGCCTGCCCACGGGCAGATCCCTGGTCCAGCGGAACCGGACACGTCCGGCCCTGGGGATGTTCACCATGCCCCAACGCCGATGAACACGGGTGATGTCCATATGCTGCCCCTGCGGGATGTCCACCGACATCGGTGACCGGAGGCGGGCCTTGAAGAGTGGTCTGCCGGCGCGGCCCTCCCAACAGTTCTTCCACGCCTGGACGTAGGTCTTCAGCACGGCCTGTGCCGCCTGGGCGGGCAGGACCGCCAACCAGTCGATGTCCTTGCGTGCCTGCCGGATGACGGCGTCGGCATCCTTGACAGACACACGCCGGTTCTCGCCGACCATGGTCCACCAGTCGTGCAGCAGGTTCCACAGAGCACGTGCGGCATGAGCCTGGGCATCGAGCTTGCGCACCTGCTCGGGCTCCAGGGAAAGGCGGGCGTTGTGGCCACGGTAAACCTCGACCACGCCTTCACCCCCTTGCTGCGGCCAGAGACGAACATCCACACGAGAGCGGTGTCGGTGTGAACGTAGCACCATGCAACGTCACCTTGTGGACGAATACGAAAAGAAGCGTGTGCACGACAGGGCGACGGTGGCTATGGCGGGCAGCCACACCAGGCCCGCCACGAGCAGGGGGGCACTCCCAGCATCATCCCGGCCTCGCGCCGGACGAGCGCCGTCTGCGCCTCGTTGACGCCCCGGCCCAGGGGGTCGGCCTGGTGGTGGGGCAGCAGCTCGTCCCAGGCGCGAAGACGCTCCTGACCTTGGGGGAGTCCCAGGAGTGGTCGCCGTTGAGCAGCTCCAGGTGGAACTCCGGGCCGTTCAGGCGCAGGTTGAGGTGGTCGAACGTACCCAACATGTTCGACACCCTGACTCTGGGTTGTCAACACTTAACAACTTTTTCCAACAGTTTTCCTCGCTGGTATCCCCAGAATTGACACCAGGGAGGAACCTGCAAAACTATAACCAACACATTCACACACTTTCGATCACGACTGGGGGGCGGATGCTGGCTGCGCAACGGCAGGAGCTGATCCTCGAACAGGTGCGGCGCGCCGGGGCCGTGCGGGTCGCCGACCTCGTCGAGAGCCTCGCCGTGTCGGACATGACCGTGCGCCGCGACCTCGACGTCCTGGAGAACCGCGGGGCGCTGCGCAAGGTGCACGGCGGTGCGGTCGCCCCGGACGGCGCCCGCACCGAGGAACCCGGATTCGAGGCCAAGTCCACCCGCCAGGAGGACGAGAAGCACGCGATCGCCCGGACCGTCGCCGAGCTGGTCGAACCGCACAGCGCCGTCGGCCTGTCCGCCGGCACCACCACCGCCACCGTCGCCGGGTACCTCACCGAGACCCCGGGGCTGACGGTGGTCACCAACTCCCTGCGCGTGGCCGAGGTGTTCTACCAGGCCGCCCGCCCCGACCAGACCGTGGCGCTCACCGGCGGCTTCCGCACACCCTCCGACGCGCTCGTGGGCCCGCTCGCGCTCGCCTCCGTCCGCGGCCTCAACCTGGACACCCTCGTCCTGGGCGTGCACGGCATGCAGGAGCGCGCCGGTTTCAGCACCCCCAACCTCATGGAGTCCGAGACCAACCGGGCCCTGGTGGAGGCCGCCGCCTGCCTCGTGGTCGCCGCCGACCACAGCAAGTGGGGAACGGTCGGTATCAGCACCATCGCTCCGCTGGACCGCTGCGACGTGCTGGTCACCGACTCCGGCATCGACCGGGCCGCCCGGGCCGCCCTGACCGAGCACGTGGGCCGCCTGGTGGTCACCGACGTCCGACCGAGGAAGGAGGACGGATGAGAAGGACCTCCGCACGTCTGGCGGACGGCCGCGAGATCGTCTACTTCGACGAGGGCGACACCGTCCGCGAACCCGCCCCCGACCTGCGCGACCTCCCCCCGTCCGCGACGGGCGCGGAGATGCGCTTCGACCCCCTGCTGCGCGAGTGGGTGGTCGTGGCCTCGCACCGCCAGGGCCGCACCCACCTGCCGTCCAGCCGCGAGTGCCCGCTGTGCCCCTCCGCGGACGGACGGCCGACAGAGGTCCCGGCCGCCTCCTACGACGTGGTCGCCTTCGAGAACCGCTTCCCGTCACTGGTCGCCGACGACGGCCGGGCCCTGGAGGACGTCGGGGAGCTGGAGGCCTCCCGGCGCGTGGCCGCGGGCCGCTGCGAGGTCCTCGTCTTCGGTTCCGACCACGGCGCGTCCTTCGCCGACCTGTCCCCCGAGCGGGCGCGCACGGTCATGGCCGCCTGGGTCGACCGGACCGAGGCGCTGTCGGCGGTTCCGGGCGTGGAGCAGGTGTACTGCTTCGAGAACCGGGGCCCCGAGATCGGCGTGACCCTGCACCACCCGCACGGGCAGATCTACGCCTTCCCCTTCGTCACCCCGCGCACCCGGCGCGTGCTCGACTCCGCCGAGGAGTACCGCGAGCGCACCGGCGGCGACCTGTTCGCCGACGTGCTGCGCGCCGAGCAGGAGGCCAGGATCCGGGTGGTCGCCCGGACCGACCACTGGACGGCGTTCGTCCCGGCCGCGGCCCGCTGGCCCGTGGAGGTGCATCTGTACCCGCACCGGCGGGTGCCCGACCTGCCCGCGCTGTCGGAGGAGGAGCGCGAGGACTTCGGCCACCTGTACCTGGACGTGCTGCGACGCCTCGACGCGCTCTACGACGCGCCCCTGCCCTACATCTCCGCATGGCACCAGGCGCCCGTGCGCGAACGGCGCGACCTCGCCCACCTGCACCTGGAGCTGTTCTCGGTGCGGCGTGCCCCGGGCAAGCTCAAGTACCTCGCCGGGACCGAGTCCGGCATGGACGCCTTCATCAGCGACGTCGCGCCCGAGGCCACGGCACGGCGACTCCGGGAGGCCGCGCAGTGAGACTGCTCGTCACCGGCGGCGCCGGATACGTGGGAAGCGTGGTGACCGCCCTGCTGCTCGGGGAGGGCCACGAGGTGACCGTGCTCGACGACCTGTCCACCGGGCACGCGGACGCCGTCCCCGAGGGCGCCCGGCTGGTGGTCGCCGACCTGCACGAGACGGCCGACGTGCTGGACCCGTCCGTGGACGCCGTCCTGCACTTCGCCGCGAAGTCCCTGGTGAGCGAGTCGGTGACCGCCCCGGAGAAGTACTGGCGCACCAACGTGTCGGGGACCCTGGCACTGGCGGAGGCCGCGCTACGCCACGGGGTGCGGCGGCTGGTGTTCTCCTCCAGCGCCGCCGCCTACGGCGATCCCGGTTCCGACGCGCCGATCGGGGAGACCGACCCGGCGGTGCCCACCAACCCGTACGGCGCGACCAAACTCGCCGCCGACCACCTGCTGGAGTCGTGGTCGCGGGCCCACGGACTGGGCGCGGCGAGCCTGCGGTACTTCAACGTGGCCGGGGCCCACCTGGGGTTCGGCGAGCGGCACGACACGGAGACCCACCTGGTGCCGAACCTGCTGGGTGCGGCCGCCGGCGGGGGCGGGAGCGCGAAGGTGTTCGGCACCGACTACCCGACCCGGGACGGGACGGCGGTACGCGACTACCTGCACGTCGCCGACCTGGCCGAGGCGCACCTGCGCGCCCTGGAACACGTGCGGCCGGGGTCCTTCCGCGTCCACAACCTGGGGACCGGCGGCGGGCACAGCGTGCGCGAGGTGGTCGAGGCCGTCCGGCGGGTCACCGGCCGCCCGGTGCCCGTGGAGGACGCCCCGCGCCGCGCCGGCGACCCCGCCGTCCTGGTCGCGGCCAACGACCGGGCCCGCCGTGAACTGGGCTGGGAGCCGGTGCGCACACTCGACGAGACCGTCGCCGACGCCTGGGAGTTCGCCCTCTCCCGCCGGGACGCGGCCTGACGCCGGACCCCGGTGCCCCCATCGCACGGACGGACAAGGAGGCAGGACCGTATGCATGACGTGACGACCGCGTTCCGCTCGGCGTTCGGGTACGGGCCCGAGGGCGTGTGGACCGCGCCGGGGCGGATCAACCTCATCGGCGAGCACACCGACTACAACGACGGGTTCGTGCTCCCGTTCGCCCTGCCCCACGCGCTGACGGCCGCCGCGGCCCGGCGCCCGGACGGGGCCGTGCGGTTCCGGTCCCGCCAGGCCCGCGAGGAGTTCGGTGCCCGGCTGCCCGACCTGTCCCCCGGCGCGGTGAAGGGGTGGGCCGCCTACCCCGCCGGCGCGCTGTGGGCCCTGCGGGGCGAGGGACACACGGTGGACGGGCTGGACCTGCTGGTGGACAGCACGATCCCGACCGGTGCGGGCCTGTCCTCGTCCGCCGCGCTGACGTGCGCGACCGTCATGGCCGTCGCCTCCCTGCACGGCGCGGACCTCGGGCCGGCCGAGGTGGCCCGGTTGGCGCAGCGCGTGGAGAACGACTTCGTGGGCATGCCGTGCGGAATCCTGGACCAGTCCGCGTCGATGCTGTCCACCGAGGGCCACGCCCTGTTCATGGACACGCGGACCATGGGGACCGAGCAGGTGCCCTTCGACCCTTCGGCGGCGGGGCTCACCGTCCTGGTGGTCGACACCCGCGCCCCGCACCGGCTGGTGGAGGGCCACTACGCCGACCGCCGCCGGTCCTGCGAGGCCGCCGCGCGCGTTCTGGGGATGGCGGCCCTGCGCGACGTCGACGACCTGCCGGGGTCCCTGACCGCGCTGCCCGACGACGTGTCCCGCCGCCGGGTGCGTCACGTGGTGACCGAGAACGCGCGGGTACTGGAGACCGTGGACCTGCTCCGGTCCGGGGACCTGCGGGCGGTGGGGCCGCTGCTCACCGCCTCCCACACCTCCCTGCGCGACGACTACGAGGTCAGCGTTCCGGAGGTGGACACCGCCGTGGACGCCCTTCTGGCCGCCGGTGCGCTGGGCGCCCGGATCACCGGCGGCGGTTTCGGCGGGTGCGTGGTCGCCCTGGCGGACGCCGGCCGCGTGGAGACCTGCGAGAAGGCGGTGCGGAAGGCCTACCGGGAGCGGGGCTTCGCCGAGCCGGTCGTGTTCGGGGCCCTCCCGTCGGCGGGAGCGCGCCGCCTGCTTCCCCGGTGAACTGACCGGAACGTTACGGGTGCGAACCAGGGGTCCCCTCTGCGCTGATCCTGCTCCCAGCGTCACTGTGGAACGCCGGCAGTGCCGCTGGGAGCGAGATCATCGGGGTTGAGCGCGCTCCGGCGCACCCTTGC
The DNA here is from genome assembly GCF_008638365.1 of Nocardiopsis quinghaiensis. Classification (GTDB taxonomy): domain Bacteria; phylum Actinomycetota; class Actinomycetes; order Streptosporangiales; family Streptosporangiaceae; genus Nocardiopsis; species Nocardiopsis quinghaiensis. The sequence goes on along the minus strand of NZ_VWVU01000001.1, from coordinate 40,534 downwards.
GGTCACCGCGGGGCGCACGGGAAACCGGTCGGTACGGCGTCGCCGGATCCGGGAGCCCCGCCCCTCGACGTGAGAGCCCCGCCCCCCGCCGTGGGAGCGCTTCCATGGACAATGGGCGGTGATCGAGACTAGGGAGTACGGCATGGGCCTCAGGTTCGGACTGCTGGGCACGGGCTACTGGGCGGCGGAGACGCACGCAGCGGCGCTGGACGGGCACCCCGGCGCCACCCTCGCGGGGGTGTGGGGGCGCGACCCGGCCAAGGCCTCGGCGCTCGCCGAGCGGTACGGGATCCGTGCCCACGACGAGGTCGACTCGCTGCTGGCCGACGTCGACGCCGTGGCCATCGCCCTGCCGCCCGACGTCCAGGCGGAGCTGGCGCTGCGCGCCGCCCGGGCCGGGAAGCACCTGCTGCTGGACAAGCCGGTGGCGCTGTCGGTCGCCGCGGCCGACGAACTGGCCGCCGAGGTGAGGGGGCGCGGACTGGCGTCGGTGGTCTTCTTCACCAGCCGCTTCTCCGACAACGTGACGGAGTTCGTGGAGTCGGCCGCCGACGAGGGCGGTTGGCACGGGGTGCGGGCGACGCTGTTCGCGTCGATCTTCCAACCCGGCAACCCCTTCGGGACCTCTCCCTGGCGCAGGGAGAAGGGCGGCCTGTGGGACGTGGGCCCGCACGTGCTTTCACTGGTGCTGCCGGTGCTCGGCCCGGTCACACAGGTGACGGCGCTCGCGGGACCGCGGGAGACCGTGCACATGCTCACCCGGCACGAGGACGGCGCGGTCGGCTCCTTCTCGGTGACGCTGAACGCCGCCCCCGAGGCGCAGACCTTCGAGGTCGTGCTGCACGGCGAGCGCGGCTGGGTGACGGTGCCCGGCGGCGACCGGAGCCCGGTGGAGGCCTTCGGCGGCGCGGTCGACCGGCTGCTGGCACAGGTGGAGGGCACGGTCGGCGACCCCTGCGACGTGCGCTTCGGACGTGACGTGGTGGCCGTGCTGGAGGCCGCCGAGACCTCGCTGCGCCTGGAGCGGGCCGTGGACGTGGACGGGGCCGCCGGGTAGGCACCCGACGGCCCGTGAAGGGGCGGGACCGCCTCAGGCGGTTCTGCCCCTGCTGCCCTTGGCGCCCTTGGAGTAGAGGCCGTCCGCGAGGTAGACGATCGCGGCCGCCACCAGCACCTGGACGATGACCGTGATGATCAGGCTGCCGGTGAACATGGCGGCGAGCCAACCACCGACGAAGGCCGCCACGATGCCCAGAAGCAGGGTCAGCCAAATCGGCAGGTGCTGTTTGCCCGGGACGACGAGGCGTCCCAAGGCGCCGATGATCAGTCCGACGATGATCGCGCTGATGATTCCGGTGATCTCCATGGGTTCCTCCGGATGTAGACGCTTTCTCCCCCTGCCCGCTCCACTGATGGGAAAACACCGGCGACACGCGCTTGGGGGCAAGCCTTTGCCACTTCTGGAGACGCTCGTGGGCGGGGCTTCGGACACGGCCTGGTTCTGCCCGCCGCAGAAGGCCCGTGGACGTCTCCCCGCCGCGCGGCCCGCGGCGTACGCTCGGAGAAGACCGTCGCGCACGCAACCGTGGAGGCCCTGATGTCCGACGTCCCACGCTCCCTGGACGAGGCCCGCGTGGGCGGGCGCGCCGAGGAGCCGGGAGACCCCCTCATGCGTGACCTCATCGGTGACCTGCTGCGGCGTACCCGGACCGGGCAGGGCCGAACTCTGCGCGAGGTGGCGGAGGACGCCCGGGTGTCCCTGCCCTACCTGTCCGAGATCGAGCGCGGACGCAAGGAGGCCTCCTCCGAGGTGCTCGCCGCCGTCTACCGCTCCCTCGGGCTGAGCCTCTCCGACGTGCTGGGCGAACTGTACGAGCGAACCGTGGCGGTCCGGCTCCGGCGGACCGGTACCTCCCCCGGCGACCACCGTCCGGAGGGCGCCTCCCCCGCGGCCGCGCCCGCCCACCGGGTACAGGTGCTGTCGCTGGCCGCCTAGTACTGCTCGGGCTCCACCACGGCCCCCGTGCGCGAGCCCAGCCGCACCCGCACACCCGCCGAGGTGGCCCCCGCCCGGGAGGGGTCGGGGAAACCCGCGGGGCAGCCCGACGAGTGCCCGGCCGGGGTTCGCCGGACACTCTGCCCCGACCCCTGTGGGGGGTGCCGGAACGATCCCGTCCCGGCACCCGCCACAATGCGTCCGGACGGCTCCGCTACGCGGCGCTCCCGACCGCCGGTGCGACCTCCCGGGTCGTGATGACCCCGTCCACCAGGCCGTACTCCCTGGCCTGCTCCGCGGTGAGGATCTTGTCCCGGTCGGTGTCGGCGCGCAGGCGCTCCTGCGTCTGCCCGGTGTGCCGGGCCAGGATCTCCTCCACCTGGGAGCGGACCCGCAGGATCTCCCCGGCCTGGATCTCCAGGTCGGCGGCGACCCCCTGCCCCTCTCCGGACGGCTGGTGCAGCAGCACCCGCGCGTGCTCCAGCGCCATCCGCTTGCCGGACGTGCCCGCCGCGAGCAGTACCGCCGCCGCGGAGGCCGCCTGGCCCATGCACACCGTGGCCACGTCGGCGCGCACGAACCGCATGGTGTCGTAGACGGCGGTCAGGGCGGTGTTCGAGCCGCCCGGCGAGTTGATGTAGAGCTGGATGTCGGTATCGCTCGACTCGTGGTCGAGGTGGAGCATCTGCGCCATCACCACGTTGGCGACGTCGTCGTCGATCGGTGTGCCCAGGAAGATGATCCGTTCCGAGAGCAGTCTGCTGAACACGTCGAAGGACCGCTCGCCGCGGGGCGTGCGCTCCACCACCACCGGCACCGTGTAGCGCCCGCTCATCGCCGCCCTCCCCTCACCTGGGTGGCGAACCCCGGGGAGTCGGCGCCCAGCCGCAGACCGCTGCCGTCCATCTGCGCCGCGGACTCGACCACGTGGTCGACGAACCCGTACGCCCTGGCCTCCTCGGCGGTGAACCACGCGTCGCGGTGCTGGTCCCGGGAGATGGTCTCCTCGGTCTGGCCGGTGTGCTTGGCGATCAGCCGCACCATGGTCTGCTTGGTGTACGCCAGGTTCTCCGCCTGGATGGCGATGTCCGCGGCGGTCCCGCCCAGCCCTCCCGAGGGCTGGTGCATCATGATCCGCGCGTGCGGCAGGCTGTACCTCCTGCCCGGGGCGCCGACGCAGGCCAGGAACTGGCCCATGCTGGCGGCGAAGCCCATGACCAGCGTGGACACGTCGTTGGGCACGAAGTTCATGGTGTCGTAGACGGCCAGGCCCGCCGAGACCGACCCGCCCGGGCTGTTGACGGCCAGCGTGATGTCCCTGTGCGGGTCCTCGTCGGCGAGCAGCAGGAGCTGCGAGCACACCCGGTTGGCGCTGGCCTCGTCGACCTGCGTGCCCAGCAGCACGATGCGGCTGCGCAGCAGGCGCGCGGCCAGCTGGTCGTCGAAGGCGCCGCCCGAGCTCTCGTCCGGGGCGGCGAGCCGTTCGTGGATCAACATGGCACTCTCCCTCACCGGCCCCCTGTGCGGGGTGGTCGCCCGCCCGGCCGGTGATCCCAGCCTGCGGCGGCGGACCGGGCGGCCGCCACCGTTTCGGCCCGGGGCAGATCCGCCCATGGCAGACCCCGCGGCCACGCCGCCCTCAGGTCTCGTCCAGGGCCTCGCGGAGATCGTGTAGAAGGGTGAGCACCAAGGGGCGCAGTGACGGCCTTATCGCGTCGAAGATCTGCCGCTGCTTGCGCTCCATATCCCTCCGGCGGATCGCGAGTATCCGCTCGCCCTCCTCGGTGATCGCCACCACGGTGCTGCGTTCGTCACGTTCGGAACGACGGCGCGCCATCATGCCCTTGCGCTCAAGCTGTTGGATCATGCGTGTGGCGGAAGGAGAAGAAACACCGACAATCTGGGCGACCGCACCGACACTGGGGGTGTCCATCCCACGCACCACCTCCATCAGGAGCGCCTGGGTGAGAGTGAGCTCATCGGCGCCCCTGTGGCCGTGCCCGCTACGGGACCGGGCGTGGATCGCCGCGTTGATGAGTTCGGTCCAGGCGCGCTGGAACTCTTCGAGCTCGGCATCGTGCTGCTCTGCACGGGGCTCGTGGGTCTCGTCGGGCACGAAACGGTCCTCGCAGGCTGGGTGGGCGCCGCGGGTCCACGACCGCGCGGTGGTTTGACGTTTGTATAGCCTAGCTATTAAATAGCCTTTGCACGCAAATCCACATAGATCCTTGCCCCCTCGAAACCGTAGCGACACCCCGTCCACTGATCCGGTTGTGGGCGAGACGGACCGCTGCTGGGGGCAGTGGACGTCCGCCCGGAACCAGGGCGGGCCCGGGCCGGTCCGGGAGGGGCGCATTGACAACAGTGCTGATCGCACATTTCGTCGCGGCTGCGATCGCGCCCTTACTGGTGCGCCAGTGGGGTCGCAACGCCTTCCTCGCGCTCGCCGTCGTCCCCGGCGTGTCCACCGCCTGGGCCCTTCTCCAGATACCCGCCGTCCTGCGTGGGGAGACACTCTCCGCCTCCATGCCCTGGGCCCCCGAGTTCTCACTCCGCCTCGGTCTGTACATGGACGGCCTGAGCCTGGTCATGACGCTCATCGCCGCGGGCGTGGGCGCTCTGATCCTGGTCTACTGCGCCCGCTACTTCAACGACTCCGAACCCGGCCTCGGACGCTTCGCCGGGGTCTTCGTCGCCTTCGCCGGGGCCATGCTCGGCCTCGTGCTGGCCGACGACCTCATCCAGCTCTTCGTGTACTGGGAGCTGACCACGGTCTTCTCCTACCTGCTCATCGGGCACAAGACCGAACTCAAGGAGAGCCGGCGGTCGGCCATGACGGCCCTGACCGTCACCACCTTCGGCGGTCTGACGATGCTCGTCGGCATGGTCATGCTCGGCGAGGCCGCCGGGACCTACGTCATCTCCGAGATCGTCGCCGCGCCGCCCGGCGGCGCCGCGGTCAACGTCGCGCTCGTCCTGGTGATGATCGGCGCGATGTCCAAGTCGGCCCTGCTGCCGTTCAGCCTGTGGCTCCCCGCCGCCATGCGCGCACCCACGCCGGTCTCCGGCTACCTGCACGCCGCGGCGATGGTCAAGGCGGGCGTCTACCTGGTGGCCCGGCTCACCCCCGCCTTCCACGACGCCGTCGTCTGGCAGTACACGGCGCTGTTCTTCGGCGCGGTCACCATGGTCCTGGCGGGCTGGAAGGCACTGCGCCAGTTCGACCTCAAGCTCCTCCTGGCCTACGGCACCATCAGCCAGCTCGGCTTCCTCATCACGCTGCTGGGCGCGGGGACCCGGGCCGGCGCCCTGGCCGGAATCTCCATGCTCATCGCGCACTCGCTGTTCAAGGCGCCGCTGTTCCTCGTGGCCGGCGTCATCGACCACAGCACCGGCACGCGCGACCTGCGCGAACTCTCCGGCCTGCGCACGTCCATGCCGGGGTCCTTCTGGACCACGGTCGTGGTCCTGGCCTCGATGGCGGGCCTGCCGCCCACCCTCGGGTTCGCCGCCAAGGAACTGGCCTTCGGCGCCTTCGCCCACGGCGACGTCGTCGACACCGCGGCCCTGACCGGCATCACGGTGGGCAGCGTCCTCACCGTCGCCTACAGCCTGCGCTTCCTGTGGGGCGCCTTCTCCGCCAAGGAGGACGTCGCACCCACACCGACCCACTCCCCCGGCCCGCTCTTCCAGGCGCCCGCCGTGGTCATGGCCGCGCTCGGTCTCCTGGGCGGCCTGCTCTCCAGCCTGGCCGACCCCCTCCTCGCCGTGTACGCGGACACCGTCCCCGCCACCCCCGGCGAGGAGGAGAAGCACCTGGCCCTGTGGCACGGCTTCGAACTCCCCCTGCTGCTGTCGGCGGTGTGCGTCGTCGGCGGCCTGGTCATGTTCGTCTTCCGCCACCAGATCGTGTGGGCGGGCACCCGGACGGCGCTGCCCGACCCCAACCGGGTCTACCGCCGCATGCTCGCCTGGCTGGAGAACCTGGCCCTGCAGGTCACCGGCAGCACCCAGCGCGGTTCGCTGCCCATCTACCTCGGCACGATCCTGGTCGCCCTGGTCATCGCCACCGGGTGGTGGATGGCCAGCGGTCGGATCTGGGACGGCGACTACCCGAGCCCGCGCCTGTGGGACTCCCCCGTACAGATCATCCCCGCCCTGATCATCATCGTCACCGCCCTGTTCACGCTGTTCGTGCGGCGACGCCTGTTCGCGGTGGTCCTCGTCGGCACCGGCGGCTACGGCGTCGCCACCCTCTTCTACGTGATGGGCGCCCCCGACATCGCGCTCACCCAGTTCCTCGTGGAGACCGTCAGCCTGGTGGTCTTCGTACTGGTGCTGCGCCGCTTTCCGCCCCGTTTCTCGGCGCCCGCCCTGCGCGTCCGCCGGATGTGGAACCTGGCCCTGGGACTGGCCACCGGCGTCGTGGTCTCCTCGATGACCTGGTACGCCCTGGCGGGCCGCCAGGAACCGTCCATCGCGGAGGGCTACCCGGCCGCGGCGAAGGAGGCGGGCGGCGACAACATCGTCTCGGTCCTGCTGGTCGACATCCGCGCCTGGGACACCATGGGCGAGATCTCGGTGCTCGCCGCCGCGGCCGCCGGCGTGGCCAGCCTGATGTTCGTGCGCCGCCGCGCCCAGCCCCGCAAGGCCCCGGGCGGAGTGATGGCCCTGTCGGTCACGCAGCCTCCGAGGCCCGACGAGGACCAGGACAGGGCCGACCTCGGCGGGATCCGGATCGCGCCGCGGAACATGCACATCGAGCCCCGGTGGCAGCACACCTGGCTGCCGGGCGCCGACGCCCTGCCCACCGAGCGCCGGTCGATCATCTTCGAGGTCGTCTCGCGCTTCCTCTTCCCGGTGGTCATGGTGATCTCGGTGTACCTGCTGCTGACCGGCCACGGCTCGGTCGGCGGCGGCTTCGCGGGCGGTATCGTCGCGGGCCTGGCGTTCACCGTCCGCTACCTCGCCGGGGGCCGGTTCGAGCTGTACGCCAGCGCGTGGGTACAGCCGGGCGCGCTGATCGGCACCGGTCTGGCCGTGGCCACCGGCACCGCGCTGGGCGGCGCGATCTTCGGCACCAACGTCCTGGCGGGCGGCCACGCCTACATCGACCTCTGGATCCTGGGCGAGGCCCACGTCACGGTCTCCATGCTCTTCGACACCGGTGTGTACCTGCTGGTCATCGGACTGATCCTGGACATCCTGCGCAGCCTCGGCGCACGTATCGACGAGCAGATCGAGCGGGACACCGCGCACGAGGAGGCGGGCACCCGGGGCAGGGCTCCCGAACCCGCCGAGGAGGTCATCTCGTGAACGAGTCACCCAGTCTGGTCATCGTCATCGTCGTCGGCGTCCTCGCCGCGGTGGGCGTCGTGCTCCTGCTGGAGCGCAGCCTCACCCGTGTGCTCCTCGGCTTCATCATGCTGAGCAACGGCGTCAACCTGATGATCCTGTCCATGGCGGGTGAGCCCGGCAGGCCGCCGGTCCTGTGGCTCACGGACCCCGAGGACATGACCGACCCGCTGCCGCAGGCGATGATCCTGACCGCACTCGTCATCACCCTCGGCATCACCGCGTTCCTCCTCGCCATGGCCTATCGGAGCTGGCAGCTGGAGGGCAACGACGAGGTACAGGACGACGTCGAGGACCTGCGCATCGTCCAGGGCGAGGGCCGCCGCGCCGTGCGCCAGCGCTTCCTCAAGGAGCGGCGCAGGCTCCAGGCCGACATCCGCCGCCAGCGCGCCGAACTCCAGGCGACCATCGCCGTCGCCGACGCCCAGGAGCTGGCCGAGCAGGCACGTATCAAGGCCGAGATCGCCAGGGCACAGGCCGAACTGGCCCGCTACGAGCTGGAGGCCGAGGACAACGACCCCGACGAGCGGTCCCAGGAGACCATGCGCCGCCTGAGCGACCGCGCGGAGAGCATGACCGCCCAGGTCCAGGAACTGCGCGGCCGGATCCGGCAGGGGCGGAAGCGGCTGCGCGAGCACCGGCGGGCCGACCGCGCCGCCGAGCGCGAGCTGTGGCGTGAGCTGCGCCGCCGCGTTCGCTCGCAGCGGCGCCAGGCGCGCCAGACCATGCGGGCCGAGCGCGAGCGCCTGGCCCGCGCCGAGGACAGCGACCTGCAAGGGAGCGAGTGACCATGGGTGTGGACCACCTCTCCGGGATCCTGCACTACCTCATCCCCCTGCCCGTGGTGCTCCCGCTGTTCACGGCCGGTGTGAAACTGGCCCTCGGCATCCGTTGGTCCCGTCTGCAGCAGTGGCTGAGCGTCATCTCGCTGGCCCTGGTCCTGGCCATCGGCCTGGTGCTGATGCTGGGCGTGCACGAGTTCGGTCCGCTGGCCGTGCAGGTGGGCGGCTGGGAGGCGCCGATCGGCATCACCCTGGTCGTCGACCGGCTGTCCGCGCTGCTGGTGACGGTGTCGGCGGCGATCACACTGGCCGTGCTGGTGTACTCCATCGGCCAGGGCATGGTGGGCAAGGCCGAGGTGGCGCCCCTGTCGGTGTACCAGCCGACCTACCTGATCCTGGTGGCGGGCGTGTCCAACGCCTTCATGGCCGGCGACCTCTTCAACCTGTACGTCGGGTTCGAGATCCTGCTGACCGCCAGCTACGTACTGCTGACCCTGGGCGGCACGCAGTCCCGTATGCGCGCGGGCGCCACCTACGTCGTGGTGTCGCTGGTGTCGTCGGTGCTGTTCCTGATCGCCATCGCGCTGGTCTTCGGCGCCACCGGCACGGTGAACATGGCCCACCTCGGCGAGCGGCTGCCGGAGCTGTCCACCGACCTCAGGGCGATCCTGCAGATCATGCTGCTGTTCGCCTTCGGCATCAAGGCGGCGGTGTTCCCGCTGGCCGCCTGGCTGCCCGACTCCTACCCGACGGCGCCCGCACCGGTCACCGCGGTGTTCGCGGGTCTGCTCACCAAGGTGGGCGTGTACGCGATCATCCGCACGCAGACCCTGCTGTTCCCCGGCGAGCAGCTCAACGGCCTGCTGATGTGCGTGGCGCTGGCGACCATGATCATGGGCATCCTGGGCGCCGTCGCGCAGACCGACATCAAGCGGCTGCTGTCGTTCACACTGATCAGCCACATCGGGTACATGGTCTTCGGCGTGGCCCTGGGCAGCGAGCAGGGCATGGCGGGCGCGGTGTTCTACATCGCGCACCACATCACGGTGCAGACCACGCTGTTCCTGGTCACGGGTCTGATCGAGCGCCGGGGCGGGAGCACGTCCCTGGACCAGCTGGGCGGCCTGGCGCGGATCGCGCCGGTACTGGCGGTCCTGTTCTTCATCCCGGCGATGAGCCTGGGCGGCATCCCGCCGCTGTCGGGGTTCCTCGGCAAGGTCGGCCTTCTGCAGGCCGGTGTGGCGGCGGGAACCCCGCTCGCCTACACCCTGGTGGGCACGTCGGTGCTCACGAGCCTGCTGACCCTGTACGTCATCGCCCGGGTGTGGAACTACGCGTTCTGGCGAAGGCCGTCCGAGGGCATGGTGGCCGAGCCCGGTACCGTGCTGGAGGACGTCGAGACCGACGACCCCTCCACCGCGGCGCTCGGCCCCGGTGATGCGGTCGGACCGTCCTCCCGGCTGAGGGACACCGCGACCGCGGCCACGTCGGTGGTCACGTCGGTGGTCCTGCCGAAGAGCATGGTCGGCGCCACGGTCGCGCTGGTGGCGTTCAACGTCGCCCTGACGGTGTTCGCGGGGCCGCTGATCGAGTACTCCCACGACGCGGCCGTCGAACTCCAGGCACGCACCCTCTACATCGAGGCCGTTCTCGGAGGCGACCGGTGACCAGACTGCGGAAGAAGAAGAGGACCGGCCTGACCGCGCTACGCAGGCGCCTGGGCAAGGTGCAGGTCCCGGTCGCGCTCGGCATGACCCTGGTGTGGATGCTGCTCTTCAAGGGCTTCCAGCTGCGTTGGGAGTCACTGGGCCTGCTGGTCCTGGGCTTCCTGGTGTCGGTGCTGATCATGGTGCTGTTCCCGATGCCGCCGATCACGCCGGGGCCCCGCTTCCATCCGGTGAACCTGGTCCGGCTGCTCCTGTACGTGTTCGTCGAGATAGTCGTGGCCAGCTTCCAGGTGACGGTGCTGGTCTTCACCCCCGGGCAGGTGCGCAACTCGGTGGTGGCGGTGCGGATGCGCACCGACTCGGACCTGACGATGGTGTGCACCGCGATCGCCGCCTCGATCATCCCCGGCACCCTGATCGTCGAGGTCAACCGGCCCGACCGCGTCCTGTACGTGCACATGCTGGGCGTGGAGGACGACGAGGCCATCGAGCGGGGCCGCCGGGACGTCTGGAAGCTGGAGAGACGGTTCGTGATGGCCCTGGGTACCCACGAGGACATCGCCGCGCTGCGGGCCGGCGGACCCGAGAAGCGCGAGGCACGGAAGAGGCACGAGGGGAAGGAGGGGCCGTGAACGCTCTGTGGATCGCCATCGGCGTCATGCTCGGGGTGGCGGCGCTACTGGGCATGGTCCGGATGCTGATGGGGCCGAGCATCCTGGACCGGGCACTGTCCGTGGACGTGCTGATCGCCTCGGCGCTGACCGGCGCGGGGGCCTACGCCGCCTTCCACCGTGACCCCACGGTGCTGCCGACCCTGCTGGTGCTGTCCCTGCTGGGCTTCGTCGGGTCGGTCAGCATCGCCAAGTTCGTCGCCCGGCGCACACAGCAGGAGCACATCCCCACGACGACCGAGGCGCATCCGACCACCGCGACACCCACCGACGCCGTCCCCGGGTCGGAGAAGGGGGAGAACCCATGAGCGAGACGCTCGGCACCGTCCTGGACTGGGTGGCGATCCTGTGCATCCTGGCCGGGTCCGTGCTCTCCCTCGTGGCCGGGATCGGGCTGGTCCGCTTTCCCGACCTGCTCTCACGCATGCACACCGCCGCCAAGCCGCAGGTGCTGGGACTCCTGCTGGTGCTGGTGGGAATCGGTCTCCGGCTGGTCCCGGTGGAGACCAACGTGTTCAACGTCGGGACGCTGGTGCTGGTGGCGCTCTTCCAGACGGTGACCATCCCCGTGGCGGGCCACATCACCGCACGGGTGGGCTACCGGACCGGGCGTATCGACGAGAGCCTGATGGCGCACGACGAGCTCGCCGAGCGCCTGAGGACCGAGGGCGACGTCCCCGGGAGCGGCATGGCCCGGTAGGCGTGGTGGCCGTTCACCCGCACGCGGCCCGCCTGGACGTCGAGGCCCGCGCAGTAGGCGGTGTCGCCGTCGCGCGACCACACGCCCGCCCCAGCCCGTACAGGGTGCCGTCGGCGGTCCTGACATAGTCGTCGAAGCGGGTCACCGACACCACACCGGGCCGGAGATCTCCTCCTGGAGGACCCGCGTGCTGTTCCGGCCCTCGCAGACGGTCGGGGCGGCGTACCGCACCCGTGTCCGTCCCCGTTGGACCTGTCCGCCGTGGTGACGCCCGGCCTCTGGAACCGAGCTCCGCACCGGGTGCTCCGGCCGCACCGGGACACGGACCGCCGGGGTCACGTCCCGGCGGCGCCCTCCCCGGGGCCGTCCACGAGAGCGGTCAACGCGACCGTCATCGCCACGCGGGCCTCCGGTTCGTGCAGCCGCAGGTCCGCGACCGCGCCCATCCGGCGCAACCGGTACCGCACCGTGTTCGGGTGCAGGCCCAGGGACTCCGCGGCCCGCCCCAGGTCGCCGTGCGCGTACAACCAGGTGCGGAGCGTACGCGCGTGGTCCGTGCCATGCTCGGCGTCATGCCGCACCAGGTCCGCCGCCGGGTTCCGGACGGGCAGACGGCCGCTCTCGGCCACCAGCCGCAGACGGCGCAGCAGCACGAGGTGCCAGGCGTCGTCGTAGACGAGCGCGTCGGCTCCCTCCGGCGCCCGCCCGCGCAGGGCCAGGCACTCGTCCGCCTCCTGTCTGCTCGCGGGCAGGTCCGAGATGCCGGCGACACCGCCCACACCGACGACGAAGCCCGGGGACCCGGGCAGGGCGCGCAGCGTGGAGCGCGCCCACCCCACCGCGGGAGCGGGATCGCCCCCGCAGGGCAGCACCGTGTACACGGTGGTCCCCAGCAGTGTGCTGCGCCCCGGGCGCGACCACCCGAAACCGGTGGTGACCTGTTCGAACAGGTGCAGGATCGCGGCCTCGGGCTCGCCTCGGTCGCGGGTCTGGAAGGCGATCACCCGCAGCCCCTCGGCGAGCAGGCCGATCCGTCCGGCCGTCTGCGCCGGGTCGGCCGACCCCTCCAGGAGATCGATCACCGACTCCGACTCGACCTGCCTCTCCAGGTCACTGCTCACCCGGGCCCTCAGCATGTGCAGGCCGACCGTGTACGCGCCCTCGCGGAGCGCCCGCGACCGCTCCGCGTCCAGCGGGGCCCCGCACACCACCCACAGCGATCCCAGGAGCTCGCGGCCCACCCGGATGGGCACGGCGGTGCGCCCGCCCAGGCCGAGCGCGGGCACTCCCGGGACGAAGCGGGGTTCGGTGGACGCCGCCAACCGGGTGAACACCCCGTCCACGCCGAGCCGCTCCCGGACCGCCTCCGGTACCCGCCGGTCCACAAGGGTGTCGCGCCGTACCGGGTCGGTGTCCCCCTGGGAGGCGGAGTAGGCGACCACCCGGGACGCGCGGTCCTCGATGGTGACGGGCCCGTCGACCTCGGAGGCGAGGGTGTCGGCGAGTGCGAACAGGTCGCTGGGGCCGCGTCCGGCCTCGGTCTCGCGTCCTTCCAGCACCAGTCCGTAGACGACGCCGGATATCTGGCTCCACGACACCGCGGGGTCCACGGTGAGAAGGGCGGGGCCGCTCTCCCGGAGGCGCCCGCGCACCTCGTCGTCGGGCTCGTCGGCGGACCGGACGATGACGACGGTCGCGCGGGCCCGCTCGGCGAGGCGCACGGCCTCGGCCGCCGAGTCCACGCCGACCGCGAGGAACGCGTCACCCGGGAACAGCACGTCGTCGGTGGGATCGTGCACGGCCACGCTGCGCAGCTCCCGGCGGCGCAGCGGTTCCGGGCCGACCAGCCGGGCGCCGTACCCGCCCAGGACGTTGACGAGGCGGTCGAGGTGGATCACGGCTTCCCCCTTCCCCCGGCAGGGGTGTTGTGCTCTTCCCACAAAGAACGATCACCTGTTTGTGACCTGAGGATAACGCTCGGCACCGCGATCGTGGACACACTCGTCATGAGCGGCAGCACCCCCGGCCCTCGCTGTGTTTATCCGTCCACGGTCCGGTCCGTGGGCGGCCTGTGAAGACAAGGAAAGTCCCATGGCGAAGACCACCGAACGATGGATGACACGGGAGGCCCACGAGCGGCTCCGGGAGGAGCTCCGGGCACTGCGCGCGCTACCCGACGGCGATCCGGGGACCGGGTCGGACGGGGGCGCGGGGGACACACTCCCCGCGCCCCGCTACATTCACGACCCGGCCGTGCGGCAGGCCCGCGTGCAGACCATCGAGAGGCTGCTCAGCGAGGCCGTGGTGGAGGAGGCCGCCCCCGACGACGGGATCGCCTCCCCCGGCAAGGTGCTCACCATCCGCTACGACGGCGAGGAGGGGACCGAGGAGTTCCTGCTCGGCGTCCGGGACGCGTCCGTGGCGGACAGGGTGACCGTGTACTCCCCCGACTCACCGCTGGGCGCTTCGCTGGTGGGAGCCCGCCGGGGTGAGCGGCGCACGTTCACCGCGCCGCGGGGCGCGGTCATCGGGGTCACCCTCCTGAACGCTCGGCCGTACCGGGCGGCGGCCGTCGGCTGACCCGGCCGCGTGCGGCCCCGGCTCGACCGGGGTCGCACCGCCCGCGCCGGAGGGAACCCGGAAGCCTCCGCGGGGAAGGTCCTCCTCTCCACCCGCGCACCCATGGTGTGATCCAGGACACAAGCCCCCATTGTCACCACGGGAAACATCCACCCCCGGAAACACATGCGGTTACACCGGTTGACGCGAGCGTTACTAAATGATCACTTAGCTTCCAGTCTCTACCCGCTACTCAAGGAGACGGAAATGATCAACCGCAGACTCTTCCTCGGAGGAGTGTCCCTGGCCGCCGGGGCTCCCCTGCTCGGCGCCTGCTCCCCCTCGGGCAGCCAGACATCGCTCCAGTCGAACACCGGCGGCGGCGCCAACCCGGGAGCACTCCCGGTCGGCGTCACCAACGCGACGGGGCGCTACTCCGACGGCGAGGTCCTCGTCTACGTCGTCGGCACCGACCTGACCACCGACCAGCACTGCTGGGTGGACTCCTCCGGGACACCGCACCCGGTCAGCGTGGACGACAACACCGACGGCGGATACACCGACTACTCGATCCCGCTCGACGCCCTGTCCGCCGACATGAGCCTGCCCTACATGTCCGGACGGATCTACATCGCGCTCGGCGGCAAGCTCGGCATCCGCATCGTCGCCGACGGCAACGGCAACCCCGCCCTCCAGCTCCCCGCGGGCTGGGTGGAGAGCGACCACGGGTTCGGCGTGCTGCACGACTCGGTCGAGTTCACCCACAACGAGGACGGGATGTTCTGCAACACCAGCATGGTGGACCAGTTCAGCGTCCCGATCGGTATCCGGCTGACCGGAGACGCCGACCAGACCACCGGCACCTTCGCGCCCGGCGGGCGCGACGCCGTGTTCGAGACCCTCGCCGCGGACCCCGTCTTCTCGTCGCTCGTCGTCGACGACCTGCGGGTGATCGCACCCGGACACGGGATCGACGCCGGGCTGTTCCCCGCCGACTACTACGACCCCTACATCAACGAGGTCTGGGCCCACTACGCCGCCAACGACCTGCGTGTCACCACCAACGAGGGGACCTTCACCGGGCGGGTGCGGGGCGACCAGTTCGTCTTCGACGGCGGCGTGGCCCCCATCTCCCGGCCCTCGACCAGGGACGTCTTCTTCTGCGACGGCAACCTGGCCGCCCCCAACGACGGGCTCACCGGCCCGGTCGCGGCCATCCTGGGCGCCGCCCTCAACCGGTCCACCCTGCTGACCTCCTCCGAACAGCCCACCAGCGACCCCGGCACCTTCTACCTGGCGGAGGTCACCAACCGCTACGCCGGGGTCTTCCACGAGCACACCGTGGACGGCAAGGCGTACGGGTTCGCCTTCGACGACGTGGCGGGCTTCGCGTCCTACATCCAGGACCACGGCCCCGCGGAACTCGACATCACCCTGACGGCGTTCTAGGCGTCCGGCCCGGGGGCGCCTCCGTGCCGTCGGGCACGGAAGCGCCCCCGGGCCCTCACAGGTCGGCCAGCCCCAGCGGGCCGTCCGGGGCCGGAGCGAAGTGGCGGGCCACGTCGCCGTCGGTGACCGACTCCAGGGTGTCGGGCACCCACTTGGGGGAGCGGTCCTTGTCGACCACCTGTGCCCGGATGCCCTCCACCAGGTCGGGTGAGGCCAGGACTGCGCAGGAGACCCGGTACTCCTGTTCCAGGACGGCCTCCAGTCCGGGCAGGCCGCGGGCGCGGCGCAGCGCGGCCAGGGACACCTTCACCGAGGTCGGCGACTTGCGCGCGACGGTCTCGGCGGCCAGAGCGGCCTCAGGATCACCGTGGTCGCGCAACCGGGACACGACCTCCTCGGCCGTGCCGGCGGAGTAACAGGCGTCGATCCAGTGCCGCCGGGCTTCGAGGTCCGGTGCGGGCGCGGGTTCGGCGAACCGGGCCACCGTCCCGGCGATCCCGTCGGCGGCGGTGCCGGCGAGCGCGGCGGTGAGGTCGGCCAACCGCTCCGAGGGCACGAAGTGGTCGGCCAGGCCCAGGTACACGGCGTCGCCCGCGCCGACCGGCTCCGCGGTGAGCGCCAGATGGGTACCGGTCTCCCCCGGCGCACGGGACAGCAGGAAGGTGCCGCCGACGTCGGGTACGAACCCGATGGCGGCCTCGGGCATGCCGACCAGGGAGCGCTCGGTGACGATCCGGACCGACCCGTGCGCGGACACGCCCACGCCACCGCCCATGACCACGCCGTCCATGAGGGCGACGTAGGGCTTGGCGTAGCGGGCGATGTGCGCGTTGAGGAGGTACTCGTCGCGCCAGAACGCGGCCGCCAGCCGGCTCCCGTCCCGGGCGCTGGACCGGATCGCGCGGATGTCGCCGCCCGCGCACAGCCCCCGCTCCCCCGCGCCGTCGAGGAGGACCGCGGAGACCGTGTCGTCGTCCTCCCAGGCGGTGAGCGCCTCCCGGAGGCGGCGCACCATGGCGTGGTCGAGGGCGTTGATGGTACGCGGCCGGTTCAGGGTGAGGCGGCCCAGGCGCCCCTCGACGCGGACCAGGACCTTGTCCCCGTCCTCTGACACGGCCTGCCCGTGGGCGGTGGTCGGGCTCGTGGCCACGCTGGTTCCCTCCAGGTCGAAGACTCCCGTGGTCGGCACGGGCGCGGGTCGCCGACGATCCTCCCAGTGCCGTTCCCGGCGGTGTCGCCCACCCCCGGAGAAGACGACGGTACCCGCGGCGGCGGGGGCGGGCGCCACTCTCCGCGCGGCCCGGCGCGACGGGGTAGGAACTCCTGTGGGGACCGTGCGGTCCCCGGCCACGGGAACGACGACGAGGGGAGCCGGAACATGGCCGAGGAAAGGGACACCACACGCTGGGCTCCGGTCCGGGACTGGCACACCGCGGTGAACGGACGCGACCTGACGGCCGCCAGGGCCGTCGCCGACCCCGATGTCAGGATCGGCGGCCCCCAGGGTTCCACCCGGGGCGTGGAGGTCTTCCTGGACTGGATCCGCGAATCCGGTGTCCGCCTCGTGCCGGTCGCCTGGCACGAGGTCGACGACGAGCGCGTCGTGGTCGAACAGGACGCCACGTGGCCCGGCCGCGCCGGCTCCGGTTCGGACGCGGCCCCGCGGCGCACCGCGACCCTCTTCGAGGTGCGCCACGGCCTCGTCACAGCCGTGCTCCGCTACGACGAGGGCGTGGACACGGCCCTCGCAGCAGCGCGGCAGGTCTCCTGAACGGCACGGCGGCGCTGGCGTCCGGCCCCGGCGCGGCGCCGCCGTCGCGGTCAGGAGGCCGTCTGCCCTCCGAGGGTGCGTAGCAGGTCGTGGGCCTCGTCCAGCCGGACGGGGAAGGCCTCGGGGTTCTCTGCCAACCGCATGGCGGTGAGCTCGCAGGCCATGGCGGTGTGGGCGGCGAGCACGGCGACGTTCTCGGCCGTGCCCGCCTCCACCAGGGCGCCGGCCAGCCTGGTGGCCCGATGCTGCCGGGTGAGGAGGTAGCGGGAGCGCAGATCACCGCTCTCACGGAGCAGGCGTGCCAGGACGGCCGAGTGCGCGGGCGAGAGCGCGGTGTGCGGCCTCGTGGCCTCGTCCGCCTCCCTGAGCAGCTCGACGGCGGCGCGCAGGTCGCCGCCCAGCGGCCGGGGCGCCTTCTCCCGTACGTAGGCGCACATGCGGTCGACCTCGACTCCGGCGTCGGCGAACAGCACTTGTTGTTTGTCGCCGAAGTACCTGAAGAAGGTGGTCCGGCCGACTTCGGCGCGCTCGGCGATCGCGGCGACCGTGACGTTGTCGAATCCGTGTTCGGCGAAGAGCTGGAAGGCTGCTGACACGATCATGGCTCGGGCCTTACGGCGTTTGCGAGCGTGGAGCGTGTCCGGGGGGTGGTGCATGAGGCGACCCTATCGAGTGGGGACCCGGTCCTTGCCGGTACTCAGGACCATTGGGACGGTAGTCCTGAAACGCGCCGTGGAACCGGGCTAGCGGGAAGTCGTCCGTCCTGTTCGTGGTGGGGGGAACGCAGCCGGTGGGCACAGGACGAGCCCACGCGGACACACCGGTTGACCCGGAATTTTATTGCAGATCAGTCTTCTCCTGACAACCGCCTTCCACCTCGTGGTGAACACCTACCGGAAAGTGGTTCCCCCCTCACGGAAGATATGCCTTCGGCGGGCGCACCATTTTTGATCAGCGTTCATTAAACATCTTCCTGGAAACCTTTTGGCTTCCTCACCATTGGCCTGCCCGAACGACCGGAACCCGTGTCCCCATCGTGTCGGCGCCGCGCCTCCGCAGAATGTCAGTGCCCTGTGCCACAGTGAGATCCTCATTCCCGTACTGGAGTTGGTCATGGCGTATCTCCTGGTCATCGGCACACGCAAGGGGCTCTTCACGGCCCGAAGCGAGGATCGGCGGGGATGGGAGGTGAGCGGCCCCCACCGGCTCGACGCCGCGGACCACGCCAGCATGAGCGCCGTGTACGCGGTCGGGATCGACCCGCACAGCGGCCGTGTCCTGGCCGGCGCGGAGAGCTCCCACTTCGGGCCGAGCGTCTGGTACAGCGACGACGCGGGCCTGACCTGGCACGAGCCCGCCTCCGCGCCCATCGCCTTCCCCGAGGACACCGACGCCTCCCTCACACGCGCCTGGCAGTTCGCCTTCGGCGACGATCCCGGGACCGTGTACGCGGGTGTGGAGCCGCACGCGCTGTTCCGGTCATCCGACGGAGGGGCGAGCTTCGAGCTCGTCCGCGCCCTGTGGGACCACCCCCACCGCGCCAACTGGTACCCCGGCGCGGGCGGCGGCGCGGTCCACACGGTCCTGCCCGGGGTCCTGGGCTGGGGAGAGCGCTCCCCCGGCTCCATGACGGTGGCCATGTCCACCGGTGGTATCTACCAGACCCGTGATGACGGGGCCAGCTGGGCTCCGGCCAACCGGGGGATCTCGGCGGGGTTCATGCCCGACGAGGAGCCCGAGTACGGGCAGTGCGTACACAAGGTGGCCGCCGGGCCGGGCGGTGTGCTCTACGCCCAGAACCACCACGGGGTGTACCGCAGCGAGGATCCCGCCGGACAGGGATGGACCGCCGTGGAGAAGGGACTGCCCACCGACTTCGGGTTCGCGGTGGTCGCCCACCCGCACCGGCCGGAGACGGCGTTCAACTTCCCCGTCATCAGCCAGGAGGTGCACCTGCCGCCCGACCACCGGCTGGGGGTGTACCGGACCGACGACGGGGGCGGCAGCTGGCACCCGTTCACGCGGGGCCTCCCGGAGGACCCCTACTTCGGGATCGTGCTGCGCGACG
Organism: Nocardiopsis quinghaiensis; assembly: GCF_008638365.1. Lineage (GTDB taxonomy): Bacteria > Actinomycetota > Actinomycetes > Streptosporangiales > Streptosporangiaceae > Nocardiopsis > Nocardiopsis quinghaiensis. Next base: position 21,516 of record NZ_VWVU01000001.1, on the reverse strand, counting down.
GTGCCTGCACCGACGGCGCGGACGATCCCGGGCTCTACTTCGGCACGCGTACCGGCGACGTCTACGCCGCCACCGACGGCGGAGAGGGCTGGCACCGGGTGGCCGAACACCTGCCCGACGTGCTGTGCGTCCGCGCCGCGGAGGTGTGACATGCGGGTGACGGTACATCTGCCGGGGCTGCTGCGCGCGGACGCCGGCGGCTCCGCCCACATCCCGGTGGAGGTCGACGACGGCACCGCGCTGGGCGGGGTGCTGGACGCGCTCACCTCCCGGCACCCCGGCCTGGACCGGCGGATCCGCGACGAGCGGGGGGCGCTGCGCCGCTATGTCAACGTGTTCGTGGACGAGGACGAGTGCCGCACCGTCGGAGGGTTGGCCGCGCCGCTCCGCGACGGCGCGGACGTGCGCGTGCTCCCGTCGGTGGCGGGCGGCTGACGGGCCCCGGCGCCGGGGCCCGGTCGGCCTCCGGGCACGGAGCCGCTGTGCCGACCGGTCCCCGCGCGCGGCGGCATCCCGCCCTCCACCTGCCCCATGGCCGCCAGGAACACCGCCACGCCGCCCGGCCCCCCGCCTCGTCCTTTCGGCCGAGGCCGTGCCCGGCGCGGGAGACCTAGTCTGGGGGCCATGGCGTTGAACAGGGCCTCCGCCCTCCTGGCCCGGCAGCTCACGCTCGTCGACGGCGGGCTTCCCCGGCTCACCGCTTGGGCCGTCGCGGTCCTTTTGGTGGCGGCGTGGAGCGGAGACCTGGCGACCACCCTCCAGGCCCTGTCCGCCGACGTCTGGTTGGGCCCGCCCCGCGACTTCATGTACTTCCTGCCCCTGGTCTCCGGAGGTCTGGCGACCGGGGTCGCCCTGGCCGCGCTGCTGCCGAGGACGGGGCCCGCGCTGACCACGGCCGCCGGGGCGGGCGCCGCGCTCCTGACGGTGGCGGCGTCAGCGGTGCTGTGGCCACTGGACAAGGGGACGTACGGCTACTCCATCGCGCTCTCGGAGGGCGCCGCGGTCCTGACGACGCTCTCGCTCGTCGCCCTGCGCGGACGTGTGTGGCAGGTCGGCCTGGTCTCGCTCCTCGCCTTCGCCGCGCTCCTCTCGGACTATCTCCGCGAACCGTTCTTCTGGCCGGGCCGGGTCACGACGGCCCTGCTGGTCGCGGGGGTCGGCCTGGTGCCCGGCCTGTACCTGCGGTGGCGGGACGCCCGGCACTCCGTCCGCGTGGAGGCGGTCCGCGCTCAGGAGCGGCTGGCCATCGCCCGGGACCTGCACGACGTCGTGGCGCACGAGGTGACCGGCATCGTCGTCCAGGCACAGGCGCTGCGGCACATCGCCGACCGCGACCCCGGTGCGGTGCGGACGGCCCTGCCGGAGATCGAGGCGGCGGGCGCACGCGCCCTGGCGTCCATGCGCGGGATGGTCTCGCGGCTCCGGGAGCCGGACGACGTGCCGTTGGCTCCGGACACCACCGGAGGGCTGGCCCGGCTGGAGGCGCCCGCCACCTCCGGTCGGCCGGGGGTGAGGGTGCGATACGAGGGCCCGGTGGACGCTCTGCCTCCGGCCGTGGGCACCACGGTGCTGCGGATCGCCCAGGAATCGGTCACCAACGCCCTGCGGCACGCCCGTGGCGCGTCCCGGGTGGACGTGGTGGTGGAGGCCGGAGCGGACGGTGTCCGGGTGGAGGTGCGCGACGACGGCCGCGGGACCGCCGGGCCGGTCGACGGCTTCGGCCTCACCGGCATGGCGGAACGGGTGCGCCTGCTCGACGGGGAGTTCTCCGCCGGGCCCCACGGGAGGGGCCCCGGCTGGGAGGTGAGGGCGTGGCTGCCGCTGGGGGGAAGAGGATGACGTCCGGGGGAACGGCTGAGAGGCGGGGAACAGGCGTGGCGACCGAGGGAGGGCCGGTGACGGTCGAAGGGGAACGGGTCGGGACCGGGACGGCACCGGAGACGATCCGGGTGCTGCTGGCGGACGACCAGCGGATGGTGCGGACCGGATTCCGGTACATGCTGGCGGCCGAGGACGGCGTCGAGGTGGTGGGCGAGGCCGGTGACGGCCTGGAGGCGGTCCGGCTGGCCCGGGACCTGCGCCCCGACGTGGTGCTCATGGACATCCGGATGCCGGGCGTGGACGGCCTGGAGGCCACCCGGCGGCTGGCCGGCCCGGGGGTGGCCGACCCGCTACGGGTGGTCGTGGTGACCACGTTCGACCTGGACGATTACGTACACGCGGCGCTCACCGGAGGGGCGGTCGGATTCCTGTTGAAGGACGCGGGTCCGGCTCTGCTGGTGGAGGCGGTCCGGGCCGCCGCCAGGGGCGACGCCCTGGTCTCTCCCAGGATCACCGTCCGGCTGCTGCGGCACTTCGCGGCGACGGCTACCCGGTCCGCGCCGGAGGAGGGCGGACTGACCACGCGGGAACTGGACATCGTGCGGTCGGTGGCGCGGGGACTGACCAACACCGAGGTGGCCGGAGAGCTGTTCGTCACCGTGAGCACGGTGAAGACGCACCTGGCGAGCGTGCAGGCCAAGCTGGGCGCGCGCAACCGGGTGGAGGTGGCCGCCTGGGCGTACCGGAACGGACACGCCACGTAGCGGCGGAGGAACGGCGGCCCCTCCGCCGCCGGACGGACGGGCACGGTAGGGGCACGTGGGACCGGGGGCCCGAAGAGCTGGGATCGGTCGTTTGACCGGAACCCGGCTCCTCCCCAAGTGTCGCCTTCGTTCGGATCCGTCTTCGCACGATGATGATCAGTGAAACTTCCACGACAGCGGATGCGAGGACCTCCATGGCCACGATGCGTGCGGCCCGGCTCAACGTGAAGACCCGGACCCTGGAGCTCAAGGACGTCCCCAGGCCCGTCCCCGGCCGGGGCCAGGTCCTGGTCCGTGTGAAGGCGGCCGGGGTGTGCCTGTCCGACGTGCACCTGATCGACGGCACCCTCACCCCGCTCCACCTGGAGGGCGACGAGGTCACCCTGGGACACGAGGTGTCCGGTGTGGTGGAGGAGATCGGTCCCGACGTCATGGACCCCGAGGTGGGCGACCGGGTGATCCTCCAGGCGGGACAGACCGACCGCTCCGGGAAGGTGATCACCCGGGGCGTGGACTACGACGGCGGGTGGGCCGAGTACGCGCTCGCCGACGAGGAGACCCTCGTGCCGATCCCCGACGACCTGCCCTTCGACCAGGCGGCGATCATCCCTGACGCCGTGTCCACCCCGTGGGCGTCGATCACGTCCACCGCCGACGTCGGACCGGCCGAGGCCGTCGCCGTGTGGGGTGCGGGCGGCCTGGGCGCGCACGCGGTGAAGCTGCTGCGCCTGGTGGGCGCGGCCCCGGTCATCGCCGCCGACCCGGACCCCCGTGCCCGTGAGCGCGCGCTCGCCTTCGGCGCCGACGCGGCCCTGGACCCGACCGCCTCGGACTTCCTGTCGACGATCGGCGAGATGACCGGCGGGCAGGGGCTCAACGTCGCCTTCGACTTCGCCGGCGTCCCGGTCGTGCGCGAACAGGCCCTCCGCCTGCTCGGCGAGCACGGCCGCCTGGTGCTCGTCGGCCTGACCGACGAGCCGCTGGAGGTCAAGGACGGTACGCGCTTCAGTTACCTGCAGCAGCAGATCCTCGGCCACTACGGTTCCGAGCCCGAGCACGTCGTCCAGCTGGTGGAGCTGGTCAACGCGGGCCGTGTGGACTTCGCCAGCTCGATCAGCGGCACCCTCGGCCTGGAGGAGGCGCCGGCGGCGGTCGAGCAGCTGGAGAAGCGGACCGGCTCCCCGATCCGGCTCGTGCTCGAACCCTAGCCGTCGAGGAGCCCCACGGCCCCCGCCGTCTCGGCGGCGGGGGCCGGCCTCCCGGCCCCCCGTCGAACGGTGCCTCGCCTTCGACGCCGTGGGCGGGGTGTCCATCGCCGTCCCGCTGTGGGACCCGTCCGGCCTACCAGTTGGCGGGGGCGTAGTCCTTCAGGAAGCACCCGTACAGGTCCTCCCCCAGCTCACCCCGCACGATGGGGTCGTACACGCGCGCGGCCCCGTCCTCCAGGTCCAGCGGCGCGTGGAACCCGGCCTCGGCCATCCGCTCCTTGTCCGGATGCGGCCGCTCGTCGGTGATCCACCCGGTGTCCACGCTGGTCATCAGGATGCCGTCGGACTCCATCATCTCCTGGGCGCTGGTACGGGTGAGCATGTTCAGGGCGGCCTTGGCCATGTTCGTGTGGGGATGCCCCGCGCCCTTGTAACCGCGCCCGAACACCCCCTCCATCGCCGACACGTTCACGATGTAGGTACGGCGTGCGGGGGACGCGGCCAGGGCCGGACGCAACCGGTCCACCAGCAGGAACGGTGCGCTCACGTTGCACAGCTGCACCTCCAGCATCTCGACGGGGTCGATCTCACCGACCCGCTGCGTCCAGCTGTTCACCGGCGTGAGGTCGGGGACCAGTCCGCCCGCGTCGATCGCCGTCCCGGCGCGCACCTTCTCCATCGACGCCGATCCCGTGGTCAGCGCCAGCGACGCGAGCATCCGCGGGGTGAGCGCGTGCCGCGTCAGGGCGGGCCCGGCCGTGTCCGGGGCGGCTCCGCTCATGCTTCCGGTCGGAGCGTCCTCCAGCGCGCGCGGACGCACACCGCCGAGGACCAACGGCTCCGGCAGTCCCTCCCCCGTGAGCGGTTCGGCCTCGGCCTCCAGCAGCGGCCCGTACGAACCCGGCGCCCTGCGCACCGTCTGCGCGGCGTTGTTGACGAGAACGTCCAGCGGCCCCTGTTCGGCCACCGAGTCGGCCAGCCGCACCACCTGTGCGGGGTCGCGCAGGTCGACACCCACCACCCGCAGCCGGTGCAGCCACTCGGCGCTGTCGGGCATCGCGGCGAAACGGCGCACCGCGTCGTTCGGGAACCGCGTGGTGATGGTGGTGTGCGCGCCGTCCCGCAGCAGCCGGAGGGCGATGTACATGCCGATCTTCGCTCGGCCGCCGGTGAGCAGGGCCCGTCGGCCGGTCAGGTCGGTGCGGGCGCCCCGGCGCTCCCTGTTGAACGCCGCGCACGTCGGGCACAGCTGGTGGTAGAAGGCGTCGACCTCCCGGTACCTCCCCTTGCAGACGTAGCAGGACCTGGCCTTGCTCAGCACGCCCGCGAGGGCGCCGCTGCTCCCGCTGGTGAGGGCACGGCCGCTGGTCTCGTCGTCGATCCGGTCGGGCGCCGCGGTGGCGGTGGCCGCGAACACGGCTCTGTCGTGGGCCCTCTGCCTGGCCTGACGCTCCTTGCGGCGCTGTTCCTTGACCTTCTTGAACAGCCCGGCGGTGGCCCGCTGCAGAGCCGCCGAGTCCGGGTGGTCGCTGGGCAGGTCGCCCGCACGGGAGAGCACGTCCAGACACACGGCCAGCCGGTCGGGGTCGATGCCCTCCGCCGGCTCCGTCCGCGCCTCCGCCGGGGTCTCCGGCTGTCTCTCCAGGTCCGTGTCCGTCATCGTGTCCGTCACCACTCCGCCGCCGCGCTGCCGCCGCACCGCTGCCGCCGTTGTCGCGGCCGTTGTCTCCTACCGCCCCCGCCACTCCGAGGTTCCGGTGCCACCGGCGTCCTGGTCTGCCCGGAGAACAGCGTGCTCCGGGTTCGGGGCCATCAGAACCTTATGCGTATCCGGACACCACCTGGGGCACGAACCGGTGCACGTGACAGGTGACCATAGAGACCAAGCAGATGACGCGTGGGGTCCGAGGACCCCACTGGTAGGGGGAGTCCCGTGATCCAACCGACGGCCGCCACGACGAACACCGGTTCCCCACGCGAGTTCGTGGTGCTGCTCGACGAGGAGTACCGGCGCGTGGGCGTCGCCGACAAGGCGACGGTGCACACCGAGGACACCCCTCTGCACCTGGCGTTCTCCTGCTACGTCCTGGCCGCGGACGGGCGGGTGCTGATCACCCGCCGGGCCCTCGGCAAGACCACCTGGCCGGGGGTGTGGACGAACAGCTGCTGCGGCCACCCCTCCCCCGACGAGGACCTGGGGGAGGCCGTGCGCCGCCGGGTCGCGCAGGAGCTGGGGATGGACGTCACGGAGGTGCGGCCCGCGCTGCCCGACTTCCGGTACCGGGCGGTGTCGGCGGAGGGGATCGTGGAGAACGAGTTCTGCCCGGTGTTCTGGGCCCGCGCGGCGGGGGACCCGGTCCCGGACCCGGCGGAGGTCGCCGAGCACACGTGGGTGGAGTGGTCGGACCTGGTGGCGGTCGCCGAGCGGACCCCCGCGCTGCTGAGCCCGTGGGCGGTCGAGCAGATTCCCCGCCTGAACCCCTGACCGCGGCGACGGGCGCGGACGGAGTTCCCGGGCCAGGCGAGGAGGGAAGCGCTGGAGGCTCCGTGTGCGGGTAGGAACCCGTGTGGGTACCCCCTCGCCCCCTGGAGTCGAACCCATGCCCGAACGCCCCGCCGGCCGGCTGCTCCGTCCGTCCGCTCTCGTCTTCGACGTCCTCGAAACCCTCTTCCCGCTGGCGCCCCTGGAGTGGCGGTTCCGGGAGGCCGGCATCCCCCGGGTGCTCATGCCCCGCTGGTCGGCCCACCTGCTGCGGGACTCGTTCGCCCTGACCCTGACGAGCGGTGACGCCCCCGACGGCCCCTCCCCGGGCGACCGGTCCTTCGAGGACGTGGCCCGAGGCACGCTGAGGGACATCACGGGCCACCAGATCGCCCCGTCGGCCGAGGACGCCGTCATCGCGGGCATGGCCGGACTCGATCCCCGCCCCGAGGCGGCCGCCGCCCTGCTCGCCGCACGCGAGGCCGGGCTGAGGGTGGCGACCCTGAGCAACCACGACGGCCTCCTGCCCCGGACGCTGCTGGAGCGCGCCGGTCTGCTGGACCTGGTGGAGGACGTGCTGGCCGTACACCCCGCCGGCAGGTGGAAGCCGATGCCCGGCGCCTACCGCGCCGCCGCACGGTCCCTGGAGGTCTCCCCGGAGCGGCTGGCCCTGGTCACCGCGCACGGCTGGGACGTCGCCGGGGCGAGGACCGCGCGTCTGGTGACCGGCTGGTCCTCCCACCTGGAGGGGCGCTTCCCGTCGGCCTTCGCCCCACCGGACGTCTCCGGCCGGGATCTCGCCGAGACGGTGGACGGGCTCCTCGAACTGCCCCGGTGATACCCGCGTGCCTGCGCCCCCTTTTCCCGACCGGTCGCTCTCAACGGCCCTGAAGGAGACGGTGTCCCTGATCGGCGGGGAGGGCGGCAGCGCGGACGGCCCTACACCTCCCAGGACTCGTCGTACTCGGGATGGGTGCGGTAGACCGCTGCCAGGTACTTCACCGCCAGCCGCCAGGCCAGCAGTCCCGACCAGGGGTCACCGCCGTCGGCGGGCGGACCGGGGTTGGGCCGGGGCCGGGAGGAGTGGGTGCCGGGGGCCAGAACCGGTTCGAGACTGCGCATACCCGCGCGGTGGGCTTCGGCGTATCCACGGACGATCCTGCGTTTGGCCGCGACCTCTGCCAGTGCCCGGTCCCGGCCGCGCGCTCCCGCGGGAGCCGCCTTCGACGCGCGCTCGTCCTCGTCCAGACGCGCGTTCAGGAACTCGACGATGGTCAACGGACCGCTCCTATCCTGTACCCCCCGCGTTGCGTTGCTCCGTGAAGACTCAGTATCCGCCATACACCCCGCTCAGACCACACCTCAGGTTCCCCGGAGGCCACCCGGCCGATCCCGGCCACGGCTCCGGCCCCACCGGCCGTTCCCCTTCTCCACCGCCGTTCCCACGGGCACACCCGGTCCCGCTCAGACGCACCCCTCGAACTGGGGCACGCTCGTCACCACCTGGAGGTCGGTCTCGCCGAACCAGGTCTCCAGGAACTCCTGGGCCGTGCCGTCCTGGTACATCTCGCTGATGGCCTTGTTGACGGCCTCGCAGGCGCGGACGTCGCCGTACGGCAGGCCGACGCCGTACTTCTCGTCGGTGAAGGGGTTGTTGACGAAGCGGAAGGCGGAGGGGTCCTCGGCGAGGAATCCGGCCAGGATGAGGTTGTCGGTGGAGACGGCGTCCACGTCGCCCTCGCGGAGGGAGTCGATGCAGGCGCTGTAACTGGGCGCCTCCGTCTTCTGGACGTCGATGCCGAGGCCCTCGGTGATGCGTACGGCGGAGTAGGAGCCCTCGCCCTGGCAGACGCTGCGGCCCTCCAGATCGCGCACGCCCCGGATGTCGGTGTCCTCGGCACGTACCAGCACATCCTGTTTGGCGACGTAGTAGGGGCCGCCGAAGGTCACCTGGGTCTTGCGGACGGGGGTGATGGAGTAGGTGGCCACGACCATGTCCACCTCACCGCTGATCAGTTTCTCCTCGCGCTCGGCGGAGGTGACGCCGGTGAACTCCACGTCATCGGCGGGCACTCCGAGCTTGTCCGCGATGTAGAGGGCCACGTCCACGTCGAAGCCCGTGATGCCGCCGTCGCCGTCGTCCAGCCCCAGTCCGGGCTGGTCGGTCTTGACCCCGACGGTCATCGAGGCCGCGTCGACCAGCGACTCCTCCTCTCCCAGCACCGCTGAGCAGGCGGGCAGCCCGAAGACCGCGACGGCGGCCAGGGCGGCTGCGGCGGCGGTGCGGCGGTGGCGAAACCTCATCGGCCTGTTCCTTGTCTCTCGGAGCCTTCGGTGTGCTCTCGGGTGTCAGCGGTACTCGGCCAGTCGGGGACGGACCCCGAGCACGACGAGCACGAGCAGGAGAAGCGCCCCCACGGGCAGCAGCCACGTCCAGGGGGCGAGCACCGCGTCACCGCGCTCGATCCCCTCGGTGAACGCGCCCACGTGCAGGCCGGTCAGCTCCTCCAACGCGGTCTCGTAGGCCTGGAAGGCACCGTCCTCGGTGTGCGCGATGCCCATGCGGATGTCCAGTGCCCCGGCAAGGTCACCGCTCCCCGCCGCCGAGCGCAGTGCCCGGTCCTCGTTCTGGAGGGCGTTGTAGGACTCCAGCACTCCGGCGAGCGCGTCCTCCTGGCCGGGCAGCAGCGCGTCCTGGGCGTTCTGCCCCAGGTAACCGAGCGTGCCCGGGTCGTCGGGGTCGGATCCGTCCGTCCCCGGCAGGTCCGGGTAGGCGGCGGCCACCTCGTCGATGGCCTCGTAGTAGGCCTCCAGGTTGCTCGCGGGGCGGAACAGCACCTGCTGGGCCCGCTCCAGGTACACCTGCTGGTAGTTGTCGGCCATCTCCCGGTCGACCAGGTACCGGCTCTCGTCCGCCTGCATGTCGGTGACGATCGCCCCGGCCCGGGACAGCGCCATGGCCGCGTCCAGGCCCTCCTCCTTGGCGTCACGCTGGTGGTCACCGCTGGCGAACAGGGCGAGGGTCACCCCCGCGGTGAGCAGGACGGTGCCCGCCGTGGCCGCCGCCAGCGGGACGCTGACCCGTCGGCGGAACCGCGCACGCAGGTACAGCTGGAGTCCGAGCAGCGCGGCGACCGCCACCGCCCCGACCGCGCCGACCCACAGCAGGCCGAGCCCGACGGCCTCCTGCCGCTCCTCGTGGTTGGCGCGCACGATCGCCGACGAGTCCAGCCCCAGGTTGAACGCCTTGGGAAGCAGCTCGGTGTGCATCATTCGCGTGGCCCGGCGGTACGGCTCCAGGGCGGCTTCGTCCACCCGTCCGGGCGGGGCCTGCGCCTCGTCGTTGAGCAGCCGCGCCTCGGCGGCCAACTGCTCGTAGGCACCCACCCCGTCCAGGACCGCCCGGATGTTCTTCTTCTCCACGGTGTCGCCCTCGGTCAGCGAGGCCGCCTGCAGCAGGGCCTCGTTGGCCCGTGCCCGACTGTTCCCGTACCGTTCCAGGGCGTCCTCGCGGCCCGAGCCGAGTTCGTGGTCGGTGCCCATGAGCAGCACGTCGGCCACACGGGCGTCCATGTCGGCGAGCGCCAGGTACAGCTTGGTGGTCGCCATGGCCTGAGGCCCGGCGTCGTCCCCGAGCACGCTGAGGCCGTCGCGGGCCTGGTTGAGGGTGAAGGCCGCCGAACCGAACAGTCCGGCGACCGCCACCACGCACGTCAGGGTCAGCAGCCGCACCCGGGCCGGGGTGGTGCCCCGCCAGCGGCGGGCCCGGGTCCCCCGTTCGCTCATGCCGGTCCGCCCGGTCCCGGACCGCCGCGCCTGGTCGGAGTCGGGGGGCGTCAACGGGGCTCACCCCTTCTGGAGGATGATGACGGTCCATGCGCCGACGTAGATCCGGTCACTGTCATGCAGGGGAACCTCCACGTTGGGGGCGATGGGATCGGCGGTCCCGTTGATCGTGGTGCCGTTGGTCGATCCCGGGTCGAGGAGTGTCCAGGTGTCGCCGGGCCTGGCGATCAGGACCGCGTGGATGTGGGAGATCGCGGGGTCACCGCCGGGTCCGCCCAGGTCGATCTCGGGGGTGAAGCCGCGGGAGGCGCTGCGCCGCCCGATGTGCACACGGTCGCCCGTGAGCGCCACCCGGCGCTGCGCACCGCCCGCGGGGAAGGAGATCCGGGTGGCGTCGAGCATGCCCTGGTCGACCATGTACTGGTAGTACGCGGGGTCGGCGGCCACGATCGCGCGCCAGTGCGCCCCGGCCGGTGCGCCTCCCGGCCCGGAGCGCCCGTGCTGGTGGCCTCCGGACTGCGAGACGAAGTCGTACCCGCACTCCTCGCAGAACCGGCCCGCCCTGGAGGTGCCGCACTCGGGACAGGGGCCTCCCCTGGGCGCGCCCGGCGGGCGGCGCGGCGCGGGGGGCCGCACCGGGGACAGGGGCGGGGTCGGCGGGGTCGGATGCCGGTGTGACGGGGGCGGCGGCGTCGGGGGGCGGGTCCGGAGGCGCAGTCCGCAGACGTCGCAGAAGTCGGTCGCCGTGGAGCGGTGCCCGGAAGGGCAACTCGGCATGGGTCCCTCCTACCCGGGTACGGGGGCACCGCCGGTGTCCGGCCCGCCCTGTCGGGGTCGGGGCCGGGTCCGTACGGTCCGGGTCGAGTCGGTGTCCGGGACCGTCCCGTCGGCCTTGTCGGCACCGGGCTTGAGCCGGACGGTTCCGGTCACGGGGGCGACCACGTCGACGACCCTGCCGAGGAGCCTCGCGGTCTCCTCGTCGCCCGACTCGTGGGCGGGTGCGGCGGCGCGGCCGAGCCGCGTGGTGGCGGCACGGTCAGTCGTGTTCGACACGGGAGCCCCCTGGAGGCACGGGAACGACGACGACGGTGATGTTGTCCTTGCCGCCCGCCTGGAGGGCGAGGCCGACGTAGGCGCGGGCGGCGTCGCGGGGCCTGGCGCCCGCCCCGGGGACGGCGTCGGTCAGGGCCTGCGCCTCGGGGTAGTAGTTCCACAGGCCGTCGCTGCACAGCACGACGGCGCCGGGACCGGTCGGGGTGACGGTGGAGATGTGCGCGTCGATCTCGCCGGAGTCCGCGCCCATCCACGCGATGAGGGCGTGGGCGTTGGCCGAGCGCATCGCCTCCTCCCGGGAGAGGGTGCCCATCTGCACCATCGCCTCGCTCCAGGAGTCGTCCTTGGTCAGGAGGGCGGACGCGCTGGCGGCGGGGCCGCCGGAGAGCCAGTAGGCGCGGCTGTCGCCGACCCAGCCGACGGTGACGGTGCCCGTGGCGGGGTCGACCACCGCGGACACGAAGGTGCAGGCGGGTGCGGAGCTGGCCGAGTCGGCGATCCCGGCGACCGCCTCCGCGGCCCTGGTCATCGCCGCCCCGGTGGCCTCGCGGGGGTCGGCGCCCCCGCTTACCCGCTCCGCCAGGACCGACACGCCGGTCTCGGCGGCGACCCGGGAGGCCTCGTCCGAGCGCGGTGAGCTGGAGACACCGTCGCAGACCACCGCGCAGACCGCGCCGGGCGCGCGGGGGGCCTCGGCGTCGATCACGCGGATCGCCATGGCGTCCTCGTTGCGCCTGTGCCGCAGTCCCCGGTCGCTGACGCCGACGGCGGCGTGCGTACGCACCTCGACGTGGTCGCGGCCGGTGGGCTGGAGGAGGCCGCACTTCTCGCAGTAGCCGTCACTGACCCTGCCGGGGCACCACACGCACAGTCCGGGGTCGGTGGGCGGTACCGGGTCGCTCCGGGTGGCGAGGGGGTCGGCCAGGCTCACCTGCGGAGCCGTCGGGGCGCCGTCCGTCGGGACCAGGCCCGGGCGTTCGTCCGGCACCGCTTTCAGGCTCACCTGCGGTGCGGTGGGGGCGCCCTCGTCCGGAACCAGACCCGGACGTGCGCCGGCGTCGGACACCTCCCCGGCGGAGTCGCCGGACGGTACCTCGCCGGACATGCTCGCCTGCGGAGCCGTGGGCACCGAGTCGGGGTGCTCCGCGGGCACGGTCACGGCGTCCTCGGGGAGGGCGCGGCCGCACCCCTCGCAGAAGACGTCTCCCGCAGCCGCCCTGTCCGAGCAGGCAGGGCAGATCCGCACCTTGGTCATCGCCGTTCCCTCGTTCCTCACAGCAGCGTCACGGGGCGTAGGGAGTTGGCCCTGTCGATGAGTTCGTAGCGTTCCGAACGCGCGGTGGCGCGCTGGGCCAGAGCACGGTAGCGGCGTTCCAGGTTGGTCCGCACGCCCTCCTCCGTGAGCGGGCCGCCGAGCAGTCCCTCCCCGCCCGGGGCCCCGCCTCCCGCGTGGAGCCAGTCCAGGGCCGACTCCAGTACCCGGGCGGCCAGTCGGTCGGCCGACTCGCTGTCCAGGCCGATCCGCTCCAGGCGGCGTCCAGCCCGCACGAGGTCGGCGGCGTCCGTGCCGTGGTACCGGGTCGCGAGCACGGCGATCAGCGCGGTCTGGGCGTGGACGTGGAGGCTGGACAGTGCCGGGACCGTGTCCAGGACGGCGATGGCCTCGGCCCGGCTCCCCTGGGCGAGGCGGATCCGGGCCAGACCGAACGCGGCGCTGACGAAGGAGTGGTCGGTTCCCCAGACCGTCTGGAACTGGCGGGCGGCGGTCACGTGCTCGCCGGTCCGCTCGCAGGCCAGGGCCAGCCCCAGCTTGGGCGCGGCCTCACCGGGCAGGTGGTCGTACAGCTCGTCGAAGTGGTCACGGGCCTCGCGGAACCGGCCGGTGCTCAGCTCGGCCACCGCCAGGTACCACATGGTGCGCCAGTCCCCGGGCACGGCCACGCTGAACTGCTGGAGGGCGTCCATGGCCTCGCCGTGTCGGCCGGCGTTGATGAGCGCCCGGGCCAGCATCAGCAGGGTCTCGGGCGTGGGCTCGGGCATGGAGCGCAGCGCGGGGACGAGTTCCTCGGGGGAGAGTGTGTGGAAGCCGTGCAGGTACTGGGCGGCCGGGTCGTTCTGGTCGATGAGGGGCGCGGGCAGCAGTGCCGCCGCCTCGGTGGGCGGGGGCGGTGCGAGCATGCGGTCGGCGTTGTGGGCGCCAAGGTCGCGGCCGATCGCGGAGTTCTCACCGCCGAAGAGGGTGGAGGCGGCCGGGTGCGGTACGCCCTCCGTGTCGGAGAGGACCTCGCGCAGCACCCCGGTGAGCTGGTCGGCCATGTCGTCGGCGTCGTGGAAGCGCAACTCGGGCTCGGCGTGGGTGGAGCGGCGCAGCAGCCGGTCGAAGGACTCGTGGCGCTGGAGCAGCGGCACCGTCTCGCGCGGCGGGATGCTGTGCGGGTGCTCGCGCGTGAAGCCGAAGCGGAAGCTGAGCACGGCCAGGGCGCGGCCCACCGAGTACAGGTCGGCGCTGACGGTGGGGCCGGGATCGCGCAGCTCGTCCTCGGGCACCCGGTAGCCGGGGGTGGTGTAGACGGGACTGGCGGTGTCGTCCATGTGTCGCACGCCGCCCAGGTCGATGAGCTTGATCTGCTCCTCGCTCTGGATGACGTTGTCGGGTTTGAAGTCGCAGTAGAGCAGGCCCTTGGAGTGGAGGTGGCCCAGGGCGCGCAGGGCCTCCAGGCCGTAGGCGATGACCTGCTCCGGGGGCAGGACCGCGTCGGGGCCGTCCTCACGGCGCTCGGTGAGCAGCTCACGCAGGGACTTGCCCCCCACGTACTCCATGACGATGTGGCCGCCGGGGATGCCCGTGCGCGGATCCGGGTGCTGGGAGAAGTTGATGATCTTGACGATGTTGGGGTGCTCGACCTTGGAGAGGAACGCGCGCTCCGCCGCGGCCGCCTTGTGCGCCTCGGCGTCACCGGCGTTGAGCAGGCCCTTGAGGACCACCCAGCGGTCGTTGACGTTGCGGTCGCGGGCCAGGTAGATCCAGCCGAGACCGCCGTGGGCCAGGCAGCCGAGCACCTCGTACTGTCCGCCGACCATGTCGCCGGGGGAGAGTTTGGGGGTGAAGGAGAACTGGGTCCCGCACTTGCGGCAGAAACCCTCGGTGCGACCGGGCTGGTCGTCCCGGGTGCGGCCGACCCTCTCGCCGCAGTTGCCGCAGAAGCGGTTCTTCTCCGCGACGACGGGATTGACCATGACGGCTTCGGCCGGGTCCCGGTAGGGGACGAAGGGCACCTGGACCATGCCCATACCGAGCATGCCGCGCGAGGAGCGGCGGCTGCCGCGACCCGCGCTCCCGCCGCCGGCACCGGTGCCCGCGGTGCCGGAGACGCTGCCGGGACCGGAGCGCCCCGAGAGCCTGACACCGCCGGAGACGGGATGGGAGTGCACCGGATCTCCGCCGGCGGGGTCCCGGCCCGGAGGGCTGGAGGACGGCCACTGGTCGGGTGCCTCGTCCCGGCCCCCGTGCGGGGCCTTCGGGGCGGAGGGGCGGGACGGCCTCCGCGGGCCCGCACCGGGCTCCGGGAGGGCCTGCCGGGGGGTGGTCAGGGCCGGCGGGGGCCCCGCGTCCACGGGGGCCGGTCCGCACACGCCGCAGAAGCCGTCCTCGACCAGGCCGTGGCAGCCGGGGTCCGTGCACTTGGTCATCTGCTCACACCACCATCGCTCTCACCGTCTGATGCGCCCGGGCCCGGTGCGGTTCCGTTCACAGGGGGGCCGGTCCCGCCGAGTTCCTGGAGCGCGCGCTGGTACGAGGACAGGGCCGCCGTGGCCGCGCGTAGATCGCAGGGGGCGGTCCACAGCTCCCAGTGCGCCGCACGGTGGAGTCCGACCAGCCTCGCGTCCTCGGCGATCCCGAGCCGGGCCGCGCGGGCCCGGTAGGCGTCCAGGCGGCCGCGGAGTTCGGCACGGCGCTCCAGGAGTCCGGTGAGGTTGGCCTCGCGCTCGCGCGCGTCGTCGGCGGCCCCGTGGACGGCGCGCTGCAGTTCACCGAAGCGCGCGCCGAGTTCGCGCCACCGGCTCCGGGAGCGCAGGGCGTCCATGTCCGCGACACCGGCCCGCAGCTCGGGGACGGGGTCGGGAACGTCGATCGCGGAGGGCGAGGAGATCTTGGCGACCACCTGATCGCGCAGTCGACGGACGCGGGCGAGGACCTCGCCGACGTCGTCGACGGCGGAGCGGAGCCGCTCGACGCTCTCGGTGTAGGAGTCGCGCATGCGCAGGGCGTCGCGGAGTTCGCCGCGTACGCGCTCCAGCCGCAGGCGCAGCCGTTCGAGGGAGGAGGTGTCCACACGCCCGTCCTCGACGAGCGAGAGGGGATCGCACCGCACGGTGGTGCCCGCCGCGTCCAGGTCGGCACGCAGGGACTCGTGCTCGTCCTCACCGAGTTCGACCAGGTCGGAGAAGGTGCAGATATCGCGCCACATCGCGTCGAGCCCGGCCAGGCGCGGGTGGAGGACGTCCCAGGCCGTCTCGACGGCCGAGATGACCTCGGTGGCCTCCTCGTAGTCGGCCGTCATGCGGGCGACGGCGGCGGCGAGGGTGGTGGGCTCCCTCTCGGTGTGGAGCGGTCCGCGCTCGCGCGGCGGGACCTCCCTCGCGGGCAACGGCACGGAGGCGCCGTTGAGCAGGGAGGTCAGGAGGGCCTGGTCGTCGGGGCCGCCGCCTCCGGAGACACGGAGTTCCCGGGTCCGGTCGACGACGCGGCGGAACACTTCGTAGACCGCCCACAGGCTGTGGATGTGCTCGCTGGCGTGTTCCCAGCGCAGCCGGGTGCGTCCGGCGAGGTCGGCTCCCCGGAGCATCCGGTGGCCGACGTGGCCGTCCAGGTCGGCGAGGTCGAGGGCGATCCGGTCGGCCTCCCCGCGCACACGGTTGAGCGCGTGGTCGATGCCCTCCCAGCTCATGGGCGGCGTGTTCGCCCCAGACGCGCTGGCCACCTACCGCATTCCTTCCGGCGTCCTCGGTCCCGCGCCCGTCTCGGGCGCGAACGGTCAACGTTCCTTTACCTAGACAAGAGTCTGGCGTCGACCCACGGGAACCACAAGGGAAAGCGCGGTTCGCGGCCACGACCGGCCACATATGCCCTGTTTGTGGAACACAGGCACCGTGACATAACAGAGGTCTCTCCCAGCCACAGGAGTCACATTCCGCCCGTCCTGTGCTGGTGCTCGCGTGTGCCTCGGGGCATATGGGACAGGATGAAGCGGGCTCGCTCGGCGACCGGAACGCGCGGCAGTTCCACCGGCTCGTAGCCGCACGCCGGGTAGGCCTCGACCATCGCCCGGTACGTGCGCTCGGCCTCCTCCGGGGACTGGTGGCGTTCGGCGTCGCCGGTGAAGATCTCCGGCCACGGCGGGGCGACGAACACCCTGCGGTGGTACCGGAACCTGCGGGCCGCCTCGGTGACGTGCTCCGGGACCGGCAGGCCGCGCAGCAGGAAGTAGCCGACCAGGTCGGGGACGCCCCGGTCGCAGAAGACCGGCCCGGGCAGGGCGGCGGCCTCGCGGTGGGTGCGTATCTCCCACGCGAGCATGAGCTCGGCGAACAGGTCGTCGTCGCGCCAGGCCAGACCGCGGCCGCCGATCTCCCTCTGGTCGCGGATGATCGCCCGTCCGGCCTCCGTGGTGCGCGCGTACCCGAGCGCGGCCAGGTGGTCGAGCAGGGTGGTCTTGCCCGAACCCGGGCCTCCGGTGACGACGACGAGGTGGTCCATAGTCCCTCCGCGGGGTGTGGGCGGGTGTTCCGGTGCGTGTCCGGAGCATGGGGCCGGTGCGCCGCGTCCTCGGACACGGCGCACCGGAGGGGGAGCGGGTCGGTGCTTTCCGGCTAACCGGGCAGTTCCGCCTCGATCAGGTCGGCCGCGTAGGAGGTGCCGCCGGCCTGGAGCCGGGCACTGATTTCGGCCAGTCTTCGGGCGGCCTCCGGATCGGAGGCCAGCTCCAGCAGCGTCGAGCGCAGCCGGTCCGCGGTGGCGTCCGCGGTGTCGATCCGCCGGGCGACGCCGAGCTCCTCCAGGCGGTCGGCGTTGCCGAACTGGTCGACGGCCTGCGGGACGGCGATCATCGGGACACCGCTGTACAGGCCCTCGCTGGAGCCCCCCATCCCGGCGTGGGTGACGAAGGCGTCGGCCTGGCGCAGGACGGCCAGCTGCGGCACCCAGGAGTGCGTCTCGACGTTGGCGGGGACCTCCCCCAGCTCGGCGGGGTCCACGTACTTGCCGGTCTGCAGCACCACGTGCCACCCGGGCAGGTCGCCGAAGGCCCTCAGGCACTCGCGGTAGAACCCCGGCTGGTTGGTGTAGGCCGATCCCAGGGAGACCAGCAGGACCTTCCCCGCGTCCACCGGACGGTTCCACTCCCCCTGGTCGACCCGCTCCCCGAGGCACGGCCCGACGAAGGTGACCGTGTCGGCCACGGTGTCGGCGAACGGCTGCATCTCGCGCGGGATCATCGCCAGCGACCGCTCCGGGCGGGCGACGAAGGAGGTGTGGTCCAGGCCGGTGACACCGTTGTCGGCCAGCCAGGCCTCCATCTTCCCGAAGTGCTCCTCCGCTCCGGGCAGGGCGCGCAGTTCCTCCATGACGGTGTCGCCGTAGTCCCCCCAGGCCACGTAGGCGGGTGAGAGCTGCACGGACGGGATGCCCCAGCCGATACCGAGGACCCGGGCGGCGTATCCCGAGATGTCGTACAGGAACAGGTCGGGGCGGTCGGCGTCGTAGGCGGCCCGCAGGACGGGCAGTTGGGCGATCGCCTCGTCCAGGAAGACGTCCATCCCCGCGATCGGGTCGTCCGGCCACTCCTCGTCCCCGGTGGGCAGGGTGGTGGCGTACGGGACGAGTTCGGCGCCGGCACCGGTGATCATGTCGGCCAGCACGGGATCGTTGGCGTAGGTGAGGCGGTGTCCCCGGTTCACCAGTTCGCGGATGATCTCCAGGCTGGGCAGGGTGTGGCTCACGGCGGGCGTGCCGACCATGGCGATGTGGGCGCGACGGGTCATCGCTGATTCTCCAGAACGAGGTGTCCACGGGTAGGGCTGAGGGGCACCGGCCCCGGGCGGGGCGGGTGCGCGCGGCGTCGGGGACGCCTGCCTCTAGCCGTAGATCTGGAGGAAGCACATGGCCTCATGCTATCCGCGGCCCGGGGGCACGCGGGGCACGGCCGGGACGAGTTCGGCGGGACGCGCCCTAACGCCGCTCGTCGGGGTGGCCGGGATCCCCCTCGTCCTCCCCCGGAGTCCGGTGACGGCCCCGCCCGGAGGTCTCGTCCCCGTCCTCCCGGTCACCGTCGCCGCGAAGTTCCTCGTAGGTCCTGGTGGACCCTCCCCCCGCCGGTTCGTCTGGGTCACGGAGGTCGTCGAAGGCCCCTCCCTCCGGGCCCGGGAAGGCGTCGGCGGCGCCGCGGAGGCGGAACCCGGCCACCGCCATCGCCGCACCGAAGACGACGGCGTACATCGCGATCACGAACATGATGGCCTGCGCGCCCTCCAGTGGCCAGAACCACAGCAGCAGGCCGAAGACGATCGAGAGGGCTCCCACGAAGATCAGCAGCCACTCGGAGCTGATGTGCGCGCGCAGGCGGATGGCGGTGATGATCTCGGCGACGCCGGTGGCCACCGCCCAGACACCGATGACGAACACCAGGGCGACGATCGCCACGACCGGCCAGACCAGCGCGGTCAGACCCATGATGACGCCGATGACCGCCTGCACGGCCAGGGAGGCGCGGTTACCCCGTGCCGCTCGGTAGGCGGCGTATCCCAGGGCGGCGCCGTCGGCCAGCGCGTAGACGCCGAAGACGACCGCCAGGACCACCAGGGTCTTCTCCGGCCAGACCAGCGCGACCACGCCGAAGAGGACGGCGGCGACTCCTCGGAGGACCACCAGCCACCAGCTCCGGCTCAACTCGTCGAGCAGGTCGCCGGCCAACGCGTACCGGACCATCGTCGCCTCCCTCCACGGCCCTGTCCGGGGCCGTACCCTGCCCCCTTCCCCCGGAGTCGCACGGCGGGGGCAGCTGATCGCAAAACGCGGCAAAAGACGGGACCGCCCGTAGGTGTCCTGGTACGGGTGGTACCCGCCGTGTCCGGCGCCCAACAGCGGACGACGGGGGAGGACACGAGAGCGCCCGCCCCGTCGGTGACGCGGGCGGGCGCTCTCGGTGTTCTCCGGGAGGGTTACTCCTGGCCGGGGAGCCGACGCTCGGAGGCGCCGACGTAGTGCTGGCGCGGGCGCGCGATCCGGAAGGCCGGGTCGTGCAGCTGCTCGCGGTAGTGGGCGACCCAGCCGGGCAGGCGGCCGATGGCGAACAACGCGGTGAACATGTTGTTCGGGAAGCCCATGGTGCGGTAGATGACGCCGGTGTAGAAGTCGACGTTCGGGTAGAGCTTGCGCTCCGTGAAGTAGGGGTCGGCGAGCGCCGCGGCCTCGAGCTTGAGGGCGAGCGCGAACAGCTCGTCGGGGTTGTCGTCCCGGTCGAGGATCTGGCTGGCCAGAACCTTGATCTCCTTGCTGCGCGGGTCGAAGTTCTTGTAGACCCGGTGGCCGAAGCCCATGAGGCGCATCTCGCGGGCCTTGACCCGCTCCAGGAAGTCCTCGATGGAGATGCCCGAGTCGCGGATCTGCTCCAGCATCTCCAGCACGGCCTGGTTGGCGCCGCCGTGGGACGGGCCGGAGAGCGCGTTGAGGCCCGAGGCGATGCTGGCGTAGATGTCGGCCTTGGCGGAACCGACGACGCGCACCGTCGCGGTGGAGCAGTTCAGCTCGTGGTCGGCGTGCAGGACCAGCAGCATGCCCACGGCCTGGTTGAACAGGTCGCCGAGCTCGCTGTCTGCGTGGGTGTCGCCGAAGGTCATCCGGATGAAGTTGTCGACGTAGTCGAGCGAGCTGTCCGGGCTGATCGGCTTCTCGCCGATGGAGTTGCGGTAGATGCGCGCCGCGATCGTCGGCAGCTTGGCCAACAGCCGGATCGTGGCGAGCTCGACCTGGTCCTCGTCACCGGGGTCGACGCTGTCGTCGTAGTAGGCGGCGAGGGTGTTCACGGCGCTGGCCGTCAGTGCCATGGGGTGGCCGTTGCGGGGCATCGCGTCGATGAGCGCGCCCATTTCGGCCGGGATGTCGGCGTTCTCGCGCAGCTTGTCGGAGAACTCCTTGAGCTGGTCCGGCTCGGGCAGCTCGCCGTAGATCACCAGATAGGCGACCTCCAGGAAGGTCGCGCCCACGGCGAGGTCCTCGATCGGGTACCCGCGGTAGCGCAGGATCCCGGCGTCCCCGTCGATGTAGGTGATCTTCGAGCTACACGAAGCGGTGTTGCTGAACCCCGGGTCCAGGGTCGTCATGCCGGTCGACCCCAGGAGGGTCTTCAGCTCGATGGTGCGTTCACCCTCGGTACCGGTGAACACCGGCAGCTTCAGCACGCCGCCCTCGTAGTGGAGCTCCACCGTGCGCTCTTTGTCGTCTTCGCTCATGCCCGAGGTCAACCTTTCCAGGCGGGGGATACGTGAGATGCGTCAGACGCGGGGCGGTCCGCCGCCACGTTCCTGCTTCACTCGTTATTGTTCTGTTTTGTTAAACGACAGTTAAGCAAAAGCATATAAGTTTCACCGATTCACGAACAGGTGACATGCAACACATACCCAGATGTGAGCAGAATTACCGCAAGGTGAAGATTTACAAACTTTGCCAGCCGTCGATTACTCCGTGATCGCCCTGAGACATCATGAACGGCGCCGGGGGTCCACCCGACACCGCCCTGCCTCCTGCTCCGGTCCCCTGAGCACCTCACCACCCGACACGAACCCGCCCCTTCCGGCCGTCCTTCACAGAAGTGGACAGAGCCGGACGGAGCCCGGTGCGGCCAGGTGCCCGAACGCGCCCTAGTGGCCTTCTCCCAGAGTACCTTCGCCCTGATCACGGGGGTCGGCACGGGGTACCCGACAGCCGGTGACATTGGCCTCTGCCCGGGGCCCGGGGGTGCCGCGACCCCTCCGGACCCATCGGGTCGGGCCCGTCGTGGCAACAGTCTGTGCGTGGGGCACGAGAGTTCACACGCCGTCCGCGCGGAGCCCGCCCGGCGCGGCGGCCGTCGTCCAATTCGCGGGAACCGCGATCGGCATCGACAAAGGGTTATCGGCATTCACCCCGAGTAAACAGGGCGGGCGTGCTTTGCCGGAAAGGACGGCGGGCACCGGTGGCGGTACCCGCCGAAGCGTTCCGAAGGACGTCACACGCCCTCGTCGACGCCTCCGGCGAGGAGTGGTTCCATGAACAACTCCGGATGGTCGCGCTCGATGACACGCAACCGCCACTTGTTGTGCACCAGCACCAACAGCTCACCGTCGTTACGACGCCTGAGCACCTCCG